>NZ_BAAAWE010000001.1:5470300-6837875 GCF_039534915.1 Streptomyces roseofulvus | reverse complement strand
GGCGCAGAGCGCGCCGCCGTCCGTCCCGGCGGTGACGCCGCTGGTCCACCAGGAGTCGGCGCCCGCGTCGAAGCCGCCGTTCCTGATCCGTTCGGTCTCGTCGGCGCCCGCCGGCACGGCGGGCACCGCGGTCAGGCCTGCGGCGAGCAGGGCCGACAGGGAGAGCAGGGCGGTTCTGCGTCGGTTCACGTGCGGGCTCCTCGGTGGGGGTGACGGAGCAGGCATGGGAGCGCTCCCATGCGGGGGCGGTGGACATCCTGACGGGCGGGACGCGGGGACGTCAACGGCTCGGACGGGACCGGCCTGCCACGGCCCGGATACGGCCAATCGGAGACCGGCCCTCCGGTCGGGGCGGCGCCGGCGCCCGGAAAGCGGCCGGCACCTGGGGTTCGGGGGTGCCGGCGGGCGCCGCGGTCGCACAGGCATCGCAGGGGTGTCACACGCTCGTCACACCCCGGTCGTCACCCCATCGCACCCGCGCCCTCCGGCGTGGCCGGAACGCATACGCTCCAACCCGCCGCTCCCCCAACGCCGTTGATCACACCCCGGTGACCTCACATACTGCGCTGACCGACCGCCGGGCGCCGCTCGCGCCGACGGCCGGAACTCGACCACTCACCTCATCTCCGAACCTGGGGGAGACTTGCGCGCACCCGTGCGAAAAGCACGCGCCTTCACGATCGCGGCGGCCACCTCGGTGGCCCTCGTGGCGGGCATGACCGTCCCGGCCACGGCGATCGCCGCCACCACCCCGTACGACACCACCCGCACCCCCGCACCCGACCGCACCACCGCCCCCGCGCGGATCGGCGGCGACCAGCGCGTCCCGCTCGTCACCGGCGACCGCGTGGTGGTGGACGCCGGGGGCCGGATGGTGCGGTTCGAGGCCGCCCCCGGCCGCGAACGCATACCCGTCGAGGTGCGGCGCACCGGCGACCGCACCCTGGTGGTGCCCGCCGACGCCCGGCGCCTGATCGCCGACGGACGGCTCGACCAGCGGCTCTTCGACCTCTCCGTGCTCACCGACCCCCGCCTGCGGGCGAGCCACGGCTCCGGGCTCAAGCTGATCGTCCGGTACGAGGGCGGCGCGGGCGCCGCCCGGGCGCAGGTCCGCGCCGCCGGCGACACCGAACTGCGGCGTACCTTCCCGACCCTCGGCGCCGACGCCCTGCTCGCCTCCCCGGACGACCTGGCCCGGGTGTGGGAGGCGCTGACCGACCGGCGTCCGGACGGCGCGCGGGCCACCGCCGCCGGCGTCGCGACGGTCTGGCTGGACGGGGTGCGGGGCGCGCGCCTCGACCGCGGTGTCCGGCAGATCGGCGCCGACCGGGCCTGGGAGGCCGGCTACGACGGCACCGGCGTGCGGATCGCCGTCCTCGACACCGGCGTCGACCGGACCCACGAGGACCTGAGGACCCGGGTCGTCGGCGAGAAGAACTTCTCCGCCTCCCCCGACGCGGTCGACCGCGTCGGGCACGGCACCCATGTCGCGTCGATCGCCGCCGGCACCGGCGCCCGGTCCGGCGGCCGGTTCACGGGCGTGGCCCCGGGTGCCGAGGTGATCAGCGGGAAGGTCCTGGACGACGAGGGGTACGGCGACGACTCGGCCGTCCTCGCGGGCATGGAGTGGGCGGTCGCCGAGGGCGCCGACGTCGTCAACCTCAGCCTCGGCGCCCCCGACAGCCCCGGCGTCGACCCGCTGGAGGCGGCGATCGACCGGCTGTCCGCGGAGAAGGGCGTCCTGTTCGCGGTCGCCGCCGGAAACGACGGCGAGTCCGGACCGTCGTCGGTGGGCTCCCCCGGCACCGCGGACGCGGCGCTGACCGTCGGCGCCGTCGACCACGAGGACCGGCTCGCCCCCTTCTCCGGCACCGGTCCGCGCGTCGGCGACGGGGCCGTGAAGCCGGACGTGACCGCGCCCGGGGTCGCCGTCACGGCGGCCGCGGCGCCCGGCAGCGCGCTCGACGTCCGGCCCGGCACCCCGCACCCGGCGCCCGGCTACCTCCGGCTCGACGGCACCTCGATGGCGACCCCGCACGTGGCGGGCGCGGCCGCGCTCCTCAAGCAGCGGCACCCCGACTGGACGGGCGCCGAGCTCAAGGCCGCGCTGGCCGGGTCCGCGCAGGGCAGCGCCGGTCTCACCGCCTTCCAGCAGGGCACGGGCCGGATCCAGGCCGACCGGGCGCTCGCCGGGACCGTGGTCTCCGAGGCGGTGTCGCTGAACTTCGGCACGGCCCGGTGGCCGCACGCCGACGACCGGCCGGTGACCCGGAAGCTCGTCTACCGCAACCTCGGGACGGCGGACGTCACCCTCGACCTGTCGGTGTCCGGCCTGGACCCGGCGGGCGAGGCCGCCCCCGGCGGCTTCTTCACGCTCGGCGCGCCCCGGGTGACCGTTCCGGCGGGCGGGACGGCGGCCGTCGACCTGGTCGCCGACACCCGTCTCGGCGAGGCCGACGGCACCTACTCGGGGTACGTCACCGCCACCGGCGCGGGGCAGTCGGTCCGGACGGCCGCGGTGGCCGTGCGGGAGGCCGAGTCGTACGACCTCACCGTCCGCACGCTCGGCCGCGACGGCGCCGACGCGCGGGACTTCGCCAACACCCTGACCGGCGTCGCCGGTCCGGCGGCCGGCTTCCAGGCCCGGATCGACAGCGAGCCCGGCAGCCACACGCTGCGCGTGCCGAAGGGGACGTACACGCTCGACACGGCCGTCTACGAGGACCCCTCGGACTACGCCAAGGGCACCGACTGGATCGCCCAGCCGAAGCTGGACGTCTCCGGCGACACCACGGTCACGGTCGACGCGCGGACGACCGCGCCCGTGGAGCTGACCGTGCCCGGGATCGACCGGGCGGACTACGCGGGCACGTACTACGAGCGGAACACCGAGATCGGCCGGGTCGGCAGCGGCTGGGTCCTGCGCGGCTTCACCGGCTTCCGCACCGCCCACCGGGGCCCGGCCGTCACCGACGGCACGCTGCTCCAGACCTGGGACGCGCACTTCCTCGACGACGCCGACGGCGGGGAGGGCGACAGCCAGTACGCGGTGGCCTACGGCGGGAGGACCGACACCCTCGCCACCGGCTACACCCGGCACGCCGAGGCGGACGAGTTCGCCACGCTGAAGGTCGGCCTCGGCGCCTCCGCGCCCGGCAAGTCCGCGCTCGCCTCCCCGTACGCGCACCTGCCCGGAGCGCCGGAGGGCAACGGCTTCTCCGCCCCGCAGCCGGCGCCGGGCACCCGCACCTTCCGCGTCTCGACCGCCGACGGCGTCCGCTGGCTGACCCGGTTCAACCAGCTGGGCGCGCCCGACGAGTGGGGCTACCCGGCCTTCGAGGGCGGGTACGCGATGACCGCGCCGCGCCGGTACGAGGCGGGGCGGACGTACCGGGAACGGTTCAACACCGGCGTGTTCGGCCCGCTCCTGGGCGAGGGCACGGGCGTCTTCCGTACGGCTCCCGACCCGGCGACGGGCGAGCAGCACCTGGTCGGGGCCGTCCCGCTGCTGGCCGACGGGCGGGGGCACGTGGGCATGACGCCCTACTCCTCCGCCACGACGACGCTCTACCGCGACGGTGTCCGCGTCGCGGCGAACGACGATCCGCTGAGCGGCACGGAACCCTTCGTGGTCGACGGCGCCGAGGCCGAGTACCGGCTGGTCACGTCGGTGGAGCGGGCGGCCGCGGTCGCCGGGGCGTCCACCCGGATCGACGCCTCCTTCGCGTTCCGGTCGAAGGAGGTCGCGGCCACCACGGCGCTGCCGGTGTCCACGGTCCGCTTCGCGGCCCCGGTCGACCTCTCCTCGCGGGCCCCGGCGCGGGCCTGGGCGACGGTCCCGGTGACCGTGCAGGGCGCGGCGGCCGGCGGGAACCTCGCGTCCCTGACGGTGAAGGTCAGTTACGACGAGGGCACGACCTGGCAGGGCGTGCGGGTCGTCGACGGCCGGATCGTGGTGAGGAACCCGGCGAAGGGCGCCGGGATCTCGCTCGCCGCCGAGATCACCGACCGGCAGGGCAACACGTCGACGGTGTCGATCCGCAACGCCTGGTCCGGCAGGTAGCGGCGCCTGACCCGGCGTCACCACCTTTCGTGGTGACGCCGGTTCGGCGTGTCCTGGGCTTCGCGCCGCCGCACCGCCTCGGCGATCCAGGTGCGGGCGTACGGGGAGGTGCGGCCCGGCGAGGTGGGGTAGTCCTCGTCCTCCAGGACCTCCAGGCGTGCGCCGATGGCGAGGGTGTTCGACGCCGATCCGGGCGAGGCAGTGGTTCATCGACCCCTGGAACCGGTCGGGGGCGTCCTTCGTCTCCGCCTCGACGGTGTCGAGCAGGCCAGTCGTGGACCTCGGGGGCGCGGGCCTCGCGGAGCATGGCGTCGAGTGCGGCGAGGCCGAAGGCCCGGGGGCGGCAGACGAGAGTGGCGAGGGGCCGGGCTGCGGTGTCGCCGGCCGGCCGTCTCCGGTGCCCCGGGCGCGGCTGACGCGCGGCGTACCGGGTAGACGCGGTGCAGGAACGAGATCGAGCCGGGAAGGCGGCGAGGACGATGCGAGGGCATCCGCGGAGCGGGGCGGCCGACCCGGGGACGAGCTGCCGGCCCAGGCTCACCGACGAGGAGTTCCGGAGCCTGATGCGGGAGGCCAGGTCCCTGGCGCGCCGCCGGATGCTCGGGAGACCGGCGCCCGGTGACAGCGATTTCGCGCACCGCACCCAGCACGCGGAGTTCGGCGCGGCGGCCCACTGAGGCCGCCGCGCGGGGGCGATCGGGTGAAGCCGCCCCGGCGCGCCGCCCGGCGTCTCGGGGCCGCGCGGCCCGGGCGGGCAGGGTGGGGGCATGACGGTGGCCGCATGACGGGAACGACGACGGTCCGGCGCGTGTCCGGTGCCCTGCTGGCCGTGCTGCTGCTCGGCGGCTGCGGGGCGCCCGCGGCGCGCGAGGACGGCGCGACCGACGCCGGGCGGCGGTTCGCCGCCGCGCTGTCGGCCGGTGACTACCGGACCGGGTGCGGGCTGCTCGCCCCGGAGACCCGTGAGCAGGTCGAGGAGGACGGGCGGACGCCGTGCCCGGTCGGGCTGCGCGAGGCGGGGCTGCCGACGGCGGGGCTCGCGCGCGGCGTCGACGTCTACGGGCGCGAGGCGCTGCTCCGGATGACGGGCGACACGCTGTTCCTGTCCCAGTTCGACGCGGGCTGGCGGGTGACGGCCGCCGGCTGCGAGGAACCGGGCTCGGAGGACGAACCGTACCGCTGCTCGGTGAAGGGAGGCTGACGGCATGAGGGCCGTGTTCCTCGGCTGTGTCGTGACGATCCTGGGCGGTCTCGCCTACTTCACGGTGATCGGGGCGATGCACCGGTGACGCCCGGAAGCGCGGACCGCGACGGGTCCCCCGGCTTCTGGCGGTCGAACAGCCTCACCCTCGTCTTCGGCGCGGCGTTCTTCGTCGTCCTCGCCGGCCAGGCGGTCGCCGGACGCGCCGAGTTCAACGAGCAGCTGGCGGTGGCGGGGCTCCAGCAGGTCGGCTTCGGCGCCTATCTGGCCTCCTCGGACTTCGCCGTGGACGTCACCGAGAACTGGCAGTCGGAGTTCCTCCAGTTCTTCCTGTACGTGTACGGGACGGTGTACCTGCTCCAGCGCGGCTCCCCGGAGTCCAAGCCCCTCGACCGGGCGGGGACGGAGAGCGAGCGGTACCAGCGGATGGGCCCGCACGCGCGGTCGGACTCGCCGCGCTGGGCGGGGACGAGGGACTGGCGGCAGACCCTGTACTCGCGCTCCCTGGGCCTGGTCATGGGCGCGTTCTTCCTGGGGTCCTGGTTCGCCCAGTCGGTCTCCGGCGTCTCCGCGTACAACGGGGAGCGGCTGCGGCAGCTCCAGGCGCCGATCGACTGGGGCGCGTACCTCGTCTCGGCCGACTTCTGGAACCGTTCGCTGCAGAACTGGCAGTCGGAACTCCTCGCCGTCGCGGCCATGGCCGTCCTCTCCGTCTACCTCCGCCAGCGCGGCTCCCCGGAGTCCAAGCCGGTCGGCGCCGCGCACACCTCGACCGGCGTCGAGGGCTGAGGCCGGTCCCGGCCGGTCAGTGGTGGGCGTAGCGGTCCGGGAGCGGCACGGAGTCGGACGGGGTCGCGGACGCCGTGGAGGCGCCCGGCCGGTGGCCGTCGAGGGGCAGGCGGTAGAGGGCGAAGGCGTGGTCGATCACGGGCTGGGCGACGTTCCGGACCCGGACTCCCCCGGCGGTCATGCCGTGCTCGGTGCCGAGGTGGGCGTGGCCGTGGACGGCCAGGTCGGCGCCGTGGGCGTCGATGGCCTCGGCGAGGAGGTAGCTGCCGAGGAAGGGATAGATCTCGGGCGGCTCGCCCGCGAGGGTGTCGGGGACCGGGGAGAAGTGCGTGAGCGCGATGCGGACGGCGCAGCCGTGCTCGGTCAGTTCGGCGAGGGCGCCGGCGAGCCGTTCGGCGCTGTGCCGGGTCGTCCGGACGAACGCCTTCATCTCGGGCTCGCCGAACTCGCCCGCGCTGCGGCCGACGAAACCGCCGCAGAAGCCCTTCACCCCGGCGACGCCGACCTTGTGACCGTCGACGGGCAGGACGACGCTGTCGCCCTCCAGGACGTGCACGCCGGCGTCGCGGAGCACCCGGGCGACGTCGTCCGGTGCGTCCGCGTGGTGGTCGTGGTTGCCGAGGACGGCGACGACGGGGACGCCGAGGGAGGCGACCTCGCCCGCCACCACCTCGGCCTCGGCCACGGAGCCGTGCCGGGTCAGGTCGCCAGCGAGCAGCAGCAGGTCGGCGCAGTCGGGAAGGGTCTCGAAGGCGGGGCGGAGCAGGCCCGCGCAGCCCTCGCCGAGGTGGATGTCGCCGACGGCGGCGACGCGGACGGCGGAGTGCGGGGCGGTCCGGTCCGGTTCGACGAGGGTCATGGCAGTTCCTCCCCGTGGTCCGGGGCGTCGTGGCCGGCGACGGCGAGCTCCGCCCGTACGGTGACGCCGCCGAGGGTGTCGCGGGCGAGGTCCACGATCTCCTCGCGCCGGGCGGCGTCGGTCACCGTCCCGGTGAGCAGGACGGTTCTGCCGCGCCACTCCGCCCGGACGCCGAGCTCGGCCTGCCCGTCCGTGGCGAGCCGCTCCCGCAGCAGGGCGAGGCGGTACTCGTCCACGGCGGGCTCCGGCAGGGAGGCCGACGACCGCCCGCCGGCGTCCGGCGCCCTCTCGTACCGCACCGGTGCGGGGCGCCCTGCTCCGGCGGAGGCGTGCTCGGGGCGCTCGGGCCGGTCAGTCACGGCGGTCCGCCTCCTCCCGGGTCGGCTCGGTCTGCGGGAGGACGCCCAGGAGGCCGAGCAGGTAGAGGAAGGCCACCGCCATGGGATGGTCGCGGGTCTCCTCGCGGACCCGGTCCCAGTCGACGCGTTCCCGCAGGCCGCGGGCGACCGGCAGCAGGGCGCCGTAGTCGCAGTGGTGCTCGGAGAGCGCCGCGAGACGGCAGGTCATCAGGTCGGTCGGGTCGATCACCGGCAGGTGGACGGAGTCGACGGGGAGGGTCCAGGCCCGGTCGAGGAGTTCCCTGGTGACGGGCCGGCCGGCGAGGGAGAAGATCAGGTCGATCTGCTCGCCGCCGCTGCGGGCCTTGACCAGCCAGTCCTCGGGCGGGTCGACGATCCGGATGCCGCGGTCGCGCAGCAGTTGGACGACGGTCTCGGAGTCCTCCGCGCGCAGCGCGAAGTCGGCGTCGTGCTGGAGCCGGACCGGGATGCCGTACGCGTAGGCGGCGACGCTGCCGACGAGGGCGAAGGGGCAGCCGGAGCCCTTGAGGACGGCGCCGACCTCCTTGGTGACCTCCAGGATGGCCTGGGTGTGGTCGGGCGGCAGTGCCTCGGCGACCCGGCCGCCGCCTCCCGGCGCGTCCCCGGTGTGGGTGGCGTGTGCCATGAGGTTCATGTCTCCTCCTCGATGGGGGCCCGCAGGGCGCTGGCGCCGGAGCGCCAGGCGTCCGTGACGGCCCGGCCGAGGGTGTCCTCCAGGAAGATCGTGGCCCGCGCGCCGAAGGCGACGTCGGCGGCCAGTCCGGGTTCCTCGTCGAGCAGGCCGCCGACGACCTCGCGCCGGACCAGCTGCTCGTGCACGGCGTCGGCCTCGACGTGCTCGTCGTAGAAGCGGGCCGCCTCCTCGCCCGCACCGCACCGGCGCAGGGCGGCGGCGAGCCAGGAGGCGGCGGGCGGCGAGGTGATCTCCAGGACGGCGAAGTGGCCGATGAGGGAGCCCCGGTGGGCCCGGTGGAGCCCGAACAGCGACATCACGTTGCCTGCGGCCAGGGCGGGCGCCCCGACGGCCGGCAGATAGTGCCCGTAGTCCGGTACGAGGTCGAGCGCGCGCATCAGGTCGGCGTAGAGCCGGGCGTGCACCCGCTCCTGCCGGCCGCAGCCGAACTCGTCGTACAGCACGGCCGCCATGCCCGCCTTGGCACGGCCCCGGAGCCGGGGCAGCACCCAGGCGTGCGGATCGGACTCCCGCAGCTGGTGCACGGAACGCAGCACCGCGTACTCCCGCAGCAGCTCGATCGTGCCGTGGCGCAGCAGGTGGCGGGAGACGCCCCGGCCGTCGGGCGGCTCGGTCAGCAGGCCGTCGAAGACCTCGGCGGGCGACACGGTGCCGGGGCAGGCGTCCCGCAGCGCCGAGACGAAGCCGCCCTCCAGGAGGGCCCGCAGACGCAGCAGCCCGAGGTCCCACTCGGCGGAGTCGGGCACGTGCGCGAAGCCGCGGTAGTGGAGCTCGTAGCAGAGGTGGAGGGCCAGCTGGACGTCCTCGCCGAACGGATCGGCGGCCAGGACGGCGTCGGCGCCGGGCAGCGGGCCGGACCGGCCGCCGAGGCGGGCGGTCACGGCGGCGGAGAGCTCCCCTCGGGCCGGGGGCAGGGCGGGCGCCCCGGTGTCGGCGGCGGTCGGAGCGGTGATCGTCATGGCTCGGGTCTCCTCGGTCTGGGGCGGGCGCCTGGGCGCGGGGGCGTCAGGCGGCCGGCTCGGGGCCTTCGGTCCGGCGGGCGCGGGCCCGCCGGCGGTGGCTGGTGTCGCAGAACGGATCACGCAGACTGCGCCGGCACCGGCACAGCGCGACGACGGGGCGGTCGCTGCGGCGCACGGTCCCGTCGGGCATCACGATCTCCACGGGGCCGTCGATCAGCAGCGGGCCCTCCCCGAGGGGGGTGACCCGGACGGCCCGGACGCCGGGCCGCGGGGGGCCGGGGTCCCGGTCCGCCGGGTCGGGGGCCGGTTGCTGCTCGTGCACGGTTTCCACGGCGTACCTCCGGGGGCGAGGCCGGGGGACGGAGTCGTCGGTACGGCTCCGGTCCCCCGGGGACGGATGCATGGGCGCCTGCCCTGTCTCGGGCCCTCCATGCCCGGACGGCGGCGCGGCCCTGGTCAGCGCGGGGGCCGGGCGAGGGGGCCGGAGTCGAGGTGGCGGAGGAGGGTGAGCGCGTCGTCGTGGACGACGACGGCGCCGGCGTCCTCCAGTTCCCTGCGGGTCGTGCCGCCGGTGAGGAGTCCGATGCAGGGCACGCCGGCCCGTCCGGCGGACTCGACGTCCCACACGGTGTCGCCGACGAGGACGGCGTCCTCGGGTTCGGCGCCCATCTTGTCCAGGGCGGCCCGCACCAGGTCCGGGGCGGGTTTGGTGGCGGTGACGTCGGCGCTGGAGGTGGCCGTGTCGATGACGTCGTCGGCGTCGAGCCGGGCGCGGACGGCGGCCACCTCCTCCTCGGAGGCGGAGCTGGCCAGCACGATCCGCCAGCCCCGGGCGGCGGTGGCGCGCAGCAGCTCGGCGGCGCCGTCGAAGGGGGCCAGCGAGTCGAACCAGGTGGCGTAGAGGGTGCCGTGGGCGTCCGCGACGGCGGCGTCCTCGTCGTGGCTGCGGCCGGTGCCGAGCACGGCGTCGAGGAGCCGGTCGGCGCCCATGCCGACGGCCCGGTGGATCCGGGCCATCGGCACCGTGTGGCCGTGCTGCCGCAGGGCCATCCACCAGGTGAGGGTGTGCAGGTAATTGGTGTCGACGAGGGTGCCGTCGACGTCGAACAGGGCGACGCCGCGGGCCTGGGGTGCGGAGTGCGGGGTCATCGCGTCTCCCGGGGGCGGAGGGGGTCACCGGGCCGGGCCGTGGTCGGCCACCGGCGCGGCGCGCCTGCCCGGGCGGGGGCGGGCCATGCGGGCGTCGGCGGCGTGGACGGCGCGGATCACCACGAGCCGCTCGGTGCGGGTGCCCGGTGCGACGATGCCGCGCGCCTCGAACCAGTCGGCCCGGGCCGTCATCACCGGCCCGAACGGCTGCTCCCGGCTCGCGACGACCCGGGCCCGCAGGCCGGCGGCGTCCAGCGCGGCGAGCGTGTCGCCGACGCCGCTGAGCGAGGACTGGACGAGGAGCAGGACGCCGTCGGGAGCGAGGACGGCGGGTGCGTCGCGGCAGATCCGGTCGAGGAGCAGCCGCCCGTCGTGGCCGGCGTCCCAGGCCCGCGCGGGTCCCGAGACGGGCGCGTCCGGCGAGGGCGCGGGGACGTAGGGCGGATTGGCGGTCACCAGGTCGAACCTCTCCCCCGCGACGGGGGCGGCGAGGTCGCCCCGCAGCACCCGTACCCGGCAGCGGCGCAGCCGGGCGTTGCGGCGCGCGGCGGTCACGGCGGCCGGCGCGATGTCGGCGGCGGTCGCCCGGGCGCCCCGGCGGGCCGCCGCGATGGCGAGGACGCCGGTGCCGGTGCACAGGTCGAGGGTGCGGGCGCCGCGCGCCAGGCGTTCGCGGGCGAGGCTCTCCAGGAGCAGGGCGGTGTCGCCCTGGGGCGCGTACACCCCGTTCGGTCTGATCATCGTCATGGCTGCGTCCGGTGGTCGTCGTGGGCCTCGGCCGGCCGTCGTCGTGGGGTCGACCGGTCTCGCGGCGTCGTGGCGAGAGCGCGGATACCCGCTCCCCGGCCGGGCACGCGCGCGTGGCGGTGGTGGTTACGGCCGGTGGAGGCGGGTAGCCGCCCGCCGACGGGCACTGCACCGACACGACGCGAAACAGGGAGATGACCGAGATGGTGCACGACACGATCGAGGTGGAGGCCCCGCTGCGCGAGGTCTACGACCAGTGGACGCAGTTCGAGGAGTTCCCCCGCTTCATGGACGGCGTCGAGGAGGTGCAGCAGCTCGACGACCGGCTCTGCCACTGGCGGACCAAGATCGCGGGGGCGACCCGTGAGTTCGACACCGAGATCGTCGACCAGCTGCCGGACGAGCGCATCGCCTGGCGGACGGTGGGCGGCGACGTGAAGCAGAAGGGGGTCGTCACCTTCGAGAAGGTGGACGACGCGCACACGCGCGTGCACCTCAGCATGGAGGTGGAGGCCTCCGGCATGGCCGACCGGGCGGCGAAGGCGATGGGGGTGGTGGAGAGCCGGATCGAAGGCGACCTGCACCGGTTCAAACACTTCATCGAGGACCGCGACCGGGCGACCGGCGGCTGGCGCGGACGGCTCCGTCCCGGCGAGAGCGCGGGCGCGGCCACGCCGCCCGATCCCGCGACCCCGACCGACGGCATCCCCCCGCACGGCATGCCGCCGTCCGAGGAGATGCCGCGCCACGACCGTCCCCCGTACGCGGGTCCCGCCTAGCCATGTCCGGTTCCCCAGGCTCACCCCTCCTCCTCCTGGACGTGTCGCTGCACACGGAGGAACAGGGCCGCCTCCCGGTGGCCCCGGTCGGCGGCGGGGCGGACGCCGTGCCGCTGGTCCTCGGGGAGGGCACGGTGGCGAGCCTGGGGCTGACCTTCCGGCTGGACGGCGAGGTGGACGGGCTGACCTTCGAGGAGGAGCGCGCCCGGGACGGCCGGGTCCTGGCCACCACCCGGACGCTGCTCGGCGACTTCCGGCGCGGCGGTCCGTACGAGGTGTGGCTCCCGCCCCAGCGCTGGCCGGTGGGACGCGTGCACTGCGGCGTCTACCGGATCACCGGCCGGCTGCTCGACGGGGCCGGGCGGGAGCTGGCCCTCGAGAACCACGACCTGCGCCTGGTCCACCTGAGCGGCACCCCGACGGCGCCCGCGTGACGCGGGCGCGCGTTCCGCTGGGCGGTGCCCACCCTGCACGTCCGGCTTCCGCGCCGGGCCCGGGACGGGCACCGCCCGGCGGAACGGGTTCAGGGGGTGGCGCGCGCGCGTGTTCGGGCTCGGTGGAGGAGGTAGGTGCCTGCCGTGGCGGCCAGGACGAGCATGCAGGCGATGAAGACGATGCCCGCGCCCTCCAGGCCCAGGGGGTCCGCCAGGAGGCCGACGCCGATCACCGGGATCGAGATGCCGGTGTACGCGACGACGAACAGGGACGAGATGACGGCGGCCCGCCGGTCGGGCGGGGACGCGGCGGCCACGGCGGAGAGCGCGGCGCGGAAGGCGAGGCCCTGTCCGGTGCCGCCGACGAGGGCGGCGAGGACCACGTACACCAGGTGGTCGGTGGCGAGGGCGGCGGCGAGCAGCACGAGGCCGGCGAAGAGGACCGCGCAGCCCAGCGGCAGCGAGCGCGTGGCGCCGACGCGGCCCGCGGCGACCTGCCCCGCCGTCGAGGCGAAGAAGGCGAGGGCGACGACGAGGCCGCTGACGGCGTGGTTGTCGACGTGCAGGTAGCGGGCGAGGAAGGCGGGGCTCACGGAGGTGAAGACGCCGAAGAGCGCGAAGCCGACGAAGGAGGCGACGGCCGCCGGCACGAACACCGCCCGCACGCGCGCGGGGAGGGTGGGTTTCCGGGGCCGTACGGCACGGAGGGGCCGACGTTCCGCGACCGTCTCGGGCAGCCGCTGGAGGACGAGGGCCGAGACCGCGACGAGGGCGAGGTGGACGGCGAAGGGCAGCAGCAGCGGCTCGGGGGCGTACTCGGCGAGGAGCCCGGCGAGGAGGGGGCCGCAGCCGAGGCCGCCCATGTTGGCGGCGGTGGCGACGAGGGTGGCGCGGGCGGCGCCGTCGGGCGGGGCGAGTTCCATGACGTACGCGGTGGCGGCGCCGGTGAAGAGGCCCGCCGACAGTCCCGACAGCAGCCGGCCCGCGTACAGCCAGCCCAGCGCGTCGGCGCACAGGAAGCAGACGGCGCTGGCCGCCGCGAAGGCGAGTCCCCAGCCGAGGGTGGGGCGCCGGCCGATGGTGTCGGAGGCGTTGCCGGCGAGGAGCAGCACGCCGATGACCCCGAAGGCGTACACGGCGTAGACCACCGTGACGGTGAGTTCGGAGAAGCCGAACTCCTCCTGGTACAGGGGGTAGAGCGGGGTCGGGAGCGTGGTGCCGGCCATGCACACCACGAACACCGCCCCGGCGAGCAGACAGGGCAGCCATCCGCGTCGGTCACCGGCCATACCGGCGACCGTAACCCGCCCGGCGCCGCGGGGCCGGGCAGCACGCCGGGCCCTCGCGTCGCACGGGGGCGGCCGACGCCGTCGTACGTCAGTGGCCGCCGAGGCCCGGCAGGCAGGTGCCGTCCATGGTCCGGCCGGAGACCTCGGCGGTGACGGTCCCGGAGTCGGTGACCTGGCCCTTGACGCAGACCTTTCCGGTGCCGCCGGCGACGGCCAGGTTCCGGAGCGTGGGACCGGCCTGGGCGCCGGCGCGGTATTCGACGTCGTTCGGCTTCAGGCCGAGGGCGGCGGCGACGGCGGCCCGCACCTCCGTCTCCCCGGGACTTCCGGTCGCCAGCTCCCGCAGGACGGTGCCGAGCCGGTCCGCCTTCTGCTGCTCGCCGGCCCGTTCCTGCTCGGTGAGTTCCATCTCCTGGCGGTACGCATGGTTCTCCCGGTACTTGCTCGCGGGGTCCTGCGGGATGCACGCCGTCCCCGGCGGGAGCTGCGGCTCCGGCGGGCTCGGGCAGAACCGCATGCCCTCCCCGGACGGGGTGGCGGCGGCGCGCGGGTCGGCGGAGGGTTCGGCGCAGCCGGTGACGAGCGCGGCGAGGAGGGCGGCGCCGGCGGCGGCGCGGGGCAGGTGTCGACGCATGCCGCCATCCTGGCCGCCGCTGTCGGCGGGGCCGTCGGCCGCCCCCCGGACGTGACCGTTCCGTGTCCGGTCAGGCGGCGCCCGGCGCCCAGAAGTTGTGGGCCTCGGCAACCCGGGGCGGGGGCTGGTCCGCCCAGCCGAGGTCGGCCGCGACGGGCATGACCTTGTCGCCGAACGCCTTCATCTGCGCTTCGCTCGCCCAGACGTCGAAGATCTCCAGGCCGCTGTCGGTTCCCACGCACGTGTGGGAGAGGCAGCCGTCGAAGATGCCGGGGATCGTCTGGAGTTTGGCGTTGAGCGCGTCGTACTGGTCCGTGGTGACTCCGTCGAGGACGGCGTGGACGAGGATCGGCATGATCCCTCCTCCTCGTGAGGCGACGGTCCGCCCCCTCCCTCCCAGGACACCACGCCGGGCCGGGGACGGCACCCGCTCCGGGTGCGCGCCGGCGGCCGGGCCGGTATGCCGGAGGTACCGGTAGGCGGAGGAGGAGGGTGGCTCGCATGGCTCGCTCGGCGCTCGTCGTGATCGACATGCTGAACACGTACGCGCACGAGGACGCGGAGCGGCTGGTGCCGTCGGTGGCGGCGGCGCTGCCCGCGATCGTGGACCTGCTGCGGCGGGCGCGGGCGGCGGGGACGCCGGTGGTGTACGCCAACGACAACTTCGGCGACTGGCGCTCGCACCACGGGGAGATCCTGGACCTGGCGCTCGGGGGCCGTCATCCGGAGCTGGTCGAGCCGGTGCGGCCGGACGAGGAGGCGCTGTTCGTGGTGAAGGCGCGGCACTCGGTGTTCTACGAGACGCCGCTGGAGTACCTGCTCCGCTCGCTGGACGTGACGGATCTGGTGCTGACCGGTCAGGTCACCGAGCAGTGCGTGCTCTACTCGGCGCTGGACGCGCACATCCGGCACCTGGACGTGACGGTGCCCCGGGACGCGGTCGCCCACATCCACGAGGACCTGGCGCGGGCGGCGCTGCGGATGATCGAGCGGAACATGGGCGGCCGGATCGTCGACGCCGCCGACGTCGCGTTCTGACCGCGCCCCGCGCCCGCTGACCGCCCCCGGCCGGTCGCGTCAGATGCCGAAGCCCAGGAGGGCCACCTCCAGCGGGAGCGCGGGGCGCTCGGGGAGGGCGGGCGGTTCCTCGCCGCGGCCGGTGTGGGTGGGGCGGACCGGGCGGAGCGCTGCCACGCCGTCGGCGGCCCAGCCGGCTCCGGTGGCGGGCAGGGAGAGCGTCATCCTCCGGCCGTCGGGCAGGGTCGTCTCCAGGGTGGTCGGGTCGTTCGTCCGCATGGCACCTCGCTCGGGTCGCGCGCCGCTTCTGGAGGGAAGGACGGCCGGGCGGGCGGAGGAGTTCCCTCCGGGTTCAGCCCGCTTCGGGGGCGGGGGACGTCGTGGCGGGTTCCGGCCGCTCCTCGCGTTCCCTGGCGGCGACGCGGCGGGTGAGACGGGTGCCGATGCCGAGCTGGGCGGCCGCGGCGGCGAGGGCGACGACGAGGCAGCCGAGCCAGAGGGGGGCGGCGCCCCAGGTGTGGATGACCCAGCCGCCGACGAGCGGGGCGACGACGGCGGAGCCGGTCCAGGCGACCTGGTAGAGGCCCTGGTAGCGGCCGCGCAGGTGGTCCGGGGAGATCCGGGCCACGAGCGCGAAGCTGGTGGGGGTGTTGCCGATCTCGCCGAGGGTCCACACGATGATGGAGGCGCCGTAGATCCAGGCGGTGTGGCCGAGGAGGAGGACGGAGTAGCCGACGCCGATCAGCGCGGAGGAGCCGGCGAGCACCCAGGACTCGGGGAAGCGCTTGTAGAGCCGGGTGAGCGGCAGTTGGACGGCGACGATCACGATGCCGTTGAGCGCGGCGACCTGTCCGAAGGTGCTCGGCGAGAACCCGTCCTGGCCCATTGCGATGGGCAGTCCGCTCTCGGACTGGAGCAGGATGGTGAGGACGAGGAACTGGGCGGCGACGAAGGCGACGAAGCTCCGGTCGCGCAGGACGGCGCCGAACCCCTCCGCCTCCTCTTCCCCGGTGGGCGCGGCGGCCCGCGGGCGGCCGGGGACGCGGGTGGCGATCAGGACGGCGCCGATGAGGGTGGTGGCGCCGTTGAGCCAGAACAGCGCGGTGTAGCCGACCAGGGAGACCAGCCCGACGGAGAGCATCGCGATGGAGTAACCGACGTTGATGGCCCAGAAGTTGAGCGAGTAGGCGCGGACCTGGTCCTTGCCCGGGATGACGTCGGCGATGAGCGCGTTGTGGGCGGGCCGGGTGGCGTTGTTGACCACGCCGACGACGAAGGCGCCGACGAGCAGGGCCCATGGGGAGCGGGCGTAGGCGAGGCCGATCATGCTCACGGCGGTGGCGCCGAGGGCGCCGACGAGGGTGGGCTTGTGGCCGAACCGGTCGCCGAGGGCGCCGCCGAACGGTCCCGCGAGGAGGGAGCCGACGCCGATGCCGGCGACGACGGTGCCGGCGAAGGCCGCGCTGCGGTCCAGCTCGTCGGTGATGTAGAAGGCGAGCAGGGGCATCACGAACCCGCAGGCGCGGTTGACGAGTTGGGCGGTCCAGAGCCACCAGAAGCCGGACGGGAGCCCGCCGAAGGTCGCCGCGAGCGAGGTGCGCGCCCTCGTGAGTGGCCGGAATGCCATGCGTGTCCCTTCGTCGTGACGCCGTCGGACCGGGCCGGACGGTACGGGACCGGGGTTCCTCCGGTCCGAACACCGAATGAATACCGGCCGGGGCGGTTCCGCGAAAGGCGGGATCGCGCCACGCGCCTCTCGGACAGCCGCGTGAACCGCCCGTGAAGGGGGAGCGCCGGGGAGTCGGGGATCCTTTCGGTGGAAGAGTGCCGGTGTTCTCCCCTTGGCGCTACCTTGTCCTGCGGGCAGATCGCACAGCAGGCCGCAAGCCTTTGAGAGTTGACGGCGTGTCACGCAAACGGCGAGGTCAGCGGGGTCTTTCGCTGCGCCGTCTCCGTCCCTATGATCGCAGTCGCGCACCGGCCCCATGCACGGATGTACCGCGACATATGAGGATCAGCCAGACCGATCGAACCGCAGGCCGGCACCATGCGGCACGGCGGGGCGCAGGACAGTTCTGCGCGTTGTTCCATGCACTTCCGTACCGCTGATCCGAGACAGCTGGGAGGCGAAGGGCACGTGATCGACAGGGAGCGGGACCCGTGGACGGGGAACGCCGCCGGATGAACCCACTGACCTACACACCGCGCCTGGTGAGGGCGCTCCCGCCGGTGCACGTGAACGGGCGGACGCTGAAGGCCTACGCGATGTTCGCGGACCCGGAGCGGGCCGGCGAGCTGCCGAAGCCGGAGTGGCTGGAGCGGCACGCGGCCACGGTGCTGAGCGAGCCCCCGGGCGAGGGCGACCATCCGGCCGGCTTCCTGATCCTGCACCACGGAGCCGAAGGAACGTATCTGCTGGTGAGCCAGTGGTACGACGCCGACATGCTGAAGCACTGGGTGCGCGGCTCGGTCCCCGGGGCCGGCGGGGACGTGGTCTTCGCGCCCCTCGCCCAGCGCGACCTGATCGCCTGCGTCTGGGAGCTGGAGGTCGTGAAGTTCGAGCGCGACGCCTGGGTGAACACGGTGCTCGCGCGCGGCAGCGTCGACCGGGCGGCCCTCGACGCGTATCTGGACACGACGTTCTCGGGATGGGTGTAGGGGTGGGCGTGAGGCACGACATCGAGGTCCGGCGGATCGAGCCGGACCAGCTGGAGGCGCTGCTCGCGCTCTGCGTCGAGCACGCGGAGTACGAGAAGGCGGACTTCGCCGACGACGGGCAGGTGGAGCGCTGGCGTACGGCGTTCTTCGGCGAGCGGCCCGCGGTGTACGGGTGGCTCGCGCTGGACGGCGGGAAGCCCTGCGGCTTCATGACGGTGACCGTCGAATTCTCCACCTGGAGCGCCGCCCGGTTCGCCCACATGGACTGCCTGTACCTCCAGGAGGCGTACCGCGGGCTCGGGCTCGGACGGGTCTTCCTGGAGCGGCTGCGCGAGTTCGCGCGGGCCGAGGGGTGCGGCTGGGCGGAGTGGCAGACGCCGCGGGACAACGAGCCGGGCATCGGCTTCTACGCGCGGATGGGTGCCCGCTCCAAGGAGAAGGTCCGTTTCACCTACGACGTCGGGATGCGTGACGGCTCGTGACGAAGACGCCCGAACCGAAGGCCCCGCCGGCCCCGCTGCCGCCGTGGTCGATCGACCCCGCCGACCAGGCCGGTCCGGCGCCCGCGCTCGGCGATCTGGTCGGCGCGGCCGCGGCGAACTGGCCGGACCGCGCGGCCCTGCACGACGGCCGGCTCGGCCTGACCTTCGCCGAACTGGAGGAGCGGGCCACCACGCTCGCGGCCTGGCTGGCCGGGCAGGGCGTCGGCCCGGACGACCGGGTGGCGATCCTCGCCGAGAAGAGCGCGCTGATGCCGGTGCTGGCGATCGCGGCGTGGAAGTGCGGCGCCGTCTACGTGCCGCTCGACGGCACGGCCCCGGAGCCGCGGCTGCGCGGACTGCTGGAACGGCTCGACGCGCGGATCGTGCTGGCCCTCGACGATCGGGCGCCGGTCGCCGACGGGGTCCGCTGGGCCGGCCGGGCGGAGCTGGACGCGGTCCTCGCGGGCCCGGCGCGGGAGTGGCCGACCGTGCCGCACCGGCCCGACTCCACGGCGTACATCATCTTCACCTCGGGCTCCACGGGTGAGCCCAAGGGCGTGGAGATCACCGTCGCCAGCCTGGTCGCGTACTTCGGGAACCACAACGAGGTGCTCCGGTTCACCCCCGCCTCGCGGGTGTTCAGCCTCTCGCCGTTCCACTTCGACGTGTCGATCGAGGACACGCTGCTGCCGCTGTCGCTGGGCGCGTACGTCCACCAGTTCGGCGGGATGCACGCCGGAGCGGTCATGCGGGCGTTGATCACCCGCGAGCGGATCACCCATCTGATCGCGGTCTCCACGCTGTTGACGATGATCACCGAGGGCGGGCGGCACGTCACCCGGGAGAACTTCCCGTGCCTGGAGATGGTGATGACGGGCGCGGAGGTCTGCGACCCGGGGGTCATCAACGTCTGGAAGGAAGGCCTGCCCGAGGTCCGGGTGATCAACGTCTACGGGCCGACCGAGACGACGATCGTCTGTGTCGCCCACGAGATCGTGCGGGTGGACCCGGACCGCGTCGGCTCCTATCCGATCGGCCGGCCGCTGCGCGGGGTCGAGGCGCGGATCGTGGACGACGGGTCACCGGTCCACGAGCCGGGCCGGGTCGGGGAGTTGTGGATCGGCGGCGAGCAGGTGATGCGCGGCTACCTCGGCCGGCCGGAGGAGACCGCCCGGCGCGTGGTCGAGGTGGACGGCGTCCGCTACTACCGCACCGGCGACCTCTGCGCGTACGACGAGAACGGCGACATCGTCTTCCGGGGCCGGAACGACGACGAGGTGAAGCTCGCCGGCCGGCGGATCCATCTGGGCGAGATCCGGCAGACCGTGCTGAGCTGCCCCGGCGTCGAGCGGGCGGCCGTCGCGCTGGTCCCCCGGCTGGGCCACGACGTGATCGCCCTGGTGGTGATGGCACCGGACCGGGCGGCGGTGGCGACGGCGGAGAAGCGGCTCGCCGAGCTGCTGCCCGCCTACATGATGCCCAGCGTGATCGCCTGGTCGCCCGAGCTCAGCGTCTCCTCGACCGGCAAGACGGACGAGAAGCTGCTGATGGGACGGCTCGCCGAGGCGGTCCGGGAGGAGAGCGCGACCCGCTTCGCCTTCACCCCGGCCGGGGACGTGAGGCCCGTCGACGGGGGTGGGCATGCCTGAGACGGAGACGGGGGTGGCCACGGCCGGCACGGAGTCGGCGCTGCACCCCGAGTTCGGGCGGCTGGCCGCCGCCCGCCGGATCATGGCGGTACGGGCGTCGACCGGTTCGCTCACGCAGGACCGGGCCAACGCCGAGCGCTGGATCGCCCGCTTCGGCGGCGCCGTCGACCCGGCGGACGGCGCCGCGATCGAGCGGGGGCCGCACTCGGTCACCGTCCGGCCCCCGCGGGAGGACCCGGACAGCCCCTGGGTCGTCTACATCCACGGCGGCGGGATGGTCTACTACTCGACCGACGTCTTCCAGCCCTTCTTACGCACGCTGGCGGGCACCCTGCGGGCGCCCGTGGAGGCGTTCGACTACCCCAAGGCGCCGGAGCACACCGTCGAGGTGGCGGTGGAGCGCCTGGCGGACCACATCGCCGCCCGGTGCGGGGAGTCGACGGGCCGGCCGGTGGTGCTGGCCGGCGACAGCGTCGGCGGACTGCTCGCGCTCTATCTGAGCCTGCGGGTGTCACCCGGGGCGTTCGCGCGGATCGTCCTCCTCTACCCGGTCCTCGACCTGCGGACCGAGCGGGCGTCCTACCGGGCCTTCGGCGAGGGCCACTTCCTCGACCGGGACGCCATGCGGACCTTCCTCTCGTTCCTCGAACCCTTCTTCTCCGCCCGGGACTTCGATCCGATGCGACTGTCGGAGAGCGATCTGGCACGGCTGCCGGGCACCTCGATCGTGACCGCCGGCTGCGACGTCCTCCGGGACGAGGGGATCGCCTGGGCGGAGCTGACCGCCGCCCGCTCGCCCGGTCTGCGGCACCTGCACTTCCCCGATCTCCCGCACGACTTCTGCCTGTACGCCGGCCGGCTGGCCTCGGCGGGAAGCGCGGTCGCCGAGATCGCCCGGACCGCCTTTCCGCTCCCTCCTCTCGACGAACGGGGTCGCTCGTGACCGGAGTCAACGGCGCCGCGGGTCCGCCGCCCGCCCTCGGTGATCTGCTGGCGGGACCGGCCCGCCGCTGGCCGGACCGCGTGGCGATCGACGACGGCGGCGTGCGGCACACCTTCGCCGAGCTCGAGGACGGCGCCCTGAGGATCGCGGCCTGGCTGGAAGGGCAGGGGGTGGGCCCGGGTGACCGGGTCGTGGTCCTCACCGAGACCCGGCCTGTCATGCCCATGATCATCCTGGGCATCTGGAAGCGCGGCGCCGTCCACGTCCCCGTCGACGCGGCGGAACCAGGACCCCGCCTCCACGCGCTGCTCGACCGGCTCCGGCCCGCCGCCGTGGTCACCCCGCCCGGGCGGCCCCCGGTGCTCCCCGGCGTCCCGATGCTCGACGGGGAGGGCCTGGTCGGCGTCCTCCACGGGCCCCCCGTCGCGCACACCACCGTGGCCCACGGGCCGGACGACCTCGCGTACATCGTCTTCGCCTCCGGCGCCACCGGCGAGCCGCAGGGCGCCGAGATCACCGCCGCCGGCCTGGTCGCCCACTTCGCCGGCCACAACGAGGTGCTGGGCCTCACACCCGACTCCCGGGTGCTGTCCCTCTCCCCGTTCCACTTCGACGTGTCGCTGCTGGACACCCTGCTGCCCCTCTCCGTCGGGGCCTTCGTCCACCAGTTCCGCGGCCTCCCGGCCGGCGCCGTCCTCCGCTCCACGCTGGCACGGCAGCGCATCACCCACCTGATCGCCGTCACCATGCTGCTCGCTCTGATCACCGAGGACGGGCGGCATCTCACCCGCGACAAACTGCCTTCTCTGGACGTGGTGATGACGGGCGCTCAGGTCTGCCCGCCGCACGTGCTGCGCTCCTGGACCACGGGGCTCCCCGGGATCCGGCTGGTGCACGCCTTCGGCCCGCCGGAGGCGACGATCTTCGCCCTCACCCACACCGTCGGCACCGGGGACGTCGAGAGCGGCGCTCCCTGTCCGGTCGGCCGGCCCCTGCGGGGCACCCTCGCCAAGCTCGTGCGGGACGGGGCCGAGGTCCGCGGAGCGGGCGCGGAGGGCGAGCTCTGGATCGGCGGCCCCCAGGTCATGCGCGGCTACTTCGACCAGCCCGAGGAGACCGCCCGGCTGGTCGTCGAGGCCGACGGGACCCGCTGGTTCCGCACCGGGGACGTCTGCGCCCACGACGAGGGCGGCGCGCTCGTGCTGCGCCGCCACGCCGACGACCGGATCACCTGGCTCGCGGGGCGCCGCACCCACCTGTACGAGATCGAGCGGGCCGCCCTCGGCTGTCCCGGCGTCGAGCGGGCCACCGCCGCCGTCGTCCCGCGGGGCCGGCGGAACGTCGTCGCCCTCGCCGTCACGGCGAAGGACGCGGGGACGCTCCACGACGTCACCGAGCACCTGCGGGGCCTCCTGCCCGAGCCCCTGCGCCCGGCGGTGCTCGTCCGGACCGTACCGGGTCACGAGCCCGACGCGCCGCTGCTGGTCCAGCGGCTCACGGCGGCGGACGCGCCGCCGTCCTCCCCGTACCTCGACATGTCGGCCGATGGCGCCGTCGAACCCTTCGACGACGCCGACAAGGAGGAGATATGACCACAGCGGTGAACGACCCGGTCAAGGAGAAGGTCGCCGCCTACCTGGAGACGGCGCTCGGGAAGCCGGTGGACCTCGCCCCGCTCCCCGACGCCACCCCGCTCAACACCCTGGGCCTGGACTCCCTGCTCACCATCAGCGTCCTCGTCACCCTCCTGGAGGACGCCGGCGTCGACCTCGGCGAGCACGCGGACTCCCTCGTCACGCCCAGCACCCTCGGCGACCTGTACGCCATCGCCGGCCGGTTCCTGGGCGGGCCGGAGGAGCGGCCCGCCGCCGAGACCGCCGCCGCCGAGCCCCGGGAGCAGAACGACCAGCTCGCCTACTACCAGGCCAAGCTCGCCTACGAGATCGACTCGGCCGACCTCCGCGACGCCCTCGCGGCCGGCCAGGACCTCGTCGTCGTCGACGGGCGCAGCAGCGAGTCGTACGCGGCGGAGCACATCCCCGGCGCGGTCAGCATCCCGCACCGCTCGATCTCCCAGGACTCGCTGGCCGGGCTCTCCCGGGCGCCGCTGTACGTGACGTACTGCGACGGGATCGGGTGCAACGCCTCCACCAAGACGGCGATCAAGCTGGCGACGGCGGGCTTCCGGGTGAAGGAGCTGATCGGCGGCCTCGACTGGTGGAAGCGGGACGGCCACCCGACGGAGGGCCACGCCGCCCCGGAGCACAGCCACCACGCCGGCTGCGGGTGCTGACCGCCGGCGGCCCGGAGCCGACCGGCACGCCCGTCCGACCGCACCACCGTCCCACCGACCGTCCGTCCCTTCCAGAACCGGGGAGCCGTCCTGTGAGCACCGAGGAGCACGACGACAGGCCGCTGGACGTGGCCGTGGTGGGCGGCAGCCTCGCCGGCTGCGCCACCGCCGTCCACTTCGCCACGATGGGGTACCGGGTGGCGGTCTTCGAGAAGCGGGCGACGCCCGAGGAGTACCACAAGCAGCTCTGCACCCACTTCGTGCAGCCGCACACGGTGCCGCTGCTCAACGCCCTCGGGCTCGCCCACCTGCGCGAGCCGTCCTGGTCGGTGGCGACCAAGGCGGTGTTCGTGACGCCCGGGGGCGTGGTCGAGACGCCGGGCACCGGATACGACCCCGAGCGGCCGGAGTCGTACGCGCTCAACCTGGAGCGGCGGGTCCTCGACCCGGCGATCCGTGAGTCGGCGCGACGGCACGGCGTCCGGTTCGCGGAGGCCACCGGGGTGGAGGGCGTCGAGGAGGGCGCCGACGGCTGGTCCGTGGTGCACACGCGGGGCGAGGCCGGTGAACGGCGGTACCGGGCACGCCTCGTGGTGGCGGCGGACGGGCGGCGCTCGCGGCTGGCCGGGCTGCTCGGCAACGAGGCCGAGAGCCGGCCCAACGAACGCGCCGCGCTCTTCGGCTACTTCAGGGGGATCGAGGCACCGCCGGACAACCGCTCGGTCTTCGTGATGAACGAGCAGGACCTGGCCTGCAGCTATCCGCTCGTCGACGGCCGGACCGAGCTGGTGCTCTTCGCGGACAAGGCGCGGGTCGAGGGGTGGCGGCGCGGCCCCGAGGGCCGGATGCAGGAGTTCCTGAAGTACTTCGACGGGCTGGCGGAGGCGCCGTCGGTGGCCGACGCGGTCCCGGAGGGCCCGCTGCTCGGCTACAGCGACTATCCGAGTCTCCTCCGGCGGCCGGTGGCCGGCTCCGTGCCGTTCGTGGGCGACGCGGCCCTGTCGCTGGACGCGATGAGCGGCGTCGGCTGCGGATTCGCCCTCCTCACCGCCCAGTTGCTGGCCCGTTCGTTCGCCGGCCGGAACCTGGACGCGGACGGGGTCCGCGACGGACTCGACGCCTACCGGCGGGAGTTCGAGAAGACCCTGCTGCCGCACGCCGAGGGGATCTGCGGGGACTCCCTCGTCGGCAAGGACGAGGCCACCCGCAAGCGGATGTTCGAGACCATCTGCGCGGACCAGGAGCTCGCCGCGAAGTACCTGGCCCTGACCGGGCGCATGATCATGCCGGCCGAGTTCCAGCGCGCCTTCATGCGCGGCCTGATGGCCCGCGGCGCGGGAGCCGCACGTCGCTAGCGCCCCCTCGACGGCCCCCGTCCCTCACCCCCCACCCCCGGACATCCAGCAGCGGAATTCCAGCACCGGAATTCCCCAGGGAAGGACACCGACCGATGCCGCGTGTCGCGTTCACCACGTTCGCGATCCTGAAGAAGCCGTACGGGAACCCCGAGGTCCAGGAGTTCGACGACCTGACGCCGCCGACCTTCGAGGAGGCGGAGCGCAGCCCCGGCTTCATCGCCCGGGCCAAGGAGGACCCCGGCCAGAGCCACCTCACCAACTTCCAGCGGGACTGGGGCGCGTGGGGCAAGTTCGAGGTGCCCCGGTTCTACACCGGCGGCCGCACCGACGACACCGACAGCCGGGCCTCCACCCTCTCCCTCTGGGCCGACCTGGACTCCGTCCTCGCCTTCGCCTACAGCGGGCTGCACCGCTCCACGCTCGGCCGGCGGCACGAGTGGTTCCTGAAGCCGGAGTGGCCCACGTACGCGGCCTGGTGGGTCTCCGACGACACCGTACCCACCTGGGCGGACGCCTGCGCCCGGCTGGAGCACCTGCACGACCACGGGCCCTCGCCGTTCGCGTTCTCCTTCCGCGCGCCGTTCGACGCCGACGGCGCCCCGGCGCGGCTGCGCGGCGCCGCCGAGCGCCGCGGCTCCTGACGCCGCCCCGCCCGTCCCTTCCCACTCCACCAGGGGGTCCCCTTGATCACGCGCGCCTTCGACCGGTCGGCGATGAGCTGGTCGTACGAGATGCACCTGCAACCCATGCTGTCCGCGACCGACATCGAGGGGCTGCCGTTCGGCTCCGTCTTCGGCAGCGTCCCCGCGCACACCGCCTCGAAGCGCCACGCCCACCAGGACGGCGAGATGTTCATCGTCCTGGCCGGAAGGGCGGTCGTCGTGCTCGGCGACGAGGAGCGCGAGCTGGGGCCCGGGAGCGTCTGCTACCTGTCGCCGTTCGGCTTCCACGAGATCCGCAACGACCACGACGAGCCGTTCGACATCGTCTCGGTGTACTGGGAGCACATCCCGAGCGCCGTCGCCGTCCTCGACAAGGCTCCCCCGCGGGACCGGCTCGCCGACCGCACCCTGGTGTTCTGCCCGCCGCCCACCCCCAACGGCGGCCTCCACCTGGGCCACCTCGCCGGCCCGTACGTCCGCGCCGACCTGCTGGTGCGCGCGCTGCGCAGCACCGGCCGCGACGCGCGGTACGTCACCGGCACCGACGACCACCAGTCGTACGTGGCCGCCGCCGCCCGGCTGAACGGGACGACCCCGGAGGCCGTGGCCACGGCCGAGGGCGACGGCATCGTGGCGACGCTGCGCGCGGCAGGCGTCGGCGTCGACCGGCTCACCCGGCCCGCCGGGGACCCGGGCCACGCCGACCGGATCCGGGCGCTGCTCGACCGGGTCGCCGCGTCGCCCGCGGTACGGGAGGAGGAGCGGGAGACCGCGTACTGCCCGAGCTGCGACCTCTCCCTCCACCAGGCGTTCGCCCGCGGGGCGTGCGCGCACTGCGCGGCCGCCAGCGACGGGGAGATCTGCGAGGCGTGCGGGCGGCCCAACGAGGCCCGGGAG
This sequence comes from Streptomyces roseofulvus, assembly GCF_039534915.1. Taxonomy (NCBI): domain Bacteria; kingdom Bacillati; phylum Actinomycetota; class Actinomycetes; order Kitasatosporales; family Streptomycetaceae; genus Streptomyces; species Streptomyces roseofulvus. Next base: position 6,811,936 of record NZ_BAAAWE010000001.1, on the reverse strand, counting down.
CTGACCGGCGTCCAGTGCCGGATCTGCGGCACGGCGGCCGTCACCCGCCCGGAGCGGGCGCTCTGGCTCGACCTGAACGCGTACGCGGACGAGCTGCGGGAGTATCTGCGGGTCACGGCCACCGCCCCCGACCTGCGGATCCTGGTCGAGCGGCTGCTCGACGAGGGGCTGCCGCCGTACCGGCTCGCCCGGACCACCGGGTGGGGCGTCGACCTCGGCGAGGGCCGGGCGCTCGACGCCTGGGCGGACCTCGCCCTCACCTTCCTGGACGCGGCGAAGGCCGAGGCCGAGGAGGGCGGACCGGCCCGGATCGCGCTCTTCCTCGGCTACGACAACAGCTTCTACTACGCGGTGCTGCTGCCGGTGCTGGCCTTCGCCGCCGGGCTGGGCGAGCACCTGCCGGCCGCGTTCGTCACCAACCAGTTCCTGCACCTGGGCGACGAGAAGTTCTCCACCAGCCGCGGTCACGCCGTGTGGGCCGACGACGCCCTCGACGCGTCGGGGGCGGACGCGGTACGGCTCGCGCTGCTGCGGGACGCCCCGGAGGGCCGGGTCACCCGGATCACCGAGGAGCGCGCCGGCCGGCTGACCGAGGACCCGCTGTACCTCGCGGCGCACGCGTGGCTCGACGGCTTCGCGGAGCTGGGCGGCCCGGGCGACGGCGTGGTGCCGGGGACGGGCGCCTGGACGGACGCGCACCGCGAGTTCTACCGGTACCTGAACCTGGTGACCCGTCAACTCGACGGTCTGGTCCTGCCGGAGGCGTTCAGCGCGCGGGGATACGTCGAGCTGCTGGAGTCCTTCGTGAAGCGGTGCGCCGAGTTCCGGGCGACGGAGCGGGTGGCCCGCCAGGTGCCGTCGCTCGCGGAGGAGGCCCGGACCAGTCTGGCGCTCGAATACCTGGCGGCCAAGGTGTTCGCCGCGCTGGCGTGGCCGGTCACGCCGGGGCTCGCCGAGCGGGTCTGGGCGTGGCTGGGCCTGCCGGGCGAGCCGGTCCGCGAGGCCGACTGGTCCTTCCTGCCCTCCGGCACCCGGTGCGCGGCGCCCGCGCCCGCGAGCGGGCGCTCGTGAGCGACGCCGACCCGACCGGTCCCGCGGGCGGCGGGGAGCTTCCCGCCGCGGCGGACGTCGTGGTGGTGGGCGCCGGGATCACCGGCGCCGCCGTCGCGCACCACCTGGCCCGCCGGGGCGCGGCCGTCGTCGTCCTGGAGCAGGCGCCCCGCCCGGGCGCCGCCGGGGCGACCGGCTCCTCCGGCGGCATGGTCCGCGCCTACGACCCCGATCCGGCGATCGCCCCGCTGGCCCTGGCCGGCCTGGCCGCCTACCGGGACCCGGCGCTCTGGGCGTCGGGGCGGGCGCCCCTGCGCGCGGTCGGCGCGGTGACCGTCGCCGACCCCGCCCGGGAGGCCGTCCTGCGGGCGGCCGCGGAGCGGATCAACGCGGCCCTCGGCACCTCGGCGCACGTGGTGGCGGGTCCCGCGGACGCGGCGGGCGTCGGGCTGGCCGGCGGGATCGCGCTGGTCGAGCCCGAGGCCGGCTGGGTCGCCCCGGCGGAGGTCACGGCGGACTGGCTGGAGCAGGCGCGCGCGGACGGCGCCGTCGTCCGCTGCGGGGTGCCCGTGCGGGCGGTGGAGACGCGCGGCGGACGCCCGGCGGTGGTCACCGGCGCGGGCACGGTGCTGGCCGGGGCCGTCGTGTCGGCGGTCGGGCCGTGGGCGGCCGACCCGGCGCCCGGGCTCCGGCCCGCCGCTCCGGTCCGCTCGCGGTCGATCCAGGTCAGCGTGGTCGGGCGCGGCCCGGCCGTGCCGGACCACGCGACCTTCGTCGACCTCAGGACCGGCCTGTACGCCAAGCCGGTCGGCGCCGACCGGACGCTGATCGGCATGCCGCACCTGGTCTGGGACGCGCCGGTCGGCGCGCCGCCGGACCCCGGGCACGCGCGGGCGACCGTCGCCGCGCTCACCGCCCACTTCCCGTGGCTCGCGTCGGCGCCGTACCTCGACACGATCCGCGCCGCCGACGCCTACGGCGAGCCGGACGGCGGCGGTCCGGCGTCCGGGCTGCTCACGGGGACCGGCGTACCGCGTGTCTGGGCGGTGCGGGGCTGGAACGGCGGCGGCGTCAAGACGGCGCCGGAGGCCGGCCGCCGCATCGCGGACGCGGTCCTGTCCGACGCCTGACCCGGCGCCCTGCTCGGTGTCCGACCCGGTGCCCGCCGCGGGCGGGCTCCGGCTGCACGACTCCTATCCGTTTTCGTCAAGGGGGAACAGTGATCCGCTGCCACGACGTGCTCGGCATCGGCTTCGGTCCGGCCAACCTGGCCCTGGCCATCGCCCTGGAAGAAGAGGGGCACGACCTGGACGTCCGTTTCCTGGAGGCCCGCCCGGGGCCGTCCTGGCAGAGCGCGATGATGCTCGACGGCTCGGACATCCAGAACCACCCCGTGCGCGACCTGGTGTCGCTGCGCAATCCGCGCAGCCGCTACAGCTTCATCAACTACCTCTTCGAGAACGGGCGGTTGCTCGACCACCTCAACCTCCCGATGGAGTTCCCGCTGCGCAAGGAGTACGCGCAGTACGTGACCTGGGCGGCGGGTCACTTCGACCGGCTCGTCGACTACGGCACGCGCGTCACCGGCGTCACGCTCGACCGGGACGGTGACGGCCGGCCCCGCTACACGGTCACCACCTCGGCCGGGGAGACCCTCCAGGCGCGGGTCCTGGTCGTCGGCACCGGTCGCGCCCCGTACGTCCCGGAGCCCTTCGACGCGGTCGACTCGCCGCGCGTCTTCCACCTGACGCGGTACCTGCCGGCCCTGCGGGAGCTGGAGGAGTCGGGGGTGGTGCCGCGCCGGGTGACCGTGGTCGGCGGCAGCCAGAGCGCGGTGGAGCTGACGCTGGACCTCGCCCGGCGCTATCCGAAGGCCGAAGTCACCACGCTCGTAAGGTCGCTGACGCTTCGCGAGAAGGACACCAGTCCGTTCAGCGAGGAGGGGTACTTCCCCGGCTTCACCGACTACTACTACGGGGCCTCGCGGGAGCGGAAGGACGCCATCGACCGCTTCATGCGGCTGACGAACTACTCGTCCGCCGACGGCGACGTGCTGCGCGAGCTGTACCGGCTGATCTACGAGCAGCGGCTCGACGGCGAGCAGCGGGTGTTCGTCAGCGGCAGCCGGCAGGTGCGGTCCCTGGAGGTGGGCGAGGACGGCGTCCGGATGAGCGTGGACGAGCTGAACACCGGGGAGTCGGAGGTGCACGAGGCCGACGCCGTCGTGCTGGCCACCGGCTTCCGCGACCTCGGCCCGGCCCCCCACCAGGAGCGCGTCCCGGCGCTGATGCGGGGGCTCGCGGAGGAGTTCGCCTTCGACGCCCACGGCTATCTGGCCGTCGGACCGGACTACGAGGTGCGGCCGGTGGCGCCCGAGACGCCGCCGCTCTTCCTCAACGGCCTGTGCGAGTCCAGCCACGGCATCGGTGATGCCGGCTCGTTCAGCCTGCTGTCGCTGCGGGCCAAGGTCATCGCGGAGAGCCTCCGGAAGCGCCTCCCGTGACGGAGCCTCCGGACGCCTTCGACGCGGCGACCGGCGAGGGGTCGCCGGCCGGCGCCCCGGCGGCGGCGACGCGGCCCGAGCGGGCGATCGCCGGCCGGGTCGCGGGCGGGGTCCTGGGTGCCGGGCTGCTGGTGATGCCGCCGGTCGTCACGGCCCTGGCGGGCGGGGCCGGCCCGCTCGTCTGGGCGGCGCACGTCCTGCTGGGCGGCTCGGTCGCCCTGGTGCTGGCGGAACTGGTCCGCGCCCGGCTCGGCCCGGTCTCCCTCGCGGGGGCGGCGGGGGCGCTGCTCGGCACCTGGGCGGAGCGGACGGTGGACGGCGTCTTCGCCGTCGCCTTCACCGCCGGGCAGGCCGCGATCGCCTGGTTCGCCGCGACGGCGCTGCTGACCGCCGCGGACGGTGTGCCGCCGGCGGCGGGGGCGGACGGGCTGCCGCTCGCCCTCGGCGTGCTCGCCGTGGGCGTGGCGGGGGCGCTGGCCCCGCTGACGCTCCCGGCGGCGCTGCTCCGGTGGCGTCCGTGGGCCGCCGGGGCGCTGGCGCTGGCGTGCGCCGTCTGGTTCTGGCCGGCCGATCCGGGGCCGGGGACGGCGCTGGCGCCGTCGGGGCTGTCGGAGCCGGGCGGCCTGTGGCTGGCGCTCGCGGCACTGTTCTTCGCCGGCGTCGGCTGGGAGTCCGTCACCGCGGCCGTCCCGGCGGTCGGGGCCGGGCCGCGGCGCACCGCCGCCGGTGTGGTCCTGGGGGCGGCGTGCGTGGCGGTCGCCTACCTGGGGCTCGCTGCGGTCCAGGGGCGGGGTGCCGGTGCCCCGGTCGCGGCGCCGGCGCGATGGGTGCTCGCCGTGGCGACGGCCGCCGTCCTGACCTCGTACGTCCTCACCAACGTCCGCACCGCGGCCCGGATCGCGGCCCGGCTGCGCCCCGCCGGGTCCGCCCGCCGCACGCCTGCCCCCTGGCTGGTCCTGGCCGTCGGCGCGGCGTGCTGCGCCTTCGCCTGGGCGGGGGCGCGGGACGGCGGCGTGCCCCTGCTGCTGCTCGGTCCCGCCGCGGCGGCGCTGGTCGGGTACGCGCTGGGCGCCGTCGCGGCCGTACGTCACGGCGGGCCGCCGCTGCGGGCCGCCGGGGCGCTGCTGCTGGCCGTGCTCGCGGGCGTGGCGGTGCTCGCCGTTCCGTTCCTGTCCGGTGCCTGAGCGGGCCGGTCGTTCCCTCCGTACCTTTCCCACCCCTCTCCGAGGAGACCCCTCATGAACGCCTCCCGCCTCGAATCCGAGGTCCGCAGCTACAGCCGGAACTGGCCCGTGGTCTTCGACCAGGCCCGCGGCAGCCGGCTCACCGACCGTGACGACCGCGTCTACCTGGACTTCTTCGCGGGCGCGAGCGCCCTCAACTACGGTCACAACCATCCCGTGTTGAAGCGGGCGCTGCTCGACTACCTGGAGCGGGACGGGATCGCGCACAGCCTGGACATGCTGACGGTGGCGAAGGAGGACTTCCTCCGCGAGTTCGGGGCGCGGGTCCTGGGTCCGCGGGGGCTCGACTACCGGGTGCAGTTCCCCGGCCCGACCGGCACCAACAGCGTGGAGGCCGCGCTGAAGCTGGCCCGGAAGGTGACGGGGCGTCACACGGTGGTGGCCTTCACCGGTGCCTTCCACGGCATGTCGCTGGGCTCCCTGGCGGTCACCGGGAACGCGTCCAAGCGCGGCGGGGCCGGGGTGCCGCTGGGGCACACCTGGCGGCTCCCGTACGACGGCTTCGCCGGAGGCGAGGTGTCGGGTCTGAAGCTGCTCGACAGCATGCTCGACGACCGCAGCAGCGGAATGGAGCTGCCCGCCGCCGTCATCGTGGAGACGGTGCAGGGCGAGGGCGGCGTCAACCCGGCCGGGCACACCTGGCTGGCGGACCTGGCGGAGCTGTGCGAGCGGCGGGGCATCCTGCTGGTCGTGGACGACATCCAGATGGGCTGCGGGCGGACCGGGCCGTTCTTCAGCTTCGAGGCGGCCGGGATCACCCCGGACATCGTCTGCCTGTCCAAGTCCCTGAGCGGGTACGGGCTGCCGATGGCGCTGACGCTCTTCCGCACCGAGCTGGACGTCTGGCGGCCGGGCGAGCACAACGGCACGTTCCGCGGCAACAACCCCGCCTTCGTGACGGCGGCGGCGGCGCTGCGGGAGTTCTGGGCGGACAGCGCCCTGGAGAAGCAGACCGAGGTGCGGGGCGCGCACTTCGAGGAGCGGCTCGGCGACCTCGCCCAGCGGTACCCGGCGCAGGTGTCGGCCCGGCGCGGGCGCGGCCTGGCGTGGGGCCTGGCCTTCCGGGAGGCGGAGGTGGCCCGGGGGGTCGCCGACGCGGCGTTCGCCCGCGGTCTGCTGGTGGAGACCTCCGGCTCCGACGACGAGGTGGTGAAGCTGCTGCCGCCGCTCACCGCCACCGACGAGGAACTGTCCGAGGGGCTCGGCATCCTGGGCGAGTCGGTGGCCGCGACCGTGGACGCCTGAGCCTCCCGGCAGGTGCCGCCGTCATGGCCGCGACCGTGGACGCCCGAGCCTCCCGGCAGGCGCCGCCGTCATGGCCGCGACCGTGGACGCCCGAGCCTCCCGGCAGGCGCCGCCGTCATGGCCGCGACCGTGGACGCCCGAGCCTCCGGGCACGTGGCGCCGTCGCTGACGCGCCGGTGGGCGGCTGAGCCTCCCGCCCGGTGTCGTCAGCGTGTCGCGACCGTGTCCCCTTCCCGGGCCGTGCCGGACGCGGCCGCGCCGGCCGGGTCGCGTTCGGTGAACCAGTGGGTGCGGACGGCGTCCGTGGGCCGCTGGTCGCCGAGCGCGTCCAGGCCCCAGGCGGCCAGGGCCTGGACGACCGGGCGCAGTTCGGCCCCGCGCGGGGTGAGCTGGTAGACGGTCGCGTTGGCCGGCCGCTCCAGGCGGCGGCGCTCGACCAGCTCCTCGCCCTCCAGCTGCTTGAGCCGGCTGGCGAGGATGTCGGTGGAGACGCCGGGGAGGTCGGCGTGGAGGTCGGTGTACCGCCGCGGGCCGTTCAGGAGCTCCCGGACGATCAGCAGACTCCAGCGCTCCCCCACCGCGTCCAGGGCTCGGGCGACGGCGCAGTACTGGTCGTAGCTTCGGCGTGGCATGGTGGCCAGCATAGCCAAAAGGTTGGACTTTCCAAGTGGGTACTTGGTAGAACGAAGCAGCCACAGCGGCGCGGATGACGGTGACAGTGACGGTCGGGAGGCCGCAGATGACGTTTCGACAGTCCAGCAAGTTGAAGGACGTGTGCTACGAGATCCGTGGCCCGGTCGTCGACCAGGCCAACGCCCTGGAGGAGGCGGGTCACAGCGTCCTGCGGCTGAACACCGGCAATCCGGCGCCGTTCGGCTTCGAGGTGCCGGAGGAGATCCTCCAGGACATCATCCGCAACCTGCCCAACGCGCACGGCTACAGCGATTCCCGGGGCATCCTGCCGGCCCGGCGCGCGGTCATGCAGTACTACCAGCAGCGCGGCGTCACGGGCGTGACCGTGGACGACGTCTACCTGGGCAACGGCGCCTCCGAGCTGATCCAGATGGCCGTGCAGGCGCTGGTCGACGACGGCGACGAGGTCCTGGTGCCGATGCCCGACTACCCCCTGTGGACGGCGGTGGTGCGGTTCGCCGGCGGCCGGCCCGTGCACTACCTGTGCGACGAGGAGGCGGACTGGTTCCCCGACCTCGACGACATCGCGTCGAAGATCACCGACCGCACCAAGGCCATCGTCGTCATCAACCCCAACAACCCCACGGGCGCGGTCTATTCGAAGGAGCTCCTGGAGGGCATCCTCGAACTCGCCCGCCGCCACGGCCTGATGGTGCTCGCCGACGAGATCTACGACAAGATCCTCTACGACGACGCCGAGCACCACTGCCTCGCCGCGCTGAGCGACGACGTGCTGACGCTCACCTTCAACGGCCTCTCCAAGTCCTACCGGGTGGCCGGCTTCCGCAGCGGCTGGCTGGTCGTCTCCGGCCCCAAGGGGCGGGCCACGGACTACCTGGAGGGCCTGACCATGCTGGCCGGCATGCGCCTGTGCCCCAATGTGCCGGCCCAGTACGCCGTCCAGGCCGCGCTCGGCGGCCGCCAGTCCATCCACGACCTGACGCTGCCGAACGGCCGGCTCACCGAGCAGCGCGACGTCGCCTGGCGGGCGCTGAACGAGATCCCGGGCGTGAGCTGCGTCAAGCCCAAGGGCGCCCTGTACGCCTTCGCCAAGCTGGACCCGGAGGTGCACAAGATCGTCGACGACGAGCGGCTCGTCCTCGACCTGCTGCTGCGCGAGAAGATCCACATCGTCCAGGGCACCGGCTTCAACTGGCACCGCCCGGACCACTTCCGCTTCGTCACGCTGCCCCGCGCCGACGACCTGGAGACCGCGATCAACCGCATCGGCCGCTTCCTCTCGACCTACCGCCAGTAGTCCCGCCCCCGGCTGCGGGCGCAGATTTCCGGCCAATCCGGCGCAGCGGTCCCCGAATTGACGTATCGACAGACCGGGCGCGCAGCGGCCGGGCAAGCTGGATCTTCCACGACCGTGCATCCGCATCCCACCGGAGGAGCTCCGTTGAACCGTCAGAGCCAACGTCCGCCCGCCGTGATCGTCATGAGCGACCTGGCGGCCCTCGCCCGCCAGCACCGCCTGATCACCGACATCGCGGAGCGCGGGCTGGCGCCGCTGGTCGTCGTCGGCCCCACCACCGACCTGGCGAAGCTGACCGGACACATCGAGGACCCGGCCCACCCGCTGTCGCGGATCCGGGCCGTCCGCCAGTTCCCGGACGCCGTGATCGCCGGGGTCCTGGCGTCCGTGCAGGACTGGATAGCGGACTACGACATCCGCGGGGTGATCTGCAGCGGCGAGGTCTTCGTCGACCCCTGCGGGGTGCTCTCCGACGCGCTCGGCCTGCCGGGTCCCGGCGCCTGGGCGGCCCGGGTCTGCCGCGACAAGGTCATGCAGCGGGTCGTCCTCCGGGACCACGGCCCCGCCTGGCGGGCCTTCGCCCCCCATCAGCGGGAGTCCGCGACCGCCGACGCGTACCCCGCCGTCGTCAAGCCGGCCGGCCGGATGTTCAGCTCCGGCGTCGTCCGGGTCGAGAACGACGAGGAGCTGCGGGCCGCGCTCACCGCCTACGAGCCGGACGAGACGATCCTCGTGGAGGAACTGGTCACCGGGCCCGAGTTCTCCGTCGAGGCCCTCGTCCACCGCGGCGAACTGCTGTGGAGCGGCGTCACCGCCAAGCTCACCAACGAGGACGACAGCCCCTACTTCACCGAGATCGGCCACACCAGCCCGGCCGACCTGCCGCTCGCCCACTCGGACGCGCTCGTCGCCGCCAACGCCGCGATCCTCAAGGCGCTGCGCTTCGACAGCGGCATCACCCACGCCGAGTTCCGGCTGCGCGACGGCCAGCCGGTCCTCATGGAGATCGCCGCCCGGCTCCCCGGCGACGCCATCACGATGATGTGGCACCTCGCCACCGGCCGCCCCATCGAGCCGGCCATCGTCGACCTCGCCCTCGGCGTGCGCCCCGACTACCCGGCCCCCACCCGCCGGGCCGTCCAGCGCTTCGTCGAGCACACGCCCGGCCGGCTGACGGACGTCCGCTACGAGGGCGAGCCGGTCTCCTGGATCGTCGACGACGCCGTCTGGCCCCTCGTCGAGGCCACCACCCCGGACGCCCCCGCCCGTTGCGCCTCGGTCATGGTCGCCCTCGCCCGCGGCTCCCGCCTCGGCGCCCTCCACGACTCGTCCGGCCGCTCGGCCTACGTCGTCGCGGACCTGCCGTGGGACGCCGACCCGGTCGCGGAGGTCCGCGCCTACACGGACCGCGTCGAGCTGACCATCGAGCCCGACCCCGCCTGACCGCTCCGGCCGCCCCGCCCTGCTCCGATCGGAGGGGGCGGGGCGGCCGAGCCGGGCCGTCGGCGCTGCCGCACGACGGACGGGCGCCACCGGGGGCGGCCCGCGAGCAGCTCTCCGGCGCACGTCCCTGGGGCCGGGCGGGCCGACACCCTTCCGGCCCGCCGCAGCGCGGCGCGCGCACGGCGACCTGCCGAACGTCACCACCCCGGTGTACGTCGCCGCCTTCGCGCCCGACGCCGGCGAGAGCCCCGGCGGCTCAGCCAGGAGATGCCACCCGCCGCGTTCCACGAGAGCTTCGCCCAGGACCTGTCGGCGGACGAGGCCCTCGTCATGGCGGTCACCCAGAAGGCGCCGCTCGGCTCCACGTTCGGCGACGGCGTGACGGCGCCCGGCGTGACGGCGCCCGGCGTGGCGGAGCAAGATGGCCCAGCGCATGAACCGCCGGAAGATCGTCGAACTCGACGCGAACCACGCCTCCTTGGCGTCCCGACCGCAGGAGATCGCCGACCTGATCGAGGACGCGGTGCGCGAGACGACAGGCCGACATACGGCTGTGACGACCCGTCAGTTCGACGGCCGCACACCGAGGATGGCGTACATGCCGCGCAGCGCCCACTCCTCCGTACGGCTGTCGCCGTGCAGGAGGCGCGCCGGAGTGACGCCGCCGGCCAGGGACTCCAGCCCGTAGACGACCTGGGCGGTGTCGGTCCCGGACGGGAGGTCCCCGGCGGCGACGGCCGCGTCGACGTCGCGACCGAGGACGTCCCGCCAGCGGGTCCGGCTCTCGGCGATGCGGTCGTGCACGGCTCCGGCGCGGCCGTCGTAGTCGTAGGTGACCTGGGTGAGCAGGCAGCCCCCTGAGTAGCCGGGGTCGACGGCGTACCTCACCCAGGCCGCGCACACCGCCAGCAGGCGCGGCAGTCCGGCGTCGAGATGGCGCACCGGCCGCCAGACGCGGACGCGGAAGCTCTCCACGACCAGGTCCACGGTCTCCAGCTGGAGCCTCTCCTTGCTGCGGAACTGACCGATCACGCCCGCCTTGCTCATCCCGAGCACCTCCGCGAGGCGGCCGATGGTGACGCTGTCCAGGCCCTCCCTGGAGGCGATCTCGGCGGCGGCCTCCAGGACCGATCGCCGCGTTTCGAGGGCTGCTTGAGCCGATGCGCGTCCTGCCATGGCGGCCACTTTAGCAAACGACCGTACGGCATTGACGTACGAACGGTCGTACTCTTAAATCCTCGCCATGACGTCTTCCGTCCCCTCCTCCCCCGGCTCCTCCCCCGCCTCCTCCCCCGACTCCTTCCCCGACTCCTCTCGCGGATCCTCTTCCCCCAACTCGCCTTCTCCGGGGGCCCTTTCCGCGCCCTCACCCGCCGGCGGCCCCGCCGCCCGGCGCGCCTCGCTCGCGCTGCTCCTCGCCTGCGCCGGCACGTTCCTGAGCTTCCTCGACGCCACCGTCACCAACCTGGCGGTGCCGCCGATCGCCGCCGACTTCGGCGTCTCGCTGACCACCGTCTCGTGGGTCGCCACCGCGTACGTGATCCCCTTCGCGGCCCTGCTCGCGCCGGCCGGGCCGCTGGCCGACGCGGTCGGCCGGGCCCGGCTCTTCCTGGTCGGCGTCGCCGTCTTCACCGCGTCGTCCCTGCTGATCGCGGCGGCACCGAACCTGCCCGTCCTGCTGGGCGCCCGCGCCGTCCAGGGCCTGGCGGCGGCCCTGCTGGTCCCGGCCTCCCTGGGGCTCGTCCTCGCGGAGATCCCCGCCGAACGCAGGCGCGCCGCGATCGGCGTGTGGAGCGCGGCGGGTGCCCTGGCCGCCGCCGCGGGTCCGGCACTCGGCGGCGTCATGGTCGAAGTCCTCGACTGGCGCGCCCTGTTCTGCCTCAACCTGCCGGTGGGCGCCTGGGTGCTGATCGCCGGCCGGAAGCTGCCGAGCGGCGAGTCCCGCGCGGGGCGGGCCCCCGACCTGCTCGGCGGTCTGTTCCTCGCCCTCGGCGTCGGCGCGGCGGTGTACGCCCTGACGCAGGGCCCCGACCACGGCTGGGCGTCGGCACAGGTGCTGACCGCCGCCGCCGTCACCGTCGTGGCGGGCGTGGCGACCGTGCTGCGGGCGCTCCGGCACCCGCGCCCCGCGCTCCGGCTCGACCTGCTCAGCGGCCGCCCGTTCGCCGTCGCGACCGGTGCCTCGTTCGCGTACGGCACCGCGCTGTTCACGACGATGCTGCTCGGCGTGCTCTTCCTGACCGGCGCCTGGGGCTACTCCACCCTGGAGGCCGGTCTCGCGATGAGCCCGGCGGCGCTCGTCACGGCCGCCGTCGGCGTCGGCGTCGGGCGGCTCCCCGTCGCCCTCGCCCCGCGCACGATGGTGGCCGGCGGCTCGGCCCTCATCGCCGCCTCGACGGGGGTCCTGGCCCTGCTGATCGACGCCGAGCCGCGCTTCTGGACGCTGTGGCTCCCGGCCGGAGTGGTGATGGGCGTCGGCGTCGGCCTGGCCACCGTCGGCATCTCCAGCGCCGCCGCCCTCTCCGTCGCCCCCCGGGACTTCGCCGCCGCGACGGGCATGGTCATGGCCGCCCGCCAGGTCGGCGGAGGTCTCGGCATCGCCGCCACGGCCGTGATCATCGCGGAGGTCGCGGGCGCGGGAGCGGAGCCGTACGCCGCCGTGTACGGGTTCGCCACCGCCGTCAACCTGGCCGCGGCGGCCGGCGGTCTCGCCCTGCGGCTCACGCCCCCTCCCCCGCCGCGCCCCGCCGCCGCGGCCACCCCGCGCACCCTCGAAGGAGACCGGCGATGACCGTCCCCCCGCACCCCGTCCGGAATCCGCGCCGCACGGATCCCGTCGAGTCCGACGATCCGTACTGCATGCCCGCCGACGCCGCCGCCGCGCTGCTCGGCGGCCTCCCGTGGAACCGGCTGGCCGTGCTCGGCGACAGCGTCACCGCCGGGGTGATGGACCCGCTCCCCGGCTACCGCCACCGGTCGTTCGCCGACCGCTTCACCGACGCCCTCGCCGCCACCCGCCCCGGCTTCGCCGCGCTCGACCTGGCCGAACCCCACCTCCTGCTCGCCGAGATCCGGGAGCGGCAGCTCGTCCCCGCCCTGGAGTTCGCGCCGGACGTGGTGATGGTGAGCGCGGGCGGCAACGACGCCTTCCGGAGCTTCGACCCGGACGCGCTGCGGGCCGGACTGGCCGCGCTCCTCACCCCGCTCGCCGAGAGCGGCGCCGTCGTCGTCACCATCGGCCTCTTCGACCTCGCCCGGTCGGGCCTCGTCCCACCGGAGTACGCGGAGGGCATGGCCCGCCGCTTCGACACGCTCGACGCCCTCACCGCCGAGCTGACGGGGAGCCTCGGCGGCGTCCACATCGACACCCACCACCATCCGCTCGCCGCCGACCCCGGCATCTACGCCGCCGACCGCGTCCACGCGAACGCCCGCGGGCACGCGGTCGCCTTCGCGGCGATCGCGGACGCCTTGGGGCGGGAGCGGAGGCTGGGGAGGTGGGGCGGCCGAGGAGGAGAGAGGTCGGGAGAAGCCTGAGGAGAATCTCCTTCCTCAAGATCTGCCGGAATACCCCCGGGGGGTATATGGTTGTGATCGTCGTCCTGACCGGACGGCAACAGGATCCGCATCACACCTGGGGAGACGTCATGAACAACCACGCAGGTCACCACGGCAGCCATGCGGGGCACGGCAGCCACGCGGGACACACCGGTCATGGCGGCCACGCCGGTCACGGTGGGGCTCAGCCCGGCGGGCTGTCGGTCTCGGCGGACGGCTACACCCTCGTCCTCGATTCCACGATCCTCACCGCCGGTGTACAGCCGGTCACCTTCCGGGTGATCGGCCCCGACGGCCGGCCGGTGACCGAGTACGTCGCCGAGCACGAGAAGGAGCTGCACTTCATCGCCGTCCGGCGGGACACGGCCGGGTTCCAGCACGTGCACCCGGTGCGGGACGAGCACGGCACCTGGAGCACCGAGCTGACCCTGGAGCCCGGGGACTGGCGGTTCTTCACCGACATCCACCCGGTCGGCCACGACGGGACCCTGACGCTGGGGATCGACGCGGCGGTCGCCGGAGCGTACGCCCCGCAGCCGCTGCCCGAGGCGACCGGGACCGCGCGGATCGACGCGTACACCGTGGCGCTCAAGGGCGAGCTCGTCGCCGGCGAGGCGAGCGAGCTGACCCTCACGGTCAGCCGGGACGGCCGCCCCGTCACGGACCTGGAGCCCTACCTGGCCGCGTACGGGCACCTCGTCGCCCTGCGGGTCGGAGACCTGGGCTACCTCCACGTCCACCCGGAGGGGGAGCCCGGCGACGGTGTCACCGCGCCGGGTCCCGCGATCTCGTTCATGGCGGTCGCGCCCACGGCCGGCACCTACCGCCTGTTCCTGGACTTCCAGCACGAGGGAGTCGTCCGTACGGCCGAGTTCACGGTCCGCACCACGACCCCCACGCCCGCGCACGACGACCACAACGCGCACGGCGACCACCACGCGCACCACGGCCACGACGGTCACCACTGACACGAACGGAAGCGATCCCTTGCCCTGCTGTCACCCTCTCCCCGCCTGTCGCCGCGGGGCGCGGCCGCCACCACGACGAGGCCGTGCCCCGCCGCATGGACACGGAAGGAACCCGCCATGCGCCTGTTCGCCATCCGCGACTACCGCCGACTCTTCGGCGCCCAGGTCATCGCCCTCTTCGGGACCGGTCTGACGACCGTCGCCCTCGGACTCCTCGCCTACGACCTCGCCGGTCCGCGCGCCGGCGTGGTGCTCAGCACCGCCCTGACCATCAAGATGGTCATGTACGTGATCATCGCGCCGCTGGCCGCCGCGTACGTCGACCGGCTCCCCAGAAGAACGTTCCTCTTCCTCCTCGACGTGGTCCGCGGTCTGGTCGTCCTGGCGCTGCCGCTGGTCACCGAGGTCTGGCACATCTACGTGCTGATCGGCCTGCTCCAGGCGTCCTCGGCGGCGTTCACGCCGACGTTCCAGGCCGTGATTCCCGACATCGTCACCGACGAGTCCGCCTACACCCGCGCCCTGTCGGCCTCCCAGGTCGCCTCGACCATGGAGAGCCTGCTCAGCCCGGTCCTCGCGGCCGTCGCCCTGACGTTCCTGAGCTTCGACCGGTTGTTCCTGGGCACCTCCGCCGGCTTCCTCGTCTCGGCCGTGCTCGTCCTGTCGACCCGTATCCCCGACGCCCGCCCCAGCGGTCACACCAAGGCCTGGGACAAGGCGGCGGCCGGCATCAGGACGTTCCTCGGGACGCCTCGGCTGCGGGGTGTGATGGCGCTCAACCTCGTGGTGGCGTCGGCGGGTTCGATCGTCGTCGTCAACACCGTCAACCACGTACGCGACGAGCTCGGCGGCTCGCAGTCGGACGTCGCCTGGATGCTCGCCGCGTCCGGCACGGGCACCCTCCTGGCCGCGCTGGTCCTGCCCCGCGTCCTCGACCGGATCGCCGCCCGCGCGGTCATGCTGACCGGCGCCGGAGTCCTGGTCGGCGGCACGACCGCCGCGGTGACGCTGTCCGCGACGGGGCTGCTCACCTGGACCGCCACGGCGGGCATCTGGACGGCGATCGGCGTCGGGATGGCCCTGGTCATCACCCCGACCGGCACGGTCATCCGCGCCTCCGTCGGACGGAACGCGATCCCCGGCGCGTTCGCGGCCCAGTTCTCCCTGTCGCACCTGGCCTGGCTGATCACGTACCCGCTGGCGGGATGGCTCGGCACGGCGGCCGGCTTCACCCTCACCTGGACGGTTCTCGCGGCCCTCGCCACGACGGGAGCGGTCGGCGCCCTCCTCCTGTGGCCGCGCCACGAAGCCCGGGACGCCGCCCCCGCACTCACCCGCCACGCACCTGCCCCGCACCGCGCCACCCTGACGAAGGCCGCGTGAGACCAAGCCCGACCGCTGCCCGCCGACGACACCGTCGGCGGGCAGCGTCGGTCCCGCCCCGGACGGCCCTCGGCCCCGGAGGAGGTGACGGGGCGGCGAGACGAACGACGTCGTCGCCGGCACGTGCCGGAGGGGGCCCGCAGGAGAGCGCCGACGAGGTCGGGGAGGGGTCGCCCGACGTGGCCGGAGACGCGCCGCGGGTCTGCGACAGAACCTCGGGCCTGCGCGGCGCCGAGCATCGGGACGTGCCTGGGGGCTCAGGCGTCGCCGGGCGTGGCAGGGTCACATGTCCGCAGCCCCGTGACGTAGTTGCCGTCGGTTCCGTAGCCGGCGAAGGTCGCCCACCGGCCGGGCTCGATCACACGGCACGGCGCCCACTGCCCGTTGGTGTACTCGACCGTGACGGAGACGGTGTCCCCACAACCGTTGTGGACGTCGGTGTAGCGCCAGCTCTGGAAGTACTCCACGCACTCCGGAGCCGGTGATCCGGTGGTCGCCACCGCCGACGGGGCGGCGACCGAGGCCGCCAGAAGACCCGCCGCGGCAGTGCCGGCGAGGACAACCGGACGGGCTATGCGCTGCATGAGGTTCGTCATGCTCCGAAGCTTGGAGACAGGGCGGACCCTTGCGCAAGATCTTGCAAACATTTTCAGTCACTGGCAGCTCAAAGTCACGAACATGCAGTTCAACTCCATCCTCACTGCCGCAAGTTGTTGCAGCCCTTTCACTCACTGCACCTGGTGGGACTCCTGAAGCCATACGGACCTGCGGCTACACAATGGCCGAGATGCGACGACTCTCCGAAGCGGCTGCGTTCCCGGCTCGGGCTGAGGTGACGGGGGGAAGTTCACGGTGGCCTTCCGGGCCGAGCACCGAAACGGGCCGCGGACACCGGGCTCCGCCCCCGCGTTCGGAGGGGGCGATCAAGGCGCCACCCGGCACGAGCCCGCCGTGGATCCCCTGGGACGGCACCACGCCGACAGGTCGTACCCGATCCGGGCGGTGTCGCCACCGGCGGGAAGGCGTCGTCGGCCCACACCCGTGGTCACGGCGGACCCATACGCGTGGGGGCGGGGTCGGCTCCCTGCCGCCACCGGCCACGTCGCGGACGCCGAGCTCGCCACCACCACCGCGGACCACGCGGCGGCCCCGGCACTCCTGGATTCACACGGTCAGGTGATCGCGTGCGGCAAGGTGGGCAGCTCGTCCCAACAAAGCCGGCTTCACCGGCGCCACCCGTCGACATCGGCGTCCCGGCGTGCAGGCGTCAAGGGGTCGGGGAGTCCGGCCGGGGCGAACGCCGCCGCGTCGGCGAGCCGAGCCCCTCGACGCCTGCGCCGCCGCCGGCGCGGTCACGTCCCCCGCCGGTGCCACCGTCGTCAGGGCAGGTACACGCTTCGCCATTCGCGTCCCGTGATCAGGCCGAGGCTGCCAGGATGCGTGCACGCTTTCGTTCTCGGCGCGGTCCGGGCTCCCGAGCCGTGCCGCACGGTACGCGCCGTGTGTCCCGGTGCGGCCCGTCGGCACGCGGGAGGCCGCTGCGCCAGGCCGGAAGCCTCTTCACAGGTAGGGAGGATGGATCCGTGTTCGTGGGGCGCGAGCATGAACTGGTGGCACTACAGGGCGCGTTGAAGGTCAACCGGCTGGTGACCTTGACCGGGGTCGCGGGCGTCGGCAAGACGCGGCTGGCGCGGCAGCTGGTGGACCTCGGCCTGGTGGCCGCCGCGGAGGATGCCTGCTGGGCGGACCTGTGGCAGTTGCGCGATGACGGGTTGCTCGCGGCACTCGTGGCTGATGCGTGCGGCCTGTCCGATCACACGCCGCGGATGCCGGTGGACGTGATCTGCGACTGGATCGGCGATCGCGAGCTGCTGCTGGTGCTCGACTCCTGTGAGCATGTGCTGCCCGCGTGCCGAAGCCTGGTGAAGGTGCTGCTCGCGAAGTGTCCGCAGCTGAGGATCGTGGCCACCAGTCGCGAACTCTTTCATTTGGACGGCGAGTTCGTATCCGCCGTCCAGCCGCTGCCGTGTACCACCGATGCCGCCGAGTTGTTTCTGCGGCGCGCCACGGAATCGGGGCACGTACCCGAGCCCGGGGATCTGAACCAGGTCACCGAGCTGTGTACCTACCTCGACGGGCTGCCCCTGGCCCTGGAGTTGGCCGCGGGGGCGCTGCGGCACTGCAGCATCGAGGATCTTCTGCGCCGCCCGCGGCACGAGTTGAGCCGGGGGGAGGACGAGGTGCGCCCACTGGCCCCCCGCCGGCACGACGTGCTGCGGACCGCGCTGGGCTGGAGCCATGAACTGTGCACGCCCGCGGAACGCCTGTTGTGGGCCCGGCTGTCCATTGTCCACGGGCACTTCGACGAGGCCGTGGCGGTGGCCCTGTGCTCCGGTGGACCGCTGTCCGCCTTCGACGTGGGCCACGCTCTGGCCGGGCTGGTGGACAAGTCCGTCGTGACGCGCCGCCGCGGGCGCTGTCTGCTGCTCGACACGGTGCGCGAGTACGGGCGCCTGTGGCTCGCCGAGCTGGGTGAGCTGGACGCGATGGCGAGCACGCACGCCTCGTACTTCCTGACGCAGGCGCGGCGGGCGGACGCCACGTGGACGAGCGCCGAGCAGACCGGCTGGTACCGCACCATCAAGGAGGCGCACCCCGATCTGTGCGCGGCCCTGGACCACCTGCTCGACCACGACGTCGACGCGGCGCTCGAACTGGCCACGTTGACCGGCTTCTACTGGACGTGTTGCGGCCACGCGCACACCGCGCAGCTCTACCTTTCGCGCACGCTGAATGCCTGCGACCGCCAGGGGCCGATGCGGCAACGCGCCGTATGGGCGCTGGGATTGACCTACCTGCTGCAGGGAAATCACGTGACGGGGACACACCTGGCGCGTCAGTGCCTGGAGAGCGCCCGTGTCACCGGGGACGCGACGGCGCTGCTGCGGGCCGCCTATCTGCAGGCCATGAGCGACCTTCTGCAGGGCAACCCCCGGCCGGGCCTGGAGCTGTTGGAGCACGCCCTGCGGAACGCGGACGTACACAGCGCGGACAGGGGCGACGAGCCCGCTCGCCAGGCCGTGATGATGTGCCGGATGCTGCGCCTGTTCGCCCTCACGGGGCTCGGGGAACTGGAGGAGAGTCGACGGTCGGCCATGGCGCTGCGCGCGGAGTGCGTCGCCATGGGTGAGCACTGGATCCGCTCGTATGCCGACTACCAGATGTGCGTGATCGCACTGCGCGCGCAGGACAGCGAACTGTCCCTGAAGTACGCCCGTTCGATGCTGCACGCGAAGCAGCAGATCGGCGACACGTTCGGCATCGCGCTGGGACTCGACATGCTGGCCGCGGCCTTCTCCGCCAACGGAAACGGCATTTCCGCGGCGCTCGCCTCCGGCGCGGGCCAGCGGCTGTGGGATGCGGTGGGGCATCCGCAGCGCGGAGCTCCGGACGTGGCGCCGCTGCGCGAGGCGGGCGAGGAGCGGGCGCGCAGGCTTGTCGGTGCGGGTACCTACGAGTCGTACCGCAGCGAGGCCTCCCATGCCGACCCCGGCGAGATGCTCGCCTGGGCGGCCGGCGGGGAGCCACCTCTGTAGGGCGCGGGCGCGGCGCGATCGTACGAGATGACTTCCCTTGACGGTCACCCGTTCGCCGCGCCCGTATGACTTTCGCCGCCGCCGGTGCGGAGTGGTGAAATCCGTTGTGCCGCCTGGCCGAAGTCGCCTTCGGGAGCGCGTCGACAAAGGGGGGCGTGAGGTGGTGAATACCCCGCGCACGAATTCGACTACGTACGCCCCCTCGCGCCGCGGGATTCCAAGATCGCACGCTGGTAGCTTCCGGCCTCGTGATCAATTCGCTTCCCGAGAATCCGGGTGACCCGCACGACCTCATGCCGACACCCCAGGGACGGGAGGTCCCTGTCCGGCCCACCCTGCTACGCCCCGCGTCGGAGGACGACCGGGCCGTCCTCGACGCCCTGCTCGCCTCCGGCCGCGTCCGCGAGCGGCACGACCGCATCGACGAGCAACTCGCCGAACTGGTGCGCTGCGAACGCCCTCACGACGCCCTGGCGGGACGCCGGCTGGCGGAGGCTGTGGCAGAGGCGACCGAGGGCGTCGAACTCAGCCGTTACGGAACATGGGCGTGGTACCCCTGGTCCGGGCGCCTCGTCCACGTCCTGCCCCGTGAGGAGTTCCGGCGGGTGCGTACCGACCGCAACCGGGACAAGATCACCACGGCGGAGCAACGGCGGCTGCTGGCGCGGCGGATCGGGGTGATCGGCCTGTCGGTGGGCAGCAGCGCGGCGATCACATGTGCCATGGAGGGCGTCGCAGGATCGTTCCGTCTGGCCGACT
Organism: Streptomyces roseofulvus; assembly: GCF_039534915.1. Taxonomy (NCBI): domain Bacteria; kingdom Bacillati; phylum Actinomycetota; class Actinomycetes; order Kitasatosporales; family Streptomycetaceae; genus Streptomyces; species Streptomyces roseofulvus. Next base: position 6,792,236 of record NZ_BAAAWE010000001.1, on the reverse strand, counting down.
TCGACACGCTCGGACTCAGCAACCTCAACCGGTTGCGGGCCGGCGTCCACGACGTGGGCCTGCCCAAGACGGTGCTGTGCGCACGGCACATGTACGAGCTCGACCCCTACCTCGACATCGAGCTGTGGCAGGACGGGCTCACCGAGGACACCATCGACGCCTTCTTCGGCGCCGCGGACCGTCCGCTCGACCTCGTGATCGAGGAATGCGACACCCCCTGGGTGAAGACCGCCGCCCGCGAGCACGCACGGCGGCACGGCATCCCCGTCCTGATGGACACCAACGACCGCGGGCTGCTGGACGTCGAGCGCTTCGACCTGGAGCCGGACCGGCCTCTGTTCCACGGCCGCGGCGGCGACCTGAGTGCCGAGGACGTACGGCGTCTCGCACCGGCGGACGCCCTGGACTACCTGCTGCGCATCTGCGACGAGAGCCGGCTCAGTCCCGCCATGAAGGACGCTCTCGGCCGGATCGGGCACTCCCTGTCCAGCTGGCCGCAGCTGGCCAGCGGGGTGATGCTGGGCGGCGCCCTGGTCACCGACACCGCGCGCCGCATCCTGCTCGGCGAGCCCGTGGCCTCGGGCCGCTACTACACGGACCTCGAAGAGATCATCGGTGCCGTCGAGACCGAGCGTGTCCCGGTGGGAGCGGCCCGGTGAGCCACCTCCCCGAACTCCACGGCGAGCACCTGTGGTTGCGCGAGCTGCGGGCCACCGACCTGGCGCCCTTCGAACGCATCCACACCCACCCTCTGCTCACCCGCTACCTCGGCGTCGACCGCATGGACGCCCGCGAGGCCCAGGACGCGTTCGCCCAGCACCTCGCCCAGCCCTACACCCATCCGCGGCGCAAGCACACCCTGGCCGTCTGTCCGCCCGGCCAGGACGTCATGGTCGGCACCATGGGCCTGCTCATCGAGGACTACGGGCGCAACGCCATGCTCACCAGCCTGGTCCTGCTCCCCGACGCACCCGTGCGGGGACACGCGCACGAAGCGGGGCGGCTCCTGATGGCCTATGGGTTCGGGCACTTGGGGCTGCACCGCATCTGGGCCGGGCACCGCGCGGACCACCTCCGGATGCGCGAGGTGATGCTGGCGGCCGGGCTGCAGCCCGAGGCCACGCTGCGGGAGTTGTTCCACACCCAGGGCCGGTGGCACGACGTCACCACGTACGCGGCGCTCGCGCCGACCTGGACCCGCCGGATCACCCCCGCCGAACGGGCCATCCTCCACGGCACCGCTTTCCCCTCCCCCGCCGGCGCCTCGGGCGCACCGGCACGGTCCGCGTATGCGACCACCGGCCGGTGAACCCCTCCGCCGGCGGGCTCCGGCGCCGCGGTGAGGGCCGCTTCCCACGCCCCGAGGAAGCGGCCCTCACCCACCGCGAGCCCGTGCCGCCGCACGATGGATCGGTCCCCTGACGCCGCCCACGCGCCCGCACCTCAGACCTCCCCGGCCACGGCGCAGCGGCACCCAGACGCCGGCGACACAGCGTGCCCGCCGCGATCCGCGGCAAGGACGGCACGGTACGCGTCTTCTACCGCACCCCGGGCAACGACCTGAAGGTCATCGCCCAGGACAAGATCAACAGTACCTACGGTGCGGCCCGCACCCTGGCCACCGACATCGGTGGGGACCCGGCCGCCGCGCCGGGCACCGACGGCCGCCTCCACGTCTTCTTCCCCGGCAGCGACAGCGCCTGCGCCACACCCGCAGCACAGACCTGCGGTACGAGGAGTACGCGCAGCCGAGCTCCCCGGGCGGCCAGATCCAGGCCACGCCCTCCCCCGCCCTGGACGGTTCGGGGCACCTGGTCGTGGCCGTCAAGGGGGCCTCCGGCACCCCGTACACCATCCAGCAGAAGTCGGAGGACTCCACCAGCTTCGACGACTACGTTTCGCGGAGCACCGGCGTGACCTCCCGGCCGGCGGCGGTGACCGATGCCGCCGGCCGGGTGCAGATCTTCTACCGCGGCAGCGAGGCGCGGCCACGCGGGCCGGAGAGAGCGACGACCACCAGTCCTTCCAGAGCGCGGTCAGCCTCGGCGGCGCGCTCATCGGCCGGCCCACGGCCGCACCCGGGCAGGACGACCGGCTGACTCCCTCGGGGGAGGCATCGACGTCCCCGTGCCGATCGCCGACCGCGACAACCTCCTCCACACGTTCACCGTAGGCTCGGGAAACGACCGCAACCTCTACCACGCACGCCAGCACTGGGCCTGACCCCCTCCGCCCCGTGCTGCCTGCCGAAGGCCACGTCCTCCACGGCAGGCGCCACCTGCACCCAGCAGACAGGGGAACGATCACCGCGCAGGGCCACTCCAGCACCGGCCCGAGCTGGAGTGACCGCGAGTGGCGGACGGTCGCCGACGCGGACGCCGACGCGGCCGTCTCGGACTACATCTCGCCGTGTGCAGCCCCACGACCCGGGCATGCGCCACGGCCGGCGGGGGCACTGCCGCCGGTTGCCGCAGGCGGGGTACTCGCTGCAGCCATCGGTCAAGACCATCCAGGCCGGGATCGGGTTCGGGCAGGAACCGTCGCTGGACCTGTTTCCGGAGCCGCGAACATGACTCCTGACATGGCCGCGGAGGTTCGGTGGCGCCCACCAAGGCTCCGCTTCGAAGGTGACGGAGACAGCCCTGCCTGGACGCCCCGCCAGGAGGGAGCCATGTGCCTGTCCGCCGGGGCTTTCCTCCGGATCCGTGAGGGGCCGCCCGGAACCGGGCCCCGATCTCCCGGCGGTGCCTCCGGGCCGGAGCGCGGAGCGATGAGATGCGGGCCTCGTGCCCTCCGGGCAGAGTAGGGAAGGACCTGTCCGTACCGAAGTGTTTCCCGTGGGGTCCCGCATGCTGGAGACGGGACGGAGTGATACGAGGATTGTCGTGACGTCGGAGTGATCGATGTTCCGCAGACGGCCGGCCGACAGCAGCGAGGATCTTCTGGTCCGGCTCGGGTCGCTGACCGCCAAGGCCCGGGAGCTGGCCGAGACCCAGCGTTCCCGTGTCGAGCTCGCCGTGGCCCTGCAGCGCGGCATGCTGCCCTCGGACCTGCCCAGTTTTCCGGGTGCCCGGCTGGCCGTCCGCTACGAGCCCGCCAACCACGGGCTCAACGTCGGCGGTGACTGGTACGACGCCTTCTCCCTGCCCGGCGGGCAGATCGGCATGTCCATCGGTGACGTGCAAGGGCACAACATCGAGGCTGCCGCCTTCATGGGACAGGTCCGCGTGGCACTGCGCGCGCTGGCCTCGGTCAGCGGAGAACCGGGAGAGCTGCTCGGTCGCACCAACGACCTGCTGGTCTCTCTGGGCGCCGACCTCTTCGCCACCTGCACCTTCCTGCGGCTCGACCCCGCTGCCGGCACCCTGGAGTGCGCCCGGGCCGGTCACATCCCCTACATCTGGGCCACCAGCGACGGCCACTCCGGCATCGACGACAGCGAGGGCGGGCCTCCGCTCGGTGTGCTCCGCGGCGTCGACTACCAGGCGACGCGCCACCGGCTCACCGCCGACGGTGTCTTCGTCCTCCTGACCGACGGGGTGGTGGAGGGACCCTCGCTCCACATCGACGAGGGTCTGGACCGCGTGACGAGGCTCGCCGGGATCACCGCCGTCGCCGGGCTGGACGTCGACGCGCTCGCCACCGCCGTCATGAAGCTGGCGGCCACGGTGGGGCACGAGGACGACGCAGCCGTCCTGGTCGTCGGCCACGACGGCGGTCCCGCCCTGCCGACGGTCGAGGGGTGAAGGGGCCCGCCCCGGGGTCAGCCCGCCCCGGGCCGGCCCGCCCCGGGCCGGCACGTCCCGGGCCGGCACGTCCCGGGCCGGCACGTCCCGGGTCCCCTCCCGGTTCGGGGCCGGCCCTCGGACCGGTCGTGACTCCACCAGCCGTGCGGACCCGTGCCGTACGGACCCGTGCCTTACGGACCCGTGCCGTGCGGCGGCGCCCGACACGCAGGCGTCCTTACCCGGCCGTGACGGCCCGGCCGGTGTCTCATGGCTGGCGTGTTCGTTAATCGGCAGTTCCGGCCCCTGACCGAAGCGGCGCTGATTTCGCTGGCCGTGGCGGCCTGCTACTACGCGGCCGGACGCCTCGGCCTGCTGGGCCGCCTCGTCGTCGGAGACGTGGTGGCCACCCCCATCTGGCCCCCCACCGGCGTCGCCGTCGCCGCCCTGCTGCTGTTCGGCGCGCGGGTCTGGCCCGGGATCGCGCTCGGCTCCTTCCTCGTCATCGCCTCCCTCACCACCCCTGGGCCCACCACAGCGGTCACCGTGGCGAGCAGCACCGTCGCGCCGCTCTGTGCCTTCCTGCTGCTCAGACGGGTCGGCTTCCGGCTCGACATGGCCCGGCTGCGCGACGGACTCGCGCTGATCTTCCTCGGGGGGTTCGGCGCCATGCTGATCAGTGCGACCGCGGGGGTCGGACTGCAGGTCGTGACGGGCTCCCTGGACAGGAGCGAGTTCTGGGCCGTGTGGCTGGCCTGGTGGGCGGGCGACACGATGGGGGTTCTGCTCGTCGCTCCGCTCCTGCTCGTACTCGCGGGGACCACCGGACGGTTCCGGATACGGCGCTGGAAGGAGGCGGCCTTTCTGGGGCTGACGACCCTGGTCGTCGTCCCCGTGGCCGTGCTCAGCCCGATGAGCCTGCTCTTCCTCGTCTTCCCCCTGCTGGTCTGGGCGGCGCTCCGCTTCCAGCTCGCCGGCAGTGTGCTGTGCGCGCTCTTCGCGTCCGTATTCGCCACCTTCGAGGCGACCTCCGACCGGGGCGCGTTCTTCCACCTGTCGGACGTCGAGATCATGGTCAAGCTCCAGACGTTCAACGGTTCCGCCGCCCTGACCGCCCTGCTCCTCGCCTCCGTCATCACCGAGCAGCGTGCGACCCGCCGTTCGGTGCGCCGCGCCTGCGAGGAACTGGCGGAGGTGCTGGAGCACCTCGCGGCGGGCGAGCCCTCGCCGGGTCCGCCCGCCGAACCCCCGCCCGAGCCCTCCGAGAGCCGGCCGGCCCCACCCGGCGGTCTCCGGGACCCATGACCCTCCGCGTCCGCGAAGGATCCGCTCGACGGTGGCCGCGGCGCTCCCGCTCCCGGCCTCACCCTCGACCGGCACCTCGCGGCGCACGGCCCCCTCGCCGGCTCCCCTCTGCTCGCCTTGGCCGCAGGCACCGCCCAGGCCCTCGCAGCCATCCACGCGCTCGGCGTCGTCCATCGTGACTGTTCATGGAGGGCCCATCCTGGGTGCTGTTCTGCGGCAGGCGGAGCATACGGCGGGGCGTCGACATCCGGCGTGGGGAACCTCAGACGAGGGTTCTGACGCGGTTCTCGTACTCACGGCGGGCCTTGCGCTGGGCCGGGATCGCCGGGGTGCCTGGATACCGTCGAGCGGTTGGCAGAGCGCGAGGAGCCGGCGGTGCACGGCCGGGACCGCGGCAACGCGCAGGGTGTACCCCTGGCCGTGCCGCACGACCACCCCATGGTCGAACCGCTGATCCCGGCAGGGCTCGCCCAGCTCACTCGGCCCGGCTCCTCGACGCACGAACAGCCGCCGACTCAGTCGGTGTCGGTCGCAGCGAGCACGGCCGGGCGCCGTCGACCTGGGGAGAGCGCGGCCACTACCGCCGGCGGGTTCAGGTCCTGCCCCGCGGCTGTGCTGGAGTCGCAGTACTCGGTCCTCCACTGAGCGCGGGGCGCCGGAGCGGTGGTTCGCCCGCCGGTCGATGCGCGGGGCCGGCGCACCTTCCGGTGTGCGGGCCGGTGGTCTGGTCCGTTCACCGAGCGTCACGCCGCCCGCCAGGAACACCGGTGCTGGCACTCCTGGCGGGCGGAGGGATCGACGAGGGGAATCGACGGGCGGAAGCGGCCGTCAGGCCGCGGGCGGCGTGCCCAGGAGGGCCGATGCCTGCTGGACCGGTCCGGCTGCCGTAGCCGAGCGGGAGACGGTCGTGCCGGTGCCGCACGTGAAGCCGAGGCGGGTCATGGCGCGCAGGACCTCGCCGGCTCCGAAGTCGCGGCGGTCCTGTCGGGTGACGACCGCGCCGACCTGCATAGCGGGGTAGACACGGCGTCCGATCCTCACGAACGCGCCGGTGACGGGCTCGGGCGTGACGCCCTTCATCGCCTCCAGGACACCGCTCATCGTCAGCTCGAACGGGTAACGGGCGATCACGCAGCGCATGGGACCTCACAGGGGCAAGGGAAGGGGAGCGGGTGGGCGAGGCGGGCGGTCACGCGCGGGACGCGGTGTCCGACGGGCCGAGTTCACGCAGGCGCACCCGGTCGGTGTACGCGGAACTGGCGCGGAATCCGGTGAGCTGGGCCCGGGTGACGACGCCGGTGCGCCGTCCGTCGGCGTCACGGATGATCAGGCGTGCGGTACGGGCTCCGTGCATGACCGCGAGGGCGACTTCGACGGTCATGTCGGCCCAGACGGACGGGTGAGCGGGTGGTGTCTGCGTCGCTGTCACGAGCGGCTCCTGGAAGACGAAGGGGAAGGGCAAGGTCAAGGGGAAAGGGAAGAGGAAGGCGAAGCGGAGGGCGAGGGCGGAGGCGTCCGCTCCGGGGCGCCCGTGATGCGGTGCAGTTCCGCCTCGCCGGGGCGGAACCGGGTGATCACGGGCTGGACGCCGGCCTCGGACATGAGGCGGGCGAGGGCGCGGCGCTGCTTCGGCGTGGCCAGAGTGACGACGCTGCCGGGCCTCCCGGCCCTGGCGGTGCGGCCGCTGCGGTGCAGGTAGTCCTTGGGGTCGGCGGGGGGATCGACGTTCACGACGAGGTCGAGGCCGTCGACGTGGATGCCGCGGGCGGCGACGCTCGTGGCGACGAGTACCGGCACCTGTCCGCTCCTGAACCGGGCGAGCGCGCGGGTCCGTTGAGGCTGGGATTTACCCCCGTGCAGCGCGGCGGCCTGCACCCCGCGGGCCAGCAGGTCCCCGGTCAGCCGGTCGACGGCGTGCTTGGTCCCGAGGAACATGATCACGCGCCCCGGGCGGCCGGCGATCTCGGCCGTCGTGGCCTGTTTGTCGTCGGCGTGGACGTGCAGGACGTGGTGCTCCATCGTGCTGACGGCTCCGGCTGCGGGGTCGACCGCGTGCACGACGGGGTCCGACAGGTAGCGGCTCACGAGCCGGTCGACGCTGCGGTCCAGAGTGGCGGAGAAGAGCAACCGCTGGCCCCCGGCGGGTACCCGGTCGAGGAGTTCGGCGATCTGCGGCGCGAACCCCATGTCGGTCATCTGGTCCGCCTCGTCCAGGACGGTGACGCAGATCCGGTCCAGCAGGCAGTCGCCCCGTACGACGAGGTCCGCGAGCCGGCCGGGGGTGGCGACGACGATCTCCGCGCCCTTCCGCAGGGCGTAGGTCTGCCTGCTGAGGGGCGATCCGCCGACGATCGTGGCCGTCCTCGACCCCACGGCACGGGCGTAAGGAGTGAGCGCGTCGGTCACCTGCTGCGCCAGCTCACGGGTGGGGACGAGGACGAGGGCGCGGGGCCGCCGGGGCAGGGCCCGCGTTCCCGCCGTACGGGCCACCAGGGCGAGGCCGTAGGCCAGCGTCTTCCCGGATCCGGTGCGGCCGCGCCCCAGGACGTCCCGGCCGGCCAGCGCGCTGGGCAGGGTGGCGCCCTGGATGGGGAACGGCACGGTGATGCCTTGGTCGGCGAGCGTGGCGAGCAGCCGGTCCGGCAGGTCGAGGTCGGCGAACGCCCGGACGGGGGACTCCTGCCGGGCGGGGGCTTCGTCTTCCCTTGCGGAGCGACGGCCGGTCGGGTGGGCGCTGTTCATGCGGAACCTTCCTTGCTGAGAGGCGCGTCAAGGAATGTCCGCAGTGAAGGAACGGAACCAGATATTTCCCGACGGTCTCGAATGGGGCAGGAAAGCTGAACCGCCGGAAAGGACCCCGAAAGGCGGGCTCGGCGGAGGGGGTGGCGCGGGCGCGGAGACGATATCCGCGGGCCACGGCGGTTCCGGGAGGGGATCCGCTCGGCACGGTCTCGGTGGTGCGTACGCGGCTGGGGCCCGCACCCCGAAGGATGCGGGCCCCAGCTGCGGTGTGCGTGCCTGGATCAGGCGGCGACGATGTTCTCGGCCGTCGGGCCCTTCTGGCCCTGCGCGATGTCGAAGCTGACCTTCTGGCCTTCCTGCAGCTCGCGGAAGCCCTGGGCGGCGATGTTCGAGTAGTGGGCGAAGACGTCGGGGCCGCCGCCGTCCTGCTCGATGAAGCCGAAGCCCTTTTCCGCGTTGAACCACTTCACGGTACCCGTGCTCATGTCTTGCTCCTTCGGGGAATCACCGGCATCCGCACTGTGCGGAAACCATGTCGCCGTGATGATTGCCCCGCCGGATGATCCGGAGATGAAAAAAGTACTCCTGCCGCCCTGGAGGCCGCTGGGGCACTTGAAGTTTCGGGAACCACAACTGCAACTGAAATCGAAGGTAGCACGACATCGCCCCGAAAGTCGGCGGAAATATCCACGCTCCTTTTGTGCGGCAGTAATCCTCTTCGCGCCGCGTGCCGAATTCTCATCCCGCCCGCACAGATATCGGGACCCACCGCGGACGACGAAGCGGGCCCGGGTCGGCGGCCCGCGCCCGCTCTCACGCGTAACTCAGCAGGACCGGGGCCGAAAGATCATGCGTGCCCCGACGACGAGGCGGGGCGGAGCGGGGGCTGGGGGGAGGCGCCGCCACCCTTGAACCCGTGCCCGAGACCGCGCCGGCGGGGCCTGCGTCCCGTACGCGGGGAGGGGACCGCGCCCGCGGCGGCCGGCTCCGGCTCGGTGTCCACCGGCAGGCCCATACGGCGCCGGGCGGTGGAGGCCGCCGCTGTCGCTGCGGCGAGGACGTCCTGGATCTCCGGGCCGATCCCGCCCAACGCCTCGGCCAGGGTGTCGATCGCGGTGAGGGCGTCGTCGGCGGCCACCGTGCTCCAACCGCCGGCGCTCACCGCGTCCGCGCACAGGCAGGCGCTCTCGGCGGCCTGGTCGGCGTGCTCCTCGATTGCGGGCAGCGCCCGCCCCACCAACTCCACGAGGCTCCTCGACGACGTGCGCGGAACGATCACGGTGAGTGTCACACGGCCGCCCGATTCGACACCCACAGGAAGTGAGAGCGGACTTCGGCCCCGACGAGCCCGCGCGTGCACCGAGGTGCACCATGAACGAGCAATGCGATGGTCCGCTCCTCTCCGCCGGCACCTGATACTCGACCAGAGAGCTCGCCGCTGCCCTCCGCATCGACGCTTCGACCTTGCGTCGCCGGCGAACATCCCGTCCACCCCAGGGCCCTCCCTTCGTTTCCATGTCCGAGCGCGTCGTCATGTACAGCGCCGCCGATGTTGAGACCTGGCTGGACAGCCGCCGCACCGGGCCCGACCGGAAGGCTCAATGCCGCACATAGAAACCGTCCCCGTCGGCGTACGACTTTCGACGGACGTCGAGTACAGACCCGACAGGCCAAACCCGTACCGCGCCCGAGTTCGCTGGTTCGACCCCACCACCAAACGGCGGAGGTCCCTGTCCGAGGGGAAGGACAGCGAGGAGGAAGCGCAGGAGTGGATCCAGGCCATCATCGAAGCCGCCGAAGCAGGACTCGCTCCCGCCACGGCCACGATGAACCTGACCGGCGTACGGCGACGCCAACATGGAACTCGCCCTGCGCGGAATTGAATTGAAGACGCGCGACCCGTACCTCTCCGGGTGGAGGCTTCGCGTCGCGCCTTCGCTGGGGCACCTGCCCGTTCGGATGATCACCAACGGTCTGGTCGACCCGCACCGTGCAGAACTGGATCGCCGACGAGTACGGCCGGTCCACCGTCAAGAACACCCTCGCCGTCCTCGTCCGCGTCATGGAACAGGCGGTCCGCGACGGCATCATCCCGATCAACCCAGCACTCGTCACCGGCTGGCAGAGGCTGTACAAGCAGGCCGAGGACGAACTCCTTGACCCCCAAGCCCTCACACCGCCGGACCGGGAGGCGCTGGTCGAGCTGGCCGACGCGCTCGTGGCCGCCTCCTACGGCGAGTACCGCGGCTGGGGCGAGGTGGTGCTCTTCGCCGCGTGTACCGCCGCGCGCATCGGCGAGGTCTCCGGCAGCCGGGTCGGGGGGCATCGACGCGACTTCCCTGATGATTCTGTGAGTTCACGCATCAGGGAGGCGTCGGTTGGCCGAGTGGCAAGTGGTGTGGGTACCGGATCCGGGCCGCTGGGGTGTCCTCCCCGATGAGGATGTTCTCGGGGTTCGGGACTTGCCGGCAGCGGTGGCCCGGATCGGTCTTCGGCCTGGTGATCCGGTGTTCGTGGGGCCGGACGGCACCGTCGATGCGGGGCTCCTGGAGTTCGTCCTGTCCGACTCGTTCCGGCGCTTGGAGCGGGAGACGAAGCGGAACTACGCGACGGACATTCGGCCGCTGTTGACTTTCCTGTCCTCGCGCGGGGTTTTCTGGCGAAGGGCGAGCCGCAGGGATCTGGCGGATTACCGCGACTGGCGGTGCCGGGCGGTGGAGAACCCGAAGCGCATCGGCGGGACGAAGTGGAACCGGGAGGCAGCCGCATTCACCAAGCTGTTTCGGTGGGCGGGGGTTGAGCCGCTGCCTGTGGACGTCGGACGGCGCGAGGACCGGGCCGCGGACTCTGTCAGCTCCAACGTGCTGTGGCTGACGCCGCGGACGTGGCGTTTGTGGTCGGACATCGGGCTGCGCGGCCACCTGGGCCTCGGGTTACCGGCGGCCGGGTGGGAGTCGAGGACCGAGCTGCGCAACACCAGCTTTGTCCAGCTGCTGCTCGGCTCCGGTCTGCGGCGCCAGGAGGGCGGCTCGCTGCTCACCTTCGAGGTGCCTGTCGAGAGGCTGCGCCATGGCCGCTACTGCCACGGGCAGGTCGCCGCGGCCGTCACCCGGGCGAAGGTGGGCCGGGTCTTCTACGCCACGGTGGACGCGGTCGGGCAGGTCGAGGCGTACATCGCCTCGGAGCGCGCCTGGGCCGTCCAGCGCGCTCAGCAGCAGGGCCGGTACGAGCGTCTTGCCGAGTTGAGGCTGGTCACGGGAGTGAGGCGGGGCCGCAGGCCGGTGGTGGAGTGGGTAGACCGGCACGGTGTCGCAGGCCGGCAGGAACTGGGGCGTTTGGGGTGGCGGGAGCGGCAGTTGCTGTTCGTCGACGGCCCGGACGGACCGGAGCCGGCCTGGCTGTGGCTCACCGAGCAGGGCCTGCCGATGGCGCCGGAGCGGTGGAACGGGGTCTTCAGTCAGGCCAACCAGCGCTGCGAGCAGGTCTTGCTCACCGCCCCGGAGCGGATGGTGGGACGCGGTCTGAGGCTGGCGGAGGTTCGTGGCCGGAGTCCGTACGCGACGCCGCTGGCCGCCCGGCATTCGTACGCGCTCTACATGCTGGTCCTGCTGAACACGCTGCTGGAGTCCCGGCTCGGGTTGACGAAGGCGGATCGCCGGGATTTCGCGATGCTGTTCGGTGATCCGTGGTGGTTGGTGAAGACCCTGCTCGGACACGCCGATGTGGAGACCACGAAGCGCCATTACCTTGCTCCGGTCGCGCACCTGGAGCTGGAGTCGGTCCTGGCCGCAGGATGCGCCGAAACCGCTGGGGTGCGTCCTGCAGAGGACCTGGACGGGGTGTTCGCCTGCCTTGCCCGCGAGTCGCAGGGTATCCAGGACATCGACATCCTGCTGGCCGAGCGGGCGGACGGATGAGCAGGCGGGGGCGCCGGGCCGCTATGCCTCCGGCCGGACACCGCGCTGCCGAGCCGCTGGCTGCCGACGAGCTGGTGGTGACCATCGCCTCGAGCGAGGACACATACTGCCGGTTCGACTTCGCCGGCCTGCCTGTCGCCGAGCCGATGCAGCGTTCCCTGGCCCGTTTGTTCGCCACCAGGTCGGCCCGGTGGAACAGCCTGGAGACCGCGACGGCCTACTGGACGGCGCTGGGAGCGTTCGCCCGTTTTGTCGCCGAGCAGCCAGACGTGGTCGAGGACCTGGACGGTCTCACCGCCGCGATGCTCAAGCGGTGGCGGGCCCGGAACATTGCCACCAGCGGGGGCATCAGCCTCATGCGTCACATCAGGCCGCTGTTGAAGCTGGACGAGCGGCTGGCCGCCGGGCCGGTTGCCGAGGAGCTTCTGCGGCGTCTGCCCACCCATCCCTCGAAGCGCCGGGCCTTCGACGCCCAGGAGCAGCACCACGTGGTGCTGGCCGCGCAGCGGCAGTTCCGCGCTGCGCTCCTGCGGGTGCGGGACAACGCTCGCCTACTGGACCGCTGGAGGTCCGGTGAACTGCCCCGGGGCAGTCGCGAAGCGCGGCTCGGTGCGCTTCTCGACCACCTGGCCCGTACCGGCCATCTCCCCGACCACGACCGTGCAGTGAGCTCCGAGCGGAGGCTGGTGGGCGGTACGAGCTGGGAGGACACCTGGGGCCGGCTGTATCTGGACCGCTCGGAGCTCACTGCCCTCGGCGTGCTGCTGACTCACCGATTCGGCTGGAACCTGTCCGTCTACGAACGTCTGCCCGCACCGACCACAGCGCCGTCAGCCGGTACGGACACGGCGCCGGTCTACCGGATCCAGGTGGAGAAGCGGCGCCAGGGCGGCGGCCGCTGGTTCTCGACGGAGAACGTGGCCGACACCGGCCCGAGCTCGCCCGGGCGGCTGATCGCCCAGGCGCTGGAGGCCACCGCCTTCGCCCGCCGTCTCGCCGCCGTCCTCGCCCCAGGAACGGACCGGCTGATGGTGGCGCGCCGGAACTACCCCAGCAAGTCGCATCGCGCCCCGCTCAGGCCCGCCTTCCTCGGCCCGCTGATCGTCGGCATCACCGACGGCGACGCGCAGAAGTGGGGCAAGGCCCAGGGGATGTCCGGGTCGCCGTTCCAGCGCAGCCGCCGCGCAGCGGTGATCCGCGAGGGCCGCCCGCTCCAGCACGCCCCGGGCACGTACGAGAGCGTGTACGTACTGCCCGACGAACAGGTCCAGCACGCATCCCGGGACGTCTTCACCGAAGGCGCCCACGAGGCCCTGGCCCAGGCGCGGGCCGCTGTGTTCGGCGGCCGGCTCACCGGCGCGGCCGATCCCGGCCACACCGCGACCGCCACCGCCGACTGCGCGGACGAAACCTCCAGTCCCTGGCCGGACGGCGCCGGGGGCTGCGCGGCGGATTTCTTGCTGTGCCTGGGCTGCCGCAACGCTCACATCCACCCCGGCCATCACCCGCGCCTGGCCTACCTGCACCAGGAACTGCGCAGTCTGCGCTCCGTGCTGCCCGCCGAGGTCTGGCACGCGCGGTGGGCAGAGCACTTCGCCCGCCTGAACGACCTGCGCGACAAGACCGGCCCGCCCGCCTGGGATACAGCCAGCAGCCGGGCCGACACCGACGACCACACCCTGGTCCACCTGCTGGTGAAGGGAACCCTCCGACCATGACCGCCGCCCAAGGCGCCGACGACGACCCTTACACGCTGCCCATGCCCACGCCGGAAACCCCGGTGGTGCTGGCGAAGTGGATCAGCCCCGGCAACACTCACCCCAACTCCACCTACCAGGAACCCGTCTGGTCGCTCGCCCCGCTCGTCGACAACCCTGCCAGCGCGCTGCCCCGCATCTACTGGAAGAACTGCACACCCTCACTGCGCGGTCAGCTGAAGCTGACCGCCTGGACGATGATCAACGGCTGGCTGCGCCCCACCTACCTCCACACCCGCGGCGTGCAGGCCAAGGCCCGCACCTCAGCCGGCGATCTCTACGCCACCTGCACCGAGTGGATGAAGCTCGCCCGCTGGCTCGCCCGGCAGCACGTTACCGACCTGGCCGGCTGCACCGACACGCTGTGGCGGGCCTACGTCCACGAGCGCCTGGCTACGGTCTCGCGCGCCACCGGGGCGCTGACCTGCGCCCGCCTGACGGACCTGTGGGCCTTCGACCGGCTCTCCGCCGCCCCGGCCGGTATCGCCCGCCCGCCGTGGGACACCGAAGGGGTGGACGACTTCCTGCCCGCCGTCGGCGGCGCCCGGGCCGAGAATGCCACCGAGCCCCTCGACCCGCAGGTTCTCGGGCCGCTGCTCATCTGGGCCATGCGGTTCGTCGACGACTTTGCCGGCGACATCCTCGCCGCCTCGGCCGAACGCCGCCGGTTGCTCGGTCTCGCCCGCACCAACCAGGGAACCCCGGCCACCGCGGCCGCACTGGAAGAGTTCCTGCTGCCACTGGTGCGTGACGGCGGCCCGCTGCCGGCCACCGCGGGTGCAGGCCGGCCTCTGCTGGCCAGGTCCTACGTCGGTGCGGTCACCGGCGCCAGCAGGTGGCAGGTCCTCCAGTTCGTCGAGCAGTACGGCGTGGGCGATCTTGTGGCGCAGAGACCTGGTCCCTGCCCGATGAACGTTCCCGTCCGAGGATCGCTCGACGGCAGGCCCTGGCGTACGGCCATGGACTTCCACGATGTGCCCCAGCTGATGCGCCACCTCAGCACAGCGGCCGCCATCGTGTGCCTATACCTGACCGGCATGCGTCCCCAGGAGGTCTTGAACCTGCGCTCAGGATGCTGCCCCGACCCCGAACCCGACGACACCACGGGCCGGCACCTGATCCGCTCCCGCCACTTCAAGAACGTCACCGACACCGACGGCCATCACCTCTCCGCCGGCGAGATCCGTGCCGTCCCATGGGTGGCCATCACGCCGGTCGTCAACGCCATCCGCGTCCTGGAACAGATGGTGCCCGCCGGGGAACTCCTCTTCAGTGCCGCCCACTACAGCGGCCGGCCCGGCGGGTCCCTGCAGACCGGGGGCCTGAACCTGCGGATCAACGACTTCACCGCCTGGATCAACCACGAGGCCACCGCCCGGGGCCTTACCGGCCAGCACATCCCCGACGACCCCCACGGCCCCATCAAGGTCAGCCGCTTCCGTAGGACCCTGGCCTGGCACATCGCCCGCCGCCCCGGCGGCCTGATCGCCCTGGCCATCCAGTACGGCCACATGCGCACCGTCCTGGACGCCCGCACCTCCAGCCGCTACGGCACCCGCAGCCGCGGCGGCATCCACACCGTCCTCGACGTCGAGACCGCCCTGGCCGCCGCCGACACCGCCGCCCGACTGCGCGACCAGCTCGCCACCGGCGAACGCATTTCCGGCCCCGCAGCCAGCCGGGCCCTCACCGCCGCCGCCCAAGCCCCCCGCTTCGAAGGACGTATCGTCCCGCGGACCTTCGTCCACAAAGCCCGCGCCTACCTCGCACGCGACGGCATCGTTCTCTACGACAATCCCGACACCCTGCTGATCTGTGCCTTCCAGCACGACATCGCCCTGTGCAACCCAGGCCCCGGCGCAACCGGACCCCGCCAATACGACTGCCGCCCCGGCTGCGGCAACACCGTCCGCACCGACACCCACGCCCGCCTACTGCGCCAGCGCGCCGCCGAACTCGACCAGCTCGCCGGGCACCTCCCCACCCCGCTCGCGAGGCGCCTACACACCAACGCCGACCGGCTCCGCGACACCGCCACCACCCACGAAGCCACCGCACAGAGTCCCGAGGCCCCGTGATGAACACCGACCACCAGGCCGAACGCACCCGCATCCGACAGGCCATGGACCGGCTCCTTACAGGCCGGGCCACGGTGTCCAACGGCGGCCTCACCTCCACCGCCCTCGCTGCCGAGGCTGGTGTCCACCGCATGGCTTTGATGAAGCGGCACGCTGACCTGAAGAACGAGTTCTTCGAACGTGTCCGCACCGAGACCGCCCAAATCCCGGAGGACGAGAAAAGGCTGCGCCGAACCGTCGCGCAGCTCAAACAGACCGTGGCCGACCGAAACGCCGAGATCCAGGAACTGCGCCAGCAGATCACCCGCCTCACCCTCGCTGCAGCAGTCCTCACCCACGACCGCCCAGCAGCACCTGCAGCGGACATCAGTAACGTCCTCCCCTTGCGAGGACAGTCCTGAGCAACGCGGAGTGGTGGCTGCATCATCCCCTGAACACCAGAGCCGCCCGGAGCTTCCGTCGTTACTCGTCCTCCTGCGCCTGCTCCAGGAGCCCGCCGTCAGACATGCCCGGTAGGGTCCCCGCGATAGCGGAAGTCGGCACAGGAGGAAGCATGGCGAGGCAAATGCGCGAAGAGGCGTTCCGGATAGAGCAGGAGCAGGGGCGCTATGCCCCCCATGTACGTCCGGTCAACGAGATGGTCGACGCTTTGCGCGACCAGGACGGGCGTGGCTGGATGCCGCATGTCGCTCCCTGGCACGGGGGCGTGGAGGCGCGCGTCCTGTCGATCCTCCGGGACCCGGGCCCCAAGACGCAGGAGGGGGCCGGCTCGGGATTCCTGTGCGTGGAGAACGACGATCCGACAGCGGAGCTTCAGGTCCAGCTCTTCGAGGAGGCGGGGATCGCACCAAGAGATGTCACTCCCTGGAATGCCTACCCCTGGTACATCAACCGCTCGCCGAAGGTGGCCGAGGTCCAGGCCGGCATCGAGGTCCTGAAGCAACTGCTGGAACTGATGCCGAAGGTCGAGGTCGTGCTTCTCCAGGGCGGCGAAGCCCAGGACGCGTGGCGCCGCCTGCTCAAGACGCATCCCGGAGCTGTCCGCGAACGGAGTCTGAAAGTGGTCAGCACCTACCACCCGGGACGGCAGGCTCTCTTCACGCCGGACCCGGAGGAACGGGCCCGCCGCGCGCAGCACAGAGTCGACTCCTTCCAGACCGTCGGTGACCTGCTCCGTGGATCGGTCGGGGAGCCGTAGAACTCCACCGCGCCCACACCACTCGGGGAGGACCCGACGAGGCGCCAGACGAGCCGTCCGACACAGCGGACCGTGTCACACGTCGTACAGCTGTCGCTACCCGACCGGCAGCTGTGGGGAAGTACCTAGCCCGTCCCATCTACAGGGCGGGGAAGATCAAGAAACGCAGAAGTTGCCGGAGAGGTGGGGACCGTGAAGGTGAAGAGGCAGGCGCTGCGCGAGGCAGAGATACCCGGCTGGGAGGTGCTGTACGACGCGGCCGATCCCCGGCACGCGGCGGCCGGCACCGAGTACCTGCGGCACGTCGGCGAAGGGACCACGCCGAATGTGTACGCCTTGTGGTGCGTGAAGCATCGCGTCGCGCGGGTGCTGGCGCACTTCCACGAGGACCGGGAACTGATCTCCTCGGGAGCCTGGTGCGTCGAGTGCGTGAAGGCTGGCGGCCGGTGAGCGGGCAGGCCAAGCCAAACCCAGCAGGGGCATGCTGCCTGGTAATCGTCGTGATCTTCGTGATTGCCGTCGTCGCCGGCGCTTTCAGCGGGGACGACGAACCGCAGACGAACCGGCAGCGGTGCGAGGCGGAGTCATCGCAGGAGGTGTGGAGCTTCGACGACTGCAAGAAGATGTTCCCGGGTGAGCGCGGCATCAGCGGTTGGGACTAGCAGGCCGGTTGAGTGACCATGCGTCCAACACAAGCAATCCGTGTGACAGACCGTACGACGATGGCGTCTGCCCCTCGACCGAACTGGGGATGGGCGCCATCGTGTCGACAGGCTTGGGTGACCCCAGCGGTCCACGAGGGGGTCGAAGACGTCGCCGGCGGTGGCCGGTGCAAAGTCACTCTGCGTGCCCGGTCCTTAGATCGCGCCCGACTCGCTGATCATCCGGGTGTCGCCTGTGCCCCCGTACTGAACTCATCGGCTTCCGGATCGATAAGCGCGGCAAGCGCTACAGTCTCTGCGTTCGTGCAGATCAGAGGGAGGGGACATGGTCAGACGCTGGGGGGTGGCCTCCGTCGCCGTGCTTGCGCTCGCGACTGGCTGCGGGACCGAGGTGCAGCGCGGGGCGAACGCCTACGACTATGCGGCTGGGTACCTGAGCGGGCGCAACGAGAGCCGGGCGGGCGCGGAGAAAGGCTCCGGGTGCGTACAGCAGCTCCAGGACTACGAGGCCGCCATGGGTGAGGGCGCGATCTCCGAAGTGCGCAAGTACTTCATGAAGGGGTGCATGGACGGCTTCGACGGCGCCAGTCCCGCGATGTGGCCAGAAGACCAGCCAAAGCCGTAGAGCGAGATCGGCCTCGGGGAGCATGGCCGACGTGGGTAGCGGTGGGGTGTTCAGTTTGTTGAACGGCCCGTGCGGGGGTGGCAGGCTGGGCAGGGTGAAGGGTGACCGGCTGGGGAAGTCCGGCCGTGCGAGCGTCGCCGAGCGGCTGGTGGACGAGGTGGGCTGGATCCGGCAGTGCGCCGACTGGATCGACCACCTGGACCACGAGTCCTACCCGCCCGCCGCCAACCTCCGCCCCGAGGCCGACTTCCCCGACCGTGCGAACGTCGTGGTGGACTTTGCCCGGGTCTCGGCGATCCTGCGCCGGATCGCCTTCGACGTGGACGAACTCGCCCGTGCCCGGAACGTGGACGATCTGACCGGTGCTCGCGTCGGCGACGACCCGCGGGCCGAGCGCCGCCGCCGACTCGCCGAGCCGGACCTGGAGTACGCCGAGTTCACCCGCAGGAAGAACCTGCCGTGGCGCTCCACCCGGCAGGGCGAGGCGGCCTGGGACGCCTACCAAGCCGAGCGGCACCGCCGCGGTGAGACGGACCAGGCCCCGTACACCGCGTACAACCCATTCCGGCCTGGGCCCGCCTGACCAGGCACCACCCGCACGACCTCCGTCCCTCGTCCGACGACCGTCGGCACGGGAGCTTCTTCTGTCTGGAGCCGTCCCCGCTATGAGCACGCTCACCTCTCCGACGGCAGCGCCGTCCTGGCCGCACTGCACTCACGGGGCTGACCCGGTCACCGACCCCGTCGGCTGCCGCGGCATCCAGGTCATTGGCCACACCGCCTGTCTCGCACACCTAGACGACGCCGACCGCACCACCTACCTGGCGGGCCTGACCCCGGGCGCGAACATCGACCACCGTGGCACCCCCTTCACCGAAGACCTCCTCAACGAGCTCTTGGTCGCCCTCGCCGACCCAACCACCCAACACCCGCACCTCGGCGATGCCTGGTTCAACAGCGCCCGGTTCTCCGGCACTGCTCCGTTCATGTTTACGCGGTTCTCCGGTGTTGCCCAGTTCGGTGAGGCGCGGTTCTCCGGCGACGCATGGTTCGGCGGAGCTCAGTTCTCCGGCGACGCCTGGTTCGGTGGGGCGCGGTTCGCTGGTGCCGCGGGCTTCGAGAGGGCGCAGTTCTCCGGCGATGCTCAGTTCGCCGATGTGCGGTTCTCCAGTGATGTCGAGTTCGTCAATGCGCGGTTTTCCGGTGCGGCAGGGTTCAGCTGGACGCATTTTTCTGGTGTCTCCCATTTCAATCGGGCGCGGTTCTCCGGCGACGCATGGTTTGGCAGGGCTCAGTTCTCCGGCCATGCCGATTTCGGTGGGGCGGAGTTCTTGGCGGCTGGTCAGTGGGGGCCGGTGGTGTGCACACAAGAGGTGGATCTGTCGGGGGCGGTGTTCGGGGCGCCGGTGACGCTGGAGATTGCGGCGAGTGCGGTGTCGTGTGTGCGGACGCGGTTCGAGTCGACGGCGACGCTGCGGGTGCGGCGGGCTGAGGTGGATCTCGGCTACGCGGTGCTGGCGGCTCCGGTCGCGCTCACCGCCCACCCCGCCCCCTTCACCACCGGCACCGGCGTCGTGGACGAGGGGCTGCTGACCAGCCCCGACCGGGTACGGGTGACGTCGGTGCAGGGAGTGGACGCCGCGCACCTGGTCCTGACCGACACCGACCTGTCCGAATGCCTGTTCTCCGGCGCCTTCCACCTCGACCAGCTCCGCCTGGAGGGCCGCACCACCCTCGCCCCCACCCCCACCGGCTTCCACCGCCGTGGCATAGCCCCGATCCGCTGGACCCGCCGGCGCACCCTGGCCGAGGAGCACCACTGGCGCGCCCACAGCGCCGGGCAGCCCTCCGGGCCCGCAGACGCCCCGCCCGAGCCTCGCCGGTGGCGCAACGGCCCGGACCACGGCGACCCCGCCCGCACCCCCGACCCTGACGACGTCGCCGCCCTCTACCGGCAGCTCCGCAAGGCGTTCGAGGACGGCAAGAACGAACCTGGCGCGGCGGACTTCTACTACGGCGAGTGCGAGATGCGCCGCCACGACCGCACCGGCACCCCCAAGACCGAACGCCGCCTGCTGTGGGCCTACTGGCTGCTCTCCGGCTACGGCCTGCGCGCCTCGCGCGCCTTGGGATGGCTCGCCGCCGCCATGCTCACCACCATCCTGCTGCTGATGGCCTTCGGCCTGCCCGCCTCCTCCCCGAAACAGGAAGCCACCGGCACCGTCCCCGCCGGCGGTGGGAAGGTCACCTTCGTCATCGACAAGCAGGACCCGAAGAACCCTGTGAAGGACCGGTTCACCGCCAAACGCTTCGACAAGGCCCTGAGCGTCACCCTGAACTCGGTGGTGTTCCGCTCCAGCGGGCAGGACCTCACCACCGCCGGCACCTACATCGAGATGACCTCCCGCATCCTCGAACCCGCCCTCCTCGCCCTCGCCGTCCTCGCGATCCGCGGACGCATCAAACGCTGACCACCCCACCGGAGAAGACCGTTCAGCAAACTGAACACCCACCCGCTACCCACTGAACCCCTGCTCCCTGAGGCCGGAGATGCGGGGCGATCCAGCTCCGCGTGGGCGGCTCCATGTCCAGGAGCCGCCGCAAGGCGTTCGGCCGGTACTTCTGCCAGCTGCCAGATCTGCTCGGCGGAATGCGGCCACCTGTGCGATAGGTAGCCGACTACGAGACACCGTGCTTGTTGAAACCGCATCTGACTTGAAGAGGGAGAAGCCTCTATGCGGACGGTTCGCTTCCAGAGTTGCGGGCCCGTTCCAGCCGGCCGTGCAATCCACCGTGGTGGCGTAGGGCCTTCGTTGCTGTCCCTATGAAGCGGTGTCCTTCATCATCGAGGTTGAACTCGACGATGGTGCGGACACCGTCCTCTGGTCGACCGCTCTCGGAGGTGATCACGAGGTACTGGATTCGCTTCGGTCGACGGCCTCCGACAGGGCCCTCTGGGTCGAATACGGCGATGTCGTCGAACGGGAGGTCCATGCTTCTCGCCGAGAGACTCGGGCTGTCGAGGGCCACGATCACGCGGCGGTCCGTGAGGTAGAAACGCACGGGCAGTGGCGGGGCATCAGAAGGGACCCACATACCGCCACAGGTGACCCACTCGACCTCTCCCTCTTCCAGCGTGTCCTGGACAAACTGCCACAGGAGAGACTCGGATATTAGAGCGTCCGCTTCCTTCTTCGGGGCTGCCAAAGCGCCTGCGAAGCGAGTTCCGAAAGGTTCCACGGCGTGATCAGTGATGGGACGTGATTCCTGAATCTCCTTGCGGCGGCGGAACAGTGCCATGGGCTCTCCTTGTGAGTGGATGATCCGAAATGCATCGTTGGCATGCTGTGCCGCAGCTGCAGGAGGACGCTACCAACCACCAGGCTCTCTCGTCTCCGTGCTCATCGACGGCTCTGTCGGCCCAAGGCGAGCAGACTGGTGAGCTCGGCGGATCGCATCCAGGGAGGACCTAGATCAGCTGCGGACGTTCTCTGGTTCTTGCGCCGACGCTCACTGGGGTTGGCGAGCTGCCGGATTGCGTTCGGCGACATGGCGGGCGATGGCGTCGACCCCGGGGCGGGCGTAGCGCTCCAGGGAGCGGACTGAGGCGTGGCGGGAGCGAGCCGGCAGCATCGGGGTGGAGGTGCCGTGCTTGGCGTCGTGCGTGAGTGCGGTGTGCCGCAGCTGGTGCAGGGTCCAACCGTCCAGGTTCTCGATGGCGTCGGGTGAGGCAAGTGGGTTAGCAAGCAGCCGCGTGGCGCACTCGAAGATCTCCTCAGCCAGCCGATAGGAGAGTCGGGCCCATCCTGATCTCCAGGCATACATCCAGCAACGAAGTGCCAGCCGGAGCCTTACGGCTGGTGAGGAACAGCGGCCCGCGGGTGCGCTCGGTGATGAGCCGGGGCAGGAGCTGGGAAGTACCGGACTGCCAGCGGATTCACTTGATTGTCCCACCCTTGGCGGTGATCTTCCCCGCGCTTGTTGTGTAGGTACAGGTTCTCCACATTCAGGCACAGCACATCGTCGGCGCGGGCGTCAGCTCGTAGAGCATCTTCCCTGCGTCTTTTCCGCAGGCGTCCCCTGAGCAAGCCGGATACTCGCAGACGACACTTCGCCATAGCACCGCATGGCCATGCGAGCTTGAACAGAAAGACTTGACAGGGAACACGACCAACTGAATCTGGACCGTCCGGCGCCAGACGACTCCCGCCCCCGGCGGTCTCGTCGACAAAGGCACCACGGGCAAGCGGGCACGACAGGTACCGATCATCGAGGAGATCCGCCCGCTCGTCGCCCAACGCGTCCTGGCAGCAGGCCCCGATCCCGATGCCCGCGTGTTCACCGGCCCCCGCGGAGGCCGCGCCTCCACCGCGGTCCTGCGCGACGCGACCCACTGGGACGACGTCGTCACGAAACTCGGCTACGAGCATCTGCGTCGGCGCGGCCTCCGGCACAGCGGACTCACCTGGTTCGCCGACGCCGGCGTCCAGGTGCACGTCCTGCGCAAGATCGCCGGGCACGGCTCGCTGACCACCACGCAGCTGTATCTGCATCCCGATGTGCACAAGATCACCGCCGCCGGTGCCGCCCTCTCGGCACACCTCACGGCGCTCCGTGCGCCCCGGTCCCTGCCGAGCCCCATCGTGGTCGTTCGCTGACGGTCAAGTCGGGTTGGTCCCCGACTGGTCCCCAAGAACGATCAAGGGGCCGTTTCAGATTGCTCTGAAACGGCCCCTGACCTGCGACTCTTTCGAGTCGGGACGACAGGATTTGAACCTGCGACCCCTTGACCCCCAGTCAAGTGCGCTACCAAGCTGCGCCACGTCCCGGTGCTCGTTCGCCGCGGGGATTCCCGCGTCGGCGTGCAGGAGAACATTACCTCACTCCGCGGCGGGAGATCGCACGCCGGTGGGTGGGGGCGGAGAATGGCGGGATGAGCGGGGAAGCGAGACGGGCGGGGCGGGATCGGGACGCGGAGGGGCGGGCGCGGAGCGCTCGGCCTCGGGACGGGCTCGGGCGGCCGTTGCCGTACGGGGTCGCGGGGGTGGCGCGGCAGCCCGAGGGGGTGGTGCGCGGGGCGGCGGAGACGGTGCGGGAGGCGCAGCGGCTGCTGGACGCGGGGATGCCGTTCCATGCGCACGAGGTGTTCGAGGACGCGTGGAAGTCGGGGCCCGAGGGTGAGCGGGAGCTGTGGCAGGGACTGGCGCAGCTGGCCGTGGGGCTGACGCACGCCGCCCGGGGGAACGCGACGGGCGGGGCGCGGCTGCTGCGGCGGGGGGCCGGGCGGATCGCGGGGTACGCGGACGGGGGCGGCGAGGCGTACGGGGTGGACGTGGCCGGGCTGGTGGCGTGGGCCGGGGAGCTGGCGGGGCGGGTGGAGCGGGCGGGCGGCGGCGTTCCCGACGCCGCCCGGGAGGCGCCCCGGCTGGCCCGTCCCTAGCTGGGCCGTCTCTTCCGGATCATGCCGGGCTCGCGGCGTCTGGCACGCACGCTCGCCGCGTTGTCGTCGGTCGCCGACTCCCCCAGCTACCGCCGGGAGGTGCCCCCACCGCGTCGACTCCCTCCTCCGCCTTGCGAGCGCACGCACCGGACGCCGCTCCGTGATCCGGCCTGATCCGGAAGAGACGACCTAGCCGGTCAGTTCCGCCTCCAGGACCGTGGTGTGGCTGGTCTCCGGGTGCTTGGCGGCCGTCAGGAGGGTGAGCGTCTGCGTCCGGGCGAGGGTGCGGAGGCGGGCCAGGGAGGCGGCGGCGTCGGGGGCCGCGAGTTCGGCCTCGTAGCGGCGGCGGAACTCGTCGAAGTCGCCTTCTCCGGGGCCGTGGTACCAGCGGCGGAGCTCGGTGGAGGGGGTGAGGGCCTTCGGCCACTCGTCGATGCGGGCGTCGGCCTTGGCGAGGCCGCGCGGCCAGAGGCGGTCGACCAGGACCCTGACCCCGTCGTCGGGGGACGGGGCGTCGTAGACGCGGCGGACGCGGACGTCGGGGGCGGTGGCGGGCATGGTCCCAGGGTGCGGGAGCCCGGGGCCCGTCACCCGCCGACGCGCAGGACGGGCAGCAGGACGGCGTCGACGAACGCGCGGGCGGCGGAGTCGGGGAAGCGGTCCTCCAGGAGCCGCTCGATGCGGAGCAGGCCCATGAAGCTGGGGGCGACGAAGGCGGTGGCCGGATTGTCGGCGGCGACCTCGCCGCGCTCGACGGCGCGCTGCACGACGGCGTCGATGGCGGCGACCTCGGGGGCGATGACGGTCTCGCGCAGGGCGCTTCGCAGGTCGGGGTGCTGGAGGTACGCCTGGGCGACGGCCTCCATCAGTTCGGTGTCGCGCTCGTGGCGGGCGGAGGCGATGCGGGCCGCCTCGTGGAGGTCGCCGGCGAGGCTTCCGGTGTCGATGCCGGTGAAGAGCGCGCAGCGGCGGGCGGCGAGGGCCGCGGTGACGAGCTGCGGTTTGGCACCCCACTGCCGGTAGAGGGTGGCCTTGCCGCACTTGGTGCGGGCCGCGACGCCCTCCATGGTCACCGCGTCGTAGCCGCCTTCGCGCAGGAGGCAGAGCACGGCCTCGTAGAGCTCCGCCTCGCGCTCCGGCGTGATCTTGCTGCGGCGGGCGGCGGCGGTGGCGGCCTGTGTGGACATCGGTCCCTCCCGGATCCCTCCGGGGCTCTGCGCGCGGGGCGAGAGCACCCTTTTCTGCCACATACGAGGGTAGGGGGCGCACATTCGAGACGCAAACGTATCGAGACGCTTGCGTCTCGATGAATTCGGATCTAGGGTTTCCTCCGTTTGTTGCATTTTTGACCGATTGTCGAGGGGAAGTGCCGCGCCATGGCGACCCGGATACGCGGGGGACTCGGGCTCCGTCCCGGCTCCCGGGAGGGGAGCGGACGGCCGCCGCTCCTGCGCGAGCTGCTGCTCGTCACCGGGCTCTTCCTCGTCTACAAGCTCGGGCGGCTGGCCGCGAACGGGCATGAGGCCCGGGCCTTCCGCAACGCCGACCGCGTGTGGGACGCCGAGCGGGCCCTGCACCTCCCCGGCGAGGGCGCGATCCAGCAGCTCCTGCTGCACGGCGAGCCGCTGATCCGGGCCGCGAACACCTACTACGCGGCCGTGCACTTCCCGGCCACGATCGCCTTCCTCGCCTGGCTGTTCTGGCGCCGGCCCGCGCACTACCTGTGGGCGCGGCGCGTCCTGGCGCTGGTCACCGGCGCCGCCCTGGCCCTGCACATCCTGGTGCCGCTCGCACCGCCGCGGATGCTCGCCGCCACCGGCCTGGTGGACACCGCGCGGGTCTACGGCCCGTCCGTGTACGGCGCCGCTCCCGAGGCGGACTCGATGGCGAACCAGTTCGCCGCGATGCCGTCGCTGCACTTCGGCTGGGCGCTGATGCTCGCGATCGGCCTGATCGCCGCGGCCCGCACCCCCCTGCGCTGGGCGTGGCTGCTGCACCCGGCGCTGACGCTGCTCGTGATCGTCGGCACGGCCAACCACTACTGGCTGGACGCGGTCGTCGCCGCCGGGCTGCTGGGGCTCGCGCTGCTCGTCGTACCGAAGCCGGCCCGTCCGGCACCCCCGAGCGCCGCGCCGCCCGCCGACACCCTGCCCTCGGACGCGGCCGCCGAGCCCGGCGCCGTCCCGCGCGCGCGGTCCGCCGCCGGGGCCGTACCGGCCGGGGTGCCGCGATGAGCACCGCCGCCGGCACCGCGCTCGCGGTGCTCCTCTCCCTCGTCTCCGCCGCCGGGTACGCGCTCGCCGCCGTCGCCCAGGCCCGCCTCGCCGCCGCCCCCTCCGCGCCCTCGGGGCGCGGGGCGCTGCGGGCACTGCTGGCGCGCGGGCAGTGGTGGTGGGCCGTCGGGCTCAACGCCGCCGGCGCCCTCGCCCACGTGGCCGCCCTCCACTACGGCCCCCTGACGCTGGTGCAGCCGCTCGGCGCGCTGACCCTGGTGGCGGCGCTGCCGCTGGGCGCGTACACCGCCCGGCGGCGGGTGACCCGCACCGAGTGGCGGGGCGCGCTGTGGACCCTGGCGGGTCTGGTCGGGCTCGTCGCGGTCACCGGGCCGGCCGAGCCCGGCGAGGCGCTGAGCCTGCGCGAGGCCCTGGTGGTCGCGGCCGCGACGGCGCTGCTGATCGCCGCGCTCGCCGGAGCCGGGCGCCGGGGAGCGGGCGTACGGGGGCACGGGCTCGGGCACGCCACCGCGTCCGGGGTCGCCTCCGGCGTCGCGTCGGCGCTCACCCAGACCCTCACCGCCGCGCTGGCGGTGGGCCTGCCCGGCGGGCAGCCGTCCTGGTGGCAGACCGCGCTGCTCGCCGTGCTGATCTCGGCCTTCGCCATGGGCGGGCTGCTGCTCTCGCAGACCGCGTACCGGGGCGGGCTCGCCGCCCCGCTGGCGGTGGTGAACCTCTCGAACCCGGCCGCGGCCGCCGTCATCGGCGTGGCGCTGCTCGGCGAGACGTTCCGCGCGGGCGCGTGGGGGTGGCTGGTCGCCGCCGGGGCGGCGCTGGTCGCGGCCCGGGGCGTCGTCCTGCTGACCACGGGCGGGCCCGCGGCACCGGCCGCGGCCGTGCCGACCGCCGCCGGGGCGGCACCCGCGACGGCCGCGGACGCCGCGCGGCCGGTTCAGGTGCCGGCTCCGTCCGGGCCCGCCGAGCCGACGGTCACGAGTCTGGCCGAGACGCTGGGCGGGGCGCTCGGACCCGTTCCGGAGGCGGAGCCCGCCCGCTGATCCCCACCTCCCGAGACCCCCTTTGCGTCACCTTGACGAGAATCGATATCCGGCTCTATCGTCGCCATGACGACAAGGGGGTTCTCTCATGGCCGACATCACCCGGCGGGCCGGCTGGCGCCACCTCCGCTCCGCGCCCACCGCCCACATCCGCCACCAGAAGCGCGGCCGGCTCGCCCACGACGGCGCCGGGCT
The DNA here is from genome assembly GCF_039534915.1 of Streptomyces roseofulvus. Classification (NCBI taxonomy): domain Bacteria; kingdom Bacillati; phylum Actinomycetota; class Actinomycetes; order Kitasatosporales; family Streptomycetaceae; genus Streptomyces; species Streptomyces roseofulvus. Next base: position 6,765,321 of record NZ_BAAAWE010000001.1, on the reverse strand, counting down.
CAGCTTCTGGTTCCGGCCGCTCAGCGCGGCGCTCTCCGAGGTCCCGGTGGACGACCGGGAGCTCGCGATGGCCTTCCACGCGCGCACCGCGGACTTCCAGGACGTGAGCGTGCAGTCCACCGTCACGTACCGGATCGGGGACCCCGCGACCGCCGCCGCCCGGCTCGACTTCTCCATCGACCCCGACACCGGCGTCTGGCGCGGGACCCCGCTGGAGCAGATCGCGACCCTGCTCACCGAGACCGCGCAGCAGCACGCCCTCGACGTGCTCGCCCGGACCTCGCTGGCGCAGGCGCTGGTGGACGGCGTGGCAGCGGTACGGGACCGGATCACGGACGGGCTGGCCGCCGAGCCGCGGCTCCCGGCCACGGGCATCGAGGTGGTCGCCGTCCGCGTGGTCGCGATCCGCCCCGAGCCCGAGGTCGAGCGGGCCCTGCGCACCCCCGCCCGCGAGCAGATCCAGCAGGAGGCCGACCGGGCCACCTACGAGCGGCGCGCGGTCGCCGTCGAGCGGGAGCGGACGATCGCGGAGAACGAGCTGGCCAGCAAGATCGAGCTGGCCCGGCAGGAGGAGCGGCTCGTCGAGCAGCGCGGCACCAACGCGCGCCGGGAGGCGGAGGAGTCCGCCGCCGCCGACGCGGTACGGGCCGAGGCCGAGGCCGTACGGAAGGTGCGGCTCGCGCAGGCCGAGGCGGCGGCGGCGCGCGAGGTCGGCGAGGCCCGGGCGGCCGCGCAGACGGCCTGGCTCCAGGCGCACGCCGCCGCCGATCCGGCCGTCCTGCACGCCCTCGCCCTCACCCGGGCCGCCGAGCAGCTGCCCAGGATCCAGCACCTCACCCTCACCCCCGACGTCCTCACCGGCCTCCTCGCGAAGCTGGGCGACGGCGGCAGCGGCGGGGCGGGCGCGTGAGCCTCGCCCCGCGGGCGGTCCTCGTGCACCGCAGGACGGAGTACGAGGAGCTGCTCGCCCGGCACGGGACGCACGGCCAGGCCGCGTTCTTCCTGGCCGCGCGGGGCCGCTCCGCCGACGAGGTGCGGGAGCGGCACGAGCGCACCCGGCGGGCGCTCGCGGACGTGGCCGGCGCGGTCCCGCTGACCTGGCGGCAGACCCGGGTCGAACGCGCCGACCTCGACCGCTTCCTCTTCGGCCCCGAGGACGTGGTCGTGGTCGTCGGCCAGGACGGGCTGGTCGCCAACACCGCCAAGTACCTGGCCGGTCAGCCCGTCGTCGGCATCGACGCCGACCCGGGGCGCAACACGGGCGTGCTGGTACGGCACCGCCCCTCGGACGCGCGGCGGCTGCTGCGGTACGCGGCGGGGCCCGGTGTCGCGACCGACGAGCTCACCATGGTGGCGGCGGCCACCGACGACGGCCAGCGGCTGCTCGCGCTCAACGAGATCTACGTGGGTCCGCCGGGCCACCAGACCGCCCGCTACACCCTCGGCACGGACACCGGCGACGCCCCGGACGGCGCGGGGGCCGAGGCGCAGGCGTCCTCGGGGGTGCTGGCCGGGACCGGCACCGGGGCCACCGGCTGGCTGCGGTCGCTCTGGCAGCAGCGCTCCAGCGCACTCGCCCTGCCGGGGCCGGCGGAGCCGCGCCTCGCCTGGTTCGTCCGCGAGGCGTGGCCGTCGCCGACGACCGGGACGAGCCGGGTCGAGGGCGTCCTCGGTCCGGCGCAGGGCCTCCGCCTCACGGTCGAGTCCGACCGTCTGGTCGCCTTCGGGGACGGCGTCGAGTCCGACGCGCTCGATCTGACCTGGGGCCAGACCGTCCGCCTCACCGTCGCGGACACCCGCCTCCGGCTGGTGGGCTGAAGCCGCCCCCGCCCCGCCACGCCCCCGGCCACACGCCCGACCCGGCGCCCCCGCCCCGCCACGCCCCCGGCCAGACGCCCGCCCCGGCGCACGCGCACAGCGCACGCGCGCGGCGCACACGCCCGGCCCGCGCACCCGGCTCCGGACTCGGTCCCGGACAGCCGGCCCGGGGGCGCTCGGGCTCGGGCGCACGGTCCCGGGCGGCCGGTCCCGGGAGGCCCGCCCGGGGGCGCTCGGGCTCGGCCGCCCGGACCGGGGCCGCCGACCGTCGCACCCGGCCCACGCGCTCGGCCCGGCCAGCCCGGCCCCTCACACCCCGCCTGACGTCCGGCCCCGGCGCTCGCCCCGCGCCCGCGGGCCCCTGGCCCAGGCGCTCCGCCCGGGGCCGCCGGCTCGGGCCGCCCGGCCCGAAGCGCCCCGCTCAGGGCGGCCGGAATCGTTCGGCGGGGGCGGGTGGGCGGGGCGGAAAGCGCTACGGTGGGGCGCTTTGACCGATTCGGTGGGCGGTGGCCGGCTCGCCGTACGGCCGCCGGCGCGTACGGACCCCGGCCGGCCGGCGGGTACGGACCCGGCCCGGCCGGCCGTACGGTCCGGCGCGCGGCGACGGCCGCCACCCCTCCCCCGCCTCCCCGAAGGAACGCCCGTGACCACGTTCTCCCCCGGTTCGCTCGTCGTCGCCCGCGCCACCCGTGCCGAGTGGGAACTCGTCCGGGCCTGGGCCGCCGAGGAGGGGTGGAACCCCGGCCGGGCCGACGGCGACGCCTTCTTCGCGCAGGATCCGGACGGTTTCTTCCTCGGGCGGATCGACGGCGAACCGGCCTCCGCCGTCTCCGTGGTGACCTACGGCGACGCCTACGCCTTCCTCGGCTTCTACCTCGTCCGGCCCGAACTGCGCGGACAGGGCCTCGGCCTGGCCACCTGGCGGGCCGGGCTCGCGCACGCCGGGACGCGGACGGTGGGGCTCGACGGCGTGCCGGCCCAGCAGGACAACTACCGGCGCTCCGGGTTCGTCCTCTCCCACCGCACCGCCCGCTATGCCGGAGAAGTCCCGCCCGCCGAGCGCCCGGTGACCGGGATCGTCCCGGCCGAAACGGTCGACGCGGCACAACTCGCCGCGTACGACGCGGCCTGCCACCACGCCGAACGGCCCCGCTTCCTCGCCGCCTGGCTGTCGACCCCGGGGCACCGCGCCCTGGCCCGGGTGGTCGACGGCCGGGTGACCGGGTACGGCGTCGTCCGGCCCTCACAGGACGAGGCGCGCGTGGGTCCGCTGTTCGCGGACGGACCGGCCGACGCCGCCGCGCTGCTCGACGCGCTCGCCGGGGCGGCCCGGGAGTTCGGCGCGCGGTCGATCGCCGTCGACATGCCCGAGACCAACCCGGCGGCGGCGCGGCTCGCGGAGGAGCGCGGCCTCACGCCCACGTTCGAGACGGCCCGGATGTACACCGGCCCGGTGCGACCGGTCGCGGTGGACCGCGTGTTCGGCGTCACGACCCTCGAACTCGGCTGAGGGTCACCCCTTCCTGACGCCTCTCCGCCCCGGCCCCCGTTCCGACCCCGTTCCAAACCCCGCGCGCCCCTCGGGCGTCCGCAGGCGCCCCGACGTGCCCGTGAGCGGGTCGGATCCGGCCGCTTCCGCCGCGCGGACCGGCCGCGCGCCTCCTGCCGCGCACCCCGCGCGCGCCCTCCCCGGCCCCGTCCGCCTCACCCGCGGGGGGACCCCCTCCCCGCCGGTGAGGGGTGACAAGGGTTTTCCCCGTATCGCGTTCACCTCCCCGTTCCCTACTGTCCTCCGCACCGGCGGATAACATCCCCCACATCGCATCTGACAGGTGCATGCGGGGAGACCACCGCCGGGGACGGCCTTGACCCGGGCCGTCGGCGCCGGTGGCGGCGCACGGGCCCCCCAGCCCAGGGACCACGGACGCGACCCCACTTCGCCCCGCGACTCCCGCGCCGCCGCCACTGCTCCGCACCTACGTCGTACTTGAAAGGGCCAACCACTTTGAACGGTTCCAGGCGGAGAGTCATATCCGTGGTCGCCACCGCCGCGATCATCGGTGCCGCTGCCACCACCACCGGGGCGTTCGCCGCCGCCCCGGCCGCACCCACCCCGAAGCCGGCCCCGGCTTCGCAGGCGATGCGGGCGCTCCCGAGCGCCCCGGTCGAGAAGGTCATCGTCACCTACAAGAGCCAGGCCGCCGAGGCCGGTTCCAACGCGGCGGCGAAGACCGACGCCGCCGAGAAGGCCGCCAAGACGGGCGAGGACCTCGCCTTCGAGCGCCGGCTCGCCGGCGGCGCCGCCCTGGTCGACCTGGGTGACGCGGCGACCTCGCAGGACGTGAACGAGGTCATGGCCGCCTTCCGCGCCGACCCGTCCGTCGCCACCGTCGAGCCGGACATCCGCGCCTACGCGATGGCCGTCACGCCGAACGACACCGACTACGCCAAGCAGTGGGACCTCTTCGAGGCCACCGGTGGCATGAACGTTCCCTCGGCCTGGGACAAGACGACCGGCTCCGGCGTCACCGTCGCCGTCATCGACACCGGCTACGCGGCCCACTCGGACCTCGCGTCCAACGTGGTCTCCGGCTACGACTTCATCTCCACCTCCGCCGACGCCCGGGACGGCAACGGCCGTGACGCCGACGCCAAGGACGAGGGCGACTGGAACGCCACCGACGGCGAGTGCGGCACCGGCTCCAAGGCGTCGAGCTCCTCCTGGCACGGCACCCACGTGGCCGGCACCATCGGCGCCGTCACGAACAACACCAAGGGCATCGCGGGCATCGCGTACAACGCGAAGATCCAGCCCGTGCGGGTGCTCGGCAAGTGCGGCGGCTCGTCCTCCGACATCGCCGACGCCATCACCTGGGCCTCCGGCGGCACCGTCCCGGGCGTCCCGGCCAACCCGACGCCGGCCAAGGTCATCAACCTGAGCCTCGGCGGCGCCAGCTCCTCCTGCCCGAGCGTCTACCAGACCGCGATCAACGGCGCCGTCTCGCGCGGTACCACCGTCGTCGTCGCCGCGGGCAACAGCAACGCCAACACCTCCGGCTTCACGCCCGCGAACTGCTCGAACGTCATCACCGTGGCGTCGACCAACCGCGCCGGCTCCCGGTCGTACTACTCCAACTACGGCACCCTCGTGGACGTGTCCGCCCCCGGCGGCGAGACCCGCAACGCCACGGACACGCCCGGCACCGTCACCACTCCCGAGAACGCGATCTACTCCACGCTGAACTCGGGCACGACGACCCAGTCGACCGAGAACTACAAGCCCTACCAGGGCACCTCCATGGCCGCGCCGCACATCGCCGGCCTCGCCGCCCTCCTGAAGTCGGCCAAGAGCACGCTCACCCCGGCCGAGATCGAGTCGGCGATCAAGACCAACGCCCGCCCGCTGCCCGGCACCTGCTCCGGCGGCTGCGGCACCGGCATCGCCGACGCGGCCAAGACCGTGGACGCGGTCACCGGCACCACCCAGCCCGGCACCGTCTTCACCAACACGAACGACGTGACGATCTCCGACAACACCACCGTGTCGTCCTCGATCGCCGTCACCGGCCGCACCGGCAACGCCCCCGCCGCCCTGAAGGTCGGCGTGGACATCAAGCACACCTGGCGCGGGGACCTGGTCATCGACCTGGTCGCCCCCGACGGCACGGTGCGCAACCTGAAGGCGTCCTCCTCCTCGGACAGCGCCGACAACGTCCTCACGACGTACACGGTCGACGCCTCCAGCGAGGTCGCCAACGGCACCTGGAAGCTCCAGGTCCGCGATGTGGCCTCGGGTGACACCGGCTACATCGACTCCTGGTCGCTCACCTTCTGAGCCACCGCTCCACCGAGCCAACATCACCCCCCACACCAGCATCATCGCTGGTCAGCGACACCCCCGTGGTCTACACCACGGGGGTGTCGCCGGGTTCGGAAGCCCGTCCCGCGCGGCACTCGGTGTCCGTATGCCGGACAAGGGACCTGGACGGGGCCGGTGGGCTCCGTATCCTCTGCGCAGGGCTCATGGGCGGGGCCCACGGGCGGAGGTGACGACCAGGTGACGACGGTTCCGCACGGCTCCCTGCCCGCACGCTCCCCCGGCTCGGCCGGACCGGCGGCCCCGGTGGGCCGCGAGGAGCTGCTCACCCGCCTCGAATCCGTCCTGCACGCCCGCGGCCGCGCCCTGCTCACGGGGCCCGCCGGCGTCGGCAAGACCGAGGTCGCGCTGGCCGCCGCCGCCCGGGCCGAGGCCCGCGGCGAGACCGTGCTGTGGCTCGCCGCCCTCCCCGCCGACCGGGCCATACCCGGCGCCGCCGCGGCCGCGCTGGTGGCCTCGGTGGCCGCCACCGTCGCCTGGCCCGGACAGCGCACCGAACCGGCCACCGCCGGGGAGGAGCACCCGCCCGGCCCCGTCGGCACCGTCCTCGACGCGCCGGGCGCCCTGCCCGCCGGCGTCTCCGCCTCCGGCGTCTTCGACGACCTGCCCGGACCGCAGCGCACCGCCGTCGCCATGCTCTGCCGCGAGGCGCCCCTCCAGGAGGGCGGCTGGGACCCCATCGCCCTGCGCCTGGGCATCGCCCGCATCCTGCGCGCGCTGACCTCCCGGGGGCCGGTGCTGCTCGTCGTCGACGGCGCCGAGTTCCTCGACCCCGACAGCACCGACCTGCTCCGCTTCGCGCTCCACCTCGCCCCGCCGTCGCTGCGCGTGATCGCGGTCGAGACCCCGGAGCCGTACGGGGACACCCACCGGGCCTACGGGCGGGAGCCCGGCAGCGGCGCCGCCGGCCGGCCGCACGCCGGGCACTCCGCGCACCTGTGGGTGCCGTCCGAGGCCGACCTGCTGCTCGTCCCGCCGCTCCAGGCCGACGAGATCGCCGAACTCCTCATCCACCACCGGCTGCCGTCCCGGATGGCCGGCCGCATCCACCGCGCCAGCGGCGGCAACCCGCGGCTCGCGCTCGCCGTCGGCCGCTCCCTCGCCGACGCCCGCACCCCCGTGCACCACGCCGAGGCGCTCACCCTCTCCGGCCGGGCCCGGGACCTCGCCCGCCAGCTCCTGGGCGCCGCTCCCCCGCCGGTCCGGGCCACCCTGCTGCTCGCCGCGCTCGCGCTGCGCCCCTCGGCGACGCTGGTCCGACGGGCCGGACGGCCCGAGGCGGAGGCCGACCTCGCCGCGGCCGAACGCGCCGGCCTGGTCTCGCTGGCCGAGGACGGCTCGCTCGTCTTCACCGCCGGACTGCTGCCGTCCACCCTGGTCCACGACGCCAGCTGGACGGAGCGCAGCGCCGGCCACGCGGCGCTCGCGGAGGTCGTGGACGACCCCGTCGAGGCGGTGCGCCACCGGGCACTCGCCACCGACCGGCCGGACGAGGAGCTGGCCGCCGAGGTCGCGGCCGCGGCGGAGGCCGCCCGGCGGCGCGGCAACAACGCGCTCGCCGCCGAACTGGCCCTGCTGGCCGCCGAGTCGACGCCCGGCCGGGACGGCGTGCGGCGGATCGCCCGGCTGGTGGACGCGGCCGAGGAGGCGGCCCGGGCCGCCCGGGCCGACCTGGCGATGCGGGCCGCGACGGACCTGCTGGCCCGGGACGCGTCCCCCGCCGACCGGGTGCGGGCGCGCCTCGCGGTCCTGGACACCGCCGGCCAGGGCCTGACCGACCTCGACGACATGTACGTGCACGCCATGGAGGACTCGGAGGGCGAGACCGCGCTCCGGGCCGCCGTGCAGCTGCGGCTGGCCGTCAAGTACGTGCTGGCGGACGGCGATCCGGAGCGGTCCCGGACCGCGGCGATGGAGTCGGCGGCGCTGGCCTCGTCGGTGGGCGACCCGCGGACGGCCGCGCAGGCGCTGACCGTGCAGGCCCGGATGGAGCGGGCCCTGGGGTCGGCCGAGGCCGAACCGGTGCTCGCCCGGGCGCGGGAGCTGGAGCTCGCCGAGCGGCCGCTCGGCATCCGCAACGCCGCCCAGATTCTGACGATCCGTCACGCCCTGTTCGACGACCGGCTGACGGACGCGCGGGACGAGCTGAACGCGCTGCTGCCGCTGGTGCAGCGGCGCGGTTCGGTCGAGGACGCGATCGAGCTGTTCCGTACGCTCGCGGAGATCGAGTCGCGGATCGGCGCCTGCGCGGCGGCGCTGGCGCACGCGGGCCAGTCCCTGGCGCTCACCCTGGAGGCGGGCCTGTCGCCCGGCCCCGCCTGGTACGCGCTGGCGCTCGCCGAGACCGCGGGCGGCAGCCTGGGGCGGGCCGCGAGCTACGCGCGGCGGAGCGTCCAGGCGTCGGAGGAGGAGGGCGACCGGGTCTTCCTCTCACGCAGCCAGTACGCGCTGGGCCGGGTGCAGCTGATCAACGGCGACGTGGCGGCGGCCCTGGAGACGCTGCGACGGGTGCAGGCCGACGAGCGGGCGCAGTCGACGGTGGACCCGTCGATGCTGCGCTGGCACGAGGAGCTGGCGGAGGCGCTGCTGGCGCACGACGCGGTCGAGGAGGCGCTGGCGCTCCTCGCGGAGGTGCGGCCGGTGGCCGAACGGCTGGGCCGTTCCACGGTGTTGCTGGGGTGCGACCGGGCGCAGGCGCTGTGCCTGGCGGCGGAGGGGCGGACGGACGAGGCGGCGGAGCTGCTGACCCGGACGGCCTGCCGGTTCGCGGAGGCGGGCCTGCCGCTGGAGCAGGGCCGGGCGCTGATGGCGCTGGCCCGGGTGGAGCGGAAGCGGCGGCGGCGGTCGGCGGCGCAGGCGGCGCTGCACGGGGCGGCCACGGTCTTCGAGCGGGCCGGGGCGGCGCCGTGGCTGGCGCTGGCCACGGAGGCGCCGGCGGGCGAGCTGCCCGGGGCCCCGCCGGGCGGCGACGAGGCGCCGACGGCGCTGGCGTCGCTGACGGAGGCCGAGCTGCGGCTGGCCCGGCTGGTGGGTCAGGGCGCCTCGAACCAGGAGGCGGCGGCGAAGCTGTTCCTGAGCGTGAAGACGGTGGAGGCGCGGCTGACCCGCATCTACCAGAAGCTGGACGTGCGCTCCCGCGCCCAGCTGGCGACGGCGCTCCGCCCCTGAGGACGGAGCGCGCGCCCCGTCGTCAGGCCTGACGTACCGTCATGTACACGCCCCGCGCGGGGGTTTCCGGAGCGCCGGCCGGGCTCCACTCGGCGGTGACCCGGCCGAGGGCGGCCGCGTCGTCCGCCGTCGGCCGCAGGACGCGGTGGAACCGGAGCGTGAGCGGCGCGTCGGTGCCGGGCACCCGGAGCCGTACGTCGGTGTGGTCGGCGCCGTCGACGGCCTCCGCGGGCTCCACGGCCGCCTCGGTCCGGGCGGCGGCGTCCAGGACGGCGGCGACGGTCGGGTCGGCGGCGTCGCTGATCGACTGGTGCTGCGGGACGGCCCGCCCGGCGAGGAGGGCGTACGACTCGGCGACGAGGACCGGGTCGTGGGCGCCGTCGTAGATCCAGCGGGTGCCGAGCACCCCGTGCTCGGAGGTGCCGATCAGGGCGTGCTCGGCGCCGTCGAGGGGCTTGCCCCGGTACGTCATCGGCACGAGGTAGGCGACCGCGTCCGGGCCCTCGCCGTCGGTGACGGCCATGAACTCGACGCCCACCTCGCCCTCGGGGTCGTCGAGCCGGAACCCGCCGGCCTTCACCGGCCGCGGGGCCTCCGGTCCCGCCGCGTACCAGGTCCGGGTGGGCAGCCAGTCGGCGAGGAGCTCCAGCTTGGTCGGCCGCATCGTGGTGTCGTGAACGGTGGCCATGGGCAGATCGTTTCCTCTCCTCGGGACCAGGGGGCCGCCAACGTAACAGAACGGTAACCGGACCCCGTTGTTCCGTCGCGGCGACCCCGTGTGATGATCCCGGGGACGTGGATCCGGACGCGATCCACGGGGGAGAATGAACATGGGATTCACGGACGCCAACGGCGTCGACCTGTCCGGTGTCACCGGCAGGCTGATCCAGACGGTCGACCTGGTGCAGGGGCCCGCCCCGCAGGCGATAGCCACCGACACGGTCAACGGGCACGTCTTCGTGCTCCAGTTGGAGTCCTCGGCGACCGCGCCGGGCGACTCCGGCAACATGTACCTGAACCGGATCCACCGCACGACGGGCGCGGTCACCGGTTCCATGCGGCTGAAGGGCTTCGGCCACGGTCTGTCGATGGGCTGCCAGCCGGTCGGCGCCGACAGCTACCTGTGGACCGAGTGCGGTCCGCTGCACATCACGAGCAGCGGGGTCGCGTTCGGCAAGTCCGTCACGCGCTTCAAGTTCACCGACGGCGGGGTGCTGGACGCCACGGCGATCCCGCAGGCGCAGAAGTTCACCCCGCCGGGCTCGACGGCCGGCACCGGCCCGTCCTTCGACCCCACCACGGGCCTGCTGACCGTCATGTACCACAAGGACGGGAAGCGGCACTTCACCCGGTACGACGCGAATCTCGCCGCCACGGGCACCTGGACGCCGGTGGGAACGACCTTCGTCATGCCGGCGGGCGAGGACGTCACGCCGTCCGTGCCCTCGCCGTACCCGCTGGAGAAGACCCTGACCTCGCAGGGCTACCAGACGCTGGGCGGCGTGCTGTACGCGTACCACTGGGCGCCGTACGACGCGAAGACCTACCCGGACACAGTGCCGAGCGCCTTCCCCGGCGTCGCCTTCATGACCTCGTACGACTGGGAGGGCGGGCAGCGGCTCGACCGCCAGGTCGTCACCGGGGCGGACGGCCTGGAGCGGCGGGAGCCGGAGGGCGTCGCCGTCGAGGTCGACCCGGCCACGCAGGAGACCCGGCTGCTCTTCGGCTTCAGCAACACCGTGCCCGGCACGACCGGTTCGCGGGACGTCACCATCTGCTGGTACCCGACGAAGCCCGCCGTCGACGGCGTCAAGGTGCTGTCGGACTGGGTGGACCTCACGCTCGCCTCCGGCGTCACCGCCGGCGCCGAGCGCCCGCGCGGCCGGCTCGTCGCCCTCGCCGGCACCACCTACCTCCAGCTGCGCGGCACCCTGACGTGCTCGCTCACCGCGGACAGCAGGATCGCGACCCTGCCGCACCGCATCCGCCCGACCCGGCTGGCCCGGCAGAACGTGCCGCGGAACAACAACACCGGGCGGTGCGTCTGCCGCATCGAGGCCAACATCCGCGGCGAGCTGTGGGCGTACGGCGCCTACAGCGACAACGCGATCACGTGGATCGACCTGGACGGCGTCTCGGTCGCCTGGCGCTGACCGCCCGTCCTTCCCCCTTCACCCCACACTTCTTCTCCGGAGAGTCTCCTCATGACCCAGCAGTCGTCCGCGCCGTCGGCCAGCCGCCGTTCCCTGCTCGCCGCCGCGCTCGCCGCCCCCGTCGCCGCCGTCGGCGTCCCGCTCGCCACGGCCACTCCGGCCGCCGCCGTGGACCCGGTCGACGGCTGCCAGACCGTCGTCGACTGGACCGCGATCACCCCGGCGGCCGGGGTCACCCCCGACGCCGCCGCTCCGCTCCAGGCCCGGGTGATCCGCCTCGCCGGCACCGAGTTCCTCCAGTTCCGCGGCACCGTCACCTGCAACTTCACCGCGGACGCCACTCTCGGCACGCTGCCGGCCACGATCGTCCCGCCGAAGCTGACCCGCGGCGTGGTGGCCCGCAACAACAGCCAGGGCATCAACGCGGTCCGCGTGGAGGCCAACACGGCCGGCGTGGTCAAGGTCTACGGCCCGCAGGCGTCCAACCCGGTCACCTGGATCCAGGTCGACAACTTCTCCTCCGTGCTGCGCTGACCGACGCCCGTGAGGACCGCCGGCGTGGGGCCGTCCGGGCGGACGGTGAGCCCGTAGGCGGTCCTCTCGGGCACGGAGCGGAAGCGGGGGACGAAGCGGGGCAGCAGGAGTTCGAGGAGGGCGACGGACTCGCGGAGCGCGAACTGGAGGCCCAGGCAGGCGCGCGGGCCCATGCCGAACGGGAGGTACGCGGCCGGGTGCGCCGGGCGGCGGCCGGGGGTGGCGAAGCGGCCGGGGTCGAAGCGCTCCGGGTCCGGCCAGAGCCCGGGATCGCGGTGGACCAGGTAGGGGCTCACGACCAGGTCGGTGCCGGCGGGCAGCGCGTGGCCCGCGAGGGTGTCGGCCTCGGCGGCGTGGCGGGGCAGGATCCAGGCCGAGGGGTAGAGGCGGAGCGTCTCGTGGACGAGGGCCTGGACGGCCTGACGCCGTTCCGGTGAGCCGTCGGGTCCGGCGGCGAGGGCCTGGTCGCGGGCCTCAGGGTGCCGGTCGAGGAGCAGATACAGCGAGGTCAGGGTGGTGGCGGTGGTCTCGTGCCCGGCCACCAGGAGCGTGACGAGTTCATCGCGGATCAGCCGGTCGGTGTACTCGGGGCGGCTCTCGGACGCCTCCACGAGGACGTGCAGCAGGCCGGGTCCGTCGGGCCCCGCACCCCCGTCCCGGGCGGCCCGGACGGCCCGCTCGGCGACGGCGTCGACCCGGGCGACGTCGGCGGCCACGGCGGCCTGGGCGGCGAACCGGTCCTCGGGCAGGCTCGGCAGCGCGGCCACCACCGTGGCGACGGCGGCCAGTTCGGCCTCGGTGGCCGGGTCGAGCGGGTGGCCGGTCAGGGAGCGCCAGATGGTGTCGAGGGCGAAGCGGCGCGTCTCCTCGCCGATGTCGACGACGTCCCCGGCGCGGGCGTACGCCTCCCAGCGGACGGCGGTCACCCGGGCGGCGGCAGCGATCCGTTCCTCGTACCTGCGCATGCCTCGGCCCGTGAACTGCGCCTGGAGCAGGCGGCGTTGGCGCTGCCAGGCGTCGCCGGACGCGGACAGGACGCCGTCGCCGACGAGGACGCGGGCACGGTGGGAGCGCTTGACGTACCGGTCGGGGTGGCGGGCGAGGACGTGCCGCACGGCGTCGGGGTCGGTGACGAGCACGGTGGGCGCGACCCGGGGCGCGGGGCGGAACGCGCCGACCCCGCCCAGCCGTTCGCGCACGAGGGCGAGGAGGTCGATCAGTCCGGCACCTTCGGCCTGCCGGCGGGCGACCAGCTCCGGGTCGAGTTCGGGGACGGGCCGGCCCGCCGGTGCGGAGGTGTCACGGGCGCCGGGGTGGGGTGCGGGGAGGGCCACGGGGGTGCTCCCGTTCGGCGTCCGCACGCCCTCGCGTGCGGGTGGCGCGGTCCCCTCGACTGTAGGGGCGCGGAGACGCCGGACGACAGCGCGCCTCCGGCCGTGACGCCGGGCCGTGGCGCGAAGTGGGCGGTGGCGGGGATCGGCCGGCGGGTCGTGGCGCGACCGTGGCGGGAAACTCTGAATGGTGGTTCACTTCTTTCATGGCCTACCGCAAGACCCCCGCCGAGGTCCGCCGCCTCGAAGCCGCCCGGGAGCACCTGGTGGCCCGCGCCACCGCGGTCGTCGCCGAGGTGGGCTGGGCCCAGGCGTCCGTGACGGCGGTCGCCGACGCGGCCGGGATCGCGGCCGGCTCCGTCTACCAGCACTTCCCGTCCAAGGCGGCGCTCGCCGTCGAGGTCTTCCGGCGTGCCGCCGGACGCGAGGTGGAGGTGCTCGGCGAGGTGCTGGCCGTCCCCGGCGACCCGGTCGAACGGCTGAGCCGCGGCATCGAGGTCTTCGCGCGCCGGGCCCTGGAGAACCGCGGACTCGCCTACGCCCTGCTCGCCGCCCCGGCCGAGCCGGCCGTCGGCGCCGAGCGGCTCGACTACCGGCGCCGCTACCGCGCGCTCTTCGCCGCCGTGGTCCGCGAGGGCATCGCCGACGGGGTGCTGCCCGAACAGAACGGCGAGATCACCGCCGCGGCGCTCACCGGCGCGATCGGCGAGGTCCTGGTCGACCCGCTCGGCGCCCCCGGCGCGACCACCACCGACGCCCTCCTCGCGGAGCTCACCGCGATGGCCCTGCGCTGTGCGGGCGCCCCCGTGCCGTAGCGGCCCGCCGCCGTACGCCGGCGCACGCGGCCGGCGCCGTACCCCCGTACCGATCCCGCCCGACCCGCCCCTGGGAGCCGCCACCGTGACCACCGTCCCCGGCACCGACGCCGCCGCCACGCCCCGCAGCAATCCCACCGCCGTGACCCACGCCGTCACCAACCAGACCCCGCCGCTGACCGGCCACGACGCCGCCGCCGACCCGGTGCTGCTCGAAGGCGTCGAGCGCGAGGGCGCCGGCTGGCACCTGGCGGACCTGCACCGCTTCGGCCGGGTCGTCGCCGGCGAGGAGGCCCAGCACTGGGCGGACCAGGCCAACCGGCACGAGCCCGAACTGCGCACCCACGACCGGTACGGCAACCGGATCGACGAGGTCGAGTTCCACCCCGCCTACCACCGGCTGATGGACCTGTCGGTGAGCGAGGGCATCGCCGGCGCCGCCTGGGCCGACGAACGGCCCGGTGCCCACGTGGCCCGCGCGGGCGGCTTCATGCTCGCCGGCATGCTGGAACCGGGTCACCTGTGCCCGGTCTCGATGACGTACGCCGTGGTCCCGGCGCTGCGCCACTCCCCCGACCTCGCCAAGACGTACGAGCCGCTGCTCACCAGCCGCACGTACGACCCCGGCCTCCGCATCCCGACGGGCAAGCGCGGGCTGCTCGCCGGGATGGGCATGACGGAGAAGCAGGGCGGCAGCGACGTCCGCGCCAACACCACCACCGCCACCGAACTCCCGGACGGAACCTGGCGGTTGCGCGGCCACAAGTGGTTCACCAGCGCGCCGATGAACGACCTCTTCCTCGTCCTCGCGCAGGCGCCCGGCGGCCTGTCCTGCTTCCTCGTGCCGCGCGTCCTGCCCGACGGCGGCCGCAACACCTTCCGCATCCAGCGGCTCAAGGACAAGCTCGGCAACCGCTCCAACGCCAGCAGCGAGCCGGAGTTCGACGACACGGTCGCCTGGCTGGTCGGCACCGAGGGCAAGGGCGTGCGGACCATCATCGACATGGTGACGATGACCCGCCTGGACTGTGTGCTCGGCTCCGCCGCCGGCATCCGCGGCGCGCTCGCCCAGGCGGCCCACCACGCCCGCCACCGCTCGGCGTTCGGCGCCCGCCTCGTCGACCAGCCGCTGATGCGGAACGTCCTCGCCGACCTGGCCCTGGAGTCGGAGGCCGCCACCACCCTCGGCCTGCGGCTGGCCGGCGCCGCCGACCGCGCCCGGCTCGGCGACGCACGCGAGCGCGCCTTCCTGCGGCTGGCCACGGCCGTCGGCAAGTACTGGGTCTGCAAGCGGCAGCCGGCCGCGGTCGCCGAGGCCCTGGAGTGCCTGGGCGGCAACGGCTACGACGAGGCATCGGGCATGCCCCGCCTCTACCGCGAGGCCCCGCTCAACAGCATCTGGGAGGGCTCCGGCAACGTCACCGCGCTCGACCTGCTGCGCGCCCTCGCCCGCGAGCCGGAGGCCCTGGAGGCGTTCCGCACGGAGATCGAGGCGGCGTCCGGTGCCGACCGGCGGCTCGACGCCGCCTGGACGGAGCTCCGGGGCGAGCTGCGGCTCACCGAGGACGCGCCGCTGCGCGCCCGCCGGGTCGCCGAGCGGGCCGCGCTCGTCCTCCAGGGCTCGCTGCTCGTCCGGCACGCGCCGGCGGCGGTGGCCGACGCGTTCTGCGCGTCCCGCCTCTCCGGCGACCGGGGCCTCGCCTTCGGGACACTGCCGCCGTCGACGGACTTCGCGGGCCTGCTGGCGCGCCTGCCGGTCTGACCCGCCGGCGCTCCCGGGCGGGCTCCGCCCCCGCCGCGCGAGATCTCCGCGGCGGGGGTGAATCCTTTTCGGGGTCCGCCGTCTCCTATCCCCGTACCGGCCGCACGGGCCGGGCAACGGAAGGAGACACCATGCTCGTCACCACCCTCGTCGTCGTCGGAGCGGTCCTCGTCGGCGCGTGCAGCTGGCACCTGCTGCGGCGGTACCGGAGCCGGGCCTGACCGGCCCCGCCCGGAGTCCGCGGAACACCACGAGGATGAGCACATGAACCGACCCTTCTCCTGGCCCGACGAGCGGCTGGTCAAGGCGGCGCAGGACGGCGACGTCGCCTCGCTGACCACCGTCGTCCTGGAATCCCAGCCGCACGTGCGGAAGTTCGCGCTGTCCCTGTGCGCCTCGCCGCAGGACGCGGAGGACGCGGCACAGGAGGCGCTGATCATCCTGTACCGGAAGATCGGCACCCTCCGGGCGACGGGGGCGCTCGCCTCGTGGATGTTCCGCATCGTGCGCAACGAATGCCTCCGGCAGGTCCGCCGGCTCGCCCGGCGGGGCGAGGAGCCGGAGGCCGGGCCCGAGGCGGCCGCGGAGCCGTCCGCCGAGGAGGCGGTGCTGCACCGCCTGGAGGCCCGGCGGATCGCCGCCGCCGTCGGCGCCCTCCCCCGTGACCAGCGGCAGGTCCTGATCATGCGGGACGTGCAGGGCCTGCCGGGCCGGACCGTCGCCCACGCGCTCGGCCTGAGCAACGCGGCGATGAAGTCCCGCCTGCACCGGGCCCGCGCCGCCCTGCGGCTCGCCCTGACGACGCCCGAGTCGGGGCCCGAAACGACGCCGGGGGCCGCGCCCGGGGCCGCGCCCGGAACGACGCCCGGAGCCACGCCCGGAGACACGCTCGGAACGAGGCCCGGAGCAACGTCCGGGACAGCGCCCGGAGCCACACCCGGAACGACGCCCGAAGCAACGCCCAGAACAGCGCCCGGAGCCACGCCCGGGGCGGCGCCCGGAACGACGCCTGGGGCAGAGCCCTGGGCAGAGCCCGAAACCACGCCCGAGGCAGAGCCCGGGACGACGCCCCAGGCGGGTCCCGAAACCACGCCCGAGCAGCACCCGAGGCAGCGACCGTGACCACGCCCGAGGCGGCGCCCGGCGCCGTGGCCTGCCCCGCTCTCGACCTCGATCCTCGTCCCGACGAAGGAGACCCGCGACCGTGCACACCCCACCCACCCTCGACCGCCCCGTGAAGCCCGCCCAGGGCCCGGACTACGCCAGCTCGTCCGTCCCGCGCCATCTGGCGCGCGGGGCCGTCGGCTTCGGGCTGATCGCCGGCTCGATCGCCCTGCTCCCGGTGACCGGCCCGGTCAGCCTGCTGGCCGCCCCGCTCGCCCTGATCGCCTTCCGCGGCTGCCCCACCTGCTGGGCCGTCGGCCTCGCGCAGACCATCTCCCGCGGCCGGCTGGAACGCCAGTGCGTCGACGGCGTCTGCACCCTCACCAAGGCGCACCCGCACCCGGCCGACACACCCCGGGCCTGACCCGGGCCGACGCCCCGCCCGTGCCGGACCCGAGCCCGTGCTCGGCCGGCGCGGGCGGATAATTCCCAGCGCTCCACCGGGACCGGCTGTTACGCTGGCAAGGACCTTGACCCCTGACGAGGAGCGGCAGACATGGCGGGTGACGACGACATCTCCGGGTGAGACCCGGAGCTGACGGCCACCGGACGCGCCGAGGAGCGCACACCGGAGTGGCCCGTCCCGTCGTACCCCTTTGCCCTTCGTCTGCCCGGGGCGGAGCCCTGTCCGCTCCCCTCCCTCCGAGGTCTTCTCCATGTCTTCTCCGTCCCACGCCACCGTCGTCTGCTCGGACCTGTCCTTCTCCTGGCCCGACGACGCCCCCGTCTTCCACGAGCTGTCCTTCAGCCTGACCGGCGGCCGTACGGGTCTGGTCGCGCCCAACGGCGCCGGGAAGAGCACCCTGCTCAAGCTGATCGCCGGCGAGCTGCGGCCCACCGGCGGCTCGGTCTCCGTCGGCGGCACCCTCGGCTATCTGCCGCAGACCCTCCCCCTGACCGGCGACCTCACCGTCGCCGACGTGCTCGGCGTCGCCGCCGTGATCCGCGCGCTGGACGCCGTCGAGTCCGGTGACGTGAGCGAGGAGCACTTCGCCACCATCGGCGACGACTGGGACATCGAGGAGCGCACCCGCGCCCAGCTCGACCGGCTCGGTCTCGGCGGGCTCGCCCTCGACCGCACCCTCGGCACCCTCAGCGGCGGCCAGGTCGTCTCCCTGGGCCTCGCCGCCCAACTGCTCAGGCGGCCCGAGGTGCTGCTGCTCGACGAACCGACCAACAACCTCGACGGCGACGCCCGGCACACCCTCTACGACGCGCTGTCCGACTTCGACGGCCTTCTCCTGGTCGTCGCCCACGACCGGGCGCTGCTCGACCGGATGGACGGGATCGCCGAGCTCGGCCCCTCCCGACTGCGCTTCCACGGCGGGAACTTCACCGCGTACGAGGAGGCGGTGCGGGCCGAGCAGGAGGTCGCCGAGAAGAACGTGCGCAACGCGGAACAGGACCTCAAGCGCGAGAAGCGGGAGCTCCAGCAGGCCCGCGAGCGCGCCGACCGGCGGGCGAGCAACGCCGCCCGCAACCTCAAGAACGCCGGCCTGCCGCGCATCTTCGCCGGGAACATGAAGCGGGGCGCCCAGGAGTCCGCCGGCCGGGCCGGGCAGACCCACGCCTCCCGCGTCGGCGAGGCCCAGGCCCGGCTCGACGAGGCCGGACGCGCCCTCCGGGACGAGCAGCGGCTCGTCCTCGACCTGCCCGACACCCAGGTCCCCGCCGGACGCGACCTCTTCCTCGGCGAGGGGATGCGGGTCCGGCACGACGGCCGGGACGTCTTCGCCGGGGACGGGATCGACCTGTCCGTGCGCGGCCCCGAGCGGATCGCGCTGACCGGCCCCAACGGCTCGGGCAAGACCACCCTGATGCGCCTCGTCACGGGCGAACTCGCCCCGGACGGCGGGCGGATCAAGCGCGGCGACGGCCGCGTCGCCTATCTGTCGCAGCGCCTCGACCTGCTGGACCCGGACCGCACGGTGGCGGAGAACTTCGCCGCCTTCGCGCCCGAACGACCCGACGCGGAGCGGATGAACCTGCTGGCGCGCTTCCTCTTCCGGGGCGCGCGGGCGCACCTGCCCGTCGGCGTCCTCTCCGGCGGCGAACGCCTGCGGGCCACCCTCGCGTGCGTGCTGTGCGCCGAACCCGCTCCGCAGCTGCTGCTGCTCGACGAGCCGACCAACAACCTCGACCTCGTGAGCGTGGGTCAGCTGGAGAGCGCGCTCGAGTCCTATCGGGGCGCCTTCCTCGTGGTCAGCCACGACGAACGGTTCCTCGCCGGCATCGGCGTGAACCGCTGGCTCCGCCTGGAGGACGGCACGCTCCGGACCACCGGAGCCCCCGGGGCGTGACCGCCCAGGGGCCTCCGGCCGCCGGGCCGCGTCAGACGCCGGCCCGGCGGCGGCCCCGTACGCGGCGCGGGTAGGGGAAGAGCCGCGGAGGGCGCTTCGCGGCCACGTCCTCGACCCAGCCGAAGGCCAGGACCAGCAGTCCGGTCAGCGGGACCGCCACCATCAGCGGGAACCACTGGCTGGCCAGCAGCCACCGGAAGTGCTCGTAGAAGAAGCCGACGGACCAGAGGGGGTCGATCAGCGGGATGGCGGCCACCAGCGCCGTCTGGTGCCAGAGGTAGACGCTGACGGCGCGGGCGTTGAGCAGGCTGATCAGACCGTTCCAGCGCTCCAGCGGCCGGGGCCACCGCTCCCAGGAAGGGCTGATGTGGAGCAGCAGGGCGACGAAGCCGAGGGACCACAGGGCCTGGGCGACCGGCCAGCTCTCGATGTCGGTGTGCACGGTCGGATCGACCGGCCGGGTCTGGAGGTACCACCAGCCGGCCACCATGACCAGCGGCGCGACGGACGGCACGACGTACTGCGGGAGCTTCCTGAGCAGGCCCTCCTGGTGGGCCATGCCGAGGATCCAGCAGGCACCGAAGGTGGCGAAGTCGCTGGTGTTCTCCCAGACCCGGCCGTAGAGGAACTCCTGGTCGATGAAGAACGTGTGCATGACGATCACCAGGCCGAGCGGCGCGCACAGCGTCACCACCGGCATCCGCCGCAGCGCCCACAGCATCAGCGGTGACAGCAGGACGAACCAGAGGTACGCGCGGATGTACCAGAGCGGCACGATGATCTGCACGGCCCAGCCCTGCCCCACCAGGTGGTCGAAGCCGTTCAGGGCCTCGGCGTACGGCGGGGTGCTCAGCGGCAGGATCCAGAACAGCAGCTTGCCCCACCACCAGGCGGGGTGCCCGTCGGCGTCGGGCCCGTCGCCGTCGGCGATCTGGGCGGTGACCACGATCGCGCCGAACAGCCACAGCGGCGGCAGCAGGCGGCGCAGACGGCCCCGGATGACGCCGAGGGCGGGCCGGCTGAGGGAGCGGGTCATCAGCGACCCGGCGAGCGCGAACATCACGCCCATCGACGGGAAGACGAGCGGCAGCCAGAACCAGCCGAAGTTGTGGTAGATCACCACGCGCACCAGCGCCAGGGCGCGCAGCATGTCGAGGTAGCGGTCCCGGCCGGCCTTGGCGCCGGCCGGTGCCGTCGGGGCCGGCTCGGCCTCCCGCGCCGGTTCCGCGGGCGGAACGACGGGGACGCGCAGCCGGAGGGTGTCGTGGTGGGTGCCCACGGAGTCGAAGGACGCGGTCATGGTCAGGCCTCCACGGGTGCGGCGACCTCGCCGGTGCGCCGGAGCTTCTGCCAGCGCAGCCGGCCACCGGTCAGCGCCGTGATCGTGGACTGCAGCAGGACGATGTACATCAGCTGCCGGTAGACCACCTGCTGGATCGGCAGGCTGATCAGGTGCAGGGGCTTCTCGCCGTCGAGCCGGAAGGCGTACCACGACAGCAGGGCCTGGAGCAGGATGAAGCCGCCCCAGCTGGCGAGGGTGATCGGCGCGTCGGCGAACAGCACGCCGTACAGCAGGAACATGTCGACCAGCGGCGCGAGCAGCGGGGCGACCACGCCGAACATCACGACGAGCGGCAGCCCGAGGCGGCCGAAGCGGCCGGCCGGGCCCCGGGAGGTCACGGCGCGGCGGTGCTTCCACATCGCCTGCATGCTGCCGTAGCTCCAGCGGTACCGCTGGGACCAGAGCTGCTGGATGCTGGCGGGAGCCTCGGTCCAGGCGCGGGCGCGCTCGGCGTAGACGATCCGCCAGCCGTCGCAGAGCACCGCCATGGTGATGTCGGTGTCCTCGGCGAGGGTGTCGTCGCTCATCCCGCCGACCCGCCGCAGGGCCTCCTTGCGGAAGGCGCCGACCGCGCCGGGGATGGTCGGGATGACGTTGAGCATGTCGTACATCCGGCGGTCCAGGTTGTGGCCGAGGACGTACTCGATGTGCTGCCAGGCGCCGATCAGGCTGTCGCGGTTGCCGACCTTGGCGTTGCCGGCGACCGCGCCGATCGTCGCGTCGCCGAACGGCTGGACCAGCTCGCGCACGGTGGACGGCTCGAAGACGGTGTCGCCGTCCATCATCACGACGATGTCGTGCGACGCGGCCGCGATGCCGGTGTTGAGCGCGCTGGACTTGCCGCCGTTGGCCTGGCGGATCAGCCGGACGAACGGCAGGGCCATCGCCTCGACGATGTCCGCCGTGCCGTCCGTGGAGCCGTCGTCGATGACGATGACCTCGATCGGATGGTCACTGGAGGCCAGCGAGTTGAGGGTGTGGGCGATGCACTCGCGTTCGTTGTACGCCGGGACGAGGACGGTGACGGGCTCGGTGACGGGCTGCCCCCACGCGTCCCGCCGCCGGGCGCGCCGGGCGTGCAGCGGGGCGAGGACGAGCATCAGCGCGAACCGGCCGAAGTTGAGGAAGCCGACGACGGCGAGGAGCGCGACCAGGACCGGCAGGGTGAGGACGGCGGCCTGGCTGGCCCAGATGAACACCTTGCCGGCCCACAGGCGGTAGCCGTGCACCGGCACGTTGGCGTCGGTGGCGCCGAGCGCCTCGGAGACGGTGGCGAAGCGGTAGCCCTCGCCCTGCAGCTTGTCGATGATCCGCTCCAGCGCGGCGAGCGTCTCGGTGCGGTCGCCGCCGGCGTCGTGCAGCAGGACCAGCGCGCCCTCGCCCGGCTTGCGCGGCATGGCCGCCTCGACGATCGCGTCGACGCCGGGCCGCTTCCAGTCGTCGGTGTCGCGGTCGATGAAGGCGGTGAGGTAGCCGCGGGAGCCCACGTACTTGATCACCGGGTAGTTCCAGTCGTCGAGCGCCGAGGCGTCCGACGAGTACGGCGGGCGGAACAGCGCGCTGTGGATGCCCGCGACGCCGGCCAGCGCCAGCTGCGTCTGCGCCAGCTCCCAGCTGATCCGGGTCTCGGACTGGTACACGAGGTCGGGGTGGGTGAAGGTGTGCACGCCGATCTCGTGGCCGGCCGCGACGATCTGCCGGATGAGCTCCGGGTGGCGCGTGGTCATCGCGCCGGTCACGAAGAAGACGGCGTGGACGTCGCGGGCGGCGAGCACGTCCAGGATCTTCGGGGTCCACTCCGGCGAGGGGCCGTCGTCGAAACTCAGCACCACGGTGCGGTCGGGGACCCGATAGCTCACCGGGTGCCCGTTCTTGTCGCCGCGCGCGTCGATGATCGGGCCGCCCTTGAGCAGGGTCTCCGGCACGGTCGTCTTGTCGACCGAGGTCGCGATCCGGGTGTCGTGGAACGCCTCGTTGGTGGCGAGGCCGCGGAGGACGAGCAGCGCGAGCAGGCAGGCCAGCAGGGACAGCGGCATGAAGAAGCGCAGCGGCGGCGCGGCCAGTCGGCGCGGTCTCAGCAGGGACTGCCGACGGCGCTGGTGGCGGGACAAGGGCGCTCCTGGAGAGGGCTGGTGCGGACGAGCAGACACGCCCGACCGGCCCGCAGCGCTGCTCCGGGCGACGCTTCGGTCGCGGTGTGCCAGGGAAGGGCAGGGTGTTCGGCGGGCCGGCCGAACGCTTCGGGCGGGGTGTCCGCGCCGTCTAGGGCCAGAAGGGAGGCAGGGGTCCGCTGGTGGGCAGGTACGCGGGCTTCGGTGGGATCTCCATCGCCGGGGCGTCCGACTGCATCCCGAGCAGGCTGCCCCCCATGGCGGCCGCCAGGATCGCGCCGACCACGGAGACCGGCCAGCCGAAGCGCCGGAACAGACGGCTGCGGAGTCCCGACTGGTCGACGAACACCGGTGCCGGCAACGGCTCCTGGGGACTGGATTCAGTCACGCCGGGCCAGGCCGGGGGTGCCGGCGTACGCCCGAAGGATGGGGAGGTCTGGCGCAACTCATGTGGCCTTTTTGTGCAGGAACGTCAACGGCTGAAGCGTAGAGCGGACTGTATCGAACAGGCTCGATCGATTGGGGTGAGATATCCGCTTTTGGCATGGACCCGATCGAAGGTCGTAACCGGATCGGTATGCCGGCGGGCGCGTCCCGGCCCTGGGGCGCCCGGGACGGACACACGCGGAAGGGTGGCCGAATCCCTTCGCTAGGATGACGCCTCACTTCCCGCGAACAGAGTGCGACGCCCGCGCAAGGGGCGTGCCCCGCCATCGCCCCGACGCCTCGGCGTCCCCCGCCCCAAGGAGCCCGCGTGAGCCAGCCCCGCCGCACCTCCCGTCGCCGCGTGCGGACGGCGCTCGTCCTGCCCGCCCTCCTGTGCGCGCTCGCCGCGTGTTCCGGCGACCCCGAGGCCGGCGGGAGCACCGACGCCGCCGCGCCCTCGCGAGACGCCTCGCCGACGCCCACCGGCCCGCCGGACACCCTGTTCGACGATTTCGACTACACCGGCGCCGACGACCCCGCCTTCGCCGCGAACGGCTGGGCGGTCCGCACCGGCGGGGGCGGCCCGGGGATCAAGGACACCTGGAACGCCGACGGCGCCGCCTTCCTCTCCGACCCGGCGGCCGAGGGCGGCAAGGTCCTGCGCCTGCGCTCCACCACCGACGGCACGCGGCAGGGCACCACGCAGGTCGAGGTCCACACCACGAGCCGGAACTTCTTCACGGGCACCTTCGCCGCCCGGGTCCACTTCAGCGACGAGCCCGCGGGCGGACGCGACGGCGACCACGTCGTCCAGACCTTCTTCCCGATCTCCCCCTCGGACTCCTCCGAGAACTACAGCGAACTCGACTTCGAGTACCTGCCGAACGGCGGCTGGGGTTCGGTCGGTCCGCAGCTCGACACCGTCAGCTGGTACAAGGCCGACCCGCCGGACCGGGTCCACCACACCCTCGAGCGGCGCCTGGAGGGCTGGCACACCCTGACGATCACCGCCATGGACGGAAAGGTCGTCTACTCCCTGGACGGTGAGAAGGTGTTCACCAGCTCCGGCAGGTACGTCCCGCGCGACCGGATGGACATCCACTTCAGCAACTGGTTCATCGACCTCCCCTTCACCGGCACCCCGCGCACCTGGGACATGAAGGTCGACTGGGTCTACCACAAGGCCGACGAGGCCGTCTCCCCGGCGGAGATCGCGAAGGCGGTAGCCGACTTCCGCGCCACCGGCACCCCGCACGTCAACACCGTCCCGAAGCCCTGACGACTCCTCCCGCCCCGCCGCCCGCCCACGGGGCGGCAGGGGCCGGGTCGGTCCCCGACCGGCCCCTGGGAACGACCGAGGGGCCGTCTCAGATCTCTCTGAAACGGCCCCTACCCATCGAGGTTGCCCGAGCCCCTCGCCCGGAGCACAACCGCAGACTGGCGCAGGCACTGCTGACAGCCCAGCCTGTGTGAAGCCGGACCCTCCCCCTCCGGACAGATCTGCTCCTGGAGAGTCCGTTTGCCAGGGCAAAATCTTGCCACTGGTGTGCCTGCCTGATAGTCGTTTGTGGGGCAGAAATGTGATGGCGCGGAATGCGGGCTGCTGAGTCGATGTGGCTCGCCTCGGCGGCGTGCGCCAGTCGGGGCCTGCGAAGGTTCACGGCGGCTGCTGCCCGCGGTCGCCCGACAGCTCATCCAGAATCCTGCTGACGATCTCCGCCTCGTAGGGCTCCATTCCCTCCTCGAACAGAGCAGGGCCATGCGTTCCGTAGGCGAGGCGCTCGAGGGATGTGGCGAAGGGGCAGGTGTGATGGCCGTAGTCCCGGCGCAGTTCGTCGAGGACGACGAGCAGGTCCGGATCCTCGGTGCGGCCTGCACGACGGCACAGCAGGACGCGATCGATGAGCTGGTCCGCCGTGAGGCCCGCATAGGAAAGCCTGTGACGCCGGTCGACGGCGCGCGGAGCAGGGCGGTCGAGACCCAGCGCCTCGGCGACCGCGACGGGGACGGTCCGGTCGAGGGCGGCAAGGCTCGGGAGGACGAAGTCCCACAGCCTGCCGATGCCGCAGAGCGCGCGGGCAAGCAGTCGGCACACCCAGGCGGGAGGGCTGGCCCCTGCGCCCCTCGCGTCGCGAGAAGTGTCCGCGTTGCGTGCGTGCTCGGCAGCGTCGGCGAGTAGTTGGGCGGCTCCCACCTCGTCGCCGGCCTCCTTCAACCAGCGAGCCACCTCCGCGACGACCGCGGGTACCTCACCCGGCCCCTCGGACTGCCACGCGCGCCGAGGGGCGTCCCCGGCGACCGGCTCCGTGCCCGCCTCGGACACCGTCTTCCGGGCCGCTTCACGTTCGCGGTAGTCGTGGATCGCGCCGACCGCCTGCTCGGCCTCGGAGACGTCGCCGAGGCCGAGCAGGGCACCGATGACGGCCCGGAGCGCCGGACCCTGCTCGTAGGACAGCTCCTGAGCGATCCCCTTGGCCTCCTCGACGACGACCCGGGCCCGCTCGCAGTCGCCGGTGCGCGTCAATGCTGTCGCCACCGCGACCATCGCCCGAACTTTGTGCTCATGCCCGCTGCCCATGGCGTCCACGACGGACTGTGCCCGGGCCACATCGCCCGCGTCCGCATACGCCGATGCCACGGCTTCCAGGGCAGGTTCTCGGTGCGACCAGAAGGAGAAGGAGCGGGCCAGCGCTTCGGCCCGGGAGAAGGCCCGGGCGCGGGCCAGGACGACCGCGGCGTGGCTGAGCAGCACATCATGAGAGGTTCCGACCAAGGCGACCGCACGCTCGGCGAGTTGGCACGCAAAAGCGTGCTCATCCCCTTCCACCAGTGCCTCGGCGAGCAGGAGCAGTCGCAACGGGGGGAGCTTTGGTGACGTCCGCGGCAACTCCGCCGCACGCCACGCGAGCCGACGGGCGGTGGCCGCATTCCCTTCAGCGGCGGCCGCGGCAGCAATCGTGGCCAGCATCTCGTGGTGATGTGGCAGGGACCCAGGCCGGGTGTCGAGCGCGCCGAGGGACCCACCCTCGGCACCGGCCACGGTGCCCTCGAGGCCGTCGTCCGGGCCTGCCGCGAGCCGTTCCGCTTCTGCGGTCATTCCGTTCTCGACCAGCCACACCGCGATGTCGCGCAGAATCTGCCTTGCCAGGTTCGGCGTGCCGGCAGTGTGCGCCGTCCGTAAGGCCTCCTCGAGGGCGCCCATCTCCAGGTGAGTGAGGGCCACCGCCTTGAGCACCGCCCGGCCGTCGAACCTGTGACGGCGGCGGTGCTCTGCGTACAGGGCTTCGGCTCGGGTCGTGTTGCCGGTCGTGGCGAGGGCCATAGCCAGTTCGCAGGAGGCGGTCACGCGGTCGCCGTCGTTCGAGATGTGACTCACGAAGGATTCGGCGAGGTCTGGTTGGCCTTGTTCCACGAGCGCCCACACGACGCCCGGCCGTAGACGGCGGCCGAGCGCATCCAGCAAGAGCTCCGTCTCCGACAGGCCCGTCTTCTCCCGCAGCGCACGGACAAGGGGCCCGACGGGAATCTCCCGCGCGACGGAGAGGGCCCGTTCAGTGTCCCCTGCCAGCAAGAGCCGGACTACGACACCTTTCAGGGCCTCGGCCCTGTCGAAATCGTCAGCAACGGAGCGTGCCGCTTCCTCCGCCTGGTCGACGTCGTGGGCCGCGGCCATCGTGGCGGTCGCCAGCAGCCTGTTACGGGTCTGCTCGCCGGGCACGGCGCGAACGAGCCGGTGGAACTGCTCGTCCTGCCCAGTAGCCACCAGTGCCATGGCGAGCTGGGGCAGGGCAAGGACGCCGCCGTGCTCCCGAACTGAGTCGGGGCCAGGGAAGGCGCGGGCCAGCGACTCTGCCCGAGCACCCTGGCCGGCGGCAGCGAGCGCGGCAATCACCGGTATCAGCGCCGTACGGTCGGCGCCCCCGGTGTCGTCGCCTCGGTAGCCGTCGGTGCCGCCATCGTCGGAGGTAAGGGTCAGGGCGAGGTGTTCGGCCTGGTCTAGATGGCCTGCAGCGATTTGGGCGTCCACCAGCGCGCGCAGCGCGACCACCCTGGCTGTCCGTGAGGGGCTCGCCCGGGCGATGCGCTCGGCCGAAGTCCACTGGCCCGCGGCGGAGAGCTGTGCGACCGCATCCTCCACCACGCCGCCATTGCATGGCTCCAACTTACCTGCGATGCTAGGAAGTTCGCTGCCGGTCGGCTGAAGACGGCTTACAGCGGAAACGAGTTCATCGATCGTGTGGCGCGCCTGAGCGAGGCGGCCTTCGCTGAGGAGCGCAAGGGTCAGGCCGGTGAATGCGGCAGTCCTGCGGGCCGGGGCGTCGAAGGAGCGGGCGAGCTGGTCGGCCCGTACCGGATCGCCCGCAGCAGCGAGCGTCGCGGGCAGGCTGGTGGGCAGCCAGTCGCCACGGCCGGTCAGTTCCTCGCGCAGCAGTGCCAGAACGGCGGCAGCGGCCAGGTCGGGGGCGTCCTGCGCGGCGAGGGCGGCCTGGCAGACCGCGACCTCGTGCATGGCGGCGACATCGCCGCCGGTCAGCGCGCGCAGCCGCGCGTGCCGTGCTCGGTCGGTACCGCAGGCCGTCATACGGTGTACGTCGCCCGTCGACTCCAGAAGGCGGAAGTAGCCGTCCAGCAGGTACTCCGGGGTGCCGTCGGGCCAGCCGCCCACCCTGTACGACTCCGCCCACGCGTGCAGGGCCGCGGCGCAGTCCGCCGTGATGAGCTCCCCCGCCGCGTCCGTGACCCGCTGCCGCTGCCCGGCGTCGGCGATTACGTGGACGGTCCTGCCGGTCCAGCGGCTCGCGGCCCGGTCGAGGCCGGTACTGGAGGCGGCGGCGATCGCCGCGTCCAGCTCATCCGTCGGGAGAAGGGTCAAGTCCAGCAGGTCGGCACGGGTCAGACCGCCGCCGGCGACGGCGACGAGTACGGGGAGGACCCGCTCGGGCACGGGGGCCACGCTAGACGCCCACATGGATGAACGGCACCCACGCGCTCGGGTGCCGGGGGCGTCGCTGGCGTTCCCGGCTCACGGCATCGTGCAGCACGGTCGCGACAGAGCCCGGCGGCGTCATAGGCCACACTTCGAGGCGGGACTCGGTGAGCCGGCCGTAGACCGCCCTGGCCACGCGCTCGGTAGTCGTGTCAAGGACGGGCGACATCGTGCCGATGACGGACTGATAACCGCGGTAGTGCAGGACGGAGGTCACGGAGATCATCTCGTCGAGGTCCATACGGTCCGGTGCCGCGGTGGAACACGCGGCGAGGAAGGCGAACTCCGGTCGGCTGGCTCGGACTTCGGCGAGGTCGGCGATGGTCAGATCCTGGTCGTGCAGCACGAGGCCGGTACGCTCCGGCGACACAGGGTCCTGCCGGCCGTGGCAGTCGAAGTGGACCCGGCTGTGCCGCCCCAGCGCGCGTTTCACGTTTCCGGCGCTGGCCTGTGTCCCGTGCAGCGTGGTCAGCACGTCCTCCGGAAGGAGGCCCATGAGATAGTCACGGAAGCGGGCCGTCGCCGGAAGGGCCTGATGGCCGACGCGGCCGCCTGCCGACACCAGGAGCAGCCGATCCCGATCGCCCCGCTTCCCGCCCTGGTTGCCGATGCCGCTGTTCCGGCGCAGCTCCCGGGCCTTTCGGGCCGAGATGAGGCTACGCAGGGTCGGGGTGTACGAGGACACGACCCGCTCCCCGACCCCGGCACGTGCACTGCCCGCGACCGGCCTCGGTACGGCGGCGTGGAGCGGGAGCACCGCGAGCGGCCCGGAGGGACACCACCACAGGCGCGGGAGCTCGCCGTCCCCGCTCTCCCCGGTGCGTCCGGGCAGGGCCAGCGCCGCGAAGACGGGTGCGGCGACGGTCTCCCACAGCCAGTGCAGTGTCGCCCGGACGCGTGCCTCCCGCTCTGCCCCGGTCAGTTCGTTCAACGCGGTCAGATAGCTGCGGGCGTTGCGCTGTGCTGCCCGCAGGGTCAGGGCAGGCAGCGGGACGACCCGCGGGGCGTCTTCCTCCGCCGTCACGAGCAGGGCGTGACAGCCGAACCGGCTGAGGATCACCGCCACCACGGGGCCTTCGGCAGCGGCAGGCCTGATGTCGGAGAGGTAGCTCACCGTCTGGAAGGTGGCGTCGGGCAAGAGTCCCTGCGCGCGTCCGGCCGCCCGCGCCCAGCGCCGTTCGCGCCGCGCGGCGCCCTTCTCCGTGAGCCGGAAGACCAGCCCCCACCGTCGCGCGACCGCCGCGGAAGGTGTGTCGGGGCGGGTGGTCTTCTCTGCGGCCACGTCCCGCTCCGCATAGCGGTCGGGTGCCTCGCCGAGCCGGCCAGACCGTTCGAGGTCGCGGCAGACCCGGTCCATGCGCCGGGCGAGCCGGCGGTCCACGGCCCGTAACTCGGCTCGGATCGTGGCATGCAGCAACTGGTCCCACACCACCCCTCGACCGGTCTCCAGCAGCTCGATCGCCTCGACCGGGCGCCCGGCGGCGATCGCGCAGGCCGCCGCGTCCGCCGTGACCACGGCCTTGAGCGCGACCTGTCCGGTCGCCCATCCCGAGTCCCCGGGGGGCACGCCCCATCCGGTCGTCCGGGGCAGCAGGGCGACGGCGGCGACCATGTCCTCGTACCCGGCGCCGGGCCCGGCCGAGGCCGCGCGGGCGCTGCCGCAGGCGTGCAGCATGCGAACCCGCTGCCGAGCCGGAGCCCCCGCCATCCCGGCCAGTCGCCGCCGCAGCACGTCGAGGTCCGGCACCTGCCCCATCTCCGGCACCCACCCGCCCGGGGGTGCGACCCGCTCGATGGCCTCCCACTCCTCAAGGCACTCGACGAGCAGAGCCACCCTCGCGGCATCCGTCGAGCTGCCCGATCCCACGACCCGCCCCACGCGGTCTTCGTCCACGGCGTGTTGACGGTTGGCCTCGTCCCCGGCCTTCCGCCCGCCCCCCGCCTCGCTCAGCAGCCGGATCGCCGTCACGAGGTCGGCGACGTCCCTCTCCGGGCTCTGGCGGAAGCGGAGGAGAAGTTCTGCGGACAGTGCCGTCACGGCGGCCGCTCGACGTCGAGTGCCGGGCTTCGCGCGTGCGACCGCCACGGTCAGGCGGTCCATGTCCGCACGGGTGTCGCGCCCGGCACGAACATCGCCGCGCAGTCGGCGGCTCGCTCGCTCGCGGACCTGCTGCTGGAGTGTGCGCAGCCGGGCTCGTTCGCGACGCTCCTTCTCCTGCTGCTCGGGGGACTGTTGATAGGAAACACTGGCCACAGGTGCCTCGCAGCAACGTCTCGGACACGCAGAACATGATGCTTGGTCATACACCCTATCGACATGGGCTCTTGAGCAATATGCAGAAAGGACTCACATCGCCTCCGGTGCGCCACTATGTTCTGCGTACATGGAGGAGGAGCTGCGGCGGATGGCTGCCGAGATCTTGGCGGATGTCGAAGTCTGGCAGCTCCGCGCCAAGAACTGGAACGTGGTCGGACAGGGTCTGAAGGCCATGCGGGACGCGCTCGCAGCGCGAGACCTCACCGCCTTCCAGCAGGCTCTGGAGGATGTCGAGCTGGCGGGCCCTCAGCGCATTTCCGGGTTGGAGGACAGCTCCATGCTGCCGCTGCCCGAGGAGTACCGTGAGCGACTCGACGAGTTGGTCCATGCCCTGGACAGCGACAATCCGGCCTCCCGCGCCGCATCGGCCGTCGAC
The DNA here is from genome assembly GCF_039534915.1 of Streptomyces roseofulvus. Classification (NCBI taxonomy): domain Bacteria; kingdom Bacillati; phylum Actinomycetota; class Actinomycetes; order Kitasatosporales; family Streptomycetaceae; genus Streptomyces; species Streptomyces roseofulvus. The sequence goes on along the minus strand of NZ_BAAAWE010000001.1, from coordinate 6,734,840 downwards.
GCCGCAGGTCCGGATGCTCCAAGCTGAGGCACTGGGAGTGCATCTCTTCGTCGTCACCACAGGGGACGACCAGCACGACGCGCTCGCCTTCGTCAGGAATCTGTGGAACATGTGCGGCGAGATGCTCGGGATGACCGTACCGGTGGAGGGCACGGGTACGGGGCTGGAACCGGGGGACGGCTGGGACGCGTGTCTGCCGGGTGCCGTGGGGAGCGTGGATGTCCGGGGCACACAGAGGCTGCTCGCGGCCAGGAAGCGACCGGGACCGGGGGTGTGGCAGGCCGCGCTCCGGCGGGAGCACGATGTCCTTTGCCTGTCGGTCATGTTGGCGCCCGACGCCGCCGACGGTCTGGGCTGGGCGGAACTGGACGCGCGGTGGTCCGGGGTCGTACGGGCGGCTCGGACCGCACAGCGCCACGAGGCAGGCGTACTCGGATCATCCCGGCTGTACCTGGCCCGATTGGCCGAGCTGGCCCCTGCCGCTCCGAACGGCCTCTCGGCTGCGCCCTCGGTGGCGCCGGAGGGGGCGCTGACCGCCTACGTGCGCGCCCATGCGCCGACCGCTGACGACGCGTCGACGGGCTGGCCGTACGCGGGCGTCGTGGTTCCCCAGGGGTTCGCCGTCTGGGAGACCTCGGCCTCGCAGGATGCTCGCGAGGAGCGTCGCCTGCTCGTCGTCGCCGCGCACGATCGCGACCCCGAGTTGACCGCCTGGACGTGGTCCACGCGTACCCGCGCGCTGCCGCCGTTGGGGAAATACCTTCTGCACGCGGCCAAACTCCGTTACCAACTGCGGGTGTGGGCCTCGGCCGAGGGCATCGGCCGATTGCGCGCCACTACGGACAGGGTCGTCGCCGACGTGCTGGAGAGAACGGACGCCTCGCAGCGCGGCGCCGGCCGTCACTCGGAGTTGCTCGACGCGTCCCGCGCTCTGGTCGATCTCCAGGCCCGCGAACGCGGCCTGGTCGACCGCTCGACCCGCAGCCGGGAAATGTCCCGCACCGTGGAGATCGCCGCGGCCAACCTCATGGCCCTCAGCGGCGATCCGAATCTCGGGGGACTGTTCGCAGACGATCGGGCGCTGTCCGAGTGGTTCATCCAGCGCCTCGACGACGATGCCACATATCTGGAGGCGGCGCTGCGCCGGTGCACTCAAGTCGGGGCTCTTGCTGACCAGTTGGTTCAGCGCAGCTTGCAGCGACGGCAGGAGACGGTCAATCTCGGGCTGACGGGCGTCATCGGCGCCATCCTGATGAGCCTGGCAGCCGTCCAGTCCCTCCAGTACACCGTTCCGCTGCCCGGTTCAGTGAAACCCGCCGTCGTGGCCGTCCTGGGCGCCCTGGCTCTGGTGGCCTCACTGGTGGTGCTGCGCGTCGTCGTGCCTGACCGGCGATGGTCGCTCGCCATGCTCAGACTGGGGGCAGGAGCCCTCGGAGGAACCGTCGCCTGGGTCGCGGCGTCCGCGCTGGGAGGCACCACGTTGGGGCCGGGGTGGACATGGCTGTACGGAGCGGCTGGGACAGCCGTAGCCCTGGCCGCAGCAGCAGCGAGCACCGGGCGCGGCGATCGCGGCGGAGGCACCTGACGCTGGTGTTCCCGGCCGTGGTATGGCCACTCGAAGAGCTAGAACACGCCGGCGCCGGAGAAGCAACGGGCGAGGCCGTATGTTCCGTGCAGGAGGACTAGAGAAGGACCGTGCCGAGCTCGAGCAGGCATGGGTGCCGCGGCTGGACTACCGGCGCCGAGGTGGTCGGCCGAGCAGCAGACCACGCCGAGACGAGACTAGGGCAGTGCGCACGGTCAACGACTTTCCGCCGGCTGACTGCGGCTCAATCTCAACAGGAACCGGTTCATGATCTGGAAGCGCCCGCTCGTGATCGACGGGTAGGTGCGTATTTACCCGACACGTGAGGCGTACCGAGACTGGGCCATCCTCGCGGCACGGGGGAAGGTCTGGCTGCGGCGCTCCGCTGGCCGCGTCACACGGAAGCCGCCCCCGGACGTCGCCTGGTACAACCGCCACTGCGACCCAACCGGCCCGACCTTCGACTCCCTGAAAGATGGGCTTCGCGAGTATCTCCTCTGACGCACCTCGCTCTGGCCAGGTCACTCATACTGACTCGGACAAGAACTTGCGGTTCGTCTGCGGGTCCCTTGGCGCGCAGACAAGGGAAACCTGCTGGTCACGGCCTCTCTGACGGGCGTGGTGGTCGCGTGGGGGCGCACGCTGAGATGTCGGGCTCTTCCCCGCCTCGTGGAGGCGATCGCCATGCGTACTAGCGCCGGCCGTGGCCGCATCTACCGTCGCTGTGGTTGCCGGGACACCCAGCGTCACCAGATCGGTGCCCGCTGCCCCCATCTGCTCGCCGACAGCACCCACGGCACCTGGGCCTTCGCCGTCGACGTCCCCGCCCCGGATCGCCGTCGGACAACGGTGCGCCGGGGCGGCTTCGCCACCCGGGACTCGGCCGAAGAAGCGCTGCGCCGGTTCCTCGAGGGCGAAGCCGGCGGGTTCGATGCGGACCCGAACCAGACCGTCGCCGCCTACCTGGACGCGTGGCTGGCGGCGAAGGCGCTGGTGCTGAAACCGACGACGATGGCCCGGTACCGCGACTACGTGCGCAACGATCTTGTCCCCGCGTTCGGCACCCTCAAGCTCGACCAGCGCGCGCACCGGCACATCTCGGCCTTCGTCACCGGCCAGCTCTCGGCCGGCCGCGGCCGGACCACCCTCTACCGGTGCCTCGCCACGCTTTCCAGCGCGCTCGGCGACGCCGTCCGCCAACACCGCCTCCCGCACAACCCGGCCTCTCCCCCGGTCCTGCGTCGGCCTCCGTCACCGGAGCGGCGGATCTGGACGGCGGAGGAGGCGGCGCGCTTCCTCACCCCCTGCCATCGTGCCGACCCGGCGATGGCCGACCTGTTCGAGGTACTCATCGGCACCGGCATGCGCAAGGGCGAGGCCCTTGGTCTGCACTGGGACGACGTCCACCTCAACGAGGGCGTGCTCTACATCCGCTGCACGCTCTCCGCCGTCGACAACAACCGCCTCGTCCTGACCACACCGAAGACCCGGTCGAGCAAAGGCTGGGTAGCCATCTCACCCCGCGTCACCACCGCCCTCCGCCACCGGGCACGCTCAGCAGCACGAACCCGCGGCGACCCCAACGATCCCTTCGCAGGGCTGGTCTTCTGCCGACCCGACGGCCGCCCGCTCAGGCCACACCTCGTACTCGACCGGCTCCACCGGCTGTCCGAGGAAGCCAGCGTCCCCCGGGTCACGGTCCATGACCTGCGCCACCTCGCCGCCACCATCACCATCACCGCCGGCGTGCCGCTCACCGTGGTGTCCAAGACCTTGCGGCACTCCACCCTGTCGACCACCGCGAACATCTACAGCCACCTCACCCAACAAGCCGCGCAGCAGGCCGTCGACACCATCGACCACGTACTCAGCGGCGCCCAGCAGACGGCGGTCCGTACGGACCGACCCGCGTGGCTGCGACCACCGCGCGACCACCTCCACCGCCTCCGCGAAGCCCTCGGCCGGCTCCGCTCCCCCGCACCGCCCGCCACCAGCACCATGGCGAACCAGCCCCGGCCCGGGCGTGCGACCACACTGCGACCACCAGCCCCCAGGACGCGCGAAAGGCCGTTCTCCCATGGATGAGAGAACGGCCTCCGACCTGCGTTTCCGCACAGTCGGGACGACAGGATTTGAACCTGCGACCCCTTGACCCCCAGTCAAGTGCGCTACCAAGCTGCGCCACGTCCCGGTGCCCGTCTGACCTGGGGTTTCCCCCGGCCCGGCGTGCAAGAGAACAATACCGCACTTCGCGGCGTGGTCACGAACCGCTTTGCGGGCGTCACGCCGGGCGGTGGCCGGAACGTGATCTTTGCCCGTGGCATGTGGCAGAAAGACGTCTCTTGACGCAGGCGTCCCAGCGGACTCGATGGCTCCAGATCGGACCAAACACAGCCCGAAGTGATCGTCAATAGCACCTGTTTCGGACAAAGACGGGGGCGATATTGATCCATCCCGGAAAGATCAACACCATGAAGTGTCGGCCTGTTCGGGACGGGACCACTGCCGATGCTCCACCTGCCCGGACCATGCCGGGCAGGCGATTCGCAGGGAGGGACTCGTTATGGACAGCTACTTCAGCAGCCGGCTCCATCATCGGCTGAGGGAGACGGTGCGCGGCTTCGCCGAACGCGAGGTGCGACCGCGCATCGCCGAGATGGAGGCGTCCAGGACGGTGCACCACGAGCTGTCCCGGCTCATCGCGCGGCAGGGCTGGCTGGGGGCGACGATCAGTCCGGAGTACGGCGGCATGGGCGCCGGGCACCTGGCGAAGACGATCATCATCGAGGAGCTCTCCCGGGTCAGCGGCGCGATGGGCGCCATGGTCCAGGCGTCGCAGCTCGGCACCGCCAAGATCGTCCACTTCGGCTCCGACGCCCAGCGCAAGACCTGGCTGCCGAAGGTCGCCTCGGGCGAGTGCCTGCCGACGATCGCCGTGACCGAGCCGGAGTCCGGCGGGCACGTGCTGGGCATGGAGGCGAGCGCGGTCCGGGACGGCGACGACTACGTCCTGAACGGCAGCAAGGTCTACGTCGGCAACAGCCACGTCGGCGACCTGCACGGCGTCGTGGTGCGGACCGGTCCCGGCTCCAAGGGGCTCACCGCCTTCCTCGTCGAGGCCGACCGGCCGGGCTTCCGGCTCGGGCCGCAGCAGCAGGCCATGGGGCTGCACGGCTTCAGCTTCGGCGAGCTGATCTTCGAGGACTGCCGGGTGCCGGCCGCCAACCGGCTGGGCGACGAGGGCGACGGTCTGGCCGTCGCGTACTCCTCCAGCGTGCTCTACGGGCGGGCCAACCTCACCGCCGTCTCGCTCGGCATCCACCAGGCGATCCTGGAGGAGACCACCCGCTTCGCGACCGAGCGGATACGCTACGGCAAGCCGCTCTCCGAGCTGCCCACGGTGAAGCTCAAGCTGGGTCAGATGCAGTCCCGGCTGATGACCGCCCGGCTCGCCGCGTACCACGCGGTGCACCTGCTCGACCAGGGCCTCTCCTGCGACACCGAGCTGATGAACGCCAAGCTGGTCAACGTCGAGTCGGCGATCGACTCGGGCCGCAACGCCATGGAGATCCACGCCGCCGCCGGTCTCTTCACCGACCGGTCCATCGAGCGCTATCTCCGGGACGCCCACCACATCTTCGCGCCGGCGGGCACCTCCGACATCCAGCTGCTGCGGCTGGGCGAGGTCGCCCTCGGGCAGGGCAAGGGCAGTTGGTCGGAGCGGCTCTCCGACCTGGTCCGCACCCCGGAGCCGGAACCGGCCTCCGCGTGACACGACGACCGAGGGCCCGTACGGCGCGTGCCGTACGGGCCCTCGGCCCTGCCCGGAACTCGGGCGGAACGGGTCAGAAGACGCCGTCCTCGCGGCGGTGGATCTGCTCGACGAGCTCCGCCGCCATCGCCTTGATGGTCTCCAGACCGGACCGGCCCCACGGCCGGACGTCGGTGTCGACCACGCAGATGGTGCCGAGGGCGACGCCGGTGCGGTCGATCAGCGGCGCGCCCATGTAGGAGCGGATGCCGATCTCGTCCACCACCGGGTTGCCGGCGAAGCGCGGGTAGTCGCAGACGTCCTCCAGGACGAGCGCCTTCCGGCGGACCACGACGTGCGGGCAGTAGCCGTGGTCGCGCGCCATGAAGCGGCCGACGCCGCCCGCGCCGGCGGCGCCGAGGTCGCTGCCCGAGTGGGAGCCGCCCGGCGTGTGGAGGCCGGCGAAGAACTGCCGGTTCTCGTCGATGAAGTTGACCATCGAGAACGGGGCGCCGGTCACCTCGGCGAGCCGGTGGGCGAACTCGTCGAAGGCCGGGTCGGGGCGGTCGCCGAGGCCGAGTTCACGCAGCCGGCGCACCCGGTCCGGCGCGTCCTTGTCGATGGGGGTCAGGAGGAGGTGACCCGTCGGGTCGTAGGTCATGGCGTGACTCCGAAGCTCGGCTCGCTGGCCGGGGTCGAATTGAGGAGGTGCTGGACGAGGGTCAGGAGGGTGGTGATGGCGGAGCTGGAGATCCGGGCGTCGCAGAGCACGATCGGCACCTCGGGGTGGAGGTCGAGCGCCTGCCGGATCTCCGCCGGCTCGTAGCGGAAGGCCCCGTCGAACTCGTTGACGGCCACCACGAAGGCGATGCCCCGCCGCTCGAAGAAGTCGATCGCGGAGAAGCACTCCTGGAGGCGGCGGGTGTCGGCGAGGACGACCGCCCCGAGCGCCCCCTCGGACAGCTCGTCCCACATGAACCAGAACCGCTCCTGGCCGGGGGTGCCGAAGAGGTAGAGCACGTTCCGGTCGTCGAGGGTGATCCGGCCGAAGTCCATGGCCACGGTGGTCGTGGTCTTGCTCTCCACGCCCTCCAGGCTGTCGGTGGCGGCGCTGACGGAGGTCAGCAGCTCCTCCGTGCTGAGCGGTTCGATCTCGCTGACCGCGCCGACGAAGGTGGTCTTGCCCACCCCGAATCCGCCCGCCACCAGGATCTTCAGCGCGGTGGGAAAGGGATCGGCGGCGAAACCGTCGGGGCGTTCAGAGCCGCTGTCGTAGGCCATCGAGCACTGCCTCCAGCAAGGAACGGTCGGATGGGTTGGCGTGGAAGCGCGGGGCCCGCGCGGTGAGGGCCCCGCAGTCCACGAGGTCGGAGAGGAGGACCTTGGTGACGACGGCAGGGAGTCTTAAGTGCGCCGCGATCTCGGCCACCGAGGTGGGCCCGTCGCACAGCCGGAGGGCCAGGCCGTGCTCGGGGCCCATGTGGGGCTGGAGGCCGGATCCGGTCGCCATCACCAGGGAGAGCAGGTCGAGCGAGGCGGTGGGCCGGGTCCGTCCGCCGCTGACGGTGTACGGACGGATCAGCCGGCCGGCCGCGTCGTCGAGCCAGGGCCCTTCCTGCGGAGGAGACGCGTTCACTGACCGGCGCCACCCGCCGCTGCGGCCGCCTGCCGGGCGGGCGTCACCAGGTACGGGCGGACGCTCTTGACCAGCATCGCCATCTCGTAGCCGAGGACGGCGGCGTCGGCCTCCCGGCCGGCGAGGACGGCCAGGCAGGTGCCGGAGCCGGCGGTGGAGACGAAGAGCAGGGTGGAGTCGAGCTCCACGACGACCTGGCGGACCTCGCCGCCGTCACCGAACCGGACGCCGGCGCTGCGGCCGAGCGAGTAGAGCCCGGAGGCGAGGGCCGCCATGTGGTCGGCCGCGTCGGGGTCGAGCCCGTGGACGGACTTCACGAGGCCGTCCGAGGAGAGCAGCACCGCGCTGCGGGTGTACGGGACCCGCTGGACCAGACCGCTCAGCAGCCAGTCGAGATCCGAGGAATGGCCGCTCGGCACATTGCCCGTCATCGTGTATCTACTCCTTGTGCGCGTCGCCGTGACGCAGCGACTCCTGGGGGGTGGGCTGGGATTCGGCCAGGCCGATCCCACGCTGGAAGGCGGCCATCAGGCCGGGGTCGTGCAGGGCGTGGTCCTCGGAGGGCCGGGCCTGCGGCTCGTCGCGCAGCTGCGGGACGAGGTGCTCCTGGGCGCGCCGCTTGGGCAGGTCGGGGCGGCCGGGTGCCTCCGCGCGGGGCGCGGGCGGCGCGGGCACGGCGGTGCCGAAGCCGGCCGGGGGGCCGGGACGCTCGGGGGCGGCGGGCGCGGGGGGTGCGACCGGCGCCGCCGGAGCGGGGGCCTGGTAGGGGTACGCGGCGGGGGCCGGGGCCTCCGCGGGTACGGGGGCGGGGGCAGGCGCCGGGGCCTGCGGGAACGGCGCCGAGGGGGTCTCGGGCCGGGGCTGCGGCGGCTGGACGGGGTGGGGCTGCTGCGCCTGGTGGTGCTGCTGCGGCCGGTCGTGCTGCGGCTGCGGCTGCGGCTGCTGGAGCGGCGGCGGGGTGCCGCCGCCGGTGACCGCGGCGGTCTGCCGCTCGTGCTGGGCGAGGCCCTCCGGGTCGGCGCCGAGGAGGCCCTGCGGGAGGACGAGGACGGCCTGGATCCCGCCGTAGATGTTCGACTGGAGGCGGACGGCGATGCCGTGGCGCCGGGCCAGCGCGGAGACCACGAAGAGGCCGATGCGGCCGTCCTGGAGCAGGTGGGCGACGTTGACCTGGTCGGGGTCGGCGAGCAGGGCGTTCATCTTGTTCTGCTCGCCGACGGGCATGCCGAGGCCGCGGTCCTCGACCTCGATGGCGAGGCCGGCGGTGACGTACTGGGCGCGCAGCAGCACGGTGGTGTGCGGCGCGGAGAACACCGTGGCGTTCTCGACGAGTTCGGCGAGGAGGTGGATGACGTCGGCGACGGCGTGGCCGCGCAGGGTGCCGTCGATCGGGGGGACGAGCTTGACCCGGGGGTACTGCTCGACCTCGGCGATGGAGGAGCGGAGCACCTCGGTCATGGTGACCGGGTTGGACCACTGCCGGCGGGAGATCGCGCCGCCGAGGACGGCGAGGTTCTCGGCGTGGCGGCGGATGCGGGTGGCCAGGTGGTCGACCTGGAAGAGGCCCTTGAGCAGGTCGGGGTCCTCGACCTCGTTCTCCAGCTCGTCCAGGAGCTGGATCTCGCGGTGGACGAGGGACTGGAGGCGGCGGGCGAGGTTCACGAAGACCTCGACCTTCTGCTCGTTGCCGACGCTGCTGGAGAGCCGGGACGCCTGGACGACGGCGGCGACGGCGGCCTCGTGGGAGCGGGTCAGCTCGGCGCCGAGCCGGTCGAACTCGTCGCCCTGGAGGCCGTCGGGGAGCGCCGGCCGGGGGGCCGGGTCCTCGCCTCGGCGCAACTGTTCGACGAGCGCCCGCAGTTCGTTCTGGTCCTGGGCGGCGTCCCGGCGGAGGCCGGCGACGCGGGCGAGGACGGCCCGGGCGGCGCGGTCGGCGCCGAGCGCGGCGGCCGTCACGGAGGCGACGGTGAGCGCGGCGGCGCCGGTGAGCGCGGCCCAGAGGGCGGGCGTCGGGCTGGTGCCGGTGGAGCGCAGGGTGAAGAGGACGGCGGCGGCGCCGCCGAGAGCGACGGCGACGGCGGGGAGGACCGAGGTGCGCAACAACTGGGGGCGTATGCGCACTTCGGCGGAGGCGGCCGTCGCGGGCCGGGCCGGAGTGGTGCCGTTGGTCGTGGTGCGGGCGCCCGATCGGCCGTGCCGCCCGCCCTCGCGGCGGTCGGACCGCGGGGCGGGTGCGCGAAGTTGTGACATGGGTGTCCTTGGTACGTGCCCGGAATTCGGCGTACTGAGGGGGTCTCGGGGGTACGGGTGGTGCGGGTGGGCCGGGGGGTTGAGTACGGAGGTGCCGATGAGGACGGCAGGTGCGATGAGCCTACCGATGATCACCGACCACACAGGGTAGTCGTCAACCGTTCATGTGTGGTGCTCAGTTGGCAAACCTGCCCGTAGACCTGCGGAGTCTGGTATCGGGGTCGCTACGACCGGCCGAGATCGATTGGCCGAAAGTCGACGCCCCGGCAGGGGAGTTGCCGGGAGCGGAACCGTACGAAAGAGGGCGGAGAGGCCCATTGACCTCCCTCCTCTGCGGAAACGTCGGGTGCCCTCGTACGAACGGAATCCCCCGGAGGGGCTCGTCCACGGCCGCCGACCGCCTCCTTCGTCACGGAGCGTGAGGGGCGGGGGAAAGGTCGGGCCGCGTCCCCGGACGCGGCCGCCGCGGCACCGGCCCATGACGGTCGGTGAGACCGGAATCGGCCGGACCGGCGGAGCCGGTGCCCCGGCGCCCGCTGTCATCCTGGCGGCATGGACACCGAAGAGAACCCGCCCCGTCCGCTGCTCCTCGTGGACGGGGCCAACGTGGTGGGATCCGTGCCGGACGGATGGTGGCGCGACCGGCGCGGGGCCGCCGAGCGGCTGCGGGACCGGCTCGCGGCGGACGGGGGCCCGGTCGACGGGCCGTGGCCGGGGCCGTACGAGATCGTGCTGGTGGTCGAGGGGCGCGCCCGGGGCGTGGCCTCCGTGCCGGGCGTCCGGGTGGCGGAGGCCGCCGGCAGCGGCGACGACCTGATCGCCGAGCTCGCCCGGAACGCGCACGGCCGACCGTGTCTGGTGATCACGGCCGACCGCGAGCTGCGCCGGCGGGTCGAGGAGGCGGGCGCCCGCTGCGCCGGCCCCCGTGCCCTCCCCCGTACGACCCCCTGAGGGGCCGTCGGGTCAGTGGCGCTCGGGCAGGTCCCGCTCGGCCGGCAGCGGCGCGCTGTCGGCGAAGGCGCCGGACGCGGTGCGCGCGGACGCCGCCGGCGCCGGCTTCGGACCGCAGAAGGCCGCCTCCAGGGTGCCGCCGAGCGCCGTGTTGGCGGCGCCGTGGTTGGAGGTGTTCGCGACCGCCGAGAGGCTGCGCCGGCCGTCGCGGGTGGAGAAGGCGTAGGTGTAGAAGCCCTGCACGGTGCCGGTGTGCCCGTACACCCGCGTCCCGCAGGAGAGGTCGTACCGGCGCAGACCGAGCCCGTAGAAGCGGGTGTTCGTGGTGTCGGTCGGGGTGACGGTCGTCATCTCCTCCAGCATCGCCGGGGAGAGCAGCCGGCCGCGCATCAGGGCGCTGGTGAAGGTGTTGAGGTCGGCGGGGCTGGAGATGACGGCGCCGGCCGACTGGGCCCACGACACGGTCTGCTCGGTGGAGTCCACCAGCGGCTCGCCGGCCGCGTCCGGGTGCAGGTAGCCGCGCACGCGCAGGCCCTTGATGCGGGTGTCGGGGTGGACGTACGAGGTGTCGCGCAGCTTCAGCGGCTTGAAGACGCGCTGCTCGTAGGCGCGGTCCACGGGCTTGCCGGTGAGCTTCTCGATCAGCATGCCGACCACCACGAAGTTGGCGTTCGAATAGCGGTAGGAGACGCCGGGCTCGGTGGTGCGCGGCTCGGCGAGCGACAGGTCGACGAGCTCCTGGTAGGTGAACACGCGGTTCCGCACGGCCTCGAAGCCGGGCACGGTGTCGGCGAACATCGCGTTGGTGTAGTCCGCCAGACCGCTGCGGTGGGTCAGGAGGTGGCGGACCGTGATGCGGTCGTCGGGCAGCAGCCCGGGAAGGTAGCGGTTGACCGGCGCGTCGAGCACCAGCCGTCCCTCGTCGACCAGTTGGAGCAGCACGACGGTGGAGAAGGTCTTGCTGACGCTGCCGATCCGGAAGCGGGCGTGGATGTCCATCGGCGCGCCCGTGGCGCGGTCGCGGACGCCGGCGGTCAGGCTCTCGACGCCGTCGGGGCCGGAGAAGCGGGCCATGGCGCCCGGAGCGCCGTCGGCCATGGCCGCGTTCAGGGCGGCGGTGATGCCGGCGACGTCGGGCGCGGGGGTCTCCGTCCCCTCGGCGGCGGTGGCGGCCGAGGGGAGGGGGGCGGCGCTCGCGGTGGCGGTGGGGGCGAGACCGGCGCCGAGTGCGGCGAGTGCGGCGATCAGGGTGGCGCCGGTGGTCAGGCGGCGGGGCGTCAGGGGCACGGTGGATCCTCTGGTGCTCACGGTGGGTTCGGCACGGCGCACGCGCTCCGTGGCCGCGGGGCAGGGGCGCACGCGCCGATGACGCCGGCCGTGCCCCCGTGCCTACCGATCATGAGGGTCCGCGGGGGCGAAAGGTTCCCGGCACGGGGCACCGGCGCGGAAATCCTCCGATCCGGTGGCGGCGGGCCGGATCCCGTGTCCCTCCCGCCCGACGGGCCCCGGCCGCCCCGGGTTTGTTTGGCCGGGGCGGCGGCGGTCAGGCGGAGGGCATGGAGAATTCGCTGCGGCTGATGATCGCCCTGTGCGGCTCCGCACTGGCCGCGTACGCCGTCGTGCGGGCCGCCGACCTGGCCGCCCGCCGCGCGGACGCCCGGCGGCCCGGCACCCCGCTGTGGGGTTTGCTGCGCCGGTGCCGTACCCCGCTGTTCGTGGTCCTGTGCACGGCGCTGCTCGGGTGGGCGGTGGACCTCGCCGACTGGACGCCCGCGCACGACCCCGCCGGTCCGGTCGGCCGGCTGCGGGTGCTCTGCCTCATCGGCAGCGGTGCCTGGCTGACCGTCCGGGTCGCGACCGCGCTGGTGGAGTCCTCGTACGCGCGCTACGCCGGGCGCACCGCCGACCGGGCGCGGGTGCGGCGGGTGCGGACACAGGTCACGCTGCTCACCCGGGTGGTGTCGGTGGCCGTCGGGGTGATCGCGTGCGCGGTGGCGCTGGTGACCTTCCCGTCGTTCCGGGCGCTGGGGACCTCGCTGCTCGCCTCGGCCGGGATCATCGGCATCGTGGCCGGGGTGGCGGCGCAGTCGACGCTCGGCAACCTCTTCGCCGGGTTCCAGATCGCCTTCGGCGACATGGTCCGGATCGGCGACACGGTCGTCGTCGACGGGGAGTGGGGGCTCGTCGAGGAGATCACCCTGACCTTCCTCACCGTGCGCACCTGGGACGAGCGGCGGGTCACGCTGCCGGTGTCGTACTTCACCTCCCGCCCCTTCGAGAACTGGTCCCGCGGCGGCGCCGAGATGACCGGCACCGTCTTCCTCCACTGCGACCACGCCACCCCGGTGCCGCTGCTTCGGGCGCACCTGCGGGGCTTCCTCGACGGCTGCCCCGGCTGGGACGGGCGCGCCTGGGACCTCGCCGTGACGGAGACCTCCCCGACCGGCATCACGGTGCGCGCGCTGGTCACGGCCCAGGACCCCGACGCGTTGTGGACGCTGCGCTGCGCGGTCCGCGAGGAGCTCGTCCGCTGGCTCGCCCGCGAGCACCCGGCCGCGCTGCCGAAGGTCGTCACGGCCCCGGCTCCGGGGCCCTCCGCCGACGCGCGCGCCGACCGACGGCCCGTCAGCCGTGACCCGTGGGTGGTCCGTCAGCGGTGACCCGCGGGCGGGGCATCGGTCAAGGCCCGCGGGCGTGGCGTCGGTTCCGGCCCGCGGGCGTGGGGTCAGCGGTCAGGCCCGGCCGTCGCCGCCGTCCCGTCGCTCGTCGGGGGTGGACCAGGAGTCGTCGCGGGGCGCCCCGGGCTGGGTCCGCGTCGGGTCGCCGAGGGACCTGCGGCGGCGGGCCGCGCGGCGGCTGCCCCACCAGAAGGCGCCGAGCAGGAGGGCGACGACGATCACGCCGATGGCCAGGGCGAAGCCGAGGGCGTTCGACCCGGCGGACGCGAGCGCGCCGGCGGCCGTGGACAAGGAGGATCCGGTCATATGCCGCGTCTCTCCTGTCCCGGTCGCCGCAAACCCCGCCGCGCGGCGGGGCCGGATGGGGCAGGCTGGGGGCATGAGCGACTTGTACGGTGCCGCCGTCGTCCTGCGTCCCTCGGCGCCCGGGGACGTCCCCGCGCTGGCCGCCGTCCGGGCCACGCCCGAGGTGCGGGCCCGGTGGCGGGGCGGCGACGACCTGGCCGGGGAGGTCGCCGCGGACCTGGAGGACCCGGAGACGCGCTGTCTGACGATCCGGCACCGGGACCGGATCGTCGGCATGATCCAGTGGTACGAGGAGGAGGAGCCGGACTACCGGCACGCCGGGATCGACCTGTTCCTCGACCCGTCGGTGCACGGCCGGGGCCTGGGCACGGACGCGGTCCGCACCCTCGCCCGCCATCTCGTCGACGACCTCGGCTTCCACCGGCTGGTCATCGATCCGGCGGCCGACAACGCGGCGGCGATCCGCTGCTACGAGAAGGCCGGCTTCCGCCCGGTCGGGGTGATGCGGCAGTACGAGCGGGGCGCGGACGGCACCTGGCACGACGGCCTGCTGATGGACCTGCTGGCCTCGGAACTGGTGCGCTGACGCCGACGTCGCTCCGGAAGGCGCCGAGGGGATGAACTCAGCGCACGTCCGTGGCGTCGACCATGCGGTTCAGCCGGTGCCGGGCGCGGGTCGCGTGGGTGCGCGGCAGCCGGATCTCGGCGCGGGCCCGCTCCGCGCCGGTGACGACGTACTCCAGCGCGAGGACGGGGGTGCTGGAGAGGGTGGCGGCGATCCTGCCCAGCGCCCCGGGGGTGTCCCTGAGCGAGACGACCACCGTGCACGTGTCGGAGCCGGTGGCGGTGGAGGGGGCGTGGTCGTCGAGTGCCATGAGGTGTTCCTGTCCAGGTCTGCCGGGTCGGGGTTTCCGGGGAAACAAAAAGACCCCTCGTGGAGACGAGAGGTCTGCGTGCGGGCGGTGGGGTCGTCCGGGAGGGGTCGCCTCCGGTCACCTCGGTGCCGGCACGCGGGCGCTGATAATGAGCCGCCGCTGCATGCCCGGATCGTGCCACGGAGGGTCACCACGTGGAAAACCCGTCTCACGCACCGGACAAGCGAGGCCGGCGGGGCCGCCGCGGGGCGTGCGGCGCGTGCCGGGGCCGGGGGCGGGAACGGACGCCGTCCCGCCCGAGCGGGACGGCCTGTCGCCGTCCCGTCGACGGGCCTCCTCGGCCATCCTGGCGCCATGCGCGAGCGACAGCGGTACGACGTGTGGGCGGCGGGCGCGGCGTACGAGCGGTACATGGGCCGCTGGAGCCGCCTCGTGGCCGACCGGTTCCTCCCGTGGCTGGACGCCGCCGACGGGCTGCGGTGGCTGGACGTCGGCTGCGGCACGGGCGGCCTGACGGCCGCGATCGCCGCCCGCCGGCACCCGACGGGCGTCCTGGGGGTGGACCGCTCGGAGGGCTTCGTCGCCCGGGCTCGCACGACGGCCTCCCCGCCGGCCCGCTTCGCGGTGGCGGACGCCCAGGCCCTCCCCGTACGCGACGCGACCTGCGACGCCACCGTCAGCGCCCTGCTGCTGAACTTCCTCCCCTCCCCCGCCGCCGCACTCGCCGAGCAGACGCGGGTCACCCGCCGGGGCGGCCTGGTGGCGGCGTACGTCTGGGACTACGCCGGCGGCATGGAGCTCCTCCGCCACTTCTGGGACGCCGCCACCGCGGTGGACCCGGCGGCGGCGCCCCTGCACGAGGGCCGCCGCTTCGCGGACTGCCGGCCGGACCGGCTGCGCGCGGTCTGGACGGCGGCGGGCCTCACCGACGTCGCCACCACCGGGCTCGACGTCCCCACCGTCTTCGCCGGTTTCGACGAGCTCTGGGCTCCGTTCCTGTCGGGCCAGGGCCCGGCCCCCGGGTATCTGGCGAGCCTCCCGCCGGCGACCCGCGAGCGTGTCCGGGAGGCCCTGAGCGCCGCCCTCCCCCGGAACCCGGACGGCTCCATCCCCCTCACCGCCCGCGCCTGGGCGGTGAGGGGCCGCCGCACGCCCCGGCAGCGCGCGGACGGCGGTGGGCGCGTCAGGCCGTCAGCGACGTCCACAGGGTCAGGGGGCGGTCGTCGACCGTGATCTGGTCCTCGTGGCCCCGGCCGTCGCGGATCACGATGATGCGGTACTTGTCCTGGTGGAACACCCAGAAGAGGCTCAGGCCGTTGATCCGCTGCATGTCGGGGACGGCCAGGAACTCGTCGACCCGGGTGATCCCGGTCAGTGAGCGCCACAGGTCGAGCCCGCGGTCGCCGCGCTCGACGGCGTCCTGGTGCGCCCGGCCGTCGGCGACCGAGATGAGCCGGTAGACCTGGGCGCCCATCAGGGTGTGGAACACCCAGTAGTAGCTCTTGCCGTCGACGCGCTGCAGGTCGGGGACCGGCAGGAAGGCGTCGACCCGCTCCACGCCGTTGAGCGAGACCCACGCCGACAGGGAACGGTCCGCGCGGTCGATCCGGGCGGCCTGCTCGGGCGGGAGTCCGGTCTCCGCTCCGTCGGCGATCGAGATCAGCCGGTAGACCTGGCGGCCCTCGACCGTGTGGAACAGCCAGTAGCGGCTGCGGCCGCCGACCCGCTGCTCGTCCGGGACGGGCAGGATCGCGTCGACCTTCGTCACCCCGGCGTAGCAGGGCCAGGTCGTCAGCGGCCGGTCCGGGCGCTCCCGGACGTCCGTGTGGTCGTCCCCGTCCGCGATGGAGAGGGTCCGGCAGACGGGGGTGCCGTCGTCGTCCGTCCCGAACGCCCAGTACCAGCTCCTGCCGTCGGCCCGCTGCAGGTCGGGGACGGGCAGGAAGGCGTCGGTCGGCCGGAGCACGGCGGGCGGCTTGTCGGTGAGGCGCCCGTCGCCCAGCAGCCGCAGCAGCCGCAGCGACGGCACGAAGGCGTACACCGACCCTTCGGTGACGACGAACTGACTGAGAGTCAGCTTGGTGGTCCGGCCGGGCGTCTCGTAGCTGAGGGTGCCGGCGGCGCCGACCATCCCGTCCGGGCCGGGCTTCTCCGTCCGGTTCGGCGGGAAGTCCGGGCTGTCGATCCACGCCTTCTGGATGAACTCGAACTGCTGCACCAGGTCCGACTGGTAGCAGACGAAGAGCAGGCCGCGCTTCTCGTCGGGCCCGCCGGGCCCCTCCGAGGCGGGGTCGAAGGGCGCGCCGTAGGGGGCGCCGCGGCGGATGATCCGGCGGCGGTCCATGACCGGGTTCTCGTCGAACGGCCGGTCGCCCGGGCGCTCCTGGAGGCCGTCGCGGGGGTTGGTCTTGCGCAGGTGCGAGAAGAGCGGGGTGCGGAAGCCCTCGGGGTCGTCGCGGTAGCCGAAGTCGTTGTCCTCGCCGGCCAGCGCGTTGGAGGGACGGTCGGCGTTGGGGCAGGTGGCGACGGGGGTGCCGGAGCGCCAGCGGCCGACGAGCCGGGCGGCCAGCCACTCCGTGGTGGCCTCGGGCGGCACCACCTTGGCGTTCTTGAGCACCTTCAGCTGTCCGGCCACCTGTGACCAGAACCCGGGGACGTCCTGGCCGAGCCGGCGCACCACCTGGAAGCTGCCGTTGACGGCCCAGTCGGGCGTCTCGCGCGGCTCGTCGTCGACCCGGTCGAGGCCGACGACGAACTCGCCGGGCGGGATCAGCCGGGTGCCGTGGTGGCCCTTGACGTACTCGGGCTTGACCGGGTCCGGTGCGTCGAAGCCGATCACACCGGGCTCGCTGACGCCGTCCTTGAAGCCGAAGTGCTCCTTGCCCCGGCGGGTGCCGGGCAGGGTGGCGGCGTCCTGCTGGAAGACGATCACGATCTTCGCCGCGGCGCACGCCTCGCGCTGCTGCCGGACCGCCGTCTGGAGGTCCTGGAGGGTGTCGGAGGCGATGGTGAGGACGGCGTGGACGGTCTCGCCCCTGCCGTCGCCGAAGAGCCACATCTCCGGCGAGCTGTCGCCGGTGTCGCCCAGGGCCCGCTTGTCCGAGCCCTGTTTGAAGGCCTCCAGGCCGCTGCGGGGCGGGACGGACGGCAGCGGGTCCTTCCCGGTCAGCTGCCGCAGCCCCTCGTAGGTGAAGCTCACGTTGATCCAGGTGGCCTTCAGCGTCTTCGGGTCGTCACCCGCCGACGCCTTGCGGGCCTTGCTGAAGGCGGCGTTGAACGTCGCCACCTGCCGCGTCGTGGAGATCTGCGGTTCCAGCGCCTTGACCCAGGCGCGTGCCCGCGCCGGATCCTCGAACTTGAGGAAGAGCAGGGTCATCTGGTCCTTCTTGAAGCCGGCGAGCACATCGCCCTGGATGTCGTCGCTCTCGCGCAGCACGAGTTCGTCCGCCATGGGTCCCTCCAGAAGATCGACACCTCCACGCCCCAGTCGCGCAGAGTGATCTGCAACGTATGCGAGCTCTGGATGCCCGAGGGTCGGGAAGCGCGCCCTTCACTCGATCACCGGCGACAAACGGGCTGGTCAGGGGGCGCACGGGGCGCACTGGGGCGCTTTCGGAGCTCATGATCACCCGCCTGGGTCGGTCGAGGTGACAGCCCGCCGACCCGCTGGGAACACTGAGTCGCGTCACGGTGCGTGAGCACGTGGCAGTCGTGTCAGCGGCGTGCCCCCGACCGTCCCCGTCGCCGGAACCGCCGCGCCGTCCCCCGTCGACAAGGAGTCCCATGCCCCCCGGAAACCCGCCCCGGCCCGTCCGCCGCGGTCTCGTCACGGCGCTCTCCCTCTGCGCGGCCACCGCGATGGCCGCGTCCATGGCCGTGGTGTCGGCCGGCCCCGCCCTCGCCCACACGGGTCACGGAGACGCGGACCACGGCGACGCCTTCCCGTACGCCCCCGCCTCGCGGGCGGCGAAGGCTCCCGTGGCCGTGGACCCGGCCGAGGCCGCGACGCTCGGCGAGGAGCACGCCGAGGAACACGCCCGCACCCGCAAGGCGCTGGCCGACGTCGGCGAGTACCCGCAGAGCACCCGGACGGCGCGGCTCGGCGCGCTGACCGCCTCGCAGGAGAAGGCCAACGCGTCCTTCGACGCCTCGGAGTTCGGCCGGTTCCGCGAGTACTTCCCGTCCCCGGACTTCGCGGCCCACATCGCGCTGCTGCCCACCGGCAAGGTCCTGCTGTTCTCGTTCGAGCGGATCGAGGTCAACCCGCAGAAGGAACCCGCCCCCACCGACACGATCGGCAAGCCCAACGCCGGCCGCGCCTGGATCTGGGACCCCGCCAAGGGGACCGGCGCCGACGCGTTCACCGAGAAGAAGCCGCCGGTCGTCAACATGCCCGACGGCAAGAACGAACCCCGCCCGGCCCCGTTCTTCTGCGCCGGCCACTCCTACCTGCCCAACGGCATGCTCGGCGTCTTCGGCGGCAACCTCGGCGGCAACGGCGGCTCCGGCGCCAAGCTGTCGCTGGTGTTCGACCCCTGGGCGGAGGAGTGGTACCTCAACAAGGACATGTCCGTCGGCCGCTGGTACCCCAGCGTCGTCACCGGCGCGGACGGACGTCAGGTCATCATGTCCGGGCAGTCCGAGCTCGGCTGGGGCACCCCCACCCCGGTGGTCGAGCGCTTCCCCGGCGCGGCGCACCCGGTCCCCTTCGACAAGGCGGTCAAGCCGATCGCCTGGGGGGTGGACAAGCTGAAGACCGAGGCGCCGTTCAAGTGGGACTACCCCCACCTGTTCTCCCTGCGCGACGGCAAGATCTACGGCCTCGGCCGCTCCGTGGACCAGCAGTGGGTCTTCGACACCGCCGCCGACACCAGGTCCGACCTGCCGAACCGCCCGGACGTCAACAAGAGCATGCCCGGCCCCGACGGCGGCGAATGGCGGCGCAACTACGGCTCCGCGGTCCCGCTGCCGGCCGGCTTCCGGGGTCCCGACTCGGTCCTGGTCCTCGGCGGCGACCGCAACGACCCGAACACGTACCGCCTGGCCGGCGGCAAGTGGAACACCGAGAAGCCCCGCGCCTTCGGCCGCACCCAGGACGACACCCTGCTCCTGCCCAACGGCAACCTGCTCACCGTCAACGGCGCCTTCGACATCCGCGACTACGGCAACGGACCGTACAACCCGAACGCGGACCTGAAGTTCCGGCAGACCGAACTGCGCGACGAGAACGGCGACTGGAAGCTCGGCCCCGTCCAGCGGCTTCCCCGCGGCTACCACTCCAACGCCCTGGTCCTGCCGGACGGCCGCGTCATGATCACCGGTGACGAGCTGCAGCAGCTCGCCAACGACCCCGACATCACCGACAACAACAACGGCAGCATCGAGATCTACGAGCCCGCCTACCTCCACCAGGGCAGCCGCCCCCAGCTCGGCATGGTCCTCAACCCCACGGTCGGCTACAACGACAGGATCACGGTGAGCACCAGCACGCCCGGCGACGTCACCCGCGCCGTGCTGCTCGCCCCGACCACCGCGACGCACTCGGTCAACACCAGCCAGCGCCACCTCGAACTGCGCGTCAAGAGCCGCGGCGGCAACTTCCTGGAGCTCCAGGCCCCGCCGAACGCGGCCGCGGCCCCGCCCGGTCACTACATGCTCTTCCTCCTGAACGAGGAGGGCGCCCCGAGCAAGGCCGGCTGGGTCCAGCTCAAGCCGCCGACGACCACCGCCACCGCCGCCAAGACCAAGGCCAAGGCCACGGCCACGGCCTCCGGCGACTGACCCCTGCCCCTCGGTCCGAGCCCCCAGCCCCGTCCGGGCCGGGGGCTCGCGCCGTGTCCGGCGTGGCCGGCCCGCCTCAGGGGCGGGCGAGGTGACACATTTCCACAGCTCGGCGGCCTCGTCCGGTCGGCGCGAGGTGCGGTGCGGTGGGGGGTGGGCGGGGAGCCGCCGGACCGAACGGGCCGCGGCCCGGGGCCGATCGGCCGGCGGGCCGACGGGAGGGCCGTCCGCTCCTCACGGCAAGAGGCATGCGGAATTCATGCGTCCGTAACGGAGAAAAGTTTTACGTATATAGGATCTTGCATGGAAAGTTCCTTGACCCGGCAATGAAAAAACCACTCTGAGGAGCCTGCCTTGTCCCTGAAATCTTCCGACGTCACGGTCACGGCTCAGCGTCCGACTCTGCCCCCGGTCGAGGTCCACAAGGCCGCCGCGGACCAGGTGCTCCTGACCGGCGCGACGAGGACCGGGAACAACCGCTTCACGGTCGCCGCGCTCTGGCCGGGCGACCACCCTCTGTACCACCCCGATCCGCGCGGCTTCGGCGACCCGACCTTCGTGGTGGAGTCGGTGCGCCAGGCCGCCATCCACCTCAGCCACCGCTTCCACGGCATCGACCACGAGGGCGACCGGGTGATGGTGATGAACCGCATCGAGGCCGACGTGGCACCCCCGGGCCTGCCCCACGCGGGCGAGCGGGCGCTCCCGGTGGTCATGGAGGTCACCAGCACCCGGACGGAGAACCGTTCGTCCCGCGTCGACCTGGCGCTGGAGGCCGAGATCCACGTCGAGGGCGTGCGCCACGCGCGGGCCTCGGTGCGCTGGGTCGCGCTCCCGGCCCGGCAGTACGCGGTGCTGCGCCGACGCAACGGCGCGGCGGGAGACGTCGGTTCGCCCCTGCTCGGCGCGCCGCCCGCCAGGAGGCTCGCCCCGGAGGAGGTCGGGCGGCGGCACGCGCGCGACGTGCTGCTCGCCGCGTCGGACGGGCTGCCCGCGAACTCGTGGCTGCTGACCATGGACCGGTCGCACCCGGTCTTCTTCGACCACGAGTCGGACCACATACAGGGGATGGTGCTGCTCGAAGCCATGCTCCAGGCGGCACGCGTGACGCGCCGCCGGGCGTCGGAGACGGCGGGGCGCCGGGACGCGAACGTCTCCTCCCCCCGTTTCGGCGTGGACTACACGCGCTTCGGCGAGTTCGACCGACCGGTGGTCGTCACCGCCGGGCGTGCCACGGGCCCGGAGGAGGGGCTCGTCCTCACCGCCGTCCAGGGCGACCGCACGCTGGTCCGCGCCGTGCTCGCGGACGACGAGTTCCAGGAGGCCCTTCCGTGCTGAACGCCGCTCCGACCGCACAAGTGCCCCGGGGGACAAGGGAGTCGCCGCTCGATGTGGCGGCGGTCGCGCCGATCGCCGCCCGTTGGGCCGCCCGCGCCGAGGAGGAGCGCATGCTGACGGCCGAGGTCGCCGGGGCACTGTCCCGGGCGGGCTTCGCACGGCACTTCGTACCCGAGCGCTGGGGCGGTGCCGCGGGCACCTTCGGCCGACTGCTGGACGCCTCGGCCGAACTGGCCGGGAGCTGCGCCTCCACCGCCTGGTGCGCCACCCTGTTCGCCGCGCACGGGCGGCTGGCCGCGTATCTGCCCGAGGAGGGCCGGCGCGACCTCTGGGGCACGTCGCCGGACGTCCGCGTCGCGGCCGCGGTGGTGCCGCCGAGCGGCAGCGCGGTCGCCGTGGAGGACGGCTGGCGGCTCGACGGAAGCTGGGGGTACGCGAGCGGCGTGGCCCACGCGGACTGGGTGCTGCTCGGCAGCTGGACTCCGGGAGCCGTGGAGGGCACGCGGGACCACCGGGTCTTCGCGGTCCCCCGCGCCGACGTGGAGGTGCGGCACACCTGGCGCTCCCTGGGCCTGCGGGGCACCGGCAGCGACACGGTCACCGCGGACGGGGTGTTCGTGCCCGCGCACCGCTCCTTCACCGTCGCCGATCTGGCGACGCCGCTTCCCGGCGCGGCCCGCTGCCACAGCGTGCCGTACCCGATGGTGGCGGCCCTGATGTTCGCGGCGCCCGCGCTCGGCGCGGCCCGTGCCGCCCGGTCGGCCTGGATGGCCCACGTGCCGGGCCGCTCTCCCCGGCACCTCCGCGCGTTCGCCGCCGCCTCTTCGGAGATCCGCTCCGCCGGGCTCCTCCTGGCCGACGTGGCACGCAGGGCGGACGGCGGGGAGCCGGTGACACCCTTGGCCGCGGCGGAGTGCCGGCGCGACGCGACGGCCGCGGCGGCGCTGTGCGCGCGGGCCGTCGACGGGCTCTTCCGGGCCGCCGGGGCGAGCGGGCTCATGGACGACCACCCGGTGCGGCGCCCGTGGCAGGACGTCCTCGCCGTCACGGCCCACGCGGCCCTCGACCCGGAGACGGCGGCCGAGGACTACGCCCGTCTCGCGCTGGGGACCCCCGCATGACGGCCCCTGCCGAAGCGGGCGCGTCCGCCGGGCTCGCCGCGTCCGGTGGCGGCGGGCGGGCGGTGGCGTTCTTCGACGTGGACGAGACGCTGATCCCGGCCAAGAGCATGGTCGCCTTCTGGAGGTGGTGGGCGGCCCGGGAACCCGGGCTGCTGCCGTCGATCGACGCGCTGCTCGCGAGGGCCCGCGAGGAGGGCCGGCGCGCCGAGGTGAACCAGGAGTACTACCGGGCCTTCGCCGGGATTCCCGTCACGGAGTTCCTGGCCGTCGGCCGCGAGTGGTACGCGGAGTACCGCACCGGGCGGGACGCGTTCGTCACCGCCGCCCTGGCGGCCCTGCACGAGCACCGGGCCGCCGGCCACGCCGTGGTGCTGGTCTCCGGGTCGCACCCGGCGTGCCTGGAGCAGCTGGCCGGGGAGCTCGGCGCGGAGCGGCTGCTGTGCACCGAGCAGGTCGTCGGTCCGGACGGGCGCCTCACCGGAGGCGTCGTCCGGCCGATGATCGGCGAGGCGAAGGTCACGGCCGTGCGCGCGTTCCTGAAGGAGAGCGGGATCCCGGCCGGGGAGTGCTTCGCCTACGGCGACCACTCCAGCGACCTCCCCCTGCTGTCCGGGGTGGGCCGGGCCGGGGTCGTCGGCGAGGATCCCGTCCTGCTGGAGCACGCCGAACGGTTCGGCTGGAGGCGCCTGTCGGCTCGTACGGGCCCCTGGTTCCCGGGCGGCGGGTGACGGCCGGCCGAGGGTGGCGGGGCCGCCGGCCGCGGTCCGGACACTCGGGGTCAGCCGCGGACGACAGAGTGTGTTCGTTCTTACATTCGAGCCGAGAGTCCGTGGCGGCGTAACCGATGGGTTACGCTCGCTCGGTCCGCGCACGAGGGGAGCAGATGGTGAACCGGCATGCCGCATCCTGCGTGACGAAGGAGATCGCCACCCCGGGGTCACGCCGGTCGGCCGCCTTCGACCTGGACGAGCTCTTCGCGGCGGCGCAGCTCCAGCGCACCGAGCCGAGCTCCCTCTCCCCTTGTTTCGTCCCCGCCTACCAGCGGCTCGCCGAGGCGCTCACCGAGGAGGCCGCGCTGACGCCGGCCGGGGTGGAGGTCGCCCGCCGGCGGCTGGTGTCCGCCCTCGGCAACCAGATCAAGGTCCGCGAGCTGGTCGAGGCCCATGCCGTCGACCCCGAACTCTACGGCGACGACGCGGTGTTCGTGCTCGGACTGCCCGGCACCGGCCTCTACCGGCTCCAGCGCCTGCTGAACCAGCACTCCGCGTTCAACATCCCCTCCCTGTGGGAGATCCTCTCCCCCTCCGCGGAGTGGCACCCGTGGCAGGCCGCGGGCGCCTCCGACGACCCCTTCGAGCGCGCGCTCTGGTCGCACCTGGGACAGCGCGAAGGGTTCCGGCCGCCCGACCTCGGCGCCCCCTACGGGGACCACCTGCTCCTGACGTACGCGTTCCACACCTTCTCGGCCGCGCTGGAGTACCGGATCCCGTCCTACTCGCGCTGGCTCCACGCCCAGGACACCACCACCGCCTACGAGTTCCACCGCTACGCGCTCGCGGTGATCCTGCAGCGGGTGAGCGGCGGCACGCCGCTCCTCGTCAACGAGTTCCACTCGCTCCAGCTGCCCTCGCTCTTCGCCTCGTACCCGACGGCGCGCGTCGTCAGGGTGCACCGCGACCCGCTGGAGTCCCTCGCCAACGTGGTCGGGGTCAGCACGACCCGTCGCCGCGCCTGGTCGACGCGGGTGGATGCGGTCGAGGCCACGTCCGAGTGGGCCGGGCAGCTGGCCGCCGCGATGGCCGTGCCGAGCTGGTCCGACCCGGCGCCGCCCGGGGCGGCCGTCCTGGACATCACCCACGCCGAGCTGGTGCAGACGCCGCTGCTGACCGTTCGCCGCATCTGCGAGTTCGCGGGGGTCCCCCTGCCCGGCGGGATAGAACGCCGGATCCTGGAGCAGGTCAGCCAGTTCGAGGGGACGCTGGAGGAGAGCCACTTCGCCCGTCCCGTCGAGACGGCGCTGCCCGACGACTTCCGCGCCCTGCGGGCCGCGTACTGCCGGCGGTGGTCTCTTCCCGCCCGCTGACCGGCGACGGACGGGACGGTCGCCCCGCCCTCCGGGACCGACATATTCTTGCGCGGAGAAAACATTAATACATGACTCTGCATCTGTTAAGGTCGCGTTGCGGGGGTTGCATACTGTCGTGTGATTCTCGTACCGCCGAGGCGGGGTGAGGCTGGAGGGTTGAGCCATGGTGCGGACGTCCCGCGGAAACAGGTCGGAGCCGGACGGCGACACGGAGTCGGACACCGGTCCCACGGCGGACCGCGGCGCCACGCAGGACCCCACCCTCGACGTCTGGTGGCAGCTCTCGCGGCTGTCCGGATACGTCTCGCAGATCCTGGAGCGCAAGCTCATGCGCTCCCACGGCATCGGGCTCACCGACTTCATCGCCCTCAGCACGATCCGGCGGGCCGCCCCCAAGGCGCTCCAGATGCAGGAGCTCGCCGACGAGATGGGCGTCAACCAGTCGACGCTCAGCCGGGTCGCGACCCGGCTGGAGCGCAGCGAGCTGGTCGAGCGCGGGCACAGCGAGCACGACCGGCGCTGCATCGTCATCCGGCTCACCGACGCCGGCCACCGGGAGCTCGCGCACTACACCGAGACCTTCAGCCGCGAGCTCCACACGGCCTTCGAGATGGCGGCGCTCTCGCCCGCGCTCTCCCCGCTCCTGACCCGCATCCTCCCGGAGCGGTAGGCCCCGCCCCGGCGGGCGGGACCCCGCCCGCCGGGACCGGCCGTGCGGTCCGGAGGGATCAGAAGAGCAGCACCACCTTGCCGCTCAGGCCGCCCGCCTCGAAGCGCTCGTGCGCGGTGCGCACCTCCGACACCG
Organism: Streptomyces roseofulvus; assembly: GCF_039534915.1. NCBI lineage: Bacteria > Bacillati > Actinomycetota > Actinomycetes > Kitasatosporales > Streptomycetaceae > Streptomyces > Streptomyces roseofulvus. The sequence continues at coordinate 6,709,677 of NZ_BAAAWE010000001.1, read as the reverse complement.
GGTGGTACTCGGCCACCCGCACCCGCAGCCGGCCCGCGTCCACCAGCTCCACGAGGGCCGCGAGGTCCTTGGCACTCTCCTGGACATAGCTCTTGGCGGCGCCCGGCACGTCCGGCAGCGGCTCGTCGGAGACCGAGACGTAGCCGCCGCCCTCGACGAGCGCCGCGGTGACGTCCACGCCCGCCGTGTCGAACACCGCGTCGTACGCCCGCTCGGGCAGGTCGCTCACCAGGTGCGTGACCGTCCCGGCGCCCAGCTCCCGTACCGGCTCGACGTGTTCCGGCCGGGAGACGAGCCCGTCGACCTCCACTCCGGCCTGCCGGGCGAGCTGGACGGCGAGGCCGCCCACCGCCCCCGCGGCGCCCGTGACGAGCAGGCGGTCGCCCCGCTGGAGCCGCAGCTTGTCCAGCGCCTGTACGGCGGTGGTCCCGGCGAGCGGCAGCGTGGCGGCCTCCACCAGCGCGAGGCTCTTCGGCGCGGGGGTCAGCAGGTGCTCGGGAAGGGCGACGAGCTCGGCCCAGGTGCCGCGCCCGGTGGCGACCTGCGCCGACATCGCGATGACCCGGTCGCCCACGGCGAACTCCGGCGACCCGCTGGCGACGACGACGCCCGCCAGGTCCCAGCCCAGGGTCGCCGGCAGGGCCGGGCCCACGTCCCAGGCCCGGGTCTTCCAGTCGACCGGGTTGAGGGTGCTCGCGACGGTGCGCACCAGGACCTGGCCCTCACCGCACTGCGGGTCCGGGACCTCCCGGACGACGAGGGCCTCGGGTCCGCCGTGGACGTCGATCTGTACCGCACGCATGACAGGAACTCCTTGTGGTTCTCTCGGGGATCTCTTGGGGGGATCAGACGGTGGTGGGGGTCGGGGAGGTCGCGGCCTCGGATGCCCCGTCCTTCGCGGCCCCCGACTTCCGGGGCAGCGCGTAGACGGAGATGACGAGGCCGAGGGCGCTGAGCACCGCGCCGGCCAGTCCGGTCCAGCGCAGCGCACCCGCCGCGACGATGACGCCTCCGACGGCCGAGCCCATGGCGGTGGCCAGCTGGAAGGCGCCCACGTTGACGGAGACGGCCAGCGTCGGCGCCTCCTGGGCGTGCCGCAGGATCAGGCCCTGAAGGGGAGCGATGGTCGCGGTGGCCAGCAGGCCCAGCAGCAGGACGGCGAGGACGGCGGTCGGCTTCCAGGTCACGGCGAAGGGGGTGCAGGCCAGGAGCAGGGCCAACGCGGCGAAGACGCCGCGCAGGGTGGCCGCGGGGGCCCGGTCGGTGAGCCGGCCCGCGATGATGTTGCCGAGGAAGCTGCCCGCGCCGTAGGCGAGCAGCAGCACGGAGACGACGAACGCGGCGAAGCCGGTGACCTCGGTGAGCAGGGGCGCGACATAGGTGAAGACGGTGGCGACGCCGGCGAAGCCGACCGCGGTGGTGGCGATCGCGAGCAGCACCGGGCGCTGTGCCATGACCCGGATCTCGGCGCGGGCGCCCGCCGATTCGGCGGCCTGGCGCGGCAGGACGGCCGCCAGGAGCGCGGTGCCGAGCAGCGTCAGGACGGTGAGGACGACGAAGGGCGTCCGCCAGTTGGTCCGCTCGCCGAGCAGCGCGCCCAGCGGTACGCCGAGGAGGGTCGCCACGGTCAGGCCCGAGACGACGGCGGCGGTCGCCCGGCCCACCTTCTCCGCCGGGACGACCTTGCTGGCGACCACCAGGGAGAGGGCGAAGAACGCCGCGTGGCTGAAGGACGACAGGACGCGGCCGAGCAGCAGCACCTCGTACGAACCGGCGAACGCGCTGACCGCGCTGCCCACCGCGAAGAGCAGCATCAGCGAGAGCGCGAGGCCCTTGCGGGGCATGCGCGCGGTCAGCAGGGTCACGACGGGGCCGCCGACGACCACACCCAGGCCGTACGCGGTGACGGTCTGTCCTGCGGCCCCCACCGAGACCCCGAGGTCCCCGGCCACCTGGGGAAGGAGGCCGGCGATGAGGTACTCGGAGGTTCCGACCACGAAGACGGAGACGCACAGCGCGGTGAGGATCACGGAGCTTTTTCTCATGGGGAGACGCTAAAGTCTGACATCAGTGTGAGAGTCAAGCGAGCGAGGAGGACGTTCCATGCGCATGGGAGAGATGGCGCGTCAGACGGGCGTGAGCGAGCGCCTGTTGCGCTACTACGAACAGCAGGGCCTGCTCACCCCCACCCGGCTTCCCAACGGCTACCGCGTCTACTGCGAGCAGGACGTCGAGACGGTGCGGCGCGTGCGCATGCTGCTCACCGCGGGGCTGACGACGGAGACGATCGCGAGGGTGCTCCCCTGCGTGCGCACGGAGAACGAGGAGCTCGTGCCGTTGTGCCCGGACCTGGTGGCGCAGCTGCGGCAGGAGCGGGAGCGGATCACCCGGGCCATCGACGACCTGCGGTCCTCGCGGGGCATTCTGGACCGGGTCATCGACGCGCAGCCGCAGCCGGCGGCGCTCCAGTCGGCCTGAACCGCCGCGCGGACGCCGTGCTGGTGATCAGGCGCTCACCGGGACGACACCCACGGCGACGGTGTTTCCCTCGCTGATGTAGCCGTGCGGCCGGCGCAGCGGGTGGGACGGCGCGTCCGGGTCGAGGAAGGGCTCCCAGTCGCCGGGGAACCCCGCGTCGACCGCCTGCCGGGCGATGCTGGCGCACGCGCGCGTGTAGAACTCCAGGGCCGCCGGTTCCAGCGGGGCGTGGTGCTCGATCAGCATCGTCTGCTGCCGCACCGACGCCAGCCCCGCCGCGTCGAACGCGGCGTGCAGCCGGCGGGTGCGCAGCAGCTGGCGCGCGTAGCCGGGGGTGCGGGCGGCGTACCGGAAGAAGTCCGTGAACAGGAAGGGGTCTCCCGGGCGCACGGTGATGAGCGAGGCGTCCAGGTCCTTGACGGCCACGACCCCTCCCGGCCTGACGACCCGGCGGAACTCCCGCAGTGCCCGCGCGAGTTCGTCGTCGTCGAGGTACTGGGTGGTGTTGGCGCACCAGACGGCGTCGAAGGAGTCGTCCGCGTAGGGGAGGTCGAGCACGTCGCCCTGCCGGACGTCGAAGGCGCAGAAGGAACGGCTCGCGCGCATCCGTTCGGCGGCGAGCGCCGCGTTCTCCTCGGCGAGGTCGATCGCGGACACCCGGCCGTCGGGGCCGACCAGGTCGGACAGCCAGGGCAGGAAGGCGCCGCTGCCGCAGCCCGCGTCGAGCACGTGCCAGCCGGAACGGACGCCCACCTGGTCGAGTGCCGCCTGGTACTGCGGCGCGCACGCGGCGAAGTGCGCGTCGATGATCTCCTCATGGGTGAAGCCGAGGCCGGTCGAGGCCGCGTGCCCCCAGGCCGCGTGGTCCTTCGTCAGCATGTGTCCTCCCTGGTCCGGTCCGCCGTGGCGGCGGTCGCGGCGTCGTCGAGCAGTGCGGTGAGGAGGCCGGTGACCCGGTCCGGTGCCTCCAGCGGCTGGAGATGGCCCGCGTCCGGCACCGTGACGAGCCGTCCGCGCGGCAGGGCGTCGCAGGTGGTCGCCGCCTCCCGCGCGGTGACGAGTTCGTCCTCCGCCCCGGTCACCACGAGGGCGGGTACGTCGGTGGCGCGCAGGACGGACGTGGAGTCCGGGCGCGCCGCGATGGCGCGCTGTGCCCAGGCCACCGCCTCGGGCGCGGCCGCCTTCGCCATCGTCAGGACCTCTTCCACCAGGTCCGGTCGGCGGTCCCGGGTGCCGGAGCCGAGGAGCGAGGGGGTGGTGCGGCGCACCACCTGGTCGCGGAGCGTGTCGTCGAGCATCAGGTCGGCGAACCTCCGGCGTTCGGCCGCCGTCTCCGGCGTGTCCGCGGCGGCCCGGGTGGCGAACAGGGCGAGGGCGCGGACCCGGCCGGGGTGGCGGCGCAGGAAGGCCATCGCCGTGTAGCCGCCCATCGAGCAGCCGGCGAGCGCCACCTCCCGTATGCCGTGCGCGTCGAGGAGGGCGGCGAGGTCGTCGGCCACGGTGTCGAGCGAGGGCGGCGCGGTGCCCAGCGGGACGGTGCCGAAACCGCGCTGGTCGGGTGTCAGGACCGTGTGGCCCCGGGCGCGCAGCGCTTCCGCCTGGGCCCGCCACATGGCGGAACCGAGGGGCAGGGCGTGCAGCAGGACGACGGGGAGGGCGCCGGGCCGTGCGGGGGTCATCGCCGGGCCTCCCGTTCGGCGTCGGCCACGAGGGCGGCGGCGGGCGGCGGGAGCTCCGCGTCGCGCAGCCGGGCCAGGGCGACGGGGGCGGGCGGCAGGTCGTGCAGGGGGACGGCCCTGATGTCGGGCGGCAGCACCGCTTCGAGCGACGCGAACGACAGGTGGACGGCCCGCGTGGTGCGGAGGACCTCGACCATGCCCTCCACCGTGGTCATCGGGTGGACGCGGCGGATCGGGGTGCCACGGGGGGTGTGCGGCGGCACCACCAGGTCCCAGACGTACGGGGGGAAGTCGCCGGGGCAGGAGAAGGCGTCGTAGGGAGCGGCCTCCTCGACGGAGACCGAGGCGCGGTCCGCGAGGGGGTGGTCGGCGCCGACGATCAGCGCGCGGTCGTCGAAGGCCACCGGGTCGCCGACGGCGATGTCCGGCTCCTGGAGGACGTATTTGACGATCATGACGTCCACGGCGCCCTCCCGCAGCGGGCGGAACGGTTCGGCCACGTCGTAGGGGACGAACTCCACCTCCTCCGGGCGGTGGCCGGCGGCCGTGATGATGCGGGTGGCGAGGTGCGGGGCGCCGTGGATGCCGAGGCGGACGGGGCGCGCGGCGGTCCGGGGGCCGGTCCCGTCGACCGTGGCGGTGGGCGGGGTGTGGGGCATGGTCAGCTCTCTTCGGTGAGTCCGGCGTAGGCACGGAGTCCACGGGGGCCGTGGGGGTCGGTGTCGACGCGCAGGGCGGCGTACGGGACGGTCGTCCCGGTCAGCCGGGGGACGGGGCGCAGGGTCAGCCGGTCCCCGGGGGCGATCAGCCCGTCCAGGACCGCCTCGACGACGAGGTGGTTCACCTGCACCAGCAGTTCGGAGACGGTGACCCGGGCCGTGGCGACGTACAGGTCGCGGTGGACGGGCGGGCGGACGGTGCCGCCCGGGGCGGGCACCTCGACGGTCACGGGGGGCCACGCGGAGAGCTCCCGGGTGCCGCTGAACGTCTTGAGCATGCGGCGCAGGGCGGTGGTGGCCGCGCCGGGGGCGGGTCCGCACCAGGCGGCGGAGCCGTCCTCGGCCACGTGGTCGAAGGCGAACCGCTCGGTGAGGTTGCCCGGCCGGCCGGTGAGGAAGAGGGTGCGGGTGAAGGCCCGCCGCCACGGCTCGGCGCGCTCCTCCGGCAGCGACAGCGCGAAGCGGCAGGTCTCGGCCACCCATTCCGGGAGGCGGAAGCGGTCCACGACGACGACGGCCAGGACGCCCCCGGCGGGATCCTCCTCGGCGGCCAGGGCGGCCCGGGCGTCCAGGAGGCCGTGGAGGGTGGTCAGGTCGAAGCGCGCGGCCAGGTCGGGCCGGGCGTCGCGCAGCCGACCGGCGGCGACGGCGAGCAGCCGTTCGGGGCCGAGGCCGCCGGTCAGGGTCGGGAGCGGGTGCCCGGACCGGGCTCCGGGCACGCCGTGCGCGCGCAGGGCGCGGAGGGAGTGGAGGGTGCTGAGGTTCATGGCGACACCGTGGTGAGCAGGGAGCGGGCCGGGGCAGGTCCGCGCCGGGTCAGCAGGGACGAGGTGAGCCGGTAGGGATCGACGTGGGCGTGTCCGCGCCGGTGCCGCCGGAGCAGTGCCGACAGGGCGTCGGGGTCCGCGTCCGGCTCCCGTCCGGCACGGTCCAGCAGCTGCTCGGCGCGGGCCACGCTCTTGCGCAGCAGGTCGTGCCGGAAGGACTCCTGCTGCCCCGGTCCGAGCACGGCGATGAAGTACAGCCTCATGCCGAGCCGGAGCGCCGCCGGATCGGCGTCGGCGAGGGAGTCCAGCAGGGCGTCCACGGTGTGGTCGTGCCAGCCGCCGTGCCGGGCGGAGGTGATCGTCCCGTCGATGGGCACCCGGCCGATGGGCACCCGGTGCACGGTGGGCCCCTTGTGGGCCAGTACGCGCTCCAGGAGCCGGTAGTCGGGGTCGAGTTCCCGGTCGTACAGGACGACGACCTCGTCGTAGCGGGGTGCGAGCGGCAGGAGCTCGCGCAGGGCGCAGGCGAGGTAGTTGGGGCGTCCGTCGGCGGTGACGATCCGCCGCAGGGGCAGGCCGTACCGGGTGGCGTCGAGGTACACCGGGCCGCCCACGTCCCGCTGGTCGATGCCCAGCCCGTCCGCGAGCAGGTCCCCGATCATCTCCTCCAGGCCGAATTCCGGGGGCTGGTGCGCGAGCAGTCCGGGGTCGCGCAGACCGAGCCGCTCGTAGTGCCCGGCCCACAGCCGCAGCACGCGTGCGCCGGCCGGGTGGACGAACCCGTCGCTCTCGGCGGCCTCCCGGTAGGGGCGCAGGGCGTCGGCGGTGACGGTCCGGTCCTCGGCGCGGTGACGGACGTACAGCTCTCCGATGTCCGTCTCGGACAGGTTCGCGTAGTCGGCGTCCCCCACGGTCCGGTCGAGGAACTCCCAGAACCCCAGGGTCTGTTCGGTGAGGTGGTACGTGGTGGGGCTGTAGCGGAACGTGACGTCGGCGGACGGCTCCGTGGCCCGGTGCATCACGTCCGCCCAGAGCAGCCCCTTGAGGTGACTGGGCGTCAGCGGCTTGGACGGGGTGACCGTGACCGGGGCCAGCAGCACCCTGCGGCGCGCGCCGGCTTCCGGTCGTTCCCCGGCGGGTCGTCCACCGGCCGCCCGGACGGCGGTCGTTCGGGTGGCGGTCATCAGTGACGCTCCCCCGGGCTCAGGGCGGCCAGCAGGTCCGCGCGGGTCGGGGGCCGGAGCCCGGCCGGGACGGCGGCGCCGTCGGCGCCGGCGAGGCCCACGCGCTCCCTGAAGGCGGCCGAGTCGAAGACCTCCGCGGGCGTGTTCAGGCCCATCAGGACCCGGGTCAGACCCCGCCACACCGCGGGGTCGCCGGCGGCGGCTCCCGCGATCCGGGCCAGGGCGGGGCGGCCGGGCACGACGGGCGGCACCGGCGGGGGCGGAGCGCCCTCGACGCGGGACCGCCACAGCCGGGCGCGCGCCCTGCTGTCGTGGGCGGCCTGTTCGAACCAGGGACGGTGGATGGCCTCGGCGAGCCGTACGGCCCGCTCGCTCTGTTCCGCTCCGGGCTCCGGGTGCGCCCGGAGCAGCTCCGCCAGCGCGAAGGCGTGCTGGAGGGCGAGCGACATGCCGCGTCCGTACAGCGGGTCGGTGACGCAGGCGGCGTCCCCGACGGGGAACAGGCCGGCCACCTGCCACCGGCCGGGACGGGCGGTGGAGCGCAGGACGTTCGGGGGCATGGTGATGGCCCGTACGCCGCTCAGGGGCGTCACGAGCCGCTCGTCCGTCCACCGTGCCACGTGGGGTGACAGCCGGGCTGCGGCGGTGAACCCGGCGGTGGTGCGCAGGAGGTTCGTCGCCGGGTCGGCCGTCGGCGCCCCGACGGCGATCGCGAAGGTGCGGTTGTCGGCGAGGTGGACGACGGCCGCGTAGTGGTCCCAGATGCCGCCGGCGGCGTTGCCCCGGTTCAGCGGCCCGGGCAGCGCGTCGCCGGGCGCGTCCAGCCGGTAGAAGCGGGTGAAGCCGCGCAGCTCGGTGGGGGCGGTGAGGTCTTCGCCCACGGGGATTCCAGCGTCCGTCAGCCAGGCGAGGGAGGAGGCCCGGCGGCCCGTGGCGTCCACCACGAACCGCGCGGGCAGCCGCTCGCCGAGGTCGGTCACGACGCCCGTGACGCGGGACCGGGACGGATCGAGGAGCAGGCCGCGCACCGTCGTCCCGTGGTCGAGGGTGACGCCCGGCAGGTCGCGGACCGCGCGGTACAGCAGCAGTTCGAGGAACGTACGGCGTACGGCGAGGGCCACGAGGTCGTCGTCGCCCGGTTCGCGCGGCCCGGCGGGCGCGGCCTCCGTCAGGTCCAGGAGCCGCGCGCCTTCCGCCAGGGCGCTCTCCAGGAGCCGCGGGGCGGACTCGCGCAGGACGCGGACCCCGAGCGAGGTGAGGATGTGCGAGTGGAGGCTCTGCGGGGTGGTGGGGCGCTCCCAGAGGTCGGCGGCCTTGGCCGGCGGGCCCTCCGGGGGCGGGTCGGACCGCTCCAGGACCCGGACCGGGACGCCGCGTTCGGCGAGGGCCAGGGCGGTGGCGAGTCCCGCGATGCTGCCGCCCGCGACGACCGCGGGAGCGGCGGTGGTCTCCGGAGCGGTCAACGCCGCCGCCCGTGGACGAAGAAGACCCGGCGCACGTCCTTGACGTCGCGCGGCGGTACCGGGTCGGGCCAGCGCCCGAAGTCCGCGCCGGGCTCGCCGGGCTGGACGGCGGTGACGTCGAATCCGTACCGGTCGAAGAGCGCCTCGGGCTCGTCGCTGCCGAACAGCCAGGGGCAGCCCCAGCCGGCGAAGACGTCGAGCAGCCCGCGCATGTGGGGCAGCGTCAGCGCGGCCTCGTTGACCAGGTCGGCCGCGACGAGGCTGCCGGGCGCGGAGACGGCGGCCACGCGCTCCAGCATGCGGTGCGTGTCGGCTTCCGGGATGTAGTAGAGCAGACCTTCGAGCAGCCAGGTGGACGGCAGCGCGGGGTCGTACCCGCTGTCCACGAGCCGGCTCTCCCAGTCGTCGTCGGTGAGGTCGACGGCCACGGAGCGGTGTGCCACGCGCGGGGCGACGCCCCGGAGCCGGTCGGCCTTGAACTCCAGGACGGCGGGCCGGTCGACCTCGAAGTAGCGGATGTGGTCGGGCCATTCCATCCGGTAGGCGCGGGAGTCCATGCCGGAGGGTGCGAGGACGATCTGCGTCATCTCCGGGTCCTGCGCGGCGCCGTGCAGGAAGTCGTCGAAGAAGCGGGTGCGGATGGCGTTGTAGTCCGGGGTGCTGGGCAGCGAGCGGGGCCGGTCGGGCGGGAACGTCGCGGCCCGCACCTCGGCGAGCAGCTCGGGTCCGGCGTCACCGCAGAGGCGGGCGGCGTACGGGTCCTCGTAGAGCCGGTCCTCCCGCCGGGTCTCGGCGGACCGGAGCGCCGCGGTGAGCAGGGCTGTCCGCTCCACCGGGTTGAGCAGTTCGGTCATCGGGGCTCTCCTTGGGCGTGGGTGTCGGGCGGGTGCGGGGAGGGGCGGTGCGGTGCGCCGGGGCGGCTCGCGGCCCGGCCGTCAGGCGGTGCCCGTCAGCCGGCGCCAGAGCGTGGTGTCCTGGCGGAACAGGCGGTCCTTGACCTGGGTGGGGCGGATGCCGGTGGCCACCGCGGCGTGCCAGTCCCGCTGGAAGGCGTCCCGGTCGAGGAGGCGGAGCGCCGGGGCCGCCAGGCGGCGGTCGGTGCGGGCCCTGGCGTAGTCGGCGGACTCCCGCGTCAGGGCCTCGTCCAGGAGGGTCGTGAAGCGGCCCGCCTCGGCGTCCTGCCAGGGGGTGGCCGGGGAGACGGCGAAGACGTAGTGCGGTGCGCTCGCCCCGGAGGTGCGCTCGGTCCGGCAGGCGACGTTGACGAGGTCGAGGCCGGTGGCGTCCAGAGCGTCGCGCAGGGCCCGTACGACCTGGGACTCGCGCAGCCGCTCCCCGGCCGCGTCGGACCGGTTGGCCCGGCCCGCGTAGGCGACCCGGGGGACGCCGCCGGGCATGTCCACGACCCGTACGACGTCGCCCACGGCGTACCGGTAGAGGCCGCCGACGTGGCTGAAGAGCACGTGGTACTCGCGTCCCGCCTCCAGCTCGTGCGGCAGCAGCGTCTCGACGTCGGGCGTGAGGTCGGCGTCGGCGTCCACGAACTCGTACGCGGAGGCGGTGACCACCAGGCTGCCCGCCGATCCGTGCCGGTCCAGCGGCACCCCGACCGGCCCCTCGGACGCCGCCACCGGGGCCGGCAGGGCCGCCACCCCGGCGCCGAAGCGGTGGCGCAGGGTCGGCAGGTAGAGGGAGGCGACGCCGGTCGTCCAGCCGAACAGGGCCCGGATCCTCGGCCACACCTGGGCCGGGGACAGGGTGTCGAAGTAGGCTGCCAGGCGCTCCAGTTCGGCGGCCCGCGCCGGATCCGGGTCGCCGTGCGGCACGCCGCCCAGCGTCCCGTCGCGGACCTCCTTGACGATCCGCTCCCCCCACAGGCCGAGCTGGTACGGCACGGCCGCGATCATCGCCGGGTTGATGCCGATGAGACAGCGCACGTCGCTCTGGACGGCGAGCCGCAGCCGCAGGTAGGCCTTCTCCAGGTGGTCGTCGGGGGCGACGTCCACGGGAAGGGTGCCCCAGGGCGCGGCGGTGCCCAGCTCGGCCGAGAGCGGCTCGCCGAACTTCGCGCCGAAGTCCACCTGGCTGGCGCCGACGTGGGGCCGGCCGCCGGACGTGGTGGGCGGGGTGGCCAGCGGGTCGTGCTTGAGGTTGAGGACGGCGTCGGGCCGCTGCGCGACGTCGGGGTGGTTCTCGACGAGCGGGGCCCAGGCCGCGTAGTAGAAGGGGAAGAACGTGGTGCGCATGAACCGCCGGGTGACCGGGATCTTCTTGTGGGCGCCGGTGCTTCCGCTGCTGGTGAAGTAGACGACCGGCTGGTCGGCCGAGAGGAGGTTCGGCTCGCCGGCCGCCATCCGCTCGATGAGCGGGGCGTGCGCGGCGTAGTCCTGGACGGGGACGGCCTTGCGGAAGTCGTCGATGTCGCGGATCCGGCCGAAGTCGTGCCGCTTGCCGAACTCGGTGCCGGAGTTGAAGTCGAGCAGGTCGGTGAGGACGTCGTGCTGCCGTCCCCGCATGTCGCCGAGGGCGGCGGCCAGCCGGGCGCGTTCGGCGAAGACCCGCTCGCGGTAGCGCTCGGCGTGCCCGGGGGCCGCCCAGCCGGTCGCGTCGCCCGTCCCGGAGGTGGACCCGGTGGGCCCGGCGTGCGCGGTCACGGTGCGATCACCTCCACCACGGCGTCGGCGGCCCTGGCCGCGCTCGGCTGTTCCCCGATGATCGTCACGGGCACGTCCCGCACCTCTTCCAGCATCAGTTTGCGAAGACTCGTCTGGTAGCTCTCGAAGCCCAGCCAATCGGGGCGATCGCCGGAGTACTCCAGCGGGTTGAGCCGCGCGCCGTCGCCCGAGCGCCGCCAGGCGGACGCGGGCGAGACGTCGAGGAAGACGACCGCGCGGGGCTTCGGGAAGGAGCGCCACCAGGCGTACATGGGGTGGTTCCGTATCCCCGCCAGCCGGCATTTCGCGAGGATCTTGTAGTAGTAGGAGTCCATGAGCAGCGGTCCGCCGTCGTGCCGCGCCAGTTCGTCCCTGAGGTGGACCACGGCGGTCTGCAGGAGGCTGGCCAGGAAGTCGGCGGAGTAGCGGGTGCCGAGGTGCGGCAGGACGTCGTCGACGACGTGCCGGCGCAGCGCGCCGACGAGGTCGTGCCCGGGGCCGAGGAGGTCGTGGTCGGTGGAGAGGATCCGCCAGTCGGGCAGCCGGGCGGCGACCTCGGCGATGACCGTGGACTTGCCGGCGCCGTCCGGGCCGAGCAGGACGTGGAACGGCCGGTGGTCGTCAGTCACGGCCGGCCTCCGCGTCCGCTCCGGCGCCCGCGCCTCCGGTCACCTCGACGACCGCGCAGGTCCAGACGAACCCGGCGCCCACGCCCACCAGGAGGACCCGGTCGCCCGTGTCGATCCGGCCGGTCTCCAGGAGGTGGCTGAGGCCCGCGAACTGGTCGCCGGGGCCGAGGTGCCCCACCCCGAGCCCGTACTCCAGGAGCGTGCGCTCCTCGGGGACGCCGAGCGGGCCGATGCACTGCTTGTGCGACAGGTCGGCCCCGAAGAACGGCACCACGACGGCCGCCATGTCGGCGACGTCGCACCCGGCGTCCTCGGTGCAGCGCTTGACGGCCGTGAGCATGCCCGCCTCGTTGCGGGCGATGGTCTCGGCGAGCGGCGTGCCCTCCAGGAAGACCCGCTTGCGCGCCACCAGGTCGAGCGGTGCCGCCGGATCGGCGGGCGGGTGGTGGAGGTCGTCGCCCCGGTGCAGGCCCTCGAGGGACGGCTCGGAGTGGGTCGCGGTGGCCACGAGCCGCAGCCGGCCGGGGGTCCGCGAGAGCACCGCGGCGGTGCCCCCGTCGCCGAAGACCAGTCCCCGGTCCGCCGTCCACCGGGGGAAGCGCGGTTCGGCGAACCGGTCCGCGGTGGTGAGCAGCGCCGCGGTGACCTCGGGCACGGCGCTCAGGTGCGCCGCGGCCAGTTCGAGCGCGGCCATGCCGCCGTTGGACATCTGGCGCAGCTCGAAGGCCATGGCCTCGCCGTGGCCGAGCGCCCCCCGCTGGACGTAGGCGGCGGTGTTGGCGAAGCTGATGCCCTGGTGGAAGCATCCGGCGTGGATGAGCAGGCCGATGTCCCGGGGGTCCCGGCCCGCCCGGTCGAGCGCCAGCCGGGCCGCGTCGATCGCCAGGTCGGGGGCGGGGCGGTCGCTGACGCGGGCCGCCCGCTGCCGGGTGCGGGCGGCCTCCTCGGCGCTGAAGCGCCCTTCGGCGACGGCCCGCGCGCTGTCGACCGGTTCGCCGAGCACGGCGGACACCGCGTCGATGTACATCCCTGACCAGCGCATGTCTTCCCCTCCGATGCTTGTTCCGTGCCGTGGTGGTGGGTGCGGGGGTGCGGGCGCGGGGCGGGCGGCGACGCCGCGTCCCGCGCCCGCCCCGCGCGGGCCGGCGGATCAGGCCGCGTCGAGCACCCGGAGGGTCCCGGCGTCCGGACCGGACCAGTCGGGGACCTCGTCCACCGTGACCACCGCGGTGGTCCAGCTGAAGCCGACGCCGACGCCGACGACGAGCACCTGGTCGCCGCGGCGGAGCTGCCCCGACTCCAGGAGGTACGTCAGCCCCGCGAACTGGTCGCCGCCGCCGATGTGGCAGGTGTGCCGGCCCCAGTCCCACACCGTGCGGTTCACGTCGATCTTGTACGGGGCGAGGAACTCCCATTCGAGCAGCTCCCGGCCGACGTTGGGGACGACGACCCGGGCGATCTGGTCCATGGAGGTGTCGGCCTCGGCGAAGGTCCGCTCCGTGTTGGCCAAGAGGCCCTTCACGAGCCGTTCGACGACGAAGTCGTGGCCGACCCGCTTCATGTAGCGGCGCTTGCGGCCCCGCAGGTCCAGGGGCTTGCCGTCGGCGTGGGGCACCGGCGTGAAGCCGCGGTCGACGTCGCGGTAGGCGTCCTCCAGCTCCGGGTCGGAGGTGGAGTTGCTGGCCACGAGCCGGGCGAAGCCGGCGCCGCGGTTGAGGACGAGCGCGGTCGCTCCGTCGGCGAAGACCTGGCCGCTGTCGCTGTGCCAGCGGTCGAAGCCGGGCGGGGCGTAGCGGTCGCCCGTGGTGAGGAGGGCCGCGGCGGCGCCGTCGCGGCCGTTCAGCCAGGAGGCGCCCAGTTCCAGGGCGGCCATGCCGCTGTTGGAGGCGTGGTCGATGTGGATGGCGGGTGCCGTGCCCGCGACGGTGTGCCGCTGCACGTAGGAGGCGGGGGTCCAGAAGTCCTCGCCCTGGTGGTACATGCTCGCGTGCAGGACCAGAGCGATGTCGTCGGCCGCGACGGCGCTGCGGGCCATGGCCTGCCGGCCGGCGGCGACGGCCATGTCGACCGCGCCCAGGTCGTCCGACTCCAGCGCGGACACCAGCTGGTTCTCCTCGAACTCGTCGGCCGGGTAGCGGCCTTCGTCCCGTGCCCGCTCCGCGCTCGCGGGAGCGGGGAGGTGGGTGCCGAGTCCGGCGATGTGTATGTCGTCCCAGCGCATGGGGGCCTTTCTCCAGGTCTCCGCGTGCGGGTGTGCGCACGCGGGCGGGTCGGTGGGGGGTGACCGCTCAGCGGTGGTTCCAGGACGGGCTCGGGCCGAAGCGACGGGAGCTGGTGTGCTGCTCGTAGGGCATTCCGTCGGGCATGTTGAGGACCTCCATCTGGAGGCCCCACGGGGCGCGGAAGTAGACCCAGCGGTCGCCGTGGATGGGGCCGCCGTCCTCGATGAGCTGCGGCTCGCCGAGCACCTCGACCCCGGGCACCGTGCGGAGCCAGGCCGCGGCGGCTTCGACGTCGTCCACGTAGAAGGCCAGGTGGTGGCCGCCGACGTCGCTGTTGCGCGGCAGCTCGGTGCGCTGGTCGGCGACGGTGTACTGGAAGAGCTCGACGTTGGTGACCGGACCCAGGCGGACCATGGCGGCGTCGACCTCGATGTCCTGGGGGACGTCGAGCTGGCGGCCGCAGTAGTCGGCCTCCGCGGCGATGTCGACGCGGTAGAGCAGTTCGCCGCCGAGGACGCCGGTGAAGAAGTCGAGGGCCTGGTCGAGGTCGGGCACGGTGTAGCAGACGTGGTCGACGCCGAGGGCGGTGGGCAGGCCGGGCTCGGGCAGCGAGGGGTCGGCGGCGGGCCGGTAGAGGCGCGCCCCGGTCTCCTTCTCGTAGGGCAGCTCCTCGGCGACCTGCTGGAGCTCCATCTGCAGGCCCCACGGGGCGCGGAAGTAGACCCAGCGGTTGCCCGCGATCGGGCCCTCGGCGATGTGCTGGACGTCGCCCTGCACGACGACGCCCGGCACCTCGCGGAGGTGGGCGACGGCCCGGTCGATGTCGGCCACGCCGATGGCGAGGTGGTGGCCGCCGACGTCGCTGTTGCGCGGCAGCTCGGTGCGCTGCTCCGGGGCGGTGTACTCGAAGAGCTCGATGTTGGTGTCGCCGAGCCGCAGCAGCGCGATCCTGGCGCTGGCGCGCGGGTGGACGGCGAGCTGCCGGGTCATCCAGTCGCCGTCGTCGCGGACCGGACCGAGGACGTAGAGCTCCTGGGCGCCGAGGACGTCGACGAAGAAGCGGACGGCCTGGTCGAGGTCGGGGACCGTGAAGGCGTGGTGGTCGACGTTCCGCGCGGTGGGTATGCCGGTGGCCTGGAGTTCCGCGGCGGCGGAGGGGGCGGGGTTCACCTGGATGCGTTCCTTACGTTGCTTCGGGGGACGGGAAGGGCTTCGGAGAGGTGCGGGGGCTCCGCCGGGGTGCGGCGCGGCCCGGTTCAGAGCCGGCCGGCGTGGGCGGCGTTGGCCTCCGCCGCGACGAGGCTGAGGCCGCCGTCGACGACGAGCGAGGTGCCGGTGGTGTAGGCGGCCCCGTCCGACACCAGGTGGGCGATGAACGCCGCCACCTCGTGGGGGCCGCCCGGACGGCCGGCCGGGATGGCGGGCCGTGCGATGGCGGTGGCGGGGTGGCCCGCGGGCACGCCGTTCATGGGGGTCGCGGTCTCGCCGGGGGCGACGGAGTTCACGGTGATGCCGTGCGCGGCGAGTTCCATCGCCATGACCTTGGTCAGCATCCCGAGGCCGCTCTTGGCGACGCAGTAGGTGCTGCCGCCGCTGATCGGGATGTGCTCGTGCACGCTGGTGACGTTGACGATCCGCCCGCCCCTGCCCTGGGCGATCATCGTCCGCGCGGCCTCCTGGGCCAGGGCGAACGGGCTGGTCAGGTTGGTGTCCAGCACGCGGTACCAGGACTCCAGGTCCTCGTCGACGGCGGGCGAACGCCGGTTGATCCCGGCGTTGTTGACCAGGACGTCGATGCCGCCGGCGGCGCGTACGGCGGCGCGCAGCTGTGCGGCGGCGGTGGCGGGCCGGGCCAGGTCGAAGGCGACGGGGGTCGCCTCGACACCGTGTCCTGCGGCGAGTTCGGCGGCGAGTTCCTTGGCCGCCCGTTCGTTGCCTCCGTACCCGACGATCACGTCGTGGCCTGCGGCGGCCAGCGCGCGGGCGGTCTCCGCTCCGATGCCGGAGCTGGCGCCGGTGATGAGGCTGATGGGCCTGGGCATGGGTGTCCTTCGTCCTTGGTGGGTGTGCGGGTGCGGGGCAGGGGTGGGGCGCGGCGTCAGGCGGCGCTCCGCGCCGGTGCCCGCGGCTCGGACCGGGAGCCGTCCTCGCCGTCGGCGGGGGCGCTCGGGTCGAGCGCCACCTTGGGCGCGGTGCGCCCGGAGTCCTGGAGCAGCCGGAAGGCCTCGTCCGCCTGGTCCAGCCGCAGGACGCCGGCGATCATCCCGTCCGCGGTGAGGGCCCCGTCGCCGAAGAGCTTCAGGACGCGGTCGTACTGGTCGAGCCCGTGCCGGATGCCGTGCACGGTGATGCCCCGCAGGACGAGGTCGCCCAGGTCGACGCCGTCCACGGCCTCCGACGCGACGCCGACGGCGGCGATCCGGCCGCCGACCGCGGTGGTGCGGAGCGCTTCGTGGAACGCGCTGGTCGCGCCGGACGCCTCGACGACGACGTCGTAGTAGCCGGCCGGTGCCTCGCCGGGCCGGAAGGTGCGGCGCGCGCCCATGCGCCGGGCCGTGGCGAGTCCGGAGTCGTCGACGCCGACGACCTCGACGGATCCGGCCAGGCCGGCGGTGAGCTGGACGGCCAGCAGGCCGATGGTGCCGGTGCCGATGACGAGCGCCCGGTCGCCGGGGGCGCAGTGCGCCCGCCGCAGGCCCTCCAGGACGGTGACGGCCGGCTCCACGAGCATCGCCGCCTCGTCCGTGACGTCCTCGGGGACGACGCTGAGGGCGTGGGCGGGCATCCTCAGGTACTGGGCGGCGGCGCCCTGCTGTCCGTACAGGCCGACCTCGCGCAGGCGTCCGCACTCGTTGCGGCGCCCCCGGTGGCAGGCCCGGCAGTCACCGCAGCTGATCATGGTGTGGCCGACCACCCGGTCCCCGACGGCGATCCGGGCGTCCGCGGCGCCGGCACCGGTGGCTCCCGGTGCCACCGCGACCACGCGGCCGACCCACTCGTGGCCGAAGACGTGGGGGTACGGGGCGCGGCCGTCCCGCACGTAGGTCGCGGTGCCGTGCAGCAGCTCCAGGTCGGTGCCGCAGAGGCCGACGCGCAGCGGGGCCACGAGCACCTCGCCGGGGGCGGGGTCGGGTATCGGCATCTCGAGGAGCCGGGTGGTGTGCGGGGAGGCCACGGCGGCGGCGCGCATCGTGCCGGTCGGCCAGCCGGCCGTCCGCTCCCCCGTGCTGTCCCGGGTCATGCGACACGCTCCTGGGGGCCGGGGGTCGTGTTCCCGATCGCGCGCTCGCGCGGGGGGAGTTCGGGTACGCGCGGCGGCAGCGCGGTGTGCGCGTCCTTGGACAGGACGCGCAGGACGAGGAGTTCCGCTCCGTCGGGTCCGGCCTCGACGAGGGCTCCGGTCCCGGCCGGGACGAGCACCACGTCGTCCGCGTCGAGCCGCCGGGCCGTCCCGCCGAGCCGCAGCGCCGCGGTGCCCCGCAGGACGTGGACGGCCTGCTCGACGCCCGGGTCGTCGTGGCGGCTGGTCCGGCCGGGCGGCAGGACGACGTGGTCGAAGGTCTCGCACTCGCTGTGCAGCATGCCGCGCCGCGCGAGGCAGCGCCAGGTCGGCGCGGCGGCTCCGGCGGGCCCCAGGGCGCGGGTGGGGGTGCCGGTCCCGGTGACGATCACGCCTCCTCCACGGCGGCCGTGGTGAGGGAGAGTTCGGCGTGGAAGAGCCGGAGCCCGCCCGGTTCGCCGTCGGCGGCGCCGGAGCGGTCCGCGCGGATCCGGGCGGACGTGCCCCGGGGCAGGGTCACCGACACTCCGGGGCCGAGCGGCGCCTCGCTGTCGCCGGAGACGGCGGTGCCGCTGCCGGAGAGGACGAAGACGGTGTGTTCGGTCCCGGTGGCGGCGAGGTCGAGGCTCTCGCCGTCGGCGACGGTCACGGTCTCGATCAGCCGCAGTGGTCCGGTGAGGAAGGTGGTGGGGTCGATGCGCTGCTCGTCGCCGAGCCGGTGGATCCGGGCGTTCACGTCGGCCTCTTCCTCCGTCCGCCGGCGGGGGGCGTCGCCGGACGGGTTCGTGGTGCGGCCCCGGAGGGCGCCGCTGGTGTGCGGGGAGCGGATCTCGGCGACCAGCCAGTCCAGTCGGGTGGTGCCGGTGTTCACCAGGCCGTGGACGGTGCCCAGGCCGGTGAGGATCAGGGAGCCCGCGGACACGGGGTGGGGGGTGCCGTCGAGGTACATCTCCCCTTCGCCGGACAGGAGGAAGTACAGCTCCTCGGTGCGGGTGTGCCGGTGTTCGCCGCTGACTCCGCCCGGCGGGATGCTGGCCCACTCGACGGCCTCCCACTCCCCGGTCAGGTCGTGGCGCCCGGCCAGGCACTTCCAGTGCGAGAGTCCCGCGGCGCCGTGCACGCCGTGCACGTCCGCCGGGGCGGTGACGTCGGCCAGCAGGACGTGCCGGGGTTCCGCGGCGGCCGCCGCGGTGTCGCCGGCGGCCGCGGTGTCCGTGACGGCCGTGGTCATCGGGTCCCCCGCTCGGCGGTCCGGCCCGCGTCCTGGAGCGCGCGCAGGTCCTCGACGGCGGAGGCGAGTTCCAGGGCGGTCACGTCGTTGACGAAGGTGGCGCCGCCGATGCCGACGGGCAGCGGCAGGCGCTGCTGCCCGTCGCGGTGGCGCACGGTGTCCTGGAGCGCGTCCGCGAGGATCTCCCCCGTCAGCAGGTCGTTCCAGCTGGGCAGTTCGAGGGCCCGCATGGTGGCGAGGATCCGGTCCCGGTCGGTCTCGCTCACCAGTCCGCGGTGCTGGGCGAGGACGGTGGTGAGGGCCATGTCGACGCAGACGGCCTCGCCGTGCAGCAGTTCGGGCAGCGCGCGCATCTCGACGGTGGGGCTGAAGGTGTGGCCGTAGTCGACGACCCGCTCCAGCTGGGCCTCCCAGAGGTTGGGCTGGAGCTCTTCGAGCATGCCGTGGATGGCACGGCGCAGGGTCTCGGCCCCGGCCAGCTCGCCGGTGGAGGACAGGCCCTGGAACTTCTCCTCCAGCAGCAGGCCGCCGTGGCGTTCCAGGAGCTGGAAGAGGCCGCCGTCCTTGATCAGCGCGATCTTGAGGATCTCCGCGAGGCCGTTGCTGATGTGCCGTCGGTCGAGGGTGTTGAGGAAGCAGCGGTCGAGCAGCGTCAGGTCGGCCGGGAAGTAGGTGCCCAGACGGTTCTTGTGCCCGTTGAAGTTGACGCCGGTCTTGGCCCCGACTCCGGCGTCCACCAGGCCGATGAGCGTGGTGGGGACCCGGACGAACGGGGTGCCCCGCCGATAGAGGCTGCTCACCAGGCCGACGATGTCCATGAGGACGCCGCCGCCGATGACGACGACGGGCTCGTGGCGGCGCGCGATGCCGAAGTCGTCGATCTCCCGGATGATGTGCGCCGCGGTGTCGAAGGCCTTGACCGACTCGTCGGCCGGCACGACGCAGATCCGGTGCTCCACCTTGTGGTGGTCGAAGTAGGCGCGGATCCGGTCGCCGTGCAGCAGGTCGACACGGGCGTCGACGACGACGAAGCGCCGCACGGGGGCGGCGTCCCCGCCCGTCGCGCCCCGGGAGCCCGCCTCGACGAGGTCGGAGCTGGAGGGGTCGAGCACGTCGTCGACGAAGCGGATCTCGTAACTGACGGGCTTGGCCGTCCGTACGACCCAGGAGTCGACCTGCTGGCTGAAGGTGAAGAGCCCGGACGGCTCCTGCGCGGCGCCGTCACTGGACCGCGACCCGCTGACACGGGACCGCAGGACGTCGGAAGGGGTCATGGGAGCACACCTCGTACGTAGGAAGGGCGGCGGGGGGGGGGCGGCGGACGACGGGACCGGCCGGTTCCGCGTGCTCGACAGGCCGCGGTTTCAAGGCGCTGGGAGCGTCCGGCTCGCATGGCGATCGGTCCGCCGCGACACACACTCATTCACAATGTATGACTTGTCAAGTATTTTGAAATGCATGCGCCTTGCATTACGGTGAGCGCCACCCGTCCCCACCCGCACCCCGGCCCGCCGGGCCGTCTCACATCCCAGGGACCACCATGCCCTTCCCCCTCTTCGCGCTGATGCTGTGCGTCTTCGGCGTCGGCACCTCCGAGTACGTGATCGCCGGCATCCTGCCCGGCCTCTCCGACGACCTCGGGGTCGACATCCCCACCGCCGGACTCCTGGTCACCGCCTACGCGTTGGGCGTCGTCATCGGCGGACCGATCATCACCATCGCCACCGCGCGCATCGAGCGGAAGACCCTGATGCTGCTGCTCATGGGCGTCTTCATCGCGGGCAATGTGCTCGCCGCGGTCGCCCCCGCGTACTGGGTCGTGGTCGTCGCCCGCGTCGTCGCGGCCCTGGTCCACAGCACCTTCGTCGCCGTCGGCATCATGCTCGCCGTCTCGATGGTCCCCGAGGGCCAGTCGGGCTCGGCGGTGGCCAAGGTGTCGCTCGGGCTCAACCTCGCCACCGTCCTGGGCGTGCCGCTGGGCACCTTCATCGGCGAGAGCCACGGCTGGCGCGCCACCTTCTGGGCCGTCGCCGGCATCACCACGCTGGCCACGCTCCTCGTCGCCGCGGTCGTCCGCCCCGCCCCGGCGACCGGCGGCGGAGCCGCGTCCGAGCTGAAGGTCCTCGGCAACCGGCGCGTCCAGATCGCCATCGCGATGACGGTGCTCGGCAGCGCCGGCTTCGGCACCGTCTTCACCTACATAGCCCCGCTGCTCACCGACGTGACCCACTTCTCCACGGGCGCCGTGACGGTGCTGCTCATCGTGTTCGGCGTGGGGTCCGTCGTCGGCACCGTGCTCGGCGGCAAGCTGGCCGACCGGTCGCTGATGCCCGCCCTGTGCGCGCTGCTCGCGGCGCTGACCGGGATCCTGCTGCTGTTCGGCGCCACGGCGTCGGCGCAGATCGTGACCGCCGTCCTGGTCTTCGTCTTCGGAGCGGCGGCCTTCTCCATCATCCCCGGCCTGCAGACCCGCATCCTCGGCGCCGCGGCCGGTGCGCCCACCCTCGCGCTGGCGGTCAACATCTCCGCCTTCCAGCTCGCCAACGCGGGCGGCTCGTGGCTCGGCGGACGGGTCGTCGACACCGCCGGAGTGCGCTGGACCACCGTCGCCGGGGCCGCGGTCACCGTCCTGGGACTCGTGCTCGGACTGCTGGAGCTCCGCCGCGACCGGCGCGAGCGGCAGGCCGAGGCCCCCGAGGCCGCGGCGAGCACCGGCGGCGGCCCGCGCACGGCGACGGTCGGCTGACCCGCCGTGCGACACGCCCCTCGCACCGCACCCGAGCCGCGGCCACGGGTCGCCCCGAACCGGACCGGAGGCGCGTCATGACCGGAGAGAACACCGCCCCCCGCCCCCGGCTGACCTCCCTCACCGGCGTCCGCTTCTTCGCCGCGTTCCTGGTCTTCCTGTTCCACGTGGCGATCATGAAGCCCTTCGCCGACCAGGGCGTCTCCGAGGGCCTGTTCACCGTCTTCAGCAAGACCGGCTGGGTGGGTGTCTCCTTCTTCTTCGTCCTCAGCGGCTTCATCCTGACCTGGTCGGCCCGCCCCTCGGACACGGTCGGAGCCTTCTGGCGCCGGCGGCTGGTCAAGGTGTTCCCCAACCACCTGGTCATGTACGCCGTGACGATGGCGCTGTACGCGGCGGCCACCGTCACGGGCACGACCGCCGTCCTCAACCTGCTCCTGCTGCAGTCGTGGGTGCCCGAGGAGTCCGTCTACTTCAGCGTCGACAACCCCAGCTGGTCGCTGGGTTGCGAGCTCTTCTTCTATCTGCTCTTCCCGCTGCTGCACCGGTGGATCGGCAGGATCGGCGCGCGCCGCCTGTGGTGGTGCGCCGGAGCGCTGATCGCGGCGGTGATCGCCCTGCCGGCGGTCGTCACCGCGCTCCTTCCGGCCGAGCCGAGCATGATGATGCCGGACAAGTCCGGTCCGGCCCTGGGCTTCTGGCTGGTCTACGTCTTCCCGCTCACCCGGGTGCTCGACTTCGTCCTGGGCATCGTCATGGCCCGGATCGCCCTGGAGGGCCGCTGGATCGGCATCCGCCCGCTGCCGCTGATCGCGCTCTTCGCGCTCTGCTACGCCGGCTCGCTGTACCTGCCGGCGCTGTACGCCCTGAACGCCGCGACGGTCGTGCCGCTGGCCCTGCTCATCCCCGCCCTCGCGCACCTCGACGTGGAGGACCGGAAGACGTGGCTGCGCGGCCGGACCCTCACCCTGCTGGGCGAGATCTCGTTCGCCTTCTACCTGGTCCACTGGCCCGTCCTGGTCTACGGCCGCCGACTCCTGGGCGAGCAGCGGCAGTTCTCCCTCCCCGTCGGCGCCGCGCTGATCGCGCTGTGCGTGGTCCTCGGCCTGGCCCTCGCCTGGCTGCTGTACGTGGGCGTGGAGCGGCCCGCGATGCGTCGCTGGGCGAAGGCGCGCCGTCGCCCCGACGCCACCCGTACCGCTTCCGGCGGCACTCCCCCCGCCCGCCCCGCCGCGGCCGTCCCCCCGCAGCCCGGCCCGCACGACGACGTCCCCGCACCGCCCGCACCGGCGAGACCCGCCCGCTGAAAGGCCCCCACCATGCGATTCGGCATCAACCTCCCCAACTTCGGCTCCGGCATCGGCCCGGACACACTGCGGGGCTGGGCCACCACCGCCGAGCGGCTCGGCTACCACCTGCTGACGGTCTCCGACCACATCGCCCTGACCTCCGACGCCCACAGCCGCTCCCCCGCGCCGTTCTACGACTCGTTCACCACCCTCGCCTGGCTCGCCGGACAGACCAGCACCATCGAGCTGGGCACCGGGGTGGCCATCACCCCGCAGCGCCACCCGCTGCAACTGGCCCGCGTCAGCGCCTCCCTGGACCAGCTCTCCGGCGGACGGCTGGTGCTGGGCGTCGGGGTCGGCTGGGCGTACCACGCCTTCCAGGCGCTCGGCGTGCCCTACGAGAAGCGCGGGGCCCTCACCGACGAGTACCTGAGCGCCCTCCGCGTGCTGTGGACCGAGGAGGTCGCGAGCTTCCACGGCCCCACCGTGGACTTCGACGGCGTCCACACCGCGCCCCGCCCGGCCCGCTCGCCCCATCCGCCCGTCTGGGTGGGCGGCAACAGCCGCGCGGCCGTCCGCCGGGCGGCGCGGTACGGCGACGCCTGGCACCCGATGTGGCCGCAGGGCCCCGAACTGGCGCCCGCGCTGCGCACGCTGGCGGACGACGCGGCGGCGGCCGGCCGGCCCACGCCGGCCTTCTGCCCGACCATCCCCCTGGCCCTGACCGACAAGCCGGTCCCGCGCCACCTGCGGCGTCTGGGTCAGGGCACCCTGGAGCAGCTCCACTCCGACCTGGTCCTCCTGGAGCGATTGGGCGCCCAGTACGTCGGCCTGAACACCGAACTGGGCGACCACCGGCGCCGGCGGCCCGCCCAGGACGACTGGGCGATCTTCGAGCACCTGGCGAACACGGTCCTCGACACCACCGGAGAATCCCTCCGCTGACCTCGACGCGTCCCGGCGCCTGCCCCGGGGCCCCGGGCCGCGATGGCACCCGGGCGGCTCCCGCAGCCGCCCGGGTGGCTCACTCGCGTGCCGGTGTGACGGTGTGTGCGAGCTGGAAGCGTGAGTGCAGGCCGAGTTTCCGGTAGACGCGGGTGAGGGTCGCTTCGACCGTCTTGACGCTGACGGTGAGGGCGGTGGCGATGTCGCGGTTGCTCGCTCCGGCGGCGGCGAGTTCGGCGCAGCGCTGCTCGGCGAAGGTGAGGCGGGGGTGGGCGTTGTCGTCCGTGGGGGCGGCTTCCAGCCGGCTGAGGGTGTGCGCGGCGGTTTCGGCCCAGGGGTGTGCCTGGTGGGCGGTGAAGAGGTCGACGGCGCTGTGCGCGGCGGTGCGGGCGCTGGCGCGTCGGCGTCCGCGCCGTTCGGTGTGGCTGAGCGCCAGCAGGGTCCTGCCGCGTTCGAGGGGGAGGTGGCGGAGGTGGCCGGCCGCGTCGGTGAGGCGCCGGGCCGCGGTGTCGTAGTCGCCACGGGCGGCGTCCAGGAGCGCCTGGGCGCGTTCGAGCGGAGGAAGGACCATGTGCCTGCCGAGATCGATCGCTGTGCGGCGGGTCTCGTCCAGCAGGCTCTGCGCCTGGTCGAGGCGGCCGAGGGCGACGAGCGTCTCGGCGAGTTCGGGATGCCAGCGCAGGACGGAGGGGTCGCGGACCTGCTGGAGTCCCTCCAGGTCCCGCACCTCTTCCAGAGCCTCCAGGGCTTCCTTGGGGCGGCCGGTGGCCAGGAGGAGGTGGCCGAGGGCGAAGAGGTTGCGGGAGAGGAAGACCTTGTTGTCCTCCTGCCGGGCGGTGTCGACTCCGCGGCGTGCGTGGAGGAGGGCGACGTCGGTGCGACGGGCGGCGCCCTCGACGAGGGCGGAGGTGTAGCACGCCGGTGCGGGTGACAGGGAGGTCATGTCGGTCAGGGCCTGGGCACGGTGGGCGTGGTCGAGTGCTCTGGCGCACCGTCCCGCGCGGAGTTCGGCCTCGGCGAGGCTGCGCCGGATGTCCACGGTCGCCTCCGTGTCTCCGGTGCGCTCGGCTTCGACGAGGAGGGGAAGCAGCGCGGTGCGGGCGTCCTCGGGGTGGTCGTCGAAGAGGGCGTGCCGGGCGGCGAGGTGCTGGGGTGTGCCGTTGGCCGGGATGGCGGCGGCGCGTGGCAGGGACAGGGCGCGGCTGAGGGTGGTCTCGGTGTCGGGGTGGCCGAGCACGCGCTGGAGGCGGGCCCGCATCGTGAGGGCCATGGCGGTGGTGGTCATGTCGCCGGCGGTCTCGGCGAGGGTGGTGGCGCGGCCGGCCAGGTCGCACGCCCGGTGGGGGTCGCCCTCGTTGACGTTGGCCCAGATGGACTGGCGGATGAGGAGTCGGGCCGTCAGGTCGGGTCGTCCGGCCGCCGCGCGGAGTGCGGCGGCGAACAGTTCGTCCGCGCTGTGCAGGTGCCGACCGCTCGCGTCGATCAGGGCGACGAGGGCGTCGACGCGCTGGTCGGGGGTGGTGTCGTGGCCCAGGACGAGGCGGGCGGCGGCCCGGGTTCGGGGAAGGTCGCCGTAGTGGGCGGCGTCGCGTACGGCGGTCAGGGCCCGTTCGGTGAGCAGGTCGCCGTCGTCGTTCGGGGTGCGCTGGGCGGCGAGGAGGGAGAGCTCTGCCGCGAGCGCGTGGTCGCCGCGCTGCCGGGCGCGTACGGCAGCACGGGCGGCGTGGAGGGCCGACCGCGGGTCGGCGGCGTCGGCCGCCAGCGCGGTGTGCCGGTCGCGGCGGACGCTGTCACGGCTGGCCTCGGCCAGGCGGGCGTGCAGGCGCCTGCGCGCGTGGCCCGGCAGCCGGGCCACGAGTTCGGTGCCGATCGCGGAGGCGGTGAACCGCACCGTCCCGTCGGACTGTCCGGCGTCGAGGAGTCCCGCTGCCTCGGCCTCGGCGAGGAGGGCCTCGGCCGCCGGGCCGGCGAGGCGGCCGAGCAGTTCGAGGTCGGGCCGGTCGTCGAGTGCGGCGAACGTCAGCAGTTCCTGTACCTGGGCCGGTACCTCGTCCAGCCACTCGCCCACCAGTCGGCGGGCCGTCGGCGGCAGGGCCGACGTGCCTTCACCGTCCCGGTCCGGGAGCGGGCGCGCGGAGTCGGCCAGCGCCAGCGCCAGGGCCGGGTTCCCGCCACTGCGAGCGTGGATGCGCGTGACTTCGCGGGCGGCGAGCCCGTACGGGGACAGCAGAGTCGCGACCTGCGGGGCCGTCAGGGGCGGGATGCGTACCGCGCGCGCGTCCTCCCCGCACCAGTGGCAGCCGGCCTGCGGGCGCCGGGTGCGCTCGGCCGCGATGACGGGAAGGTCCGGGGTCAGGCGCAGCGCCCAGCCCAGCACGGCCGCACTGCCGGCGTCCAGCCACTGGGCGTTGTCCACCACCAGGGTCATGGGCGGTGCCTCCTGCAGCAGAGCAGCGGTCAGGCGGCGCAGCCGAAGTGCCCGACCGGCATCGTCCGGGGAACCGGACCGGCCGGCGGTCTCGTCGAGTGCCGCCGTCAGCTCCCGCGCGGCGGGCAGGGCCGGTAGGGCCAGCGCGAGTTCGAGCAGCCCGGTGTACGGGATCCCGGTGTCCTGGGGGCCCGGGGCCAGCCGCAGGACGGGCAGCCCCAGCCGTCGCCCCAGGGACTCCGCCGCGGTGGTCTTGCCGCTTCCGGGCGGCCCGAACAGGACCACCCGGCGGGTGCCGGGCACGTCTTCCGGCACCACCGGCAGCACGGGACCGGCCTCGTAGGACGCGTTCGTCCCCATCGCAGAGTCTGGCATCGGGCCATGGTGCGCCCGCCGGGCCTCCCCGTCCAGGTCAAGGGTTTGCCCCGATGTCGGCTGCCTCCCGCGTCCCTAGCCTCATGGCCACAGCCGGGCCAACCGCCGCTGAACGCCCCCCGCACCTCAGATGACGTCCCGCGGCATTTCCCCGACAAGGCCCGGCGGAAGGATTGCGATGAACCGCAAGAACGCCCTTGCGGCCGGTGTCGCGGCAGCCCTCGCCCTGGGCTCCGTGACCATGGTGGCCACCCAGTCCACCGCGGCTCCCCGGCCCACCACGGCCGAAGGCACCGCCGTCGCCCAACCCGGCGCCGGGTTTCGGGCGATGACGGCCGACGCGCGTGGCGAGGCGATACGCACGGCCGGCCGGAACGCGGCCGCCACCGCCCGCGAGCTCGGCCTGGGCCCCGACGAGCGCCTGGTGACCAAGGACGTGCTGATCGACGCCGACGGCTCCCGGCACGTCCGCTACGACCGCACCTACAGAGGCCTGCCGGTGATCGGCGGCGACCTGGTGGTGCACCTCACCGAAGACGGCACGATCACCGGCTCGGACCTGGCACACCAGGGCGCGATCCGGATCGCCGGCACCACCCCGAAACTCACGGCCGCCGACGCCTCCGCCAAGGCCGTCAAGCACGCCAGGCACGTGAGGAAGGCGAAGGCCGGCGGCAAGGACAGCACCCTGGTGGTCTACGCGGTCGGCAAGATCCCCGTCCTCGCCTACCGCTCGACCGTCACCGGCGAGGGCGAGACCGGCCCCGCCTCGCGCCAGGCGGTGATCGTCGACGCCACCACCGGAGCGCCGCTGGACCAGTACGAGCTGCACCAGAACGTCACGGGCACCGGCAACGGCGTCACCGTCGGCCAGGTCTCCATCGAGACCACCCAGACCGCCGGCGGCTACACCCTGACCGACCCCGCGCACGGCGGCACGATCGTCTACGACTCCTACAACAGCCCCCAGTCCAACCCCGCGCAGAACGCCCGGGCCTTCTCCAAGGCCACCAACTCCTGGGGCAACGGCACCAGCTCCAGCCGCGAGAGCGCCGCCGTCGACGCCTCCTACGGCCTGGCGAAGACCTGGGACTACTTCAAGAACTCCTTCAACCGCTCCGGCATCCGCAACGACGGCCGCGGCGCCCGCGCCTACGTCCACGTGGACACCAACCTGCTCAACGCCTTCTACGACGACAACTGCTTCTGCATGTACTTCGGCGACGGCTCCTCGCAGAACGGCAACACCCCGCTCGCCACGCTCGACGTGGGCGGCCACGAGATGACCCACGGCGTCACCGCCGCCACCGCCGACCTCACCTACTCCGGCGAGTCCGGCGGCCTCAACGAGGCCACCAGCGACATCTTCGGCACCATGGTCGAGTTCTCCGCCGACAACGCCGGCGACCCGGGCGACTACTACATCGGCGAGAAGCTCAACATGTCCGGCGGATACATGCGCCGGATGGACAACCCCGCCGCCGACGGCAGATCGCTGTCCTGCTGGAACTCCGGCGCCGGCTCGGTGGACGTGCACCTCTCCTCCGGCATCGGCAACCACTTCTTCTACCTGGCGGCCGAGGGCACCGGGGCGAAGACCATCGGCGGACGCCCGCACACCGGAACGACCTGCAACAACGACACCTTCAGCGGCATCGGCAAGGACAAGGCCGCCGCCGTCTGGTACCGCGCGCTGACCACCTACATGACCTCCACCACCAACTACGCCGGCGCCCGCACCGCCACCCTGCAGGCCGCCGCCGACCTGTACGGCGCCAACTCCCAGGAGCGCTACCTCGTCTCCAAGGCGTGGGCCGCCGTCAGCGTCGGCACCGCCCTCCCCGACCCCGGCACCCCCACCCCCTCCCCGACCACGCCCCCCGGAGGCAACGCACTGGCCAACGGCAGCTTCGAACAGGGCACCACCGGCTGGACCCAGAGCGACAACATCATCACCAACTCGTCCCTGCAGACCGCGCGCGACGGGTCCTGGTACGCCTGGATGATGGGCTACGGCGCCGACGCCGTCGAATCCCTGTCCCAGCCGAACATCGCGGTGCCCTCCACCGGCACCCCGAAGCTCACCTTCTGGCTGAAGGTCTCCACCCAGGAGTCCGGCTCCACCGCCTACGACACCCTCAAGGTCAACGTCAACGGCACCACGCTGGCCACCTACTCCAACGCCGACGCCGGCCCCGGATACGTCCAGAAGACCGTCGACCTGTCCGCCCACAAGGGCCAGACCGTGAAGCTGGAGTTCGCCGGCACCGAAGACACCTACCTGTCGACCATCTTCCTGGTCGACCAGATCACCATCGGCTGACCGGTCCGGCTCACCACCCGTGCTCCTGCGGCCGGAGCCCCTCCTCGGGCGCTCCGGCCGCAGGAGCCGCCGCGCGTCGCCGAACACGCGGAAACGGCCTCTTCCACGGCGGACCCCTGGTCGGACTACTCGAAGGCCGAGGCCGCCTCCTTCAGGGCGGCGGCGACCGCATCCGGGGCGTCGGGTCCGGGCGGGCCCGGGCGGTAGGTGACGGAGCGGATGCCGCCGGTGTGACGGAAGGAGCGCCGGCGCTCGTACAGGGGCCAGGAGACCGGGGACTTGCGGTCCACGCCGACACTGATGCCCTGGAACGGGGCCATCCCGATGAGCTGGTGCACGCTGTCGGGGGCGGCCCGCTCCTCGCCGTCCACCGCGACGGTGAAGCTCCAGCGCAGCCCCTCCTGACGCCAACCTCCGCCGCATCGTCCCCGCCGAGGAACTGCGCCTCAACATGCTATGAAGGTCTCGCAGCTGACCGTGGCCCTGGTCGGCGCCGCGTTGGGCGTGGACTTCAACCCCGCCGCCAACCGGCTGCGGGTCATCTCCAACACAGGCCAGAACCTGCGGCACAACATCGACGACGCGGCCGCCCCGCTGACGACCACCGTCGACGCAACCCTGACGAACCCGACCATGCCGCCGTCGACCGCCATGGGAGTGACCGGAGCCGCCTACACCAACAACGATCTGAACGCCGCGACCGCGACGACGCTGTTCGACCTGGACACGATGGCCGACAGCATCTCCCTGCAGTCCCCGGCCAACGCCGGCACCCTGGCCCCCACCGGCAACCTCGGCGTGGACGCCGCCCTGGACGCCGGATTCGACATCTACTACAACCCGGCCGCCGGAACGAACCACGGCTTCGCCGCCATCGGCAACGGTGGCTCCTACCGCCTCTACGCCGTCGACGTCCTGTCCGGCAAGGCCACCAGCAAGGGAGCCTTCCCGGACAGGTACCAGGTCACCGACCTGGCCCTGCCCATCAACCAGAAGTAGACCCCGACCACAGCCGGCCTGGGCGCCGCACCCTGCCGAGCCCAGGTTCGTGGTCCGGCTGCCGGCCCACAGATCATGGCCGTGGCCCCGCACCCTCCCGATGGGGGGCGAGTGCGGGGTCACCGTTGCTTGCGGACCGTGCGCGAAGCCTTACTTGGGCATGAGGACGGTGTCGATGATGTAGACGTTGGCGTTGGCGGTCTTCACGTTGCCGCAGACCACGTTGGCGGTGTCGTTGACCTTGTAGGACTCACCGGAGCCGGTGGTGGTGATCATGCCCTTCTGGAGGGTCTCGAAGGAGCCGTTCTCCAGCTGCTTCGGCGTGAGCTTCTGGCCGACGACGTGGTAGGTGAGGATCTTGGTGAGGGTGGCCTTGTCGGCGAGGACCTTGTCGAGGTCGGCCTTGGGGATCTTGGCGAAGGCGTCGTTCGTCGGCGCGAAGACGGTGATGTTCTCGGCGTTGTTGAGGGTGTCGACGAGTCCGGCCTGCTTGACGGCGGTCACGAGGGTGGACAGGGCCGGGTTGTTCGACGCGGCGGTGGCGACCGGGTCCTTGGCCATGCCGTCGAAGGAGCCCGCGCCCTCCTTCGGCACGCCCGCGCAGGCCGGACCGAAGGGCTGGTCGTCGGTCATGTTGTCGCCCGCAGGGGTGCTCTCGCTGGTCTTCGCGGCGTCCTCGGCGCCCGCGCTCGGGGCGGCCTTGGTGTCGCTGCCGGAGTCGGAGCAGGCGGCCAGGGAGAAGGGCAGCGCGGCTGCGGCGACGACGGCGATCGCGGTACGGCGGATCTTCATGCTGTTCATGACCAGTTGCTCCTTGGTGGTTCTTCTCTGGGGTATCGCGGTGGTTGGTTGTGCTGCCCGGGGTGGCCTTGCGGTCGTCCGGGTGGTCTAGGGGACGGTGACGAAGACGCTGTGCCAGCCGCTCGCCCCGTCGGGGATGGTGCGGGTGCGCTCTTCGGTCTGGACCTGTCCGGTGCCGTCGGTGGCACGGACGGTGAGGTTGTGTCCGCCGGGGGAGGCGTTCCAGCGGTAGGACCACTGGCGCCAGGTGTCGACGCCTGCCTGGGCGGCGAGTTCTGCGTCCTGCCAGGGCCCGTCGTCGACGCGGATCTGAACGCGGGTGATGCCGCGTCGCTGGGCCCAGGCGACGCCGGCGACGGTGACGGTGCCGGCGGCGGGGCGGGCGAAGGGCCGGGGAGTGTCGATGCGGGCCTGGGTCTTGATCGGCGCGCGGCGGGCCCACTTGCGTTTGACCCAGTAGGGGTCGTAGGCGTCGAACGTGGTGAGTTCGATGTCCTCGATCCACTTGCAGGCCGAGACGTAGCCATAGAGGCCGGGGACGAGCATGCGGACGGGGAAGCCGTGGTCGAAGGGGAGCGGTTCGCCGTTCATGCCGACCGCGAGGATGGCGTCGCGCCCGTCCATCAGGTCCTCGACGGGGGAGCCGAGCGTCATGCCGTCCACGGAGCGGGCCACCAGCTGATCGGCCCGGCCGCCCTTCGACGGCGGTCGGACGCCGGCTTCCTCAAGGAGGTCGGCGAGGGGTACGCCGAGCCAGCGGGCGTTGCCGATGTAGGGGCCGCCGACCTCGTTCGAGACGCAGGTCAGGGTGATGTCGCGTTCGATGAGCGGGCGGGCGAGAAGCTGGTCGAGGGTATAGGTGCGGGGGCGGGTGACCCCTGTGCCGCGGATGCGCAGCCGCCAGGTGCCCGCGTCGACCCTGGGAACGGTCAGGGCGGTGTCGACGCGGTAGAAGTCGGCGTTGGGGGTGGAGAAAGCGGTGATGCCGGGCACCTTCAGCTGAACACCGGCCGGCACCGCCGGCGCCGGGGAAGCCGGCTTGGGAAGCACCAGGTTCTCCCGGGTGGCGACGGCGCCCTGGCCTTGCCTGCCGGTGAAGTACCGGCCCAGCGCGCCTGCCGAGGTAGCGGCGACGGCAGTCACACCGGCCGCGGCGAGGAACCCGCGCCTGCTCCACCCCCCAGTGCCTGGCTGCCCGTCCGGGGCGTGAACGGGAGCGGCTTTGGTCGCCAGCACGTACAGAGCCGCAGCTCCCGCCAGCGCTCCGGCGATCGAGGGCAGCACGTCACCGGTGCCGGTGGAGTCGGGACGGCTGAAAGCCGCGGCGGCCCCGACGATCCCGAACAGCAACACCCCCGCCGCACCGGCGCGTCGGTGCGACATGGCCAGGATGCCGAGGCCGACGGCGATGAGGGCGAGGATGGCGAGAATTCCCAGCTGGAGAACGGTCTTGTCGTTCTCTCCGAACGTGCGGATCGCGAAGTCCTTCACCGCGGCAGGCGTACGGTCGATCACCGCGCCGCCCACCACGGTCACCGGCCCGGCCGCCGGCCGCACCAGTCCGGCCACCAGCTCGGCCACGGCCAGAGCCGTGTACGCGGCCAGGAGTCCGGCCAGTGCGCCGAAGGCGGCGCGGACGAGTTTGCTGCGGAAGCTGCTCACGTTGCTCCATTCGGCATCCTCCGCCCGGCGGATTGGTCCAACCCTCGAAAGAGTGAAATCCCTTGCCGGTGTTGCCTTACAGCGTGGGTCTGGAGGCGGCGGCGGCGCGGCCAGGGGTACGGGTGCGCGGAGCGGACCCTGTGGCGGGCGGGAAGTCCAGATCACGGCCAGCGGCAGCGCGACCTGCGCCCCTGCGGGGTTCAGCAAGCGCTCTACCCGGGCCGACTCCGTAGTCTCCCGCAGCGTCACGTCCCCGCCGGCCTGCGCTACCTCACCGAGACGGACGGTATAAGGTCCGGCGGCAACAGCCAGGATCAGCCACAACAGCAACACGACGTACGGCCTTGCACGGTTGAGCCTCAGCACGAAGCCATCCCTCTGTACTGCTGCCGGGGGCGTGCTGCGGGCGCCGGCGGCAGCGGAGCACGGCACCTGATTGCTGTCCTCATCCGCTTCGGCACGGCAGCGGGGCAGGAATGGCAGTGGAGATCACCTGGACGGCGGCTCGGGACTTTTCCCGGATTCCGGCAATCCATCGCGGCAGTCGTCACGAATCGTTACTGAAAGCAGCACTGAATGGCCGGCCTCAGCGTCAGCCACTGGGTTCCCGGGCCCTTGGACTGTGACGATGGGCAACCAGGCGCGGAGTCCACGGGACCATCACGACCCCACGACGTTCCCCTTCACCCGTTTTCGGTGACGAAGACCGCTCACTGCGAGGAATCATCATGGACACCGCCATTGCTCCCTGCGGATGTCCGGTCACGCTGCACCTGCCGCTCCTCTCGGACGAACGCGCGGCCCGCCAGGCCCGCCAAGCCGTGGCACGACTTCTGGAACAGGAGGCGGACGCCTGCCCTCGCGAGGTCGCCGATGATCTCGTGCTGATCGTCTCGGAGTTGGTCGGCAACGCGGTGCTCCACGCCGCCGGACCCTACGCGCTCACCTTGAGCCTGGAACGAGGTCAGGCGGGCATCGCCGTCAGCGACGGGACGGCGGACCTGGCCGGGAGCCATCGAGAAGGGCGGCGCGAGGAGACGGGAGGCCGGGGGCTGAGGATCGTTCGTTCGCTGGGAGCGGACCTCCTCGTCAGCCGCTCCGACCGGGGCAAGCAGGTCATCGCGGTCCTGACCTGGTAGCCCGGTCGCAAAGGCCGTGGTACCGCGGGCGGCTGTGCCGACAGCCGCCCGCGGCCGACCCGCTCGGAGCACACTGTCTTCCGGGCGGATCACCGGTCCGCGCCACCCCGTCTTGAAGGCGGCGGACCGGATTCTTCTCGCGGTGCTCGATCAGGCGTTGACGCAGGTGTTGCCGAACGTGGGGTTCAGCAGCCCGATCACGCTGACGGTGTTACCGCACGCGTTGACCGGGATGTGAACGGGAACCTGCACGAGGTTGCCCGAGCCCACTCCCGGCGAGTGGGCGGCCACGCCCTGTGCACCGGCATCGGCCGATGCCATCGACGCGCCACCGACGACCACCGCACCGGCCGCCAGGGCCACCGCCAGACCATTCCGCACACGAACCATGTGAACTACCTCCCATGAAGGTGCCTCGACCGAGCAACCCGCGCGGCCGGTGAGGAGAGCGAGAGAACGTCGCTCCGCTCACCTCACGCACCGTCTTCGCCGCCGTCCGCCCTCCGGCTTGGCCCCCTGCGCCCGCCTTCCCTCGAACGAGGTACTCGACGATGGCGCGGGTGACGAAGCACCACCCATCCACCCGCCGGTCCGCTACGAAGAACCAACGAAGCACCCACAGGTTTCGCGACCGGGCCGCCGCCGGGCGGCCCGGCACGATCGAGCGACGACACAAGGACCGGCATGCGATGGACGCCCCGCCCCCCGACGGCCGGCCCAGGCCGTCCCTGCGCCTTCTCACCACGACCGGAGCGGTGCAGGTGAACCAGCCGCTTCCCTTCGGCACCGGCCGCAACGGCCGCGCCGCCCCCAGCGACCTCACCGAGACCATGGGCAAAGTGGCCCATGGTGACAAGCAGGCGTTCTCCGCCCTCTACGACGCCCTCGCACCCCTGGTCTTCGGCATCGTCCTCAAAGTGGTGCGCGACCGGGCGCAGTCCGAGGAGGTCACCCAGGAGGTCATGATCGACCTGTGGCGCCAGGCCGCCCGCTACCGGCCTGACGCCGGCAGCGTGCAGACGTGGGCCGCGACGATCGCCCACCGGCGGGCCGTGGACCGGGTCCGCTCCGCCCAGGCCGCCACCGACCGCGAGCAGGCCCAGGCCGCCCGAGAGCACACCACCGCCTTCGACGAGGTCGCCGAACAGGTCGAGACGCGCCTGGAGTCCGAACAGGTACGGCGCTGCCTGCGCGGCTTGACCGAACTCCAGCGCCAGGCCGTGACCCTGGCCTATTACCAGGGCCTGACCTACCGTGAAGTCGCCGAAACCCTGCGCACGCCTCTTCCCACCATCAAGACACGCATGCGCGACGGGCTCATCCGGCTCCGCGACTGCATGGGGGTGACCACATGAACCACCACACCACCGACGCGCACACCCTCGCCGCCGCCTACGCCCTGGGCGCCCTCGACGACGACGAGCGCAAGGACTTCGACGCCCACCTCAAGACGTGCGAGGCATGCCGGCAGGAAGCGGCCGAGTTCCAGGCGACCACAGCACGCCTGGCGGCAGCCGTCGCCCAGCCGCCGCCTCCGGCCGCGAAGGCGCAGGTCATGGCCGCCATCGACGGCGTGCGTCAGCTTCCCCCGCGTGTCCCCGCCGCCGGTGCGGCGCCCGTCCTCGGCGGCATCTTGCGCCGCCGTGCCGTATCCCTGGCGCTGGCCGCCAGCGTGGCCGCCGTCGCACTGGGCGGCGTCGCGGTCTGGCAGAGGCAGAACGGACAAGAGCTGGAGCAGCAGGCCCGCCAGGCCCAGCAGCAGCTCGACGTGGTCAGTGCCGTCCTGGCGGCCCCGGACGCCCAGACCGTGCACGGCAAGGCCGCCAACGGGGCCCTGACCACCGTCGTCTCCTCCGAGCAGCGGAACCAGGCCGTCTTCACCGCCGCTAACCTGCCGGCGGCCGGCGTCGGGAAGACCTACCAGCTGTGGCTCGACCATGACGGCACGATGCTCCCGGCCGGTCTGATCGACCACGACGGCACCGTCATCCTCTCTGGGAACCCTGCCGACGCGGGCGCCGTCGGCCTCACCCTCGAACCCGACGGAGGATCCCCCCAGCCCACCACCGACCCGCTGCTGCTGATGGCCCTGCCCGCCTGACCGGGCGCTCCGCATCGATCAGCGATCGAGGTACTTCATGGCAAGCAGCCCGGAGATCGGGGACATCGTCGGCGACTTCTGCCTGCCCGGCGGACATCTGGACGGCGAAACCTTCCATCGCCGCGACTACACCCTGTGCGAGCAGCGCGGCAAGCCGCTCGTTCTCGTCTTCTGCCCCGGCGACGACACACCGGTATGCACCGCACAGCTCTGCTCCTACTCCGACGGCCTGGACCAACTCCAGTCCGCCGATGCCACCGTGTGGGGCATCAGCCCGCAAGGGCTCGACAGTCATGAGAAGTTCGCCCGCAACCGCAGGCTGAGCATGCCCCTGCTGTCCGACGAGGAGCGCGGGGTGGCGAAGTCCTTCGGGATCAGCGCACCCCTGATCGGCCTGCGCCGGTCGGTGTTCATCGTCAACGGCCACGGCCGCCTGCACTGGAAGCACGTCACCGCCATAGGCGCCAGCTACCCGCCCGCCGTCACGCTGAGCACGCATCTCGCCGGTCTCACCGGCTGAACCGGCACACCTCTTCGACCGGACCTTCCACCTCGCGGTCACACATCACGCCAATCCGATCGCCCGACTGCTGCGAAGTACGGGTGAAACGCAGCAGTCGGGCGGCGTGTCGAGTGGCGGGAGCAATGGTGGTCGAACAGCGCAAGGCGGCGGTCGTAGGCGCCGGCGTGGCGGGCCTGACGGCCGCCTACGTCCTGGCGTCCTCGTACGAGGTCACCCTGTACGAGGCGGACGGGCGGCTCGGGGGGCACGCCCACACCCGCGAGCTGCCCGGCCCCGGCGGTCGGGCACTCGCCGTGGACTCGGGGTTCATCGTCCACAACGAGCGCACCTACCCCACCCTGCTCCGGCTGTTCCGGGAGCTGGAGATCGGCACGCAGGACGCCGAGATGAGTATGTCGGTGCGGTGCGACGGTTGCGGTCTGGAGTACGCCGGCGCCCGGGGCGCTGCGGGACTGTTCGCCTCCCGCGCGGCCCTGCGGTCGCGGTACCTCCGGCTCCTGGCAGAGGTACCGGTCTTCCACCGGGGTGCCCGGCGGCTGCTGGCGCGCGGGACTCATGCGGGCGTCACCTTCGGGGACTTCCTGCGCGAGGGCGGGTTCTCCCCCTACTTCGTCAGCCACTTCGCCCTGCCCCTCGTCGCCGCCGTGTGGTCCTGCCCGGCCCGCACCGCGCTGGCGTACCCGGCCGCCTACCTCTTCGCCTTCTTGCACCATCACGGTCTGCTGTCGATCACCGGCTCCCCGCAGTGGAAGACCGTCACCGGCGGTTCGTCCGCCTACGTCGCCGCGGCCGCCAAACGCGTCCACCGCATCCGCACCTCCAGCCCGGTCGACGCCGTCCGGCGCACGGGCCGAGGCGCCCTCGTCACCACCGGCGACGGCGCCACCGACGCGTACGACGCCGTGGTCATCGCCACGCACCCCGACCAGGCGCTGCGCATGCTCGCGGACCCCACCCCCGACGAGAAGCGGCTCCTGGGCGCCTTCACGTACGCGCACAACCCCACCGTGCTGCACACCGACACCTCGCTCCTGCCCCGCTCTCCGAAGGCGCGCGCGAGCTGGAACTACCGCATGACCGGCTGCGAGCCCTCCGCTGCCCCCGTACACGTCAGCTACGACATGGAGCGCCTCCAGCGCCTGCCCGCCGGCTCCGGCTACGTGGTCACCCTGGGCGGTGACACCGGCATTGCCCTGGACCGGGTCGTGGAGCGGATGGTCTACGAGCACCCCGTCTACACGCCCGCGTCGGTCGCGGCGCAGAAGGAGCTCCCCCGCCTCAACACCGGGGTGACCGCGTACGCGGGGGCCTGGCACGGCTGGGGGTTCCACGAGGACGGCTGCCGCTCCGGCGTGGAGGCTGCCCGCTCCTTGGGGGTGAGCTGGTGATCAGGACCGGGACGACCGCAGCGTTCACGTCGGTCGAGGCACCGGCGCTGTACGACTGCGTGATCATGCACGTCCGTCGCACGCCGCTGCACCACGCGCTGCGGCACGACACCTACCTGTGGTGCGTGGACCTCGACCACCTGCCGGTGCTGCCCCGGCCGCTGCGTCCGCTCGCCCGGTTCGACGCCCGCGACCACTTCGGAGGCACCGCCGGCTCCCTCCGCGCCGGGCTCGACGCCTTCCTCGCCGCGCACGGCGTCGACCTGGGCGGCGGGCGCGTGGTGATGCTGGCGCACGCCCGCGTGTTCGGGTACGTCTTCAACCCGCTCAGCGTGTACTGGTGCCACGATCCCGCCGGCGCCCTGGTGTGCGTCGTCGCCGAGGTCCACAACACGTACGGGCAGCGGCACTGCTACCTGCTGCGGACGGACGAGGCCGTGGTGGACAAAACCTTCTACGTCTCCCCGTTCTTCGCGGTCGAGGGCCGCTACCGGATGCGGCTGCCGATGCCCGGCGAGCGCCTGGCCCTGACCGTCCACCTGGAGCACGACGACGGCAGGGCGTTCACCGCCGTCGTCCGGGGCCGCCGCCGGCCCGCCACCGTGCCCGGTCTGCTGGCCGCGGCCGCGCGCAGGCCCTGGTCCACCGCCGCGGTGTCGGCCGGCATCCGCCGCCACGGCGTTCACCTGCTGCTGCGCGGACTCCCCGTGCACCCACGTCCCCGTTCCGCCCCGCAGAAAGGCACGCTGTCGTGACCCGCCCCGCCCTCACCTCCGAAAGCCGCTCCCGGCTCGCCGGCCGCACCTGCGACGTCCCCGAGCAGACGCCGCCGGGCGGCCCCGCGACCGCCGCGCCCCTCAGCCGTGCGGACGTCGACGCCGACCACTGGCCGGACGTGGCCCGGATCCCCCCGGCCGGCCCCGCCCGGACCGCCGTCGCCCGGTACCTGGTGAGCCGGGCCCTGGACAAGTTGTCCCTGACCGGTCCTCCGGCCGGTACACGTCCTTCGGCGGTGGGCCCGCAGCTGACGCTCCACGACTCCGATGCCTTTTTCCGGCGCGTCGGCCGGCACGGGCTGATCGGCTTCGGCGAGTCCTACATGGCCGGCGAATGGGACAGCGACGACCTGGCCGGCGTCCTGACCGTCCTCGCCGGCCACGTCGACGAGCTGGTCCCCGCCCCGCTGCGGCGGCTCCGCGGCCTCTGGGTGTCCGCCCGCCCGGCCGGCGACCGGAACACCCGCGACGGGGCCCGTACCAACATCCAGCGCCACTACGACCTGTCCAACGACCTGTTCGCCGCGTTCCTCGACCCCACCCTCACCTACTCCTCCGCGATCTTCCGTGCCTTCCCCGCCCGCTTCGACTCCCTCGCCTCCGCCCAGCACCGCAAGATCGACCGGCTCCTGGACCTCGCCGGCGCCGGCGAGGGCACCCGACTCCTCGAGATCGGCACCGGCTGGGGCGAACTCGCCCTGCGGGCCGCCGCCCGCGGCGCCCGGGTCACCACCCTGACCCTCTCCGAGGAGCAGGCGGCCCTGGCCCGCGAGCGGATAGCGGCGGCCGGGCTCGCCGACCGGGTGGACGTCCAGCTGCGCGACTACCGCGACATCGAGGGCCGGTACGACGCCGTCGTCAGCGTCGAGATGATCGAGGCGGTCGGCGCCGACTACTGGCCCGCCTACTTCACCGCCCTGCGGCGCGCGCTCGCCCCCGGCGGCAGGATCGCCCTGCAGGCCATCACCATGGGCCACCGCCAGATGCTCCACACCGCCGCCACCCACACCTTCATCAGCAAGTACGTCTTCCCCGGCGGCCTGATCCCGTCCCGCGAGGCCATCGCCGCGCACTCCGCCGCCGCCGGTCTGCGCACGGCCGCCGACGACGGCTTCGGCGAGCACTACGCCGAGACGCTGCGGCTGTGGCGCGAACGGTTCACCGCCCACCGCCCGGTCGTCACCGGCCTCGGCTTCGACCCGGTCTTCCAGCGCATGTGGGAGTTCTACCTCGCCTACTCGGAAGCCGGATTCCGCTCCCGCTACCTCGACGTCCGCCAGCTCCTCCTCACCGAAGGAACCCACCGATGAAGTCCGCCGCCGACCGACTCGCCCACCTCCTCGGCCACTTCCTCCCGGGGCCGCTCCCCGTGCGCGTCCGCGCGTGGGACGGCAGCGAGGCGGGTCCGGCGGACGCGCCCCTGGTGATCCTGCGCTCGCCCGGCGCTCTGCGCCGCCTGGTGTGGCAGCCGGGCGAGCTCGGCCTCGCGGAGGCGTACGTCACCGGGGACCTGGACGTCGAGGGCGACCTCGCCGACGCCCTCTCCCACGCCGGCCGGAGCGTCCGCGACCGGCCGACGGCCCGCCCTGGTGCCGCAGGCATGGCCGTGGCCACCGCCCTGGCGGTGCGCCTGGGTGTCGTCGGTCCGCCTCCGAAGCGCCCCGACGGGCGGGCCCGCCTGACCGGCGGCCTGCACAGCGTCGCGCGGGACCGCGCGGGCATCAGCCACCACTACGACCTCTCCAACGACTTCTACGCGCTCCTCCTCGACGAGACCATGGCGTACTCCTGCGCCTACTGGACCCGGCCCGACGACCCGGCCTACACCCTGGCCGACGCGCAGCGCGACAAGCTCGAACTGATCTGCCGCAAACTCGACCTAGGCCCCGGGGACCGGCTGCTCGACGTCGGCTGCGGCTGGGGCTCCCTCACCGTCCACGCGGCGCGCGCGCGCAAAGCCCGCGTCACCGCGGTCACCCTGTCCCGCGCCCAGCACGAGTTCGTCACCGCGCGGGCCGCACGCGAGGGGGTGGCCGATCTCGTGGACGTCCAGCTGCGGCACTGGCGGGACATCGACGGCGGCGGCTACGACGCCGCGGCGGCCGTCGAGATGGGCGAGCACGTCGGCGACGCCGAGTACCCCGCCTTCGCCGCCAAGCTCCACGACGTGCTGCGTCCCGGGGGCCGGCTCCTGGTCCAGCAGATGTCCCGGGGTTCCCACGCGCCCGGCGGAGGCGCCTTCATCGAGACGTACATCGCCCCCGACATGCACATGCGCCCCGTCGGCCGCACCGTGGACCTCCTGGAGACCACCGGCCTGGAGGCCCGCTCCGTGGAAGCACTCCGCGAGCACTACACGACCACCATCGACGCCTGGCGCGCCACCCTCGAAGCGCGCTGGAGCGACGTCGAGGACCTCGTCGGAACGACCACCGCCCGCGTCTGGCGCCTCTATCTGGCCGGAGCGTCGCTCGCCTTCGCCGAACGCCGCATGGGCGTCGACCAGATCCTCGCCGTACGGCCCACCCGCGAAGGAGCCTCGGACATGCCGGCCACCCCCACCGCCTGGTACGCCGAGGCGGTCCCGGCGTGACCGGCACCGACTGGGGCGCCCTCGGCGTCAACCTCGCCGCCGCCGCGGCGACGACCGGGGCGGTGCTCCTCACCACCTTCGCCGTCGGCGTACGCCGCGATCTGCACCGTATCGTCGACATCGCCTGGGGCCTCGCCTTCGCCGCCGTCGCCGCCGTCACCTGGCTGCTCTCCGCCGGCCACGGCGACGACGGCCGCCGCCTGCTCGTCGCCGCCGCGACCCTCCTGTGGGGGCTGCGGCTGTCCGCCCACATCGCCCACCGCTCCCACGGCCACGGCGAGGACCCCCGCTACACCGCCCTCCTCGACAAGGCCCCCGGAAACCGGACCCTCTACGCACTGCGCACCGTCTACCTCGGCCAGGCGGCCCTCGTCTGGCTGATCTCCCTCCCCGTCCAGGCCGCCTCCTACAGCTCCGCGCCCCTGGACGCCCTGTCCTACTGCGGTCTCGCGCTGTGGGCGACCGGACTCGCCTTCGAGACCGTCGGCGACCATCAACTGGCCCGCTTCAAGGCGGACGCCGCCAACCGGGGACGGATCATGGACCAGGGCCTGTGGGCCTGGACCCGGCACCCCAACTACTTCGGCGACAGCCTCGTCTGGTGGGGCCTGTACCTGCTCGCCTGCACCGGCTGGCAGCCGGCCCTCGCCGTCCTCCTCTCCCCGGTCCTCATGACCCTGCTCCTCACCGTCGGCAGCGGCAAGCGCCTCCTGGAGAAGCACATGGCCCACCGCCCCGGCTACACCGCCTACGCCGCCCGCACCAGCGGCTTCCTCCCGCTGCCACCCCGCAAAGCCGTTCCCGGAAAGCCGGAGCGTATGACATGAGCGGATCCGATCGGAGCAGCGCCTTCCCCGCTCTCCACCTGCCCGAGCCCAGGTTTCTGCCTGCGACAAGTGCGGTACTGCTGCTGCACGGCGGACGTGCCGACTCCCTCGCACCCCCGTCTGCCCTCAACCTGCCCGACCTGCGGATGAGAGCTTTCGCCCGGGTACTCGGCCAGGACCCCCGCCACGCCGACGTCCTCATCGGGTACGTCCGCTACCGGATGCGCGGCTGGAACGGAGAGCGCGCCGACCCCGTCCACGACACGCGCCGGGCCCTGGCCGAACTCGCCGACGTGGTCGGCCCTCTGCCCGTGGTGCTGCTCGGGCACTCGATGGGCGCCCGGGCCGCGCTGCGCGCCGCCGACGATCCGCACGTCCGTGGCGTCGTGGCACTCGCTCCCTGGTGCCCTCCCGGTGAGCCGGCCACCCACCTGGCGCACCGCACCGTGATCGCCCTCCATGATCCGGCCGACCGGATCACCTCGGCCACCGACACGTGGGCCTACCTCCATCGCGCCGAAGTGGCCGGGGCCCGCGTCCGAGGCATCCGCATGCCCGCCGGCCGACACGCCATGATCCGCCGATCGGGTCTGTGGCACAGTCTTGCCGCCCGCAGCACGGCCGAAGCCCTCGGTCTGGATTCCCCGCCCTGTACCTCCACCCCGGAGACAATGTGGGGGGCAGGACCGCTGGACGGCGCCATGTTCATCCCGTCCGTCGGTGAACGTCACCCGATCCGCCTGCGCCGCAGCCACTGAACGTTTCCCGGACGCCTGCCCCGGCGCCCTTTTGACCGAAGGAACCCCATGTCCCCTGCTCGTTCCGCGCTTCTGCTCGCCGGTCTGATGGCCTCGGCGGGCCTCGCTCACTTTGCCGCGCCCCGCCAGTTCGACGCCATCGTGCCGGGCTCTCTGCCGGGTGGCCCCCGGGCCTGGACCACGGCCAGCGGCGTGGTCGAGCTGGCTCTGGCAGCTGGTCTCACGCTGCCGGCGACCCGAAGGGCGAGCGCCCACGCGACCGCCCTCTTCTTCGCCGGAGTGTTCCCGGCGAACGTCAAGATGGCCTACGACTGGCGTCACCGCTCGACGACCGCAAGAGCCGTCGCCTACGCTCGGCTTCCCCTCCAGGTTCCGCTGATTCTCTGGGCCCGCCACGCGGGTATGCCGGACGTCAGGCGTGGCCCCGTCGGCGACCACGGGTGAGAAGGAGCACTGAGGTGGCGAGAAGTGTGAGCACTTGGGCGATGACGACGAGATTCTTGTCAGTGAACCAGGCCGGTTCGTACATCTTGGGCAGGGGGCCGAGTTCGCCGACGTCGACGTAGCGGTAGAGCAGGAGGGCCGCGAGTCCGCCGGCGGCGACGGTCCAGGCGAAGGCGTCGGCCAGGGGGTGGCGCCGGACAAGGAGCAGCAGCGCCGCGAGTGCGGCGGTGGCGGCTTCGATCCTGAAGAGGGTGCCCTGGCTGAGGGTGGCGCTGACGGCGTCGTAGCTTTCGGCGAGACGCGCGTGGAGGTAGGCGTCTGCGGTAAGACCGGCAGCGGCCAGAAGACGGGCGACGGCGTGCAGTTTCCGGTCTGTGCTGTTCGACCGCATCGGACCGTGGTGCACGGGATCGCTCCATGGTGAGACGCCGCGCGGCCTGCGCGGGTCAGCGGACGGTGAGGGTGCCGGTCATGGACGGATGGATGCTGCAGACGTAGCGGTACGTGCCGGCAGCGGGCGGTGCGGTGAACGTGGCTGTCCCGCCGCCTTTGACGGTGCCGGTACCGAAGGCATCGGCGGCCTTGGCCGTCACGGTGTGGGGAGCGGAGTCCTCGTTCACCACGGACACCCTGGCTCCGGGTGCGACAGCCAGGTCGACCGGCTCGAAGCGGAAGTCCTTGATGACGATGCGCTCTTCGCTGACCGATGCGGAGGACGGTGCCGAGGGCGACGGGGAGGTGGGCGCGGGCGCTCCGGAGGAGGAGCAGCCGACGAGGACGATGAGCATGCACAGCACCGCGATCGTCAGGACCATGTGTGGTGTGCGGGAGCGGAGACGAACAAGCATGGGATTCTCCTGGGTGCGCTGGCGAGACGTCCGACGGGCAGAGAGGCCGGATTCTCCGAACGGGGCTCCTCGAACAACCGAGGCGGCGCGCAAACCGGAAGCGGTCGAGGTCTTCAG
Organism: Streptomyces roseofulvus; assembly: GCF_039534915.1. NCBI lineage: Bacteria > Bacillati > Actinomycetota > Actinomycetes > Kitasatosporales > Streptomycetaceae > Streptomyces > Streptomyces roseofulvus. The sequence continues at coordinate 6,666,289 of NZ_BAAAWE010000001.1, read as the reverse complement.
CCGAGGATGGTGACGGCCTCGGCGTCGAGTAGCCACCGAGGCCGTCGTTCGGGCGGAACGGCCACAGCCCTTACGGCTGTGCCCGTTGGCGTCACTTTCTTGCCGGAGGGCTAGTAGTTCTTGCCCATGGAGGCTCCGGAGTGGCCTTCGATGGTGCCGCAGGTGGCGGGGGCGGTGGCTTCCTGGGGCAGCTTGGGGTCGAGTTCGCTCTTGCCCTTGCCGAAGTCGTACACCCCGTTGCCATTGGGATCGATGCCGTGCTGAACGACGTGCAGGCGGGTGATGTTGTCGGCGACGGCCTGGGAGACGGCGATCGTCCGCGAGTAGGACAGGTTGCCGTTCTTGTCCGCGACCGGCATCCGGTCGACGGCCAGTCCGCTGGCCTTGGTCGTGTCGCCCTTGGTGGTCAGCGAGATGTTGATGTCCCCGTAGGCGGGCAGTCCCTCGGCGGTGGTGACGATGCCGTCGCCGTTCTTGTCGGCGCTGGCGTCGGGGCAGGTGAAGTCGTGCCCGGTGGTGGAGCCGTGGATGTGCTGCGCGTGGGGCTGGCCGGGGACCAGACCCTGGGCGTTGATCTTCACCGTGAGCTGGCGGCCCTGCAGGGTGAGCTGGGCGGTGCCGCGGGCGCCCGAATCGTTCAGCTGCCGCAGGTCGACCTTGTAGCTCCGGCCGTGCTGCGTCTGCTGACCTGCGTGGTTGGTGTCATGGGCCAGTGCCGGGGCTGCCACGGCGAGGGTGAGGGCCGCGGGCAGGGCCATGAGGGCGGTCAGACGGGTGGAGCGCTTGACTGTCATCGCGATGCATCCCCTTCCGGGGAGGTTTCACCGGCACGAGGCCGGATCGCGTCCGGACGTTCAGTCCCTTTCACCCATCATTCGGTGCGCCCCCGAAGGAGGATTGGGTACTGGTCGCACCACTCTTCACGCGTGAGCGCATCGCAGAGGCTGAACTCACCCCCTTCGCCTTCGCCTGATACAGCCGCACACGTCCAGACGATCAGTGCTGGCCCCGGGGGTCAGGGATGAACGCGCCGACTGTCGTTTCCACGGGCACGGCAGTCAGCACTTCGAGGCCCGGACGGAGCAGAGGGCGGCCAGCTACTCGGCAGCGCGGCTGTGTGATGCGCGCAGCTCCCATCAGAGCAGGTGGCACCCCCGGCCCCCACGAACCCTGAGGTCAAACCAGTCATCTCCCGTTTGTGTGCATAGCGAACAAACCGTCAGGACAAGAGGTCTGCGGGGCATGTACGACGTAACATGAGAGGGCGAGGTCTCGCCGCATCCCCCGTCGGCGAGACCTCGCCCCCGACCTCGCCCGCCGCCTGCCGACCCCATAATCACGACTGCAGGAAGCCACCAGGTCACCACATGTCTCCGGGCTGGTTGGACGATGCGGGCTCCAGTGCTCCTCGTAAGCTGTTCCTGGCCCGGGCCCGGTCGACGTGGCGCAACAGCAGGTCGGCGAACTGGATGATTTGGGCCGCCTCGATCGGGTCGGCGAAGTCGACGGTGCGGTGGCTGGAGGGGTTCTTGTGGCGGCTCATGGCGCCGGCGAACAGCGCGGACTCGGCCTCCTGCTCGCCGCCCTCTGCGCCGGCGTCGGCCAGCGGGCCGCCGGGCTTGCCGTTCTGGTGCGGTTGGAACGCCTTGCGCATCAGCGCGACGCCGACGAGGGAGTTGTCGAGCCCAGAGGCGTCGCGGACGGCGACTTCGACGGCCTTCATGGCGGCGAAGCACGCGGTCTCGTAGTCCCCGAGGTCGAAGTTGGTGCGCACCGTCTTCTCCAGGTCCGGATGGAGCGGACCGGCGAGCCGGGTGCGGGCTTCGAACCGGGCCAGGCCCTTCGGGTCCGCCGCCAGCTCCCGGCCGTCACGGGAGAGCCGCCGGAAGTTCTCGGACTGGCGCGGTACTCGGGACAACAGCGCGTGGGCCTCCAGCCAGCTCCACGCGTCGGACAGCCGGTTTGTCAGCAGGTCGACGTCCCTCTCCTCCTGGAAGGCCATGCGGGCACCGCCTATCATCCCGGCGTACTGAAGATCGCCGCCGCCTTTGGCAAGGTTCTGTAGCAGGAGAAGCGCGGCATCCCGAGTGGGAAGTTTCCGGAGCTGGTCCGCCGGAACCGGCGGCTCGTACGTGAACATGGATGCACGTTACGCGGCAACGCGGACGCCCACTGTCTGATTTCCGACTTCGTCCGGCTCCTCCCCATGGGGCACTGCCGTCCGGCGTCCCGATGCTCATTACTCGTGCCGGCCTGCAAGGCCGATGCGGCCTCCGGCCACGCCCAGGAGCCAGATCAACTCCGTGCCTGGAGGGCGCGCATCAGGCCGAGCCCATCGATGACCTGGCCGCTGAGAATTCGCGGCCGATCGGTTGCCACGACCAGATGGAGCGGCTCGCAGCGTGACCTCCGGCCGTTGCGCTACGGTGCCTTCGGCTGGACGCGCACCGCCACCCGCCGCAGAACGACGCCCACGCCGTCTCCCGCAATCGGCCAAGGTCCTTCGGGGCCCGCGTCGCCCCGACGCCGTTCCTCTGCGTCGACGGGCAGCGTGAGCATGCCCGTCGAGTCCGGAGAAGACCGATGCCGCGTCACCAGAACACCGGCGCGCCCAGCGCGCCCGGCAAGCCCAGCGTGAGACCGGGGGCAAGTACACCGCCAAACTCCGCAAGGCCACCCAGGCCGAAGGCCGGCCCGGGACGTTCACCCTGGGGAAGTTGCTCACCGCGTGCGGGCCCTCGCCCGACTGGACCGGCCAGCACCCGGTCGTCGACCCCGAACGGGCAACGGAGATGTTCGACTTCACCCCGCTGGGCGGGCCGGTGCCGTACTCGACCGTCATGCTGCCTCTCGGCTTGCCAGCGCCCGCCAGCAGGTCCACCGAGCTGGAGCTGGAGTCCCGTAACGGCTTCCACTCCCTGATCGTGGCGTGCTGCGGCCGCCGCTTCGAGATGGTCCTCACTCAGGACGACTACGTCACCGAGCGGTGCCGCGTCCCGGGCTGCGACTCCGGGCCGGTCTCGGCTCACTCGATCCCCTACTGTGTCCACCGGCACCTCGCCGAGCGTCCTGAGGACGAGCTCGTCGAGACGACCCGGGCGTGGGGGGACAGCCAGCGTGAGGAGTTCAGTGCCGGTGACCCCGCCGCCGTGCCGCTGGGAAAGGAGGGCGACCGACTGGTCGCGGCCGCCGTCGCCCAGGGCGCCTTCTTTCCGGTCAAGACGGCTCTGATCGAAGCGGCCTACGACGAGCCCGAGATGGTCGACGTCGTGTACTGCGGCGAGCAGGCCGTTCATGTGCACTACGCGATGGACACCGAGAACCTCCGACTGGAACGGGTGGCCCGAGCGGCCCACCGCCGCATCCAGAAGCTCGCCGGCGGGCGCTGTGCCTGCGGTGCGGCGCTCCAGATCGGCACGGGCCCAAAGGTGCCGCCGCAGGACGGCAGTAACCACGCGTCGGCCCTGTTATCTGAGGCAAGGCAAGAACGGTGCCCACACTCGTCACACGAGGTGGCCGTGGGTTCGGACGGGCACGTCCAGCCGGTCGCCGACCTCGACGAGGACGCCCGGGCAGAAGTAGTACCAGCTCAGGCGCGTGATCCCGCCGTCGACGATCTCGGCGCGCAGGACGTCCTCGACCGCCTCGGGGCCGCTGCCGTCGGCCGGGGCGGCCCACATCAGGAGCAGCGGTTCGCCGTCGAGCTGCCGGACTTCGAGGCAAGCGTGACCGACACCAGCGACACCCGTCCCACCGAGGGTGAAGCGCCCCTGCGGCGGCAGAGCCGGCTGCAGCGCCTGATGCGTTACGTCCCCCTGATCGCCCCGGTCCTCCTGTTCGCCGTGCCCTGCTGGGTGCTCCTGCACGGCGGCCAGAACTGGCCGCTGCCCGCCACCCTGCTCGGCACCGCCCTGCTCGTCCTCGGTCTCGTCGGGATGCCGTTCGCGATGGCGCGCGGCCACGGACGGCGTCAGCAGGACCGGGCGGCGATCGTCGGCGACACCCTGCTGGGCGCGAGCTGGATCCTGTTCACCTGGTCCGTCCTGCTCGGCGTCCTCCTACGGCTCGTCCTGACCGTGGCCGGCGTCGGAGAGAGCCAGGACCGGGCCCGGATCGTCGCCTGGGCCGTCCTCGGCGTCACCGCCGTCCTGCTCGCCTGGGGGTACGCCGAGGCCCGCCGCGTTCCCCGCGTACGCCGACTCGACGTACGGCTCCCGCGGCTGGGTCCCGGCCTCGACGGCTTCCGCGTCGCCCTCGTCACCGACACCCACTACGGCCCCCTGGACCGCGCCCGCTGGTCGGCACGGGTGTGCGAGACGGTGAACACCCTGGAGGCCGACCTGGTCTGCCACACCGGTGACATCGCGGACGGCACAGCCGAACGCCGCCGCGCCCAGGCCGCACCGCTCGGCACCGTGCGGGCGACCCGGGCCCGTGTGTACGTCACCGGCAACCACGAGTACTACAGCGAGGCCCAGGGCTGGGTCGACCTGATGGACGAGCTGGGCTGGCAGCCGCTCCGCAACCGCCATCTGCTGTTGGAAAACGGAGGCGACATCCTCGTGGTCGCCGGCGTGGACGACGTCACCGCCGAGTCCTCCGGGCTCGCGGGCCACCGCGCCCACCTCGCCGGAGCCCTCCAGGGCGCCGATCCCGACCTGCCCGTGCTGCTCCTGGCCCACCAGCCCAAGTTCGTCGACCAGGCAGCGGCCGCCGGCATCGACCTCCAGCTCTCCGGCCACACCCACGGCGGCCAGATCTGGCCCTTCCACCACCTGGTCCGCATCGACCAGCCCGCCGTCGCCGGCCTGAGCCACCACGGCGCCCGCACCCTCCTCTACACCAGCCGCGGCACCGGCTTCTGGGGCCCACCCTTCCGCGTCTTCGCCCCCAGCGAGATCACCCTGCTCACCCTCCGCTCCCCGCAGCACTGAACGGGCCGACACCTGCTCCGCCGGGACGGGGCGGATCCCCGATCGGTTTTCTGATCAGTTTCTTGGCCGGATTGCGGATCTGATCTGATCCCTGAACGGACTCGTTCCCGTCCCGTGATCCATGTATCGGGTCGGCCGTCTCTCGGCTCATTTCCAGACCCGTTCAACGGTCCCGGAAGAATCTTCGGAAAAAGGCGAACCTGTTTCCCGGACGGATTCCGGTGGCCCTTCCCCGACCTGGGACGCCGTGTGCGGCAAGGCCGTCTTCTCGCGGCCCGTACCTGGCCACCGCCGACCGGCCGCATCCGCTGATTTCCGTGCGGCCAGGTGACTTCGGGGCAGACAGGTGGGGACGGGGATCATCCGCCTGTGGCTGGCGACCGATGCCGGCTCCGGGATGGCCCGGCCCTGCCGTCCTGGAGACCACCACCGGCCGCGGTCGAGGGCGAACCCGTCGTGATGGTCCGCGCCGAAGGCCAGTGGTGGTTCCGGCTTCCGGCTTCCGCCCGTCTCACGACGTCGTGCATACGCGTGCGGGCAGCCCCGGCGGTTCAGCTCTGCATATCGCGATTCAGTGGACGCGCAGCCGGCAATCGGCAACAGATCCACAAGAGCGCCCGAACGTTCAGCTCAATTTTGCTGAACCGACTCCACCATCTCTCTCCTCGTCACCAAAACGTCCTTCACGCTTGACACAGATCAGGCCCCGGGTGCCTCATGGTGCACACCCCCGGCTAGCAGACCAGCGGCTCGGTCATCGAACTCCGATGACAACGTTGTCCACGTCGTCATCGGAGTTCTGCGCGAACGGGGCTCCTTCCCCCATTTCTCACGAGGAGAGGCATGACCAAGTCACCGCGCAGGACGTGGCTCACGGCCGCCGGCAGCGCCCTCGCCGGCATCGCGGGCCTGCTGCTGCCCGTCTTCGGCACCGCCGGAGCCGCCCAGGCCGCCGAGGGCGGCATCCACGTCAGCGACGGCCGGATCTACGAGGCCAACGGCACCGAGTTCGTGATGCGCGGGGTCAACCACGCGCACACCTGGTACCCGACCGAGACCGGGGCCATCGCGGACATCTCCGCCAAGGGCGCCAACACCGTCCGCGTCGTGCTCTCCAGCGGCGACCGCTGGACGGAGACGAGCGCCTCGCAGGTGTCCTCGATCATCGGCGACTGCAAGGCCGCCAAGGTCATCTGCGTCCTGGAGGTGCACGACACCACCGGTTACGGGGAGGACGGCGCCGCCGCGTCCCTCGCTCAGGCCGCCGACTACTGGGTGGGCATCAAGGGCGCCCTCCAGGGCCAGGAGGACTACGTCGTCGTCAACATCGGCAACGAGCCCTACGGCAACAGCGGTTACACCGCCTGGACCGACGCGACCAAGAACGCGATCGTGAAGCTCCGGAGCGCCGGCATCGAGAACGCGCTCATGGTCGACGCCCCCAATTGGGGTCAGGACTGGTCGAACACCATGCGCTCCAACGCGGCCTCGGTCTTCGCCGCCGACCCGCGCCGCAACACGATCTTCTCCATCCACATGTACGGCGTGTACGACACGGCCGCCGAGGTCCAGGGCTACCTGAACCACTTCGTGACCAACAAACTGCCCATCGTGGTGGGCGAGTTCGGCGACAACCACAGCGACGGCAACCCCGACGAGAACGCCATCATGGCGACCGCCCGCTCGCTGCGCGTCGGCTACCTCGGCTGGTCCTGGAGCGGCAACGGCAGTGGCGTCGAGTACCTCGACATGGTCAACGGCTTCGACGCGGGCTCCCTCACCGCCTGGGGCAACCGGTTCTTCAACGGCGCCGACGGCATATCCACCACTTCCACCCGCGCCACGATCTTCGGAGGCGGCGGCAACGAGGGTGGCGGCAACGAAGGCGGTACGGCCCCGAACGGCTACCCGTACTGCGTCAACGGCTCCTCCTCCGACCCCGACGGCGACGGCTGGGGCTGGGAGAACCAGCGCTCCTGCGTCGTACGCGGCAGCGCCGCCGACACCGGCTCGGGCGGCGGCAACACCGGCGGCACCGCCCCGAACGGCTACCCGTACTGCGTCAACGGCTCCTCCTCCGACCCCGACGGCGACGGCTGGGGCTGGGAGAACCAGCGCTCCTGCGTCGTACGCGGCAGCGCCGCCGACCGCTGACCGCTCCCCGAAAGGCGCCCTCCCGTCCCGAACGGCGGGAGGGCGTCCCGCGTCGTACTCCGGATCAGGCCAGCTGGGTCGCCTGCAGGCGCGCGTAGGCCGAGTCGCGGCCGAGCAGTTCCCGGTGGCTTCCGGACTCCACCACCCGCCCCCGCTCCAGCACCACGATGCGGTCGGCCCGCCTGATGGTGGAGAGGCGGTGCGCCACGACGAAGACCGTCCGGCCGGCGACGAGACGCCCGAGCGCCTCCTGGACCTGCGCCTCGGAGCGGGCGTCGAGCGCCGACGTGGCCTCGTCGAGCACCAGCACCCGGGGGTCGCGGATGAGGGCGCGGGCGATGGCGAGCCGCTGGCGCTGGCCGCCCGAGAGCCGGGTGCCGCGCTCACCGACCACGGTGTCGAGGCCGTCCGGCAGCGCGTCGACGAACTCGGCGGCGTTGGCGTCGCGCAGGGCGCGCCGCAGCGTCTCCTCGTCGACGCGCTCCATCCCGTACGTGATGTTCTCCCGGACGCTCCCCTCGAAGAGGACGGACTCCTGGGGGACGACGGAGACGAACCTGCGGAAGCTCCGCAGGTCGAGGTCGGCCATGTCCTGGCCGTCCAGGAGGACCCGGCCCGCCGTGGGGCGGTGGAAGCCGAGCACCAGGTTGAGCAGGGTGGACTTCCCCGCGCCGGAGCCGCCGACGATCGCGAGGGTGGTGCCGACCGGCACGTCCAGGTCCACGTCGCGCAGGGCGGGCTCGTCGCCGCCCCCGTGCGTGAGGCCCGCGCCCTCGAAGCGGAACGCCCCGGCGACCGCGTCCACCCTCCGCTTGCCGTCGTTGACCTCCAGGTCGGGCGCCTGGAGGACCTCGCCGACGGACTTGAGGGACTCCACTCCCTTGCCCACGACGGGGGCCAGCGCGAGCAGGCTCGTGACGGCGCCGGTGAGGGTGGAGAAGTAGGCGCTGAGCATGACGACCTCGCCCGGGGTCACCGACGTCCACCCGTAGTACGCGACGAGCGCCGCGCCCGCGAGGCAGGCCGTGCCGAGTCCGTTGAAGACGACCCAGGACAGGGAGCCGAAGCGGGCGTTGAGCAGGTCGAGCCGCGTCCCCTCCCGCTGCACCCGGTCGAGCTCGCGTCCGACGCGGCCCAGGGCCGTGCGCTCCAGGGCGTGGGCGCGGGTGATGGGGATGAGGGTGGTCATGTCGCTGACGGAGGCGGACATGCGCTCGACCGAGCGGCGGTACGAGGTGTTCCCCTCGCCCAGCCTCGCGCGAAGGGCGCCGATCAGCAGCACGGCGACGGGGACGAGGACGAGGAAGACCGGCAGGAAGAGCGGGGTGACGACGGCGATGACGGCGAGGCCGCCCGCCAGGGTCGCGACGGCCGTGAGGCCGTTGTCCGCGGTCTGCTGGAGTCCCGTCTCCAGCGTCTCGACGTCCCGGACCACCTTGGCGTGCAGCACGGACGAGCTGGTGCGGCTGTGGAAGCCGATGGAGAGCTGCTGCATCCGGGTCACGAGGGCGGACCTCAGGTCGCGGCCGAGTCGGCGGATCGCCCCGTGCGTCCAGCGGACGTACAGCAGGTGCAGGGGTGGGTTCAGGAGGAGAACCGTGAGCATCACGGCGCAGTTCCACCACAGTTCGGCGATCGGCCGGTGCTCGACGACGACGTCGATGACGTTCGCCGTCACCGGTGGGAGCAGCCAGACGGGCGCGTGCTTGGCGAAGAAGACCGCGACGGCCCCGGCGAGCCGTGTCCGGTCGGGCCGGAAGAGGTAGTGGACCGTACGGATCGGGTGTTCGCCCCGGTAACGGTGGTCGAGCGGACTGTGATTCATGGTTTCTGCGGGCTTCCTTCGTCGGGGCCGGCCGCGCCTCTCGCCGTGGCACGCGTCCGGTGGCGGCGCGTGGGCCAGGGGCGGAGGCCCGACGCGTACGAGGCGGCCCGGATCCGCGGCCGTGGGACGGCCGGAGTCCTCCTGGGGCGAGGACGGCGGCGTGCTCTCGTAGAAGCATGCGGCGCGCGGGCCCCTCGATTCCAGCGCCGGCGGGGACGCTCGGAAGATTTGCGAAACCCTGGTTAAACCACCGTGGCCCCTCGCTGGTCCGCCCCGGTCCGGGGTCTCGGGCCGGAGGACCGCGGTACCGGAGAAGCCCGGGAGCGGAAACGCCCGTGGAGGGCATCGAGTGCGGAGATGCCGAAGCGGGGTGCCCGCGTGTGCGGGCACCCTTCACTGCGGTGTGTGCGGTCAGGCGGTCGCGCAGGTCTTCCCGTTGAGGGTGAACGCGGCCGGCGCCCCGTTGGTGCCGGCCACCGGCGTGCCGCTGAAACCGAAGTCCACGTCGGCTCCCGGGGCGATGGTGACGTTGTAGCCGGACGGGTTGCTCGCGGTGACGGTCCGGCCGTCCTGGGCGGGTACGGCGTTCCACATCTGGGTGAAGGCTGGTCACCGGGGAAGGCGAAGACGAGCTGCCAGCCTCCGACGGGGGTGGAGCCGGTGTTGCGGATCGTCACGCTGCCGTTGAAGGTGGCGCCCCAGTCGGAGAGCGTGTAGGTGACGGCGCAGCCGGTGGGGGCGGGGGTGGTGGACGGAGTCGTGGGCGGGGTCGTGGGGTCCGTCGGACGGGGGGTGGCGGCGTGGCCGGGTCGGTCGGGGTAGGAGACGGCGTGGAGCCGGGGAGGCCGCTCTTCGCGGCCATGCGATCGGAGTGGGCGTGGAAGACGGCGAGTTCGGACGCGCCCTGGGAGACGCCGAACTTCCCGTCGATGCCGCGGTCCTGGTACCACCACAAGGCGCTGCCGTCGCCGCCCGCCTCTTCGAATGCGGTGTAGATCTCCCGCCACCACAGGGCGCGATCGACGTTGTGGACATTGAACTCGCCCATGAAGAAGGGCTTGCCGACGACCTCGTGGGAGTCGCGGATCCAGGCGCGGACGAGATCCTTGGTCTCCTCGATGCTCAGGTCCGCCCAGTGCTCGGTCGGGTAGGGGTGGGCGGAGGCGAAATCGATGTACGGGGACTTCTGGGTGTGGACGAAGGGGTTGCCCGAGTCGCCGCCGAAGCCGTACTTCGTGCCGTGGCCCTCGGTCCCGGCGCCGAGGAGGTGGTTCGGGTCGATGGACTTCACGAAGGCGCCCATCTCGTCGACCCAGGCCCGCAGGGTCGTGCCGTCGACGTTCTCGGCGGCGCTCTGGCCCTCGTAGCGGGGCTCGTTCATGAGCTCCCAGGCGAAGATCGCCGGCTCGTCCTTGTACTTCACGCCGCTGTAGTGGTTGGTGCGGTTGAGGGCGTGGGAGACGGAGTTCTTGTACGAGGTGAAGCAGCCCGGGCAGCGGTTCTGGTCGAAGAAGGCGGCGCGGGCCGGACCGCCGCCGGAGAGGCCCTCCCAGCGCAGGCGGGTGTCGATGCCCCCGTACGCCTCCCAGTAGTTCTCGAAGACGGGGATCAGGCGCAGGCCGTGGGCCTTCGCCGACTCGATGACGTAGTCGAAGGCGGCGTACTGCTGCTCGTTGAACTCGCCCTCGCGCTCCTCGAAGCCGTGCCAGCTCTCGTGGCTGAACATCCAGACGAGGGCGACGTCGACGCCGTCGGCCACCATGCGGGCGACATGGGCGTCGATGCGGGCCTTGTCCATGTACCGGGTCTCGGTGTCACCGGATCCCGACCCGAAGGTGAACATGTCGTAGGCGTTGGCGCCGGCGATGAAGTACTCCCTGCCGTCGAGGCAGAAGCGGATACCGCAGCGGGTGACGAAGGAGTCGGCGTCATCGGCGACGGCGGGTGCGGGGCGGGCGGCGAGGAGGCCGGCGAGGGCCAGGACGACCGCGAGGAGGAGGGCCGTCGGCCCCACCCGTCCCGCCCGTGGAACGGCGCGGGAGGACCTGCTCCTGGGTTCCCTTTCGTCGGGAGGGAGTGGAGGAACCGCCCGCGGCGCGTCCTGGCGGTAGGGTCGGGGTGTCGAGGGTTCAGGATGGAGCTGGGGTGGCAGTGAAACGGCCGACGATGGCGGACATCGCACGTCGGGCGGGAGTGTCGAAGGTGGCGGTCTCGTACGCGCTCAACGACCAGCCCGGAGTGTCGGAGGCCACCCGAGCCTCGATCAAGAGCATCGCCGAGGAGCTGGGCTGGCGCCCGAACAGCGCCGCCCGGGCGCTGACCGGCGGGCGTGCGCAGGCGGTCGGGCTGGTGGTCCGGCGGCCGGCACGGACACTGGGGGTCGAGCCGTTCTTCATGGAGTTCATCAGCGGCGTGGAGACGGTGCTCGCCGAGCACGCGTACGCGCTGATGCTCCAGATGGTGACGGACCAGGAGCAGGAGATCGAGATCTGCCGGCGCTGGTGGGGCGAGCGGCGGGTCGACGGCGTCTTCCTCATGGACCTGCAGACCGATGACGACCGGGTCGGCGCGGTGCGGGAGATGGGGCTGCCCGCGGTGGCCATCGGGCCGCCGGACGTCGCCGGGGGACTGCCGGCCGTCTGGTCGGACGACGGCGAGAGCGTGCGCGAGATCGTGCGCTACCTGGCGGCGCTGGGACACCGGCGGATCGCGCGGGTGGCGGGCCCCGCCGCGCTCGCGCACACCGCCGTCCGCGACGCCGCGCTCGCGGAGGTCTGCCGGGAGGCAGGCGTCCCCGCGGCGACCGTGGTGCACACCGACTACACCGGGGACGAGGGCGCGCGGGCCGCGCGGGCCCTGCTGATCGCCCCCGAGCGGCCGACGGCGATCGTGTTCGACAACGACATCATGGCGGTCGCCGCGCTGTCCGTGGCCCAGGAACTGAGCCTGTCGATCCCCGCCGACCTGTCGGTGGTGGCCTGGGACGAGTCGCCGCTGACGCAGGTGGTGCGCCCGACGCTGTCGGCCGTCAGCCGCGACATCCCGGCGTACGGGGCCCGCTCCGCGACCGCGCTGCTCGCCCAGATCGACGGGGAGGACATCGACAGCATCCGCGAGGGGTACGCGCACTTCGTGCCCCGGGGCAGTACGGCTCCGCCGCCGGAGCCCGGCCGCCGCTGACCGCCCGTCCACGGGGAGACCGTACGGGAGCCGGTCCGCTCCCCCGTACGGCCCGGCCCCCGCCTCTTGGCACCGCTACTTGGTGGCTCCCTGGGCGAAGCCGTTGTAGATCCAGCGCTGGAGGAGCAGGAAGACCACCAGCGTGGGGACGATGACGAGGATCGCGCCGGCCGAGATGGCTTCCCAGTGCGCCCCGAAGGGTCCCTTGAAGCGGAAGAGCGCGGTGGAGATCGTCCCCAGGTCCTCGGAGTGCATGTAGAGGAAGGGGATGTAGAAGTCGTTGTAGGTGGTGATCCCCTTGATGATGACGACGGTCGCGATCGCGGGCTTGAGCAGCGGGAAGATGATCTTCCGGTAGATGGTGAAGGCGTTGGCCCCGTCGAGCCGGGCGGCTTCGTCCAGCGAGACGGGGATGCCCCGGATGAACTGCAGGAAGATGTAGACCGAGACGATGTCGGTACCCATGTAGAGCAGGATCGGGGCCCAGCGGGTGTCGACGAGGCTGAAGCTGTTGATCACCTGGAAGGTCGCGACCTGGGTGGTGACGCTGGGGACGAGGGTGGCGATCAGGAAGCCGGCCATGACGAGCTTCTTGCCGCGGAAGTCGAAGCGGTCGACGGCGTACGCGGTCATGGAGCCGATGATCACCGTCCCGCCGATCGAGAAGACGAGGATGAACGCGGTGTTCCCGAACGCCGTCAGCATCTTGCCGTCGTTGAACGCGGTGACGTAGTTCTCGAAGTTGAACCAGTTCCCGGGCAGGGAGAGCGCACCGCCCGAGCCGACCTCCTCCGACGTCTTGAGCGAGGTGAGGAAGACGACGGCCAGCGGGATCAGGACGACCGCGGAGGCCACGATCAGCGACAGGTAGGTCAGGGCGCCTCCGACGGGCAGCCGACGGCGGGAGCTGCGCGGCCCTTCCATGGTGGCGGGGGTGAGGTCGGAGGAGGTCATACGAGGTCCACCTTGTCGTCGGGCACGAGCCGGCGCTGGATCCAGGTGATCAGCAGGATGATCAGGAGCAGCACCACGGCCGCGGCCGAGGCCAGGCCGGTCTTGTTGAACTGGAAGGCGAGTTTGATCGTCTGGATCACGAAGGTCTGGGTGCCGGTGGCGCCGCCGGTCATGATGTAGGGGATCTCGAAGACCGACAGCGAGCCGGAGATCGCCAGGATCGCGCTGAGGCTGATGACGGGCTTGATGCTGGGGGCGATGATGTGCCGGAACTGCTTCCACTTCCCCGCCCCGTCGAGCTCCGCCGCCTCGTACAGCTCGCCCGGGATCGACTGGATCGCGCCGAGGAAGAGGACGAAGTTCAGTCCGGTGAAGCGCCAGACGGAGACGCCCGCGAGGGAGACGTTCGCGGAGGTCGGGTCACCGAGCCAGGGATGGTCGGAGGTCACGCCGAGCCAGGCGAGCACGGAGTCGAGGGTGCCGCCGTCCTGGAAGAAGTACAGGAAGACGAAGCCGATCGCGACGCCGTTGATCAGGTAGGGGAAGAAGAGGATCCCCTTGAAGAAGCTGCGGAACCGCAGGTTGAAGCTGAGGATCACCGCGAAGTACAGGGCGACGGCGATCTGGACCACGGACGCCGCGAGGTAGTAGCCGCTGACGAAGAAGACGCGGAAGAACTCGGGACGGGTGAAGATCCGGACGTAGTTGTCGAATCCCACGTACTCCCGGTCCGGGCTCACGCCGTCCCAGTCGGTGAAGCTGTACGAGATCATGCTCGCGACGGGGACGTAGGTGAACGTGATCAGCAGGGCGAGCGGGGCCGCCAGGAAGAGCCAGGGCGTGATCCGCCGCAGCGGCGAATCACGCCAGGATCTCGTCCGGCCGGCGGTGGGGCCGCGCCGGCGGCCCGCCGGGCGAGACCGCCTCCCTAGCGTGTCGGCCTCGGCCTTGTCCGTGCTGGATCGCCCTGTCATGGCGGCGCCCTCTGGTGCGGTGTCGGTGGTCTGGGTCATGTCGGCCTTTCGTGTCCGCGGCTGCGGAAGGTCCAGGGGCCCCGGCCGGTGTCGTGCGGCCGGGGCCACTCCGCCGGTATCAGCTACCGACGGTCTTCGCCGCCTCGTCCCACCTCTTGTCGAGGTCAGCGAAGAAGTCCTCCAGGCTGCCCTTGGCGGCGCCGCGGGCCGTGTCGATCAGCTTCTGGCGGTAGTCCGGCTTGTTGAGGCCGATCTCGGCCGCCTCGTCGATGTCGTTGACGGCCGCGGTCTTCGCCTCGGAGCGGTCGAAGAATCTGACATCGTTGTCAACGAACTCCTTCAGCGTGGCGGGCATCGGGGCGGACTTCACCGCGGAGACCACGCCCTCCTTCTCCGCGAAGCCGGACTTCTCGGTGAACCAGTCCACCCAGGCACGCGCCGCGGGCTTGTTGTGCGAGTGGACGCTCACGGCCTGCTGGTAGTCGGACACCAGGCCGGCGCAGTGCTTGCCGTCCTTCTGGATCGGGAAGGGCATGAAGCCGATGTCCTCCGGCGTGCCACCGGCCTTCTTCGCCGCGTCCTGCATCTGCGTGATCGACCAGGAACCGAGCATCATCGTGGCGATCTCACCCCCACCGAGGAACGCCTTGGAGGTCTCCCAGTTGGTGGTGGTCGGGTCCTTCTCCGACAGGCCCTGCTTCACGATGTCGTACAGGAGGGTGTCGATGGTGTTGAGCTCGCCCCCGGCCTTCCAGGGCGAGACCGGGCCGGCAAGCGCGTTGCTCGCCTGGGCGTCGCAGCCGACGACGCCGAGGTTGCTGGTCCACTGGACCATCGGCCAGCCGTCCTTGAAGTTGGTGTAGTACGGCGTGGCGCCGGTCTTCTCCTTCACCGCCTTCAGGCCCGCCAGGAACTCGTCCGGGGTCTTCGGCCACGCGGTCACGCCGGCCCGCTTCCAGAGCTTCTTGTTGTAGACGAAGCCGTTGGCGGTGCCGAACTGGGCGATGCCGTAGACCTTGCCGTCCACCTCGGCCTTGTCGCTGAAGCGGTACTTCGACAGCTCGGCGGTGGTGCCGAGGGGCGCGAAGAACTTCGGGTAGTCGCTCTTGGCCACCGCGCCGGGGATGAGGAGCACGTCACCGTACGCGTTGGTGTTCATGCGGATCTTCACCTCCCCCTCGTAGTCGGTGATGCCGTCGAACTTCACCTTCACCTTGGGGTAGATCTTGTTGAACTCCGCCGCGTACTTCTGGAGCGTCCCGTTCTGCACCAGGTCGGTCCGCTGCGTGAGGACCTTGATCTCGCCCGAGACCTCCTTCGGGTCGGACGGCGGGGCGGCCACCTCTCCGGTGGCACCACCACCTCCGCCGCCGCACGCCGACAGCGCGAGCATCACGGCGGCCAGCACAGCGCCCGAGAGCGCGGTCGTCTTCGTGTTCCCCATGGCCCAACTCCTTCAAAGTCACGGCTCAGGTCATCGGTGGGATGACGGCACTATGTCAGCCAGCTGTGAACCGGTAAAGTGCTGATTTCCAGCGTGATGCCCAATCGTTACTCGGAGCAGTCGACATGTGCGGGTCCGATGACGTCACGCACTCGATCCGCTCTCCCTCATCCCTGCCTGAGCTTCACCGGTTCATGGACAGTTAAGTGAATGTACGGCTAGCTTGTCGGCCCGTACACGCATCCCGCCCGCTGCCAGGCGATTGGAGCCGCACACCATGAAGGACGTCACCCGACTGCACGAGGGGTGGAGCCTGCGCCACGAGGACGCGCTGCTCCCCGCACAGGTGCCCGGTTGTGTCCACACCGACCTGCTCGCCGCCGGGGTGATCCCGGACCCGTTCCTCGGACTGAACGAGACGGAGACCGCCTGGGTCGGGCGCCGCTCGTGGTCGTACGAGACCGAACTCACCGCCGCCGACGGCGGGCACGAGCGGAGCGAGCTGGTCTTCGAGGGACTGGACACCGCCGCGGAGGTCCTGGTCGACGGCGAGTCGCTCGGCGCGACCCGGAACATGCACCGCACCCACCGCTTCGACGTGACGGGGCGGGCCGGCCGCCTGGAGGTGCGCTTCGACTCGGCGTACGACGAGGCCGAGCGGGTCCGCGCGCTCACCGGCGACCGCCCGAACGTCTACCCCGAGCCGTTCCAGTACATCCGCAAGATGGCCTGCTCCTTCGGCTGGGACTGGGGCCCGACCGTGGTCACCGCCGGCATGTGGCGGCCGGTGCGGATCGAGCGCTGGTCGACCGCCCGGCTCGCGGAGGTCCGCCCGCTGGTCACCCTCGACGGCCCCACCGGCCACGTCGAGCTGCGCGTCCGGGCCGCCCGGACCGCGAGCGGCACGGACCGCCCGCTCATCCTGCGCGCCACGGTCGCCGGCGTGGTCGCCGAGACCTCCTTCGCGGGCACGGAGACCGTGCTCCGCCTGGAGGTGCCGGAGCCGCAGCTGTGGTGGCCCCGGGGCTACGGTGCCCAACCGCTGTACGGGCTCGACGTCGACCTCCTGGACGAGGACGGCGCACCGCTCGACTCCTGGTCGCGGCGGATCGGCTTCCGCACCGTCACCGTCGACCGCTCCGCCGACGAGCACGGCACCGGCTTCACCTTCGTCGTCAACGGCACGCGGATCTTCGCGCGCGGCGTCAACTGGATCCCCGACGACGTCCTGCCGTCCCGCGTCACCCCCGAGCGCTACCGCGCCCGTCTCACCCAGGCCGCCGAGGCCAACATCGACCTCGTCCGCATCTGGGGCGGCGGGATCTACGAGGACGACGCCTTCTACGACGTCTGCGACGAGCTGGGCCTGATGGTCTGGCAGGACTTCCTCTTCGCCTGCGCCGCCTACCCCGAGGAGCAGCCGCTGCGGGGAGAGGTGGAGGCCGAAGCACGCGACAACGTTGTCCGGCTGATGCCGCACCCCAGCCTCGTCCTGTGGAACGGCAACAACGAGAACCTGTGGGGCTTCCGCGACTGGGACTGGGAGGTACCGCTCGCCGGCGACTCCTGGGGCGAGGGCTACTACCTCGGGATCCTGCCCCGGATCGTCGCCGAACTCGACCCGACCCGCCCCTACACGGCCGGCAGCCCCTGGTCAGGCTCCTGGGACCACCACCCCAACGACCCCCGGCACGGCACCCACCACTCCTGGGAGGTATGGAACCGGCAGGACTACGCCGAGTACCGCGCCGACGTCCCCCGCTTCTGCGCCGAGTTCGGCTGGCAGGCCCCGTCCGCGATCAGCACCCTGCGGCGCGCCCTGCCCGGCGAGGACCTGGCCCCCGACTCCCCCGGCATGCTGCACCACCAGAAGGCCGAGGACGGCAACGGCAAGCTGAACCGCGGCATCGACCGCCACTTCGGCCTGCCCGAGGACGACTTCGACCGCTGGCACTACCTCGCCCAGGTCGTCCAGGCCCGCGCCGTCGCCGCCGGCATCGAGCACTGGCGCTCCCACTGGCCGGTCTGCGCGGGCACCGTCGTCTGGCAGCTCAACGACTGCTGGCCGGTCAGCAGTTGGGCCGCCATCGACGGCGACGGACACCTCAAGCCGCTCTACCACGAGCTGCGCCGCGTCTACGCCGACCGGCTCCTCAGCCTCGTGCCCACCGCGGACGGTCCGGTCCTCGCCGTCGACAACCAGTCCGGCACCACCTGGCGCACCACCGTCACCCTGCGCCGCGTCGCCGCCGACGGCACCGTGGTGAAGGAGGCCGCGCTGGAGGTGGAGGCCGCCGCGCGGACGGTGGTGCGGCTGGACGTCCCGGGCGCGCTGCTTCCGGACGCGGCCTCGGCGAAGGAGCTCCTGGTCGCCGACACGGACGGTCTGCGTGCGGTCCATCTCCCCGTGTACGAGAAGGAGTTCGCCTACCCTGCGCCCATCTACGACGTCCTGGTCGAACCGGCGGGCGACGGCGACTCGGTCGTGACCGTCACCGCCCGCACCATCGTGCGCGACCTCCTGCTCCAGGCCGACCGCCTCGCCCCGCGGGCGAGCGCCGACCGCGGACTGGTCACGCTTCTGCCGGGCGAGGAGGTCCGGATCACGGTGCGCGGCTGGGCGGGCGACGACCCGGAAGCCGTACGGGCGGCCCTGTTCAGCGTGGGAGCGGCGTGAGCGCCCCTTCCCCCCGTCTCCCCGGCCCGCGCGTCACGATCACCGATGTCGCCGCGCGGGCCGGGGTGTCCAAAGGCGCCGTCTCCCTCGCCTTCAACAACCGGCCCGGGGTGTCCCCGGCGACCCGGGAGCGCATCTTCACGGCCGCCGAGGAGCTCGGCTGGAGCCCGAACCAGACGGCGCGGAACCTCTCCGGCCGGCGGACGGGCATCATCGGCCTGGCGATCTGCCGCCCCGCCCGGCTCCTCGGCCTCGAACCCTTCTACATGGAGTTCATCTCCGGCATCGAGGACGTCCTCGCCGAGCGCTCCTGCTCCCTCCTCCTCCGCCTGGTCCGCGACCTGGCCGAGGAGAGCGACCTCTACCGGGAGTGGTGGCGCAGCAGGACGGTCGGCGGGGCGATCCTCGTCGACTTCCACCGGGACGACCCGCGCATCCCACCACTGCGGGCGCTCGGCATGCCCGCGGTGGCCGTCGGCCACCCGTCCCTGACCGGTGGCTTCCCGTCCGTCTGGACGGACGACGCCTCCGCGGCGGCCGAGGCCGTGCGCTACCTGGCGGCCCTCGGCCACCGGCGGATCGCCCGGGTCGGCGGGCCCGCCGGCCTCGGCCACAGCGGCATCCGAGCCGCCGCCTTCGAGGCGACCATGGCCGAACTGGGCCTGGACGGACGGCGGCAGGTGGCCACCGGCTTCGTCGGGGAGGAGGGCGCGCGGGCCACCCGCAGCCTCCTGATGTCGCCGGACCGGCCGACGGCGATCCTGTACGACAACGACATCATGGCCGTCGCCGGAGCGGCGGTCGCCTCCGAGATGGGCCTCTCGGTCCCCGACGACGTCTCCCTCCTCGCCTGGGACGACTCGCAGCTGTGCCGGCTGACGCATCCGCCGATGTCCGCGATGAGCCACGACGTCCACCACTTCGGCGAGGAGGTCGCCCGGACCCTGTTCGGGGTGATCGAAGGGACCCGCGCCGGCTCCCTCCAAGTGCCCACCCCGTCCCTGACGCCGAGGGGGTCGACGGGGCCGCCTCGCCGCACGTAGGCGGTCGCGCACGACGTTGAGGGGCATACCGGTACGGGTATGCCCCTCAACGTCGTCTCCCTCCTCCCTCAGGAGGCGGCGGAAGCGGGCGAGGAGCGGGTTCCGGGGCAGGGACGTGCCGGCGGAACCCGCTCCTCTCGCACCCGGTGCGGCGGATGCGGTACGGGGGTCAGCCCTTGGCGCAGGGGACGCCGTCGAGGCTGAAGGAGGCGGGCACGGCGCCGGGGCCCGTGACGATGACGCCGAAGCTCACGGCCCCGCCGACCGGGACGGGCGCGGTCCAGGACTCGCTGGTGGCGCGGACCTGGCGGCCGTCCTGGGTGACGGAGGCGTTCCAGGCGGAGTTCACCGTGGCGCCCTCCGGGAGGGCGAAGTCGAGCTTCCAGCCCTTGAGGGGCTGTTCGCCGGTGTTGCGGACGCTGATGTCGGCGTTGAAGCCGGTGCCCCAGTCGTCGAGGCGGTGGGCGACCGAGCAGCCGCGCCGGTACACGCCGGCCTCCTGGGAGGTCTGCCGGATGCCGTCGGGGCCGTGGAAGAGGCGCTCGCCCCAGGGGGTGAGCCGGTCGGCGTCGAAGCCGGTGGCGAGGTCGAGGTAATCGACGCCGCCGCCGTTGCCGCTCCAGGACCAGCCGAGGTAGCCGAGGTCGAGTCGGCGGGCGGTGGCCATGATGGCGTCCTCGTCGGGGTTGCCGTCCGAGTGGTCGTGGCCGAACTCGCCCACGACGATGGGCAGTCCGCGGTCGACGAAGCTGCCGAGGTACTCTTCGACCTCGGCGGCGGTGTCATACACGCCGTACATGTGGATGGAGAAGACGGTGTTGCGGTCGGGGTCGGAGGCGAAGACGGCGGGGGCGTTCTCGCGCATGGTGCCGGACCAGTCCTGCCCCCAGTTGGGAGCGTCGACCATCAGGGTGTGGTCGAAGCCGGCCGCGCGCAGCCGGCCGATGGCGTCCTTGGTGTCCTGCGTCCAGGCGGGGTAGCCGGCGTTTCCGTGCGGCTCGTTGCCGAGGTTGACGATGACGTACTTCTCCTGCCCCTTGAGGGCGTCCGCCACCTCCAGCCAGTAGTCCACGGCGTCGGAGAGGGAGGCCGCGTCGCTCTGCTCGCCGTAGCCGGTGGTGTCGTGGGCCTCCAGGACGCAGACGAGCCGGTTGGCCTTGCACCGGGCGACGACGTCCGCGACGTCGGCGGCGTTGTTCTTCGTCCAGCGGGCGCCGGTGGAGAGCACCACCCGGACCGAGTTGGCGCCGAGTGCCTTGATGTCGGCGAGGGACCGTCCGGTGCGGTCCGTGTACCAGGCGTGGGCGTGGTTGACGCCGCGCAGGACAAAGTCTTTGCCGGTGGCGTCGACGAGTCGTCCGTCCACGACGCGGAAGCCGTCCGCGCGCTCGGCGGCCTGGGCGGTGGCGGGGATCGAGGTGATCGTGGCGGCGAGGGCGAGCAGCGTCGCCGCCGAGAGGACCCGTGTCCTGTTCATGTGGTGCTCCCAATTCGGTACCGCGTCCCGCGAGGAGAGCGGGCGCGGTGCTGCCTGACATGGAGTGAGATCGCGGCCGGCCGGGGCCGGTGGCCCGGGGGAGGGTCCACGCGTGGCGGGCGGACAGCCGCCGGGCCCCACCGCCCGGATGGTGCTGCGGCTCGATTCCGGGCGGTGGGGATTCTCCGCGGGTGCGGTTCAGGTCGTCGCCTCGATCGGTCGGCGATTTCTCCTGCCGATTCCCGGCTTTCGATTGGAGGCTAGGGGCCGTCTTGGCCGATCACAAGAGCTGGAACATAACCGGTTAAGGCCCATGAGGGTTTCGTGGCCCGGCCCGACCGTTCAGCCGAGGCGTTCCGCGGTGCCCGTCGTGGCGCGGAACACCGTCCCGCTCCCTTCCAGCCCCGCCTCGACGCCCGCCGCCACGTACACGGCCCGTCCCGGGCCGATGCCGAGGCCCTGCCCGGATGAGGTGACGGTCACGGTCCCGGCGGTGCAGAGGAGGATCTGCGGGGCGTCCAGAGTGAGGCGCCGCCACGGCTCGCCGACCCGCAGGAGGTACCGCGACAGGCGGAAGTCGTCCACCGGCGCCGGGTACACCTCCTCGCCCTCCTCGTCCCGGGGAGTCAGCACGCGGGCCGCGGGGGCGTCGAAGCGGACGATCCGGGTCAGCTCCTCGGCGTCGACGTGCTTGGAGGTCAGTCCGCACCGCAGGACGTTGTCGGAGCTCGCCATGATCTCCACGCCGAGCCCGGAGAGGTACGCGTGCGGGACGCCGGCGCCGAGGAACAGCGCCTCGCCGGGGCTCAGCTCGACGTACCGGAGCAGCAGCGCGGAGAGGAGCCCGGAGTCGCCCGGGTAGGCCCGCGCGATGCGGTCGTAGGCGGTGATGCGGGCCTCGGCGGGACCCTCCGCCGCGACGGCCAGCGCCCTGGCGACGGCGCCGAGGAGGCCCGCCGGCGGGCGGAGGAAGGCCCGGAACACCTCCGCGAGCGCCTGGGGCTCGGGGGCGGCCCGCAGGGTGTCGGCATACGGCCGGAGCGCCGGCACCTCCAGGGAGTCGAGCAGGTCGGCGGCGTCCGACGAGGCCCGGAAGCCGCACAGCCCCCGGAACGGGGTGAGGGCGACGATCATCTCCGGCTTGTGCTGGTCGTCGCGGTAGGTGCGGTGGGCCGCGTCCAGGGGCACGCCGAGCGCGTTCTCCCGGGCGAACCCGGCCTGGGCCTGGGCGAGGTCCGGGTGCACCTGGACGGAGAGCGGCGCGTCCGCGGCCAGGAGCTTGAGCAGGAACGGGAGCCGGGGCCCGAACCGGCGCACGGTGGCCGCTCCGAGCTCACCCTCCGGGTTCCCGGCGACCACCCGGTCCAGGGGGGTGAGGACGTTCTCCCTGAGCACGCGGGAGGGCGCCGCCGGGTGGGCGCCCATCCAGAGTTCGGCCTGGGGCGCTCCGGTGGGCGGCTCGCCCATGAGTTCCGGCAGCAGGGTGCGGGAGCCCCAGTCATAGGGCTGGACGGTGTTGTGGAGGAGGTCCATGGGCGTTTCCTGGAGTTCGGGCGGCGGGGTGGAAGCGGGGGCACCGCGGTGCCCCGAAGGGCGCCCGGTGCCGGTGCGTGCGGGCACGGGGGAGGCCCGTCCTCGCACGGCCGGGGAGGTCGGAGGCCAGGTGACCGCGGGGCGGCCGGGTCAGGTGGCCGTTCGCCCCCGCGTCCCGGCTCCGGCGCGGGAGAGCTCGGAGGCGGCGACGCCCGCGGCGGCCGCGCCGATCAGTCCGGCGTCGAGGGCCAGGCCGGCGGGCACGACCGGGAGGTCACGCGTGAAGTCGAGGGCGGCGTACGCCTTCAGGTGGTGCCGCAGCGGTGCGAACAGCAGGTCGCCCGTCTGCGAGACCCCGCCGCCCACGACGACCAGGTCGAGTTCGACGAGCGCGGCGGTCGCCGCGATGGCGGCGGCCAGGGCGCGGCCGGCCCGGTCGAACGCGGCGAGCGCCCTCGGGTCGCCCGCGCGGGCCGAGGCGGCCACCTCGCGTGCCGTGGCGGGAAGGCCCGCCGGGGGCGTCCAACCGGACTCCAGGGCGTGGGCGGCGATCGCCGTACCGCTGGCGTAGCGCTCGACGCACCCACGGGCGCCGCAGGGGCACAGCGGGCCGTGCTGGTCGACGGTGATGTGGCCGATGTGGCCGGCGTTCCCGGTCCTCCCCGCGTGGACGGAACCTCCCAGGACCAGCCCGCCGCCGACCCCGGTCGAGACGACCATGCACAGGGCGTTCGCCGTGTCCTTCGCCGCTCCGATCCAGTGTTCCGCCGCCGTCATGGCGACCGCGTCGCCGACGAGCACCGGCTCGATCCCGTCCGGAACGGCGGGATGACTCCGCACGCGCTCCACCAGGGGGAAGGAGCGCCAGGCCGGGATGTTGACCGGACTCACCGTGCCCGCGAACGTGTCCACGGGCCCCGCGCTCCCGATTCCCAGGCAGGACAGCGAGGCCCACTCGGGACGGGTGGCCAGCTCGTCCAGGACGGCGGTCACCGCGGCCATCAGCACCTCGGCGGACTCACGCGCGGGCGTCGGCCGCTGCGCCCGCGCCACCACGTGCCCCTCGGCGTCGACCAGCGCCCCAGCGATCTTCGTACCGCCGATGTCCAGCGCTCCGTACACCATCCCGCCCAACCTCTCCGAACCATCCGAACTGTACGAAGCACCACTCTGCCGACGGTTGACAACGTTGTCTAGACCGAAACGGATCCGGTTAAGTCACATACGCGGACGACCGGCGCCTTCTCGCCGTCGGAGGCGCGGGGGTCACTCGCCCCGGTGCTCACGGGCCGCGGAGGCCGCCTTGTACCAGTGGTAGGACGCCTTGGGGGTGCGCGTCCCGGTCGGGAAGTCGACGTGCACCAGGCCGAAGCGCCTGCTGTGACCGAACGCCCACTCGAAGTTGTCCAGAAGCGACCACGCGGTGTAGCCCCGCAGGTCGACGCCGTCCGCGATGGCCGCGGCGGCCGCCCGGAGGTGACTCTCCAGATAGGCGATCCGGTCGGCGTCGTGCACGATGCCGTCCGCGGCGGGGACGTCGTGCTCGGCGGAACCGTTCTCTGTGATGTGGATCGGCGGAAGGAGGGCACCGTAACGGTCGCGGAGGGAGACGAGGAGGTCCCTCAGGGCGTCGGGGACGACGGCCCAGCCCATAGCGGTGTGGCGGACACCCGGGTGGTCCACCCCTTCGAAACGGTTGTCCATCGCGGTGCGCCGGGCCGGATCGGGCTCGCGCCAGGGGGCCGCGCGCACGGTGGACGGCGTGTAGTAGTTGAGGCCGAGGAAGTCCATCGGGGCGGAGACGAGTGCGAGGTCGCCCTCTCGGCGGAAGTCCTGGCGCTCGATCAGCTCCCCGAAGGTGTCCGGCTCGCCGGGGGCGTAGCGTCCCGTCAGCAGCGGGTCGGTCCACATGAGGTTGCGCTGGGTCTCGGCGCGCAGGGCGGCCTCGGCGTCGGCGGGGTCCGGCGTGGCCGGGCGGACCCGGTCGAGGTTGAGCGAGATGCCCGCTTCCCGGACCCCGGCGGCGCGCAGGGCGCCCATGGCAAGGCCGTGGCCGACCAGGAGGTGGTGGGCCGCGGCGAGCGCGGGCGTCCCCTCGCGCGCTCCCGGAGCGTGCTCGCCGTTCGCGTATCCCAGGAAGGCGCTGCACCAGGGTTCGTTCAGGGTGATCCACCGGGCCACGCGGTCCCCGAGCCTCTCCGCGACCAGGGCCGTGTACTCCGCGAAGCGCTCGGCAGTGCCCCTGGACCGCCAGCCGCCCCGGTCCTCCAGGGGCTGGGGAAGGTCCCAGTGGTAGAGGGTGGCGACCGGCTTGATGCCGGCCTCCAGCAGGTCATCGACCAGGCGGGCGTAGAAGTCGAGTCCCCGGGCGTTCACCGGTCCCGAGCCCGACGGCTGGACGCGCGGCCAGGCGACGGAGAAGCGGTAGACGGACACCCCGAGGTCCGCGAGGAGGGCCACGTCCTCCCGGTGCCGGTGGTAGTGGTCGCAGGCCGTCTCGCCGCTGGTGCCGTCCGACACGGCGCCGGCGCGCCGGGAGAAGGTGTCCCAGATCGACGGCCCCCGTCCGTCGTCTCGCGTGCCGCCCTCGATCTGGTAGGCCGAGGTGGCGGCACCGAATTCGAAGCCGGGCGGGAAGACCGGGAAGTCGCTCACGGAACATGAATCCTCTCGTGCGGGGCCGGTGACAGGTGCGAGCTTGGGTGAATACGGCTGATCGGTCCAGGCGTGTATGGCCGGGCAGAAGGAGTTTTACTAAACCTCGGCTTAACCGGAAAGGCTTTACTGGACAACGTTATCGGGACGTGGGCAGAGTGACCTCCGCAACCGCTGTCGGGCCGCCGCGGAGAGGCGGACCGCGAGAGGGTGCGGAGCGCCCGACGCCGTTCCGCCCCTCCTGTCGTACGACGACGACCGCGCCCCGCTCCCCCGCGCGGTCACCCCGTTCCGAGGAGAAGCCCTTCCCATGCCGTACGCCGACCTGCCCCTCGACCACCCGGCCGCCCGGGACGAAGCCCCGGCCGAGCCGGACGGCTTCGACGCCTTCTGGTCCGAGACCCTGCGGACGGCCCGCGCGGCCGGCCGCGCTCCGGAGGTCCGCCCCGTCCGGGACTCCCCCCTGACCACGCTCGACACCTACGACGTACGGTTCTCCGGCTGGGGCGGGCACCCGGTCGCCGCCTGGCTCCTCCTCCCGTCGCAGGCCGAGGAGCCGCTGCCGACGGTGATCACGTACCTCGGATACAGCGGCGGACGGGGACTGGTGACCGACCACCTCCTGTACGCCTCCGCCGGCTACGCCCACCTCGTCGTCGACAGCCGGGGCCAGGGCCACGACACCCCCGACCCCCACCCGGACGCGGGTCCCCACTGGGTGCACGGCTACATGACCCGGGGGATCGAGGATCCCCACGCCCACTACTACCGCCGCCTCGTCACCGACTGCGTCCTCGCCGTAGACGCCGCGCGCTCCATCCCGCACGTGGACCCGGACCGGATCGTCGTCCAGGGAGCCAGCCAGGGCGGTGGCCTGGCCGTCGCCGTGGCCGGCCTGGCCGGCGACGGCATCGCCGGCGCCCTCCCCGACGTGCCGTTCCTGTGTCACGTCCGGCGCGGCGCCGAGACCGCGACCGAGGGCCCGTACACGGAGATCGTCGATTACCTGCGCCGTCACGCCCCGCACGCGGCCGAGCGGGCTTTCTCGACCCTCGCCCACTTCGACGGCGTGCACTTCGCGCGGCGCGCGACGGCCCCCGCCCTGTTCAGCGCCGGCCTGATGGACCCCGTCTGCCCGCCGTCCACCGTGCTGGCGGCCTACCAGAACTACGCGGGCGAGAAGGACATCAGGGAATGGCCCTTCGCCGATCACGCGGGCGGAAGGGGCGCGACGGCCGTCGAGCACCTGCGCTGGCTGCGCCTGCGGGGGCTGGCCCCCACGGAGCGTTGAGGATCCAACGGGGGCGGCACCGGCCCCGACCACGCCACCGCGACGTCCTCCGTCGCCTCGGCCCGGCACCGACGGCAGCCCGTAGCCGGCACGGCTCTCCCGCGCCCGCCGGCCGCCGGCTGGCCCCGCCGGGAAGGACAGCAGACCCGGCAACCTATCCGTCCCCGGCGGCGACAACGTCTCGACCACCCCCTCCACGGAACGGACAGTGCCCATGACGTCGAACCACCGCGCGGCCCGTCACCGCCGGCCCCGGAGGCCCTGGCCATCGCTCTGCCGGTGACACTGGCCGCCGCAGGAGTCCTGGCCTACGGGTCCGTGTTCGGCCTGGGACCGGGCGCGGACGGCAGGGCCGTCGCGGCCGAGGTGCCCGCAGGGGCGGCCGACGCCGCCGACGGCTTCGCCTCGGTCGACGCCCTCGGGCAGAACGGTACGTACGGCGGCCGGAACGGCAGCACCGTCACCGTCACGTCACTCGCCCAGCTGGAGAAGTACGCGACCGCCGCCGAGCCGTACATCATCGTCGTCGCCGACACGATCGAGATGTCCCCCGTAGGCAAGGAGATCGAGGTCGCTTCGGACAAGACGATCATCGGCTCCGGGACGCGGGGGCACATCGTCGGCGGCGGGTTCTTCCTGGGCCCGGGCGTCCACAACGTGATCATCCGGAACCTGACGATCCGTGACTCGTACCAAGGCGTGTGGAACGACAAGGAGCACGACTTCGACGCCATCCATATGGACGGCGCCCACCACGTCTGGGTCGACCACAACGGCCTGCGGCACACCGCCGACGGACTGATCGACGTCCGCAAGGACAGCACGTACGTCACGGTGTCCTGGAACAGGCTGGGCAACGCCAACTGTTCACGGGAACGCCGACGCGCGGGGCTCGTTCGGCCCGCGCGTCGGCATCAGCGGCGGTACACCACGGCCTGGCGGGGGCGGTCAGTCGTCGAGGACGTCCATGACCTCGGCGAGGTCGACGAACTTGAAGTTGGTCGCGTCGCGGTCGCCGTCGCCGGGGGCGTCGTGGCCGTCCTGGACGACGAGGAGGCCGTTGGGGTACTGGGAGCCGAGCGGGGCGTTCAGGACCGCGGCGCCGTCGCACTCCTCGGAGCCGTCGAGGGTCTCGTTCACGGCGGCCACCCGGAAGCCGCCCTCGTACTCGTTGGCGTCCTCCAGCTCGCGGTCGTAGGCGGCGAAGGTGTCGTCGCCCTGGCTGGAGGCGAGGACGTAGCCGTCACCGTCGGACTCCGTGAGAAGCGTCAGGCCCTCGACGTCGGCGGAGATCTTCGTGCCGCCGAAGCCGGGGTCGGCGCCCGGCGTGCATTCCTCGGTCTCCTCGTCGTAGACGCCGGGGACGCCGTACTCGCGGACCTTGTCGATCAGCTTCGGCGTGCCGGTGAGGTCGGCGCGCATGCGCCAGACGCCGACGTCCTCCTGACCGGCGTAGAGCATGCCGTTGGCCGGGTCGACAACCATGCCCTCGACCTGCGGCAGCTCACCGGGCTCGCCGCACGGGGACCACGAGGTGCCGTCGGGCAGCCGGAAGGAGGACGGCAGGTCCAGGGTGCGGACCTTGCGGTAGGTCACCTTGCCGTCCGCGGCCGGCAGCAGCTCCAGGAGGGCGATGCTGGTGCGCTCGCGGCGGCTGACCAGGGCGTAGGACTTCCCGGTCGCCCGGTCCGTCCAGGTCGCCAGGCCGTAGGCGGTCCGCTGGTCGTTGATCTCGGCCTGGTCCTGGGAGAACACCGGCGGCGCGGCCGGGTCGGTGACATCGCTCAGCGGGCCGCCGACGCGGTCGCGGTCGATGCGGTAGAAGCGCAGCCGGTCGTGGCCGCGGTCGCTGGTGACGGCCAGATCCGCCTTCCCCGAGGAGAGCCGGAGCCCATGGACGAGGTCCACGTTGTTGAAGCGGGCCGGGGCGTCGTCCTCACCCGCGGCGGGCGGTGCGGCTATGGACTGCACCAGTCGCGCGTCCAGGTCGTAGACGCGCAGGCCGCCCTCCTTGGCGGTGGCGACGACGAGGCTGCGGCCGGGCGCAGCGGCGTTGCGCCAGATGGCCGGGTCGTCCGCGTCGGCGTTGCCGCCCTCATCGTCGTCGTGGAGCACCGGCGTCTCCGCACGGGGGGTCACGGCGGGCAGGGTGTCGGCGTCCAGGCGGTGCCGGGCCTCGGCGGGCGCGGCCAGTGCCACGGCCGCGAGAGCCATGGTCACGGCCAGCGCGGCCGATCGGACGACGGCGGAGCGGGTCACGCAAGTCTCCTCTGCAAGAGGGTGGTTGGACCTGCGAGAGCCTGAACCCGGAGAGTGTCCGCACGGCGGCCGCCGTGCGACGGGTAACACCGGGTCACGGTGTACGTACGGTGAACGAACCCGTGCCGTCCCGCCGCACACGCGCGTGACCCGCGCCGTGCGGTGTGGGTATGGGCGTCGGTCAGATCCTGACGACCGTACCCGTCGCCCTTCCCCTGGCCGCCGCTACCGCGGCCCGTCCCGACGGGAGGACCGCGTCACGGCCCCACGCACGCGTCTCTCACGCGTACCGTCCCCGCCCCTCGTGGGAACGTTGGAGGGATCCAGGTCTTCATCGCTCCCCCGGGATCACGCCGCCTCCGCCCCCACGCCCCAGGGCGACCGAACGCTACCGCCGGGACGGACCGTCCAGAGCGCGCACCACACGATCACGCTCCTCGCCGGAGAGACGAGCCAGCAGGGCCACGACCCTGCCCAGCTCGTCCTCACCCGACCTCACCGATCACCCGCCAGGTCGAGATCCCGCTCGGACGCCTCGACGGGAATCTGCGCCTGCTTCGGCCGGCGCCACGGACGAGCGATCGGCTGGGACACCCCGCGCCACCACGCATCCGCAGGCAGCTTCCCCGCCGGCTCGAACGGCTCACCGGGACGAGGGAACGCCACCGCCTGCCCGGCCTCCTCCGCCGCGTCCTTCGTCCACTCGCCCGGCTCCGCCCAGGCGTGCGGGGCCAGGTTGAAGGTGGCCCAGTGGATCGGGAGCAGGACGCCGCCGGGGCTGCCGCCCTGGAGGTCGAGGTGGGCCCGGAGGCCCTCGGCCGGGGTCATGTGGATGTCGGGCCAGAACTCGGAGTAGGCGCCGATCTGGATCATCGTCACGTCGAAGGGGCCGTGGGCCGCGCCGATGTCCCGGAAGCCCTGGAAGTAGCCGGTGTCGCCGCTGTGGAAGACGCGGTGGCGCGGGCCGCGGACGGACCAGGAGGCCCAGAGGGTGTGCTGGCGGTTGCGGATCGCGCGGCCGCAGAAGTGGCGGGCCGGGGTGGCGGTGAGGGTGACGTCGCCGACCTCGGTGGACTCGTGCCAGTCCAGCTCGCGCAGGCGGGAGGCGGGGACGCCCCAGTGCTCCAGGTGGGCGCCGACGCCGAGCGGGACGGCGAAGAGGGTGTCCGTGCCGGCCAGCGCCTTGATCGTCGGCAGGTCGAGGTGGTCGTAGTGGTCGTGGGAGATCACGACGACGTCGACCGGGCCGAGCGCGGCCAGCGGCGCGGGGGCCGGGTGGAGCCGGCGGGGGCCGACGAAGGAGAAGGGCGAGCAGCGCTCTCCCCAGACCGGGTCGAAGAGGATCCGTACGCCGTCGATCTCGGCGAGCACGCTGGAGTGGCCCAGCCAGGTGATCCGCAGGCCGGTGGCGGCGGGGCGGGCGAGGTCGGCCACGGTCGTCGGGTGGACCGGGATCACCCCGGCCGGGGCCCGGCGGGCGCGCGCCTCCTTCTCGAAGTAGATCTTCATCAGGTCCGTGGTGGAACCGGACGGGCCGCGGCGGGCCTCCTCGGGGTTCTGGAAGACGCCGTCGGCGAAGTGCGGCGAGCGGCGGATGCGGGCGAGCCGCTCCCCCGTGGGCTCGGCGCCGAAGGACTCGGGCCGCAGGGCGCGCAGCCGGGCCCACAGCGGACGGTCGGAGCCGGAAGCGGTCACAGGTCCTCCTGGTCGGTGGGGGTCGTTCCATTATGGGCGGCCGGGCCGGGGACGGGCAGGCCCTCTCCGTCATACTGAACCGGCGTTCAGCAACCCGCCCCGAGGAGTCCCATGACCGCCGCCCCGCTGATCTCCCTCACCTGGACCGACCACGTCACCGGCCGCCGCGGCCACCTGGTCGTCGACCGGCTGGTCAGGGGCGTGGCCAGCGGCGGGCTGCGGATGCGGGAGGGGTGCACCGCCGAGGAGGTCGCCGGGCTGGCCCGGGGGATGACGATGAAGGAGGCGCTGCACTACGACCCGTCCGCGCGGTACGTGCCGCTGGGCGGCGCCAAGGGCGGCATCGACTGCGATCCGCGCTCCCCCGAGGCGTACGGGGTGCTGGTCCGCTACCTGCGGGCGATGCGGCCGTACGTGGAGCGGTTCTGGACCACCGGGGAGGACCTGGGGCTCGGCCAGGAGACGGTGGACCGCGCGATGGCCGAGGCCGGGCTCGACTCCTCGGTGCAGGCCGTCTTCCCGCTCCTGGAGGACGAGGCCGCGGCCCGGAAGCGGCTCGCGGACGCCTTCGCCGTCGAGGTCGACGGCATCGGACTGGACGCGCTGGTCGGGGGGCTCGGGGTGGCCGAGTCGGTGCTGGTCGCGCTGGACCGGGCCGGGCGGCCGCATGCCGGCACCCGGGTCTCCCTGCAGGGCCTCGGCACCATGGGCGCGGCGACCGCCCGGTTCCTCGCCCGGGCCGGGCTGACGGTCGTCGCGGTCGCCGACGTGCGCGGCACGGTGGTGAACCCCGGCGGGCTCGACGTGGAGGCGCTGATCGCGGCCCGCGACGGGCACGGCACCGTGGACCGGGCGGCGCTGCGCCCCGGCGACCGGGAGGAGCCCGGGGACGCGTGGCTCGCGGTCGACGCGGAGGTGCTGGTGCCGGCCGCCGTCTCGTACGCGATCGACGCCGCGAACCAGGGGCGGATCCGGGCCCGCTGGATCGCCGAGGCGGCGAACATGCCGGTGCTCCCGGACGCCGAGGCCGCCCTGGCCGCGCGCGGGGTCACGGTGCTGCCGGACGTGGTGGTCAACTCCTGCACCAACGCCTGGTGGTGGTGGACGCTCTTCGGCGACGTCGAGGCCGACGCGGACCAGGCGTTCGCGCGGGTGCGGAGCGCGATGCGGGCGCTGACGGGCGCGGTGCTCGACCGGGCCGAGGCCGACGGCGTCCTCCCCCGCACGGCGGCGCACGCCCTGGTGGCGGAGCGGCTGCCGGTGATCGCGGAGCGGTACGGCTGGTACTGACCGGTCCCCGGCGCCTCGCGTCGATCATGACTCCGACATGTGCTGTGTAGGCTTCCCGGCGTGGCGAGAGTGCGGTTGAGCGTGGCCGAACGGCGCGAGGAGCTGCTGCGGGCCGCCGTCGAGCAGATCGAGGCCCGGGGCGCCGCCGCCGTCCGGATCGCCGACGTGGCCGCCGCCCTCGGCGTCAGCAACGCGCTGGTGCTCTACCACTTCTCCACCAAGGAACAGCTGGTCGCCGCGGCCTTCGCACACGCGGCGGAGGGCGACCTCGGCCGGCTGCGGCGGGTCCTCGGCCGCCGCACGACGGCGGAGCGGCGGCTGCGCGCCGCCGTCCGCTGGTACGCCCCGACCGGGCAGGCCAAGGGGTGGCGGCTGTGGATCGAGGCGTGGGCGGCCGGGCTGCGCGACCCGGAGCTGCGCCGGGTCGCGGTCACCCTCGACCGGGAGTGGAAGGCGGCGCTGACCTCGGTCATCGAGGAGGGCGTCGCGGCCGGCGAGTTCGCCTGCGCCGATCCGGCCGGTGCCGCCTGGCGGCTGACCGCCTACCTGGACGGCCTCGCCGTCCAGACGACGGTCTACGCGGGCGGCCTCTCCCGGTCGGCGATGCTCCGGTGGGCGGACGAGGCGCTCGCCCGCGAACTGGGCCTCCCGGCGCCGCCGGGGTCTCAGAGCAGTTCGTAGACCGCGGAGACGGTGACCTGCTCCTGGATCTCGCCGGGGGCGAGCGGCACGCTCGGCTCGTCGGCCGGCATGGACGGCAGCGCGCCGTGGCCGGGCCGCAGCGAGTCGCCCTCGCTGAGCGAGACCAGCCGGCCGAGGCGGTGGCCGCTCAGCCGGGCGTGCTGGGACGCCTTCTCGTACGCGTCCTTGTAGGCGGCCTCGCGGGCCTTGGCGCGCAGCTCCTTCGGGTCGGCCACGTCGAAGACGACGCCGTTCACCCGGCCGGCGTCCCCGGTGGCGCCGTTGACGGCCCCGATGACCTGGCCGGTCCGGTCGATCTCGCGGACCTTCACGGAGAAGGTCTGGCTCGCCTGATAGCCGGTCACCTTGGACTCGCCGCCGGTCGTCTGGGCGTAGACGGGGGTGAGGGCGAGGCTGTCGGTGCGGATGTCCCGGTCCTCGATGCCCTCCTTGCGGAGGACCGCGAGCAGCGCCTCGGCGGCGGCGGTCTGCGCGGCCATAGCCTCCTTCGCCGTCGCCTTGGTGACCTCCACGCCCACGGAGAGGAGGGCCAGGTCGGGGGCGGCGGACGCGCTGCCGCTGCCCGTGACGGTGACCGTCGCCGGGGTCTCGGCCCGGGCGGCGGCGCGCGGTGCGGACCGCTCGGGCGCGGCGGCCAGGGCGGGCGCGGCCGCGCCCAGGAGGAGCCCGCCGAGGACGGCGCCGGCGGCGAGCAGCCGGGCGGCGCGGGCTCGGCGGTCCGGGAAGGCGGTCACGGGGCGGCCTGGGAGGGCGGTCACGGGGCGGTGCGGCACGGGCGGTCCCTTCGACGGGTGGGTGCCGGGGGGCTCCGGCGGGCACATCCCAGCACCCGGTGCCGCCGCCTCCCGGGCGCCACTCCTGACCGGCGCCGCCCTTCACCTCTCCGTACCAGCGGACGGCCGGTTCAGGTCTGGACGAGCGGCTCGTACACCTCCGCCCCGAGGCCGAAGGTCCAGGCGACGCCCTCGCGGGCGGTCCTGGTGGTGGGCGGCACCCGGAGCCAGTAGGTGCGGTGGGTGCCGTCCGGTTCGGGCGTCGAGTTGACCACCTCCACCATGACGACGTCCTCGTCGTCGGCCAGCTCGATCCGCCAGAGCGCGCCCGTCTCGTCGTGCCCCTCGGGGCGGGCCCCGGAGTCGGCCAGGTAGCGCTCGTATCCGTAGAACTCCAGCATCACGCGGCGGAGTTCGGCGTTCTCCTCGGCGCGGATCCGCTCCGGGTCGAGGTCCGCGAGCCCGGCGAGGAAGCCGGGCGTGACCGGCATGCCGCGCCAGGCGTGGAGGGCGAAGCCGTCCCGGTGGGCGAGGGCGGGGCCGTCGCCGCGGTCGAGCCGGCCGGCCTCGTCCCGGTGCAGCTCGACCGGGCGCTCGCAGACGACGGCGACCTTCTCGTACGGCCACCACCAGCCGGCCTGCGCGGCGACGGCGGCGAGGCCGGCGAGCCGGGTCCCGTGGCCGTCGAAGGCGGCGAGCCAGGCGGCGTCGTGCTGGCCGAGCACCGCGTCGTACAGCAGCTCGCGGCCGGCGCGCTCGGTGAGCGCGCCGGGCTCCTCCCGGTCCCCGAGCACGTCCAGGACCCCGGCTCTGACCCGCTCCGCGAGCGCCCGCGTCGGTTCCCAGAGCCGGGCGCCGGTGGCCTGCCAGTGCGCCGTCCAGCCGGCCGGGCCGAGCGCGTCGTGGAGCCGGCGCCGCTCTTCCGCCCAGGGCAGGGTCCGCACCTCCTCGCGCACCGGGCGCCCGCGGTCCGCGAGGCCCGCGACCAGCTCGACCCCGGCGAGCGGCGAGTCCGCCCAGACCACCCGCTCCGGCGCGGGCAGCCCGGCGGCGGCGTAGGCCAGCCGGATGCCGTCCTCGACGGCGGTCCGGTCGGCGGGCCCGGTGGCGGCCGCGACCGCCCGCCACTTCTCGTACACGTCACCGTCGTTCATCGTTCCGTCCCCCACGTCGCCTTCCGTTCCCTCGTCCTCAGTCCGCCACGATCCGGTACGCGCCGGGCACGTACTCCCGCTGCCGCACCACCCGGTACCAGCCCTTCGGGAGCACGATCGGCGCGTGCTCCTCGTGCACCAGCCTCCCGCCCTCGGGCAGTTCGAGCAGGAACGGGCCGTACGGCCCCGGCTCCCGCACCAGCCGGCCGGGTCCCGGTATCGCGTGGGCGTGTCCGGTGACCTCGCCGAAGGCGAGCACGAGCCGCCCCCGGCCGTCCCTCGGCTCGCCCCGCACGCCCTTGGCCCGGGCGGGCACGGCCCGCTCGTCGACGGGCACGATCAGCACGTCCCCCTGCCGGTACATGGCTCTCCCCTCTCCCGTCCGGAACCCGCTGCCCGAACACGAGAACGACGCTAGAGGCCGCCACTGACAACGCGTCGGGTCCGGGCCCCGCCGCCCCCGGCTGTCGGTGCGGCTTGGTACAACTCTTGGCGTCAGTCCGTACGCCCGTAGTCCGTACACCCGTCCGTCGTCTGGAGCCACCGTCATGACCATTGGGGCCTACCTGGAGGAGTTCCACGGCCTCCCCGTCCTCGACTTCGCGGACGCCGCCTCGGCCGACGCCCTCCCCGACGCGGCGGCCGTGGCGTGGCGGGTCTCCGGCGCGACGTACCGCGACGGCGACGACCCGGAGTGGGGCGGGCTCTTCGAGGACTTCCTGAAGACCGTCGACACCCACCGGGTCCGCGCGATCGTGGTCGGCGGCTGGGAGGACGCCTACGACACGTCCTCGGCCGCCATCGTCACCGCGCTCATCGCCGCGAACGACCGGCTGACCGGTCTGGAGGCGGTCTTCCTCGGCGACATGACCGTCGAGGACTGCGAGATCTCGTGGATCGTCCAGTCCGACGTGACCCCGCTGCTCGCCGCCTACCCGGCGCTGCGGGAGCTCGGGGTGCGCGGCGGCAGCGGGCTCGCCTTCCCGTCGGTGCGCCACGCCGGCCTGGAGACCCTGGTCGTGGAGACCGGCGGGCTCGGCGCCGAGGTGGTGCGGGGCATCGCCGGCAGCGACCTGCCCGCCCTGGAGCGCCTCGAACTGTGGCTCGGCACCGACGAGTACGGCGGCGACTCCTCCCCCGCCGACCTGGCGCCGCTCCTCTCCGGCGAGGCGTTCCCGGCCCTGCGCAGCCTGGGGCTGTGCAACAGCGTCATCGAGGACCAGGTGGCCGCGGCCGTGGCGAGCGCCCCGGTCGTCGCCCGCCTCGACCGGCTCGACCTCAGCATGGGCGTGCTCACCGACGAGGGCGCGGCCGCGCTCCTCGACGGCCAGCCGCTGACCCATCTGCGGGAGCTGGACCTGGCGCACCACTACCTCTCCGAGGCGATGCGGGAGCGGCTGACGGCCGCGCTCGCCCCGCACGGGGTGCGGGTCGTCCTGGACGACCCGCAGGAGCCGGAGGACGACGGCGACGGGGACGTCTGGCGCTACGTCGCCGTCGCCGAATGACCGCCGGTCCGCGCCTCGTCGTCGTCGGCGACCCGGCGGGGCGGCGCGTCGCGTTCTTCCAGGACGCGCTGCGCGCCGCCGGGCTGCCCGGGGCGCGGACCGTCGGCTGGCTCGACGTGCTGCGCGGCCGGGCCCGCTTCGCGGCGGGCGAGACCGTGCGCGTCGACTCGCCCGGGGAGGTGCCCGAGGTGGACCGGCTGCTGCGCGACACCGACGACCCGGCCCGGGTCGAGGGCGGCCGGCTCTGGTACGAGCGGTTCACCGCCGCCGTCGCCGGTCTCGCGACCGAGGCCCGGCGGGCCGGCGCGGTGCTGGTGGACGATCCGGCGGAGACGGCGGTCCTCTTCGACAAGCGGCTCACCCACGGCCGGCTCGCCGCCGCCGGGGTGCCGGTGCCGGCCTCGCCGACCTCGGGTCCCGGCGGGGCGCCGGTGCGCGGCTGGGACGACCTGGTCGCGCTGATGGCCGCCGCCGGGCTGCGCCGGGTCTTCGTGAAGCCGGCCCACGGCTCCTCGGCCTCCGGGGTCCTCGCCCTGGAGACGGCCGGCGGCGACCGGGTGCAGGCGACCACCTCGGTCGAGCGGGACGGCTCCGGTCGGCTC
This sequence comes from Streptomyces roseofulvus, assembly GCF_039534915.1. Lineage (NCBI taxonomy): Bacteria > Bacillati > Actinomycetota > Actinomycetes > Kitasatosporales > Streptomycetaceae > Streptomyces > Streptomyces roseofulvus. Next base: position 6,630,165 of record NZ_BAAAWE010000001.1, on the reverse strand, counting down.
TTCAACTCCCTGCGGGTGCGGCGCTACACGGGGGCGCGGGAGGTCGGCGCCCTGGTCGACGCGCTCGCCCCGGACGGGCTGCACGTGGAGCGCTGGCTGCCGAAGGCGATGCAGGGCGACCGGGCCGCCGACCTGCGGGTGGTGGTGACCGGCGGCCGGGCCACCCACGCGGTGGTCCGCACCAGCCGCACCCCGCTGACCAATCTGCACCTCGGCGGCGCCCGCGGCGACCTGCCCGCCGTCCGGGCGGCGATCGCCGCCGCCGGCGGGCGCTGGGAGGACGCCCTCGCCGTCTGCGAGCGGGCGGCGGCGGCCTTCCCCGGCACCCGGTGCGTCGGGGTGGACCTGCTGCCGGGCGCCGGCTGGCGCCGCTTCGCGGTCGGCGAGGTCAACGCCTTCGGGGACCTCCTGCCCGGCCTCACCGGCCTCCCCGGCAGCGGGGCGGAGGGCCTGGACACGTACGGTGCCCAGGTCGCCGACCTGCTGCGCGCCGCCGGGACACCGACATCCAGCACCACAGGAACGAGCACCGCCCCGTGAACCAGCCCGACATGAACGAGGTCGTCGGCAGCCACGACCTGCTCCTGGTCACCCTCGACACCCTCCGGTACGACGTGGCCGCGGAGCTGGCCGCCGCCGGCCGCATCCCGAACCTCGCGCGCCACCTCCCAGACGGCCGCTGGGAGCGGCGGCACGCCCCCGGCAGCTTCACCTACGCCTCCCACCAGGCGATCTTCGCCGGTTTCCTGCCGACCCCGGCCGCGCCGGGCCCGCACCCGCGGCTCTTCGCGGCCCGGTTCGCGGGCAGCGAGACCACCGCGGACGGCACCTTCGTGTACGACTCCCCCGACCTGGTGTCCGCGCTCGCCGCCGAGGGCTACCGGACGGTGTGCGTGGGCGGCGTCGGGTTCTTCAACAAGCGGCCGCCGCTCGGATCGGTGCTGCCCGGTCTGTTCCAGGAGAGCCACTGGGAGCCGTCGTTCGGGGTGGCGTCGCCGACCTCGTTCGAGGAGCAGGTGACCAGGGCGGAGGAAGTGGTGGCCGCGCTCCCGGCGGACCGACGGCTCTTCCTCTTCGTGAACGTGGCGGCGCTGCACCAGCCCAACTGGTTCCACACGCCGGGCGCGAGCCGCGAGGCCGGCGACACCCGCGCCACCCACGCGGCGGCGCTGGAGTACGTGGACCGGCACGTCGGGCGGCTGTTCGCGGCGATGTCCTCCCGCCGCCGCTGCTTCGCGATCGTCTGCTCGGACCACGGCACGGCCTACGGCGACGACGGGTTCACGGGTCACCGGCTCGGCCACGAGGTGGTGTGGACGGTGCCGTACGCGCAGTTCACGCTGGCCGGTCCCCGGGAAGGAGCCGCCGCGTGACCGGCGCCCCGCACCCGCGTCCGTACCGCTCGTACGTGTACGCCTACCCGCACAAGACGGCGTACCGGCCGCTGCCCGAGCGGCCGGAGCTGGCCGCGCTGTGGGCGGACGAGCCGAAGGACGCCCTCTCGCTCTACGCGCACATACCCTTCTGCGAGGTCCGCTGCGGCTTCTGCAACCTCTTCACCCGGATCGGCGCCCCGGACGAGCTGACGACCCGCTATCTCGACGCCCTCGACCGGCAGGCCGTGGCGGTCCGGGAGGCGCTGGGCGACGCGGCGCCGGTGCGGTTCGCGACGGCGGCGTTCGGCGGCGGCACCCCCACCTTCCTGACCGCCGCCGAACTGGAGCGGCTCTGCGACATCGCCGAGCACCGCATGGGGGCGGACCTGCGGGCGGTGCCGCTCTCCGTGGAGACCTCGCCGGCCACCGCCACCGCCGACCGGCTCGCGGTCCTCGCCGCGCGCGGCGCGACCCGGCTCAGCATCGGCGTGCAGAGCTTCGTGGACGCCGAGGCGCGGGCGGCGGTCCGGCCGCAGCGCCGCGCGGACGTGGAGGCGGCGCTCGGCCGGATCCGGGACGCCGGGGTGCCGGTGCTCAACATCGACCTCATCTACGGGATCGACGGGCAGACCGACGAGTCCTGGCGGTACTCGCTGGACGCGGCGCTCGCCTGGCGGCCCGAGGAGCTGTACCTGTACCCGCTGTACGTGCGGCCGCTGACCGGGCTGGGCCGCACGGCCCCCGCCGAGTCGGACCGGGAGTGGGACGAGCGGCGGCTCCGGCTCTACCGGCGGGGCCGCGACCACCTCCTGGCGCACGGCTACGAGCAGGTGTCGATGCGGATGTTCCGGCGGGCGGACGCGGGCCCGGCCGGGCCGGACGACTACGCCTGCCAGACGGACGGCATGATCGGCCTGGGCTGCGGCGCCCGTTCGTACACCGCGGCGCTGCACTACTCCTTCGACTACGCGGTGGACATGCGGGAGATCCGCTCGATCATCGACGCCTACACGGAGACCGCCGACTTCTCGCGGGCCGAGGTGGGCCGGTGGGTGGACGCGGGCGAGGCGCGCCGCCGCCACCTCCTCCAGTCGCTGCTCCAGGCAGAGGGGATGGAGCTCGCCGGGTACGAGAAGCGGTTCGGCTCGGGGGCGTACGAGGACTTCGGTCCGGAGCTGGAGCGGTTCGCCGGGTACGGCTGGCTGGACGGGTCGGCGCCGGACGGGCTGCTGCGGCTTTCGCCGGAGGGCCTCGCGCACTCGGACGGGCTCGGTCCCGAGCTGTTCTCCCCCGCCGTACGGGCCGCGATGGCCGCGTACGAGCCGAAGTAGGGGCGGGCGTGGACCTGACGCTGCTGTACCGGGGGCCGCTCGCCTCCTGCGACTACGACTGCCCGTACTGCCCGTTCGCCAAGCGGCGGGACAGCCCGGAGACGCTGCGGGCGGACCGGGCGGCGCTGGAGCGGTTCACCGGCTGGGCGGCCGGGCAGGCCGGGGACCGGCTGCGGATCCTCTTCACCCCGTGGGGGGAGGGGCTGGTCCGCTCCTGGTACCGGCGGGCGATGGTCGAGCTGTCGCGGCTGCCGCACGTGGAGCGGGTGGCCATCCAGACCAATCTGAGCTGCCGGACCTCGTGGCTCGACGAGGCCGACCTCGGCACGCTGGCCCTGTGGTGCACGTACCACCCGGGTCAGACCCCGTACGACCGCTTCCTCGGCAAGGCGCTCGACCTGGCGGCCCGCGGCGTCCGGTTCAGCGTGGGCGTCGTCGGCCTGCCCGAGCACCACGGGGAGGCGCTGCGGCTGCGGGCGGCGCTGCCGGACCACGTCTACCTGTGGGTGAACGCCGCCGAGGGGCACACGTACACCGACGCGGAGGCGGCGGCGTGGACGGGGGTCGACCCGCTCTTCCCGTACAGCAGGCATCCGCACCGCTCGGCGGGGCTGCCCTGCCGGACCGGCGCGTCGGTGGTGTCGGTGGACGGCGCCGGGACGGTGCGGCGCTGCCACTTCGTCCCGGCGGAGCTGGGCAATCTGTACGACGGCTCGTACCGGGCCGCGCTGCGGCCGCGCGCCTGCCCGCTCGCCGTCTGCGACTGCCACATCGGCTACGTCCACCTGGAGACGCTGCCGCTGTACGACGTGTTCGCCGGCGGGGTCCTGGAGCGGATCCCCGCCGGCCGCCCCTGGACTACAGGGGCATGAGGTCGGGGCGCTTCGCCTCGACGTGGTCGCCGGAGCTCTCGCCGCGCAGCCGCCGGCCGATCCACGGCACCAGGTACTCGCGCGCCCACAGGATGTCGTCCCGGCGGACCTCCAGCGGGCCGCGGGCGGGCAGCGGCGGCCACTCCTGGTCGGGGTCGGCGGGCACCGGCAGGCCGAGGACCTGGGCGGCGCGCAGCGCGACCCGGGTGTGCCCCTCGGGCGAGAGGTGCAGCCGGTCGTCGTCCCAGGCGCGCCGGTCCTGGACCGACCTCAGCGACCACAGGTCGAGGACCGGGCAGTCGTAGCGGTCGGCGATGGCCCGGACGTGGGCGGTGTACGTGGCGATCTTGCCGCGCAGGTGCTTGAGCACGGGCACGTCGCGGGTGTCGAAGCCGGTGGTGACCATCACGGTGCCGACGGCGGAGGTGAGGTCGCGCACGGCCCGCTCGAAGCGCTCGGCGACGTCGTCGGGGTCGGTGCCGGGGCGGATGATGTCGTTGCCGCCGGCGCAGAAGGTCACCAGGTCGGGGGCGAGCTCCTTCGCCCGGGGGACCTGCTCCTCCACGATCTGGTCGAGGAGGCGCCCGCGGACGGCCAGATTGGCGTAGCGGAAGTCCTCGTGGTCCGGCAGCTGGTCGGCGAGGAGCACCGCGAAGCGGTCCGCCCAGCCGACGTAGGTCCCGTCGGGGCCGGGGTCGCCGACGCCCTCCGTGAAGCTGTCACCGATCGCCGCGTACGACCCGAACGAACCGAACGCCTGCTTGTCTGTTTCTCTCGAATCGTCTGCCACGGCAGGACATCCTTCCGTTTCGGATGTGACCTACGCGACCGTAAGGAGGGGTTGACGGCGGGTGATATATGCCACCGCTAAAGAAATGGCCAAAGCCGGAATAGGGCGAAGGCCCGGCACCAGGGGTGCCGGGCCTTCGTGCGGCCGTTCGGCCGGACGGGTCAGAGGGAGACGCCGTGCTGGCGCAGGTAGGCCAGCGGGTCGATGTCCGAGCCGTAGCTCGGCGAGGTGCGGATCTCGAAGTGCAGGTGCGGGCCGGTGGAGTTGCCCGTGGAGCCGGAGAGGCCGATCTGCTGGCCGCCGCTGACCGACTGGCCGGCGGAGACGGAGAGGGAGGAGAGGTGGGCGTACTGCGAGTAGTTGCCGTCGGCGTGCTGGATGACGACCTCGTTGCCGTACGCGCCGCTCCAGCCGGCGGAGACGACCGTGCCGGCGCCGACGGCGCGGACGGTGGTGCCGGAGGAGGCGATGAAGTCGGCGCCGGTGTGGTAGCCGGAGGACCACATGGAGCCGGAGGCGCGGTACGGGGTGGAGATGCCGCCGGAGACGGGGGCGACCCAGCCCGAGGACGCGGCCGGCTGGGCGGCGGCGGCCGGGGCGGCGGCGCGCTCGGTGGAGCGCGAGGCGCGGGTCTGCTCGGTGGCCTTCGCCTCGGCCTTCGGGGCCGCCTTGACCGCGGCCTTCGGGGCGGCCTTGCGCTCGGCCTTCGGGGCGGCCTTGACCGCGGCCTTCGGGGCGGCGGCCTTGGCGGGGTTCTTGGCGCCGAGGGTGAGCTTCATGCCCGGGAGGATGAGCGAGGGGTTCTCGCCGACGACCTGGCGGTTGTCCGCGTAGAGCTTCTGCCAGCCGCCGGCGACGTCGTGCTCGGCGGCGATCTTGGACAGGTAGTCGCCGGCGACGACGGAGTACGTCTTCGGGGCGGCGGCCTTCGCGGCCGGGGCGGCGGCGGGGGCCTGGACGTGGGCGGCGGCGCTCACGACGGTGCCGGAGACGGCGGCCGGGGCGGCCTGCTCGGCGGCGTGGGCTCCGGTGGCGCCGATGAACGGCAGGGCGACGACGGCGCCACCGGTGCCGGCGGCGACCAGGCCACGGGTGATGAGGGTGGACTTCTGGCGGCGGTGCTTACCCTTCGCGGGCATGGCGAATTCCTCTCCGGCGCCTGCGAGGTGAGCTGTCGGGTTCGGACTGGAGATGCCCGGCCGCGCTTCTCACGCGGCTTCACCCCGAGCCGTCCTGCGTCGCGGGACCGGCGTACTTCCTTGGGTCCCCCGCTCCTGCCGTGCGATGGGATGGGGTCGAATTCCGGACGGTGGCAGGATTCGGCGGTCCGACCGGATTGACGGCGACGCTAGACGAGCGGGGTCGGCGCGAACAAGCCGCGGAATTCACCGGGCATTCCGGGGCGATCTTCGGGCCCGGAATTCCGGTCACCCTCCGTCGATGACGGCCCCTCGATTCCCTTTTCGAGGACGGGAATTGGACCGGGCGGTCGGCCACGATCCGTCACTTCTATGACGCTGCTCACGCACTGAATGCCATCTCCCCCTCAACCAGGGCGCGTTACCCCAACCATCGCAATACGGACAGATCACCCATTACCGTCCAGGGGGGTGCGCCGCACCCCCGCTCCCGGCGATGATTGCAGGGGGAACCGATCCGTCCCGGCCCCGCGAACGCCTACCCCCTGGAGCATCCGTGACGCAGCAGCTGCCGCAGGTCCAGTCGCCCCTCGAACCCGGCGAGCCCGAGCTCGCGGAGGTCCGCAACTTCCGGGACGTGGGCGGCCTGCCGACGACGGACGGACGCACCGTCCGCCCCGGCGCCCTGTTCCGCAGCGGCCACCTCGCCGACGCCACCGAGTCCGACGCGGCCTTCCTGGCCGGCCTCGGCCTGCACACCGTCTTCGACTTCCGCAACGCCGCCGACGCCAAGGTGGAGGGGCCCGACGTCGAGCTCCCGGGCGTGCGGAACGTGAACATACCGCTGAGCGACCCGGCCGACGGCAAGGAGTTCTGGCGGATGGTCCGGGAGGGCGACCTCGACACGCTGCGCGGCCTGCTGGGCGACGGCAAGGCGGCGGAGCGGATGCGGAGCTCGTACCGCCGGATGATCGTGGAGCGGACCGCCGAGCACAGCCGGGTGCTGCACGCCCTCGCCGAGGACTCGGTCCCGGCCCTGATGCACTGCGCGGCCGGCAAGGACCGCGCCGGGCTCTCGATCGCGATCACCCTGCTCGCGCTGGGCGTGGAGCGCGCGGCCATCGAGGCCGACTACGTGAAGTCCGACGCCCCGCACCGCCGCTACAAGGTGCGCCGCAGCTCCACCGCCCGGGACGCGATGGCGCCCGAGGTGATGGAGCTGCTGAGCCCGCTCTTCGACGCGCGGGTGGAATACCTGCGGGCCGCCTTCGAGACGATCGACGCGACCTGGGGTTCCGTGGACGTCTACCTCGCGGAGGGCCTGAAGCTGGCGCCCGAGACCCGCGAGCGGCTGCGGGAGCGGTTCCTCACGGAGGCGTGAGGAACCGCCCGGGACCGGCTACTGGTTCTGCCCGCCGAGCATGAAGAGCAGGTAGAGGAAGCCGGCGAAGAGGTGACCGGCGATCAGGTACGCGAAGAGGCGGAGCACCAGCCCCTTGGGGAACTTGCCCTCCCCGCGCTCCTCGCCGGTGACCGGGGCGGAATGCACTGACTTGTCGGACATGTCGGTCAACCCTTCGGGGCTCAGACGGGATGCGGGGCGCCGCCGCCCAGGCACAGCTCGGCGGCGGGGCTCTGCAGCAGGGTGTGGACGAAGAGCACCTCGGCGCCGGCGCGGCCGGCCGCGCCGATCCGGTGCGGGGTGAGCGAGTCGAAGTGCGCGCTGTCCCCGGGATCGAGCAGGTGCACGGTCTCGCCGAGCGCGAGCCGGACCTGCCCGTCGAGGACGTGCAGCCACTCCTCGCCGGGGTGCACGCGCACGATGTCGGCGCGGGTGGCGTACGGCACGTGGACGCGCAGGCACTGCATCGCCCGGCCGGCGCCGCCGGCCTGCCGGTAGACCCAGCCGTCGGCCTCGACCGGCTCCGAGCGGCCGGCCCGGATCACCGGGTCGCGCTCGGGCGGGGTCTCCCCCAGCAGCTCGGCGACCGTCGTACCGTAGATACGGGCGAGGGCCAGCAGCATCGGCAGCGAGGGTTGCCGGTTCCCGGTCTCGAGCCGCGAGAGGTGGGCCGGGGAGAGTCCGGCCCGCTGGGCGGCGGCCTCCAGGGTGAGCCCCCGGCGCCGGCGCAGGGCCCGCAGCTGCGGGGCGACGTCGGGCACCAGATCGGGGGCGGCGGTTTCCGGGGCGGGGCCCCGGGGGACGTGGTCCATGCGTCCATTCCGCCAGGAACGTGCCTCTGAGGCAAGTTTCTTGCCTCAGAGGCAAAAGGCGACAGGGTCAGCTCCCGGGAGCGACCGCTCAGCGCTGCGCGACCGCCTGCTTGACCAGCGTCTTCCCGAAGTCCCAGAGCAGCCCCCCGCCACCGTGGGCGTCCTCCATGACCGCCGTGAAGGCGGTGACGAAGCGGTCCACGTCCGCCTCGTCGATCACCAGCGGCGGGATCAGCTTGATCACCTCCAGATGGTCGCCGGAGACCTGGGTGAGGATCCGGTGCCGCTGGAGCAGCGGCACCACCACCATCTGCGCGAAGAGCCCCTTCCGGGCCGTCTGGAGCATCGCCCACCGGCCGCGCAGCCCCAGCGAGCTCGGCCGGCCGAACTCGATCCCGATCATCAGACCCCGGCCGCGCACCGCGTGCAGCAGCTCGTACCGGGGCACCAGCTCCTCCAGGCGGCTCTTCAGCAGCCCGCCGACCCGCCGCACGTGCGCGACCGTCCCCTCGGACTCCATCACCGAGAGCACCGCGAGCCCGGCCGCCATCGCCTGGGCGTTGGAGCCGAAGCTGGCCGAGTGGACCAGGACCCGGTCCATGGACGAGTAGACCTTCTTGAAGATCCAGTCCCTGCCCAGCGTGGCGCCGACCGGCACGTACCCGCCGGAGAGCGCCTTCGCCACGCAGACCAGGTCCGGCTCGACCCCGTCCTCGTGCTGGTACGCGTAGAAGTCCCCGGTCCGGCCCAGGCCGGTCTGCACCTCGTCGGCGATCAGCAGCGCCCCGTGCCGGCGCAGCAGCTCCTGGGCGGCGGCGAGGAAGCCCGGCGGGGCCTCCTGGACGCCCTTGCCCTGGATCGGCTCGACCACGAAGGCGGCCACGTCGCCCCCGCGGAGCTCGCGCTCCAGGGCGTCGAGGTCGCCGAGCGCGATCGGGGTGTCCGGGAGCAGCGGGTCGAAGCCCGCCCGGAAGCCCTGTTCGCCGTTGACCGAGAGGGCGCCGGTGGTGAGCCCGTGGAAGGCGTGCTCGCAGTAGACGATCCTGGGCCGGCCGGTGGCGTACCGGGCGAACTTCAGGGCGGTCTCGACGGCCTCGGTGCCGCTGTTGCCGAAGAAGACCCGGTCGAGGTGGGGGCTGTGGGCGAGCAGCCGCTCGGCGAGCAGTCCGGGCAGCGGCGGGCAGTCGAAGCGGGTGAGGTCGGGGAGGTCCGCGTCGAGGACGTCGTGCAGGGCCTTGCGGACGACGGGGTGGTGCCGGCCGAGGCCCATGACGCCGAAGCCGGCGAGCATGTCGAGGTGGTCGTTGCCCTCGGCGTCCCAGAAGTGGGCGCCGGCGGCCCGCTCGTAGACCTTGTCGAAGCCGATGGTGTGCAGCATCCGCGGCAGCTGCGGGTTGAGGTACCGGGCGTGCAGCCCGTACCGCTCGCCGCCGCGTTCGGCGAGCAGTGCCCGCAGGTCGAACCCGTCGGTCATGGCCCGCCCCTCAGCTCCCCTGGACGGTCTCGCGGACCGCCCGCAGCGACTCCTTGAGCGAGCCCATGGTGGCGAGCACGGCGGTCGGTTCGTAGCCGCAGTGCGCCATGCAGTTGGCGCAGCGCGGGTCCTTGCCGCGGCCGTACTTGTCCCAGTCGGTCTCCTCGACCAGCTCGCGGTAGGTGGGGACGTAGCCGTCGCTCATCAGATAGCAGGGGCGCTGCCACCCGAAGAGGGAGTAGTTGGGGATCGCCCAGGCGGTGCAGGGGAAGTCGGCCTTTCCTTCGAGGAAGTCGAGGAAGAGCGGCGAGTGGTTGAGCCGCCAGCGGCGCCGGTTGCCGCCGGCGAAGGCTTTCCGGAACAGTTCCCGGGTCTGCTCGACGCCGAGGAAGTGTTCCTGGTCGGGCGCCTTCTCGTAGGCGTAGGCGGGCGAGATCATCATTTCGTCGACCTGGAGGTCGTCGTTGAGGAAATTCAGCACCTCGATGACGGTCTGCGGGGTGTCGGTGTTGAAGAAGGTCGAATTGGTGGTGACCCGGAATCCGCGCCGCTTGGCTTCCTTGATCGCCGCCACGGCCTCGTCGAACACGCCTTCCTTCGCCACTGATTCGTCGTGGCGTTCACGCAGTCCGTCGATGTGGACGGCGAAGGCGAAGTAGGGGGACGGGGTGAAATCGGCGAGCTTCTTGCGCAGCAGCATCGCGTTGGTGCAGAGGAAGACGTATTTCCGACGGGCGACCAGCTGGCGCACGATCTCGTGGATCTGGGGGTGCATCAGGGGTTCGCCGCCTGCGATGGAGACCATCGGGGCGCCGGACTCCAGGACGGCGCCGACCGCCTGGGCGACCGGCATGCGCTGCTTGAGGACGCCGGCCGGGTGCTGGATCTTGCCGCAGCCCTCGCACTTGAGGTTGCAGGCGTAGAGCGGCTCCAGCTCGACGATGAGGGGGAACTTGTCCCTCTTGCGGAGCTTCTGTTCGAAGAGATAGGTCCCGACCCGGACGGACTGACGGAGCGGCATGGCCATGACCGGCTCACCTCCTGGGGAGCAGCAGAGAACGGTGCCATTCGAAGAAAGCGGGAAGGACGGCACGGAGGACGCGGAAGGCCGATATTCCCCCGCGTACCGTGCCGATCCGGACCAGTTCGTGCTCGGGGGCGTCCACGACCACCCGTACGGCGGCAACGGGGCGGGGTCCGGCGGCCCGTGCGGTACGCAGGGTGGCGGCGGACTCCATGTCGACGGCGATCGCCCCGCCGGCGGCCAGCGCGGCCCGCTCGGGGCCCCGCACCACGTGGTCGGAGCCGGTGAGCGGGCCGGTGTGCACGGTCCGTCGGGGCAGCGCCCGGGTGAGGGCCCGCACGAGGAGGTCGGTGCCGTCGCAGACGGTGGCGCCGCCGGGGCCGCGGGTCTCCTCGGCGACGACCAGGTCGCCGGGGTGCATCCCGGGGGCGAGCCCGGCGCAGAAGCCGGAGGCGATGACGGCGGCCCCGTCCCAGCCGGAGCGGCCGAGGGCCTGGGACACCCCGCGGGCGGCGTGGGCGGGGCCCATGCCGGTGCGGACCACCCGGACCGGGCCGGGCGCCCCGTCCCGGCCGCCGCGCAGGGCGAACCGCTCGATGCCCAGCGCGCAGGCGACGAGCAGCGGCGGCACGCCGGTGCCCGGTTCCCCGGGCGGGCGGTCCATCACCCTTCCCGGTGGAGCGTGGGCTCGCCGTACAGGTACCGGCCGAGCGCGGTGAGCGGGAAGACCTGCCGGTAGAGGTGGTAGTTGATGGAGAAGTCCCAGGGGAAGCCGGTGCCGGTGAAGTACGGCTCGTCCCAGGAGCCGTCCTCCCGCTGCGTCTCCGTCAGCCAGGCGACGCCCCGGCGGACGGTCTCCGACTCGCGCTCGCCGGCGGCCAGCAGGGCGATGAGGGCCCAGGCGGTCTGCGAGGCGGTGGAGGTGCCGCGGCCGATCCAGGACCGGTCGTCGTACGAGCGCAGGTCCTCGCCCCAGCCGCCGTCCTGGTTCTGGACGGAGGCGAGCCAGGCGACGGCCCGGCGGACCGCCGGGTGGGAGGCGGGGATCCCGGCGGCGGCGAGGGCGGGGAGCACCGAGCCGGTGCCGTAGACGTAGTTGACGCCCCAGCGGCCGAACCAGGCGCCGTTGGGGTCCTGTTCGGCGAGCAGCCAGTCGATGCCCCGGCGGGTGCGGGGGTCGTCGGTCCGGCCCTCGTGGGCCAGCATCTCCACCACGTGGGCGGTGACGTCGGCGGAGGGCGGGTCGATGACCTCGCCGAAGTCGCAGAAGGGCAGCTTGTTCGGCAGGACGCCGGTGTTGTCGGCGTCGAAGGCGGCCCAGGCGCCGTTGCCGGACTGCATCCCGGCGGTCCAGCGCGCGGCCCGGTCGACGGCGGCGTTCACCCGGGCGGGGTCGGGGTGGCGGACCCGGCGCAGGGCGAGGATCACCTCGGCGGTGTCGTCGATGTCGGGGTAGTTGTCGTTGTGGAACTCGAACGCCCAGCCGCCGGGTGGCAGTCCGGGCCGGCGCACGGCCCAGTCGCCGGCCTTGGTGATCTCCTCGCCGAGCATCCAGTCCGCGGCCTTGACGAGGGCCGGGTGGTCGGCGGGCAGGCCGGCGTCGGCGAGGGCGATGGTGGCGAGGCAGGTGTCCCAGACGGGCGACTGGCAGGCCTCGATCATGCGGACCGGGCCCTCGGGCTCCTCGCGCCAGACGGCGAACCGGTCCAGGGACTCCAGGCCGGCCCGCATGACCGGGTGTTCCAGGTCGTAGCCGAGCAGATGGAGGGCGATGACCGAGTAGACGGCCGGCGGCTGGATGCCGCCCCAGCAGCCGTCGTTCTCCTGCCGTTCGACGATCCAGCGGGAGGCGGCGTTCATGGCCGCCCTGCGCAGCCCGCGGAGGGCGAAGCGGTGGTAGACGTGCAGGGCCTTGTCGAGGCGCTGGAAGAGGCCGTCCCAGCCGGTGAGCGGGGCGAGCGGGCGCGGCGGCGCAGGCCGGTTCGGGTCGGTGTGCAGCTCGTCGAGGGGGAAGGGCGCGGGGCGGACCGGGCGGTGCGCGGAGACGATGGTGAGCGGCACGATGGTCTGCCGGGCCCAGCAGCCGAAGTCGTAGATGTTCAGCGGGAACCAGGACGGCAGGAAGATCAGCTCGGGCGGCAGCTCGGGCAGGTCCTCCCAGCGCCACCAGCCGAAGAGGGCCAGCCAGATGCGGGTGAAGACGCGGGCGCCGGCGATGCCGCCGCGGGCCCGGACCCAGGAGGCGGCGCGGGCCATGTGCGCGGCCTCGGGCCGGTCCCCGGCGAGCCGGAGGGCGACGTACGCCTCGACGGTGGCGGACAGGTCGCCGGGGCCGCCGTGGAACGTGGGCCAGGTGCCGTCCTCGTACTGCCGGCTCCGGATGTGGCGGGCGGCCGCGGCGAGGGTGTCCGGGTCGAGGATGCCGAGGAACCGGCGGAGCAGGAGGTCCTCGGCGTCCATGGTGACGTTGGTCTCCAGGTCGCCCTTCCACCAGCCCTCGGGGTCCTGGCGGGCGAGGAGGTGGTCGGTGGCCATGCGGGCCGCGAGGGCGGCGGCCTCCTCCAGGAGCCCCGGGGCGGCGGCGGGGCCGTCCGCGGGGGTGGTGCGGTGTCGTGGTGTCGTGCGGGCCGCGGGCGCGAGGGGACCGAGGGCCCCGGCGTTTCCGTCGGTCGTCGCTGTCATGGCTTCCCCTTCGTGGCAGTCGGTTTCCTCTGCTCCTGCGGGTCTGCCGTCGGCCGGCGCCGGGTGGCACCGGCCGGCGACTGCGCACTCATATCTGGCTGTGGGTGATCATTTCTTCCGTACGACGACGAAGTCGGCGAGGGCGATCAGCTGGTCGCGGACCCGGGCGGGCATGTCGACCTCGTGCAGGGCACGGAGCGCGATCGCGTGCTGGCGGCGGGCCTCCTCGGCGGTCCACTGTCGGCCGCCGGCCTCCTCGATGAGGGCGGCGCGGTAGGCGAAGTCCTCCTCGGAGAAGGAGTCGAACTCGGTGGACTTGGCGTCCTCGGCGAGCAGCCGGCCGAGTCGCTCGGACGCCTCCCCGCCGGCCGCGAGGGCGGCGACGACCGGCAGCGACTTCTTGCGCTGCCGCAGGTCGCTCCAGGTCTGCTTGCCGGTGGCGTCCGGGTCGCCCCAGATGCCGAGGAGGTCGTCGACGGCCTGGAAGGCGAGGCCGAGGTGGTAGCCGTACTCCTCCAGCTTGTCGGCGGTGCGGTCGTCGGCGCCGCCGAGGACGGCGCCGATGGAGACGGCGCAGGCGAGGAGGGCGCCGGTCTTGTTGCCCTCCATCTCCAGGCACTCCTCGACGGTGACCCGCTCGCGGTGCTCGTAGGAGATGTCCTGGGCCTGACCGTCGATGAGCTTCCGGTTGGCCGTGGTCAGCCGGCGGGTGGCGCGGCCGGCCTCGACGGTGCCGAGTTCGAGCAGCACCTCGTTGGCGAGGGCGGAGAGCGCGTCGCCGACCAGGATCGCCTGGGCGGGGCCGAAGACCTTCCACACGGTGTCGCGGTGGCGGCGCTGCTCGTCGCCGTCCATCAGGTCGTCGTGGAGCAGCGAGAAGTTGTGCACGAGCTCGACGGCGACCGCGCCGGGGACGCCGACCTCGGGCGCGGCGCCGGCGGCCTCGGCGGAGAGCAGGGCGAGCGCGGGGCGCACGGCCTTGCCGCTGTCGCCGTCGGTGGGGTTGCCCTGGGCGTCGATCCAGCCGAAGTGGTAGGCGGCCACGGTGTCCATGGGAGGCGCGAGGCGGCCGACGGCCGCCCGCATGACGGGGGCGGACAGGGTCCGTCCCCTCTCCAGCAGGGCGTTGACGTCGGCGGTGTCGACGGCCGGGGACCCCGGGGGCACGGTCGGCACGGTCTCTCCTCTGGTTCCTGTGATCACACTCATGCCGCCTCCTGCAGCGGATGGTCGTGGCGGCGGCCGAAGGCGGAGAGCGCGGCGCCGGCGGCGCTGAAGCCGCTTCGGACGGCACCCTCCATGGTCGCGGGCCAGCCGGTGGCGGTCCAGGCGCCGGCCAGGTAGAGGCCGGGCGCACGGGTGCGGGCACCGGGGCGGAGGCGCCCGACGCCCGGGGTGGGGGCGAAGGTGGCGGTCCGCTCCCGGGTGACGAAGAAGTCGCGGACGCCGGCGCCGCGGGCGGCCGGCAACAGCCGCTCCAGCTCCGGGAGGTAGCGCGCGCGGAGGGCGGCGACGGGCACGTCGATCTCGTCCTGGGCGGCGGACTGCGAGATGGCCAGGTACTGGCCGCCGCCGGTGAGCCCGGCGGACTCGGTGCGGTCGAAGACCCACTGGACCGGGGAGCCGAGGGCGGTGAAGAAGGGCCGCTTCAGCACCTTGCGGTCGTAGACCACGTGCAGGTCGAGGATGGGCGCGGTGCCGATGTCGAGGAGCCGGTCGGCGTCGTCGAGGGCGCCCTCGGGGAGCAGGGCGTGGGTCTCGGTCTGCGGCACGGCGAGGACGACGGCGTCGGCGGTGAGGGTCTCGCCGGGCACCTCGACGGTCCAGCGGCCGTCGCCGGTGCGGGAGATCCGCTCGGCCTTGGTGCGCAGCAGGGTCCGGACGCCGAGCCCGTCGAGGGCCTTCGCGGCGAGGGTGTCGTGGAGCCGGCCGAGCGGCACGTGGGCCCAGCCGATGTCGGCGGCGCCGGGGTCGGTGAGCAGCCCGGTCTTGAAGACCATGGCCGCGAGCCCCATGGAGGCCCCGGGGGCGGGGGCGTTGAGGGTGGGGACGCCGATGAGGTCCCACAGCGCCTCGACGGCGCGGGGCGACTGCCCGTGCCGGCCGAGCCAGGTGCCGAAGTCGATGCCGTCGAGGGCCGGGTCGGCCGGGTCGAGCTTCCTGAGCGCGAGCGCGGCGCGGCCGACGGAGGCCCGCTCGGCGAGGGAGAGGTGGGGGTACGTGGCGAGGCTGCGGGCCAGGTGGAAGGGGACCGGCAGCGGGTCGCGGCGGATCCGGCCGAGGCGCGGTCCGCGGGGGTGGCCGACGTCGAGGACGGGCACGTCGAGCCGGTCCTGGAGGGGGGCGAGGCGGGTGCCGTCGATCCGGTCGAGGAACCAGCGGTAGGCGGTGCAGCAGCGGAGGTAGACGTGCTGGCCGTTGTCGACGGTGAGCTCGCCGCGGCGGAAGGAGAAGGCGAGGCCGCCGAGGCGGGGCCGGCCTTCGAGGAGGGTGACGGCGACGCCGGCCTCGGCGAGCTGGAGGGCGGTGGTGACGCCGGCCAGCCCGCCGCCGACGACGACGGCGCTCGGGGCCGGTTTCCCGGCCTGGTCGACGGGGGCCATCAGGCGCGCCCCCGGGCGGTGCGGCGGGCGATGTGGCGGGCGTCGAGGCCGGAGAGGCCGCGGACGGCGACGTACGCCTTCTCGGGGCCGGGCAGCGAGACCCGGCGGCGGAGCACCGCGTCGGGGTCGCGCTCGATGCGGTCGAGGAGCCGGCGGTAGATGCCGGCCATGGCGGCGACGCAGGCGCCGCTGCGCCGGTCGAGCATGGGCAGCAGCCGGTAGCCCTCGGCGAAGAGGGCGCGGGCGCGGCGGACCTCGAAGTGGACGAGCCCGGCGAAGTCGGCGCCGGCGGGCAGGGCGCGGGCGCCGAAGCCGTCCTCGCAGCCGAAGCGGGCGAGGTCGTCGGCGGGCAGGTAGGTGCGGTCGTTGCCGGCGTCCTCGCGGACGTCCCGGAGGATGTTGGTGAGCTGGAGCGCGAGGCCGAGGGTGTCGGCGTACTCGGCGGCCCGGTCGGCTCCGGCGGCGCCCGGCTGGGTGCCGAAGACGCCGAGGGAGAGCCGGCCGATGGCTCCGGCGACGCACCGGCAGTAGACCTTGAGGTCGTCCCAGGTGCGGTAGGTGGCGCCGCGGACGTCCATCAGGACGCCGTCGATGAGTTCGTCGAGCCCTTCGAGGGGGATCGGGAAGCGGCGGGCGGAGTCGGCGAGCGCGACGCCGACGGGGTCGGTGTCGTCCTCGGCGACGTCGCCCTTGCGGACCCGGTCGAGCAGGGTCCGGGTGGCCTCGAGCCGCTCGTGCTTCTCCTCCGGGGCGAGCGGGCCGTCGCCGATGTCGTCGACGCGCCGGGAGAAGGCGTACAGGGCGGACATGGCCTGCCGCTTGTCCGCGGGCAGGAGGCGGATGCCGTAGGCGAAGTTGCGGGCCTGCTGTCCGGTGACGGCCTCGCAGTAGCTGTACGCGGCCTGCACCGGCGCGGACGGCCGGGTCAGTTCCTCCACGGTCACGATCCCCCCTCTTTTCGCGCGTGGAGCAGGACCGCTCCCGCCTGGCGCGTCAGGCTCGGCTTGGTGGGCTTCGGCGGTCCGGCGAGGACGTCGAAGCCGGCGGCGGCGATGGCGTCGAGCGCGGCGAGTCCGCCGGCGGTGAAGCCGGCGAGGAGCAGGCGGAGGCGGCCGCGGACGCTGCCGACGAGCGGGGTGCCGGCGTGCAGCAGGGCGCGGGCGCGTTCGGCCTGGAAGGCGACGAGGGAGCGCACGGCGGCGCCGGCGGTGGGCCGGGCGAGCTCGTCCTCGGTGACGTGGAACCGCTTGAGGTCCTCGGCGGGGAGGTAGATCCGGTCGCGGCGCAGGTCCTCGGCGACGTCCTGGAGGTGCTCGACGATCTGGAGGGCGGTGCAGATCTCGTCGGAGCGGCGGATCCGCTCGGGGGTGGCGGTGCCGGTGATGCCGAGGACGATCCGGCCGACGGGGTTGGCGGAGAGCTCGCAGTAGGCGAGGAGCTCGTCGTAGGTCTCGTAGCGGCTCACGAGCTGGTCCTGCCGGTTGGCCTGGATCAGGCCGAGGAAGGGGCCGCGGGTGAGGCCGTGGCGCCGGACGGTCGGCTGGAGGGCGCGCAGCAGCGGGTGGCGGGGGGTCCCGTCGAAGACCCGGTCCAGGTCCTCCTCCAGCGCGTCGAGGAGGGGGAGCGGGCCGGCGTCGGACCCGAGGCCGAAGGCGTCGGCGCCGCCGGGGGCGAGGTCGCCGTCGCCGATGTCGTCGACGAGCCGGGCGTAGCCGTAGACGGCCATGAGGTCGTCGCGCCAGGCGCGGGGCAGGAAGAAGGGGGCCACGGGGAAGTTCTCGTCCGCGGCCTTGCCGAGTGTGGTGCGCGAGGGGTCGTCGGTGCGCACGTGCCGGGAAGCCGTCACCGGGCGGCGCCCGACGGGGGGACGGCGACACCCACGGGGAGATGGAGATTCTGCGTCATGGCCGTCATATCTCCCGTTCTACACTGCCGATCGAATCCATCCCATTTCGGACACGCCGCCGCACGCGGAGCACGCGCCCGCCGGGTTGTCCCGGGGGCGCCGCGGGCGGTGTGGATCAGACCGGTACAGCTTACGTTGTACGAGGGATGTCGCCATTCGGGGGCCCCGCGCCACGCCGGGCCGGTCCGGCGGGGCCGCCCGTGGCGAGGGGACGCGCCGGGAGGTCAGCGGGCGCGGGCTCCGGAGACGACCATGGCGAGGGTGGTCTCGACGACGTCGGCGCGGCGCTGGGCGGAGAGCCGGCGCAGCGGGCCTTCGAGGAGGAGCAGCGAGAGGCCGTGCACGGCCGACCAGGCGGCGGCGCCGGCGGCGGGCCGCAGGCCGCCGGTGCGGTCGAGCGCCTCCAGGGCCTCGCGGAGCAGGGCGAAGGCCCGGATCTCGGGCGCCGGCGGGGCGGCGGGTCCGGCCGGCGGCTCCTCGGCGGCGGGGCGGACGGCGCCGAAGGCGGCGCGGTAGAGGCCCGGGTGTTCGACGGCGAAGCCGACGTAGCCGCGGCAGAGGGCGGCGAGCCGGCGTTCGGCGGCGAGGACGGGGTCGTCGGCGCCGGGCTCGCGGGCGGCGGCCCGCTCCATGGCCTCGGCGAGCCGGGCCCGGGCGTGGCCGCGGACGGTACGGAGCAGTTCGCCGCGTCCGTCGAAGTGGCGGTAGGCGGCGGTGGGCGAGACGCCGACGCGGCGGGCCGCCTCGCGCAGCACGACCCGCTCGGGGCCGCCCTCGGCGGCCAGGCCGACGGCCGCGCAGACCAGGGCGTTGCGCAGGTCGCCGTGGTGGTAGTTCTTTCCGCCCGAGATCCCTGCCATGGGCTCATCCTGCCCGATGTTGACCGCATGAACATTCCGCGGGC
Source organism: Streptomyces roseofulvus (assembly GCF_039534915.1). NCBI lineage: Bacteria > Bacillati > Actinomycetota > Actinomycetes > Kitasatosporales > Streptomycetaceae > Streptomyces > Streptomyces roseofulvus. Next base: position 6,611,850 of record NZ_BAAAWE010000001.1, on the reverse strand, counting down.
AAGGGCGACCGGCGAAAACCGGAACGCCCCCCGCCGGGGTGGCGGGGGGCGTGCGGCACGCGATGCGGCGCGGGCGTCAGCGGGCGGTCTCGCGCTCGTACGCCTTGAGGACCTCCTCGGTCGGGCCGTCCATCAGGAGCTGGCCCTTCTCCAGCCAGAGCACCCGGTCGCAGGTGTCCCGGATGGACTTGTTGCTGTGGCTGACCAGGAAGACCGTGCCGGCCTCCTTGCGCAGCTCGCGGATCCGCTCCTCGGAGCGGATCTGGAACTTGCGGTCACCGGTGGCGAGCGCCTCGTCGATGAGGAGCACGTCGTGGTTCTTGGCGGCCGCGATGGCGAAGCGGAGCCGGGCGCCCATGCCGGACGAGTAGGTGCGCATGGGCAGGCTGATGAAGTCGCCCTTGTCGTTGATCCCGGAGAAGTCGACGATGTCCTGATACCGCGCGTGGATCTCCTCGCGGCTCATGCCCATGGCGAGGCCGCCGAGGATGACGTTGCGCTCGCCGGTGAGGTCGTTCATCAGGGCCGCGTTGACGCCGAGGAGCGAGGGCTGGCCGTCGGTGTAGACCTTGCCGCTCTCGGTGGGGAGCAGGCCGGCGATGGCGCGCAGCAGGGTGGACTTGCCGGAGCCGTTGGTGCCGATGAGGCCGATGGCCTCGCCGCGGTAGGCGGTGAAGGTGACGCCGCGGACGGCGTGCACCTTGCGGACGCCCCGGGAGACCTCGGCCTTGCCCTTGCCGACGATCCGGCTGAGGGCCGCGGTGGCGCTGCCCTTGCCGCCCCCGCCGGTGTTGACGCGGTAGACGATGTGGACGTCGTCGCAGATCACGGTGGGCGTCTTGGCGCCCGGGGTGGTGTCAGCCACGGCCGTACCTCTCCTCGGCCTTCCAGAAGTAGACGAAGCCGCCGATCCCGAAGAGCAGCGCCCAGCCGAGGCCGGTGGCCCACACGTGGTCGGGCAGGTTCTCGGAGCCGTAGCCGTCGATGAGGGCGAAGCGGATCAGGTCCATGTAGACCGCCGCCGGGTTGTACATGAGGATGTCCGCGATCCACTGCGGCTTGTCCTGGAGCATCACGGGGATCGAGAACATGACGCCGGAGGCGTACAGCCAGGTCCGCATGACGAAGGGCATCAGCTGCGCGAGGTCGGGGGTCTTGGCGCCGGCCCGGGCCATGATCAGGGCGAGGCCCACGTTGAACACGAACTGGAGGAGCAGCGCCGGGATCACGAGCAGCCAGCTCGCCGACGGGTAGCTGCCGGAGACCATGACGATCGCGACGAGCACGATCATCGAGAAGAGCAGCTGCTGAAGCTGCTGGATGGAGAAGCTGATGGGGAGGCTGGCGCGCGGGAAGTGCAGGGCGCGCACCAGTCCGAGGTTGCCCGAGATCGCCCGTACGCCGGCCATCACGGAGCTCTGCGTGAAGGTGAACACGAAGATGCCGGTGACCAGGAAGGGGATGTAGACGTCCTTCTCCATGCCCTTTCCGGCGCCCAGGATGAGCCCGAAGATCAGGTAGTAGATCAGGGCGTTGAGCAGCGGCGTCGCCACCTGCCAGACCTGGCCGAGCTTGGCCTGGCTGTACTGGGCGGTGAGCTTCGCCGAGGAGAAGGCCATGATGAAGTGGCGATGGCTCCACAGCTGCCGGACGTACTCGAACAGTCCGGGCCGGGCGCCGCTGACCGCGAGGCCGTACTTCGCGGCGAGGTCGCCCGGGGCCAGGCCCGCGTCGACGGGGGCCGGAGGCGCGCTGGTCGCGACCGCCCCGCCCTGGTGAATGTCACTCACAGTCGAAACTTTCGTGTTCACGGTGTGCGGCACGTCGGGGTGCCGCGATGTCAGCTGACCGGTGGGCGGCCCCCGGCACCGGGTCCGCCGCCACACCGTACGCCATCCGGGGGTCCCGCCGGGACGCCGGGCGATCTTCCCGGCGGGCGGCGGGCCCCGGGCCCGCTACTTCAGTCTGCTGGACGCGAGGACCGAGACGAGGTGCAGCAGCGTCTGCAGCAGGGCGATGCCGGCGAGGACGGCGACGCCGAGCCGGGAGAAGAAGAGGTCTCCGCGCATCTGGTCGACGACCGCCAGGACCAGGATCAGCAGGGAGGCCTCGATCCCGAGGATCAGCCGGTGGAACTTGAGCGCGGCGGCGGCCCGGCGGGCCAGCGCCATCCCGGAGGAGCGGGGCTCGGAGGCCGCCTCCTTGACCGGGGGCATGCCGTTCTGGTGGCGGGCGACGCCGACCAGGTCGGTCTCGGCCTTGATCAGGATGGCGCCGAGCGCGGCCAGTGTGCCGAGGAAGGCCCACAGCCAGTCGGCCCCGCCCTCGCCCCACAGGTCGGCGGCGCGCAGGCCGAAGCCGACCAGCACGGCCGCGTCGCACAGGTAGGCGCCGACCCGGTCCAGGTAGACGCCGGCCAGCGAGTACTGCTTCTTCCAGCGGGCCAGCTCGCCGTCGACGCAGTCGAGCAGCAGGTAGAGCTGCACCGCGACGACGCCGAGCACGGCGCCCGCCACGCCCGGCACCAGGAGCGCCGGGGCGGCGAGGACGCCGGCCAGGGTCATCAGGTACGTCAGCTGGTTCGGGGTGACCCGGGTGTTCGCCAGCTGGCGGGTGATCCGCAGGGAGATCTCCCGCATGTAGAGGCGGCCGCCCCAGTGCTCGCCGCTCCGCCGGTCCTTCACACCCGGCGGGTGGACGACCGGGCGGAGCTCAGCTACCGATGGCTTTGGCATAGTCGGCGTACGCGTCCCTGATCTCGTCGGCGGACAGGTCGAGGTGTTCCAGGATGGTGAACCGGCCCGGCCGGGTCTGCGGGGCGAACTCCACCGCGCGCACGAACTCGTCGACGGTGAAGCCCATCTCCTCCGGCAGCACGGGCAGGCCGTGCCGGCGCAGGGTCTCCACGATCACGCCGGACTCCTCGCGGGCACCGCGCAGGTGCATCGCGAAGGCCGCGCCGAGGCCGCACTGCTCGCCGTGGCTGGCCGCGCGGGTGGGGAAGAGCAGGTCGAAGGCGTGGCTGATCTCGTGGCAGGCGCCCGAGGAGGGACGGCTGTCGCCGCTGATCGACATGGCGATGCCGGACATCACCAGGCCCTCGGAGAGGGTGACGAGGAAGTCGTCGTCGCCGACGCCGCCGGGGTGCCGGAGCACCGCCTCGCCCGCGCTGCGGGCCATGGCGGCGGCCAGGCCGTCGATCTTCTCGCCGGTCTCCCGGTGGGAGAGCTCCCAGTCCGCGAGGGCGGAGATGTTGGAGATCGCGTCGCCGATGCCCGAGCGGATGAAGCGGATCGGGGCGTCCCGGATCACGTCGAGGTCGATGACCAGCGCGATCGGGGTCGGGACGCCGTACGAGCCGCGGCCGTTGTCGTTGTCCAGGGTGGAGATCGGCGAGCAGATGCCGTCGTGCGACAGGTTGGTGGCTATGGCCACGAGCGGCAGTCCGACCCGGGCCGCCGCGTACTTCGTCACGTCGATGATCTTGCCGCCGCCGAGGGCGACCACGGCGTCGTACCGCTTGCCGCGCATGGCGTCGGCGAGCTTCACGGCCTCGTCGATGGTGCCGCCGGAGACCGTGTACCAGTCGGCGCCGGGCAGCTCGGGCGCGAACTGGTCGCGGAGCTTGAGCCCGGAGCCGCCGCTGATGGCGACGGCGATCTTGCCGTTGCTGGAGATCCGCTGGTCCGCGAGGAGCGCGGACAGGTCGTCCAGCGCTCCCCTGCGGATGTCGACGACGACCGGCGACGGGATCAGTCGGGTCAGTACCGGCACGCGATCTCCCGGCCCTTGGCGAGGTCGTCGTGGTTGTCGATCTCGACCCAGGAGACCTCCCCGATGGGCTCGACGTCGACGGTGAACCCGCGGTTGACGAGCTCCTGGTAGCCGTCCTCGTAGTACAGGTCGGGGTCGCGCTCGAAGGTGGCCTTCAGGGCGTCGGCCAGCTCCTCGGCGGCCTCGGCCTCGATGAGGGTGACGCCGATGTACTCGCCGGTCGCGTCGGCCGGGTCCATCAGCTTCGTGATCTTCTGGACGCCCTTGCCCTCGGCGGTGACGACCTTCATCTCCTCGTCGGCGAGCCGCTTCACCGTGTCGAGGGCGAGGATGATCTTCTGGCCCTTGCCGCGGGCGGCGAGCAGGGTCTTCTCGACGGAGACCGGGTGGACGGTGTCGCCGTTGGCGAGGATCACACCGCGCTTGAGGACCTCGCGGGCGCACCACAGGGAGTAGGCGTTGTTCCACTCCTCGGCCTTGTCGTTGTCGACCAAGGTGATCTGGAGACCGTACTTCGCCTCCAGGGCCTCCTTGCGCGCGTAGACGGCCTCCTTGCGGTAGCCGACGACGATCGCGACCTCGGTGAGGCCGATCTCGGCGAAGTTCTTCAGCGTGAGGTCGAGGATGGTGGTGTCACCGTCCACGGGCACGAGGGCCTTCGGGAGGGTGTCGGTGTACGGGCGCAGTCGCCGTCCGGCACCGGCTGCCAGAACGAGGCCGATCATGCTGTTTCTCCTTCGTCGTGAACGGCGGGTGCTCCGGAGGAGACCCAGAAGCGGATGGACTCCACGAGCACCACGAGGGCGAGCGCGCCCGCCAGGGCGGTCAGCGCCAGGGTGAAGTCGTCGCCGCGGTCCACGAGGAGCGCGGCGAGGACGGTCACCAGGAGCGTGCGCCCCTCGTGTCCGCCGGTGATCCGCACCAGCCAGGCGGGCGGCGCGCCGGTGCCGCCGCGAATGCGGTACACCGTGTCGTAGTGATGGTAGGCGACCGCCGCGACCAGGCCGAATGCGGCCGGGACGGCCTGCGGCAGGTCCGACCGGGCGGCGAGGACCAGGACCGTGCCGTACTCGGCGGCGCGGAAGAGCGGCGGGACGAGCCAGTCGAGGGCGCCCTTGAGCGGGCGGGCGACGGCGCGGCCGGCCAGGAGCGCGTAGCCGCCGGCGGCGGCGACGCCGGCCCAGGCGCCGACCGGCGCGGTGAGCGCGACGCCGAGCATCAGGGCGGCGCCCAGGAGCGCGGCGACCGGGGCGGGCGCCGGGAGGCGGCGGGTGACCCGGCCGGCCAGGAGGGCGAGCGGGCCGGAGTCCGCGAGGTCGGCGAGGGCCCGGGCGGCGCGGTCGGAGCGCGGGGCCCGGCGCTTCACCGAGCGCAGCAGCCGGCCGGCGGTGGTGTAGCAGGCGGCGAAGGCACAGCCGACGATCAGCGCCCAGAAGACGGTCCGGGGGCTGGTGGCGGCGGTGAGGACGGCGATCATCGCCCAGCGCTCGCCGATCGGCAGGATGATCATGCGGCGGGCCCAGACGGTCCAGCCCACGCCGTCGAGCCGGCTGGACAGGGCGAGGCTCGTCCTGGCGGTGGAGCCCGGCGTCGCCGCGTCGTCGACGTTGGACTCGTTGAAGGCGAAGTCCACGACGTGCCGGCAGGTCATGAGGACCATCGCGGCGAGCGCGAGCGTCCACACGTCGTCGCCGTTCCGGGCCGCGCCGAGGGCGAGGCCGGCGTAGAAGGCGTACTCCTTGGCCCGGTCGAAGGTGGCGTCGAGCCAGGCGCCCATCGTCGAGTACTTGAGCGCGTACCGGGCGAGCTGCCCGTCGGTGCAGTCCAGGACGAAGGAGACGAGCAGCAGCACGCCGGCGGCGACGTAGCCGCCGCGCTCCCCGGTGGCCGCGCAGCCGGCCGCGATCAGGGCGGTGAGCAGCGAGGCGGTGGTGACCTGGTTGGGGGTGAGGCCGCGGCGGGCGCACCAGCGGGCGATGTACCGCGAGTACGGGCTGATGAAGAAGGTGGTGAAGAAGCCGTCGTGGGCCTTCACGGCGGAGCGGAGGCGGACGGCCTCGTCGTCGACGGCGTCGACGGCGGCCCGGGCCTCCTGGCGGGCCTCGTCGTCGGCCGGGACGGCGGCGACGAGGGTGCCGAGGGCGGGCCGGTGCACGGCGACGCCGTCGGCGTCGAGGGCGTCGGCGACGGCCTCGGTGACGTCCCGCTCGGGCGCGGCGGCGGCCGGGGCGGTGAGCGCGGGGGCCGCGGTCAGCGCGCGGGCCAGCGCCGGGCGGGCCTCGGGCTGCGCGGTGAGCGCGCCGGGCACGGCGGCGGCCGGGAAGCGGGGGTCGGTCAGCGCGAGGCGCAGGGCGTGCCGGTGTCCGACGAAGCGGGCGTCGACCAGGGCGACGCGCTCGCCCGCGGGGACGGCGGCCAGGAGGGTACGGGCCTCGTCGGCGCCGGTCGCCCGGCGGACGTCGAAGCCGAGCGACCGCAGATCAGCGTCGAGCGAGGATCCGGGTGCCGGCGGGCCGGTGAGGATGGCGGTCGACAGACGAACTCACTCCTTGGAACGGGCAGTGGGCCGGCGGGGGTCCTGACGGCCCCGGGCACGACGGTGCGCCCCTGGCCCCGGGCACCGGGCGGCGGCACGTCGGCTGAGGCTATCGGATGAACGGAGCGTGAGTTCACCGAGGCTTCGCACGCCGGACTCCCCCCGGTCCGCCCCTCGCCGCCGGGGTGCGCCGCGCTCCGCGCGATCATCATCGGTGATCGGCGGCCCGCCCTCCAAACCGCCGCCGGGGAGGCTTCCGACGGCATTCCGGCAGGTGATCGCGGGGATATCGGCCGAATGGACATCGTCGCAGGTCAGAGCAATGACAACGGTGTTCAGTACCGTGTTGCGCATACCCCCCACCCGTAGTTCACTGGCGACTCGGGGCACCGACGGAACAGGACTTGGGAGGCCATGTCATGGGGGCTGGACACGACCACGGGCACAGCCACGGGGGGACGCCGCCGACCGGCACCGCGGGCGCCGCGCACCGCACCCGGTTGCGGATCGCGCTCGGGATCACGCTGTCCGTGATGGTGATCGAGATCGTCGGCGGTCTGGTCGCCGACTCGCTGGCGCTGATCGCCGACGCGGCGCACATGGCGACCGACGCGATCGGTCTGGCGATGGCGCTGCTCGCGATCCACTTCGCCAACCGGCCGCCGTCCGGGAACCGCACCTTCGGCTTCGCCCGGGCGGAGATCCTGGCGGCGCTCGCCAACTGTCTGCTGCTCCTCGGCGTCGGCGGGTACGTGCTCTACGAGGCGGTCCAGCGGTTCATGGAACCTGCCGAGACCAAGGGCGGCCTCGCCATCGCCTTCGCCGTGGTCGGTCTGGTGGCCAACGTGATCTCGTTGTCGCTGCTCATGCGGGGGCAGAAGGAGAGCCTGAACGTCCGCGGCGCCTATCTGGAGGTGCTGGCCGACGCCCTCGGCTCGGTGACGGTGATCGTCGCCGCCGCGATCATCCTGCTGACCGGCTGGCAGTACGCCGACCCGATCGCCTCCCTGGTCATCGGCCTGATGATCGTGCCGCGCACGGTGAAGCTGCTGCGGGAGACGCTGGACGTGCTCCTGGAGGCGGCGCCCAAGGGCGTGGACATGGCGGAGGTGCGGGCGCACATCCTGGCCCTGCCGAGCGTGGAGGACGTGCACGACCTGCACGCCTGGACGATCACCTCGGGGATGCCGGTGCTCTCCGCGCACGTGGTGGTGGACGCGGCGGCGCTGGATTCGGTGGGCCACGAGAAGCTGCTGCACGAGCTCCAGGGCTGCCTGGGCGACCACTTCGACGTGGAGCACTGCACCTTCCAGCTGGAGCCGGCCGGGCACGCCGCGCACGAGGCGAAGCTCTGCCTGTGACCTCCGGAGGGCCCGGCTGTTAGGCTCGGGGGACGAACTCGTGTGGGAAGGGAGCTGAGGTTGATGACCGTCGCGATGGAGGCCGCCCTCCGCGGCCGCACCCGGTCCAGCTTCAGCTCCCGGGTCTCCGGCTGACCTGATCCCGGTTCTTCCACCGGTCCGTCACGTCGTCGGCCGGGGCCCTTTCACACCAAGGGTTTCCCACGTTGTCCGACAACGACATCCAGAACACCTCCGCGTCCCACGACGCCTTCTTCGCCCTGCACCACGGTCTTCCGCGGCAGGGTCCCGGCTCCGACGACACCACCCGCCGTCTGCTCGCGCTGGCGGGTCCGCTCCAGGACCGCCCCCGCGTGCTCGACCTGGGCTGCGGCCCGGGCCGCTCCGCGCTGCTCCTCGCCGCCGAGGCGGGCGCCGAGGTCACGGCCGTCGACACCCACGAGCCGTTCCTCGACGAGCTGCGCGCGGCGGCCGCCGACCGCGGCCTCACCGGGTCCGTCCGTCCGGTACGGGGCGACATGGGCGCGCTGCCCTACCCCGACGGCTCCTTCGACCTGGTCTGGGCCGAGAGCTCGGTCTTCGTGCTCGGCTTCGACCGGGCGCTCGCCGAGTGGCGCCGGCTGCTCGCGCCGGGCGGGACGCTCGTCCTCACCGAGTGCGTGTGGACCACCGACGCGCCCGCCCCGGCGGCCCGCGCCTTCTGGGACGAGCACTATCCGCTCCGTACCGTCCCCGAGCTCGCGGCCGCCGCGACCGGGGCCGGGTACCACGTCCTCGGCACCTTCCTCCAGCCCGACGGCGACTGGGACGAGTACTACGTCCCGCTGGCCGCGCACGCCGACGCCGCCGACACCTCGCTGCCCGGCATGGCCGGGGCGGTGGCGGCCGCGCGGGCGGAGATCGCGCTCCGTCGCGACCACGGCGGCGACTACGGCTACGCGGGGCTGGTGCTCCGCCCGGCCGACCCCCGCTGGCCGACCCGCGCCGAGCGGGAGACCGACCACGCGGCGGTGCGCGAGGTCGTGGCCGCGGCCTTCGGCTCGCCGGCCGAGGCCGCGCTCGTCGACGCCCTGCGCGCCGACGCGGACGCCTGGCTGCCCGGGCTTTCGGTGGTCGCCGAGGCCCCGGACGGCTCGGTCGCCGCGCACGCGCTGATCACCCGCTGCCGGGTGGACGGGGCGCCGGCGGCGGCGCTGGCGCCGGTCTCGGTGGCGCCGGAGCACCAGCGGACGGGGGCCGGGCAGGCCGTCGTCCGGGCGGCGCTCGACGCGGCGCGGCTCGCGGGTGAGCGGCTGGTGCTCGTGCTGGGCCATCCGGAGTACTACCCCCGGTTCGGTTTCGTACGGGCGTCCGCATACGGAATCAAGCCAGGTTTCGAGGTTCCGGACGAAGCGATGATGGCGCTCGTCCTGGACGGTTCGGTTCCGGTGCCGCCGGGCACGATCGCCTATCCGGCGGCTTTCGGGGTCTGACCTGCCCCTGACGGGCCCGCCGCTCCCCCGCCCCGGTGTACTCCGGTGCGGTGGGAGCGGCGGGCTCCGGCCGCCGAAGTGCGGACAAGCCGGTTTTGTACGGCAGACTGGGGTGGCCCTCACGGGCCGAGGACCGAAGCGAAGGATGGGTATGCCGACCACACAGGGCACCACGGCCGAGATCGCGCCGGGGCTTGCGTCGAAGCTCTCGTCGAACGGCACGGAGCCGTCCGCCACCCCGGAGCCGATCATGCTGGAACTGGTCGACGAGGCCGGGAACACCATCGGCACGGCGGAGAAGCTGGCCGCCCACCAGGCCCCCGGGCAGCTGCACCGCGCGTTCTCGGTCTTCCTCTTCGACGAGGAGGGCCGGCTGCTGCTCCAGCGCCGGGCACTCGGCAAGTACCACTCCCCCGGCGTCTGGTCGAACACCTGCTGCGGGCACCCCTACCCGGGCGAGGCGCCGTTCGCGGCGGCCGCGCGGCGCACCTTCGAGGAGCTGGGCGTCTCCCCCACGCTGATGGGCGAGGCCGGCACCGTCCGGTACAACCACCCGGATCCTGCCTCGGGCCTGGTGGAGCAGGAGTTCAACCACCTCTTCGTCGGCCTGGTGCAGGCCACGCCGCGGCCGGACCCGGAGGAGATCGGCGAGTACGCCTTCGTCACCCCGGCCGAGCTGGCCGAGCGGCACGCGGCCGCGCCGTTCTCCGCCTGGTTCATGACGGTGCTCGACGCGGCCCGCCCGGCGATCAGGGAGCTGACGGGTCCTGCCGGGGGCTGGTGACCCGGCCTTCCGCAGCCGTCCCCGGCCCCGGTGCCATCGGGGCCAGGGGCAGCGCCGCCCAGATGATCTTGCCGCCGCCCGCGGTGTGCTCGACGTCGCAGGCGCCGCCGGCCTCCAGGGCGATCTCCTTCACGAGGAGCAGTCCCCGGCCGCCGGTCTGCCCGTAGTCCGCCTCCAGCGCCTTGGGCCGGTAGGGGTGGTTGTCCTCGACGGACACCCGCACCCATTCCGGCCCGATGGCCACCTCGACCGCTATCTCCGGGGAGAGCAGCGCCGCGTGCCGCACGGCGTTGGTCACCAGCTCGGAGACGATCAGCAACAGCCCGTGCCGGATGTCCTCGTGGACCGGAACTCCCTGGCGGGCCAGCAGGTCGCGTACCGCGTGCCGGGCCTGGGGGACGGAGACGTCGACCGCGGGAGCGGTGAAGCGCCAGACTCCTTCGTAGGACGGTGGCCGGGCGGGGACACCTCCGCGGGTCTCCATGGTCCGGTTCCCACCCTCGTGCTCGATTCTCGCCACGCTTCGAGTCTTGGCAATCCGGAGGGGTCTCCCGACCTACTGACCAGAAGTCGACATCTATCGGCCACCTTCTGATCGATGGCGTATGCCGACGTCAGTTGTTCGACTGATCCTGCGCGTTTTCCGAGGGGGTCCCCGGGGTCGGTTCCGTGGCCTGTTCCGGCTGCGGGGTGACCATCCCGACGATCCGCCGGCCGCCGACGCCGATCGCGATCAGCCCGAGGCCGTCGAAGAGCAGCGCCAGCGAGAAGAACACGCCGATGACGTACCGGCTGCTGTCCGGCCAGTCGAAGAGCACCAGAACGCCCAGGAGCACCCCGAAGGCGCCCTGGAGCAGCGTCCACCCGAACTGGGGGCCGCGCACCACCACGCTGCCGACCAGCCGGAAGACGCCGCCGGTGAGGAAGAGCAGGGCGGCGAACATGGTCAGCGCCTCGGCCGTGCCCTCCGGGTGGCGCAGGACCACGCAGCCGGCCGCGAGGTTCACCGCCGCGACCACCGCCGCCAGCCAGAAGTAGCTGGTGCCCCGCGACGAGTACGCCTGGAGCAGCCCCACCAGGCCGCCGATGAGCAGCAGCCAGCCGAAGAGCCACATCGACGTGAGGGTGGCGAGCCCGGTGTAGACCAGGCCGACGATCCCGCAGACCACCAGGATCGCGCCGAGCGCGGCCAGCCAGCCGAAGCTCCGGCCCAGCTTCTTCCCCTCGCGGGCCATCTCCTGGACGGGATCGAGAGCCTCGTCCCGGGACTTCCTGGCCATCGTGCCTCCTCGCGGCTGCCTGACGACCCCTTCCTGATCGTACGGTCGGCACCGCTGGATAGCATCCGGCCATGGAGACCGTGGAGCCCCGGCTCGTCGACAGCGTCACGGACGGGGTCGCGACCGTCGTCATCAGCAACCCGGCCAAGCGCAACGCCATGACGGCCGGGATGTGGCGGTCGCTGCCCGCCGTCCTCGACCGGCTCGCCGCCGATCCGGCCGTCCGGGTCCTGGTGCTGACCGGCGCGGGCGACACCTTCTGCGCCGGCGCCGACATCTCGACGCTGCGCGAGCCGGGCGACGAGCAGCAGGCGCTGGCCGTCCGCGCCGAGGAGGCGCTCGCCGCCTTCCCCAAGCCGACCGTCGCGGCCGTGCGCGGCTACTGCGTCGGCGGCGGCAGCCAGCTGGCCGGCGCCTGCGACCTGCGGTTCGCCGCGGAGGGCGCCCGGTTCGGCATCACCCCGGCGAAGCTCGGCATCGTCTACCCCTCCTCCTCGACCCGGCGGCTCACCGCCCTGGTCGGCCCGGCCACCGCCAAGTACCTGCTCTTCTCCGGCGAGCTGATCGACACCGAGCGGGCGCTGCGGACCGGTTTCGTGGACGAGGTGCACCCGGCGGAGGGGCTGGCGAAGCGGGTCGAGGAGTTCTGCCGGCTCCTCGTCTCCCGCTCGCTGCTGACCCAGGCGGCGGCCAAGGAGTTCGCCGACGGGCGCCTGGACCGGGACGCGCACTGGACGGCGCAGGCGCGCGGCAGCGGCGACACCGCTGAGGGTGTCGCCGCCTTCCTGGAGCGCCGGGCGCCCCGCTTCACCTACGGGCTCTGACGGTCAGCCCTGGGGCAGGTCCTCGGTCCGGACCCCGCGCCAGCGCTCCACCAGGTGGGCGGGGGCCTTGAGCGGGGAGCCCGCGTCGTACGGCGGCTGCGGGTCGTACTCGGTGAGCAGCTGGACGGTCATGGCGGCGTCGTCGCCGGCGATCCGGCCGAGCAGGTGGAGGCCCATGTCGATGCCGGACGAGACGCCGGCGGCCGTGACGTACTTGCCGTCGAAGACGACCCGCTCGCCGGTGGGCTCGACGCCCAGGGCGCGCAGCTCCTCGTAGGCCAGCCAGTGGGTGGTCGCGCGGCGGCCGTCGAGGAGTCCGGCGGCGGCGAGCAGGAGCGAACCGGTGCAGACCGAGGTGGTCCAGGTGCTGGTGGAGTCGGCGGTGCGCAGCCACTCCCGGATCTCCGGGTCGTGCATGGCCGTGCGGGTCTCGGGGCCGCCGGGGACGAGGACGACGTCCGGGTGCGGCACGTCGGCGAGGGACTTGTCGGCGACGAGCGCGAGGCTGCCCTGGTCGTTGCGGACCGGGCCGGGCGCCTTGGCGACGAAGACGGTCTCCGCGCCGGGGAGCCGGGAGAGGATCTCGTACGGGCCGACGGCGTCGAGCGTGGTGAAGCCCTCGAAGAGGAGCACGGCGATCTGCATGGCGGTCCCTTTCAGCTGACGGGTGCGTGGAAGCGGCGGCGGTAGTCGGCCGGGGCGGTGCCGAGCGCCTTCGCGAAGGCGCGGCGCATCGCCTCGGGGGTGCCGTAGCCGGCGGCGCGGGAGACCTCCTCGACGCCGTCGGTGGTCTCCTCCAGGAGCCTGCGGGCGTGTTCGAGGCGGATCCGGTCGACGTATCGGCCCGGGGTGACCCCGGTCTCGGCGTGGAAGGTGCGGGCGAAGTGGCGGGGCGAGAGCCGGGCGCGGGCGGCGAGCCGGTCGACGGACAGGTCCTCGTCCGGGTGCTCGGCGATCCACGCCTGGACGTCGCGCAGCGGTTCGCGGCGCGCGGTCTGGGCGGCGAGCTGGGCGCTGAACTGGGCCTGGTTGCCCGGTCTGCGGAGGAAGACCACGAGCATCCGGGCGATGGCGAGGGCCGCCTCCCGGCCCAGGTCCTCCTCCACCAGGGCGAGGGCCAGGTCGATGCCGGCGGTGACGCCGGCGGAGGTCGCGATCCGGCCGTCCCGGACGAAGATGGGCTCGGGGTCGACGTCCACCTGCGGGTGGCGGCGGGCGAGGTGCTCGCACGCCATCCAGTGGGTGGTGGCCCGGTGTCCGTCGAGGAGCCCCGCCTCGGCGAGGCGCAGCGCTCCGGTGCAGACCGAGACCAGCCGCTCGGCGTGCGGACCGTGGGCGCGCAGCCAGTCGACGAGGGCCGGGTCGGCGCCCCGGGTGCCGTCGCCGCCGGGCACGACGAGGGTGTGCGGCGGGCCGTCGGCGACGGCCTCGGCGAGTCCGGTGTCGGGGAGGATCCGCAGGCCGCTGCCGGTGCGGACCGGGCCGCCGTCCAGGGAGGCGGTACGGATCGGGTACGGGTCCTCCGGGGCGCCCGAGGCCCAGCCGGCGGCGTGGAACACCTCGACGGGTCCGGTGACGTCGAGGCTCTGCACGCCGTCGAAGAGGACGACGAGGACGGGGCGCGGGGTCATGGCTCCATCCTTCGGGCCCGGCGAGGGCGGCCGCAAGGACGACGACCCCACCTTTCCTGCCATCGGCGGCGGAGGTGACCGGAACGCCATTCCCTCCGTACCAAGCAGTCGGTTAGGTTCTGGTGCCATGACGACCTCGCTGCCGCCGCGGGCCGGGCGCCGCTGCCACAACGCCCTGAACCCGCTCCACTCGACGCTGTACTTCTCCCCCGACCTCGACCGGGAGTTCGGGGCGCTCGGCTTCACCGACCCCTCCGCGATGCGGCTCGCCGCCCGCAGCGCCGCGCTCGGCGCCGTCGGCCCCGGCACCGTCGCCGCGGCCTTCTACAACTACAGCCACGAGCTGCTGGCCCGGCATCTGCCCGCTGTGTGGGAGACCGCCTCCCCCGCCGCCGTCCTCGACGCCCGGCTGCGGACCGCCGACGCCACCCTGCGCCGGCTGCTCGGCGAGGAGGCCGTCGCCTCCCCGGAGATGGCCGAGGCCGCCGGGCTGGCCCTGCGGGCCGCCGAGGCGTGCACCCGGCACGCCCGGCCGCTGTACTCCGCCAACGCCGACCTGCCGGTGCCCGAGGAGCCGCACCTCGCCTACTGGCACGCGGCGACGCTGCTGCGCGAGCACCGCGGCGACGGACACCTGACGGCGCTGCTCGCCGCCGGCCTCGACCCGGTCGAGGCGCTGGCCTCGCACACCGCCACCGGCAAGGGCATGGCGCCGCGCTGGGTCCTCGGCACCCGGGGCTGGGGCCGCGCCGACTGGGAGGCCGCCCGGGAGCGGCTGCGCGGCCGCGGGATCCTCGACGCGGACGGCGAGCTGACGGAGTCCGGCGTCCGGCTGCGGGAGGAGCTGGAGGAGACCACGGACCGCCTGGACGCCGCCCCGTACGAGCACCTCGGCGCGGCCGGTGTGGAGCGGCTCACCGAGCTGGGCCGCGGCTTCCTGTTCGCCGCCGCGGGCGCGGGCGCCTTCCCCGCCGACCTCGTCGGCAAGGGCTGAGCTCCGGGGGACGGCCGCGCGGCGCGCGCGGGGACGGGTCGGTTGCCGCGTACGGGTGACCGACCCGGCACAATGCACTCGCAAGCAGCAGGCACGAGAAGGCGAGTCGGGACACCGTGACGACGTCCATCGAAGCAAGGATCGCCGAGGAGCTCGGCGTACGCGAGCGACAGGTGAGGGCGGCGGTCGAGCTGCTCGACGGCGGCTCCACCGTGCCGTTCATCGCGCGCTACCGCAAGGAAGCGACCGAGATGCTCGACGACGCGCAGCTCCGCACCCTCGAGGAGCGGCTGCGGTACCTGCGGGAGCTGGAGGACCGGCGGACCGCCGTCCTCGACTCGGTGCGCGAGCAGGGCAAGCTCACCGAGGAGCTGGAGGCCCGGATCCTGGCCGCCGACACCAAGGCGCGCCTGGAGGACATCTACCTGCCGTTCAAGCCGAAGCGGCGGACCAAGGCGCAGATCGCCCGCGAGGCCGGGCTCGCGCCGCTGGCGGAGGGGCTGCTCGCCGACCCGTCGGTGGAGCCGGCGGCCGCCGCGGCGGCCTTCGTCGACGCGGACAAGGGCGTCGCGGACGCCGCGGCCGCCCTGGAGGGCGCGCGGGCGATCCTCACCGAGACGTTCTCCGAGGACGCCGACCTCATCGGCGAGCTGCGCGAGCGGATGTGGGGCCGGGGCCGGCTGGTCGCCCGAGTCCGCGAGGGCAAGGAGCAGGAGGGCGCGAAGTTCTCCGACTACTTCGACTTCGCCGAGCCGTTCACGGCCCTCCCCTCCCACCGGGTCCTCGCCATGCTGCGCGGCGAGAAGGAGGACGTGCTCAGCCTGGAGCTCGAACCGGAGGAGCCCACCGACGGGCCCTCGTCGTACGAGCCGATCGTGGCCGGCCGCTTCGGCATCGCCGACCGGGGGCGCCCCGGGGACAAGTGGCTCCAGGACACGGTCCGCTGGGCCTGGCGCACCCGGATCCTGGTGCACCTCGGGATCGACCTGCGGCTGCGGCTGCGGACGGCCGCCGAGGACGAGGCCGTCCGGGTCTTCGCGGCGAACCTGCGGGACCTGCTGCTCGCCGCCCCGGCGGGCACCCGGGCCACGCTGGGCCTCGACCCCGGCTTCCGTACCGGGGTGAAGGTGGCGGTGGTCGACGCGACCGGCAAGGTCGTCGCCACCGACACGATCTACCCGCACGTCCCGGCCAACAAGTGGGACGAGTCGCTGGCGAAGCTGGCGCGGCTCGCCAAGGAGCACGCGGTCGAGCTGGTCGCCATCGGCAACGGCACGGCCTCCCGCGAGACGGACAAGCTCGCCGGTGAACTCCTCGCCAAGCACCCCGAGTTGAACCTGACGAAGGTGATGGTCTCGGAGGCCGGGGCCTCGGTCTACTCGGCCTCCGCCTTCGCCTCGCAGGAACTCCCCGGCCTGGACGTGTCGTTGCGCGGCGCGGTGTCGATCGCCCGCCGCCTCCAGGACCCGCTGGCCGAGCTGGTGAAGATCGACCCGAAGTCGATCGGCGTCGGCCAGTACCAGCACGACCTCGCCGAGACGAAGCTCTCGCGCTCGCTCGACGCGGTCGTCGAGGACTGTGTGAACGGCGTCGGCGTCGATGTCAACACCGCCTCGGCGCCGCTGCTTTCACGGGTCTCCGGGATCAGCGCGGGCCTCGCCGAGAACATCGTGGCGCACCGCGACGCCCACGGCCCCTTCCGCTCCCGCAAGGCGCTGAAGGACGTGGCCCGGCTCGGCCCGAAGGCGTACGAGCAGTGCGCGGGCTTCCTGCGGATCCGGGGCGGCGACGACCCGCTGGACGCCTCCGCGGTGCACCCGGAGGCGTACCCGGTGGTGCGGCGGATGGCGAAGACCACCGGCGGCGAGGTCGCCGCGCTGATCGGCGACACGGGGACGCTGCGGTCGCTGCGGGCGGGCGACTTCGTGGACGAGACCTTCGGTCTGCCGACCGTCACCGACATCCTGCGCGAGCTGGAGAAGCCCGGCCGCGACCCGCGGCCCGCCTTCAGGACGGCCACCTTCAAGGAGGGCGTCGAGAAGATCGGCGACCTGGTGTCGGGGATGGTCCTGGAGGGTGTCGTCACGAACGTGGCGGCGTTCGGGGCGTTCGTGGACGTCGGTGTGCACCAGGACGGTCTGGTGCACGTCTCGGCCATGTCGAAGACCTTCGTCAAGGACCCGCGGGACGTGGTGAAGCCGGGGGACGTGGTGAAGGTGAAGGTGCTGGACGTCGACATCCCGCGGAAGCGGATCTCGCTGACGCTGCGGCTGGACGACGAGGCGACGGCCGACGGCTCCGCGCCGAAGCGGGAGCGGGAGCGGCCGCCGCGGCAGCGGCAGGGTGGCCAGGGGCGTGGCCAGGGCGGCCAGCCTCGGAGTCAGGCGCAGGCGCCGGCGAACTCCGCGATGGCGGACGCGCTGCGGAAGGCGGGGCTGCTCGGGGAGGGTGGACGCGAGAAGCGCTGAGGTACGACGGGGGCACGACGGAGCGGAGGCGCCCGCGAAGGCGCCGTTCCGTCGTGCCCACCCCCGAGGACTTCGTCCAGGGGGTGCCCCCGGCCCTGCGGCACGGATGCCCACGACGGAGCGGCTACGGCAGGAAGCGGAGGGCCCAGTCGGCTCGGTTCGAGACGGTGAGGTCGTCGTCCTCCGTCAGGGGGCGGAGGACCTTCTCCGCCGTCTTCGGGTCGGACTGGACCAGGTCGACGATCTCCGTGGCCAGGCCGTCCTGGTCGTCGCCGAGGTCCACCGCCGAGGCGCGGACCAGGACCGGGAGGGTCGTCGGGCCGCCGAGGGCGGCGATCACGCCGCCGAGGAGTTCGCGGGCGTAGCCGTTGCGCTCGGCGACGGCCCGGTCCAGCTCGGACTCCAGGCGCGGCAGCAGCGCCCGGTCGCCGCTCGCCGCGATCTCGTCGGCGAGGTCGATCGTGGCGTCGACGTCGGCGTCGAGGTCGTCCAGCATCGCGAGGAGCCGGGTCACGCTGTCGTCGGTCATGGTGCCTCCTGGAATGCGCCGTCCACGAGGGCGGGGACGGTCGTCGACGCGTCGAGTTCGGCGGCCACCTCCACGTCCCGCGGATAGCCGTACTCGTACAGTTCACGGCCCGCGTCGCAGCCGTGCAAGGCGGCGACCGGGTCCTCCGTGGCCGCCCGCAGCGTGGCCGCCGCGGTCGCCTCGGGGGTCAGGGGGAGCCCCGGCGCGAGGGTGCGCAGGGCGTCGAGGACGGCGCCGGCCCCGAGGTGGTCCTCCAGGGCGGGGCGCAGCGAGCCGTCCGGCCACCGCTCGCCGGCGGCGATCACGGTCGCGACGCCGGCCCCGGCGGCGAGGGTGGAGCCGTTCGGGGAGGGCAGGACCGGGCAGGCCGGGGCGAGGGCCCGTGCCTCGACGGGCCCCCCGCCGAAGGGGACGGTCATCAGAGTTCGGTGACCTTGCCGTCGGCGACCTCGACGCGGCGGTTGACGCGGATGGCGTCGAGCATCCGGCGGTCGTGGGTGACGAGGAGGAGGGTGCCCTCGTAGGAGTCGAGGGCGGACTCCAGCTGCTCGATGGCGGGCAGGTCGAGGTGGTTCGTCGGCTCGTCGAGGACCAGGAGGTTGACGCCCCGGCCCTGGAGGAGGGCGAGCGCGGCCCGGGTCCGCTCGCCGGGCGAGAGGGTGGTGGCGGGGCGCAGCACGTGGTCGGCCTTGAGGCCGAACTTGGCGAGCAGGGTGCGGACGTCGGCCGGTTCGGTGTCCGGGACGGCGGCGCAGAACGCGTCGAGGAGCGTCTCGGTGCCGTGGAAGAGCCGGCGGGCCTGGTCGACCTCGCCGACGACGACGCCGGAGCCGAGGACGGCGTGGCCGGAGTCGAGCGGGAGGCGGCCGAGGAGGGCGGCGAGCAGGGTGGACTTGCCGGCGCCGTTGGCGCCGGTGACGGCGACCCGGTCGGCCCAGTCGATCTGGAGCGAGACGGGCCCGAAGGAGAAGTCGCCGCGGCGGACCTCGGCGTCGCGGAGGGTGGCGACGACGGAGCCGGAGCGGGGCGCGGCGGCGATCTCCATCCGCAGCTCCCACTCCTTGCGGGGCTCCTCGACGACGTCCAGGCGCTCGATCATGCGCTGGGTCTGGCGGGCCTTCGCGGCCTGCTTCTCGCTGGCCTCGCCGCGCAGCTTGCGGCCGATCTTGTCGTTGTCGGTGGCCTTGCGGCGGGCGTTGCGGACGCCCTTGTCCATCCAGTTGCGCTGCATGAGGGCACGGCCCTCCAGGGCGGCCTTCTTGTCGGCGTACTCCTCGTACTCCTCGCGGGCGTGCCGGCGGGCGGTGGCCCGCTCCTCCAGGTAGGCGTCGTAGCCGCCGCCGTAGAGGGTGATCTGCTGCTGGGCGAGGTCGAGTTCGAGGACCTTGGTGACCGTGCGGGTGAGGAACTCGCGGTCGTGGCTGACGACGACGGTGCCGGCTCGCAGGCCCTTGACGAAGGTCTCCAGGCGCTCCAGGCCGTCCAGGTCGAGGTCGTTGGTCGGCTCGTCGAGGAGGAAGACGTCGTAGCGGGAGAGGAGCAGGGAGGCGAGGCCGGCGCGGGCGGCCTGGCCGCCGGAGAGGCCGGTCATGGGCTGGTCGAGGTCGACGGTGAGGCCCAGGGAGGCGGCGACCTCCTCGGCGCGCTCGTCGAGGTCGGCGCCGCCCAGGTCCAGCCAGCGCTCCAGGGTGGTGGCGTACGCGTCGTCGGCGCCGGGGGTGCCGTCGACGAGGCCCTGGGTGGCCTCGTCCATGGCGGCCTGGGCGGCGGCGACGCCGGTGCGGCGGGCCAGGAACGCGCGGACGGTCTCGCCGGGGCGCCGCTCGGGCTCCTGCGGGAGGTGGCCGACGGTCGCGGTCGGCGGGGAGAGCCGGACCTCGCCCTCCTCGGGGGCGTCGAGCCCGGCGAGCAGCCGCAGCAGGCTGGACTTGCCGGCGCCGTTGACGCCGACGAGGCCGATGACGTCGCCGGGGGCGACGACGAGGTCGAGCCCGGCGAAGAGGGTGCGTTCGCCGTGGCCGGCGGCGAGGTCCTTGGCGACGAGTGTGGCAGTCATCAGACCACGCATCCTACGTGGGAGCCGGGGGGCTCCCGGGTACGGTCCGGGCATGGACAGCGACGTGATCGTGGTGGGCGACGGGGTCGTCGGGCTGACGACGGCGGTGACGCTGGCGGAGCGGGGACTGCGGGTGCGGGTGTGGTCCCGGGACCCGGCCGGGGAGACGACCTCGGCGGTGGCGGGCGCCTCGTGGTGGCCGTACCGGATCGAGCCGGCGGAGGAGGCCGGGGCCTGGGCGCTGGAGTCGCTGCGGGTGTACGGGGAGCTGGCGCGGACGCCGGAGGAGACCGGGGTGCGGTGGGTGCCGGGGGTGCACGCCGACACCGTCCTGGACGGGCTCGGGGCGTGGGCGGCGCGGGTGGCGGGGCTGCGGCAGCTGCCGGCCGGGGAGGTGCCGGGGCCGTACGCCACGGGCCTCGCGGCCCGGCTGCCGCTGATCGACATGCCGGTCCACCTGGCGTGGCTGCGGGACCGGCTGGCGGCGGCGGGCGGGGTGGTCGAGCGGCGGGCTGCGCGGGGCTGGGCGGAGCCGGCGGCGGTGGCGCCGGTGGTGGTGAACTGCACGGGTCTCGCCGCGCGGGAGCTGGTCCCGGACGGCGGACTGCGGCCGGTGCGGGGGCAGTTGGTGCTGGTGGAGAACCCGGGGATCGAGGAGTGGTTCACGGCGGCGGACGCGGGGGCCGCGGAGACGACCTACTTCTTTCCCCAGCCGGGTCGGCTGGTCCTCGGCGGGACCGCCGAGGAGGGGGCGGAGGGGCTGGCGCCCGATCAGGCGACGGCGGCGGGGATCGTGGCGCGGTGCGCGCGGATCCGGCCGGAGATCGCCGGGGCGCGGGTGCTGGGGCACCGGGTGGGGCTGCGTCCGGCCCGGGCGGGCGGGGTGCGCATCGAGGCGGAGCGGCTGCCGGGCGGGGGCCGGCTCGTGCACCACTACGGGCACGGGGGCGCCGGGGTCACGGTGGCCTGGGGGTGCGCGCGGCGGGCGGCGGAGCTGGTGACGGGCTGAACGGCCGACGGCCCCGTCCGGAGGGACGGGGCCGTCGGGGAGCGGCGGGGTGGCCCGCCCGGGGTCACCTGCCGAACGGCGGGGCCACGACCTCGTCGGCGCGGGCGCACTGCCTGGCCTGGCGGTCCAGGGCGTCGGCGCGGGCGGCGGCCCGGCGGGCCTCCTCGCGGGCGCCGAGGCGCTTGAGCTGGGCGGCCCGGTCGCGCTCGTCGCGGGCCTGCTGGTGGAGCCGGTTGACGTTGCAGGTGCGGCTGGTCGCCGCCTCGGCCACCGGGGCGGTGACGGTCTGGCCGAGCAGCAGGCCCCCGGCCAGCAGCACGGTGGCGAGCAGGGCGCGGCGCGCACGCGTCGCGTGGTTCATGTGTTTCTCCAAGTCGGAGCCGTGACGGCCCGTGTGAGGCATGGTCAGTACCGACCAGTAACTTTACGCGCTCCGACGCGACCGATCGGACACGACCCGCCGTACCCACCCGATCGTCAACACTCCTCCACAGAACGCCCACTGACGAGGTGGTAGGCGGCGCGGCCGTCGAGCAGCAGGGGCACGAGCAGCCGCTGCGACTGGCGCAGCGGGACGAACGCGCCACCGCCCTCCTCGCGGCGCACCGTCACGCCGTGCAGGGCGAGTTCGTCGCCCGCCTCGGCGTACTGGGCGGCGTCGAGGCGGTAGCCGCAGGGCGGGTCGGCGAGGATCTCGGCGGGCTCGGGCGGGTCGTTGTCGGCGCCGCCGAGGTAGACGGGGCCGCGGTCCGCGAAGCCGGTGAGCCGGGCGGCGGCGGAGGCCGCGGCCAGCGGGCCGCCGCGCTCGGAGACGTACGCGAAGACGTCCTTCAGCGCGGTGAGGTGGGTGGCCACCCTGCGCCGCTGGGAGAGGGCCGGGTCGCGTTCCTCGGCCTCGCCCAGCGGGTCCTCCCGGGTCTCGGCGAGCAGGGCGGCCATGTGCTTGATCCCGGCCGTGTTGCGCAGGATGCGCTCCTGGCCGTCTCCGGCGACCTGCCGCACCGGCTGTCCGGTGAGCGGGTCGGTCCAGATGCCGTACACGCCGTGGGTGTGCCCGGCGCGGGCGGCGCCGGGGCGGACGTACTCCTCCGAGAGGGTGCGGGACTCGGCGTGGACGCGGGCGTCGGTGTCGAGGCTGCGCGGCCAGAGGGTGAGCAGGTCCTTGTCGTAGAAGCCGGGGGTGGCGCCGTACTCGTGCAGGTCGTGGACGAGGTCGGGCCGCCGGTCGCGGAGGACGGCGGCGAGGGCGCGGGCCTCGGGGGTGCGCAGCGCCAGGTGGTCGCGGTTGACGTCGACGCCGGCGGCGTTGCCCCGGGTGCCGGCCTCGCGCCCGTCGGGGTTGGCGTTGGGCACGACGAGGACGGTGGTGCGGGCGAGGAGCCGCAGGGTTCCGGGGTCGCGGGTGTGGGCGAGGTCCCGGACGGTGGTGAGGCACGCCTCCCGGCCGGCCGGTTCGTCGCCGTGCTGGCCGCAGACGAGCAGGACCGTCGCGGCGCCGTGGGCGGCGCCGAGGGCGGCGAGCCGCAGCGGCCGGCCCTGCTGGCTGGCGCCGATCGTGGTGACCGTGACCCGGTCGCTGCCGCGGTCGACGGCGGCGAGGAAGGCGCGCTCCTCGGCCTCGGTGGTCCAGCGGGCGCCGCCGCTCGTCTCGAATCCGGTCCGGGGCGGGGCGGGCGGTCCGGCGGGGCCGGCCGCCTTCGCCGGGACGGTGACGAGGGGCAGTCCGAGCACGGCGGTCCCGGCGGCGAGGGCCAGGACGCGGCGGGCGGCACGCGGTCGCTTCGGCATGGGGCGGAACGTACTCGCCGGGCCCGCCGGGGCGGAAGACCGCGTGCGGGAAACGGGTGAACGGGTGGTTCATGTCGGCCGAATGGCGATCGTGTGGCGGGAGGCGCTCTTTACGTGACCGTCCGCGGCGTGGTTCATAGAGTCCGGACTTAAGGACCGACGCCCACCCACGCGTCTTACGTTTCTTATGACTTGGGGAGCATCCGTGCACCGCAGACTGATCGTTCCGAGCGCCCTCGCCGCCTCACTCCTGCTGGCGATCCCGGCATCGGCGGCCGACTACGTCCCCGGCGCGCCGGGCATCGGCGACTCCTACTACCCGGCGAGCGGCAACGGCGGCTACGACGTCTCCCACTACGACCTGCGCCTGAAGTACCAGCCGGCGACCGACCTCCTGGAGGGCACGGCGACGATCCTGGCGACGACGACGCAGAACCTCTCCCGGTTCAACCTGGACCTGGGGCTGCGGGCGAGCGAGGTGCGGGTCGACGGGCGGCTCGCGAAGGCCACCGCGACCGGGGCGCACGAGCTGGAGATCGTCCCGGCCGTGCCGCTGCCGAAGGGCAAGCAGATCACGGTGGTGGTCCGCTACGCGGGCAAGCCGTCGGAGTTCAAGGTCGACGGCTGGTCGGCGTGGCACCGCACCCCGGACGGCGGTGTCGCCGCGCAGGAGCCCGACTCGGCCGCCTGGTGGTTCCCGTCCAACGACCACCCGCGCGACAAGGCCACCTTCGACGTGTCGGTCTCGGTGCCGGACGGCACCCAGGCGGTCAGCAACGGGGTGCTCCAGTCGCAGTCCTCCCGGCTCGGCTGGACCCGCTTCAACTGGCGCTCGAACAAGCCGCAGGCGACGTATCTGGCGACGCTCGCCGTCGGGAAGTTCGACATCACGACCGACAGGACCGCGAACGGGCTGCCCGTCCTCAACGCGTACAGCAAGGACCTCGGCGACAACGCGGGCGCGGCGCGCGCCTCGATCGAGCGGACCGCCGAGGTCGCGGAGTGGCTGGAGGGGGTCTTCGGCCCGTACCCCTTCAACGCGCTCGGCGGCTACGTCCCCAACGTGACGAGCGGGTACGCGCTGGAGACGCAGACCCGGCCGTTCTACAGCCCGCGCCAGTTCGCGAACGGCGCGAACGTGTCGGTGGTCGTGCACGAGCTGGCCCACCAGTGGTACGGCGACAGCGTCTCGGTGCACGACTGGAAGGACATCTGGGTCAACGAGGGCTTCGCCCGGTACAGCCAGTGGCTGTGGTCGGAGAAGGAGGGCGAGGGCACGGCCCAGGAGCTGGCCGACTACGTGTACGCCACGCGGACCGCCGAGGACCCGTTCTGGACGGTGAAGCCGGGCGACCCGGGCCCGGACAACCAGTTCCACATCGCCGTGTACGACCGGGGCGCGCTGGCGCTCCAGGCGCTGCGCAACGAGATCGGCGACGAGGACTTCTTCGCGGTCCTGAAGGGCTGGCCGCAGCGGTTCGCCCACGGCAACGCGCGGGTCGCGGACTTCGTCCGGTACGCGGAGGAGGTCTCCGGCAAGCCGCTGGCGGCGCTCTTCGACACCTGGCTGTACCAGCCCGCGAAGCCGGCGGCCGGGCCCTCGCCCGTGGGCGCCTCCCTGGCCCGGGCGGCCGCGGCGGAGCCCGTCCAGCCGAAGTCGTGGAAGAAGATCGCGGCGACGAACACGATCCACGAGCACGAGGACCACTGAGGCACCGCCCCGGGAGGCCGTCCGTCAGCGCCCGGCGCGGCGGGCGGCCTCCCGGGCGCGCCGGGCGAGCGGCAGATAGCGCAGCCGCTCGGGCAGGACCGGCACGACGACCCGCACGACCCGGGCGAGACGGCGCAGCCGGCGCTCCTGTTCCGGCGTCCACTCCAGGCCGATCGCCGCGCGGGCGTCCGGCGGCATCAGGCCGACGGTGAGGAAGGCGCGGACCCGCTGGAAGGGGCGGCGGAGCAGCGGCCACAGGGGGCGGAGGACCAGCCGGAGGAGGAGCGGCCCCCGGTCGGGGGCGGGGACGGGGGCGTCCGGGTCGAGCAGCTCGCGGACGACGGCGGTGGCCTCCAGCTCCTCGGCGAGGACCGTGCGGTAGTACGGCCAGAACTCCTCGACGGTCTGCGGCATGTCCCGGTCGTGGATGCCGAGGATCCGCCCGACCTGGAGCCATTCGGCGTACAGCCTGCGGTCCTGGGCCTCGGTGAGGGGCCGGTGGAGCAGGGCGAGGCCGTGCCGGTAGACGGGGTAGCCGGTGGCATGGACCCAGGCGTAGTAGGCGGGGGTGAGGGCGTGGTAGCGGCGCCCGTGCGCGTCGGTGCCCTGGATGGAACGGTGCAGGGCGCGCAGCCGGCGCCCTTCGGCTGCGGCCCGGTCGCCTCCGTACACCCAGAGCTGGACGGAGCGCAGCGAGCGCTCGCCGCGGCCCCAGGGGTCGGTGCGGAAGACGGAGTGCTCGTCGACGCCGGCGCCGATCGCGGGGTGGGCGACCTGCATGGTGAGGGCGGCGGGCAGCATCAGGAGGGCGCGGACGTCCCCGGCGACGCTCCACAGCACGCCGCCGGCGGGCGGCGGGACGGGGTCGGCGGAGTGCCGGCCGGTCGCGCGCGGGCCGGCCGCCGGCCCGGGCTCCGAACCTTCCGCGACAGCGGTGCCGTCGGGCGTGCCCGAGGGACCGGGCGCGGAGCGGCGGGTGTCACGCGCGCCGGGCTCCGCCCCGGCCGCGCCCGCGAGCCCTGCCCCGGGCTCGGCCGCGGTGTCGCCGCTGGTGCTCATACGGGGGCCTCCCTCTGCCTCTCGCCTCGGTGGCCGCCCTTCCAGGGTGCGCCCTCGGGGCCGTACGACGACGCCGGGGCCGTTCCCGTGGGCTCTCGCCCCGGGTACGGCCCCGGCGTGGTGATCTGCGGGCGGTCGCGGTCAGGCGCGGTCGGCGCCGACCGGCTCGCCGACGATGCGGCCGGCGAGGGCGCGGGCCCAGGCGTCGACGTCGGCGTTGAGCTCGCGCTCGGCGGCCTCGCGCTCGGCGGCGATCTTCGCGCCACCGGCGGCGAGGATCGCGTCGCGCTCGGCCTGGCCCTCGGCGCGGGCGGCGGCGATGGCGGCGGAGCCCTCCTCGACGGCCTTCGAGCGGATCCGGGCGGCGTCGTGGCGGGCCTCGGCGAGCTCGGCCTCGTACTGGGCGCGGATGTCGGCGGCCTCGGAGCGCAGGTCGTCGGCGCGCTCGGTGCCGCCGTCGATGGCGTCCTCACGCTGCTCGATCGTGCGCTTGATCTTCGGCAGGATCACCTTCGCCATGAAGAAGAAGGTCAGGAAGAACACGGCGAAGCCGATGATGAGCTCGGCCCAGACGGGGTTGAGCGGGCCGAGGTCCATGTTGAAGATCTTGGCATTGGAGGCGAGGGTCGTCATGGCGCGCATTCTACCTGGTCCCGGAAGCGGCGAATCGTACACCCCGTCGATCGTTGGCGCGCTCGTACGACGCGGTCAAGATTCCCGGCACCTGAAGGCTACCGGAAGGTAACTACGACTGGTTGTATGTCCCGCGCCGAGTCCAACCCCCCACCACTCGACGGGAGTTCACGTGTCCCTCAGCGCGTTCCGCCGTATCCCCGGTGCCGCCCTGTCCCTGGCGCTCGCCGCCGCCACCCTGGCGGCGACCGCCCCCGCAGCCTCCGCCGCCTCCACCGAGGCGCCGCGCATGAAGGTGCTCACCTACAACGCCTTCCTCTTCAGCAAGACCCTGTACCCGAACTGGGGGCAGGACCACCGGGCCCGGGCGATCCCCGCGGCCCCGTTCTTCCAGGGCCAGGACGTCGTGGTGATCCAGGAGGCGTTCGACAACTCCTCCTCCGACGCGCTCAAGGCGAACGCCGCCGCGGCCTACCCGTACCAGACGCCCGTCATGGGCCGCTCGAAGACCGGCTGGGACGCCACCGGCGGGGCCTACTCGGCGACCACCCCCGAGGACGGCGGGGTCACGGTCCTCAGCAAGTGGCCGATCGTCCGCAAGGAGCAGTACGTCTACAAGGACGCCTGCGGCGCCGACTGGTACTCGAACAAGGGCTTCGTCTACGCGGTCCTCGACGTGAACGGCAGCCGCGTCCACGTCGTCGGCACCCACGCCCAGTCCACCGACCCGGGCTGCTCGGCGGGCGAGGCGGCGCAGATGCGCAGCCGCCAGTTCAAGGCGATGGACGCCTTCCTGGACGCCAAGAACATCCCCGCGGGCGAGCAGGTGATCGTCGCGGGCGACATGAACGTGGACTCCCGCACCCCGGAGTACGCCACGATGCTGGCCGACGCGGGGCTGGCCGGCGCGGACGCCCGCACCGGTCACCCGTACTCCTTCGACACCGAGCTGAACTCGATCGCCGCGGAGCGCTACCCGGACGACCCGCGCGAGGACCTCGATCACGTCCTCTACCGGGCCGGCAACGCCCGCCCGGCGAACTGGACGAACCACGTGGTCCTGGAGTCGAGCGCGCCGTGGACGGTCTCCAGCTGGGGCACCTCGTACACGTACACCAACCTGTCCGACCACTACCCGGTGACCGGCTTCTGAGGCGGCCGTCCGGGCCCTCGGGTCAGGAACCGGCGCCGCCGAAGACGGTGTACGCCCAGGCGGCGACGGCTGTGCCGACCAGCACCAGCACCACCCAGGAGCCGGCGCCCGTGTGCCGGCTCCCGGCCCTGGGTGCCCGGGGCGTCCTCTTCCGCACCTTGGACGCCTTGGGCGCCTTGGGTGCCTTGGGTGCCTTCCCCGGCCGGCCGGCCCGCGAGGGGCCGGCCGGCTCGGCCGCCGCGGCGACCTCGGCGAGCATCCGCCGGCAGACGGTGGCCAGCTCGGAGACCGGCGCCGTCAGGTCCACCACGACCTCGGTCCGGGCCGGCGCCGTGGTCCCCCCGTCGAGCAGCCGCCCGGCCCGCAGCAGCGCCCGGTCCCTGCCGCCCGTCGGGGCGAGGCTGATCCACCGCCGCACGTGCTCGCCACGGATCACGACACCGCCGCCCCGCTCCCGGTACACCGTGTGCTCCCGCCACAGGACTCCGGCCAATTCCGAAGCGGTCTCCCTGAGTTGCGCGTACATCCCACTCCCCTGTTCCGTCCGCAGACGCGGACCGGCCGCCGACTCTAGCCGCCGGCGACGTCGTACACGGTGACCGGTATCCCCCGGGCCACCAGCCGCTCCCGGACCATCGGCTCCACCCGCTCCCACCGCCCCCCGGCGAGCCCGCAGCCAATCCGCGGCATGTGCACGGAGGCCCCGAGCTCGACCGCCTTGTCGGCGAGCCGCCCGAGGGCCGCGTCGATCGCCTCGTACCGCACGGGGACGCCGGTGCTCCGCCCGGTGCGGATCCCCCGCTGGCCGACCAGGTTCGCCACCCAGAGGTACGGCGAGACCTGGACGAACTGCGCCGCGCCGAGCCCGAAGTCGTTGGACGCCCGCTCGCGGTGCCAGCGGCGGTAGGCCGCCTCCGGCTCCGGCCAGCGCCGCGAGACGGCCACCACGAAGCCCTTGCCCCATCCGCCCAGGTCGTTGCAGACATGGGCGATGATCCGGACGCCCTTCCCGAGGGGAGCGGTCGCGTCACCGCGTACGTATGCGATCTCCGTCATGGGGTCACCGTAGGGCTCGGCACCGACATCACCCTCGCGTCAACCATGGTTGACACCCGACAGGTGTCAACCTACATTGACAGCATGACCGATGCGACCGATCTCGCCGCGCGGGCCGGCGACCGCGACCCCCGGGTGGGGCTGCGGGCCGTCTCCGCCCTGCGGCGGCTGCTGGAACAGCTGGAGGCCGTCCAGGTGCGCGGCGCGCGCGCCCAGGGGTGGTCCTGGCAGGAGATCGCCACCGAGCTGGGAGTCAGCCGGCAGGCCGTTCACAAGAAGTACGGGAGGCAGTGATGTTCGAACGGTTCACGAAGGCGGCGCGCGCCGTGGTGAAGGGCGCCGCCGAGCACGCGGAGCGCGGGGGCGCGGCGGTCGTCACGCCGGAGCACCTGCTGCTGGCGCTGCTCGACCGGGAGGACACCCGCGCCGCGGCGGCGCTCGGCCGGCTCTGCCCGGCGGAGCGGCGGCCGTCGCTGTGCGCCGCGCTCTCCGACGCCCGGCGCCGGGCCGGGCTCTCCCGGGCGGACACGGAGGCGCTGGCCGGCCTCGGCATCGACGTCGGCGCGATCGTCGCCCGCGTCGAGGAGGCGCACGGCGCCGGCGCCCTGGCGGGCGACCGGAAGGACGAGGGCCGGTGGTCGGGGCGGCGGACCTTCTCCCGGGAGGCGAAGGGCGTCCTGGAGAAGTCGCTCCGGGTGGCGCTGGCCCGCAAGGACCGGGAGATCGGCGACGAGCACCTGCTGCTCGCGCTCACCACGACCGGCGGTGTCGTCGCCGAGGTGCTGGCCGACCACGGGGTGACGTACGCGGCCGTCGACACCGCGCTCTGAGCCACCGGGGGGGCTTTTACAGTTCTGGTGAGACAGCAATACTGTTCCACCATGGAGGACGCGAGCGACGAGGGACGGCTGCCCGGCTACACCGTCGACGAACTGGCCGCGCGGGCCGGGGTGACGGTGCGGACCGTGCGGTTCTACGGGACGCGGGGACTGCTGCCACCGCCGGTGATCGGGCCCCGCCGGGTCGGCCGGTACGGCCCCGAGCACCTGGCCCGGCTCGCGCTCATCGAGGAGCTGCAGCGGCAGGGCATGACGCTCGCCGCGATCGAGCGGTACCTGGAGCAGCTGCCGGCCGACCTGAGCGCGCAGGACCTCGCGGTGCACCGGGCGCTGGTGGCGTCCTGGGCTCCCGAGTCCGCCGAGTCGATCACCCGGCGGGAGCTGGAGCGGCGGGCCGGGCGGGAGCTGGCCGACCGGGACCTCGCGCGGCTCGCCGCCATGGGCGTCGTGGAGGCGGGCGAGGACCCGGAGGTCTTCCGGCTCGACGGTTCGCTGCTGCGGCTCGGGGTCGAGATGCTGGACGTGCCCATCGAGCACGACGCCATCCTGGCCTCGCGGACCGTGCTGCTCGACCACGCCCGGTCCGCCGCCCAGGAGCTGGCCCGGCTCTTCCAGGAGCAGGTGTGGAACCCGTACCGGGAGAGCGGGGAGGACCCGGACCACCTGACCGCCATGAAGTCGCTCTCCGCGCACATGCAGCCCATCGTGGTCCAGGCCCTCCTCACCGCGTTCCAGCGCTCCCTCAGCGCGGAGCTGAGGGCCGCCTTCAGGCGTCCGTGAAGGTCTCGCCCCGCTCGGCCTTCGCCACCAGGAGGGCCGGCGGGTCGAACCGCTCGCCGTACGTCTCCGCCAGCTCGCGGGCGCGGGCGACGAAACCGGCGACGCCGCCCTCGTAGCCGTTGACGTACTGGAGGATGCCGCCGGTCCAGGCCGGGAAGCCGATGCCCATGATGGAGCCGATGTTGGCGTCGGCGACGGACGTCAGGACGCCCTCCTCCAGGAGGCGGACGGTGTCCAGGGCCTCCGCGAAGAGCATCCGCTCCTGCATGTCGCGGAAGGGGATCTCGTACCCGGGCTTGGTGAAGTGCTCGCGCAGGCCCGGCCACAGCCTGCCCCGCTTGCCGGACTCGTCGTAGTCGTAGAAGCCCGCGCCGCCGCTGCGGCCGGGGCGGCCGAACTCGTCGACCATCCGGTCGATGACGACCTCGCCGGGGTGCGAGACCCAGGTGCCGCCCGCCTCCTCGACCGCCTTCCTCGTCTCGTTGCGGATCTTGCGCGGCAGGGTGAGGGTCAGCTCGTCCATGAGGGAGAGGACCTTCGCCGGGTAGCCGGCCTGGGCGGCGGCCTGCTCGACGGAGGCAGGCTCGATGCCCTCGCCGACCATCGCCACGCCCTCGTTGATGAAGTGGCCGATGACCCGCGAGGTGAAGAAGCCGCGCGAGTCGTTGACGACGATCGGCGTCTTGTTGATCTGGCGGACCAGGTCGAAGGCGCGGGCCAGGGCCTCGTCGCCGGTCCGCTCGCCCTTGATGATCTCGACCAGCGGCATCTTGTCGACCGGCGAGAAGAAGTGCAGGCCGATGAAGTCGGCCTGGCGCTCGACGCCCTCGGCGAGGACGGTGATCGGGAGGGTGGAGGTGTTGGAGCAGAGCAGCGCGTCGGGCTCGACGACGTGCTGGATCTCCTGGAAGACCTTGTGCTTGAGCGCGGTGTCCTCGAAGACGGCCTCGATGACCGCGTCGCAGCCGGCGAGGGCCTGCGGGTCGGCGGTGGGGGTGATGCGGGCGAGGAGGGCGTCGGCCTTCTCCTGGGTGGTGCGGCCCCGGGAGACGGCCTTGGCGCAGAGCTTCTCCGAGTACGCCTTGCCCTTGGCGGCGGCCTCGTCGGTGACGTCCTTGAGGACGACCTCGATGCCGGCGCGGGCGCAGGAGTACGCGATGCCGGCGCCCATCATGCCGGCGCCGAGCACGGCGACCTTGCGGACCTGGCGCTTCTCGACGCCCTGGGGGCGGCTGGCGCCGGAGTTGACGGCCTGGAGGTCGAAGAAGAACGCCTGGATCATGTTCTTCGCGGTCTGGCCGGTGACCAGCTCGGTGAAGTAGCGGGACTCGATGACCTGCGCGGTCTCGAAGTCGACCTGGGAGCCCTCGACGGCCGCGGCCATGATGCGCTGCGGGGCCGGGTAGGGCGCGCCGTTGAGCTGCTTGCGCAGGTTGGCCGGGAAGGCCGGCAGGTTGGCGGCGAACTTCGGGTTCGACGGGGTGCCGCCGGGGATCCGGTAGCCGGGCACGTCCCAGGGCTGGGCGGACTCCGGGTGGGCGTCGATGAAGGCGATGGCCTTGGCCATCATCTCCTCGGGGGTGGCGGCCAGTTCGTGGATCAGGCCGCTGTCCAGGGCGCGCTTCGGGGCGTACTGGGTGCCCTGGAGGAGGACCTTGAGGAGGGCGTCGGTGATGCCCATGAGACGGACGGCGCGGGTGACGCCGCCACCGCCGGGCAGCAGGCCGAGGGTGACCTCGGGCAGCCCGATCTTGGAGCCGGGCGCGTCGAGCGCGATCCGGTGGTGGGAGGCGAGCGCGATCTCGTAACCGCCGCCCAGGGCCGCGCCGTTGAGGGCGGCGACGACCGGCTTGCCGAGCGTCTCGATGCGGCGCAGGGCGCGCTTCATGTCCATCGCGGCGTCGAAGATGGACGGGGCGTGCTCGGGGCCCGCCTGGATCATGTCCTTGAGGTCGCCGCCGGCGAAGAAGGTCTTCTTCGCGGAGGTGTAGATGATGCCCCGGACGGAGTCCTTCTCGGCCTCCAGACGGTCGGCCACGGCCGTGATCGAGGCGCGGAACGCCTGGTTCATGGTGTTGGCGGACTGGTTCGGGTCGTCGAGGACGAGGGTGACGATCCCCGTGGCGTCCTGCTCCCAGCGGATGGTGGTGCTCTCGCTCATGACTGATGCTTCTCCGGTAAGAGGGGTGCGGACGGGGAGGTCAGACGCGCTCGACGATGGTGGCGATGCCCATGCCGCCGCCGACGCAGAGGGTGGCGAGGCCGTAGCGCTTGTCCTGGCGCTCCAGCTCGTCGACGAGGGTGCCGAGGATGATGCCGCCGGTGGCGCCGAGCGGGTGGCCGAGCGCGATCGCGCCGCCGTTGACGTTGACCTTGTCCAGGGAGACGCCCATGTCCTTGACGAAGCGCAGGACGACCGCGGCGAACGCCTCGTTGATCTCGATGAGGTCGATGTCGTCGATGGTGAGGCCGGCCTTGGCGAGCGCCTTGCGGGCGGCCGGGGCGGGGCCGGTGAGCATGATGGTGGGCTCGGATCCGGAGACGGCCGCCGCGACGATCCGGGCGCGCGGCGTCAGCCCGTACCGCTCGCCGACCTCCCGGGAGCCGACGGCGAGGAGGGAGGCGCCGTCGACGATGCCGGAGGAGTTGCCGGCGTGGTGGACGTGGTCGATCTCCTCGACCCAGTGGTACTTCTGCAGCGCGACCGCGTCGAAGCCGCCGAGCTCGCCGATGTCCTTGAAGGACGGCTTGAGCTTGGCGAGGGAGTCGGCGGTGGTGCCGGGGCGCATGAACTCGTCGTGGTCGAGGACGGTGAGCCCGGCCCGGTCGACGACGGGGACGACGGAGCGGGCGAAGCGGCCCTCCTTCCAGGCGGTCGCGGCGCGCTCCTGGGAGAGGGCGGCGTACTCGTCGACGTCGCGCCGGGTGAAGCCCTCGATGGTGGCGATGAGGTCGGCGCCGATGCCCTGCGGGACGAAGTTGGTCTCCAGGTTGGTCATCGGGTCGGCGAACCAGGCGCCGCCGTCGGACGCCATCGGCACCCGGGACATCGACTCGACGCCGCCGGCGAGGACGAGGTCCTCCCAGCCGGAGCGGACCTTCATGGCGGCCATGTTCACGGCTTCGAGACCGGAGGCGCAGAAGCGGTTCTCCTGGACGCCGGCGACGGTGTCGGGGAGGCCGGCGGCGATGCCGGCGATCCGGGCGATGTCGGAGCCCTGGTCGCCGACCGGGCCGACGACGCCGAGGACGATGTCGTCGATCGCCGCCGGGTCCAGGCTCGGGTTGCGGCGCTGGATCTCGCGGATCAGGCCGGTGACGAGGTCGATGGGCTTGGTGCCGTGCAGGGAGCCGGTGGCCTTGCCGCGTCCGCGCGGGGTGCGGATCGCGTCGTACACGTACGCTTCGGTGCTCACGGGAAGCCTTTCGCGGTGAGGGTTTCTCAGGAGGGGTCGGGCGGGGACTCAGCCGAGGAGGGAGCGGCCGATGATCTCCTTCATGATCTCCGTCGTGCCGCCGTAGATGGTCTGGATGCGGCCGTCGGTGAAGGCGCGGGCGACCGGGAATTCGCTCATGTAGCCGTATCCGCCGTGCAGTTGCAGACAGCGGTCGGCCACCCGCTTCTGGAGCTCGGTCGCCCACCACTTGGCCATGGAGGCGTGGACGGGGTCGAGGCCGAGGCCCGTGGGGTCGGCGTGCTCCTCGATGCACCGGTCCACGAACGCCCGGGTGACGGCGCACTCGGTGGCCATCTCCGCGATCTCGAACCGCACGTGCTGGAGCTTGGCGAGCGGCCTGCCGAAGGCCTCGCGCTCCTTGACGTAGGCCGTGGTCAGCTCCAGCAGGTGCTCGGCGCCGGCGATCCCGGCGACCGCGATGGCCAGGCGCTCCTGGGCCAGGTTGGTCATCAGGTGGACGAAGGCGCCGTTGAGCTCGCCCAGCAGGTTCTCCTTGGGGACGCGGACGTCCGTGAAGAAGAGTTCGGCGGTGTCCTGGGACTTCTGGCCGATCTTGTCGAGGTTGCGGCCGCGCTCGAAGCCCTCCGTGCCGCGCTCGACGACGAGGAGGGAGAGGCCGTGCGCGCCGCCCTCGGGGGTGGTCCTCGCGACGACGATCACCAGGTCGGCGAGGATGCCGTTGGAGATGAAGGTCTTGGAGCCGTTGAGGACCCAGTGGTCGCCGCGGTCCTCGGCGGTGGTGCGGATGCCCTGGAGATCGGAGCCGGCGCCCGGCTCGGTCATCGCGATGGCGGTGATCAGCTCCCCGGAGCAGAAGCCGGGCAGCCAGCGCCGCTTCTGCTCGTCGGTGGCGAGCTTGGTGAGGTACGGGCCGATGATGTCGTTGTGCAGGCCGATGGCGAGGCCCGGGGCGGCCGCCCGGGTGAACTCCTCGGCGAGGACGGAGGCGTACCGGAAGTCGGAGTTGCCCCCGCCGCCGTACTCCTCCTCGACGGCGATGCCGAGGAGGCCCTGCCGGCCGGCGGCGCGCCAGGCCTCGCGGGAGACGATGCCGTCCTTCTCCCACTGCGCGTAGTGCGGCAGCACCTCCTTCTCCAGGAAGGTGCGGACGACCGCCCGGAAGGCTTCGTGGTCCTCGGTGTAGAGCGTGCGCTTCATGCGGTCTTCGACTCCTGGGTGTGCGGGGCGTCCTGCGGGCACAGGGCGGGGACGGCCCAGTCGCGGGCGACCTCGGCGGTGTCGGCGCCGGGCAGGGCGGGGCCGGTACGGAGGGTGCCGGGGGTGGCGGAGAAACGGGGCGCGGGCGCGGGCTGGACGAGTCCGCCGTGCTCGGCGAAGGTGGCCCGGGCCGCGAGGTGCGGGTGGCCGGGGGCCTCGCGGAGCGAGAGGACGGGGGCGACGCAGGCGTCGGAGCCCTCGAAGACCTCGGTCCACTCGGCGCGGGTACGGCTCCGGAAGCGGGCGGCGACGGCCTCGCGCAGCTCGGGCCAGCGGGCGAGGTCGCGCCGGAGGGCGGTGGCGTCGACGCCGGCCTCCGGCAGGCCGAGCAGCCGGGCGAACGCGTCGTAGAAGCGTTCCTCCAGGGCGCCGACCGCCATGTGGCCGCCGTCGGAGGTCGCGTACACCCCGTAGAAGGGGCAGCCGCCGTCGAGGAGGTTCACCCCGCGCCGGTCCTGCCAGCCGCCGGCCAGGAGCATGGCGTGGATCATGGTGGTGAGGTGGGCGGTGCCGTCCACGATGGCGGCGTCGACGATCTGGCCCTCGCCGTGCGTCCGCGCGTGCTGGAGGGCGGCGAGGACGCCGACGACGAGGTAGAGCGAGCCGCCCGCGTAGTCGCCGAGCAGATTGGCCGGGATGCTCGGGGGGCCGTCCGGGTCGGGGCCGACGAGGCCGAGGGCGCCGGTGACGGCGATGTAGCCGATGTCGTGTCCTGCGGTGGGGGCGAGCGGACCGTCCTGGCCCCAGCCGGTCATCCGCCCGTAGACGAGCCGGGGGTTGCGGGCGAGGCACTCGCCGGGCCCGACGCCGAGGCGTTCGGCGACGCCGGGCCGGTACCCCTCGATCAGCACGTCGGCGCGTTCGACGAGGTCGAGGACGGTCGCGGGGCCGTCCGGGGCCTTGAGGTCGACGAGGACCGAGCGCTTGTTGCGGTTGGTGAGGTCCTTGGCCGGGTCGACGCCGAGGCCGGGGCCGCCGGGCCGGTCGACGCGGACGACGTCGGCTCCGAGGTCGGCGAGGAGCATGGCGGCGAAGGGGCCGGGGCCGATGCCGGCGAGCTCCACGACCCGGACCCCGGCGAGCGGACCGGTCCGCTCGGTCTGCCTCGTGCTCATCGAGCCCCCAGAGTGTGTGACACCAATGATGTAACACCGGAGATGCTAGGAACGTGTTCCACTCGGCACAAGCCCCCCGGCCGAGCAAGCGCTTGGAAATTCGACGGGGCGGGCGGGTCCGCTATCCTCCGCCGACGACATCGCCGAGGGACGGGAGTGGGGCTCGATGGAGACAGGGGCGGGCGCGGGGCGGGACCCCGGCGGACGGCGGTACGACGTGGTCCTGTTCGGGGCGACCGGGTTCGTGGGCGAGCTCACCGCGGAGTACCTGGCCGAGCACGCCCCCGCCGAGTGCCGCTGGGCCCTCGCCGGACGCTCGGCCGCCCGGCTGGCGGCGCTGCGGGACCGGCTCGCCGCCGGCCGGCCGCACCTCGCCGGGCTGCCCCTGCTGACCGCCGATTCCGGCGACCCCGCCTCGCTGCGCGCGCTCGCGGAGTCGGCGCGGGTGGTGGCCTCCACCGTCGGCCCCTACGTCTGGTACGGCGAGGGCCTGGTCGCCGCCTGCGCGGACGCCGGCACCGACTACCTCGACCTGACCGGCGAGTCCGAGTTCGTCGACCTCATGTACGTCCGCCACGACGCCCGCGCCCGGGAGACCGGCGCCCGGCTCGTGCACGCCTGCGGCTTCGACTCGGTCCCGCACGACCTCGGGGTGCTCTTCACGGTGGAGCAGCTGCCGGAGGGCGTACCGCTGCGCGTCGACGGCTTCGTCCGGGCCGGCGCCGTCTTCTCCGGCGGCACCTTCGCCTCCGCGCTCACCGCCTTCGGCCGCGGCCGGGAGATCCTGCGGGCCGCCCACGAGCGCCGGCTGCACGCGCCGCGGCTGGTGGGCCGGCGGGCCCGCGCGCCGCTGGGCGCCCCCCGGTTCAGCACCGAGACGGGCACCTGGGCGCTGCCGCTGCCCACCCTGGACCCGCAGGTGGTGGCCCGGTCGGCGGCCGCGCTCGCACGGTACGGCCCGGACTTCCGCTACCGCCACTACGCCTCGGTGAAGACCCTGCCGATGGCGCTCGGCGGCACGGCGGCGATCGGCGCGGCCGTCACGGCGGCCCAACTGCCGCCCGTGCGACGCTGGCTGATGGACCGTTACGCGGCGGGCTCCGGACCGTCGGCCGAGCGGCGCGCCCGCAGCTGGTTCACGGTCCGGTTCGTCGGCGAGGGCGGCGGGCGGCGGGTCCTCACCGAGGTGTCGGGCGGCGATCCCGGCTACGACGAGACGGCGAAGATGCTCGCCGAGGCGGCGCTCTGCCTCGCCCTGGACCCGCTGCCGGAGACGGCGGGCCAGGTCACGACGGCGGTGGCGATGGGCGACGCGCTCATCACCCGGCTGCGGTCCGCGGGCCTGCGCTTCCGGGTGGCGCACCGGGGGTAGCGGCGGCCCGGTGCCACGGCCGGTTCACCAGCCGATCATGTCGGGGGCGCTGTGGTCGACGACGACGGCGTCGACCTCGATCTCGACCAGCCACGCCGGGTCGATGAACCGGGACACCTCCATGAAGGTGCAGGCGGGCCGGACGGCGGCGAACCGCTCGCCGTGGGCGCGGGCCGCCTCGCGCCAGGCGGTGGCGTCGGTGAGCAGGACACGGGTGCGGACGACGTCCTCCAGGCGGGCGCCCGCCTCGCGGAGGGCCGCCTCGGCGATGTCGAGACAGCGCACGGTCTGGGCGTAGACATCGCCGGGCGCGGTGGTGGTGCCGTCGGGCGCGATCGGCGCGGTGCCGGCGACGGAGACGTACGGGCCGTGCCGTACGGCGCGGGAGAAGCCGATCTCCGGTTCGAGCGGGGAGCCGGAGGAGACGAGTCGTCGCGGTGTGGTGTGCAGGTCCATCCCGTCTTCCTTCCCCTGGTGCGCCCCGGTCGAATCCGGTGCGGCGAAGGGTCCGGGGCTCAGTCCCCCATGAGCCGGAACGGGTGCCCGGCCGGATCGGCGTACACCCGCCAGA
This sequence comes from Streptomyces roseofulvus, assembly GCF_039534915.1. Taxonomy (NCBI): domain Bacteria; kingdom Bacillati; phylum Actinomycetota; class Actinomycetes; order Kitasatosporales; family Streptomycetaceae; genus Streptomyces; species Streptomyces roseofulvus. The sequence continues at coordinate 6,574,379 of NZ_BAAAWE010000001.1, read as the reverse complement.
GCGGCCCGGCGGCGTCCTCGCCTCCCCCGCCCTCGCCGAGGGGCACGGCTCCGAGGGCGAGCACCGTCTCGTGGGCGGCGGCCGGGTCCGGGACCCGGACGTCGAGGAGGACCTGCTGCTCGGGGGCGCCCCAGACGGGCGGCCGGTGGTCGGCGACGTCCTGGAAGGCGAGGACCGGCCCGTGGGCGTCGCGGAGCACGGCGGAGCCCGCTCCGACGGCGAGCCCGGGGTCGGGCGCGGTGATCTCGCCGCCCAGCATCTCGCGGTAGAACCGGGCGAGTTCGCGGGAGTCGGGGCAGTCGAGGACGACGCACCGCAGCCGCCCGGTCATCCGGTGGTCCAGTCGGCGAGCACGTACAGGATGGCGCAGGTCCAGGCGAGCGCGGAGAGCGCGGCGACGGCGAGGACGACGGGCATCGCGCGGCCCGTGGAGCGGCGGCGGGAGTGCGTGGTGACGGGGGTTGTCATGGAGGCCACTGTGCCGCGGGGGTCTGACAACGGGCATCCGTACGGGTACTCAGACGCGCCTGGTACGCGGACGCTACGCGGCCCGGGCCTCCTGGAGGGCGCGTCGGCAGAGCGCGTCGGCGTGCCGGGTCGTCTCGGGGATCCGGTAGCGCGGGGTGAGCGCGAGGGTGTGCGCGCAGGCGTTGTCGAGGGAGATCCGGTGGCCGACGGAGACGAAGACGGGCTTGACCCCGCTCCGGGTCCGCAGCGCCCGTCCGACCTCCTCGCCGTCGGCGCGCAGCGGCGCGAAGTCGCCGCGGTCCGGGCCGGGTCGGTCGTAGGCGAAGGTGAACGGGTTCTTGGCGACGCCGATCGCGGGCCGCCCGGTGAGGACGCCGAGGTGGGAGGCGAGCCCGAACCGGCGCGGATGGGCGAGGCCGTAGCCGTCGCAGACGAGGAGGCCGGGGTCGGCGGCGAGGGCGTCGAGGGCGGCCAGCACGGTGGGGATCTCGCGGAAGGCGAGGAGCCCGGGGACGTAAGGGAAGGAGACCCGTCCCACGGCGGTCGCCCGCTCCACGACCTCGAGGGTCCCGGCGTCCAGGACCACGGCCGCGGCGGCGACGAGGTCACGCTCGTCGTCGTACGCGACGTCGAGCCCGGTGACGTGCCCCTCGCCCGCCGCCGGCCCCTCCTCGTCCAGCACGAGCCGTTCCCGCAGCTCGCGCTGGACGTCCAGCGCCGTCTCCTCGTCGGCGGGCCAGCCCGCCGGAACCCCGGTGATCCCCATGCGGCCACCCTACGGCGGCGGCCGGTTCCGGTGTCGGCGCGGTGCGCTGGCGTCCCCGCATGACCGCGATCGACGCTCTCGTACGCCTCTGCCCGCCGCCCGCCGAGCCGCCGCCCGCCGTGGACTGGGCGGGGACGGAGCGCGCGCTCGGGGTGCCGCTCCCGGCCGACTACAAGCGGCTGGTCGAGACGTACGGGCCCGGGGTCTTCGACGAGACGGTGTGGCTGCTGACGCCGGACGCCGGACGCGCCCACCGCGACCTGGTCGCGCAGACCGCCGAACGGACCGAGATCCTGGAGTCGTTGCGGGAGTGGGAGGCCGACGAGTGGCCGGCGGAGCTGTCGGAGCCGGGGGCGCGGTTGGTGCCGTGGGCGTTCGAGGAGGGCTCGGGGGCGTTCCTGTACTGGCTGGTGCGGCCCGAGGCGCACCCCGACGACTGGCCCGTCCTCTACAACGAGGGCCGCGGCCCGCTCTGGGAACGGCACGGGCCGGGGTGCGCCGCCTTTCTGCTGGGGGTGCTCACGGGCACGGTGGAGACCTCGTACTTCGGTTACCTGTACGAGGTGCTGAAGCCGACCGAGCACCGCTTCGAGCAGCCCACCGTGGCGGCGGACGACTGATCGTCGGGGCGGTCCCCGCCGGTAGCCTTGCACGCATGTTCGTACTCGAATTGACCTACACGGCGCCCGTCGAGCGGGCGGACGCCCTCATGGACGCGCACATCGCCTGGCTGGACGAGCAGTACGCCGCCGGGGTGTTCCTCGCGTCGGGGCGGAAGAACCCGCGGGACGGCGGGGTGATCCTGGCGGCCGGGGTCGACCGGGCCGCGATCGAGCGGATCGCGGCGGCCGACCCCTTCAGCGCCGAGGGCGTGTGCGCGTACCGGATCACCGAGTTCTACGCGTCGAAGACCGTCGAGGCCCTGGCCGGCTACCGCGAGCAGCCGCCGGCCTGACGCGGGGCCTCAGGGGCGCGCGAGGACGGCGATCCGGCCCTTCTCGCCCGAGGCCCAGCAGCCGCCGTCCGGGGTGCAGTCGACGGTGTCGTACGAGCCGGTGTCCACGGTCCGCCAGGTGCGCCCGCCGTCGCGGGTGAGGTCGGTGCCGGTGGGCCCGACGGCGAGGGCGGCGCTCCGGGAGTGCGGGAGCCAGGCGACGCCGGAGCGGTAGGCGGGCGGGGGCGTGCCGGCCGGGGTCCAGGTGCGGCCGCCGTCGGCGGTGACGGCGGCGGCCTGCGGCGACGGCCGGCCGGTGCGGTAGTCGCCGCCGACGGCGAGGCCGTGGTGGCGGTCGCGGAAGGCGAGCGCGAAGACGCCCCTGGCCGGGTCGCCGGCCGGGACCGGGCTGTCGGTGACGGTCCAGGTGCGGCCCCGGTCGGCCGAGTGGAAGACGCGGGCGGTGGCGGCGCCGCCGGTCGCGAACCAGACGTCCTGCCCGCCGCTCCCCGCCGTGACCAGGCACTGGCCGCTCGCGGCGAAGCCGGCCTCGCCGGGCAGGGCGGCGGGCATGCCGGCGTCCGGCAGGACCTCCCAGCTGCGGCCGCCGTCGCGGGTGGAGAGCACCCGGAACCGGCCGTCGACGGGGTCGCTGAGGGCGAGGCCGTGGCGGCGGTCGAGGAAGGTCACGCAGTCGTAGAAGGCGCGCGGATCGGTGTTGCGGAAGGTCTCGGTCCAGGTGGCGCCGCCGTCCTCGGTGCGCAGCAGCCGGGACGCCTCGCCCTCGCCGATGGCGAGGACGACGGCCCGGCGGGCGTCGAACGCCTCGACGTCGCGGAGCTCCAGGTCCTCGGCGCCGGCGGGCGAGACGTCGCGCCAGGTGCGGCCCGCGTCGGTGGTGCGCAGGACGGTGCCCCGGGAGCCGGCGGCCCAGGCGGTGTGCCGGTCCACCGCGGCGAGACCGCGGAAGCGGACCTCGGTGCCGGTGGGGGTGAGCCGCCAGCCGTCCGCGGAGGCGGCGGTCGCGGGGGCCGCGGGGGTCTCCCCGGCCCGCGCGGGGGCCGCGAGGGACAGCGCCAGCGCCGCCCCCACCAGTCCCGCCGTCATCGTGCGTCGCGCCGTTCGCATCTTTCGCACAGGTGTCATGGCGCCGGAAGCTAGCGGCGGCCGCCGGGCCCCGTCCAGAGGGCGTCCGGTCCGGTCCGCCGGAGTGCGGGGCGCGGCGGGCGTTCCTAGGCTGGGCGCATGACCGAGGGAACAGCGGACGCGCCGCCGGGGACGCCGGGGACGCCGGAGGCCCCGATCGTCGGGAAGCCGCGGCTGAAGGAGTACGACGGCGAGGGCATCACCGTCACGTTCGAGCCGCGCCGCTGCCTGCACGCGGCCGAGTGCGTCCACGGTCTGCCCGAGGTCTTCGACCTGTCCCGGCGCCCGTGGGTGCTGCCGGACGCGGCCGTGCCGGAGCGGGTGGCCGAGGTGATCCGGCGCTGCCCCTCGGGGGCGCTCCAGTACCGGCCGGCGGCGGGCGGCGCGGCGGAGGAGCCGGACGCGCCGACCCGCGTGCGCCGGAACCCGTCGGGTCAGCTGGTGGTCCGGGGCGATCTGCTGGTCGCCGGCGAGCAGGGGGTGCGGCGCGAGACCCGGGTGCTGCTGTGCGGCTGCGGGGCGTCGGGGAACCAGCCGTACTGCGACCACTCGGGGCCCTGCGCGGAGCCCGGCGACGACGTGGCCGAGGAGCGCCAGGAGCCTTCCGGTACGGCGCGGTGACGCACCTCACGTAGGGGTCCGGTGCACGTTCCGGCGGTTCCGCTCGTCTTGACGGGTGTCAGGTGCCCTGGTGTCGGGGAGACGCACAGGATCGCAACCGCGCGAGAGGAGTTCGCCGTGTCCGCCGTGATCGAGCAGCCCGTCCAGGCCCGTCTGGTCGCTTCCGCGCCCCGGATGGAGACCGTCCCCGCCACCCTGCGCTACGACCGTGAGGACCCGTACGCCGTCAGCATGGCCTTCCCGCCGCCGGCCACCCTGGAGGGCGTCGAGGTCTCCTGGGCCTTCGCCCGGGAGCTGCTGGCCCAGGGGGTCGAGCGGCCCGCCGGCGACGGGGACGTACGGCTCCGCCCGTACGGCTACGACCGCACCGTGGTGGAGTTCCACGCCCCGGAGGGCGTGGCGATGGTCCACGTGCGCACCTCGGAGCTGCGCCGCTTCCTGGAACGCTCGCAGCACCTGGTGCCGGCGGGGCGCGAGCACCAGTACCTGGACTGGGACCGGGACCTGGCGGCGCTCCTGGGCGACGTGCCCTGAGCGGTCCGCTCCGGACGATCCCTCCGGAGCGCTCCGCACCCGAGCCGTCCGCCCGGGACGGTCCGCCGAAAACCGGTTGTCCCTCCGCTCGCCGGGTCCTACCGTCGGTGAGGTCAGATCGCCTCCCGATCGGAGAAGGAACGTTGTACCTCTGAGGTCCCGAGACACCGTGCCGCGCGCGTGCCCCGTGCCGTGCGTGCCGTTCTCGACCTCGGTGGACGAGCCGTTCCCCACGCTGCCCGCGCCCCGGTGTCTCACGCGTCGCACCACGCCCACGCTCGAACCGTGCTCGCGGCACCGGAGGCCCTCGTGTCACATCACCCTGTCTTCCTCTCCACCACCTCGCTCTCCTTCTCCTGGCCGGACGGCACCGAGGTCTTCGACGACCTCAAGGTGACCGTCGGCCCCGGCCGCACCGGTCTGGTCGGGTCGAACGGCTCGGGGAAGTCCACCCTGCTCAGGCTCCTCGCCGGGGAGCTCACCCCCACCGCCGGCTCCGTACGGACGGCCGGCGAGATCGGCCACCTCCCGCAGAACCTGGTCCTGGACACCGGCCGGCGGGTCGACGAGATCCTCGGCGTCGACCGGAAGCGGGCCGCGCTGCACGCCGTCGAGGCGGGCGACACGGCCGAGGAGCACTTCGCCGTCATCGGCGACGACTGGGACGTGGAGGAGCGGGCGCTGGCCACGCTCGACCGGCTCGGTCTCGGCTCGATCGGCCTGGACCGCACGGTCGGCGAGGTGTCCGGCGGTGAGTCGGTGCTGCTGCGGCTCGCCGCGCTGCTGCTCGCCCGGCCGGATGTGCTGCTGCTCGACGAACCCACCAACAACCTTGACCTGTACGCCCGTTCGCGGCTGTACGAGACGGTGGAGAGCTGGTCCGGGGTGCTGGTGGTGGTCAGCCACGACCGGGAGCTCCTGGAGCGGGTCGACCAGATCGCCGACCTCCACGAGGGCGGGGTGAGCTGGTACGGCGGCCCCTGGTCGGCGTACGAGGAGGCGCTCGCGGCCGAACAGGAGGCGGCCGAGCGGATGGTGCGGGTCGCCGAGGCGGACGTGCAGCGGCAGCGGCGCGAACTGGCCGACGCCGGAATGAAGTTGGCACGCCGCAGGCGGTACGCGCAGAAGAGCTTCGAGAACAAGGTCGTGCCGAAGGTGGTGGCCCACACCCGGCGGGGTCAGGCGCAGGTCTCGGCGGGCAAGCACCGCAACCTGCACGCGGAGCGGCTGGCGGAGGCGCGGGAGCGGCTCGACGTGGCGGCGGAGGCGGTGCGGGAGGAGGACGAGATCCGGGTCGAGCTGCCGCGCACCTCGGTGCCGCCGGGCCGCGAGGTGCTGCGGATCAGGGACCTGGAGCTGCGGTACGGGGCGCGGGTCGACGGCGGGTTCGAGCTGCGGGGCCCGGAGCGGATCGCGCTGGTGGGCCGGAACGGGGCCGGCAAGACCACGCTGCTGCGGACGGTCGCCGGGGAGCTGGAACCCGTGTCGGGCGAGGTGGAGACGCTGGTGCCGCTCCGTTTCCTGCCCCAGCGGCTCGACGTCCTCGACGACGGGCTGAGCATCGTGGAGAACGTGGCCCGGTTCGCGCCCGCGGCGTCGGGGAACGAGATCAGGGCCCGGCTCGCGCGGTTCCTGTTCCGGGGCGCCCGGGCGGACCAGCCGGTGGGCGCTCTGTCAGGTGGGGAGCGGTTCCGGGCGACGCTGGCGGCGCTGCTGCTCGCGGAGCCCGCTCCGCAGCTGTTGCTGCTGGACGAGCCGACGAACAGTCTGGACATGGCGTCGGTGCGGAAGCTGACGGCGGCGCTTCGCGCGTACGAGGGGGCGCTGGTCGTGGCCAGTCACGACCTGACATTCCTGGAGTCGCTGGGTCTCACGCGCCGGCTGCTCCTCGACGGCCGTCTGCGGCCGACGTCGGCGGAGGAGCTCCGGGCGGGGTCGGTGTCAGAAGTGCAGTAACGCCCAGGACTTGGTGCCGCCGTCCGGTGTGAGGGCGGGGGCGAGCCCCCAGTCCCCGCCGTGTTCCTCGACCGCCGCGGCCAGCAGCCACATGCTGCGGCTGCGGCGGTCGCGGCACTGTTCGGCGGCGTCCGGCCTACGGTGGAGCGGATGCTGGTCGTAGACCACGATCCGCAGCGCGTCGTACTGCCAGCGGACGCGCAGCGCCATCTCCCGGTCGGGGGTGAACCGGTAGGCGGCGGCGACGAGTTCGGAGGCGGCGAGGGCGGCGGTCTCGCACAGTACGGCGAGTCCGTGGCGGGTGAGGAGGCCGCGGACGGCCTCGCGGGCGAGGCCCGCGCAGTAGGCGCCGCCGGGGAGCAGCATCGAGTAGCTGAGGTTCTCCGCGGCGGGGGGTATGGGCCCGGCGGCCGTGACGGCGGCCGGAAGGCAACGCAGGGCGCCCTTCATCGGATTGCTCACATTTCCTGTACAGGGGGGTGCTCTGCACACGGTCACGGTCGCCCCGTGTGAGACTTGCGCTACCGACCGTAGCGCAGAAGCGGAGCACGGTGCTACTACTTGCGGGTAGTGGCGCCGTTTCCGGACAGAGGCCGAACGGCGGCGCGGGAGCGGGGCGGCAGGGGGCCGCCCGGCAGGACGAGGGAGATCGACGTGCCACCCAGGAGCAGCCCCACCGCGCGCCAGCAGCGGCTCGGCGCCGAACTGCGCAAGCTGCGCGAGCAGTCGGGGATGTCGGCCCAGCAGGCCGCCGCCCTCCTGGGCGTCGACCGCACCCGCATCCCGAACATCGAGTCCGGCCGCTTCGGCATCAGCCCCGAGCGGGTGCGGACCCTGGCCTTCAACTACGGCTGCCCCGACACCGCCCTGGTGGACCTGCTCGCCGCCATGGCCCAGGAGCGCGACCGCGGCTGGTGGGAGGAGCACCGTGGGCTGCTCCCGCCCGCCCTCCTCGACATCGCCGAACTGGAGTACCACGCCGCCGAGTTGTCGACCGCGGTGACCACCCACATCCCCGGCCTGCTGCAGACCGAGGAACAGGCGCGGGCGGTCTTCGACACCGCCGTGCCGCCGCTGCCGGGACCGGACCTGGAGGCCCGGCTCGCGCTGCGGCTGCGCCGCCAGGAGACCCTGGACCGGCCGGTGCCGTACGAGGCCGTGATCCACGAGGCGGCGCTGCGCATGCAGTTCGGCGGCCCGAAGGTCGCCCGGGCCCAGCTGGAGCACATCCTGGAGCAGTCCGAGCGGCCCACCGTCACCGTGCGGGTCATCCCCTTCGCCGCCGGGGGTTTCCCCGGGGCCGGACAGTCGTTCAGCTATGTGTCCGCACCCGTGCCGCAGCTCGACACCGTCCAGCTCGACTCCTCGCACGGCTCGATCCTCCTCGACGCCGACATGAAGCTGCGCCGGTACCGGGGCCTGCTGGAACGGCTGCGCGGACTCGCCCTGTCCACCGCCGACTCCCGCGCGTTCATCCGCTCGACAGCCCAGGACCTGTGAAGGACCCGCACCATGCCCGACACCCTGCCCGACACCGTGAACCTCACACCGTCCGCCCCGTCCGTCCCCGCCGGCGCGATCGCCTGGGGCGACGCCTTCTGCAGCGAGGGGGCGAACTGCTTCCGCTTCGGCCTCGACGACGCCGGCCGCGCCTACATCGGCTCGACCCTCGCCCCCGGCGAGTACGTCAGCGACTCCGTCGAGGCGCTCCGCGCGCTGATCTCCGCGGTCAAGTCCGGGGCCGCCGACCATCTGCTCTGAGTAGCCGATCAGTTGTTCACGGGTGACCGCCCCGGACGTGACCTGCATCTCTTTTGAGGGGTCCGAGCTGGGCACATAACGGAACGTAACCGGACAAGGGTCGAGCGGGGCTTGGTCGCCGCCTTACGGGGCCTTAACCTACGGAGTCGTAACCTACGAAGCCGTAGGTATTCCCGTTCGCCCTCCTCTCCGTCCCCAGGAGTCCCCGTGACGCTCACCTCTCCCCACCTCGGCAGCTCGGCAGGGTGGACCGACGCGCGCTTGCTGTACGCGCTGGAAGAGGTGGTGGAGAAGGAGCTCAACCGGCACCTGAAGGTCGTCAAGGACTGGATGCCGCACGAGTACGTGCCGTGGTCGGACGGCCGGAACTTCCCGGGCTTCTTCGAGGACGGCGAGGCGTGGGACCCGGCCCAGTCCAAGGTCACGGACATAGGGAAGATCGCGCTCGTGGTCAACCTCCTCACCGAGGACAACCTGCCGAGCTACCACCACGAGATCGCCAGCCTCTTCGGCCGTGACGGCGCCTGGGGCACCTGGGTGCACCGCTGGACCGCGGAGGAGGGCCGGCACGGCATCGTCATGCGCGACTACCTGCTCGCCTCCCGCGCCGTCGACCCGGACAAGCTGGAGCAGTTCCGGATGTCGCACATGAGCGAGGGCTTCGAGTCGGACAACCGCCACTCGATGCTGCACTCGGTGGCGTACGTGGCCTTCCAGGAGCTCGCCACCCGCATCTCGCACCGCAACACCGGCCACCAGTCCGGCGACCCCGTCTGCGACCGGATGCTCGCCCGCATCGCGCTCGACGAGAACCTGCACATGATCTTCTACCGCAACCTGCTGAAGGCCGCCCTGGAGATCGCCCCCGACCTCTCCATGCAGGCCGTCCGCGACGTGGTGGTCAACTTCCGGATGCCCGGCCACGGCATGCCCGGCTTCGAGCGGGCCGCCGCGCAGATGGCGATCGGCGAGATCTACAACATGCGCATCCACCACGACGACGTGCTGGAGCCGGTGCTCCGCCACCTGAAGGTCCTCGACATCACGGGCCTCGGCCCGGACGGGCTGCGCGCCCAGGAGGAGCTGGGTCTCTTCATGAACGGCCTCGACGCGGAGGCCGCGAAGTTCGACGCGAAGCTCGCCGCCCGCAAGGCCCGGATGGCCTCGCGCGCCGCGGGCTGAGCCCCGCCCACTCCCCCGCGCACTCCCCGGGAGCGGTTCAGGAGCGCTGCGTGCGCCGCAGCCTGAGCCGCTCCTTCTCGGAGAGCCCGCCCCACACCCCGAACCGCTCGTCGTGCGCGAGCGCGTACTCCAGGCAGGCGACGCGCCCCTCGCAGGCGCCGCAGAGCTGCTTGGCCTCGCGGGTCGAGGAGCCGGGGGCCGGGAAGAAGAACTCGGGCCCGGCCTGGGCGCACAGCGCGTCCTCGCGCCAGGCGAGGTCGGCGGCGGGGCGGGGGGCCGGGAAGGTCAGGACGTCGGTGTCGGTCTGCATGGCTCCACCCTGACGCGGGACGCTAAACACACCGTCAACGTCCGATCAATGCGGCTCGTCGGGCGCGTCCCGTCCGTTCTCCGCCGGCTTCTTGGCCCGGCTCGGCTGGACCCGTTTCGGCTCGCCGGGCATCTTCGGGTACTCGGGCGGATAGGGCAGGTCCCCGAGGTCGTGGTCGGCCTCGTCGCGCCGGGCCAGTTCGAGCAGCGGCTCCAGGTCGAAGCGCTCGTCGTCCATGTCCGCGTGCACGTCGCCGAGCTCGGCGTACCGGGCCGGCATGGTGCGGATGTCGAAGTCCTCCGGCACCGCGTCGTCGACCTCCTCCCAGCGCAGCGGGGCGGAGACGGGGGCGTGCGGCTTCGGGCGGACCGAGTAGGCGGAGGCGATCGTGCGGTCCCGGGCCGTCTGGTTGTAGTCGACGAAGATCCGCTCGCCGCGCTCCTCCTTCCACCACTTCATGGTGACGCGGTCGGGCATCCGCCGCTCCAGCTCGCGCCCGACGGCGATGGCCGCCCGCCGGACCTGGACGAAGGTCCAGTCGGGGCGGATCGGGACGAAGACGTGCAGGCCGCGTCCGCCGGAGGTCTTGGGCCAGCCGCGCAGCCCGTACTCGGCGAGGACGGCCCGCAGCTCGTGGGCGGCGCGGACGGCGTCGGCGTAGTCGGTACCGGGCTGCGGGTCGAGGTCGAGGCGGAGCTCGTCCGGGTGGTCGGTGTCCCCGCGCCGGACCGGCCAGGGGTGGAAGGTGACGGCGCCGAGGTTGGCGGCCCAGACCACGGCGGCCGGCTCGGTGGGGCAGAGCTCGTCGGCGGACCGGCCGCTGGGAAAGGTGATGTGCGCGGTGGGGATCCAGTCGGGGAGGTACTTGGGGGCCCGCTTCTGGAAGAAGGACTCCCCCGTCACCCCGTCGGGGTAGCGCTCCAGGGTGGTGGGCCGGTCCCGCAGGGCGCGGGTGACGCCCTCGCCGACGGCCAGGTAGTAGCGCACCATGTCGAGCTTGGTGTAGCCGGGCTCCGGGAAGTAGATCTTGTCCGGGTTGGAGACGCGGACGGTGCGCCCGCCGGCCTCCACCTCCACCGCTGCCGTCTTGCCTGCCATGGGCGCTACCCTAGGGCTCGCCGACACAAGGCGCATACCGGACAATCGACCCATGGATCTGCCGGTGATGCCGCCCGTGAAGCCGATGCTCGCCAAGTCCGTGAAGAAGATCCCGCCCGGCATGCAGTACGAGGCCAAGTGGGACGGCTTCCGGGCCGTCGTCCACCGCGACGGCCCCGAGCTGGTCATCGGCAGCCGTACCGGCAAGCCCCTCACCCGGTACTTCCCCGAGCTCGTCGAGGCGCTGCGGGAGCGGCTGCCGGAGCGATGCGTGGTGGACGGCGAGATCGTCATCGAGCACGGCGGGCGGCTCGACTTCGACCGGCTGAGCGAGCGGATCCACCCGGCGGAGTCCCGGGTCAGGATGCTCGCCGAGACGACCCCGGCCCGCTTCGTCGCCTTCGACCTGCTCGCCCTCGGCGACGACGCCCTCCTCGACACCCCGCTCGCCGAGCGCCGCGAGGCCCTGGAGCGGACGCTCGACGGCACCACCGCCCCGCTCCACCTGGCCCCCGCCACCCGGGACCCGGAGCTGGCCGCCCGCTGGTTCGACCAGTACGAGGGGGCCGGGCTGGACGGCGTGATCGCCAAGCCGCTCGACCTGCCCTACCGGCCGGACGCCCGGCTGATGTACAAGATCAAGCACGAGCGGACCGCCGACGTCGTCGTGGCCGGGTACCGCTTCCACAAGAGCGGCCCCGTCGTCGGCTCGCTCCTCCTCGGCCTCTACGACGACCGGGGCGCCCTCCAGCACGTCGGCGTCTGCGCCGCCTTCACCGCCCGGCGCCGGGCCGAGCTGGTCGAGGAGCTGGAGCCGCTGCGGATGGACCCGCCCGACGGACACCCGTGGGCCGCCTGGGCCGAGGAGGCCGCGCACGAGGGCGCCCGGCTGCCGGGCGCGCCCAGCCGCTGGTCGGGCAAGAAGGACCTGTCGTGGGTGGCGCTGCGGCCGGAGCGGGTCTGCGAGGTCGGCTACGACCACATGGAGGGCGACCGCTTCCGGCACACCGCGCAGTTCAAGCGCTGGCGCCCGGACCGCGCCCCGGAGTCCTGCGGGTACGGACAGCTCGACGAACCCGTCTCGTACGACCTGTCGGACGTGCTGAGCTGACGATCCTCCCGACCGGGACGCCTCCGCGCCACGTGATTTCCTTCACACCACGAGCGCCGTCCGGGGGCTTGCGCCGCGCCCGCCCGGCCCCGCCGCCGGGCGCCGGCGACCGCGCCGCGCGGAGCCCGCTCGGAAGGCCCGGCCGCCGCCGTGCCCCGTACCTGCGGGAACGCCCGCGCGCGCGATCACCCGCGCCGACGGGTGCCCGGCGGGTGCGCCCGCGCACTCCGGGCGGGTCGGGCGCCCCCGTCGCACACCGGCGCCGGAGCCGTACCGGAACCGCTCCCGCCATCCGGTACGTATGGAGGTGAGAGCCCTTCCCGTCCGCCCCCACGAGCCGCTAGGACTGACCCGTGATCGCCTCGCCCTCCCCCCTCGTCCCCGTCCCGATCCCCGACCGCGTGGCCGCCCTCATCGGCTCCTGCCTGCCCGCGCACGTCCTCCAGGCGGAGATCGAGGCGGACTGCGCGGCGCGCGAGGTCTACCGCTTCCGCGGGCCGCTCTGCGCGGAGGACCGGGCCGACCGTGAGCACGCCCTGGCCGCTCTCGCCCGCGCCAACAAGATCCTGGCCAAGCACCACCCGACGCTGCCGGTACGCCCCTGACGGCTTCGCCCGATCGGCCGCACCCCGCGCGCAACGGCGGCGGCACGGTGTGACGCTGCGAGGGTGACCACGACCAGCGACGCCGCACCCGCGGCCCCCGCCGCGCCCGCACCGCCCGTGCTCGACGGCCGCCGCCGCAACATCGTGTTCGGCACGATCATGCTCGGCGTGCTCCTGGCCGCGCTGGACCAGACCATCGTGGGCACCGCCCTGCCCACGATCGTCTCGGACCTCGGGGGCGCCGCCCACATGTCGTGGGTCGTCACCTCCTATCTCCTCGCCGAGACCGTGGCGACGGTCCTGGTCGGCAAGTTCGGCGACCTCTTCGGCCGCAAGGTGATCTTCCAGATCTCGGCCGTCGTCTTCATCACCGGCTCCTTCCTCTGCGGCCTCGCCACCAACATGACGCTGCTGATCGTCTGGCGCGGCCTCCAGGGCGTCGGCGCCGGCGGTCTCATGGTCACCTCGATGGCGCTGATCGCCGATGTGATCCCGCTGCGCGAACGCGGCAAGTACCAGGGCGCGATCGGCGCCGTGTTCGGCGTCTCGACGGTCATCGGGCCACTGCTCGGCGGCCTGTTCACCGACCACGCCAGCTGGCGCTGGGCGTTCTACGTGAACGTGCCGATCGCCGTCCTCGTCGTCATCGCCGCCGCCCGGACGATCCCCTCGGTCCGCTCGGCGAGCCGGCCGGTCATCGACTACCTCGGCATCGCGCTGGTCGCGGTCGGCTCCAGCGCCCTGATCCTGGCGACCAGTTGGGGCGGGAACGAGTACGCCTGGGGCTCCGGCGTCATCATCGGGCTCTTCGCCGGCGGTCTGGTCGCCCTCGGCCTGTTCTGCTGGGTGGAGTCCCGGGCGGCCGAACCCATGCTGCCCATGCGGCTGTTCCGCAACCCCGTCTTCACCGTCTGCTCCGTCCTGAGCTTCGTCGTCGGCTTCGCGATGCTCGGCGCGATGACCTTCCTGCCGACCTACCTCCAGTACGTGGACGGGGATTCGGCGACGGTCTCCGGCATCCGGACGCTGCCGATGGTCGTCGGCCTGCTCATCGCCTCGATCTACAGCGGCAACGTGGTCAGCAAGACCGGGCACTACCGGATCTTCCCCATCGTCGGCTGCGCGGTGATGGGCCTCGGGCTCTTCCTGCTGTCGCTGATGGACCAGAACACCGGCGCCTGGCTGGAATCGCTGTACATGTTCGTGCTCGGCGTCGGCATCGGCCTGTGCATGCAGGTGCTCACCATCGCCGTGCAGAACACCGTCGACTACGCCGACCTGGGCACCGCCACCTCCGGCGTCACCTTCTTCCGCACCCTGGGCAGCTCCTTCGGCACCGCCGTCTTCGGCACGATCTACACCAACGCCCTCAAGCCCAACCTCACCACCGGGATCGCCGAGGCGTCCGTTCTCGCCGGGCCCGTCGGCATCGATCCGGGGACCGTCGCGCGGGCCGCGCTGAGCCCGCAGGGGCTGCACGCCTTGCCCGGCGGCATCGCCGAACCGATCGTCCGGGCCTACGCCGACACCCTGCACACCGTCTTCCTGTGGACCGTGCCGGTCGCCGTCGTCGGCTTCGTCGTCGCCCTCTTCCTCCGGCAGGTCACGCTGCGCGACACGGTCCGGGAGGCCGCCCCCGACATGGGCGAGGGCTTCGCCTCGCCGACGAGCAGCGGCGACTCGGCCAAGCTCCTCGAACTCTCCGTCGGACGGCTGCTGCGCCGGATGGACATGGACACCGCCCGCCGGATCGTGGCGGGTTCCGACACCCGCCTCGACACGGCCGGCGCCTGGGCGGTCATGCAGGTGGAGCTGTACACCCGGACGGTCGGCCACGCGAGCCTCGGGCTGATCGCGGCGAGCCGGCGGCTGCCGCCCGAGGTCCTCCTCCCCGCCTTCGACCGGATGGTCGACGAGGGCTTCCTCACCCGGCACGGCAACCTCCTCTCGCACACGCCGGCCGGCGCCCGCGAGGCCGAGGTCATCACCCGGGCCTGGGGCGACTGGCTCTCCGCCCGCCTGGAGCAGGAGCGCGGCCGCCCCAGCGGCCCCGAACTCCGCGCCGCCGTCGACGCCATCGCGAAGAAGGCCGTGGCGGAGGACCTCTCCACCGGCCTCCCCGCGGACCGCCGGGACGACCGGGCGGCGGTCGCCGCGCGCGGCTGAGGCCCCGGCCGAAAAGCGCTGGCAGGAGCGGGGCCGGGGGCACGACGATCGGCCCATGAGCCTTCTCGTCCACACCTTCGTCGTCGACGCCGACGGAAGCGAGCGCCTGCTGGAGGACCCGCCGCTCGGCCGCGAGCTGGCGGGCTTCGAGCGGAGCCGCACCAAGCTGTGGGGATCCCCCGCGATGCGTGCCCTCGGCGCGCGGTTCTTCCCGCTCCTCGACGGCTACGACCTGCGTGTCCAGCCCGAGGAGCTCGGGGAGTTCCTGGCCGAGTGCGCGACGGTCCGCCCGCACCTGCCCGCCCTCGCCGAGCACAGCGGCTACACGCTGGAGTACGTCACCGCCCGCTTCGACAACATCGTCGCCGCCGCCCACCGCGCCCGCGAGGTGAACGGCGGCGTCCTGGTCTGGTAGGCCCGGCGGGCCGGGTCAGTCGTCGGGGAAGTCGCCGTCGACGTACACCCAGGCGCCGTCGTGGCGGGCGAAGCGGCTGCGCTCGTGCAGCGCGCCGGCCTCGCCGCCGTGCGCGTACCGGGCCCGGAAGGTCACGGTGCCGGTCTGGTGGAAGGCGGTGCCCCCGGTCGTGTCCAGGATCTCCAGGCCCGTCCAGCGCATGCCGGGGTCCAGGTCGAGGGTGCCGGGCCGGGTCTCCGGGGCCCAGGTGCGCAGCAGGTAGGGCGCGTCGCCGACGACGAAGGCGCTGTAGCGGGAGCGCATCAGGAGTTCGGCGGTGGGCGCGGTGCCCGCCGTACCGCTGTGGAAGCGGCCGCAGCAGGCGCCGTACGCGGCGTCGAGGCCGCAGGGGCAGGGCGTGTCGGCGGTGACGGCCGGGGCGGGCGCGGGCGGGCGGGGCCGGGTCTTGCGTCGGGACATGCCGTCATTCTCCCTCAGACCCACCGCCCGGGACGGGGCCCGCTGCCCGCCATGGGGCCATGCTGCCCGCGATGCGGACGGCGGCGTGGACGCGGGGGCCGGTTCGGGCCGTCCGGCGGGGATGTCCGAGTAGCGTACGGGGCATGCGACTGACGATTCTCGGAGGCGGCGGGTTCCGGGTGCCGCTGGTGTACGGCGCGCTGCTCGGCGACCACGCCGAGGGGCGGATCAGCCACGTCACCCTGCACGATCTCGACGGGGACCGCCTGACGGCCATCGCGCGGGTCCTCGCCGAGCAGGCCGAGGGGGTGCCGGACGCGCCCGCCGTCACGGCCACCACCGATCTCGACGAGGCGCTGCGCGGCGCGGACTTCGTCTTCTCGGCGATCCGGGTCGGCGGGCTGGAGGGCCGGGCGGCCGACGAGCGGGTGGCGCTGGCCGAGGGGGTGCTGGGGCAGGAGACGGTGGGCGCGGGCGGGATCGCGTACGGCCTGCGGACCGTGCCGGTCGCCATGGCGATCGCCCGCCGGATCGCGGTGCTCGCCCCGGACGCCTGGGTCATCAACTTCACCAACCCGGCGGGGCTGGTGACGGAGGCGATGTCCCGGGTCCTGGGCGACCGGGTCGTCGGCATCTGCGACTCCCCCGTCGGTCTCGGCCGCCGGGTCGCGCGGGTCCTCGGCGCCGACCCCGACCGGGTGTGGATCGACTACGTGGGCCTCAACCACCTGGGGTGGCTGCGCGGGCTGCGGGTGGACGGGCGGGACGAGCTTCCCCGCCTCCTCGCCGACGAGGCGCTGCTCGGCTCCTTCGAGGAGGGGAGGCTCTTCGGCACCGAGTGGCTGCGGTCGCTCGGCGCGGTCCCCAACGAGTACCTGCACTACTACTACTTCAACCGGGAGGCCGTCGCCTCCTACCGGGGCGCGGAGAAGACCCGGGGCGCCTATCTCCTCGACCAGCAGGCCGGTTTCTACGCGGCGGCCGGAAAGCCGGAGACCCGTGCCCTGGACGCCTGGCACCGCACGCTCGCCGACCGGGAGGCGACGTACATGGCGCACAACCGGGAGGCCGCCGGGGCCGGCGACCGGGCGGAGGAGGACCTGGAGTCGGGCGGCTACGAGAAGGTGGCGCTGGCGCTGATGCGGGCGATCGCGCGCGGCGAGCGGGCCACGCTGATCCTGAACGTGCGGAACGGGCGGACGCTGCCGGGACTCGACGCGGACGCGGTGGTCGAGGTGCCGTGCCTGGTGGACGCCAACGGCGCCCGCCCGGTGGCCGTGGACCCGCTGCCGTACCACGCCATGGGGCTGGTGTCGGCGGTGAAGGCGGTCGAGCGGGAGGTGCTGACGGCGGCGCGGAGCGGGGCGCGGGCGGACGCCGTGAAGGCGTTCGCGCTGCACCCGCTGGTGGACTCGGTGGCGGTGGCGCGCCGGCTGCTCGACGGCTACACGGCGGCGCACCCGGGGCTCGCCTACCTGCGGGGGTGAGACGACGGGGGGAAGGCCCGCGGGCCTTCCCCCCGTGGCGTCCGCGCGTGGGTCAGGGCTTGCGGGCCACGGCGGCCCAGCCCGGGATCGGGTCGTCGCCCTGGACCGGCACCGGCTCGCCCAGCTCCGGGTGCCAGTCGGCGGTGAGCGAGACGCCGGGCTCGACCAGCTCCAGGCCGTCGAAGAAGGCGGCGAGCTCGTCGCGCGAGCGGGGCCGCAGGGTCATGCCGCGGGCCTTGTACATGCCGACGGCCTTCGCGGCGCCCTCCGGGTCGAAGTCGCCGGTGACCTGGGACAGGACGAGGTAGCTGCCGGGCGCGAGCTGGTCGACGAGCTTGGCGACGATGTCGTGGGCGCCGTCCTCGTCCCCGAGGAAGTGCAGCAGGGCCAGCATGGACAGCGCGATGGGCTGGTCGAAGTCAAGGACCTTTCCGGCCCGTTCGAGGATGGTCTCCGGGTCGCGGGCGTCCGCCTGGATGTACTCGGTGGCCCCCTGGGGGGTCGAGCGCAGCAGGGCGGCCGCGTGCGCGAGCACGATCGGGTCGTTGTCGCAGTAGACGATCCGGGACTCCGGCGCGGCCTGCTGGGCGATCTGGTGCAGGTTGGGCTCGGTCGGGATCCCGGTGCCGACGTCCAGGTACTGGCGCACGCCCCGGGCGCTGAGCCAGCGGATGGCGCGGTGCATGAAGGCGCGGTTGACCCGGGCCATGTCCCGGCCGCGCGCGTCGACGGTGAGGAGCTGGCGGGCCATCTCCTCGTCGACCGGGTAGTTGTCCTTGCCGCCCAGGAACCAGTCGTACATCCGCGCCGGGTGCGGCTTGCTGGTGTCGATCCGGATCTCGCTGCGGGCGGATGCGGGGTCCTGGGTCATCGTCGGCTCTCCTGGTCGGGACGAACGGGTGGCGCTGCTACAAGAGTTACGTGACGGTAGGCAGGGTGCGGAAGGGTCAGGTGAGCAGGAAGTCAGCCTGACCGGATTTGGCCCCCGCGATGAACGCGGCGATCTCCCCGTGGGTGTAGATGAGAGCGGGTCCTTCAGGGTCTGCGGACTGTCGCACGGCGACCCTGCCGTCGGCCAGCTTCATGGCCTCCACGCAGTTGCCCCCGTTCCCGCCGCTCCAGGGCTTGTGCCATCCCTCGGCACCTAGCTCCGCGGCGGGCATGCCGTTGTATATGCGATCCATTCACAGCTCCTTGCGGAGACCCCGGAGGATCTCCTTCGTGCGTTGTGCAGTCGCGGCCTGCGCCGCCATCCGGTCCATGACCTCCAGGTGGGACGCCACCTCGGGGCGCGCGTCGAGGTAGACGGCGCCGGTCAGGTACTCGCTGTAGACCATGTCCGGGAGTTCGGGCATGGCGAAGCGGAAGAGGACGAAGGGACCGTACGTGCCGGGGTGGTGGCCGGACGCGAACTCCGCGATCTGCAGGGTGACGTTCGGCAGCTCGGACGCTTCGAGCAGCCGGTCGAGCTGGTCGCGCATCACCTCGGGCCCGTCGCCGACCGGCCGGCGGAACACCGTCTCGTCCATGATCACCCAGAATCGGGGGGCGTCCTCCCTGGTCAGCAGGGACTGACGCTCCATCCGCAGGGCTACATGCCGTTCGATGTCCTCTTCGCGCGCGGTGTCACCGCCACCGCCGCCGACCGCTCCGCTGCGCAGAATGGCGCGGGCGTACTCCTCGGTCTGGAACAGACCGGGGACGAACTGGGGCTCGTAGGACCGGATGAGGCTCGCGGCCCCCTCCAGGCTGACGTACATGGAGAACCAGCCGGGCAGCACGTCGTGGAACCGCTGCCACCAGCCGGGCAGGTTGGCCTCCTCGGCGAGCGCGACGAACGCCTCCGCCTCGGCCTCGGCGATCCCGTAGGTCTTCAGCAGCAGCTGGACGTACGGGATCTTCAGCGCGACCTCGGCGGTCTCCATGCGGCGGACGGTGGCCGGGGCGACGTGGAGGACCTTCGCGGCCTCCTCCCGCTTCAGGCCCGCGCGCTCGCGCAGATCCTGCAGACGCCGGCCGAGGACGACCTGCCCCACCGTGGGGGCGGACCGCGGCTCGCTCACTCTCAGACCTCCCCGACGCGCTGTTTCGATGAGTGTGCCACGAGACAGGGCCAGAGAGAACACGGCACTCTGCAATTTTCAGAGTGCCACTTGCCAAGTGTCCGCGTCAGGAGGACAGTGTTCCGGTGAACCAGTACACACTGCCGCCGGTGCGCCCCCGGGCCCCGGCGACAGCGACGTACGGCAGCCCTGCCCACTGTTGTGAGGAACCGGTCGTGGCCTCTGGTAACGCGCAGCCCTCAGGTCTCATGAGCCCCCGAGTCATGGCCCAGCGCCCGCAGGCCCGCCACGATCCCGCTCCCCACGACGCCCGGTTCCGCGATCCCCACCACCGGGACGCCCCGCACCGCGCCCCGCTGCGCCGCATGGCCTTCGAGCTGCCCGCGCGCACCGAGTCCGTGAGCCGCGCCCGCCACCTCACCGAGGAACGGCTGATCCTCTGGGGCTGCGGACCGGAGATACGCGACACGGCCGCCCTGGTCGTCTCGGAACTGGTCACCAACGCGGTCCTGCACACCGCCAGCAGCCGGATCGTCTGCGAGGTCCGCGAGGGCGCCGAAGCCCTCCGCATCGCCGTACGGGACGAGGGCGGCCCGGCCGGCCCCCGGATACGCGACTGCGGCGCGGACGAACGCGGCCGCGGCCTCCTCATCGTCGACGCGCTCTGCGCGGCCTGGGGCGCCGAGCGCACCGGCCACGGAACGGCCCAGATCGTCTGGGCGGAACTGCCCCTCGCCCTGGGAGAGCCATGCTGAAGTCCATGGCGACCCTGCTCGTCCCCCGCGCCCGCCGCTCGCCCGAGAACGGCCCCGGCCGCGCCCTCGTCTCCACCCGCCTCGCCGTCCCCACCGGCCTGCACACCGGCCTCGGCTGCGACGCCGTCGGCGTCCCGGCCCGTTTCGGCTTCAAGATCCTCTCCCGGCTGCCCGCCAAGGGCTGCGTGTACGCGGACACCGACTGGTGGTGGTGGCTCGTCCCGGCCGGCTCCGACCTCGACCTGGTCTGGCCGCTGCCCGCCTGTTACGCCCGGGGCGCCGAGATCCCCGACCGCGGTCCGCGACTGATCCACCACCCGGACGGCACCTCCCCCTACACCCCGCCGATCCCCCTCTACCTGCTGGTCTGCCAGCTCACCGGGATCGCCCCGGCGTGGCCCGCCCCGCAGGTGCGCAGCGCCCTGTGACCGTCCGACCGCCCGGCTGCGTAGAGTCGGTGCCATGTTCACCCCGCAGGGCCCGACCCTCCGCGAACTGACCAGGCAGGCGCTCTCCTCGGTCGAGCACGGCTACGACCTCCTGGCGCCCCTGTTCGAGGCGACCCCCTTCCGCACCCCGGACCGGATCCTCACGGCGGTGGCCGGCGCCCTGGCGGAGCTGGGCCCCTTCGAGTCGGGCCTGGACGTCTGCTGCGGCACCGGCGCGGGCCTCCCCGTCCTCCGCTCGGTCTGCGCGGGCCGCGTCGCCGGCGTCGACTTCAGCACCAACATGCTGGCCGAGGCCCGCCGCCGGCACCCCGGGGCGACCCTGGTCCGCGCCGACGCCCTGGCCCTGCCCTTCGCCCCGGCCTTCGACCTGGCGGTCAGCTTCGGCGCCTTCGGCCACTTCCTCCCCGACG
The DNA here is from genome assembly GCF_039534915.1 of Streptomyces roseofulvus. NCBI lineage: Bacteria > Bacillati > Actinomycetota > Actinomycetes > Kitasatosporales > Streptomycetaceae > Streptomyces > Streptomyces roseofulvus. Next base: position 6,553,683 of record NZ_BAAAWE010000001.1, on the reverse strand, counting down.
CCCAGCGCACCCTCTTCGCCCAGGTCCACGCCGCCCTCCGCCCCGGCGGCACCTTCGCCTTCCCCCTCCCGGCCCCGCCCCCGGTCGGCTCCCGCACCTACTGGGCCCTCTGGGCCTTCGACGCGGCGATGCGCCTCCGCAACGCCCTCTGGCGCCCCCCGTTCGTCATGTACTACCGCACCTTCCGCCTCCCGGACGTCCGCACCCGCCTGGAACAGGCGGGCTTCGAGGTCACCCACGTCCCCCTCACCCCCTTCGGCCACCGCCCGGACGGCAGCCCGAACTGCCGGCTGGTGGTCGCGCGGAAGGGCTGAGGGGCGTCAAGGCAGCTCGCCGCCCCAGAAGGCGGAGTCACCGGTGAAGCCGACGCTCACCTCGACCTCGATCAGGTCCGCCGCACCGGGCGGCACGTCGAAGCCGTAGACCGCGACGGCCTGCCGGTCCGGGAGCAGGCCGCCGGAGAGCGGCAGCAGCCCTTCCGCGCCGTCGAAGACCTGTACCGCCTCCCGGCCGTCGCCGTCCCGGGCCTGGACGACCACGTTCACGAGTTCGAGCCGTTCGCCGGTCTCGTTGCGGACGGTCACCTCCACCTTCACCGCGATGTTCCCCGCCTTGTGCCCGGCCGACGAGTCCGCCGGGCTGAAGCGCTCGGGGGCGGAGACCGTCACCTCGACCCCGCTCTCGTACCGGTGGGCCCGCCCGAACGGGAGCAGCCCGTCGGCGGAGTTCTCGCCGGGCGGCGAGGTCGCGGGCGGTCCGGTCGTGGGAGCGGTGGAGGTGTCGCCCGCCGTCGCCGACGGGGCGGGGGTGCGGGTCTTCTCGCCGTCTCCGTCCCCGAACGCGCCGGTGCCCGCGAGGAGCCCGGCGACGCCGACGGCGAGGACGACGGCTCCGACCAGGGCGAGCAGCCACGCGCGGCGGCGCGGGGGCCGGGCGGAGGATCCGCTGAGCGGTCCGGGCGGCGGGCCGGACGGCGGTTCGCCGCCCCCGGAGGGCCGGCCGGCGGAGCCGGATGTGTTCGCGTCGCCCATGGCACGCCTCCGTGGTCCCCGAGAGGGATTCCCCTCAGGGTAGGCGCGGCATGCCGAAAGCGCCGGTCGATACGAGATCGACCGGCGCTTTCGTCTGGTGTCCGAGGGGGGACTTGAACCCCCACGCCCGATAAAGGGCACTAGCACCTCAAGCTAGCGCGTCTGCCATTCCGCCACCCGGACAAGGTGTCTGTCGTTTCGCGGGGCGTTCCCCGCGGCGACATGGATAACTCTACCAGGGGTTCGCGGGGGCTTTCACCAGCGTTTTCCGTCGTCGGGGGTGGTCCCGTGCGCCGGTGGACCCCGGGTCGTGACCGGGCGCACGGGGACCGCCCATCCCCGAGGGATGCCGCCTCGGCGGCCTGGAGCCGGGCGCCCCCCGACGCCCGCTCCGGGTACCACCTTGTCCCCGGCGGGTTGGTCCAGGCCACTTCGTGTCCGGAATACGTCAGGTCAGCGGACGGCGGTGAGGCGCGCGGAGACGACGACGTTGCCGGTGTAGCCGGTGGCGCGGGTGTAGGGGCCGCCGCAGGTGATCACGCGGAGTTCGGGGGTGCCGGTGGAGGCGTAGACGCGCTCGGCGGGGAAGCCGTCCTTCGGGACGAGCTCGACGCCGTGGACGGTGAAGACGGCGGTCCGGCCGTCGGCGCGGCGGATCTCGATCGCGCGGCCGCGGGTGAGGGAGCCCAGGGCGTGGAAGACGGCCGGTCCCGCCGGGGTGTCGACGTGGCCGACGACGACGGCGGTGCCGGGTTCGCCGGGGGTGACGGCGCCGGTGTACCAGCCGGCGCGGCCGGGGTGCTCGGGCGGCGGGGCCTCGATCCAGCCGTCGGCGTCCAGGCCGACCTGGGTGAGCGGGGCGTCCACGCCGAGCGCGGGGACGGCGACCGCCAGCGGGGCGGCGGCCGGGAGGCCCGGGCGGGCCGGCGGTGGCGGGGGTGCCGGGGCCGCCGGGGCGTCCGCCGCGAGGGGCCGGGGCGGACCGGAGGCGGTGAGCTGCTCCGTACCGCCCCGGACCAGGTGGACGCCGACGAGGAGGAGGACCGCGACGACGCCCCAGGCGCCGCGCCGGCCGTACGCGCTCTCCACGGGCTCGGCCTCCTCGGCTCGGATGCGGTGCTGCTGGTCGCCCCTCCGTCCCGGACCTCGTCACACCGGGGCGGAGGGGCCGTCTCAGGGGCGGCCGCCGGACCGGCCGCGGCGGCGGGCGAGGGCGACGGCGGCGCCCAGGGCTCCGGCGATGAGGACGGCACCGGTCGCCAGCTCGGCGGTGCCGAGGGCGTCGGAGCCGGTGGAGCTGCCGAAGCCCGCCTTGACGCCCTTGCGCGGGGCGGGCGGGGCGGGCGGAGTGACCGGGGCCGGCGGGGTGGTGCCGTGGGCGACGGTCAGGGTGGTGGTGCCGCGCTCGCCCTTGCAGTCGAAGGCGATCTCGTACTCGGCGCCGGCCTTCGCGTCGAGGTCGACGGTGGCGGTGCCGGGGCGGCCCTCGGTGAGGGTGACGGTGTCGAAGATCCCGGAGGTGACCGTCACGGACGGGACCTCGCAGCCCTCCGTGGTCAGGGTGACCGTCCCGCCGGGGGCGACCGTGCTCGGGGTGACGGAGAAACCGAAGGAGGTGACGTTCGGCGTGGTTCCGTCGTCGGCGGAGGCCGTGGGGGCGGACACCGCCACGGCCGCGGTGATCAGCAGGGCGGCGGAAGCGGTACGTATCGCGCGCATGCGGTCCTCCGGGTCGCGGCGGGGGCAGGCGCGCGGAGCCGCTCCGCGTCCGGGTCCGGCGCCGTCGGCGCGGGCACCCCCACCGCGATCGAAGCTAGGTGCGGCCCGGGGGCGCCGCCACCGGGCCCTCCTCGCGCTGCGCCGTACGGGGCACGCGGCGGGGCGTTCAGGGGACGCGGACGACCTGGCCGGCGTAGGAGAGGTTGCCGCCGAAGCCGAAGAGGAGGACGGGGGCGCCGGAGGGGAGCTCGCCGCGCTCGACGAGCTTGGCGAGGGCGAGCGGCACGGAGGCGGCGGAGGTGTTGCCGGAGTCGACGACGTCCCGGGCGACGACCGCGTTGACGGCGCCGATCTTCGCGGCGAGCGGCTCGATGATCCGCAGGTTGGCCTGGTGGAGGACGACGCCGGCGAGGTCCTCGGGGGCGATGCCGGAGCGGGCGCAGGCCTCGCGGGCGAGGGCGGGCAGCTTCTGGGTGGCCCAGCGGTAGACGCTCTGGCCCTCCTGGGCGAAGCGCGGCGGGGTGCCCTCGATGCGGACGGCGTGGCCCATCTCGGGGACCGAGCCCCACAGGACGGGGCCGATGGCGCCGGTGTCGGTCTCGGTGGCCTCGACGATCACGGCGCCGGCGCCGTCGCCGGTGAGGACGCAGGTGGTGCGGTCGGTCCAGTCGGTGATCTCGGTCATCTTGTCGGCGCCGATGACGAGGGCGCGGCGGGCGGCCCCGGCGCGGATCGTGTGGTCGGCGGTGGCGAGGGCGTGGGTGAAGCCGGCGCAGACCACGTTGAGGTCGAGGGTGGCGGGCGCGTCCATGCCGAGGCGGGCGGCGACCCGGGCGGCGGTGTTGGGCGAGCGGTCGATCGCGGTGGAGGTGGCGACGATGACGTAGTCGATGTCCCCGGCGGTGAGCCCCGCGGCGGCGAGCGCCTTGCCCGCCGCGTGCGCGGCGAGCTCGTCGACCGGCTCCTCGGGACCGGCGACGTGCCGCGTGCGGATGCCGACCCGGCTGAGGATCCACTCGTCGCTGGTGTCGACCCGTTCGGCCAGGTCGTGGTTGGTCAGCACCTTGGCGGGCTGGTAGTGCCCGAGCGCGGCGATGCGAGTGCCCGTCATCCCGGGACCCCCTCGATGGTTCGTTCAGCGGCAGGAGCCACCCAGTCTTGCCAGCGACTGATGGGTAACAGGTGACGTAAACCACCAAGATTCCCCCGAGTCGCCTGTCCGACCGTGACAAGGGGTCAGGCGGCGCACCGGGTTCGGGCGGGGGGCACCGGGGTGGCGGACAATGACAGGGTCAGGTCGGGAACAGCGAGGGAATCGAAGGCGGCGGGGATGGGACGGGTCACCGAGCGACGGCGAGTCACGCGGATCCGCGGCGGGGCGGTGAGCGCGCGGCCGGACACGCTGGTGGCGGAGGAGCCGCTGGAGATCCGGCTGAACGGGCGGCCGCTCGCCGTCACCATGCGGACGCCGGGCGACGACTTCGCGCTGGCGGCGGGGTTCCTGGTGAGCGAGGGGGTGCTCGCCTCGGCCGCCGACGTCCGGTCCATCGTGTACTGCGCGGGGGCGAAGGAGGACGGCACGAACACCTACAACGTGGTGGACGTGAGGCTGGCGCCGGAGGTCGTCGTCCCCGACATCACACTGGAACGGAACGTGTACACGACCTCGTCGTGCGGGCTGTGCGGCAAGGCGAGCCTGGACGCGGTGCGGACGACGGCGCGCTTCCCGATCGCGGACACTCCCCCGGTACGGGTCTCCCCCGCGCTCCTGTCGGAGCTGCCGGTGCGGCTGCGGGCGGCGCAGAGGGTCTTCGACACGACGGGCGGGCTGCACGCGGCAGCGCTCTTCTCGGAGGACGGCGAGCTGCTCGACGTGCGCGAGGACGTGGGCCGGCACAACGCGGTGGACAAGCTGGTCGGGCGGGCGCTGCGGGAGGACCTGCTGCCGCTGGACCGGGCGGTGCTGCTGGTGTCCGGGCGGGCCTCGTTCGAGCTGGCGCAGAAGGCGGTGATGGCGGGGATCCCGGTGCTCGCGGCGGTGTCCGCGCCGTCCTCGCTGGCGGTCGACCTGGCGGCGGAGACGGGGCTGACGCTGGTCGGCTTCCTGCGCGGGCCGGACATGAACGTGTACGCGGGCGAGCACCGGGTCGTGCCGGCCTGAGAGGCCCTAGTTCTTCGGCGGGTCGATCATCTGGAGGGCCAGGGTCGCCGGGGGCGGGGCGAGGCCGGGGCCGCCGGCCTCGGTCCAGGCGAGGATGTCGTCGAGGCAGTCGTCGTCGAGGGTGAAGCCGATCCAGGCGGCCCGGCCGCCGCGGCGGCGGCCCTCGGTGGAGGGCTGCACGACGACGATGTTGGCCTGGGCGCAGGGGCCGAGGCAGTCGCTGGTGCGGACGGCGAGCTTTCCGCCGGAGGCCGCGGCGGCGGCGCGGAGCCGGTCGAGCTGGGCGGCGTGGTCGGTGCCGGGGTTCTTGCGGGGGTCGCCGCAGCAGCAGCCCCGGCAGACGACGAGGGAGCAGGGACGGGACCCGTACCGTATGGGGACGCGGTGCGCGCGGGTGCGGCCGGGATCGAGTGAGGGCATGGGAGCACCGTAGCGGCCCGGGTGATCACCCGGGAGTGACGGTCGGCGCGGGCGTGCCCGGGACGGGGGCGCCGGCCCCGGTCTCCTCCGGGTCGCGGGACCGGCGCCGGGCGAGGACCGCGCAGACCATGAGCTGCATCTGGTGGAAGAGCATCAGCGGCAGCACCGCGAGCGAGGCGTGTGCGCCGAAGAGGACGCTCGCCATGGGCAGGCCGGCGGCCATGCTCTTCTTGGACCCGGCGAACTGCACGGCGATCCGGTCGGCCCGTCCGAACCCGAGCTTCCCGGCGCCGTACCAGGTCAGGGCCAGCATCAGGGCGAGGAGGACGGCCTCGGCGGCGAGCAGCAGGGCGAGCCGGCCGGGGGTCACCAGGTGCCAGATGCCGGCGACCATGCCCTGGCTGAAGGCGGTGTAGACGACGAGGAGGATCGAGCCCCGGTCGACGTGTCCGAGCGCCTTCTTCCGCCGGGCCAGGAAGCCGCCGACCCGGCGGCGCAGCGCCTGTCCGAGCAGGAACGGCACCATGAGCTGGAGGACGATCCTGACGACGGCGTCGGCGGAGAGGCCGCCGGTGTGCCCGCCGAGCAGGGCGGCGGCGAGCAGCGGGGTCAGCACGATGCCGGCGAGCGAGGAGAAGGAGCCGGCACAGATCGCGGCCGGCACGTTGCCGCGGGCGATCGAGGTGAAGGCGATCGACGACTGGATGGTCGACGGGACCAGGCAGAGGAAGAGGAACCCGCTGTACAGCTGGGGGGTGAGGACGGCGGGGACGAGTCCGCGGGCGGCCAGGCCGAGCAGCGGGAAGACGAGGAAGGTGCAGCCGAGGACGGTGAGGTGGAGCCGCCAGTGGCGCAGTCCGTCGAGCGCCTCCCGGGTGGAGAGCCGGGCGCCGTAGAGGAAGAACAGGAGGGCGACCGCGCCGGTGGCGGCGGCCTCCGCGACGCCGGCGGCCGCGCCGGAGGCGGGCAGCAGGGCAGCGAGGCCGACGGTGCCGAGCAGGGCGAGGACGTAGCCGTCGACCGGCAGCCGGGCGGGCAGGCGGGGGCGTCGGTTCATGGCTCCACACGGGCGGGGACGGGTCGGGTCGGGTGCGCCGGGCGCGGTCCCCATCCTGGTCGACGGGACGGTCATCGGGAATCCCGTACAGGGCACTGACTGTCATCGCGATCCGCGATAGCGTCGGCTCCGTGTACGAGCCCACCCAGCTGCGCACCTTCCTCGCCGTCGCCCAGACGCTGAGCTTCACCCGGGCGGCCCGGCGGCTCGGGCTGCGCCAGTCGACCGTCAGCCAGCACGTGCGGCGGCTGGAGGAGGCGACCGGGCGGCCGCTCTTCACCCGGGACACCCACAGCGTGGAGCTGACCGAGGACGGGCAGGCGATGCTCGGCTTCGCCCGCACGATCCTCCAGGCGCACGAGCGGGCGGCGGCCTTCTTCACCGGGACGCGGCTGCGGGGCCGGCTGCGGTTCGGCGCCTCGGAGGACTTCGTGGCGACCCGGCTGCCGGAGATCCTGGAGTCCTTCCGGCGCGCCCACCCCGAGGTGGACCTGGAGCTGACCGTCGGCCTGTCCGGGGTCCTCCAGGCGCGGCTCGCGGCGGGCCGGCTCGATCTGATCCTGGCCAAGCGGGGCGCCGGGGCGGACGGCGAGGGCGGGGTGCCGGTGTGGAGCGACGTCCTGGTCTGGATCGGGGCGCCGGGGCTGCGGCTCGACCCGGAGCGCCCGGTGCCGCTGATCGTCTATCCCCCGCCGGGCATCACCCGGGCCCGCGCGCTCGCGGCCCTGGAGGCGGAGGGCCGGGCCTGGCGGATCGCCTGCACCAGCTCCAGCCTGAGCGCCAACGTGGCGGCGGCCCGCGCGGGGCTGGGCGTGATGGCCCACACCCGCGGCCTCGTCCCACCCGGCCTCGTCCCCGTACCGGCCCGCGCCGGCCTGCCGGAACTCGGCGAGGTCGACTTCGTCCTCCGCAAGGGCCGCCGCGGCGGGGCGACCCAGGAGGCGGCGGACGCCCTGGCGGAAGCGATCCTGAAGGGCGGCGACGGCCTCCGCCGCCCGGGATGACGGGCGGGGCGGGCGCGCGGCGGGGCACGGCCGGGGTCTCCGTGGGGCGGCAGCCGAGGGCGCCCGGGCCGGCGACGGGCTGCGGCGCCGGGGCCGGTGCGGCGGCTGCGGTCCCGCGCCACCAGGGGTACGGCGACGGCACCGGCCCCCGCGCCACCGGGCCCCCGGTCTACGGCACCGGCCTCCGCGCCACCGGGGTACGGCTCCGGGCCGCCGGGGAGTACGGCGACGGCTCCGGCCTCCGCGCCACCGGGCCGCCGGGGTACGGCACCGGCCTCCGCGCCGCCGGGGTACGGCACCGGCCTCCGCGCCACCGGGGTACGGCACCGGCCCCCGCGCCACCGGGCAGCGGCTACAGCCGCTGCCCCGGGCCGCCGGGGCGCCGGCCCCGGGGTCCCGGGCGCCGGCCCGGAGGGCTCCGCGGGGCGCCGGCCCCGGGCGCCCGGGCGCGGGCGCGGGACCTCGGGTGGATACCGGCCGGTCTTGGGGCGTGGTCGGGGGGTACAGATTCGGTGGAGACTTGGCGGGGGTGGGGCGTACCGAGCGGTACGCAACGGGCCCCGGTCGGCCGTCACTTGCCTTCTCACCGGCCCTGACCTGTGCGAACGGGGAATGTCGCGGCTTGGTGAAGGTCCTGCCGCCGCCGCTTCCGGTGGGGTACGGTCACGGCGCCGCAGCCGTCACAGCGGCCCCTTTCAGCCACCGAGCCGTCGAGGGAGGAGCAGGTCCGTGCGCGAGTTCACCGTGCCGCCCGTCGAGGCGGCTCCGCTGAGCGGCGGCCTTGCGGACGCCGTCTTCGCCCGCGCCGCCGACACCCCCGACGCGGTCGCCTTCGGACGCCGGGCGGCCGACGGGTCCTGGGAGGACGTGAGCTGCGCCCGGTTCCGGGACGAGGTGCTGGCGCTGGCGAAGGGGCTGGTCGCGCACGGGGTCCGGTTCGGCGACCGGGTCGCCATCATGTCCCGTACCCGCTACGAGTGGACGCTCTTCGACTTCGCGCTGTGGACGCTCGGCGCCCAGCCCGTACCGGTCTACCCGACCTCCTCCGCCGACCAGGTGCACTGGATGCTGCACGACGCCGAGGTCACCGCGTGCGTGGTGGAGCACGAGGACCACGCCATGACCATCGGATCCGTCGTGGACCGGCTGCCCCGGCTCCAGCGGCTGTGGCAGCTGGACCCGGGCGAGGACGCCGGCCCCGGCGCGGTCGCGGAGCTGACCGCCGCCGGGGAGGGCATCGACGAGGACGTCGTGCACCGGCACCGCCGCGCGGTCACCCCCGAGTCGGTGGCGACGGTCATCTACACCTCGGGGACCACCGGCCGCCCCAAGGGCTGCGTGATCACCCACGCCCACTTCCTGCACGAGACGGACGCCCTGCTCGCCGGCTGGGAGCCGGTCTTCCGCTCCCGCCCCGGCGACCAGGCGTCCACCCTGCTCTTCCTGCCGCTGGCCCACGTCTTCGGGCGGATGGTGGAGGTGGCGGCGGTGCGCGGCGGGGTGAAGCTGGGGCACCAGCCGTCGATGACCGCCTCCGCGCTCCTGCCCGACCTGGTGTCCTTCCGGCCGCGTTTCGTCCTCGCCGTGCCGTACGTCTTCGAGAAGATCTTCCACGCGGCGCGGCGCAGGGCCGAGAGGGACGGCCGGGCGGCGGTCTTCGACAAGGCCGTGGACGTGGCCGTGAAGTACGCGGAGGCCCTGGAGCAGAAGGCGTTCGGCCAGGGTCCGGGGCCGTCGGCGGCGCTGCGGGTGCAGCACCAGTTCTTCGACAGGACGGTGTACACCAAGGTGCGCGAGGCGCTGGGCGGCCGGATCCGGTACGCGATGTCGGGCGGCTCGGCGATGGACCGCGCCACCGGGCTGTTCTTCGCGGGCGCCGGCGTCACCGTCTTCGAGGGGTACGGCCTGACGGAGTCGACGGCCGCCGCGACCGCGAACCCACCGGGCCGGGTCCGGTACGGCACGGTGGGCCGGCCCGTGCCGGGGACCACCGTGCACATCGCGGAGGACGGCGAGGTGTGGGTCCACGGCGGCCAGGTCTTCTCCGGCTACCTCAACGACCCGGCGGCCACCGCCGCCGTCCTGAACGACGGCTGGCTGGCCACCGGCGACCTCGGCTCGCTGGACGCCGACGGCTATCTGACGATCACCGGGCGGAAGAAGGAGATCCTGGTGACGTCCGGCGGCAAGAGCGTGGCGCCGAGCGGACTGGAGGAGCGGGTGCGGGCGCACCCGCTGATCGCCCAGTGCCTCGTCGTCGGCAACGACCGCCCGTACGTCGCGGCTCTGGTGACCCTCGACCAGGAGGCGGTCGACCACTGGCTCGCCATCCAGGGCAGGCCGCCGCTCTCCCCCGCCGAGCTGGTCCGCGACCCGGACCTGGAGACGGAGATCCGGCGCGGGGTGGTGGCCGCCAACACCCTGGTGTCGCAGGCCGAGTCGATCCGCACCTTCCGGATCCTCGCCCACCCCTTCAGCGAGGAGCACGGGCTGCTCACCCCGTCGCTGAAGCTGAAGCGCAAGGCGATCGAGCGGGCGTACGCGGCGGAGGTCGAGGCGCTGTACGGCTGACGGGGCCGTGGCGCGCTCGCGGAATGACCGGCGCCGGGTGATCGTTGTGCCCTTGGGGCGAGGCGTCCGCGCGGCGCCCGCCGACGACCATGACGACGTAAGGATCCATCCCACGTGAGCACGGACAGCAAGGTCCCCTCGGTCATCCTGAACAACGGCGTGGCGATGCCGCAGCTCGGCTTCGGCGTCTGGCAGGTGCCGGACGACGAGGCGGCGAAGGCCGTGGCCACCGCCCTGGAGGCCGGCTACCGCTCGATCGACACGGCGGCGGTCTACGAGAACGAGCGCGGCACCGGCGAGGCCGTCGCGGCCTCCGGGATCCCCCGCGAGGAGCTCTTCGTCACCACCAAGCTGTGGAACAGCGAGCAGGGCCACGACAGCACGCTGCGCGCCTTCGACGCCTCGCTGGAGCGCCTCGGCCTCGACTACGTCGACCTGTACCTGATCCACTGGCCGGTGCCGGCGAAGGACGCGTACGTCGACACCTACAAGGCCCTGGAGAAGATCCTCGCCGACGGGCGCGCCAAGGCGATCGGCGTCTCCAACTTCCTCCCGGAGCACCTGGAGCGGCTGACGGCCGAGACCTCGGTGGTGCCGGCGGTGAACCAGATCGAGCTGCACCCGCAGCTGGCGCAGGCCGAGTCCCGCGCCGTCCACGCCGAGCTGGGCATCGCGACCGAGGCGTGGTCGCCGCTGGGCCAGGGCCGCGGGCTGCTCGACGTCCCGGCGCTCGTCGCCATCGCCCGCAAGCACGGGCGCACCCCCGCCCAGGTGGTGCTCCGCTGGCACCTCCAGCTGGGCAACGTGGTCATCCCGAAGTCGGTGACCCCGTCCCGGATCCGCGAGAACATCGAGGTCTTCGACTTCGAGCTGGACGCGGAGGACGTCGCCGCGATCGGCGCGCTGGACGAGGGCCGGCGCCTCGGCCCGAACCCGGCCGAGTTCAACGTGGCCTGAGGCCCCTGGTGAGGGGGACGGCGGACGGGGGCACGGCCCCCGTCCCGGAGGGGCTGTACCGGGTGCGGAACGTGGGCAGCGGGCTGCTCCTGGAGGTGTACGCCGGTTCGCGGCGCGGGGGCGCCAAGGTGCAGCAGGGCGCCGCGTCGGACGCGCCGGGGCAGCACTGGCGGGTGTCGCCGGTGCCGAACGGCGGCGGGCTCTACCACCTGGTCAACGCGGCCAGCGGGAAGCGGCTCGACGTGGTGAACGCCTCCACGGAGCCGGGCGCGCTCGTCCAGCAGTGGCGGGCGAACAACTTCGGCGCCCAGGAGTGGATCATCGAGCAGGACGTCCAGGCACCCGGGACGGTCGCGCTGGTGAGCTTCATCAGCGGGCTGCTGCTCGAAGTGGCGGACGGGTCGGCGGCCGAGGGTGCCGACATCCGCCAGGGGGAGGACACCGACTCCCCGTTCCAGTGGTGGCGGCTGGAGCCGGTGTCCTCCTGAGGCGGGCGGGGCGGCCCGCGCGGTTCAGCCCTTGCGGGCGGTGTGGACCGTGTGGGCCGTCAGGTGGAAGAGGTCCGTCCGGCGGTGCAGGGAGTGCTCGTCGGCCGGGTCGAGGAGCCGGTCGAGGACCGTGCGGTCCTCGGCGGCCAGGTGCTCGCCCATGCCCTCGCGGAGCCGCTCGAAGTGGCGGACGGCCAGCTCGCGGACGACCGGCGGGACCGGCGCCGGGACGTCCACGAGGAAGGTGCGGGTGCCGGCCGGGGTGAGGCCGGCCGCGGCGAACAGGGCGCGCCAGTCGTCCGGTTCGCGGACGGCGCCGGGGAGTTCGGCGCGCATCCGGGCGAACCAGTCGGCGTGTTCGGCGTCGAGGCGGGCCTCCAGGCCGGGGCGGCCGATGCCGATGTCCCGGGGCAGATGGCGGAGCGGCAGCCCGCCCTCGACGAGGGCGACCAGGCCGCCGGGGCGCAGCAGCTTCGCGAAGTCGGCGAGCGCGGCCCGCTGGTCGCCGAGGTGGTGCAGCGAGTTGCCGGCCCACAGCAGGTCTGCCTCGCCGAGTGCGCCGGTCTCCTCGGGGAGTTCGGCGCGCAGGGTGGAGACGCGGCCGCCGAGCCCCTGGTCCTCGGCGCGGGCGCGGGCCCGCTCCAGGAGCTCCGGGGTGCCGTCGACGGCGACAGCCTCGGCGTACGGGAACGCCTCCGCGAGGAGCGTGGTGATGACGCCGGGGCCGCTGCCGATGTCGAGCAGGCGGCGCACGCCGCCGGCCGGCACGAGGGTGCCGAGCCAGGCGGCGGCCTCCCGGTAGGCGCCGCCGGCGACCTCGGCCTGGCGCTCCAGGAGCGGGGCGAGCCGGCCCCAGTCGAGCTCGGTGCCGTCGCCGTGGGAGTGGCCGTGGGAGTGACCGGTGGACGGGGTGTGGCCGGGGGACGGGGCGGGGCCGTGGCCCGCTCCGTGGTGGTGGGCGTCGCGATGCTGGGTCATGGGACCAGAGTGCGCCGGATCCCGCCGGAAACGCGAGAAAAGTTGCCGGTACGGCAAACGTGTCGGCGCCCGGACCCGGCGCGGCCGCCGGGGGCGGGGCACGGGCGCCCCTGCCGACGCGACTCGGGGTGCGGGGTGTGGTGGGCGCGGGAAAAGTCGCGGGACGTCGTCCGCGGCGGCTGTTAGCCTCGGACGTATGGGTACGTTGTACTACTTCCTCTGATTCCGGGTGCCGGCCCGGTCGCCGTCGCGGCCGCGGGCCGGTTTCGTGTGCCCTTTTTCCACGCAACCCGCAGAGGAACACACCCATGCGCGCTCGCGCCCAGCTCTCCCTTCGTCAGGTCGGCGTCTCCTTCGGGGACCGGCGGGTCCTCGACCAGGTCTCGTTCACCGTCCGCCCCGGCGAGAAGGCCGTCGTCGTCGGCGAGAACGGCTCCGGCAAGTCCACCCTGCTCCGGCTGCTCGACGGCGGTCTGGCCCCGGACGAGGGCGAGGTCCTCGTCAGCTTCCCGGGCTCCGTCGCCCGGCTCGCCCAGACGCTGCCGGAGACGTACCCCGTCGGGCCGGACGACACGGTCCAGGACGCCGTCGATCTCGCCCTCGCCGAACTGCGGAGTCTGGAGGCCGAGTTGAGGGCGGCCGAGGCGGGCCTCGGCGCGGCGGGACCGGACGAGCTCGCCGCGTACGGAACGCTCCTCGACCGCTTCGAGGAGCGCGGCGGCTACCGCGCCGACGCCGAGACAGCCGCCTCCCTCGACGCCCTCGGCCTCGGGCACCTCACCCCCGACCGGCCGCTCGCCACCCTGTCCGGCGGCGAGCAGGCGCGGCTCGCGCTGGCCTGCGTGCTCTCCTCCGGCGCCGAGCTGCTGCTGCTCGACGAGCCGACGAACCACCTCGACCGCGACGCCGTCGACTGGCTGCGGGGGCGGCTCGCCGCACACCGGGGCACCGCGCTCGTCGTCACCCACGACCGGTCCTTCCTCACCGGCTTCGCCACGACGGTCCTGGAGGTCGACCGGGACCGGCGGACCGTGCTGCGGTACGGGGACGGCTGGGCCGGCTACCGGTCCGCGAAGGCCGCCGAGCGCCGCCGCCGCGAGCAGGAGCACCTGGAGTGGCGGGAGGAGGTGGCCCGTACCGAGGAGCTCGTCGCGGCGGCGGGGCAGCGGCTCGCGGTGACCGGGAAGGATCCGCGCCAGGGCTTCGGCAAGCACCGCCGCTCCAGCGAGAACAAGCTCTCCGGGCAGGTGCGGACGGCCCGCCGCCGACTGGAGGAGCTCCTGCGGGAGCCGGTGGCGGCGCCGCCGGAACCGCTGCGCTTCGGCGGCCGGTTCACCGGCGCCGCCCCCGGCGCGGACGTGCTCGTCGAGCTGGCGGGGATCCGCTGCGGCGACCGGCTCGCGGTGGACGGGCTGCGGATCGGGACCGGCGAGCGGCTGCTGGTCTCGGGTCCCAACGGCGCCGGGAAGACGACCCTGTTGCGGCTGCTCGCCGGTGAACTCGCCCCGGACACCGGCGTGGTCCGCCGGACGGGCCGGGTCGGGCATCTCGCGCAGGAGCTGCCGCACTCCCCCACCCGCCGGACCGCCCTCGCGGTCTGGGCGGACGGCCGGCCGGGGCCGCCGGAGGAGCACGCCGGGGAGCTGCTGGCGCTCGGCCTGCTGCGGGAGGAGGACCTGCCCGTGCCGGTGGCGGCGCTCTCGGCAGGGCAGCGCCGGCGGCTGGAACTGGCCCTGCTGGTCTCCCGCCCGGTCGATCTGCTGGTCCTGGACGAGCCCACGAACCACCTCGCGCCCGCGCTGGTGGAGGAGTTGGAGGAGGCGGTCGCCGCGTTCCCGGGCGCGGTGGTCGCGGTCTCCCACGACCGGGAGTTCCGCGCCCGCTTCGCCGGCCGCCGACTCGAACTGGCCGGCGGCCGGGTGGCCGCCTGCTGACGGCTCGCGGCGCGGCTAGACCGTCTTCGCGTAGGCGGCGAGGCGGTACTCGGGTGCCGGGCGGGGGCGGTCCTGGTCCGGCAGGGCCGCCAGGGCGGCGGCGAGGGCGTCCGTGGCGGCCGGGTCGCCCCGGAACCAGGAGGCGTAGTACCCGGCGCGGAGTCTGCGGGCGGTGGACTCCGGGGTGGCGCCCTGGCCGTGGCCGGTGAAGGTGGCGGTGCCGACCGGGGCGAGACCGTGGGCGGCTGCGAGGGCGTCGACGCGTCCGGCGCGGTCGTGTGCGGCGCCGGCCGCCCGGTGCGGGCGCAGCAGCGCGTCGATGTCGCTGCCGACGTCGTGGGCGGCGTCCTTGTCGACGGTGACGGCGAGGACGCCGCCGGGGCGCAGCACCCGGGCCGCCTCGGCGACGATCTCCCCGGTGAACGGCACCAGATGGAGCAGCCACACCGCGCAGACCGCGTCGAGGCTCGCGTCGGGGAAGGGCAGCCGGCGGGCGTCGGCACGGACCACCCGGCCCGGGAGGCGCCGGTCGGCGGTCCGGAGCATGGCGTGCGCGGCGTCGGCGCCGAGGACGCGGAGCCCGGGCCGGGCGATCCGTTCGGTGACGAGACCGGTGCCGCAGGCGAGGTCGAGCAGGGTGCGGGCGCCGGGCGGCAGCAGCCGCAGCACGGCGCCGGCCGCCGCCTCGGCCCGGGGCACGCCGCCCCGGGTCTCGTCGTAGTGGGCCGCCTCGGTCTCGTAGTCGAGCAGGGTGTCCGCCATGGAGGGCAGCCTACGAGCGGACGGTCCGTCAGTGGGCGCCGTGGGCGGGGGCGATGGCCTCGACGCGCTCGGCGAGGGCGAAGTCCTTCTCGGTGAGGGCGCCGCCGGCGGAGTGGGTGGAGACGGCCAGGGCGACCGTGTCGTAGCCGAGCGTCAGGTCCGAGTGGTGGTTCAGCTCCTGCTGGACCTGGGCGACGTGGACGACGAGCGCGGTGGCGGCGAAGTGGTCGGGGAGCCGGTAGGAGCGGACCAGGCGCGCGTCCTCGACGGACCAGCCGGGCAGCTCCCGCAGTCGGTCCTCGATCTCCTTCTGAGACAGCGGCTGCGTGGGCACGGGGGTGCTCCCTCCGGTCGGTGGTGCGCGGGGCGGGGTACGTGGTGCGGGCGACGGTCCCCGTGGGAACGTACCCGGTCACTCCTCTGGGATACCGTCTGCGCATGACAACAGTCGTGAGCGACACGGGGGTGGGAGCGCTGCTGCGCGGCTGGCGCGAGCGGCGGCGGCTGAGCCAGCTGGAGCTGGCCCTGCGGGCGGACTCCTCGGCGCGGCACATCTCCTTCGTGGAGACGGGCCGGTCGCGGCCGAGCGAGGAGATGATCCTCAAGCTGGCCGAGCACCTGGACGTGCCGGTGCGGGACCGCAACGCGCTGCTCCTCGCGGGCGGTTACGCGCCCCGGTACGCGGAGTCGACGCTGGACGCGCCGGAGCTGGAGACGCTGCGGGAGGGCCTCGCGCGGCTGCTCCAGGGGTACGAGCCGTACCCGGCGGTGGTGGTGGACGGTTCGTACACGGTCGTGGCCGCCAACCGGGCGATCGGGATGCTCCTGGAGGGGCTGCCGGAGCATCTGCTGACGCCGCCGATGAACGTCATGCGGATCACCCTGCACCCGGAGGGCCTGGCGCCCAGGATCCGCAACCTGCGCGAGTGGCGGGGGCATCTGCTCGCCCAGATGGAGCGTCAGATCGCCTTCGCCCGCTCGGAGGCGCTGCGGGCGGTGTACGAGGAGGTGACGGCGTATCCGCTGCCGGAGCCGGCGGCCGGCGGTGCCGCCGAGGACCCTGCGGACCCGGAGCCGTACCCGTACTTCGCGCTGCCGCTGCGGATCGAGCACGACGGGCGGGTGCTGTCCTTCGTGTCGTCGATCTCGACGTTCAACACCCCGATGGACGTGACCGTCGCCGAGCTGGCCATCGAGACGATGCTCCCGGCCGACCCGGCGACGGTGGAGTACCTGCGTTCCCTCAGCGACTGACCGCCCGCAGCGCGGACCACTGGAGGACGGCGAAGCCGGCGACGGTGCCGGCCTGCATCGGGGTCCAGACGAGTCCGGCGGTGGTGGGGTCGAGCCAGGCGGCGAGGGCGACGAGGCTGAGCACGGCCCAGAGCAGGTTGGCGTCGACGACCAGCTTCACGGCGAGCGCCGGGGGCGCCGGCCGGCTCGCGAGCCAGGCGACGCCGGCGGCGAAGGCGGTGAGGAAGAGGCCGAGTCCGAGGAGCAGGGCGGGGTCCACGCCGAGGAGGTCGCCGAGCGGGCCGGAGGCGAGGGCGTAGGCGAGGCCGTTGGCCCCGGTGACGACGGCGTCCAGGGCCAGGAACCGGCGGACCATGGACTGCGGCCGGGTGGTGCGGGCGAGACCGGCGAGCAGGGCCTGGGACATGGCGGATCACCCTCCTGAGGGGGTCGTTCGTGCGCTGGGGAGCCGGTGCCCGGGCGGAGTGCGCCGCCCGGGTTCCGGTGCTTCAGAGCTTGCCGCCGACGGCGGGTGCGGGTCGATTACCTGGGAGGTCATGCCGGAGTCCGGACTCCCGCCGCGCGGGCCGGGCGGCGTGTGTAGGGTGCGCGCCGGGCGGCGCGCGCCGCCCCTGTCACGGGGAGGACACGCGGATGGCGCGGGACAGAGGCCGGGCCGGCCTGGTGGCCACGGGGGACGATCACGCGGTGACGCCCGCCGAGCTCTTCTTCGACCTGGTGTTCGTGTATGCGATCACGCAGGTCACGGCGTTGATGGCGGCGGCGCCGTCGCCGGTGCGGATGGCCGGCGGCATGGTGGTGCTGGCGCTGCTGTGGTGGTGCTGGTGCTGTTTCGCCTGGCTGGGCAATGTCGTCCGGGCCGACTCGGGCGGCCTGTTCGGGGTGCTGGTGACCGTGATGGCGGTCGTGCTGATCGTGTCGTTCGCGGTGCCCGAGGTGTTCGCGGACGCGCCGGGCGGCCTGCCGGCGCCGCTGGTGTTCGTGCTCTGCTACGGGGCGGTACGGGTGCTGCACCTGGTCTCGTACTGGCTGAGCGCGCCCGGGGACGCGGTGCTGCGCCGGACGCTGCGGCGGACCGCGCTGCTGTCGGTGCTGCCGCCGCTGGTGCTGCTGCTGATCGGCTCGGCGTACACGGGCCGGGCGCAACTCCTGCTGTGGCTGGGCGCGGTGGCGGTCGACTACGGCGGGATCTACGTCACGGGTTCGTCGGGGTGGCGGGTCAACTCGCCCGGGCACTTCGCCGAGCGGCACGGCCTGATCGTGATCATCGCGCTGGGCGAGTCGATCGTGGCGATGGGCGTCGGGGTGTCGGGCTTCCCGCTGACGCTCGCGGTGCTGGGCGCGGCGACGGCCGGACTGCTGCTGTCGGCGGCTCTGTGGTGGCTGTACTTCCGGCAGTTGGGCACGGGGGCGGAGCACCGGCTCGCGGCGCTGGACGGCGACGACCGCACCCGCTTCGCCCGGGACGTGTACACCTTCCTGCATCTGCCGCTGGTGGCGGGCGTGGTGCTGTGCGCGCTGGGCATGAAGAAGGTCCTCCAGCAGGTCGCGGACACCGGGCACTACGGGCTCGCGGAGCCGATGCACGGGGTGGTGGCCTGGTCGCTGCCGGGCGGGGTCGGCGTCTTCCTGCTGGGCGCGGCGGCGATCGGGTGGCGGAGCTCGGGGCGGCCGCCGGTGGCGCTGGCGGCCGGCGGGGTGGCCGGGCTGCTCGCGGGGCCGCTGGTGGGGCTCGTGCCGGGGCTGGTGGCGCTGCTGGCGCTGGCCGTGGCGACGACGGGGCTGCTGGCCGTGCACGGGCGCCGGGGCGCGGGCGCGCCGGCCGCCGTCGCGGAGGCGTGACGGCGAAGGCGACGAAGGGGAGCCGGCGGATCGCGGGGGGGGGCGCCGGTCGGCGGCCGCCCGGCGCGGGGCCGGGCGGCCTGACGGGCGCCGGTCAGCGGGCCGGGCTCTCCCGGTGCGGGCGCGGGTCCGAGGGGGCGGGCGCGGGCTCCGGGGCCGGCGCGGGAGCCGGTTCGGACGGGTGCTCGGCGGCGCGGCGGCCACGGGCGGCCTCGGCGCGCAGCAGGGCCTGGAGGACGGCGTACGGGTCGGACGACGGCATGGCGGTGCTCCTCGCGGGTGCGGGGTCGGGTGGGGAAGGGCTGCTGGAGGCGGGGCCTGTCAGCAGCGCATCACCACCGGCCGGCGCGACGGCGGGCGCGGAGCGGGTACGGGGGCGGGAGCGGCGCGCCGGGGGGCGCGGCGGGCCGGGCGGGGGCCGCCGGGTGCGGGGACGGGGCGGACGCGGGTCCGCCGGTGCCGGGTGCGGCCGGGGACCGCGGCCTCGGCGGGCCCCGGTTCGTACGTCTCGCCGGCCGGGTCCGGAGCGGCGGGCGCGCCGGCCGGCCGGGGTTCCGCGGCCGTGCCGGCGCTCTCGCCGGTGAGTGCTCCCGGCGCGGTGACGACGAGGAGGAGTCCGCAGACCAGGAGCAGCAGCCGCCGGACGCGCGCCGGACGGCCCGCCGGGGCGGCGGGCGCGCGGTGCGGCCGGGGTGCGGGGCTCACGGTTATCCGTACTGCCCCGCCGGGCGGGCGGCCCCTCGTCCCGGGCCGGAGATCCGCTCTCCTGGACTACGCGCCCGTCAGGCGGTGCCGGCGGCGCGCCTGCGGGCGGCCATCCAGGCGTAGACGAGGACGCCGGCGAACAGGAAGAGCACGCCCTGGTAGACGGCGGCGTAGCCGGAGCCGGCGACCAGCCAGAGGGAGAAGCCGAAGGCGGCGAGGGCGAGGACGGTGTCGCGGACCAGCCGGGACCGCTGGACCCGGTCGGCCTGCCCGGAGAGCAGGAAGTAGATCTGGGCGGCGGCGGAGAGCAGGTAGGGGACGGTGGCGGTGAAGGTGGTGACGAGGACCAGGATCTCGAAGACGCCGCTCGGGCCCGCCGTGTAGTTGTACACGGTGAGCAGGGAGGCGAGGACGACGGTCACCAGGACGCCGGCGGTGGGCACGCCGCGCCGCTTGACGGTGAAGACCTGCGGGAAGAGGCCGTCGCGGGCGGCGGCGTACGGGGTCTGGGCGCTGAGCAGGGTCCAGCCGTTCAGGGCGCCGACCATCGAGACGAGGGCCATGCAGGCGACGGCGGTGCCGCCCCAGGAGCCGCCGAACATCAGGTTGACGGAGTCGGCGAAGGGGGCGCTGGAGTCGACCAGCGTGTCGTGCGGGACGGTGCCGAAGACGGAGACCATGGTGAGGAGGTAGAGGCCGGCGGCGGCGAGGGTGCCGAGGACGGTGGCGCGGCCGACGTTGCGGCGCGGGTCGCGGACCTCGCCGGCGCTGACGGCGGCGGACTCGACGCCGAGGTAGCTGAAGAGCAGGATCGCGGCGGAGGCGGAGACCGCGCCGAGGGCGCTGTCGTCGCCGGCCCGGAAGGGGCCGAGGTTGGCGCTGTCGAAGAAGAAGAACCCGCCGACGGCGACGAGCAGCAGCGGGACGAACTTGAGCACGGTGGCGACGAGCTGGACGGCGCCGACGTACCGGGTGCCGGCGAGGTTGGCGAGCGCGGGCAGCCACTGGAGGAGCAGGGCGGCGGCGATGGTGGCGGCCGTGGACTGGTGGACGGGGACGAGGACGTCGAGGTAGCCGACGGCGGCGACGGCGAGGGCCGCGTTGGAGACCCAGGCGGTGATCCAGTACGACCAGGCGGCGAGGAAGCCGGCGAAGTCGCCGAACGCCTCGCGGGCGTAGACGTAGGGGCCGCCGGTCTTCGGGTGGCGGCGGGCGAGCTTCCCGAAGACCAGGGCGAGGGCGAGGGCCCCGGCGGTGAGGATGCCGAAGGCGACCAGGCTGATGGTGCCGAAGGGGGCGACCGAGGCGGGGAGGAGGAAGATGCCGCCGCCGATGATGTTGCCCATGACCAGGGCCGTGGCGATCGGCAGGCCGAAGCGCCGGGCGTGGTGTCCGCCGCTCGCGCCGGTGCCGCCGTGCGGGCCGGTGGCCGCGGGGGCGGTCGGGGCCGTGCCGGCCGGGGGAGCGGTCGGGGCCGTGGGGGCCGTGCTCATGGGGTGGTGCGCCTTCCGTCGTGCAGTACCGGACAATCCTCCGGAACCGGACCATGGTCGGGTACGGCGAACACCCGTCCAAATCAGAGGTTTTTGTCCGGCAGAACCCGCCCCTCGACCGGAAGAACTGATTCCGCTCCGGCCCCGGACGGGGAAATCTCCGGAGCCCCCGCCACCCCGTCCACCGGCACCTGCGGACCGTCGGTCTCCCGCAGCCAGCGCCGCAGCACCCGGTGCACGCGCTCCGCGCCCACCAGCTCCTCGCCCTCCGCGACCGGCGGCGACAGCTCCGGCGGAGAGAGCAGGAAGGGGTGCCCCTGCTCGCCGCCGAGCCCGCCGTGCGAGCCGATCTGCTCCTCGAAGGCGTGCACGGTGCCGGTCGCCGGGTCGTACATCGAGTTGACCATCACGTCGGCGACGTGCGGGAAGCCGTTCGTCCGCCGGACCGCGTCCGCCGCGCCCCGGCCGAACACGGCCAGCGGCCCGTCGTCGGCCAGCTCCGCCACCGGCACCTCCACCCCGTCCGCGGCCAGCACCACCGCGCCGTGCTCCGCGCTCGCCACCAGCAGGAAGCCGATCCCCGGATGCTGCGCCAGGGTCCGCAGCAGCGCCGGGTGGCGTCGGTCGATCTCCTCCTTCGTCATCCGGTGCGGCACGTCCGGGAAGGACACCAGGCCCAGGTTCCCGGAGGCGAGCACGACCGGCTCCGACGTCCGGGCCGGCAGCTCCCGCTCGGTCTCCTCACCCGTCTCCACCGGCCGGTGCAGGGCGCTGCGCAGCGCGTCCCGGGCCGCGTCCCGGGCCTCCGCGCCGCTGCGCGTGCGGCCCACCCGGCGCGACACCGGCAGCCCGCAGCCCGCCCGGACCAGGTCCTTCAGCGTCAGCCCGTACGCCCCCTCGAAGGTCTCCCCCGGGCTCTGCCCGTGGTCGGAGAGGAGCACGATCCGGTACGGCCTCGGGGCGTGCTCGGCGACCCGGGCGATCAGGCCGACGGCGCGGTCGAGCCGGCGCAGCACCTGGTCCGTGTCGCGGCCGCGCGGCCCCGAGTGGTGGGCCACCTCGTCGTACGCCACCAGGTCGGCGTAGACGGCGGTCCGGCCGGCGAGCATGTCGCCCAGGACGGCGGCGACCACCACGTCCCGCTCGATCACCGTGGCGAAGGCGCGCACGAAGGGGTACGTGCCGCCGCGCCGGATCCGGGGCGTCTCCCGGCGCAGCCGGGCCCGCACCGACTGGACCACCTCGCGCACCACCTCGTTGACGAAGGAGCCGGCGGTGCGCACGGCGTTGGCCGGGTCGGAGAAGTACGCGAAGTAGCCGACCCGCGAGCGGTTGCGGCGGCCCCGGCGCGCCGCCACCGTCAGGACCAGCGCCACCTGGTCGGCGCCGCCGCTGAAGAGGTTGCCCCGGGAGGCGCCGTCCAGGGTGAGCAGCCCGCCGTCGCCGGTGCGGCGGACCGCCCGGCGCTGGAGCTCCACCGCGCTCGCCGGCCGGTTCGACACCATGAGGCGGCCGGTGTCCTTCTCGTACCAGCGGAAGGCCGGCACGTCCTCGTTGGTGCCGTGCAGGATGCCGAGCTGGCTGGCGCCGGTCTGGCTCGACCAGTCGGTCCGCCAGGGGGTGAGCCGGTGCCCGGCGTCCAGCCAGCCCGCCACCGTGGGCATGAGACCGTCGGCGACGGCAGCCCGCAGCACCTCGTGGCCGACGCCGTCCAACTGGAGGAAGACCGTGCCGGGCGGCGGCGCCGGGACGGTCCGGGGGTCGCGGGGGCGGGTGCGGCCGGTGAGCCGGTAGAGCCGCCGCCGGTACGCCTCGTCGTCCCGCACGGCGAGCGCGGTGGACGTCGCGGACGCCACCGCGGACATCACGGCCGCGACCACGACCGCCGTCTCCGGATCGGCGGCGCCCCGCCCGTCCGGGATCAGCCAGAGCGCGACGAGCAGCAGCGAGCCGTTCAGGAAGAAGACGAGCAGGCCGAGGACGAGCGCCGGGACGAGCAGCAGCGCGCGCACCACCAGCGGCCAGACCAGCGCCGTCAGCAGACCGAACGCGCCGGCCGCCGACGCGGCGGTGAGGGCCGTACGGGTGAGGCTGTCGCCGTCGGCGGACTGCAGCTGGAAGTCGGGCAGCAGTCCGGCGAGCGCGAGCAGCGTGACCGTCGAGACCGCCCACACGGTGAGCACCCGGACGACCGTCCGCCCCGCGGTGCGCCAGCGGTCGGTGCCGCCCCTTCGCCCGTCGCCCACGCCACCCGTCACCTTTCACCCCGACGTCCCCCCACCCTGACACACCTGCCCACGGGCGGCGGGAGGCACGTCGGCCGGGCGCGGGCGGTGTGCCGGGGCGTCAGCTGCCGTCGTAGCCGGCGGTCGGCATGGAGAGCCGGCGGTGGACGGCCGCCCGGGCCGCCGAGTCGTAGGCGGGCGGCGGGGCGTCGGCCGTCTCCACCCGGACGCCCCGGCGGGCGCACTCCGCGCGGAAGGCGGGGACCGAGGTCACGGCGCGGGCCAGGACGCCCTCGTTGGCGGCCACGAAGAGGTCGACCTCGCCGGACTCGACGTCGGCCCACAGCTCGTCGTGGTCGGGCCGGACCCCGTAGAAGAGGAGCTGGCGGGTGAGGACGTACCCCCGTTCGACGGCCCAGCGGGCGCACACCGCGTGCTGGCCGCGGGTGTCGACGAGAAAGGGGTGGGAATCGAGTTCTTCGAGCGGGGTGAGGCTGGCGATCGCCGCGACCCGGACGTCGTTCATGCGCCGACCCTACTGCCCTGCGGTGCCGCACGGGAGGCCCGCCGGGCCTCTACTCTCGACGACAGGGAGCGGACGGTCGAGGAAGGGCGGATGCCGGTGGAGGTCACCTGGTGGGGGCACGCGACCTGCACGGTCGAGGACTCCGGGGTCCGGTTCCTCACCGACCCGCTGTTCGCGCGGCGCCTCGCGCACCTGCGCCGCCGCCGCGGCGCCCCGCCGCCCCCCGAGGCGGCCGTGGCGGAGGCGGTCCTCGTCTCCCATCTGCACTCCGACCACCTGCACCTGCCGTCGCTCGCCCGGCTCGCGCCGGGGACCCGGCTGGTGGTGCCGCGCGGCGCGCCCGACGCCGTGCCGGGGCTGCGCCGGCTGGCCGCGGCGGGGCTGCGGCTGACGGAGGTGGCGGCCGGCGACGAGGTGACGGTGGAGGGCGTGACGGTACGGGCGGTGCCGGCGCTGCACGACGGCCGGCGGCTGCCGTTCGGCCCGCACCGCTCCCCCGCGCTCGGGTACGTCGTCGAGGGCGAGGCCCGGACGTACTTCGCCGGCGACACCGGGCTGTTCGACGCCATGGCGGAGGAGGTCGGGCCGGTGGACGTGGCGCTGCTGCCGGTCGGCGGCTGGGGCCCGTACCTGGGGCACGGGCACCTGGACGCGGGCCGCGCGGCGCAGGCGCTGGCGGCGCTCTCCCCGGCGGCGGCGGTGCCGGTGCACTACGGCACCTACTGGCCGATCGGCCTGGACGGGGTCCGGCCGCACGAGTTCCACGCGCCGGGCGACGAGTTCGTGCGGCAGGCGGCCCGGCTCGCGCCGAAGGTGGCGGTGCACCGGCTGGGGCACGGCGAGCGGGTGCGGCCGGAGGTCGCCCGGTGACGAGTGGAGTGCTCGCCGCCGTCCGCGACCTGCCGCCGGAGTCGACCCAGCAGGCGGTCGGCTATCCGTCGCTGTTCCTGCTGGTGGCGCTGGGCGCGCTGGTGCCGGTGGTGCCGACGGGGGCGATCGTCAGCTCGGCGGCCGTGGTCGCCCTGCACCAGTCGTCGGTGGACTCCCCGTTCCCGCTGCTCTTCGTCTTCCTGGTGGCCTCGGCGGCGGCCTTCCTCGGCGACGTGGCGCTGTACTGGCTGGGGCAGCGGGGCGTCCGGTCGCGGAACGGCTCGCGCTGGCTGGCGGCGCTGCGCGCACGGGCGGCGCCGGACCGCCTGGCGCACGCCCAGGAACGCCTCGACACCCACCAGGTGTCGGTGCTCGTCCTCTCCCGGCTGGTCCCGGCCGGCCGGATCCCGGTGATGCTGGCCTGTCTGCTGGCCCGGATGCCGCTGCGCCGCTTCGCCCGCGGCGACGCGGCGGCCTGTCTGGCCTGGGCGGCGACGTACCAGCTGATCGGCATCCTGGGCGGCTCGCTCTTCCCGGAGCCGTGGCAGGGCGTGGTGGCGGCGGTCGGGCTGACGCTGCTGATCAGCGCGGTGCCGGCGGTCTGGCGGCGGATCCGCGGCGACCGCGGTGACGGAGGCGACCGGCCGGGCGCGCTACGGCACGAGGACGCGTGACCCGCCGACCGGGAGGTCCCACAGGTCCTCGCGGGGCAGTCCGGCCCGTTCCCAGGCGGCCCGGACCCGGGTGAGGGGTTCGAGGACGGGCTCGGAGGAGAGGACGAAGGTGGCCCAGTGCATGGGGGCCATCCGGCGGGCGCCCAGGTCCTGGTGGGCGCGGACCGCCTCCTCCGGGTCGGTGTGGACGTCGCGGAGCCACCAGCGGGGGTCGTACGCGCCGATGGGCAGCAGTGCCAGGTCGATGCCGGGGTGCCGGCGGCCGATCTCGGCGAACCAGTGGCCGTAGCCGGTGTCCCCGGCGAAGTAGATCCGGTGGCCGGCGGGGTCGGTGAGCACCCAGCCGCCCCAGAGGGAGCGGCAGGTGTCGAGGAGGGTCCGCTTGGACCAGTGGTGGGCGGGGACGAAGTCGAAGCGGACGCCGCCGAGCTCGACCGCCTCCCACCAGTCGAGCTCGGTGACGCGGGTGAAGCCGCGGCGGAGGAACCAGCGGCCGAGCCCGGCCGGGACGAGGACCGGGGTGGCGCGCGGGAGGCGCCGGAGGGTCGGGGCGTCGAGGTGGTCGAAGTGGTTGTGGCTGATGACGACCGCGTCGACCGGAGGCAGGTCCTCCCAGCGGACGCCGACCGGGGTGAGCCGCGCCGGGGTGCCGAGGATGCGGCGGGACCAGACGGGGTCGGTGAGGACGGTGAGGCCGCCGAGGCGGACGACCCAGCTGGCGTGCCCGGCCCAGGTGACGGCGACGGTGCCGGGTCCCGCGGGCGGCAGCGGGCCGGCCTCGAAGGGCAGCAGCGGCACGTCCCGCAGCCCCTCCCGCCGGGGGCGTACGGCCCCCTCGCGGGCGAGCCGGGCGAGGGCGCGGACGCCGGGCAGGGGCGCGGTGAGCCGGTCGGCGAAGGTGCGGGGCCACTGGCCGAGCCGGCCGAGCGGCTGGAGCACGGAGGTCGGGAGGGCGGCGGGCGCGGGCCGGTGCGGGGCCTCGGCGGCCGGGGCGGGGCGGGCCGTCCGTTCGGTCATCTGCGGGCTCCGTTCTGCGCGGGGGGCGGCTCGGCGGCGGGCTGCCCGGCGGGGCGGGCTTCGGCGAGGTCGTCGAGCGCGGCGGTCAGCTCGGCCAGGGCCCGCACCGTCTGGGGCAGGTGTTCGGGGGCGCGGGCGGCGAGGGTCTCGGCGCGCTCGGGCGGGGTGACGCCGAGCAGCGGCCCGGTGTCGAGGCGGACGCGCAGCGCGCCGAGTTCGTCGCCGAAGCGGTGGCCGCCGGGGACGGGACGGCCGAGGCGGGCCGTGAGGTACTGCTCCAGCTCCAGCGAGTCGGTGACGCCGCGGGCGGCCAGCCCGGGGCGGAGCGGACCGAGGTCGGCGTAGAGGTGGCGGCCGGCCTGCGGGGGCCGGGCGAGGGCGCCGGCGGCGAGGACGGCGCGGTGCGCGGCGGCGGCGATCCGGCCGTGCGCCGCGGCGGCGCGCAGGGCGGGTACGAAGACGTCCTCGGGCTCGTCGAGGGCGTGGGCGACGGCCGGGGCGACGGGGGCGGGGAGCACCGCGCCGAGCGCGGTGAGGACGTCGAGGGCGCGGGCGCGCGGGTCGCCGTACCGGTCGGCGCGGGCGGCGCCGGTGGGCGGGAAGCGGGCGATCGCGCACGGCCAGGAGGCGGGGACGAGACCGCCGCCGGCGAGGTCGGCCAGGACGGTGACGTCGTCGGGGCACATCTCGGCGGGGCTGACGACGACGGTCTCGCGCGGCCGGTGGAGGGTGTCGCGCCAGGTCTCGTCGCTGATGACGTGGAGGCCCTCGGCGACGGCGGCCTCGCAGCTCTCGCGGACGAGCTCGGGCGGGGCGACGGTGGCGGTGGGGTCGTCGGCGACGGAGAGGAGCAGCACCCGCGGGTCGCCGCCCTCGGCGCGGACCCGGCGGACGGTCTCCAGGAGGGCGTACGGGTCGGGGACGCCGCCGGCCTCCGCGGTGGTGGGCACGTGGTACGCGGGCCGGCCCAGGAGCCGGATCTGCGGGGTCCACCAGGCGGGGCACGGCCGGGGCAGCAGTACGTCGCCGCCGTGGGCGGCGAGGAGGGCGAGGAGCAGGGCGGGGGCGCCTGGGGCGGCGAGGGAGTCCTCGGCGTGGCCGCGCAGGCCGCGCCGCCACCAGTAGCCGGCGGCGGCCTCGCGCAGGACCGCGCCGCCGCCGGGCGGTTCGGGGTCGGTCCGGCCGGCGGCCGCCGCGAGGAGGGCGGCGAGCTCCGGGGGCACGGGCCGGCCGCTCTCGGGCACGGGAGGTCCGTAGCGCACCGGGCCGCGGCCTTCCGGAGCCGTCTCCCGCATGTCCCGTACCTCCTGAGCGCACGGGGGCGCCGGGCACGGCGTCCCCGTGCCCTTTATAAGTCGGCGCTCAGGCGATCGCGACCGGGTGACGGACGATCGCGTCGAAGAGGTAGCCCTGGGTGTTGTGGACGGCCCGGTCGGGCTGGACGTTCCCGGCGGCGTCGGTGGTGCGGGAGAGCAGGGTGACGGGCCCGGTGCGCTCCGGCCGCCACGGCGCCGACCAGCGGACCCAGGCACCGCGCCGGGGGCCGTCGTGGAGCCGGGCGGGGCGCCAGGTGGCGCCGCCGTCGGTGGAGACGTCGACGGAGCGGACGGGTGCGTGGGCGGACCAGGCGCGGCCGGTCAGCCGGTGGACGCGGCCGGCCTCCAGGGTGGCGCCGAAGGGCAGCTGGTAGCCGGACTTGAGGGTCTGCCGGGTGAGCGGGGCACTGCCGCCGGGCGGGTGGGCCTCGCCGAGGAGCCGGTACCAGTCGGTGGACCAGGGGCTGGTGAGCGGGCGGGTGGAGACCTCGATGTCGCCGAGCCACTTGACGGATGCGATGCCGACCCAGTCGGGCACGATGAGCCGGACGGGGTGCCCGTGGTCGTACGGGAGCGGCTCGCCGTTCATCTCGTACGCGAGGATCACGTCGTCCAGCGCCTTGGCGACGGGCAGCGGACGGCGGACCCGGCCGTGGTCGGTGCCGCCCGAGACGTAGGGGGCGTCGAGGCCGCGCGGCATCAGGTCGACGGCGTCGTGGGCGAGTCCGGCGCGGCGCAGCACCTCGCCGAGGCGGACGCCGCGCCAGCGGGCGGCGCCGACGGCGCCGAGGGTCCAGGCGGTGCCGGAGACGGCCTGGCCCTGCTGGGTTGCGTACAGGCTGCGGGCGTTCCCGGCGCATTCGACGAGGGCCGTCCGGGTGACGGAGGGCAGATCGCGGAGGTGTCCGTAGGTGAAGTGGACGGGCGAGCGGCCGTGGAGTCCGTCGCCCCAGAGGGTGAGCCGCCAGTCCTGGGCGTCGAGGACGGGGGTGGTGGTGTGGTTGCGGACGAAGAAGCGGTCGGCGGGGGTGAGGAAGCCGGTGTCGCCGAAGGCGTCGAAGCGGGCTTCGGCGTTGGTGCCGCGGACGGTGAAGTACTGCTCGGGGAGCGGCTTGACGATGCCCGGGGCTGCTGCGGGGGCGGCCGACGCGGGGGTGGGGGAGCCGCCGAGCGCGGCCGCGAACGGGGCTGCGGCGAGGCCCTTGAGGAGCGTACGGCGGACGGGCGCGGGCGGGTTCGGCACGGGACTCCTCGGCACGGTCACGGGGCGGGCCGCCGGACGGCGGCGGGCCGATCGTAGGCGTGCGCGGGGCGGCCGAGCCGGTTTCCGGCCGCCCGTTCACGAGGCTGTCACAGGAGGCCCGGCGCGGGCCGCGGGCCGGGAGTGGAGAGGGGGCGGAGCGCGGCGGCGGCCCGGTCTCCCCCCTGGGTCCGGGCCGCCTCCGCGGGCACGCGCCCCCGTTGCGCGTCCCCCCGAGGGGAAACATATAGAAGTCCTTTCTAGAAACCAACTCCAGTCCGGAATTCCCTGCTCCCGACCCCTCTTCTGTCCACATCCCAAGACACCCGTCTCACCATGCGTCAGATGGCCCTACGGTGGAGGCCCGTACCCACACCAGAGGGAGTCGGTTCCATGACGCACGCCTCCGAGCGGACCCAGGCCCGCGAGACCGCCGTCTACACCCACGGCCACCACGAGTCGGTGCTCCGCTCGCACACCTGGCGCACCGCAGCCAACTCGGCGGCCTACCTGCTGGGCGAACTGCGCCCGGGGCTCGACGTGCTGGACGTGGGCTGCGGGCCCGGCACCATCACCGCCGACCTGGCCGCGCTGGTCGCCCCGGGGCGGGTCACCGCCGTCGACAGCGCCGAGGACGTCCTCGGCAAGGCGCGGGCGGCGGCACGCGAACGCGGCCTGGAGAAGGTGGAGTTCGCCGTCGCCGACGTGCACGCCCTGGACTTCCCCGACGACTCCTTCGACGTCGTCCACGCCCACCAGGTGCTCCAGCACGTGGGCGACCCGGTGCGGGCGCTGCGCGAGATGCGCCGGGTGTGCCGGCCGGGCGGGATCGTGGCCGCCCGGGACAGCGACTACGGCGCCTTCACCTGGTACCCCGAACGGTCCGCGCTGGACGGCTGGCTGGACCTGTACCACCGGGTGGCGCGCGCCAACGGCGGCGAACCGGACGCCGGACGGCGGCTGTTCGCCTGGGCCCGGGAGGCCGGCTTCGCCGACGTCGCCGCCTCGGGCAGCGTCTGGACCTTCGCGGGACCCGAGGAGCGGGCCTGGTGGAGCGGCCTGTGGGCGGACCGCACGACCGGCTCGTCCTACGCGGACCTGGCGGTCGAGGGCGGCCACGCCACCCGCGCCGAGCTGGCGGAGGTCGCCGCCGCCTGGCGCGAGTGGGGCACCCAGGAGGACGCCTGGTTCATGGTGCCGCACGGCGAGGTCCTGTGCCGCGTCCCCTGACGCGCGATCAGGGCCGCATGCGGAACGCGTAGGCGGCCGGCAGCGGTTCGTCGGTGAGCCGGGACCAGAGGTCGCCGAGGATCTCGGCGCCCTCGCGCAGGTCGGGCACCTCGAAGCCCTCGTCGAAGACGGCCCGGGCCTCGTCCGGGCGCCGCTCGGCGAGGAGGATCCGGGCCTCCAGGAGCCGGAACGCGCCCCGGGCGCGCACCTCCTCCGGCAGCGCTCGCCACAGCGCGCGGGCGCGCTCGGGCCGCGCGGCGGCCAGCTGGGCGTCGACCGCCTCGCGGGTCAGCGCGGCGGCCACGGTGACGGCGGCCGGCCCGTCCACCGTCCCGTCCAGCTCCCCGCACGCCTCGGCGAAGCGGTGGGCGGCCCGCTCCGGATGCCCCTCCTCCCGGTCGGCGACGGCCAGGCAGTACAGCAGCGGCCAGCGGACCACCGCCCCCGCCAGGCCCCGCTCCCAGCTGCGGACGGCCTGCGCGCGGTCGCCGGCGTGCCACTGGGCGATGCCGAGGTGGTACTCGGTGGACGGGTCGGCGGGCGCGGTCTCCAGCATGTCCCGCCAGGCCGGGCCGACCTGCGGCGGCAGCGGCGGGTCGCCCTTCGCGGGCGGCGGCAGGACGCCGGTGCGCAGCAGCTCCCGCCACGGCTCCTGCTCGGGGCCGAGCGTCGCCTCGGGGAAGGGGGTGCCCGGGAGGGCGTGGCCGGCGCGCAGCACTTCGAGGGCTCCCCAGCCGGAGCCGGCCGCCAGGACCGCGTCCGGGGCCGGATCGGTGTCGGCGGCCCCCTCCCGCCAGGCCGTGTGCGCGGCGTCGACGGCGGTACGGGGCAGGGCCAGGTCCAGGGCCCGCTCGGCCTCGGCCCGGGCCGCCGCCCAGTCGGCGCCGAGCGCGGTGGCCGGATCGGCGACCAGCGGCCCGTACGCCTCCAGCCAGCTCAGCTCCGACCCGGGGGCGAGTTCGAGGTGTTCGAGCTGGGTACGGGCGAGGCCGGCCTGGATCTCGGCGTACCCCTCGGTGCCGGGCGCGGTGAGCCATTCCTGCCAGCGGCGGCCGCCGGGTCCGGTGCCCCAGACGAAGAGCTTGCGGCCGCGCAGGCCGTCGGTGGAGGTCTGGACGAGGCCGGTGCCGTCCTCGTCGAGGGCGGCGATCCAGCGCCGTCCGCCGTCCGGCAGGTCGTAGAACCAGTCGCCGGCGTGGGTGCTGTGCCCGGGCCGGGAGCGGTCGGTGCCGTCCTCACCGGCGGGGACGGGGACCCTGCGGAGCCCGCGGTCGTGGCCGTGGTGCCAGGCGGTGTCGGCGGGCGCGAGGATCCGGCGGCGCTCGGGAACGGCGGTGTTGGACCACCAGTAGACCGGGGCGGGCCGCTCGTGCGGATTGCGGACGCGGACGCCGACGAGCAGGAAGTCGGAGCCCTCCGGCAGCCACAGGTCGACCTGGAACGGCAGGTCGCGCAGGCGCTCCCACTCCCAGAGGCGGAGCATCGGGGTGCCGTCCGGGGCGGGGACGGTCGCCGCGTGCAGCGGGGCGCAGGAGAGGGTGGTGTGGCCGGTGGCGCCGGTGTTCCACTCGATGCCGCCGGAGAACCAGGCGCCGTTGAGGGCGAAGGCGGCGGGCTGGAAGACGGGGTTGCGGTAGACGAGTTCGCGGCCGCTGGGCTTGTGGTGGAGGGAGTGGACCCGGCCGCCGAGCCCGGGAAGCACGGTGACCCGCAGCCGGTCGTTCTCCAGGACGAGGGCGTCGAGGGCCCGCTCCGGGCGGTCCCGGCCGTAGCCGTCGCGGACCGGGGCGGGCAGCAGGCTGCGCAGCGGCGCCCGGCCGATGCCCCGCGCCATCTCGCGCGGGAGCGCGGCGAGTTCGGCGGGCCCGAGCGCGTGCGCCGGGCCGGGGGTGCGGAGGGCGGGCAGCGGGTTGTCCGGGCCGAGCGGGGCCGCGGGGAGGGTGAGCACGGCACGTCGTACGGTCGTCATCCGCCCATGGAACACGCCGGGGACCGCCGTGAACAGACCGCGTGACCTGGGCCTTCCGTCGCGCTTAATGCGCGTGCGCCCGGCGCGGGACCCTGCCTAGGGTGGAGGGTCGTCCGCCGCCGTGGCGGGCACCGGGAGCACCACGGGAGTACGAGAGATGGGCACGCCACACACCTACCGGGTCATCGTGCGGGGCACCTTCGACGGGCTGTCGCCCGAGAGCCGTGAGCGGCTGCTCGCCGAGGTGGAGGAGCACGGCCTGACGGCGATGCGCTTCACCGAGGAGGGCTCGCTCACGTACGACCGCGCGCTCAAGCACTTCTCGTACCGGCTGGTCGTCGAGTCGGACGCGGAGGACGGCGACGAGATGGCGGGCGCGCTGGCCGAGGAGCGGGTGGAGGCGGCGCTGGCCGCGCTCGGCCACGGCTACAAGGGGCTGAAGTCCACGGTGACGGACCTCGACACGATGAAGGTCAACCGCAAGGGTCGGTGATCGCCCACCGCTCGTGGTCCCGCCAGGCGCCGTCGATGAAGAGCATCGCCGGCGAGAAGCCCTCCAGTCGGAAGCCGGCGCGGCGGACCAGGGCGCGGGACGGGGCGTTGCCCGGCTGGATGTTGGCTTCGAGCCGGTGCAGCCCCATCGGCCCGAAGGCGTACCCCAGGAGCAGTCCGAGAGCCTCCCCCGTCAGGCCGCGCCCGGCGGCGTGCGCGAAGGCGCCGTAGCCGAGGGCGCCGCTGCGGAAGGCGCCGTGGACGATGTTGTTGATCGTGAGGAAGCCGGCGATCCGCCCGCCCTCCTCGCGCTCGCAGACGAGGAAGCCGGCCCGCGCCGGATCCTCGATCAGCGCGCCCGCGTAGGCGGCGTACGCCTCGGCCGTCCGCGGCGGGAACAGCCACGGCCGGTGCAGCGCGACGCTCTCCTCGGCCCGCGCGGTGAACTCCCCCGCGTCGCCGGACGTGAACGGCCGCAGCCCCACCCGGGGCCCGACCACGAGATAACGCTCAAGATCGCCGGACATGCGTCCCAGGCTAGGCGGTGGGGAGGCGTGCCGGCTGCCGTCCCGCCGGGGTACGGCCCGGAGGGGGCCGACTGCCGCCCCGCCGGTCGGCCTTGGGCGGGCCCGCGAGCCGGTCCGGGAGACCGCCGGTGGGTCGGGCTGCCTTCGGGCTCCCGGCCGGCGCCAGGCAGGGTGCCGTCGTGCGGTGCCCGCGGGGCGTGCGCGGGTCAGCGGCGGGCCGTCGTCACGCGGGCGGGGCAGGGTTCGCCCTTGCGGAGGACGCCGATCGTCACCGTCGTGCGGCGGTCGAGGCCGGTGCCGGCGGCGGGGTACTGGGTGCAGACGCGCCAGCTGGGGGGCCACAGGACCCGGCGGTCGCGGCCGGACGCGTCGTGGACGTCGAGGCGGGTGCGGTGGTCCAGGCGGGTGAAGACCCGCCACAGGCCGCCGCCGCGGAAGTCCGGCATCGGCGGCCGGGCCCGCCGGGCGGCCGTGTCGCCGACGGCGCCCGCCGCCACCGCCGCGACGGCCAGGGCCGCGCCCGCCCCGATCAGGGCGCCGCGCCTCACTTGTTCCTCCGGGGGCCCCTCCGGGCGGCGTACCAGCCGCAGACCGCGCCCAGCACGGCGGTGGCGAGGAGCGCCAGGTAGAGCGGCATCGTCACCTCGGGGATCAGCAGCCGGATCTTCACCTCGCGGGTGTTCTCGAAGATGAAGACGAGCAGGAGGACCGCGACGACCGCGATCGCGATGCGTCCCGGGGTGACGGCGCCGAGCCTGTCCCCCCGTCGCGTGCCTGCCGTGTCCTTGGGACTCATGCCCGGCCCCTCTCCTGTCGTCCGTCACGGGCGTAGCCGTGGGACCAGAATGGGGGGACCGGCACGTCGGCGGGGCGGTGGACAGCGCCGTCCGGGTGACTTGTCAGACAACCAGGGGCGGCTACGGTGGTGGCCGGACGAAGGGACGAGGAGGGGCCTTGGCGCTCAGCGGGCACCGACGGCGACCGGTGGTGGCGCTCTACGAGCGGATCGCGGACGCCGTCCACGACGGCACCTACCCGCCCGGATCCACCCTCCCCTCCGAGCCGAAGCTCGCCGCCGAACTCGGGGTGAGCCGGCCCGCCCTGCGCGAGGCGCTGCTGCTGCTCCAGGAGGACGGCCTGCTCACGGTGCGCCGGGGGGTGGGGCGGACCGTGAACGCGCGCCCTCCGCGCCGCGGCTTCGAGCACGTCCAGCCGCTGGAGGAGCTCGTCGGCGGCGGCACCGGCCCCCGCGTCCGGGCCCTGCTGCGCAGCGTGGAGGAGCCCACCGACTTCACCACCCAGCACCTGCTGGCCCCGGCCCGCGCCGAGCTGCGGTTCTGGGAGTCGCTGCTGAGCGGCGAGTCGGGGCCGGCCGCGCTGTGCCACGAGTGGGCGGCGGCGGACGAGGTCCTGGAACGCGTCCATCCGGCGTTCGCGGCCGCGCTGCGGGAGTGCGGGGACGCGCCGGCCGGGGATCCCGCCGTGTCGATGCTGTCGGTGCTGCTCGCCGCCTCCCGCGAGGTCGCGCTGCACGCCCACAGCGGGATCACCGCCACCCTCCTCGGACGCCGCCGGGGCGAGCAGCTGGGCCGCCCCGCCGACACCCCCGCGGTCCTCGTCACCCAGGTGGTGCGCGTAGGGGACACCCCGGTCCTGGCCGCCAAGCACATGCTGCCGACGGGCGCCCCCGCGCTGCCGGTCCTGCAGTCCCACTGAGCCCGCGCCGCCGGCCCCGTCGGCCGGGCCTCCCCGCCCGGCGGGTGATGACGTACACTTCCCGGCCATGCACTTGTCTGACAACCCTGCCACGCCTGCCCGGGCCGCCGTCTCCGACTGGATCCGCCGCGCCCCGAAGGCCGTCCTCCACGACCACCTCGACGGCGGGCTCCGCCCGGCCACCATCGTCGAGCTGGCCCGGGAGTGCGGCTACACCGCGCTGCCGACCGAGGACCCGGCCGAGCTCGCGGTCTGGTTCCGGGACGCCGCCGACTCCGGCTCCCTGGAGCGCTACCTGGAGACCTTCGCCCACACCTGCGCGGTCATGCAGACCCGCGAGGCGCTGCTGCGCATCGCGGCCGAGTGCGCCGAGGACCTGGCGGCGGACGGGGTCGTCTACGCCGAGGTCCGGTACGCCCCCGAGCAGCACCTGGAGGGCGGCCTGACCCTCGACGAGGTCGTCGAGGCGGTCAACGAGGGCTTCCGCGAGGGCGAGCGCAGGACCGGCGGCCGGATCACCGTCCGCGCGCTGCTCACCGGCATGCGGCACACCGACCGCTCGCTGGAGATCGCCGAGCTGACCGTCGCCCACCGCGACAACGGCGTGGCCGGCTTCGACATCGCCGGCGGCGAGATCGGCAACCCGCCGGCCCGCCACCTGCCCGCCTTCCAGCACCTGAAGCGGGAGAACTGCCACTTCACCATCCACGCGGGCGAGGCCGTCGGCGCCGAGTCGATCCACGAGGCCGTGCAAGTCTGCGGCACCGAGCGGATCGGGCACGGCGTGCGGATCACGGACGACATCGCCGAGGACGGCACCCTCGGCCGCCTCGCCGCGTACGTCCGCGACAACCGGATCGCCCTGGAGGTCTGCCCGACCTCCAACCTGCAGACCGGCGCCGCCAAGGACTACGGCTCCCACCCGATCGACGAGCTGCGCCGCCTCGGCTTCCGCATCACGCTGAACACCGACAACCGGCTCGTCTCCGGCACCACCATGAGCGAGGAGTTCCAGCACATGGCGGACGCCTTCGGCTACGGCCCCGCGGTCTTCGAGGAGTTCACGGTCGCCGCCCTGGAGGCCGCGTTCCTGCCGCTGCCGGAGCGCCGGCGGCTGATCGAGGAGATCGTGCGCCCGGGCTACGCGGCGCTGTGACCGCCCCGGGGAGGGCGGCGGGTGCCGTCCTCCCCGGTGGAACAATGGCGCCATGACAGCTGCTGAGGAGTTCAGGCCCGAGTCGGAGCGGATCACGCGCACCCTGCGCGACCAGATCATCGACGGGACGCGGGCCCCCGGCAGCCGGCTCGTGGAGCGGGAGATCGCGGCCGAGCTGGACGTGAGCCGCCTGCCGGTCCGCGACGCCCTCAAGGACCTGGTCAACGAAGGACTCGTGACGCCGCGGCCGCGCACCTGGGCGGTGGTCCGGGAATTCACCGCCTCCGACATCGCCGACCTCGTCGAGGTCCGGTCCGCCCTGGAGATCCTCTCCTTCCGGCTCGCCGCTCAGCGCCGCACCCGCGCGGGCCTCGCGAAGCTGCGGGCCGTCCTCGACGCCGAGCGGGCGGCGGCGGAGCGCGGCGACGGGGCGGAGGCCCGCCGGGCGGCGGCCGACTTCCACGAGACGGTCACCGAACTCGCCGACAACGCCCTGCTGACCGAGCTGGAGGGCACCCTGCGCAGCCGCATGCGCTGGCTGCTCGGCCAGCACGACGACTTCACGGTCGTCGCCGAGGAGCACGAGGAGCTGTTCCGGGGCATCGAGGCGCGGGACGTCGAGCGCGTCGAGGAGCTGGCGCTGCGCCACCTGGAGACCAGCCGGACCAAGGCGACGGAGCACCAGCGGCGCCTGGCGGCCGAGTAGCCCTCGCCCGCGGTCCCGCCGGGCCCGGCCGGGCGGCGCCTCAGATCAGCGCGGGTCTCTCGAACGTGAGCGTGCCCGCGTCGGCGTCGAGGACCGCCGGTACGCCGAGCGGGACGGTGAGCGCGGTCGGGCCGTGGCCGAAGCCCAGCTCCTCCACGACCGGGACGCCCAGGCCGCCGAGCCGGTCGCCGAGGACCGCGCGGACCTCCTCGTACGGTCCGCACTCCTCCCACGAGCCGAGGGCGATCCCGGCGACGCCGTCGAGCCAGCCCGACCGCAGCAGTTGGGTGAGGATCCGGTCCAGGCGGTACGGCTCCTCCCCCACGTCCTCCAGGAGCAGCAGCCCGCCGCGGGCGGAGGGCCGGGCGTGCGGGGTGCCGAGGTCCGCGGCGAGCAGGCTGACGCAGCCGCCGAGGGTGACGCCGGTGGCCCGGCCCGGGACGAGGGGCCGCGCGGTGCCGAGGCCGAGGACCCGGACGGTCTCGGGCTCGAACAGGGCCGCCCGCAGCGACTCCCGGGTGGCCGGGTCGCCGGCGAAGGCCGCCACGGCGGTCATGGTGCCGTGCAGGGTGGCGAAGCCGGCGCGGACGGCGAACGCCTCGTGGAGGGCGGTGACGTCGCTGTAGCCGACGAACGCCTTGGGCCCCGCGGCGCGGATCGCGGGCCAGTCCAGGAGGTCGGTCATGCGCTGGGCGCCGTAGCCGCCGCGCGCGCAGAGCACCCCGGCGATCGCGGGGTCGCACCACGCCTCGGTGAGGTCGCGGGCGCGGTCCCGGTCGGCGCCGGCCAGGTGACCGAGCCGCGGGTGGACGTCGAGGACGTGCGGGGCGACCACCGGTTCCAGTCCCCAGCCGCGCAGCACGTCGAGTCCGGCGGCCAGCGCGGCCTCCGGGACGGGGCCGCTGGGGGCGACCACGGCGACCCGGTCGCCCGGCCGCAGCCGGGCGGGCCGGGCGAGCGCGGGCACGGGGCCGGAGGCGGCGGCGGTCACGTGCGCAGCTCCAGCTCCGGGACGTCGGGCCGGTCGAAGCCGAAGACCCGTGCGTAGAGGGCGAGTTCCGCCTCCAGGGCGCGGACCATGGTCTCGGCGTGCCGGAAGCCGTGGCCTTCGCCGGGGAAGGCGAGGTAGGCGTGCGGGACGCCCCGGCCTGCGGCCCGGGCGAGGAGGCGCTCGGCCTGGGCGGGCGGGCAGATGACGTCGTCGAGGCCCTGGAGGAGCAGGAAGGGGGCGGTGATCCGGTCGACGTGTTCGAGCGGCGAGCGCTCCTCGTACCGCTCGGGCACCTCGTCGAGGCGGCCGACGAGTCCGTCCAGGTAGCGGGACTCGAAGTCGTGGGTCTCGTCGGTGGCCCAGCCCTTGAGGTCGAGGACGGGGTAGATGATCGTGCCGCAGGCGTAGACGTCGGTCTGGACGAGGGAGGCGGCGCTGGTCCAGCCGCCGGCGCTGCCGCCGCGGATCGCGAGCCGGGCGGGGTCGGCGGTGCCCTCGGCGGCGAGGGCGCGGGCGACGGCGGCGCAGTCCTCGACGTCGACGACGCCCCACTGCTCGCGGAGCCGTTCCCGGTAGGCGCGGCCGTGGCCGGTGGAGCCGCCGTAGTTGACCTCGACGGCGCCGATGCCGCGCGAGGTGAAGTAGGCGATCTCCAGGTCGAGGACGAGGGCGGAGCGTCCGGTGGGGCCGCCGTGGGCGCGGATCACATAGGGCGGGAGCTCGCCTGCGGGCCCGGTCGTGCCGGGGTTGCGCGGCGGGTACACGTGGGCGTGGATCTCGCGGCCGTCGGGTCCGGTGAAGGTGCGGACGACGGGCCGGGGATAGAAGGACGGGTCGACGGGGTCGCGGTGGGCGGAGCCGACGACGCGGGTCCGGCCGGTGCGGGTGTCGAGCTCGACGATCTCGGCGAAGCGGTCGGGTGCGGCGGCGACGCCGAGGACGCGGGTGCCGAGGACGGCGAGGGTGGAGCCCCAGACGGTCCAGGGGCCGGGGGCGTCGACGAGGGTGCCGGTCTCGGGGTCGAGGATGCCGAGGACGGCGTCGCCCTCCCCGTGGAGGACCGCGATCGGGCCGGTCTCCAGGGCCTGGAACCAGCTGACCCCGGTCTTCCAGAGGGGTCCGGCGAACTCCTCCTCGCGGGGGCAGAGGGCGCGGGCCGGGCCGAGGCCGCCGTCGGCGGCGAGTTCGGCGCGGTACAGGTTCCACCAGCCGGTGCGGTCGCTGGCGAAGAGGAGGCGGCCGGCCGCGTCCCAGTCGGCCTGCGGCACGGACTCCGCCGGGCCGCCGGCGACGGTCCTGGCGTCCTTGAGGGTGCCGTCGGCGGTGATCTCGGCGAGCACGGCGTCGGTGCCGTCCCAGGGCATCCGGGGGTGGTCCCAGCCGAGCCAGACGGCCCGCCGCCCGTCGGGGGAGATCCGGGGGCCGGTGAGGAACCGGTGGCGTCCGTCGGAGAGTTCGCGGACGGCGGCGCGGTCGTCGGCGGCGGAGCCGTCGAGGGGGACGGCGGCGAGGACCCTGCGGACGTCGGTGGGCGCGGGGCCGGTGAACTCCTCCAGGACGCACCAGACCTCGCCCCGCCCGGGCAGGAGCACGGGGTCGGCCCAGCGCAGTCCGCCGCCCACGGCGGAGACGGGGGTGAGCGGCCGGGGCGCGGCGCCGGGTTCCGCGTCGGGCTCGTAGGCGTAGAGCCGCTGGTCGGGGAAGTGACAGAAGACCAGCAGGGGTCCGGCGCCGGGCCGTTCGACGGCGGCCCAGGGCCGGCCGCCGTACTCGATGACCCGGCTCCGTACGTTCCAGGGGGCCGGCAGGACGGTCTCCTCGGTGCCGTCCGCGCGCCGCCGGACCAGGGTCCGCCGTCCGCCCTCGGTGGGGCGCGGGGCGGACCACCACACCTCGTCCCCGACGGTGCCGAGGTGTTCGGGACGTCCGTCGCTGGCGGCCGCCAGCGCGGCTCCGACGGGCGACGGCCAGCTGCCGTGGGCGGCCGTGTTCTGCATCCTCGTTCCCCCCTGGGTACGGGTCGGTGCCGGGTGTGCGGTGGTCCGGCGCTAGGCGGTCTTCAGGTAGTGGTCGAGCACCCGCACGCCGAAGTGCAGGGCGTCGACGGGGACGCGTTCGTCCACGCCGTGGAAGAGCGCCCCGTAGTCCAGGCCCGGCGGCAGCTTCAGCGGCGAGAAGCCGTAGCCGGTGATGCCGAGGCGGGAGAACTGCTTGGCGTCGGTGCCGCCGGACATGGTGAACGGCAGGGTGTGGCCGTCCGGGTCGAAGCGCTCGACGGCGGCCCGCAGCTTGGCGAAGGTCGGGGAGTCGACGGGGGCTTCGAGGGGCACCTCGCGGTGGTGGAACTCCCACTCCACGTCCGGGCCGGTCAGCCGGTCCATGGTGGCGGCGAACTCCTCCTCGGCGCCGGGCAGCATCCGCCCGTCGACGTGGGCGACGGCCTGGCCGGGGATGACGTTGCACTTGTACCCGGCCTGGAGCATGGTCGGGTTGGCGCTGTTGCGGACGGTGGCCTCGACGAGGGCGGCGGCCGGTCCGAGCTTGTCGAGGAGGAGCGGCACGTCGAGGTCGGGGTCGTCGGTGTCGACCTCGATGCCGTGCAGCGCGGCGAGTTCGGTGAGGGCGGCGCGGACGGTGGCGGTGAGCCGGACGGGCCAGGTGTGGGCGCCGATGCGGGCGACGGCGGCGGCGAGGCGGGTGACCGCGTTGGCGTCGTTGACCTTGGAGCCGTGGCCGGCCCGGCCGCGGGCGGTGAGCCGGAGCCAGGCGGTGCCCCGTTCGCCGGCGCCGATGGGGTAGAGCGTCATCCCGGGCTGCGGGTGGAAGCTGAACGCTCCGGACTCGCTGATGCCCTCGGTGCAGCCCTCGAAGAGGGCGGCGTGCCGGTCGGCGAGGAAGCCGGAGCCGTCGTCGGCGCTGTCCTCCTCGTCGGCGGTGTAGGCGAGGACGATGTCGCGGCGCGGCCGGACGCCCTGGCGGGCCCAGGAGCGGGCGACGGCGAGGACCATCGCGTCCATGTTCTTCATGTCGACGGCGCCGCGGCCCCAGACGACGTCGTCGCGGACCTCGCCGGAGAAGGGGTGGACGGTCCACTCGGCCGGGTCGGCGGGGACGACGTCCAGGTGGCCGTGGACGAGGAGCGCGGGGGCGGTGGGGTCGGTGCCGGGGATGCGGGCGACCACGTTGGTCCGGCCGGGGGTGCGCTCCAGCAGGGTCGGTTCGACGCCCGCGTCGGCGAGCCGCTCCGCGACGTACTCGGCGGCGGGGCGCTCGCGGCAGTCGCCGCCGCCGCGGTTGCTCGTGTCGATGCGGATGAGGTCCGAGGTGAAGGCGACGACCTCGTCGAGCGCCTCGGCGTCGGGTCCTGCGGGGGTCGTGCTGCTAGCCATACTGCTCCTCAACGGCGGCCGAGACGATCGTCGTGACCGCTTTGAACGTGCGGATCGCCTCGTACATCGTCGCGCTGGTGTACGCGACGCGCCGCTCGGCGCTCCGCGCCACGCCGGGAACCACCGTGGCGGCGGCGCCCAGGTGCTCGGCGTCGAACTCGACCTCGACGGTGTGCGGTCCGGCGTGGACCGGGTCGTGCCGGACGGCGAGGGCGGCGGCCTCGCGGGCGGCGGCCCGGATGTCGGCGGCGGTGCGGGCCGGGGTCCGGCACACCGCCGCGTACCGCGAGACGTGGTCCTTGACGGCGACCTTGAGCGCCTCCGGGGCGTACCCGAGGGCGTCCTCGCAGGTCAGGTCGTCGCCGGTGACGAGGACGACGGGCACGCCGTACTCGGCGACGACATGGGCGTTGAGCACGCCCTCGCTCGCCCGGAGGCCGTTCAGCCAGACGCCGGTGATCGAGTTGGCGAGGTAGGTGTGGGCGAGGACGCCCTCGGCGCCGGCACCGGTGTGGTATCCGACGAACGCGATCCCGTCGACGTCCCCGTGCTGGACTCCCTCGACCATGGAGAGCGACTTGTGACGGCCCGTGAGCATCTGCACGCGGTCGTCCAGTCGCTCCAGGAGCAGGTTCCGCATCGTCCAGTGCGCCTCGTTCACCAGCACCTCGTCGGCACCGCCGTCGAAGAAGCCGAGCGCCGCCGCGTTCACGTCCGAGGTGAACATCGGCCGGCACCGCTCCCACTGCGGCGTGCCGGGCAGCACGTCGGCGGGCCAGGTGACGCCGGTGGCGCCCTCCATGTCGGCGCTGATGAGGATCTTCATGGAGGGAACCGTACGCTCCGCCCGGCGCCGCTACCACCCCTGTGGACAACTGTCGTTGGAGTGGACCAGTGGCACCGCCGGGAGGACCGTACCGGCACGTCAGGGCCGTCGCGCGAGGGTCCGCGGATCCGTCTCGGCCATGCGGCGCAGCGCCTCGGCGGCGCGTTCGGCGGGCGGCCTTCCGTCGTCGGGCAGCCGCCACTGGTGGAACCGGCCCGGCTCGCCGGGCGCGTCCCCGTCGCCCCCGGCGGGCCGTTCCGTGAAGGTGACGACGGTGGTGTCGGGGTCGTCGTGGTACGTACTGATCCATCCCCGCCGGAGCCCCCAGCGGGTGAGGAGGTCGGGCCGGTCACGGAGTCCGGCGGCGATCAGGCGGGCGGTGTGCCGGGCGGGCCAGGTCCAGGAGTGGTCGTTCTCCGCGCGGGCGATCTCGGCGTCGTACGCGTCGGCGTCGAAGCGGTACGCGGAGGGGTCCGCCGTCCCGCCGGGCCGGCGCCCGCCGTCCCACACCACGTGCCGGCCCTCGCGGCGGACGGTGACGTACAGGGCGCCGCAGCACGCCTCGGCGCACGAGGTGACACCGAGCCGCACGGCCCGGTGCTCGGCGGCGGCTCGCAGGGCGCCCGCGTCCAGGAGTTCCTCGGGGGTGTCCCCCCGCCCCTGCGGGAAGGCGACGGGCAGGATCGGGCGCCCGTCGACCAGGATCCGCGTCTCGACGGCGGTCGGTCCGGCCGGGTCGGCGACGGCGACCTCGACGCGCAGTCCGGGCGCGGGGGCCGGGCCCGCCGCCCGGAGGTGCCGGGCGGTGCGCCGGATCCAGTCGGCACGGCGCCCGGCCTCCGCGGGTTCCCGCACGGCCTCCAGGAGCCGCGCGAGGACGGTCTCGCGCCGGCCTGGCGGCCAGGCGAGCAGGCGGGAGGCGCCGCTGTGGAGTTCCTGGGCGAGGGTGACCAGCCGCGCCTGGTGACCGGGGGCCGGGCTCAGCAGGTGGGCTCGTTCCGCCACCGTCCCGTAGAGGGCGGTGGCGTCGGCGTAGGCGAGGATCTCGATCCCGTGGTCCCCCTGGGTGACCATCCGGGCGAGGACGCGCAGGGCCTGGGCCGGCAGCGCCGTGTCCTCGGGCGCCCGGCCGAGGAGGTCCACGAGCCCGGTGGCCTCGGCGACGCGGCGGGCGTGGGCGGGCTCCATGAGCCGGTCGCGCGGGGCGAGCCCGAGGAGCTGTTCCCGTACGGCGGCGTGGTCCCGGGCGGCGACGGCCTCGACGAGACCGCGCGGCGCGTTCAGGGGGTAGTGGGTCAGCCACAGCAGCGCGGCGGCCGGCCGGTCCAGGGGGTCGAGGGCTTCGACGGCGTACCGGAAGACGTCGTGGAGCGCGCCGAGTGCGCGCAGGTACGGGACGTCCTCGGGCTCGCCGAGCCGGGTGAGCAGTCCGAGGCCCGCGGCCACGCCGTGGACGGTCGTCCCGTCGCGGACGAGCCGTCGCGCGAGGGCGCGGGCGGCGGCCGGGTCGGCGGGGTCGAGCGCGGCGGCGGTGTGGAAGACCAGGTGGTCGCGGACACCGGTGGCGGCGAGCCCGCGCTCGGTCCCGGCGGCGGCGCGGGCCGTGCCGGGCCCGGCGATCCGGTCCCGGAGGAGGCCGGTGACGGTCTCGCGGGCCTGCTTGTAGGGGAGGCGGACGGCCCTGTCGTACGGAGGCCGTGCCGTGGCGGGCAGGGGGTGCCCGCCCCGGGGCGGCGGCGCTCCGGGCGCGGCGTCGCGCAGGCTCCGGGCGTACGCGTACAGGGCGGGCGCGGGCGTCGGCCGCGCGTGCGGGGCGCTCACCGCGCGGGGCGGGTCTCGATTCCGTGGATCATGGGGACAGCCTGCCCGGCGGTCCCGCCGCGCGCCATCGCTTTCTCCGACGATCCGACTCCGGAATCGGGCCAAACATCGCCAAGCGGTACGTATAGGCTGTCGGCCGCAGTTGTCCCGCCCGACCGACCGGAGTGTTCTCGGTGACCATCGCCCTCGATCCGTCCGACACCACCCCCGCCCCCGCCTCCTCCGAGCCGGAGGAGAACTTCTGGGTCCCGGAGGCCACCCCCGCGCCCGAGGCGCCCGAGGCGTCCGAAGAGACCGTCGCGACCGGCGAGACCGGCGAGGAAGAGGTCGCCGCCGACCCCGCCGACCACGACCCGGTGGTCGTCCGGGACGCCCGGGAGTTCGGGGTGTACGCGCGGACCGGCGGCTGGGCGTTCGCGCTCAAGGTGGCGCGCAGCGTGCGGCCCGGTGGGCAGGCGGCCGAGGGGGTGGCGGCGCGCAAGGTGTCGGCGCGGGCGTTCGCGGAGCTGGCGGGGTGCTCGGCGGACCGCGTGATGCGCTACTACAAGGCGTGGGACATGGCGGCCGACGACGGTCTCGTGCCGCAGTTCGAGGTGCTGGAGCCGGGCGCCGACATCGAGCTGCCGGACGCCGACGTGTGGCTGTCCTACTACACCTCCCGCAACAGCGCCTCCTCCGTGCGCGGCCAGGCGATCAGCGCCGCGGCCGAGGCGGAGGGCATCCGGCCGACGAAGGCGCTGGAGGTGGCGGAGAACCCGACCGCGCTGCGGGCCGCGATCCTCGCCGACCCGGGGACGGCCGAGGCGGCGCGCGGGGCGCTGCTGGACCGGATGAAGGAGGACCCGGCGCTCCAGACGGAGCTGGCGCGGGCCATCGCCCGCACCGACGACCTGAAGAAGGCCGTGGCGACCGAGGCGAAGGTGGCGGACCGGATCGGGTACGTCCGCCAGATCGTCGAGAACGGGCAGATCAAAACGCCCGCCGGACAGACGGTGGAGGCGCCGCCCGAGGTCCGCGCGGAGGCCGAGCGGCATCTGTCGCTGCTCGACGAGCTGGACGACGCGGAGGAGGCCGGCGAGTGGGCCGGCGAGGCGTACGAGTCGGTGAAGGGGCTCGTCGCCAAGGCCGTCGAGGAGGACCCGGCGCTGCGGGTGCAGGAGCGGCGCACCCGCTTCTACAG
The DNA here is from genome assembly GCF_039534915.1 of Streptomyces roseofulvus. Taxonomy (NCBI): domain Bacteria; kingdom Bacillati; phylum Actinomycetota; class Actinomycetes; order Kitasatosporales; family Streptomycetaceae; genus Streptomyces; species Streptomyces roseofulvus. Next base: position 6,509,436 of record NZ_BAAAWE010000001.1, on the reverse strand, counting down.
CTCGCTCCAGAAGGCCACGAAGGTCTTCGAGGAGCTCACCCTCGACGAGGTCATGGAGGAGGAGATCTACGAGGAGGACATGCTCCAGCGCCTCGAAGCCCTCCAGGAGGCGATCGGCAGCTGCATCGCCGCACTGCGCAAGGCCGCGCCGACCGCCTCCTGACGGGTCCGGGGCCGTCAGTCCTGGTGGCCGAGCTGGAGGTCGCGCTCGGTGCGGCCGCCGCCGGCCACCTGGAGGACGGTGGCGACGGGCGGGTAGCCGGCGGCGATGACCGTGTACTCGCCGGAGGACAGGTCGACGAAGCGGAAGGTGCCGTCGGGCCCGGTGGTGAGGGTGTCGACGACGTTCCCGGCCGCGTCGAGCAGGGTGACCCGGGCGTCCTCCACCGGGCGCCCGCCGCCGGCCCTGACCGTGCCGCGCAGGACGGCGCCGCCCGCCAGCTCGATGTCCTGGCGGGTCTCGCGGGAGGACTGGACGCTGACCGGAACGGCGGCGGGCCGGAAGGCGGGGGCGCTGGCCGCGAGGGTGTACTCGCCGGCGACCAGTTCGGTGATCACGTACCCGCCCTCGCGGCCGCTGCGGGTGGAGGCGACGACCTCGCCGCGCACGTCGGTGAGCGTGACGGCGGCGTCCCGCACCGGGCTGCCGTCGGCGGTCACGACGCATCCGGCGAGGCGTCCCGCGCCGCCGAGGACGACGTCGAGGTCGACCGGCCGGTCCCCGACGGTGACGGAGACGGCCTGCGGCTGGTGGCCGCCGGCGGCGGCGATCAGCACGTACGAGCCGCTGGCGGGCACGCTGAGCGCGTACCGGCCGTCCTCGCCGCTGGCGCCGCGGCCGATCTGGCGCCCGCCGACGTCGATGAGGGTGAGCGCGGCGCGCGGGACGCGGCTGCCGTCGTGGTGCTGGACGGTGCCGCAGACGGGCACTCCGGTGTGGAGCGGTGCGGCCTGGGCGGGGGCGGGGCCCGCGTGGCGGGCGTGCGGGACGGCCTGGACGCCGGTGTCGAGGAAGGCGTCGACGGCCTCGGGGGCGGGGGTGTGGTGGGACACCAGCGGTTGCTCCTTGAGGAAGAAGGCGAGGACGAGGCCGAGCACGAGGACCGGCACGAGGTAGAGGAAGATGCGCGGCATGGCGTCCGCGTACGCCTGGATGTAGAGGTCGCGCAGGGCGGGCGGCAGGGCGTGCACGGTCTGGGGGGTGATCGCCTCGGCGGGCGGCAGGGCGGCGGCGCCGGAGCTCTGGACCGCGGGGAGCCGGTCGGCGAGGGCGGAGTCGAGGCGGGCGGCGAAGAGGGTGCCGAAGATCGCGGCGCCGACGCTGCCGCCGATCTGGCGGAAGTAGTTGTGGGCGCTGGTGGCGGTGCCGAGGTCGGCGGGCCGGACGGAGTTCTGCACGGCGAGGATGAGCACCGGCATGATCAGGCCGATGCCGGTGCCGAGCACGGCCTGCCAGAGGCTGTGGGTGAGGCGGGGCGTGCCGATGTCCATGCGGGAGAGCAGGGCCATGCCGACGACGGCGAGGGCGGAGCCGATCAGCGGGTAGACCTTGTAGCGGCCGGTGCGGCTGATGAGCTGGCCGGAGACGACGGAGGCGACGACGATGCCGCCCATCAGCGGCAGCATGAGCAGCCCGGACTCGGTGGCGGAGGCGCCCTCGACCATCTGGAGGAAGCTCGGCAGGTAACTGGCCGCGCCGAAAAGGGCGATGCCGACGACGGCGCCGACGAGCGAGGTGACCGTGAAGACGGAGTCGCGGAACAGGCGCAGGGGGATGAGGGGTTCCGGCGCGCGGTGCTCGACGACGAGGAAGAGCAGGACGGTTCCGGCGGCTCCGCAGCCGAGGCCGAGGATGACCCGGTCGTCCCACTCGTACTCCGTCCCGCCCCAACTGGTCAGCAGGACCAGGCAGGTGGAGGCGGCGGCGAGGAGCAGGGTGCCGAGGACGTCGAAGCGGCCGCGGGCCTTCGGCTTGGGCAGTCTGAGGACGGCGGCGACGACGGCGAGGGTGACGAGCCCGAAGGGCACGTTGAAGTAGAAGCACCAGCGCCAGGAGACGTGGTCGGTGAAGAAGCCGCCGAGGAGCGGTCCGGCGACGGAGGCGAGGCCGAAGGCGGCGCCGATGAGGCCCATGTAGCGGCCGCGTTCGCGGGCCGGGACGATGTCGGCGATGATCGCCTGCACGCCGATCATGAGGCCGCCGGCGCCGACGCCCTGGAGGGCGCGGAAGGCGATGAGCTCGTCCATGCTGCGGGACCAGCCGGCGAGGCCGGAGCCGATGACGAAGACGACGATGGCGAAGAGGAAGACGCTCTTGCGGCCGAGGAGGTCACCGAGCTTGCCGTAGACGGGCAGGCCGATGGTGGAGGTCAGCAGGTAGGCGGTGATCGCCCAGGACATCCGGTCCAGGCCCTGGAGTTCGCCGACGATCTTCGGCAGGGCGGTGGCGACGATCATCTGCTCCAGCGCGGCGAGGAGCAGCGCGAGCATCAGGCCGAAGAAGACGAGCCGGACGCGGCGGGGGTCGAGGGGCGTCTCGGCCGGGGGCTGCGGCGGGGGTCCGGCGGGCGGGCCGTCCCCGGGGAGCACCGCGGCTTCCCCGGCGTCTTTCACCAGCGTGATGGCACCCACGTACGGCTCCCCTCGTCATGGCGTCGCCCCGGCTCGGTAGCGGCCTCGGCTGGAGGCAGACTCGGGGACGGGCCATTCTTCGCATCGGGCGCGAAGCGGGAGCAAGTCGGGCGGTACGGGCGGAGGGTGGCGCGAGGGGTGCGAACGGCGGCGCGCGAGGGGGCACTTGTGCGCCTTCATCAGCGCGTTTCGTGAACTCCCCGCGCCCCCTCGGCGCGTCGGGCGCCGGTACGGGGGCGGCGGGGAATCCACTCGAATCGGTGAACGCCGCGGGCGTTACTTCTCGGTCTCGGCCGCCAGGTTGGCGAGCACGGCGTCGTAGATCCGGGCCAGGCCCTTGGGGGCGAAGGTCCGCTCGAAGAAGCCGCCGATGCCGCCGGCGCCGTTCCAGACGGTGGTGACGACGGCGCGGGACCTGCCCTCGCCGGCCGGGGTCACGGTCCAGGTGGTGACCATGGAGGAGTTGCGGTCCTTCTCGACGAGCTGCCCGTCGGTCGGTTCGGTGACCTCCAGGAGGCAGTCGCGGACGCGCTTGCTGGTGGCCTGCAGCTTCCAGTGGACGAGGGTGCCCTCGCCGTCGCCGCCCTCGCGCACCTCGTACTCGCTGAAGTGCTCGGGCAGCAGCTTCGCGCGCGTGCCGCTGTAGTCGGCCAGCGTGTCGAACACGGTCTCCGCGTCCGCAGCGATGATCCGTTCCGTCGTGGCCTCGACCTGCGCCATCGCATTTCCTCCAGCTGTCATGGGTTCTCCAGGGGTGTGGGCCAAGCGAACCACGTGCCTCGCGGGGCGCGAAATCCGGGTGGCGGCGATCAAGGGAACAGATGTTCTATTCTGGAGTCCACGGCAGTCGAACGTACGAACGAAGTCGATCGAGGAGGCGTCCATGCGCTGGGACCACCTGGGCGAGACCCCGCCCACGCCCGCCGACACCGCCCTGTTCGGCATGGACGCGGTCACGACCCGCACCTTCGACACCCCCGAGTTCCGCGGGATCACCTTCCACGAGGTCCGGGCCCGCACCATCCTCAACCGGGTCCCCGGCGCCTCACGGATGCCGTTCGAGTGGACCGTGAACCCGTACCGCGGCTGCACGCACGCGTGCTCGTAGATACCCGGAGAGCTAGGTTCTAATAGGGCGCTGACCTGCGGGAACACGACAGACCCCGACACCGTGTGGCTGGTGTCGGGGTCTGGAGGGACTGCAATCAGGCGATCAAGAGGAGGTCGTCCACGACGGCGAGCACGTCCTCCAGGGCCTCCCGGGCGAAGTACTCCACACCTCGGACGGGACGGTGTCCGCGAGCCCGCAGGACGGCCTTCAGGGCGCGCTCCAGGTCGGGCGCCACGGTGTTCGGGAGCGCTTCGCGGAGCCGGTGGACCTCGGTCAGGTTGTCCCGGCGGTGGACGTCCAGGCGGATCCCCGGGTCGCCCGAGGTCACCCCGAACTTGACCGTTCCGATCTTCGGGTCTTGGACGACGTAGAGGATGTTCCACGACTTGCCCCGACACCGGTTGCAGAGACCGCTACCCCGCAGGACGTTGCTTGGGGTCGGCGAGCACGGGTGGCCCTCGGCGCACCGCAGCTCCACCGGAGTCTTGGTGTCCGCGTACGGGCCCACCACCTCGCCGCCCAACTCGGCGACCCGCTCACGGAACCGGCGCTGCGCGTCGGCCGGGTCCTGGCCGACGCACGTACGGCAGACCCCTTGTCCGCGCAGGACCCCGACAGGCCATGGCGAGCGCACGTGGCCCTCGGCGCAGCGGACGGATACGGGGGTGTCTACACCCTGGTACTCCCCGACCACCTCGCCGCCGAGGTCGGCGACCCGCTCACGGAACCGGCGCTCCGCGTCGGCCGGGTCCTGGCCGACGCAGGCACGACACAGACCCCGACCCCGGAGAACTCCGTCCGGTCGGGGCGAGCACGCGTGGCCCTCGCGACACCGGAGCTCCACGGGGGTGCGCGCGTTCACGTACGGGCCGACGACCTCGCCGCCGGCCTCCGCGACGCGGGCCCGAAACGCCTCCTCCGTCTCAGCGGGGGTACGGTTCCGCCGTCTCACCGGCGTACCATCACTCACGTCACTACCTCCTACCAGGTTCTGACACCGGCCCCGTCCGCCTCACCTGCGTGACGGGGCCTTTCACCACCTCAGCCCCGGTACCGCAGTGCGGTCCGGGGCTTCCTCGTGCCCGCTCGGGGCAGGGCGGTCACTCGGCGGGAGGCGGCCCGGGGATGGTCTCGCCCGGGGCGTAGACGTCCTCCCACACCGCGAGGGGTCCCGCGTCGTCGGAGAACTCCGTGGTCACCACCAGGACCGCTCGGGCCGACGTCGGGTCGGCGAACTGGTGGAACTTGCGCATCTCGTGCTGGGTGGCGATGCGCGCCCCGTACCGGACGTGCCGGTGCACGGAGAGCCCGGTGCGCTCCTCGTAGATCTGCGGCCACTGGCTCGGGAGGACGCCCTCCTCCACCAGCTCGGGGACGGCGACGCGGGCGCGCACCCCGTAGTACGACACGGCGTACTCGTACCGCTTACCGCCCTCGCGGACGTACACCCGCTCCCGCACGCCGACCTCATCGTGGAAGTCGATACCGAGCGCTTCCACCACGGCCCGGTCATCGATGGAGACGACCCCGGCGTGGTGCTCGGTGGACGTCTCCCCGGGGAGGAGCCCGTTCCCGCCCCGGCGGACACGCTCGATGCGGTCCCCGCCGGGCGCAGCGAGCCCGAGAGAGGCGACCACGGTCCCCCGCCCGGGGTGGGCCTGGATAAGGCCCTCGCGCTTCAGGACGTCGTACGCCCGGACCACGGTCCCCTTCGCCACGCCGTGCTCCTCCGTGGCCGCCTTCAGCGTCGGCATGGGGTCCCCCGGGGCCATCTCGCCCTTCAGGATCCGCCGGCGGTACAGCGCCGCCAGGTCCAAGGAGCCCGGTGCGGTCCTTCCATCGGTGCCGCTCATGTCCATTTCCTCCTGGTCCGCTACTGGGTCTGTTCGAGAACAGTAGCACGACCAGTTCAAAATCGGTCCTGTACCGGGTGGACCAATTCGATACCGCTGTAGTACGGTTCTGTCTGTCGCCAGGGAGCCCCGCTCCCCGGGCGGCCCGTCACCTGGCGGGGACTACCGGGCGCCATGGCAAGACCCGGTCGAAGAACAAAGCCCGGCGGACACCCCCGGGCACGCAGTTCCGCCCCGGCATCCACGCCGCGAGGGCGCCGGATCGAATCCGGCCCGGGGCACTCGGAGCGCCGCCGCTCGAACCGCCGGCGCTCCCCACGCGGCCACTGAGGGGTGGCCGCCCCACCTGCACGGAGGAGCACCCATGAACAACACCGACACCGACACCGACACCCGCGTCTGGGCCTTCGCGAACACCGGCCGGCTGATGCACGCCTTCACCCGGCCCTGGGTGGACGCCGAGGGCAACACCTCCGCCCAGCACCTGCGGGCGGAGTGCCGGGGCACCATCGCCCGGCACAAGGACTCCCTCTTCGTCTCCGCCGCGTCCGCCGTTCCCCGTTGCAAGTCCTGCGAGGCGAAGTGGAACGGCTACCTGGCCCGCCTGGAGGCGTCCATGGCCCCGGTGAACCCGTATGACCAGGTGTGCGAGGGCATCGAGCCGGAGGTCGTCGTGCCCGAGGAGATCGCCACGGCGGGCCGGGAGCTGTTCACCCGGACGCTGGAGCGTGTCCGCCGCGACCGCCGCGACCGCCACACCGCCCGCCGCGTGCTGGCCGACCGGCGGCGCACCAACCGGGCGGCGGCCCGCTGCGCCCGCCGGCCTCAGACCGTCGTGACGCACCTGATCGCCACCGGGCTCGCACCGAAGGCGGCCCGGTCCGCCGGCGGGACGCTCCGCAAGTGCGCCGACCGGATCGTCACGGCGGGCACCCTCGGCGTCTCGTACGCCAAGCGCGTGCCCGCCCGCCCCTGCGTCCGCTACACCCGGGCGGAGATCGCCCTGGCCGCCGCCCAGTACAAGCCGCGTAAGCCGGAGTACAAGGCGGCCCGCCTCGCCCTGGTCGGCGGTGCCCGCTGATGGCCGACACCGCCCTGACGGCCGCGTCCATGGTGGCCACGCTCGCGAGCGTGCCCCCGCTGGCCGTGGCCGCCATCGCAAGGCAGCGCGCCACCGTCCACGGGGCGCTCGGGCTCGCCTGCCTCCTGTTGCTCCTCTCCTTCGTCCTGGACGTGCTCGCCGCGTAGGACGCCCCACAGACCCGGGACCCGGCACTCCCGCCGGGCCCCGACCAACCCACCGGAAGGACACCGCATGACCGCCACCACCACCCCGCAGCCACACCCCAACTTCGAAGCGCTCCGCCAGGTGATGGCCGCCCGGACCGCCGTCACGGCCCTGGTCGGCGCCCTGGTACCGGACCGCAGCCCCGACGCGGGCACCCGGCGGCCGGACGCCTACCGGGCGTCCGTGACGGCCCTGGACCTGGCCCTCCTCCTGGAGTCCCTGTCGGTCGGGCTCCGCGCCCTCTCCGGGCCCACCGAGGACGTCCTGAAGGCCCTGGGCCGCACCGACGCGGCGAAGTGCCACGCGGCCCTCGCCGACGACGCCCACGACCAGGCCCTGACCCTCGCGGAGACGGTGCGCTCCATGGCCCTCAGTGCCATGGAGGCGGCCGAGGGCCGCCACTAGCACCGTACGAACCCTGGGGCCCGGCGCTCCCGCCGGGCCCCTCCCTACCCGAGAGGACCAGACCCGCCATGAAGACCACCACGCCCCGCCTGCGCCGCCCGGTGCTCGCTGTCACGCTCGCCGTGGTCGCCCTGTGGCTCCTCGCCACCGGGCTCTTCCCGCTCCTCGCGTCCCCGGTCGCGTGGTTCGTATCGGGCGTCCATACCGTCGCGGGCATCGTCCCCACGGCCTGGTACGCCCTCGGAGCCGTCGCGCTGGGCGCCTGGTACCAGCACCGCTACCCGCCGGCGCGTACCGCGTGACCCGGGACGTGAAGCGCCTGGTGGCCGCTCTGGAGGCCGTCGGCGCCGAGGTGACCCTGGGGCGCGCCGGACACCTGCGGGTCCGTCACCCGAGCGCCCACCGCCTGGTGTGGCTCCCCTCCACCCCGAGCGACCGGCGGTGGATGGCCAACAAGATCTCCGAAATGCGGTCGGCCGGCATCCCGCCGGTCCGGCTGTGACCTCCGAAGAATCGATTCACCCGAGTAAGGAATCCCGCCATGAAGTTCCTGGCCTACCTGGGCCTGAACCCCAAGCGCCCCGACGTCTTCCGCTTCGTCTCCCTCCTCCTCCTCGCGGCCACGTTCCTGGTCGTCCCCCTGGAGCTCGGCCCCGTCATCACCGACGGCCTCCAGCTCCGGAGCTCCTGGACCCGCTGGGTCGGATACGCCGTGGCCGTCGTCTTCGACGCGGTGTGGCTCGGCGCGCTGGCCAAGCTCCCGAGCGCCGTCCGCCAGCGCGCCACGGCGGCCGTCATCACCGCCCTCGGCGTGTCCGCCCTCGGCGCCGGCGCCTCCGTCCTCGGCGTGCACCGGTACGGCTCCATGCCCGCCCTGGCCCTGGTCCCGGTGCTCGCCCTCGCGGTTCACGCGCTGGGCCTGGTGTTCGCCGGGACGCTCGCCGACGCGGACACCGACGCGCAGATCGCCGGGCTCCAGGCGAACGACCGCAACCGCAAGGCGCAGGCGGTCCAGGGCGCCCGGTCCCTGGCCCTCACGCGGACGCTGACCGCCCGTGCGGAGGTCGCGGCGATGCTCGCCGACCAGTCCGACGCGGACGCCCTGGAGGAGGCCCTGGAGGCGCACCTGGCGGCCCGTAAGTCCCGCCGGACGAAGGATGCGGCGGGGCGTGAGAAGAGCCTCGCCCGAGTGATCGGGCGGCACGGTGAGCGGGCCGACGCGTTCGCCTCCCGGGGGCTCCTCGCGGAGCTCTCCGCCACCGGGTCCGACACCGGTGCGGCCCCTGTGCGCTCCGGGTCGATGTACCCCGCAGCTATCTCTGTCGACACGGTGGCGGAGACGGTGGCGGAGCCCCGGGGGACCGGGTCCGAGGAGGGCGCGCACCGCTTCACCGCCACCCGCTCGGAGGCCGAGCTGGAGGCCAAGGGGTGGGAGATCTACCGCACCCTGAAGCCCCGCACCTGGAGCGCGTTCAAGGCGGCCATGCGCGAGGCCGACCACGGGGCCGCCGACGCTCGCCTGAAGCCCGTGTGGGCCACCGTCCAGTCCGCCGCCACGGAGGCCGTGGTGGACGCGCTGCGCGAGGACGTGGAGGCCGAGGAGGCGGGCGCCGAGTAGCACCGCCCGCCCAGTGCCACGGGGCTACCACCCCGGAGCGCACAGGGCCCGCACCGCCACGGTCACCTCGCGGCCACACCCGACCAGACGACGCACGCGAGACGGCGCCGGCCGCCCTCACTCGAACTGAGGGCGTCCGGCGCCGCAGTCCATGACCGTACCGCACGGAAGAGAGATCAACCCATGTCGCACGACGGGATGTTCAACGCCCAGTTCGACTCGATAGTCCGCAACCTCGGCAAGGAGGAGGCGGACACCGCGACGACCGCCGGCCTGGTGCCCGCCGAGCCCGCGTTCCCCCCGAGCCCCCTGGACGACCTCTCGTCCACCGTCACCCCGCTGGCCCCGCTCCCGCCGCTGTCGGGACTCGTCATCCCGGGTGGCCCGGTCCCCACCGCCCCGCAGGGCCGCCGCAGCCTCCTGGCCAGGGCCCGCGAATGGGTCGTCTCCCGCACGGGGATCCAGACCCTCGGCGTGTCCCTCGGCACCCCGAGCCTCGCCCTCCTGATCGGCGAGGTGTCCGCCGCGCACTCCCAGGGCTGGACCGGCGCCGCGTCGGCCGCCCTCCTCCTCGGCGGCGGAGCCCTCGGAATCGCCTCCCTGAAGCACCACTGGGGCAACGGGGCCGTGCTCACCGGGTGCGGTTCCGGGATCCTCGGCCTTCAGCTCGCCATGTCTGCCGCGTCCTCGCCGTGGCTCGCGTTCACGGGGTGGGTCCTCGGCGCCGCCGCGTCCGGGGGCGCCCGGATCGCCTACGCCAACGGGCGGAAGAAGCCGGAGGCGGAGGTTCGGATCCTCGCGGCGGAGGCGCAGCGCCGGGAGGCGGCCGTCCTGACGGAGCAGTACAGGGCGGCGGCGCAGCTCCACCGGGCGCAGCTCGAACAGATCCGGGTTCACGTGGCCCTCACGGCCGCCGTGCCCGCCCCGCAGGTCCACCACGGGCTTTCGTACACCCCGGTGCTGCGAGGTGACGAGACGGGCGCCGAGACGGCCCTGATGTACGCCCTGACCCCAGGGCGCTGGGCGGACACGGCGCCGGAGCGGGGCCTGGACGGCACCTCCGTGGTGTCGTGCCGGCTGACTGACTCCGGCATCGTCCTGGAGCTGCGCCTGAACGGGCGGTGGGACCCCGCCAAGCTGGCTGCCCAGGAGGGTCAGGTCCGCGCGCTCGCGTCGGTCCCGACCGCCACCCGGGTGCAGATCGGCCCCGGAGCGCTCGGGGACACCGCCACGGTGCTCATCCGGACCCGGTCCGCCTCCGACGGGATGTCCACCGAGTGGGCCCCGGGGAAGCCGGGCATCGGCGTGGTCGTGTCCACGGGCGAGGTCTTCGACATCCCCGTGGAGGGCGTGCACTCCATGACCGGAGGGCGCACCAACATGGGCAAGTCCGCGTACGCCCGGATTCAGTTGATGCGCACCGTGGCCGACCCGCTCCGGGCGGGCATCGTCATCGACCCCAAGCGGGCGGAGGCGGTCGCGTGGGCGGGCAAGCTGCGCACCGCAGGCGAGGCGGCCGACCCGGAGGAGCGCTGGGAGGAGATCTACGCGCTCCTGAAGGAGCTCCTGGCCGAGTTCCGGCACCGTCAGACGCTCTTTCCCGGGCTGTACTGGGAGGCCAGCGAGGAGTACCCCACGCTGTTCATCACGCTGGATGAGGGCGCCGCCCTGAAGCGCATGGCCGAGTTCGAGCGGGTGGCCGAGGGCGGGAAGAAGTACAAGCCGTTCGAGGATGCGCCCTCCATTGCCGAGACGCTGTACGGCGAGGCTCGCGTGGTCGGTATGTGGTTCAACTGGGCGAGCCAGTACCTCGCCAAGGGGACCAGCATCCCCCAGTTGGTGAAGGAGAACGTGGGCGCCACGGTCGGCCTGACCACCCTGGGCGCCGAGGGTGACCGGATGCTCTTCGGCGAGGAGGCCGGCCGGAAGGGCTGGTCCCCGTCGGAGCTGTGCAAGGGGATCCCGGGGCGGGCGCTGGTCAAGTACATGGACTCGGAGCCCGAGCCCGTCCAGCTCTGGCACGTCACCGGGGACCACATCGCCGCCCTCCCCGACGCGGAGCCGTGGCGGTCGAAGGCGCCGGCGGTGCTCGCCGAGCGGCGACGCCAGGCCGTGGCGGACATGCCCGCCGAGGACCGCCGGGCAGCCACGGCGGCGGACGCGGCCGACCTGAAGGCGCGGATCCTCGCGTACGCCGAGGAGCACCCGGAGGCGTCCCCCGGGGCGATCGCCGACGCGCTCGGCGTGGGCCGCACCACGGTCCGCCGGGCGCTCGGTACGACCTCCTGAAGGTGGCCGCCGACCCCTGGCCACCACTGATCAACCCCGTCACGTCCGGCCACCCTGGCCACGGGAGTTGACCAGTGGTGGCCAGGGTGGTGGCCACTTCGGTGGCCACGCGCCTGACCTGCGGAAACGCGGGTTGATCAGGCGCCCGCGAAAAACCTACCTCTCCCACCCCTGGGGGCCCCTGTGACGGGCTCCCAGGGGTGCTCCCCACCCCGGGGCCCGGCGCCTCCCGCCAGGCCCTCCACGACCCCAGGAGACGCCGCCATGACCACCCCCGGACTGACCCCCGCCGAGTCCGCCGAGAGTGCCCGCCTCATCGAGACCGCGTACCGCGACGACCGCCCGCCCAAGCCCACCGGCGCCGCCCCGGTCCCGCAGCCCGGGAGGGCGCCGATGTCCGCCCGATCCACCGAACTTGCCACCCTGTGCCTGTGCGCCGGGGCGGGTGTCGGTCTCGCCGGGGCCGGGACGTCCGCCGTCCTCCTCGCGCTCGGCACCGTGCCCGCGTCCACGCTCGCCGTGGCCGCCGGCGGTCCCGTGGCGCTCGCCCTCGCCGGGGCCGTCCTGGTGAAGACGATGGGGCGCGCCGCGAGGGACGTGGCCGCCGCAGCGCCGCCCGTGAATGTCGTGACGAACCACTACAACGGGGCGAGCACCCACACCCACCACACCGCCGAGTCCCACGCGCGCACCGTCTTCGGACGCGCGTCGGCGAAGTCGCGGACGCGGTAGGCGCGCACCGCCCCGAGCCCCGCCGGCCCCTCCCCCACGGAGGCGGGCGGCGGGGCTCTCTCGTCTCTCAACTATGACCACAATCCCGCATGTTGAGATTTCACGTAGGTGAAGTAGCGACGTTTCCGCAGGTCATTGGCCGGTACGGCGGCCAACCGGGGCCCCGTGCGCCCAGTTGATCACCTAGCCCGGGTGGACTGTACGCAGGCCCCGGGGAGATCGCCCCGAGAGGCCGGCCACCCGCCCTGACCAGGAGGTCTGCCATGCCCGAGCCCGTGACCGACACCCCGATGCGGGCCGCCCGCGAACGTCTCGGGATCTCCGCCGCACAGGTCTGCGCCCAGACCGGTATCAGCCGCAAGTCACTGGAGCGGTTCGAGGGAGGCGCAGGCTCGCTCAGCACCCACAACCTGTACCGGTGGGCGCAGGCGCTCGGGAACACGACCCTGGCCCAGGGCCTCGCCCCGCTGGTCCGTGTGCTGCCCGAGGGTCGTCAGGCGGCCCGGTGATGGACGACGCCACCCGGGCCAGGATCGCGGCCCACGCCCGCGAGCTGGCCGACCAGGCCCCGCCGTTCTCCGGCGCCACCAGGGACCGCCTGGCCGTCCTCCTCCGGGGCGCGATCCCGGCGGACACCGCCAACCCCCGCCCGCTGCGCCTCGCGGCGTAGGCGGACACGAGAGAGGCCCCGGGGACACAGCTCCCGGGGCCAGCACACACGAAGGAGAGTCCGGAATGAGCGAGACCGCCCGTGGCCGCGAGGGAGATGAAGTGAGCGGCCCGCCCGCTGCGCACCTGCGGTTCACCGTGGCGTACGCCCTGACGGTCCTCCCCTCGGGGGAGGTGGATCGGGCCCGCCTGCGGTCGCTTCTCCCCCAGGGGACCGTCCGGGTGTCCGCGTCGGGCGACCCGTCCAACCGAGTGACCGAGGAGTTCCGGGGCATCCTTCGTCAGTTCGAACGCAAGGGGTGGATCGTCCGATCGGCGGACACCGTGCGGATCACGGACCGGCGGAGTCTGAGCGACTACGTGCGCCGCCTGCCTCGGGGCGGGGACGACCGCCTCGCGGAGTCGCGGAGCGGTATCCGCGAGGCGGTCGAGACGTGGTACCCGAAGACCCGTCCGGAGGCGCCGGCACCCCTGCCGACCCCCGTAGCCCCCGCCGCCCACCGCGTGCTTGAGCTGTACGCGCTCAGCGATGAGGCCAGGCAGGAGGCGCGAGAGAGCGCCAGGCGGCGGAGCTCCCGCAGGCGAAGGCGGACCTGACGGCAGTCCTCCGCCAGTGGCGGGAACCCGCCATCCAACCCCGTCACCCAAGTGAACCCCGCAGCTCGGGAGTTCAGACCTGACGGGTGGATAAGTCTCAACCTCGGGTTGAGGGTTGCGGGGGCGAGCACCGCCCCGTACGCCAGAAAGATCGAAGAACGCGAACGGCCCCCGGGGCGGAAACCCGAGGGCCGATCTGTCCAGCCGCTACCAACGGCGTGAACGAAACGAAGTGATTCCCATGGTGACTTCTGTAAACGACTCTGTCAACCCCGAGGACGACGGCGACGGCGCCGACGCGTACGCCGGGTTCGGCGTGGAGGTGCCCGCCACCACACGGACCCCGGAGGAGTTCGCCCGGGTGGCCAAGGAGCTGGAGACCCTGGAGGCACCCCAGGTGCCCGCCACGCGACCGGGGGGCGACGTGTGGAGGGACGGCGCCAACACGGACATCCTCGCCCCGGAGGAGGGCGCCGTGGGCTCCAGCGAGGAGACCCTGGCAACGGCCTTGAAGGCGGCCCGGCTCTTCACCGGTCCGTGGTCCGACCTCGCCCGGAACTGCGCCAAGTACGGCCTTAGCCCGGCGGAGATCGAAATGGTCCGCCGGGAGTTCCAGGAGGGCCGCAGGAACCCCGCACCCCAGGAACTCCTCCTCCCGCTGGACGCCGAGGACGACGACACGGAGGCGGGCACCGATCCCGAGCGCGCCGAGCTCCTGGCCCGCCTCGCCGGGATCTCCATCCCGGAGGAGTTCTGGGACCTCCCGCACCTGGCCCCGGTGGCGCAGGCGGCAGACTCCCAGGGCGTGAAGCGCGAGGGCTTCCTGGTGCTGGCCATGAACTGGGCCGCGATCCTCGCCGGCCCCGGGGTCCAGGGCCAGTTCTCCAACCGCCAGCCGTTCGCGCTCACCGCCTACAACGCGCTGGTCGGCCTCTCCGGGTCCGGCTCCAACGTCTCCCGCCGGGCCGTGGAGGCGTACCTCCCCATCCCGGAGACGTTCCTCCCCCGGGAGCTCCGGACCGACTTCGAGTCCCTGGAGGAGGCCCTGGCGTACGACCACGGCTTCACCCGGGTGTCCCCGCCCACGGGGTCCACGCTGGTCTCCCACATGCAGCGGACGGTTCGCGTGGTGACGGGCGAGCACCCGACCAAGCTGGACGCGGACGGGCTCCCGGCGAAGACCTTCGAAACGGTGTCGGTTCCCGTCCCCCGCGTGCACGCCACCTACGCCGAGGGGGAATCCCTCCTCGGCGCCCTGAACAAGTCCGCGTCGGCGTCCAGCAACGGCGCCGGCCTCCAGCCGCTGTACCTGGACGCGTTCGTGGGGGACGAACTCCGGGCGGACGTGTCCGACAAGACGGCCCGCCCCCCGGTGCCGCAGGGGAGCTACGGGCTCGGGCTGGACGCGTACTTCCAGGCGGAGATCATCGGCCAGGCCCTGGCGCGCACCACCGGCCTCGCCCAGCGATTCGGGTACACGCCGATCCTCCAGACCAAGCGCCCCCAGTGGTTCCTCGACACCGTGCGCGCCCTGGCCACGGGTCAGGGCGTCTCCCGGGAGGAGATGGTGAAGGCGGAGGCGTACGTCCGGGAGAACCCCATGCCGCAGCCTCCCGAGCCCGCCCGGAGGGTGTCCGCGTTCCTCCTGGGCCTCGCTCGCGACGCGAGCGACTGGACCCGGGGAGGGGAGCCGGTCCGCATGACGATGTGCGCGCGCATGGAGTCGGAGATCGGCCTGGTCACGTTCGGACTCGCCGGAGGTCTCAACCAGGACGACCCGCTGATCTCCCACATCGCCCTGAACCTGTACCGCCGGGCGGCCCAGTCGGCGCTCCTGCGGTGCTCCCTGGTCATCGAGGAGGGGGACTGGGAGTTGGCCCTAGCCCTCTCGGCGGTCTCCGAGGAGACGAAGCGGGTGGCGGTCGCGTGGGGTCAGTGGCAGGAGCGGCAGGAGCAGAGCGAGGACAACATCCGGATGGCGTCCCGGGCGGCGGCGGCGGAGAACGCTCGGGCGCTCTCCAACAACGCGGTGCCGCCGCTGGTCCGGCAGGTGGCGCGCCGGATGCGGGAGAAGATCCTCCGCAATGGCGCCCCGGTGAACACGAAGGACCTGAAGAGCGTGATCAACGGGGCGTCGGACCTGAAGCTGTGGAACGGCTCCGGGGGCGCCGGCGGGAAGTCGGGTCTGTTCGAGAGCGCGTTGCGGTACGCGACCGCCTCCGGTCTGTTCGAAGCGGCCGAGGAGGGCCCCCGTGGCGGTGCCCGGTACCAGTTGAAGGCGGACACCGCCGAGTAGCGGCGTGACCCTGGGAAGCCCCCGGTACGAGATTCGTACCGGGGGCTTCTTCGTGTCCGCCCACGCGTCCGGCGGCGCGCCCCAAGGGGGCCTCCGGCCACGGGAGCGCGCTGCACGTGAGTAACCGCACCACTCGATTTCTATACGGAGCGTCACCACGGCTAAGGGGGGAGACGAAGGGGGGGAGAAGGGGGGGAGGGGGGGGAGACCCCATGCGCGCTGAAGGGGGGAGGGTCGCTCCCACCTCCCCCCCTTCCGACCTGCGGTTTTGCTCCTTAGGGGGGGTTACCTACCACACGATTTTGAAATTTAGTTTGTCCTAATTTACCCACTCTAGAGGGGGTATAGGGGGGGGAGAAAATCCGCGTGGGGGTCTCCCCCCCTCCCCCCCTTCTCCCCCCCTTCGCCTCCCCCCCTTCAGCCGTAACCGTCCGTGTCCGCCCAACCCGGGTACCCCAGACCCTCGCTCCGCTCGGGTGAGCGGACACACCCACCACCCGCCGGGGCGGGTGTCCGCCGTCTCGTGGCCGCCTCTCCGTGGACGCTCCGGACCCCCGCCGTCGTCCGCCTGCGGGGCTCGTGCTCGCTCAGCTTCAGACGGGCGGACACAGCCACAGCGTGGTGCCCGCCGCCTTTGACTACCGATTCGGTTCGGGATGACTCGTCTTTGCCGGAGCGCCCACCTCCCCCGGCCGTCCGTCTCGGACACGAACTTCGTACGCGGTGCCCGCCAGCCTCCGCGTCGGCTACGTCCGCCACGGCGGCGAGTACCGGCCCCACACGGCGAGGGTGCTCGCGTGGCCGCACGGTGGGAGCGACCACGACCGTCTCGGCCACGGGAGTGCGCTCGGGAGCGGGGCTCGGGGGCAAGGCCCCCGACGGCCACGCTCCCGAGCCCGGTCCAGGAGCGCCCACGCGCCCGCCTCCCGGGGTCGCAGCCCGAGCGCGCCCCTCGGTCGCCGAGGACCGCGAACGGGCCGCAGACGCCCGCCCAGCGCCTCCGCCCCCGTGGGCTTGCACCGCGACGAACGGCGCAGCGAGGGGGCGCCGGGTGCCCGCCCCGTTCGGTCGTCGTCCGCGCCCTCCACGGGGTCCCTCGCGGCCGTGCGGCCCGTCTGTGGCTCCGGGGCCGCACGGGGCGCTCCCCTGGCCGCAGGAGGGCGTACAGCGCCGCGAGCCTGGCTACGCCCCGGTGGCCGCGTCGGCCCGGTCGCAGGACTGGCATCCGTCCTCCGCGTGCGCCCGGCACCTCCACACCGGCGCGCGCTGGGCGGGCACCCGGCCCGAGCGGGCCGCGAGGAGCCCCAGGAGCCCCGCCACGGCCCTCGCGCCGGGTCCGTGGCGCTCGGGTGGCCCGGCCTCCGCCACGGCCTCCGAGAGGGCGTTCAGGGCGTCCGCGACGGACGCGGCGGGGCGGACGGCGAGGGCGGTCTGGGCGACCAGGAGCCCGGCGCCCGCGTCCCCCGCCGGCACCTGGAGGAGTTCGTCCAGGAGGGCGGGCACGGCGGAGCGGAGCTGGAGGAGTTCGAACGAGTCCAGGTAGTCCCCGAGCTCGGCGGCGGCGGTGCGGTGTTCGGTCACTTCGGTCAGTCCCATGGGTATGGGGGCGCACCTGGTCAACGCCGGGCGGACCGGGCGTATGCCACGGGGCGGACACGGGGCGCCGGCGGTGCCAGACTGACCCCGGTGCCCGGCACGCCCCGTGGCGACCCGCAGGCCCTCCCGCACGTCCATGCCGGGAGGGCCTGCGCCGTGTCCGCCCCGGAATGGCGAGAGGCCCCCTCCGCGTCCCTGGAGGGGGCCTCTCGGGCCCCCTGACCAGGGAGGCACCGCACATCGCCGAGTCTCGCACGGCGGTCGGACAGCGGGGGTTACGCCTCCATCCGGCCCGTCACGGACTCCTCGAACAGTTCGCCCCGGCGGACGTAGACCCAGAACACCGGGGACGACGCGGCGTGTCCGGTCTGGTCGCGCAGTTTCTCCGCCGGGACCCCGGCCCGCCGGCCCTCGGTGACGAACCCCGAGCGCAGGGAGTGCCCCGTCACCCGGTGCTCCAGCCCCGCGTCCTCGCCCATGCGGACCAGCGCCCGCGAGACGGAGTCGGGGCTCATGGCCGCCTCGCCCTTCAGGCGCCCGCCCCGGGTGACCGCCCGGAACGCGGGGCCTGCGGTGATGTCCGCCGCCTGGACGTACGCGAGCCACGCGCGCACCGGGCAGACCGCCGGATCCTTCATCCGTTCGATGCCCACCACGCGGCCCTCCCCGCCCTTCACGGCGGGCACGGCCACGACCAGGTTCCCCGAGCGGTCCACCGCCACGTCGGTGACCCGGAGCGCCGCCGTCTCCGCCGAGCGCATGGCCGCGTAGAACGAGACCAGCGCCATGGCCCGGTCGCGCAGGACGGCCCGGAGGGGCACCTGGGCGCCCCGCTCGGCGGTCACCATGACCCGCAGCCCCGGGAGCGTCAGCGCCGGTGCCTGCCCCCGCCCCCGGGCGGTGCGGACCGGGTCCCGCATCCACCTGCGCACGATCTCCCGAGCGGGCCCCGTCTCCGTCTTCGTCACCGTGCAGCCACGGGCGCGCGCCTCCACCGTGACCCCGGTGATCCGGCGGCCCATGGTGCTCGGTGCTTCGTGACGGACCTGGTCCAGGTAGTTGACGAAGGTGACCAGCGTCCCCGAGCGGACGGACGTGTCGGGGACGCGGACTCCCCGGGAGGCCGGCTGACGCGCGAGCCAGTCCAGGAACTCCGTCCACACCGCCCAGTCCCGGGCGAAGGAGGCGCGGGTCTTGGCGGGGCGCTCCGCCTGGACGTGCTCGGCGGCGGCGCGGTCCAGGGACGCCAGGAACTCCTCGGCCGCGTCCGGTTCGGTGGCCGCGAGGGCGCCGGCGGCGGTCGCGAGGGCCGTCACTTCTGTCATTTTCGAGCCTCCGGAGGGGCCTCAGAGTTACGTCGGATACTGAATCGTATCCGAGGATACCGGCGGTAACACCCCTGATAGAGACCGGATATGGCGACTCCGTTACGTCGTACACACGGCGGAGGGCCCGCACCCGGTCACCCGGGTGCGGGCCCTTTCCGCGTCACGCCATCCGAGACGCCACGCGTCGGGCGGTCACCCAGACCCCTCAGAACTACCGATTTCAGGCATACCGGCCGCCGAGCGCAGCGCCGGGTACCTGGCCTCCAGTGCGGCCAGCCGGGCGTCCGTGTCGGTGCCCGCCTTCAGCTTCAGCACGGTGTCGATGACCAGGGCCCCGGTGCGGGCCAGGGTCAGCCGCTCGGACGCGGGCACGTCCCCCGCCGTGGCCGCCCGGTGGAGGAGTTCGGCGCCCTCCATTGCCGCGTCCAGGACCCGCCCGTGGAGCCCGCCCAGGATCTCCGCCCGGCGCGCCATGATCTCCGCCTGGTGCTCGCGGGCGTAGTCGTGGACGTGGTTCGCGGACATCCGCAGGAGGGCGGCCACGTCCTTCCTGGGGCGGCCCAGGGCGAGCGCCGTCAGGGCCGCGTCGGCCACGCTGCGGTCAGCCTCTGAGGCAGTCTCCGGGGCGCTCACGCGGCACCGTCCGGGTACTCCCCGATGGCCTCCGCCGCGTCGCAGCGCCCGCAGTCCTCACCCCGGAGACGGACGCACCGGCGGGCGTGGGCGAGTTCGTAGACCTGGGCTGACGCGGCCTCGTCCAGGACCAGGGACTCCGGGTCGGCCGGCCGCACCGACGCGGGCACGGAGGCGGACGCGGAGGCGCGCCGGGCCAGTGCCCACTCCACGCGGTCGGCCCTGGCTATCAGGCTGCGGCTGGGTCCCTTCATGGCGGGCTCCCCTCGTTACAAAGGTGGTCAACTCCGCACGTTCGCGCACGGGTTGGTACGCCTGGAACAATCCTGGCATGGATGACCGACTCCTGACCCTCGCGCAGGCGGCGGACCGGCTGCATGTCGGGCGGACCACGGCCTACCGGCTCATCAGGGACGGCGCGCTCACGGCGGTGAAGGTGGCCGGGACGACCCGGGTCCGGGAGTCCGACCTCTCCGCCTACATCGCCGGGCGTCCTGCGCTCCGCCGGCACCTCCCCGCCTTCCGGAAGGACTGACCCATGGCCCGCCTGAACCCGCCACGCCCCGTGCCCGTGAAGCACTCCGCCCCGGCCCTCGCGCCGCAGCACCCCGCGTCCCTCGCCCTCGCCACGAAGCGCCGGGTGCGCCCCTCGGCCGCCGCGACGGAGGCGGCCATGCTGCGCCCCGTCGTCCTCGCCATGGCCGCCAAGCCCCGTGCCTCCGCCGGAGTGCGGGAGCTGGCCGCCGCGTTCGGCAGGCACGGCACGGTGGCCGCCGTGGAGGCCGAGCTGAAGGAGCGCGCCCGCCGGCCGTTCGGCTCCCCGGTGCGCGCCAACGCCGTGGCCGCCCTGCGGGTCCTGGGGACGGCGATCCCTGCCGCGACCACGCCCGGACCGAAGGCGGCGGCCAACGCCCGCAGGACCGCCACCCCCGCCCGCGTGACCGCACCGATCCGGAGGACTGCCCGATGACCGCGAGCACCACCCTGACGAAGACCTACGCGAAGACCCCCCGCTCCCGCGTCGTCCCGCCGAGCCTGAAGCCCGTGGAGCGTCCGGACGCCGACCTCCTCGCGCTGGTCGCGGAGGAGCTGCGGCTGGGCCGTTTCGCCCGCCCTGACCAGGTGTTCGCCCACCTGAAGGAGCTCGCCTCGCGCTACGCGGCGCCGGCGGTGCCCGCGTCCCTCGCCCCGGGGCACGGGTACGCCCCGCCCGTGGTGCCCGCCGGGTGCGTGGAGGAGGACCCGGTGGAGGCGTTCGTCCGGAAGATCTACGCGGGCGGCGGGCTCTTCTTCGACCAGGGGAACCAGCGCTCCGCCGCCGCCCTGCGGGAGCGGTACCGGCACAACACGCACGCCTCCGCCTACCGCTCGGCGCTGGCCGCGAAGGGCCAGGATCCCGAGCTCGGCCCGGCGCTGTACGGGGCGGGCACGAACGACCGTGCGGCGGAGTTCGCGGCCCTCGGTGTCCGGTCCTGGCGCTCGGTCTACGTCGTGGACGAGAGCCCCGTGGCGCCGCTGGTGCACGCCCTGGAGCGCCACGACCGGGCGGAGTTCGTCACCGTCGCGGACGCGTGGCTGGCCGCGAACGGGGCGGAGGAGGGCGTCACCGTCGGCTGACACAGGCCCCCGCGAGCAAGGGCCCATCTCCAGTCCTGGCTCGCGGGTGAACGAGAGGAGCCCCCACGGAAAGTCGGCCGTGGGGGCTCTTCGCCGTCTCGGGTCAGGGCGAGGTCAGACGCGGGGCACGATCCGTACCGTCTCGGGATCCCACGGGGCGCGCCCCGGCTTGCCCTTCAGGATGGTGACCTCCGCCAGCAACTCCACCACCGCCCGACGCCTGTCGAGAGAGAGCCCCCTCCAGGCCGCCCGGACGTCCTGGGCGCCTACGAGAGGGCCCAGGACGCGGGCACGCTGCGGGTGGGTCATGCGGCTTTCAACGTCCGCCAGGCGCTCGCGCAGACGCCTTACGGCCAGGCGGAACTCCATCACGTCGCCCTCATCGTCGTCCGCGAACTCGGCGGCCAGGGCCTTCAGGCGCCCCCGCAGCGCCACGGCCTGACTCCGCAGCTCCCCCGCGTCGGGCGCCTCCTCATCCACGAAGAGGAGGGCCGCGTCCGGCCGGCTCAACCGGGCTATGACGTACTCCTCCACCAGGAGGTCGATGGGCGCGGAGGTCCGGGCGAGGTGCTTGCCCCGCTCCTTGCACTGGTAAACCGACACCGTGCCGGACTTCCCCTTGGTCATGAGGCGTGACCCCGAGGTGACCGTGGTCTTCCCGTCGTCGCAGATACCGCACAGGGCGACCGAGGAGAGGAGGTGCACCCGGGCGTTCCCGGGAGAGGTGGTCCGGTCTTCGTCCGTGAGGATGTGCCGGGCGGCGCGCCAGGTGTCTTCCGACACCAGGGCCGGCCACCGGCCTTGATACATCGCACCTTCGTACCCCCGCAGCCCGGCGTAGCGCTCGTTCAGGAGCATGACCCGGACCGCGTTGTGCCGCCACGGCCTCCCGTTGCGGTTCAGGACGCCCCGTTCGTTCAGGTCCCGGGCGATCCCGGAGAGGCTGGCCCCGGCCAACAACGCGTCGAACGCGGCGCGCACCTCGGCCGCTTCAGCAGTAACGACCTCCCAGCCCGAGAGGCTGTACCCGAAACAACGGTGTCCGCTCGGCGGGTCACCCCGGGTGATGCGCTGAAGGGCCTCCCGTTTCTCGCGCTCGCTGAGCTGGTCAACTTCGAACGTGTCGACCTCCCCTAGGAGCCCCGCGAGGAGTCGGCCGGCCGCCGTGGTGAGGTCCAGCTCCGGGCCCTTGACGGTGAGGATCGACACCCCGTGTTCGCGGAACAGTTCGATGCCCTCGGCACGCTCCCGGCGGTTCCGCCACAACCGCCCGAGCATGTACACGATGACCACGTCGACCTCGCCGGCGCGCACGGAGGTCAGGAGCCGTTCGTAATCGGGGCGGTGCTTGCCCTTCGTCGCGGAGATGTCGTTGTCGACGTACCGCCTCCCCTGGACGGGGATGCCCCGGGCGAGCGCGAGGGCATCCGTGTCTTCAGCCTGGCGGATGACCCCGTCTTCGTCGTCTGCCTTCGACAGGCGGGCGTACGTGGCGCCCCGCTGAAACCTCGTCATGGTCGGGCCCCCTCGGTTTACTTGAGTAGGGGGAGGAGCATACCGAGCTCTCCGTGTCGGTACGCGTGCGTCTACTGTTTCGCGCGCAAGACCCACAGCTACCTCGACCTGGACACCGGCCTCGGCTTCGACTCCCAGATCGTGGTCAAGGTCAACGCCGCCGAGCTGCTCACCCGGCAGCTCGCCTCCCGCCGCTGGCAGGGCGCCCACATCGCCATGGGCACCAACGTCGACTGCTACCAGCGGGCCGAGGGCCGGTACCGGCTCATGCCCGGCATCCTCACCGCGCTGCGCGACCGGGCCAACCCCTTCTCCATCCTCACCAAGGGCACCCTGATCCTGCGCGACCTGGAGCTGCTCACCCAGGCCGCCGAGGTCACCGAGGTCGGCGTCTCCGTCTCGGTCGGCTTCACCGACGAGGAGCTGTGGCGCACCATCGAGCCCGGCACGCCCTCCCCGCACCGCCGCCTCGACGTGGTCCGCGCCCTCGGCGAGCACGGCATCGGCTGCGGCGTCCTCATGGCCCCCGTCGTCCCCTTCCTCGGCGACTCCCCCGAGCAGCTGCGCGCCACCGTCCGCGCCATCGCCGAGGCCGGCGCCGTCTCCGTCACCCCGCTCGTCCTCCATCTGCGCCCCGGCGCCCGCGAGTGGTTCATGAGCTGGCTCGCCCGCCACCACCCCCGGCTGGTCGGCCGGTACGAGCGGATGTACGCCGACGGGGCCTACGCGCCCACCTGGTACCAGCGCCGGATCACCCGCCAGGTCCACGAACTGGCCGCCGAGTTCGGCATCGGCCCGGCCCGCCGGGAGACCCCCCGGCGCCTCCCGCGCCCGGCCCCCGCCCCGCCGACCGGCGACCCGGAACAGCTCACCCTGCTCTGACCCCGCCGACACGCCGCGAGGTCACCTGACACGCCGTCATCGCACCCCCCGTTCGGGTCGATTACCGGCGGAACAGGTCGTGTCCCGCGCCACGCGGGGCACTCCACGCTCCATGACCACCCGCGCAGGAATGCTGATCGCCGCTGGGGCGCTGGTCGCCGGGACCGTCACCGTCCTGCCCGCGTCCGCCGCGGGCACCGGTGACCCGGCCCCCCGCCCCCTCCCCTCCCTCTCCTGGACCGGCTGCGCCACGAAGGCGTACCCGCGGCTCCAGTGCGCCACCCTGAAGGTGCCGCTGGTCCACCACGACCCCGCCGGCCGGAGCATCACGCTCGCGCTGACCCGCGTCCCGCACACCGCCGAGACCTCCGAGGGGCCCCTCCTGGTCAACCCCGGCGGACCGGGCGGCAGCGGACGCTCCATGGCCGGCTACGTCGCCGCCTCGCTGCCCGCCGAGGTCGCCGCCCGCTACGACGTCATCGGCTTCGACCCGCGCGGCGTCGGCGAGAGCGAGCCCGCGCTCGACTGCCGGCCCGGCCACTTCGACCCGGTCCGCCCCGACTCGGTGCCGCGCGGCACCGCCGCCGAACGCAACGCCCTGGAGCGCGCCCAGGCGTTCGCCGCCGCCTGCGGCAAGAAGCACGCCGACGTCCTCCCGTACATCGACACCGTCTCCACCGCCCGCGACCTGGACCTCATCCGGAAGGCGCTCGGCGCCGAACGGCTGCACTACCTCGGCTACTCGTACGGCACCTACCTGGGCGCGGTCTACGCCCGGCTGTACCCGGAGCGGGTGGGGCGCATGGCGCTCGACTCCGTCGTCAACCCGAACGGCGTCTGGTACGAGGACAACATCGCGCAGGACTACGCCTTCGACACCCGCCACAAGGCCTTCATGGCCTGGGTGGCGAAGCACGACGCCGCGTACGGCCTGGGCGACGACCCGGCCGCCGTCGAGGCCGCCTGGTACCGGATGCGCGAGGAGCTGCGCGACTCCCCGGCGGGCGGCAAGGTCGGCCCCGGCGAGCTGGAGGACACCTTCCTGCCCGGCGGCTACTACGACGGCTACTGGCCGAAGCTGGCGAGCGCCTTCTCGGCGTACGTGAACGACCGGGACCCGGCCCCGCTCACGGCCGCCTACGAGCGGTACGGGGAGGCCGACTCCGCCGCCGACAACGGCTACTCCGTCTACACCGCCGTCCAGTGCCGGGACGCCGCCTGGCCCAAGGACTGGAACGTCTGGCGGAAGGACAACTGGGAGGTCCACGCCAAGGCGCCCTTCTCCACCTGGAACAACGCCTGGTACAACGCGCCCTGCGCCTTCTGGCCGGTCGAGCCGCTCACCCCGCCGGACGTCAGCAACGACCAGCTGCCGCCGGTGCTCATCCTCCAGGCCACCGACGACGCCGCCACCCCGTACGAGGGCGGGCTCGCCCTGCACCGGATGATCCGCGGCTCCAGCCTGGTCGTCGAGGAGGGCGGCGGGAACCACGGCGTCACGCTGGCCGGCAACGACTGCCTCGACGAGCACCTGAGCACCTACCTCGCCACCGGCACCGTGCCGCGCGCCGAGGGCGGCGCCGAGGTGGACGCCGTGTGCGCCGCCCTCCCCGCGCCGAAGCCCGACCCGGCCCCCTCGAAGAAGAAGACGGCCGGGAAGCAGGCCACGGACGCGTCCGTCACGGAGAAGTCCGCCACCGGGAAGGCCGCCGTCAAGAGGGCGTCGGGCTGGGTCCCGCGGTCCGGGACGACCCTGCACGGCCTCCTGGGGCACGTGCGCTGACCTGTGGTCCTCGTCACTTCTGACGCCCGCGCCCGCTCCTGGGCGCGGGCGTTGTCAGTGGCGTGCGCGAGGATGTGGGGCATGACCAGCCACCTGACCCACGTCGCCGCTCCCGAGGGCGTCGCGCCCAGCCCCCAGTACAGCCACGTCGTCTGGGGCACGGGCCGGTTCGTCGCGATCTCCGGACAGATCGCGCTCGACGCCGCGGGGGCCGTGGTGGGCGCGGGCGACCCGGCCGCGCAGGCCCGGCAGGTCTTCGCGAACCTGGAGCGCTGCCTGGCCGCCGCCGGCGCGGACTTCGGGGACGTGGTGAAGCTGACGTACTTCCTCACCGACGTGGCCCACCTCCCGGCCCTGCGGGACGCGCGGGACGCGGCCTTCGCCGGGCTGCCGCTGCCCGCGAGCTCGGCGGTGCAGGTGGACGCGCTGACGCGCCCCGAACTGCTCATGGAGGTCGAGGCGTTCGCGCTGGTCCCGGAGCAGCGCCCGCAGGACGGGCAGCCGGAGCTGCGGCTGATACGGTGACGCGCGTGTTCCTCTTCCGTGCGTAGGAGTCGGCGTTCCGACGCCCGTGCCCAGGGTGCGTCCCCGGTACGGCGTCCCGTCGTCCCCGCACGCCCGGCGCGCTCCCCCGATCGGTGACGCGCGCCCTCTTCCGAGGAACACCACCATGTCCGTGTCACCCCCTGCACCGACGCCTGCCCCCGCCCCTTCGTACGCGGCGGTCCTGCGGGCCCCGCACGCGCGCCGGACCTTCGGCGCCGCCCTGCTCGGCCGGCTCTCCTACGCGACGGCCCCGCTCTCCCTGCTGCTCTCCGTGAAGGCGGCGACCGGCTCGTACGCCACGGCCGGCACCGCGCTCGCCGCCTTCGGGCTCACCTCCGTCGCCCTGTCCCCGGCCCGGGCCTCCCTCGTCGACCGGTACGGCCCCGGCCGCGCCCTCCCGCCGCTGGTCCTCGGGTACGGGGCGCTGCTCACCGCCCTCGCCGTGGTCTGCGCCCGGCCCGGCACGCCGGGCGCCGTCCTGGTGGCCCTGTCGGCCGCGGCGGGCACGGCGACGCCGCCGCTGGGGCCGGTGATGCGGGCGCTGTGGAGCCGGCTGCTCGCCGACCGGGACCTGCTGCGGCGGGCGTACAGCCTGGACACGGTCGCGGAGGAACTGCTCTTCGTCACGGGCCCGCTGCTGGTGGGTCTGGTGCTGCTGGCGGCGGCGCCGGCAGCGGGGCTCGCGCTGGGCGCGGCCCTGATCCTGACGGGCGGTCTGCTCTTCGCCGCCTCGCCGCTGACCAGGTCCGTCCCGGGCGCGGCGGCGGCCCCCGCCGCGGCGCCGGCCGCGGGCGGCCGGTCCCTGCGCGGTCTCGGGAGGGCGGTGGCCGGGTCGGCCGCCCTGGGGCTCTGCCTGGGCGCGGTGGAGCTGCTGGTGGTGGCGTTCACCGACGCGGCCGGGCGGCCCGGTCTGATGCCGTGGGCGATGGCGGCGCTCTCCGCGGGCAGCGCGGTCGGCGGGCTGCTGTTCGGCGCCGTGCCGTGGCGCGGCTCCCTCGCCACCCGGCTCGCGGTCCTGGGGCTCGCGCTCGGCGCGGTGCTGGGCGCGACGGGGCTCGCCCCGCATCCGTACGTCCTGGTCGCCGGGGTCGCGCTGGGCGGGCTGTGCGTGGCGCCGGCGCTCACGACCGCGTACCTGCTGGCCGACGAGGCCGTCGCGGCGGAGCGGCGTACCCGGGCCGGCGCCTGGGTCAACACGGCCTTCAACGCGGGCAACACGGCGGCCACCGCCGGCGCGGGGCTGCTGGTGGGCCGGCTTCCGCTGGCCGTCTGCTTCGCGCTGGCGGCGCTGCCGCCGGTGCTGGTCGGGCTCGCCGGGGTCCTCGCGACGGCCCGGGGCCGCGCCCGGTCACACCGCGGGGCCGCCCAGCAGGGCCAGCGAGCGCTCGGCGGCGCGGCCTAGGCGGGGGTGCGGCAGGGCGGCCTCCAGGACGTCCCGGGCGAGCGGGTCGCCCAGGGCGCCGAGACCCTCGACACAGGCCAGGCCGACCCGCCAGTGCGGGTCGCCGGCGGCGAGCCGGCGCTCCAGGACGGTGACGAGGGCCGGGACGGACTCCGGGGCGCGCAGGTCGGCGAGCAGCCGTACCGCCAGGAGGGCGTAGGCGACCCGGAGTTCGTTGGTGGCGAGGGCGGCGGCGGCCCGGGCGGTGCGCGGGTCGCCGAGCCGGAGGAGGGCGTGGGCGGCGGTGACGCAGCGCTCGGGGTCCCGGTGGTTGAGGAGGAGGACGAGGGCCTCGAAGGCGCGGGGGTCGCCGGCCGTGCCGAGCCGGTAGGCGGCGATCTCGCGCGCCCAGAGCGGCTGTCCGGGGGCGGTGAGCCGGGCGTGGAGTTCCTCGGGATCTCCGGTGCGGGCGAGTTCCTCGAATGCGCCGGGAACGGTTCCTTCTTCGTTCTCGATCTCGTCCCGCAATCGATCGATCATCGAGCAGAATTCGGGATCCCGGGAGAATCCCTCGGAGTTTTCCATGAATCCGAGGCTATCCGCGATCCACATCACATTTTCCCGACTTCCCAGGACTGGCGTGCTCGTTACCGGCCGGTTAATCTCAAGTGAGCGGGGAACCCCCGCACTTCTCGCCGCGGCCTGGTGACGCAGCCGTGGTGAGCGCTGGTCGGTTCGGCAGTTCTCGACGTGGCTCCGGGACAGAGCCCTCGTCCTCCTTTTCTCCTGGCCTTCGCCGCCGTGCGGCGGGGCCGCATCCCGTCACACCGCGGCGCCGCCTCCGTGCGGCCGGCCGCGCTCCGGGTATTTCCGCGCCACTTCTCCCTCCGCGCGCGCACCGCCCTCAGTCGTCACTCTTCCTCCCAGGAGTCCCCTGATGGACACCCCTCTCTCCACCATCGCCGTCGTCGGCCTCGGCACCATGGGCACCGGCATCGCCGACGTCCTCGTCCGGGCCGGCCGCGAGGTCGTCGGCATCGACATCAGCGAGTCCGCGGCCGCCCGGGCCGTCGCCGCCCTGGAGGCGTCCACCGCCCGCGCGGTGGCCCGTGAGCGCATCACCGAGGACGAGCGGCAGGACGCGCTGGCGCGCTTCCGCGTCTACTCGGACCTCCAGGCCGCCGCCGCGGCCGACCTCGTCATCGAGGTGGTCCCGGAGGCGTACGAGACCAAGCAGGAGGTGTTCCGGGCGCTCGACGGGATCGTCCGGCCGGACGCCATCCTCGCCACCGGCACCAACGCCCTCTCGGTGACCCGGCTCGCCGCCGACTCGGCGCACCCGGAGCGCGTCCTCGGCCTGCACTTCTTCGCGCCGGTCCAGGCGATGAAGCTGGTCGAGGTGGTCTCCTCGGTGCTGACCGACCCGCGGGCGGTGGACGCGGTCACCCGGCTGGCCGAGGACCTCGGCAAGGAGCCGGTGGCGGTCGGCGACCGGGCCGGTTTCGTCGCGGACGGCCTGCTCTTCGGCTACCTGAACCAGGCGGCGGCCATGTACGAGGCCCGCTACGCCTCCCGCGAGGACATCGACGCGGCGATGAAGCTGGGCTGCGGCCTGCCGATGGGCCCGCTGGAGCTGCTCGACCTGGTCGGCATCGACACCGCCCGTACCGTCCTCGACGCCATGTACCAGGCGTCGCACGACCGGCTGCACGCCCCCGCCCCGATCCTGAAGCAGCTCTCCGAGGCCGGTCTGACCGGCCGCAAGGCGGGCCGCGGCTTCTACACCTACGCGGCGCCGGGCTCGGCCGAGAAGGTCGCCGACGGGCAGACGCCCGCGGCGTCCGGCACCGGCGGCGCGGGCCGCGAGGTGCGCGCGGTGGGCGTGGCCGGCTCGGGCACGATGGCCTCCGGCATCGCCGAGGTCTTCGCCAAGGCCGGGTACGACGTCGTCCTCGCCGCCCGCTCGCAGGAGAAGGCGGACGCGGCCAAGGCGTACATCGCCAGGTCGCTGGCCCGCTCGGTGGAGAAGGGCCGGCTGACCGGCGAGGCCCGCGACGAGACGCTGGCCCGGATCACCCCGGCCGGTTCGCTGGACGCCTTCGCCGACGTCGACCTGGCGGTCGAGGCGGTCGCCGAGGACCTGGGGATCAAGCAGGAGCTCTTCGCCCGCCTGGACAAGATCTGCAAGCCGGGCGCGGTGCTCGCCACCACGACCTCCTCGCTGCCGGTCGTCGCCTGCGCGAAGGCGACGAGCCGCCCGCAGGACGTCATCGGGATGCACTTCTTCAACCCGGCGCCGGCGATGAAGCTGGTCGAGATCGTCCGGACGGTGCTGACCGCCGACGAGGTGCACGCCACCGTCCGCGAGGTCACCGCGAAGATCCGCAAGCACGGCGTGGACTGCGGCGACCGGGCCGGCTTCATCGTGAACGCGCTGCTGTTCCCGTACCTGAACAACGCGGTCAAGATGGTCCAGGAGCACTACGCGACGCTGGACGACATCGACACGGCGATGAAGCTGGGCGGCGGCTACCCGATGGGCCCGTTCGAGCTGCTCGACGTGGTCGGTCTGGACGTCTCGCTGGCGATCGAGAAGGTGCTGCACCGCGAGTTCCGCGACCCGGGCCTGGCCCCGGCGCCGCTCCTGGAGCACCTGGTGGCGGCCGGCTGCCTCGGCCGCAAGACGGGGCGCGGCTTCCGCGAATATGCCCGGCGCTGAGCCCACCGATCCGGCACAGGCGTGGGGCGGGCTGCTGGAGCCTTCCGGCGGCCCGCCCCCGCGGGCGCGTCCTCCTGCACGGATGCAGTACGTTCGGGTCATGCCCAAGGCCGTGAAGACACCCCGTGCCACCTCCCCGTCCGACGCTCAGGAGAGCGCGGCGGGGACCCGTGCCGCCGCGCAGCGGCTGAAGATGCGGCGGGAGCTGGCGGCCGCCGCGATGGAGCTCTTCGCGACGAAGGGGTACGAGGCCACCACGGTCGACGAGATCGCGGCGGCGGCCGGGGTGGCCCGGCGGACCTTCTTCCGCCACTTCCGGTCCAAGGAGGAGGCGATCTTCCCGGACCACGACGACACGCTGGTGCGGGCGGAGGCGGTGCTGAACGCGGCCCCGCCGCACGAGCACCCGCTCGACACCGTGTGCCGGGGCATCAAGGAGGTCATGAAGATGTACGCGGGCTCCCCCGCCATCTCCGTGGCGCGGTACCGGCTGACCCGTGAGGTGCCGACGCTGCGGGAGCGCGAGATCGCCTCGGTGGCCCGCTACGAGCGGCTCTTCACCCGCTATCTGCTGGGCCACTTCGACGAGCGGGACCACCACGACGGCAACGACGACCCGCTGCTCGCCGAGGTGGCGGCCTCGGCGGTGGTCACCGCCCACAACCACGTGCTGCGGCGCTGGCTGCGGGCGGGCGGCCAGGGCGACGTGGAGGGCCAGCTCGACCACGCCTTCGCGATCGTCCGGGAGACCTTCGGGACGGGCATAGGCGCGGGGCGCCCGGCCCCCTCCCCCCAGCAGGCCGACCGGGCCCCGCAGGAGGCGCCGCCGGCCCGGGTCGCCGCCTCGGGTGACGTGGTGGTCGCGGTGGCCCGTACGGACGCTCCGCTGGACGAGGTGATGCGGACCATCCAGCAGGCACTCACGAAGGGCTGAGCGGCACTTCTCCCGCACCTTCGAAGGTCCGACACGAGGGCCGTCCCCGGTTTCCCGGGGGCGGCCCTCGTCGCGTTCTCCCAGCTCAGGGGCCATTTCGATCGATCATCGCTCATCCGTGAGTGCCTTTTCGCATCTGAGAGAAATTGTTGGCACCGAGTGCCTTGCCACGTGACACGGCGTGCCATACGTTGAGGGTGTCCGGGCGGCCGGAGCACAGCGAAAGACCGTGTTCCGGCTGTCCCCGCAGCCCTACGGCCGCGCGCCCGGACGCCTGCGTCACAGGCACCCTCGCGCCCCACCATCGGCGCCGCCACCGCACCACCCGAGCCGAACCGACGGCACACCTCCACAGCAGCAGCACTTCCCGACGTATCCCTCAGGCGTCCGCTCCCGGACGCTCTCCGCCGGAGGCACACCGTGAAGGAAATCCTGGACGCGATCCAGTCGCCGGACTCCACTTCCGCCGACTTCGCCAACATCAGGCTCCCCGAGTCGTACCGGGCCGTCACCGTCCACAAGGACGAGGCCGAGATGTTCGCCGGAGTCGCCAGCCGCGACAAGGACCCCCGCAAGTCGCTCCACCTCGACCAGGTCCCGGTCCCCGAGCTCGGCCCGGGCGAGGCGCTCGTCGCCGTCATGGCCAGCTCCGTCAACTACAACTCGGTCTGGACCTCGATCTTCGAGCCCGTCTCGACCTTCGGCTTCCTGGAGCGGTACGGACGCCTCTCCGAGCTCACCAAGCGCCACGACCTGCCGTACCACGTCATCGGCTCCGACCTCGCCGGCGTCGTGCTGCGCACCGGCCCCGGCGTCAACGCCTGGAACCCGGGCGACGAGGTCGTCGCGCACTGTCTGTCGGTCGAGCTGGAGTCGTCCGACGGCCACAACGACACCATGCTCGACCCCGAGCAGCGGATCTGGGGCTTCGAGACCAACTTCGGCGGCCTGGCAGAGATCGCGCTCGTCAAGTCCAACCAGCTGATGCCGAAGCCGAAGCACCTCAGCTGGGAGGAGGCCGCCGCCCCCGGCCTGGTGAACTCCACCGCCTACCGCCAGCTGGTCTCCCGCAACGGCGCCGGCATGAAGCAGGGCGACAACGTCCTCATCTGGGGCGCCTCCGGCGGACTCGGCTCCTACGCCACCCAGTTCGCCCTGGCCGGCGGTGCCAACCCGATCTGCGTCGTCTCCTCCCCGGAGAAGGCCGACATCTGCCGGGCCATGGGCGCCGAGGCGGTCATCGACCGCAACGCCGAGGGCTACAGGTTCTGGAAGGACGAGAACACCCAGGACCCGCGGGAGTGGAAGCGCTTCGGCTCCAAGATCCGCGAGCTGACCGGCGGCGAGGACATCGACATCGTCTTCGAGCACCCCGGCCGCGAGACCTTCGGCGCCTCGGTCTACGTCACCCGCAAGGGCGGCACCATCACCACCTGCGCCTCCACCTCGGGCTACATGCACCAGTACGACAACCGCTACCTGTGGATGTCGCTGAAGCGGATCATCGGCTCGCACTTCGCCAACTACCGCGAGGCGTGGGAGGCCAACCGCCTGATCGCCAAGGGCAAGATCCACCCCACCCTGTCGAAGACGTACACCCTGGAGGAGACCGGCCAGGCCGCCTACGACGTCCACCGCAACCTGCACCAGGGCAAGGTCGGCGTCCTCGCGCTCGCCCCCGAGGAGGGCCTCGGCGTCCGCGACCACGAGCTCCGGGCCCAGCACATCGACGCCATCAACCGCTTCCGCAACATCTGAGCCCGGGGACCGTACATGACTGAGCGCCAGAAGGATCGGCCGTGGCTCATGCGGACGTACGCCGGTCACTCGACCGCCGAGGCGTCCAACGAGCTGTACCGGCGCAACCTCGCCAAGGGCCAGACGGGTCTGTCGGTCGCCTTCGACCTGCCGACCCAGACGGGCTACGACCCCGACCACGTCCTCGCCCGCGGCGAGGTCGGCCGGGTCGGCGTCCCCGTCTCGCACCTCGGCGACATGCGGCGGCTGTTCCAGGACATCCCCCTGGAGCAGATGAACACCTCGATGACCATCAACGCCACGGCGATGTGGCTCCTGGCGCTCTACCAGGTGGCGGCCGAGGAGCAGGGTGCGGACATCACCAGGCTTCAGGGCACCACCCAGAACGACATCGTGAAGGAGTACCTGTCGCGCGGGACGCACGTCTTCCCGCCCGGCCCGTCGCTCCGCCTCACGACCGACATGATCGCGTACACGGTCAACAACATCCCGAAGTGGAACCCGATCAACATCTGCAGCTACCACCTGCAGGAGGCGGGGGCCACTCCGGTCCAGGAGATCTCGTACGCGATGTCCACCGCCATCGCGGTCCTCGACTCCGTCCGCGCCTCGGGGCAGGTCCCCGAGGAGCGGTTCGGCGAGGTCGTGGCCCGCATCTCCTTCTTCGTGAACGCGGGCGTCCGCTTCATCGAGGAGATGTGCAAGATGCGCGCCTTCGGCCGCATCTGGGACACGATCACCCGCGAGCGGTACGGGATCGAGGACGCCAAGCAGCGGCGCTTCCGCTACGGCGTCCAGGTCAACTCGCTCGGCCTCACCGAGGCCCAGCCGGAGAACAACGTCCAGCGGATCGTCCTGGAGATGCTGGCCGTCACCCTCTCCAAGGACGCCCGCGCCCGCGCCGTCCAGCTCCCGGCCTGGAACGAGGCCCTGGGCCTCCCCCGGCCCTGGGACCAGCAGTGGTCGCTCCGCATCCAGCAGGTCCTCGCCCACGAGTCCGACCTCCTGGAGTACGACGACATCTTCGCCGGCTCCCACGTCATCGAGGCCAAGGTCGACGCCCTCGTCGCCGAGTGCCTGGCCGAGATCGACCGGATCCAGGAGATGGGCGGCGCGATGGCCGCCGTCGAGTCCGGCTACCTCAAGGCCCAGCTGGTCTCCTCGCACGCCGAGCGGCGCGCCCGGATCGAGTCCGGCGAGGACAAGATCGTCGGAGTGAACGTCTTCGAGACGACCGAGCCGAACCCGCTCACCGCCGACCTCGACACGGCCATCCAGACCGTCGACCCGGCCGTCGAGGCCCGCGTGGTCGAGGCCGTCACCCGCTGGCGCGCCGAGCGGCAGGAGTCCACGGACCGCCAGGGCAACGGCGACCCGTTCGTCTTCCCGACCACCCAGCAGGCCCTGGAGCAGCTCAAGGAGGCCGCGCGGGGCACCGAGAACCTCATGGAGGCCACCCTGGAGTGCGCCCGCGCCGGCGTCACCACCGGCGAGTGGGCCGGGGCGCTGCGCGAGGTCTTCGGCGAGTACCGCGCCCCCACCGGCGTCTCCTCCGCCCCGGTCGCCGTGCCGGCCGAGTCCGGCTCCCCGCTGGCCGAGGTCCGCCGCAAGGTCGACCGGACCGCCGAGGACCTGGGCATCGGCAAGCTCCGCTTCCTGGTCGGCAAGCCGGGCCTGGACGGGCACTCCAACGGCGCCGAGCAGATCGCCGTCCGGGCCCGCGACGCCGGGTTCGAGGTGGTCTACCAGGGCATCCGGCTCACCCCGGAGCAGATCGTGGACGCCGCCCTGGAGGAGGACGTGCACGCCGTCGGCCTGTCGATCCTCTCGGGCTCGCACGCCCAGCTCGTGCCGGACGTCCTGGACCGGCTCAAGCAGGCCGGCGCCACCGACATCCCGGTCGTGGTGGGCGGGATCATCCCGAACGCGGACGGCGAGGAGCTGCGCCGCGCGGGCGTGGCCGCCGTCTTCACCCCGAAGGACTTCGGTATCACCGAGATCATCGGCCGTATCGTCGACGAGATCCGGAAAGCCAACAAGCTCAACCCCCTCGAAAGTACGGAGGTCCCCGCATGACCAGCGCTTCCCCTGTGAACCGGCTGCGCCCCCGCCGCTCCTGCCTCGCGGTGCCCGGCTCCAACCCGCGCTTCCTGGAGAAGGCCCAGGGCCTCGCCGCCGACCAGGTCTTCCTCGACCTGGAGGACGCCTGCGCCCCGCTGGCCAAGCCCGAGGCCCGCCACACCATCGTGAAGTTCCTCAACGAGGGCGACTGGACCGGCAAGACCCGCGTGGTCCGCGTCAACGACTGGACGACCCACTGGACGTACCGCGACGTCGTCACCGTCGTCGAGGGCGCCGGCCAGAACCTCGACTGCATCATGCTGCCGAAGGTCCAGGACGCCCAGCAGATCGTCGCGCTCGACCTGCTGCTCACCCAGATCGAGAAGACCATGGGCTTCGAGGTCGGCAAGATCGGCATCGAGGCGCAGATCGAGAACGCCCAGGGCCTGACGAACGTCAACGCGATCGCCCAGGCGTCCCAGCGCGTCGAGACGATCATCTTCGGCCCGGCCGACTTCATGGCCTCCATCAACATGAAGTCCCTGGTCGTCGGCGAGCAGCCGCCCGGCTACCCGGCGGACGCGTACCACCACATCCTGATGAGCATCCTGATGGCGGCCCGCGCCAACAACCTCCAGGCGATCGACGGCCCGTACCTCCAGATCCGCAACCAGGAGGGGTACCGCGCGGTCGCGCAGCGCGCCGCCGCCCTGGGCTTCGACGGCAAGTGGGTGCTCCACCCGGACCAGGTCGCCGCCGCGAACGAGATCTTCTCGCCCTCGCAGGAGGACTACGACCACGCCGAGCTGATCCTCGACGCGTACGACTACTACACGTCCGAGGCCGGCGGGAAGAAGGGCTCGGCGATGCTCGGCGACGAGATGATCGACGAGGCGTCCCGCAAGATGGCCCTGGTCATCTCCGGCAAGGGCCGCGCCGCCGGCATGCAGCGCACCAGCAAGTTCGAGATCCCGGAGGCCTGACCCCATGCAGTTCGGACGCACCTACGAGGAGTTCGAGGTCGGGGCGGTCTACAAGCACTGGCCCGGGAAGACGGTCACCGAGTACGACGACCACCTCTTCTGTCTGCTCACCATGAACCACCACCCGCTGCACATGGACGTGAACTACGCGGAGAACACGACCGACTTCAAGCGGAACGTGGTGGTCGGCAACTACATCTACTCGCTGCTGCTCGGCATGTCCGTGCCGGACGTCTCCGGCAAGGCCATCGCCAACCTGGAGATCGAGTCGCTGCGGCACGTGGCTCCGACCTTCCACGGCGACACGATCTACGGCGAGACCACGGTCCTCGACAAGACCCCGTCGAAGTCGAAGACCGACCGCGGCATCGTGTACGTCGAGACCAAGGGCTACAAGCAGGACGGCACCCTCGTCTGCGTCTTCCGCCGCAAGGTGATGGTCCCGACCGCCGAGTACATCGACGCCCGCGGCGGCGAGCAGCCCGGCCGCCCCGAACTCATCGAGCCCTCCAAGAAGCCGGAGAAGTAGTCATGGCGCGACTCGCCCAGACCCACGGTCTGACCGATGTCCAGCAGGAGATCCTCGCCACCGTGCGGGACTTCGTCGACAAGGAGATCATCCCGGTCGCGACCGAGCTGGAGCACCGCGACGAGTACCCCCAGCAGATCGTGGACGGGCTCAAGGAGCTCGGCGTCTTCGGTCTGATGATCCCCGAGGAGTACGGGGGCCTGGGTGAGTCGCTGCTCACCTACGCGCTGTGCGTGGAGGAGATCGCGCGCGGCTGGATGTCGGTCTCCGGCATCATCAACACCCACTTCATCGTCGCGTACATGCTGAAGCAGCACGGCACCCAGGAGCAGAAGGAGTACTTCCTTCCGCGGATGGCGGCCGGCGAGACGCGCGGCGCGTTCTCGATGTCCGAGCCGGGCCTCGGCTCGGACGTGTCGGCCATCACCTCGAAGGCGGTGAAGGACGGCGACGAGTACGTCCTGAACGGCCAGAAGATGTGGCTGACCAACGGCGGTACGTCAACGCTGGTCGCCGTTCTCGTCCGAAGTGACGAAGGCCACCCGGAGGGCACCGCGCCCCACAAGTCGATGACGACCTTCCTGGTCGAGAAGGAGCCCGGCTTCGGAGAGGTCCGCCCCGGCCTCACCATCCCCGGCAAGATCGACAAGATGGGCTACAAGGGCGTCGACACGACCGAGCTCATCATGGACGGCCTGCGCATTCCGGCCAATCGGGTCCTCGGCGGGGTCACCGGCCGAGGGTTTTACCAAATGATGGACGGCGTCGAGGTCGGCCGCGTGAACGTGGCGGCCCGTGGTTGTGGCGTCGCTCAGCGTGCTTTCGAACTGGGCGTCCAGTATGCCCAGCAGCGTCACACTTTCGGCAAGCCGATCGCCCAGCACCAGGCGATCCAGTTCAAGCTGGCCGAAATGGCTACCAAGGTCGAGGCCGCCCATGCCATGATGGTGAACGCAGCACGCAAAAAGGACTCCGGGGAACGAAACGACCTCGAAGCGGGGATGGCGAAGTACCTCGCCTCCGAATACTGCAAGGAGGTCGTCGAGGATGCCTTCCGCATTCACGGCGGCTACGGGTTCTCGAAGGAGTACGAGATCGAGCGTCTCTACCGCGAGGCGCCGATGCTGCTCATCGGTGAAGGTACCGCCGAGATCCAGAAAATGATCATTGGCCGCCGCCTCCTGGAGGAGTACCGCTTCCAGGGCTGATTGTCGGTTTTGAGTCGATTCGGCCGCGAAGAAGATCACACACCGTGCTCGTCTTCCGGCCCTCGACTCGGTTCCTGGCTTGCCCAGTTGCGCCCCGCAACCGATAGCATCGCCGGAAAGCCGCCGTCCCCCGTTGCCAGCGCGGCATCATCCGCTACGAAGGTCATCCATGCCCCACAGCCCAAACTCTGCACACCGCGACAGCCTCAAGGGCGCACGCATCGCACGCGGAGCATCGCCGTGGCTCCTGCCGACCGTCGCCACGGCGGCGCTCAGCCTCGCGCGCTCCGGCCGCTCGAAGCGCGCCCGGGCCATCGCCGTGCCGACCACCGCGCTCGCGGCCGGCATGCTGTGGTTCTTCCGCGACCCCGAGCGCGAGATCGCTCAGGGCCGCGTCATCTCCCCGGCCGACGGCGTGGTGCAGAGCATCATGCCGTGGAAGGACGGGCGCACCCGGGTCGCCATCTTCATGAGCCCGCTGAACGTGCACGTCAACCGTGCGCCGCTGGCCGGCACGGTGACCTCGGTCGAGCACGTCCCCGGCGGCTTCGTCCCGGCCTTCAACAAGGAGTCCGAGAACAACGAGCGCGTCGTCTGGCACTTCGACACCGAGCTCGGTGACATCGAGATGGTGCAGATCGCGGGTGCCGTGGCGCGGCGGATCGTGCCGTACATCCCGCAGGGGACGAAGGTCGAGCAGGGTGACCGGATCGGCCTG
Source organism: Streptomyces roseofulvus (assembly GCF_039534915.1). Taxonomy (NCBI): domain Bacteria; kingdom Bacillati; phylum Actinomycetota; class Actinomycetes; order Kitasatosporales; family Streptomycetaceae; genus Streptomyces; species Streptomyces roseofulvus. The sequence goes on along the minus strand of NZ_BAAAWE010000001.1, from coordinate 6,471,756 downwards.
ATCCGCTTCGGCTCGCGGGTCGACATCTACCTCCCGGAGGGTGTCGAGGTCGCCGTCGAGGTGGGGCAGGTCACGACCGCGGGGGTGACTCGCATTGACCGTGATTGATCCCGACACACGAGCCGCCGACTGGGCCGCCGACGCCGAGGCGGACGGGGTCGACGAGGCGGAGGAGATGCCGCTGTCGCTGAGGCTGTCCATAGCGGACGCCCTCACGCTCGGCAACGCCACGTGTGGCTTCATGGCGGTGTACTTCACCACCACGGGCATCCTCATCCCGCACCTCACCGGCAGCACGGAGACGGGCATGGCGCGCAACAGCGCCGCCACCGCCGTGATACTGATGCTGTGCGCGGCGATCTTCGACCTCTTCGACGGCATCGTGGCGCGCAAGCTCCGCAGCTCGCCGATGGGCGCCGAGCTCGACAACCTGTCGGACCTGATCAGCTTCGGTCTGGCCCCGGCGTACTTCGTGCTCGTCTACGGCATGGTCGCGGACGACGCGCAGCAGAAGGTCTCGGCGGTCGCCGCGATCGTGGTGCTGCTCGCCGTGGTGCTGCGGCTGGCCCGGTTCTCCTGCGTGACGATGAAGGACGGCATGTTCCAGGGCATGCCGAGCCCCTTCGGCGCGCTGACGGTGGTCTCGATCATCCTGCTCGAGCTGCCGTTCATCCCGACCCTGCTCGCGATCATCGGCACGGCGTGGCTGATGGTGAGCCGGGTCGAGTACCCCAAGCCGCGGGGTGTCCTCGCCGCGGCCATGCTCAGCTGGATCGTCGGAGCGATGGCCATGCTGGCCGCCTGGGCGTTCGACGCCCCCGGCGGGCAGTTCCTGCTCCAGGCCGGCTGTGCCCTCCAGGTCGTGCTGGGCGCCGTGATCCCCCTCTTCGCGACGGCCCGCCGAGTCAACACCTTCCGCGGCAACCGGCGGGAGAGCCGGGAGGCGCGGCAGGCGGAGGCGGCGCAGCTGCGCTGACCCCGGCCGCACGGAACGGGTGAAGGGCCCGGAAGCATCGCGCTTCCGGGCCCTTCGTCATGCCGTCACGCCGCCAGGAGCTTGTAGTAGAGGGTCGTGGGCCGCAGGACGCCCGCCGGGTCGGCGGCGTACTCCGGGACGGTGCCGGCCGCGGTCCAGCCGGCGCCCCGGTACAGGCGCTCGGCGGGGCTGTCGGTCTGGGTGTCCAGGACGAGGAGGGTGAGGCCGGTGGCGGCCGCGTGGGCCTCGGCGGCGGCGAGCAGGCGGCGGCCGAGACCCCGCCCGCGGGCCGAGCGGTGGACGAGGAGCCGGGCGATCTCGCCGCGGTGGCTGCCGTTGGCGGTGGTGGTACGGAGGAGGGTGACGGCCCCGGTGACGGCGCCGTCCGGCCCGAAGGCCGCCCAGACGTCCCGGGTGCCCGCGGTCCCGGCCCACCAGGCGGCCGCCTCGGCCGGCTCCACGGGCGCCAGGAAGCCGACGGAGGCGCCGCCGTCCACGGCGTCCACGAGGAGGGCGGCGAGGCCGTCGGTGTGCTCCCGTACGCGGTCGGGGGCGAGCAGCTCGACGCGGTCGCCGGGCGCGAGGCGCTTCTCCAGGAAGAGCAGGCCCGGCCGGTCCTCCCAGGGCTCGGCGGGCTCGAAGCCCAGCTTCCGGTAGAGCGCGAGCGGGCCCTCCCGCCACTCCCAGACGGTGAGCCGCACCGCGGGGGCGCCCGCCGCGGCGGCCCGGCGCAGCGCCTCGCCCATGAGCGCCCCGGCGAGCCCCCGGCCACGGGCTTCCGGCTCGACCCAGACGCGCTTGACCTCGGGGACCGCCCCGGACTTCAGGACCAGACAGCCGACGGCCTCGCCCGTCTCCGGCGCGGCGGCGAGCAGCACGGTGTCGGCGGCGAAGGCGGTGACGGGGTCCTCGGCCTCGGCGCGGCGGGCGGCCGGCAGGTCGGCGGGCCCGGTCACCGCGGCGCCCTTCTCGGCCTCGGTGGCGAGGTGGTAGGCGGTGAGCAGGGCGGGCAGGCGGGGGTGCGCGGCGTTCTCCTCGATCAGTGCGTTCATGATCCGAGCATCACACCGGAACATTTCCTCCAGGTGACGCGCCCGCGGGGCGAGGACGATGGTCGTCCTCGCCCCGCGGCGCGTCGGAGCCGGTCAGGGGGTGTAGCTCTCGGCCGCCTCGGAGACGAAGGGCTGCCGGACCGTACGCATCCCGCCGGGCACCTTCTTGTCGGGCTGGAGGATGACCGACTGGCGCGACGACGGGGCCTTCGGGTCGCTGAAGTCGTGGGTCATGCCGAAGCCGGGGTCGTGGGCGCTGAGGATGAGGAGCGCCTTGGCGACGCCCTCGCGGCTGAGGTCGCCCTTCTCGCACGCCTTCTTCAGGATCTCGCCGAAGGCGGACGCCGCGGTCCAGCCGGCGACGACGCCGTTGTCGAGGCCGTCGTCCGGGTAGGCGGCCGCGTAGTCGGCGGCGAGCTTCTTCGCGGCCGGGGTGTCGGCGCCGATGGGGAGGCTCGGGGAGGCGAACCAGTACATCTTCTCCAGGGCCGGTCCCGCCTGGGTGCCGAGGAGCTGCGGGGCGAAGGCCGAGTTGTTGCCGACGACGGGGACGCGCAGGCCGGTCGCGGCGGCGACGCCGACCAGGGAGGCGGCCTGGCGGGGTCCCGCGCTGACCAGGACGGCCTTCACGCCGGCCTGCTTGAGCGCGGCGACCTGGGCCGACATGTCGTTGTCGGTGGGCTTGATCTTCTGCTCGACGACGGTGAGACCGGCCTTCTCGGCGGCGTGCTTCGAGCCCTTGAGCGCGTTCTCGCCGTAGTCGCCCTCGAAGTAGACGTGCCCGAGCTTGTCGCCCTTGGCGAGGCCCTTCTCGGTGACGAGGAAGTCGACCGCGTTGATCGTCTCGACGTCGTAGGTGGCGCCGAGGACGCGGATGTACGGGGAGCCGAGCAGCGAGGCGGACCACGCCTGGGGCATGACCAGGCCCTTGTCCTGGCCGTCGACGCGCTGCTTGACGGCGGCGACGAACGGGGAGCCGATGAACTGGGGGTAGCCGACGACCTTGGGCTCCAGCTCGGTGTAGGCGGCGAGCGCCTTCTGCGGGTCGTAGCCGTGGTCGCGGACGGTGAGCTCCAGCTTCCGGCCGCAGATGCCGCCGGCGGCGTTGACCTGCTTCACGTACAGCTGCTGGGCCTGGGTGACGCTCTTGCCGAGGGTGGCGTAGACGCCGGTCATGTCGGTGAGCGCGCCGAGCGTGATGGTGGTGTCGGTGACGCCCTCGCCGGTCTTGATCCCGCCCGCGCCGGTCTCCTTGCCGTCGCCGGTCTTCGCCTTGGAGCTGCAGCCGGCGGCGGTGAGCGCGACCAGCGTGGCGAGCGCCGCGGCGAGGCCCCGCACGGCCGCCTGTCGTCTGTGCTTCATCGTGACTCCCCTGAGGGTCGGTGGATCGGGGTTCGCGCGACGAGCCTCGCGAGGCCGCCGGGCAGGAAGAGGACGACGCCGACGACGGCGGCGCCGTAGAGGTAGCGGGCGGCCTCGCCGGGGGCGACGCCGCCGGTGCCGGGGGCGGAGACCAGCGGCAGGGCCTCGGCGTACCGGCCGAGGACCTGCGGGAGCAGGGCGACGAAGACGCCGCCCGCGACGGCTCCGGCGACCGAGCCGAGCCCGCCGATGACGATCATCGCGAGGTACTCCAGGGAGAGCGCCATGCCGAAGTACTCGGGGACGGTCCGCTGGAAGACCAGGGCGAGCAGGACGCCGGCCAGGCCCGCGTACATGGAGGAGAGGACGAAGACGGCGGCCCGGTGGCGGGCCACCGGGATGCCGAGGACGCCGGCGGCGATCCGGTGGTCGCGGATGGCGTTCATGGCCCGCCCGGGGCGGCCCCGGAGCACCCCGCGGGCGAACAGCACCCCGCCGAGGAGGAGGGCGAGCCCGAGGTACCAGAGCTTCTCGACGGAGCCGAACGGCACCTGGAGGACCAGGAGTTCGGTGTCGTCGAAGGTGAGGCCGAAGAGGTTGAGCGGGGGCACGGCCCGCCCGTTGTAGCCGCCGGTGAGACCGTGGGCGTTGAAGAGGAGGTGCTGGCCGATGAAGATCAGCGCGAGGGTGGCGATGCCGAGGTACGCGCCGTGCAGCCGGCCCGCGATGGGGCTGAACACGCCTCCGGCGAGGCCCGCGAGGCAGACGGCGAGGACCGCGGCGAGCCAGCCGGGCAGGCCGAGGCCGGAGAGCCCGTCGGTGCCGTCGCCGGCGAGGGCGCAGTAGCCGTAGGCGCCGACGGCGAGGAAGAAGGCGTGGCCCATGGAGAGCTGGCCGGTGGCGCCCGTGAGCAGGTTGATGCCGACGGCGCCGAGCGCGGCGGCCATGGCGAAGAGCCCGGCCTGGAGCCAGAACCGCTCCAGGTAGAAGGGCAGGACGAGGAGCACGAGACCGGCGGCGGCGTAGCCGTACGCCTTCGGGGGGATCCTGCGGCGCTCAGACACGGGCGAGCTCCTTGGTGCCGAAGAGGCCGGCCGGGCGGATCAGCAGCACCGCGACCATCACCAGGTACGGGGCCAGGTCGCCGATCCCGCGGCCGAGGAAGGCCAGGTCGGACTGGTAGCCGGTGGCGAGGGACTCGGTGACGCCGACGATCAGTCCGCCGGCGAGCGCGCCGGTGGTGGAGTCGAGGCCGCCGAGGATGGCGGCGGGGAACGCCTTCAGCGCGGCGAGCGAGGTGCCCCGCTCCAGGCCGGGGGTGGGGAAGACGGTGAGGAAGAGCGCGGCGACCGCTGCCAGGGCCCCGGCGACCGCCCAGGCGCCGAGCGAGACCCGGCCCAGCCGGACGCCCATCAGGGCGGCGGTCTCCTGGCTCTCGGCGGCCGCCCGCATGGCCACGCCCCAGGAGGTGTGCCGGAAGGCGAGGAGGAAGGCGGTGATGAGGAGGCCGGCGGCGAGCAGGGCGGCGATGCGGGTCTCCGCGATCGTCACCGATCCGAGGGTGACGACGGCGTCGCCCCACGGGTCGCCCAGGGCGAGGATGTCGGTGCCGATGCGGCGGGTCAGCTCGGTGGCGAGGAGGATGTCGACGCCGATGGTGACGATGGCGAGGACGCTGTGGTCGGCGCCCCGGTGGCGGCGCATCACCAGGAACTCGACGGCGGCGCCGACGACGGCCGCGCCCGCCGTCCCGGCGGCCAGCGCGGGCCAGAAGCCGAGCGGTTCGTGGAGGACGGCGACGAGGTAGCCGCCGGCGAGGAGCAGCGAGGCGTGGGCGAAGTTGACGACCTCCGTGGCCCGGAAGATGACGACGAAGCCGAGGGCGATGAGGGCGTAGACGGAGCCCAGGGAGAGCCCGTTGATGAGGAACTCGGCGAAGGTGCTCACGCGGCGGTCTCCTCTCCGAGGTAGGCGCGGACGACCGCCGGGTCGTTCTGGACGTCGGCGGGGCTGCCGTCGGCGATGCGGCGGCCGAATTCGAGGACGGTGACGGAGTCGGCGAGCCGCATGACCAGGCCCATGTCGTGCTCGACGAGCAGCACGGAGATGCCGAGGCCGTCGCGGACGCCGGCGATGACGGCGGCGGTGTCGCGCCGCTCGTCGGCGGTCATGCCGGCGACGGGTTCGTCGAGGAGGAGCAGGGTGGGCTCCATGCAGAGGGCCCGGGCCAGTTCGGCGAGCTTCTGCTGTCCGTACGGGAGGGAGCCCGCGGGTTTCGCGAGCTGGTCGCCGAGGCCGACGAAGTCCGCGATCTCGCGGACGCGGGCCCGGTGCCGGGCCTCCTCGCGGGATGCGGACGGCAGCCGGAGCCCGGCGGCGAGGAAGCCGGTGCGGGTGAGCCGGTGGCGGCCGAGCATCAGGCTGTCCTCGACGGTGGCGCGCGGCGGCAGCGCCAGGTTCTGGAAGATCCGGCCGACGCCGAGGCCGGCGATCCGGTGCGGAGGCAGCTCGGTCAGCTCGTGGGCGCCGAGGCGCACCGAGCCGGAGGTGGCCTTGTACACCCCGGAGAGCACGTTGAAGCAGGTGGACTTGCCGGCGCCGTTGGGCCCGATGAGGGCGTGCACGGTGCCGGGGCGGACGGTGAAGTCGACGCCGTCGAGGGCGGTGAGCCCGGCGAAGCGGACGGTGAGGCCGGTGACGGTGAGGGCGGGGACGTCGTCGCGGGCGGACGGCGCGCCAGGAGTGCGCGGGGCGGGGACGGTCGGCTCGTCCGGGGTGCGCTCGCTCATCGGGGGGTCTCCTTGCGGCGCGGGCCGCGGGGTGCTTCGTCCCAGCGGGACAGGACGGGGTGGGCGGCCCGGGCGCGGGCGGCGTCCTCCGCCGCCTCGGCGTCGACGACGCCGAGGTAGCGGCGGCGGACCTCGTCGGAGGCCGCGAGTTCCGCCGCCGGGCCGGAGAGGGTGACCTCGCCGACCTCCAGGACGTACGCGTGGGAGGCGAGCCGCAGGGCGAGCGCCGCGTTCTGCTCGACGAGCAGCACGGCCGTGCCCTGGGCGTTGATCTCCCGGACGGCGTCCGCGATCCGGGCCGCCATCAGCGGGGCGAGGCCGAGCGACGGCTCGTCGAGGAGCAGCAGTTCGGGGGCGGCCATGAGGGCGCGGCCGACGGCGAGCATCTGCTGCTCGCCGCCGGAGAGCAGCCCGGCGGGCTGCCGGGAGCGCTCCGCGAGGACGGGGAAGAGTTCGTGGACCCGGCGCAGGGCGGCGGCCTTCGCGGCGCGGTCGCCGCGCCGGGCCAGCCCGCCGGCCCGCAGGTTGTCCTCGACGGTCATCCGGGCGAAGACCTGCCGGCCCTCGGGGACCTGGCAGACGCCGGCGGCCACGACCCGGTCGGGCGGCAGCCCGTCGAGCGGCCGGCCGGCCGCGGCGACCGTGCCGGAGACCACGGCGCCGCCGTGGAACCGCAGGGTGCGCGAGACCGCCCGCAGCAGTGTGGACTTGCCGGCGCCGTTGCCGCCCAGGACGGTGACGACGGCGCCCGCGGGCACGGTCAGCGACACGCGCCTGAGCGCGTGCACCGGTCCGTATCCCGCCGTCAGGTCCGTCACCGTCAGGGCGGGTGCGGTACCTCCCATGACTCCCCTTTCCCCGGCCGCCGTTGTTACTCGTGCGTGCTACTCGGCCGTTCGGTGGCGCTCACCCCAGCACCGCGCGGACCTCCCGTCCACGCCCGGCGGGAGAAACGCTGCCGGTGACCAGCGGGGCCGCCGGGGGGCTGTGCATGCGCACAACGCTGCGCGTCAGGGCGTTGCCGTGGGGCCCGGGGCGGTGGATGCTCCCGGCATGGGACGGCGCAGACGGCGGACCGGTGACGACTGGAAGGTGCTCGCGCGGGCGTGCACGGCGCTTCTGGAGCGGGTGCCGGAACTGGTGGACGAGCATCTGACGGAGCTGCACGCGTACGAGCCCGCCTACGGGCGGATCGTGCCCTACGACCAGCACTGGCAGGAGGCTCAGGAGGCGATGCGGATCGGGATCGAGATGATCTCGGCGCCCCGGCACTCGCCCCGGCGGGACCTGGAGCACGCGGAGCTGCTGGGCCGCCGGCGGGCCGAACAGGGCCTGCCGCTGGAGCTGGTGGTGCACGCGTACCGGCACGCCGGGCACCTGGTGTGGGACGCGCTGATCGAGGGCGCGGGCCCGGACGCGGCCCAGCTGGCGGCGCTGATGCAGTCGGCGACGACGGTCTGGTCGGCGGTGGACGCGCAGGCGGACCGCGCCTCGGAGGCGTACCGGGCCACCGAGGCGGAGCTGCGGCGCCGCACGGACGAACAGCTGCAGGCGCTGCTGGACGCGCTGTTGCAGGGGCAGCGGGCGCCGGAGATGGTGGCGCGGGCCGCGGCGGGCCTGGACCTGCCGGAGCAGGGGCGGTACGCGGTGGTGGTGCTGCGGCCCGACCGGCGCGAGGAGCGGGAACCCTTCCACCGGCAGGTGCGGGCGGAGGGGCTGCGGTTCCTGTGGCGGATGCGGGCCGACTGCGAGATCGGGGTGGTGGCGCTGGCCGACGGCACGGACCTCGACGCGCTGGCGGAGCTCCTCGACGGGCGGGCGCCGGGCCCGGGCGGCATCAGCCCGGTCGTCACGGGCCTCACCGAACTGGGCCGCGCCCGCCGCCTCGCCGAACTGGCCCTGCGCACCTGCCCGCCCGGTTCCCGCCAGGTCGTCCGGCTGGACCGCCGCATGACCGGCGCGCTGATCGTGGGCCAGCCGGACCTGGCGGACCTCCTCGTCACGGACGTCCTCGGCGGCCTCCTCGAACTGGACCCGGCGGACCGGGCGGTGCTGCTGGAGACGCTGGACGCGTGGCTGGAGTGCGAGGGGTCGGCGGGCCGGGCGGCGGGCCGCCTCTACTGCCACCGCAACACGGTCTTCAACCGGCTGCGGCGGCTCGAGCAGTTGACGTCCCGGTCGCTGTCCCGGCCGCGGGACCTCACGGAGATGACCTTGGCACTGGACGCGTTCCGGCTGACTGCGTCAGGGTGAGCGGATGACGCCCGAGCCTTCGCTGTCCTTGGCCCCGCCGGAGCCGCCCGGTTCCGGGAGGACGCCCGTGCCCGCCTGGGTGGTGGTGGTCCCGTCGGTGTTCCTCGCCATTTTCGTGCTGGCCGTGCTGGGGACGCTGTACAGCGTCGCCACCGACGGTCCGCGCTACCTGGAGACCGCCGACGTCGTCGGCGTCTGGACCGAGGAGGGCGGCGAGGGGCGCCTGACGCTGCGCGAGGACGAGACGTTCGAGCTCGTCGAGACCCCGTCGGACATCGGGGCGCCACGCCGGGGGACCTGGAGGGTGGGCATCCTCGACGAGCCGGACCTGGTCCAGTTGGACTTCCCGAACGGCAGGAGCCTGTATGTCGACGAGTCCGGCCGCCGGGCGACCCTGTACAGCTTCAACGGAGACTCCTCGGCCGAGTACGTACGCGCACCCGGGTGACCTGGCAGGATTCCCCCGTGACCATGACGACGAACACGCGTACGACACCACGGCGGACGACCCTCGGGAAGGTGCTGATCGCCGTGGGGCTGCTGGCTCCGGTGGTCCAGGCGCTGGGGTCGCCGGTGGCGGAGTCGACGCGGCTGGTGGTGCTGCTGGCCGTGTTCGGGGCCCCGTGGCCGTACTGGCTCGCCATGGCGGTGCTGTGCGCGGTGGGCGTCCGGCTGGCCGGCAGGCGGGGGTGGGCGCGTGAGGGGCTGTTCGCCGTGTGCGCGGCGGCGGCCGTCCTGCTGGTGTTCCTGCGGGTGGTCCTCGGCGGCTTCCTCTCCCCCGGCTGGGAGGAGTCGGAGCGCTGGGCCGCGCCGGGCGGTGCGGAGCGGTACGTGACGGTGGACACGGGCGCCGCGCTCATCGACCCGCTGTGGCGCGTGACGGTGGTCTCCGGCTCGGGTCTCACCGCCCGGAGCCATCCGGTGGCCACGTACGGCGAGCGGTCGGGCTTCGTCGCGGTCGCCTGGGACGGCCCGGACGCCCTCCTGGTCACCGGCAGCGACGGTACGACACGGATCACTCTGGACCCGTCGACCGGCGCGCCGGACCGGACGGTCGACGCGGGCTGACGGCCGCGCGGGCCGGACGTCACGGGACGCCCGGCCCGTACCCGCTACGCCAGGAAGTCGCGGGCGATGTGGGAGGCGACCTCCTCCAGGAGGGGGCCCGCGTTCGGGATGGACTTGGCGGGGTCGGGCTCCAGGGCGGAGAGGGGGTAGGCGCGGCGGATGCCGGCCGCGCCGAGGGTCTCGGGCGGGAGGGCCAGGCGGCCGCAGACCGCGACGACCTCCTTGCCGGCCGCGCGGGCCGCCGCCGCGACGCCCGCGGGGGCCTTGCCGTGGAGGGTCTGCGCGTCGAGCGAGCCCTCGCCGGTGATGACGAGGGTCGCGCGCTCCAGCGCGGGGGCGAAGCCGAGGACCTCCAGCATCAGCGCGATGCCGGGGCGGAAGCTCGCGCCGAGGAGGAGCGCGCCGTAGCCGATGCCGCCCGCGCCGCCCGCGCCCGGGGAGGCGGCGAGCTCGGTGGCCTTCGGGCCGATCGCCCGCTCCAGGACCTGGGCGTAGTGCGCGAGGGCCGCGTCGAGGGTCTCGACGTCCTCGGGCGTGGCGCCCTTCTGCGGGCCGTAGACGGCGGGCGCGCCCTTGGGACCGGTCAGCGGGTTGTCGACGTCGCTGGCCAGGATGAACTCGACGCCGTCGAAGCGCGGGTCGAGGGCGGTCAGGTCGGCGGAGGCCAGCTCCGCGAGGGCCGCGCCGCCCGGGCCGACCGGCCGGCCGTCCGCGTCGAGGAAGACCGCGCCGAGCGCGGCGAGCATGCCCGCGCCGCCGTCGGTGGTGGCGCTGCCGCCGACGCCGAAGACGATGGTGGTCGCGCCCGCGTCGAGCGCGGCCCGCAGCAGCTCGCCGGAGCCGTACGTCGTGGCGGTCAGCGGGGCGAACGTGCCGGGCGGGAGGAGCTGGAGCCCCGACGCCTCCGCCATCTCGACGACCGCGGTGGTGTCGCGCAGCGCGAACGCGGCGGTGACGGGGTCGCCGACCGGTCCGGTGACCCGTACCTCGCGCCGCTCGAATCCGGCCGCGACGGCCGCCGCGACGGTGCCGTCGCCGCCGTCGGCGACGGGCAGGGCCTCGACCGAGAGGCCGGGGACGACCTTCCGGAGCCCCGCCGTGACCCGCTCCGCGACCTGTACGGCCGTGAGCGAGCCCTTGAACTTGTCGGCCGCCACCAGCACGTGAGCGACCTGAGTTGCTGCTCCGTCCGTCACCTTGCATCCCTTGCTTTCGAACAGGCAGTCGCGCCAGGGCCGACCCTATCCGTACGGCCAGACGGCGTGCCACCCCCGGATGAAGCGAAATGTCCGACCATAGTGGGCTCACATGAGCACGGATATGAACGAGGGACCCTCCCCGGATCACGTACCGGAACGGCACGCGCCCGACGCGCAGGTCATCGGGATCGGCGTGGCCGCCGTCGTCGGGGTGGTCGCCTGGGCGGCACTCGGCAAGGAATCCTTCGACAGCGCCTCCTCCGCCGCCCTCTCCTGGGTCCTGGACAACTTCGCGTGGCTGTTCGTGGTCGGCGCGGACGCCTTCCTGGTGCTGTGCGTGGTGCTCGCGATGAGCCGCTTCGGCCGGATCCGGCTGGGCGCGGACGACTCCGAGCCGGAGTTCACCAACCTGGCGTGGGTCGCGATGATGTTCAGCGCCGGCATGGGCATCGGCCTGATGTTCTACGGCGTCGGGGAGCCGCTCCAGCACTTCCTGGACCCGCCGCCGGGCGGCGGCCCGGCGGGCACGGGTGCGGCGGCCCGGACGGCGATGGAGTACTCCTTCTTCCACTGGACGCTGACCCCGTGGGCGATCTACGGCATCGCCGGTCTGGCCCTGGCGTACGCGGGCTTCCGCAAGGGCCGCGGCAACCGGCTGAGCAGCGCTTTCGTCCCGCTCCTCGGCGCCCGCCGGGCCGCCTCCTGGCAGGGCAGGGCGATCGACCTGCTCGCCGTCTTCGCGACCGTCTTCGGCACGGCCACCAGCCTCGGCCTGGGCGCGCTCCAGGTCTCCGAGGGACTCGACCTCACGATGGGCGTCGAGGACTCGACGGCCACCCAGCTGATCATCATCGCCTCGCTGTCGGCGGCGTTCGTCCTGTCGGCCTTCTCGGGCCTGCACAAGGGCGTCAAGTGGCTGTCGACGCTGAACATCGTGCTCGCCGCCTGCCTGGCGCTCTTCGTCTTCCTGCTCGGACCGACGGTCTACATCCTGGACACCATCCCGGCCTCGGTCGGCGGCTACCTCCACCAGCTGCTGCCGATGGCGAGCCGCACCGGCGCCTTCACCGACCGCGCGTGGCTGGGCGCCTGGACGATCTTCTACTGGGCGTGGTGGCTGTCCTGGGCGCCGTTCGTCGGCACCTTCATCGCCCGGATCTCGCGCGGCCGGACGATCCGCGAGTTCCTGGTGGGCGTGCTGCTCGTGCCGTCGGGGGCGACGGTGGTCTGGTTCTGCGTGATGGGCGGCACGGCCATCCGGCTGGAGTCCACCGGCGAGGCCGATCTGGCGACCGCCGTGAAGGACGGGGCGGAGGCCTCGCTCTTCGCGATGCTGGAGGCGCTGCCGCTGGGCACGGTCACCTCGGTCATCGCGATGCTCCTGGTGATGACGTACTTCGTGACCAGCGCCGACTCGGCCTCCCTCGTCATGGGCTCGCTGACCAGCCGGGGCTCGCTGCACCCGCCGACCTGGCTGGTGGTGACCTGGGGCGTGCTCATGGCGGCCGTGGCGGCGGTGCTGCTGGTGGTGGGCGGCCTGAACTCGCTCCAGACGGCGACGATCCTGGTGGCGCTGCCCTTCGTGGTGGTCATGCTGCTGCTGTGCTGGGCGCTGGTACGCGAGCTGCGGGAGGACCCGGGCGCGGGCCCGGCCCGGCACCACGCCCTGCACGGGATGCGGGACGCGGTACGGGCCCTGGTCGGCGAGGCGATGACCGAGCAGGGCGGCACGGCCCGGCACCACCGGCTGCGCCGCGCGGCCCGCTCCCGCGCCGACGCGGAGGGCGGCGAGCCGCCGCGGGAGGGAGGGGCGTGACGGCCGGCACGGCGCCCCGGCCGGCGCCCGCCGGACCGGACCTCGCCGACCGGATCCTCGGCGGCTGGACCGGGCGGATCGCCGGGAACATGCTCGGCAAGCCGGTCGAGCAGGGCGAGCACTGGACGCGGGAGCGGATCGACGCCTATCTGCGGCTCACCGGCGCGCTGCCCCTCACCGACTACCTGCCGCCCCCGCCGGACGGCGCGCAGGGCTTCGAGCTGCGGCCCGAGTGGCCGGCGTGCGTGCGCGGCGGGATCCGGGAGAGCTGCCGGGACGACGACGTCGACTACACCCTGCTCGGGCTGCACCTGCTGGAGACGCACGGCTTCGGCTTCACCACCGAGCAGGTGGGCGAGCTGTGGCTGCTGCGGCTGCCGTACCTCCAGACGTACACCGCCGAGCGGGCCGCGTACCGGAACCTCGCCAACGGGCTGAGACCGCCGCTGACCGCCACGTACGACAACCCCTACCAGGAGTGGATCGGGGCGCTGATCAGGGCGGACGTCTACGGCTGGACGAGCCCGGGCGACCCGCGCAGGGCGGCCGGCCTGGCCCGCCGGGACGCGGTGGTCTCGCACACCGGGAACGGGGTGTACGGGGCGATGTGGGCGGCCGCCCTGGTCGCCGCCGCCTTCACCGCGCCCGACGCCCGCTCCGCCCTGGTCGCGGCCCTGGAGGTGGTGCCGCCGGGCTGCCGGCTGGCCCGGACCGTGCGCGAGACGATCGCGCTGTACGAGGCGGGGCTCGGCTGGTCGCGGACGCTCGACGAGATGGCGGAGCGCACGGCCGGCCTGGGGTGGATCCACGTCGTGCCCAACGCGGCCGTGCTCACGGCCGGGCTGCTCCACGGCGAGGGCGACTTCACCCGCACGATCGCGCTGACCGTCCGCGGCGGCCTGGACACGGACTCCAACGGGGCGACGGCCGGATCGGTGGCCGGGGTGCTGTGCGGGGCGGCGGCGATCCCGCCGCAGTGGTCGGCGCCGCTGCGCGACCGGGTGCGCAGCGCGGTGTACGGCTTCGACGGCGCCGGGATCGGCGAACTCGCCGCGCGGACGCTGCGGCTGGCTACGCTGGCACCGTGACCGTCACCGACTACGCCACGTACATCGCCGGCCTCCCCAAGGTGCTCGCCGGTGCCGCCGCGCTCTTCCGGGACGCCCGGGGCCGGGTCCTCGTCGTGGAGCCGAACTACCGCGAGGGCTGGGCCCTGCCCGGCGGCACGATCGAGTCCGACACGGGCGAGACGCCCCGGCAGGCGGCCCGCCGCGAGACCGCGGAGGAGATCGGCCTGGACGTGCCGCTGGGGCCGCTGCTCACGGTGGACTGGGTGCAGAGCACGCTCCGGCCGCCGATCGTGGCGTACGTGTACGACGGCGGGGTGCTGTCCGAGGAGCGGTTCGCGGAGATCCGGCTCCAGGAGGAGGAGTTGCTCTCCTGGAAGCTGATCGAGCCCTCCGAGGTGACCGCGCACCTGCCGGGCAGCCTGGGCCTGCGGGTGCTCGCCGCGCTGGACGTGCTGGCCGGCGGGCACGGTCCGGTGGAGCTGGAGAACGGCCTCCCCGCCGCCAACTGACGGCTCGTCACATGGAGGGTGTGGGGACGGGCTCGGAGTCGTGGCCGTCGCGGTCGTAGAAGCCCGTGATCGCCACGGACATCAGCAGCATCGCGACGGCCGCGAGCACGATCCCGCCGATGACGACGCCGAAGCAGCCGCCGAGGAGCAGCCGGGCACGCCGGTCGGGGTCCGGTGCCGTCATCCCTGCGGGGGTTCGGGCGGCAGCATCTCGCCCGTGCGGTTCGCCTCGTCGCGGGTGGCGGTCCGGGCCTCCGTGCGGTGGCCGCGCGCGATGTAGTCGCGGACGACCGCCTCCACGGCGTCCTGCGGGCTGCCGACGCCTGCCAGGACCATGACTTCCACGACGAGTTCCGCGTCGAGCGCGATGTTCACCTTGGCCATGAGCGGAACCTAGCACCGGGAAACCCGGTCGCGGGAGCCGGTCCGCGGTGCCTACCCTCCCGCCATGACGATGGTCGCGATCCTCAGCGGTGCCGGTATCTCCACGGACTCGGGCATCCCGGACTACCGGGGGCCGAACGGGCTGTGGCGGCGGGACCCGGAGGCCGAACGGCTGGTCACCTACGGGCCGTACATGGCCGACCCGGAGGTCCGCCGCCGGTCGTGGCTGATGCGGCGGGACACGCCCGTGCTGACGGCGGAGCCGAACGCGGCGCACCGGGCGATCGCGGCGTTCGAGCGGACGGGCGGCCACGCGCTGCGGGTGATCACTCAGAATGTGGACGGGCTGCACCAGGCGGCCGGGGTGCCGGACCGGAAGGTCCTCGAACTGCACGGCACCGTACGGTCGGTGGTGTGCACGGCCTGCCATGCCCGCTCGCCGATGGCGGAGGCGCTGGAGCGGCTGGCGGCGGGCGAGCCCGATCCGGCGTGCCGGGCCTGCGGCGGGATCCTGAAGCCGGCGACGGTGATGTTCGGGCAGCGGCTCGACCCGGTGGTGCTCGGCGACGCGATGTCGGTCGCCAAGGCGGCCGAGGTGTTCCTCGCGGTCGGCACGAGCCTCCAGGTGCAGCCGGCGGCCTCGCTGGCCGGGATCGCGGCCGAGCACGGAGCCCGGCTGATCATCGTGAACGCCGAGCCGACCCCGTACGACGCGCTGGCCGCCGAGGTCGTGCGCGAACCGATCGGCACGGCCCTGCCGGCCCTCCTGGAGCGGCTGCGCTAGTCAGAAGAGCGCGTCCGGGGCGGCGGCGCCCGACTCGAAGGCGAGCAGCCGCTGCTTGCGGTCGAGGCCGCCGCCGTAGCCGGTGAGGCTGCCGCCGGAGCCGATGACGCGGTGGCAGGGGACGATGACGCTGACCGGGTTCTTGCCGTTGGCGAGGCCGACCGCACGGGAGGCGCCCGGGTTGCCGAGGGCCTCGGCGAGCTCGCCGTACGTGCGGGTCTCCCCGTACGGGATGAGCCGGAGCTGCTCCCAGACGCGCAGCTGGAACGGCGTGCCCTCCAGGTGGAGCGGCAGGTCGAAGTCGGTGAGCTCGCCCGCGAAGTAGGCGTCGAGCTGGCGGATCGCCTCGCCGAAGGGGCGCGGATCGGGTGCGCCGAAGGTCTCCTCGGGCGGGCGGTGGCGCTGGCCGGTCATGTGGACGCGGCTGAGGACGCCGTCGACGGCCACCAGGGTCAGCGGCTCGTAGGGGCTGTCCACGACCGTGTGCACGACCGTGCGGGACGCGGCGGTGCGGGGCATGGCGGAACGTCCTTACGCGGGGAGGTGGTTGATCGGGTGGGCGTCGGTCGCCCACAGGTACTGGACGGCGTAGGCGCGCCACGGCGCCCAGTGGGCGGAGCGGACGGTGAGGGCTGCGGGGCTGCCGGGCAGGCCCAGGCCCTCGGCGGCGCGGCGGACGCCGAGGTCGCCGGGGAGGAAGGCGTCGGGGTCGCCGAGCGCCCGCATGGCGATGACCTCGGTGGTCCAGGGGCCGAAGCCGGGCAGGGCGAGCAGCCGGGCGCGGGTCTCGGCGCGGTCCGTGTCGGGGCCGAGGGCCAGCTCGCCGTCGGCGAGGGCCCGGACCAGGGTGAGCAGGGTGGTGCGCCGGCTGCGGGGCAGGGCGAGGGTCTCGGGGTCGAGCCCGGAGAGCGCCTCGGGGGTGGGGAAGAGGTGGGTGAGGCCGCCCTCGGGGTCGTCGACGGGGACGCCGTGGGCGGTGACGAGCCGGGCCGCGTGGGTGCGGGCGGCGGCCGTGGAGACCTGCTGGCCGAGGACGGCCCGGACGGCGAACTCGGCCGGGTCGACGGTGCCGGGGACCCGGCGCCCGGGCGCCTTGTCGACGAGCGGGGCGAGCAGCGGATCGGCGCGGAGCCGGTCGTCGACGGCGACGGGGTCGGCGTCGAGGTCGAGGAGGCGGCGGCAGCGGCTGATGGCGTGGGTGAGGTCGCGGGGGTCGGTGAGCGAGAGCCGGCAGGCGATGTGGTCGGGGCGCGGGGCGAGGGCGACGATGCCGTGCCCGTACGGGAGGGCCAGGGTGCGCCGGTAGGCGCCGTCGCGCCACTCCTCGACGCCGGGGACGGCGGTGGCGGCGAGGTGGCCGAAGAGGTTGGACGGTTCGAGCGGGGCCCGGAAGGGCAGCCGGAGGCTGATCACGCCGGGGGTGTGCGGCGCGGCGGGCCGGGCGGCCCGGGCCCGCAGTTCGCCGGGGGTGAGCGCGAAGACCTGGCGGACGGTGTCGTTGAAGGAGCGGATCGAGGAGAAGCCGGCGGCGAAGGCGATCTCGCCGAAGGGCAGCCCGGTGGTCTCGACGAGGGTGCGGGCGGTCTGCGCGCGCTGGGCGCGGGCCAGGGCGAGCGGGCCGGCGCCCAGCTCGGCGAGGAGCTGGCGCTCGACCTGCCGGGTGGACCAGCCGAGCCGCCGGGCGAGCCCCGGCACGCCCTCCCGGTCCACCACCCCGTCCTGGATGAGCCGCATCGCGCGGGCGACGGCGTCGGCGCGCACGTTCCACTCCGGGGAGCCGGGGCTGGTGTCGGGGCGGCACCGCTTGCAGGCCCGGAAGCCGGCCCGCTGGCAGGCGGCGGCGCTGGGGTGGAACTCCATGTTCTCGGGCTTGGGCGGGACCGCCGGACAGCTCGGCCGGCAGTAGATCCGAGTGGTGCGGACGGCGGTGAAGAAGACGCCGTCGAAGCGGGCGTCCTTGGACTGGACGGCCCTCACGCAGCGCTCGGTCTCGGTGTGCATGGATCCAGGATCGGGGATCGGCGGGCGCCCGGCTGGCAGAAAAGCGACATGGACGTTCAGTCGGCGACGGGCACCGTCCGGTAGTGGGTGGTGAGGCGTCCGTCGTCGCCGAGGACGTGGAAGGCGACCCCCGGCGGGGTGTCCAGGTGGACGTGCGGGCTGTCCGGGCCGGGGTGCTCCCAGGGCAACCGGATCGTGGAGACGGTGCCGGGGGCGACGAGCAGGGGGCGGCCGGCGAAGGTGGTGGCGGCTGCGGTGTGGGCGTGGCCGGCCAGGAAGGCGGTGAGGTGGGGGTGGCGGTCGGCGAGCGCGGCGAGCCGGTCCTCGCCGAACTGGCGGATCTCGTCCACGTACGGGGTGTGCAGCGGCACCGGCGGGTGGTGGAAGGCGACGAGGACGGGGGTGTCGCGCGGGGTGTCGGTGAGGACCCGGTCCAGCCGCTCCAGGGTGCCGTCCTCCAGGTGGCCGTCGTGCTTGCCGGGGATGGAGGAGTCGCAGACGGCGAGGACGAAACCGTCGCCGCGCAGCACCTGGTCGACGGGGGCGGTGGGCGCCGGGTCGCCGTCCTCGTGGAGCAGCGGCCCGAGCCCGGCCCGGAAGGCGGCGCGGTCGTCGTGGTTGCCGGGGCAGACGACCAGCGGGTGACGGCCGGCGAGGAGTGCGCGGGCGCGGTCGTACTCGGCGGGGGCGCCGTGGTCGGCGATGTCGCCGGAGACGAGGACGGCCGCGAGGTCGTACGGCAGGTCCTCCAGGTGGCGCAGGACGGCGCGGGTGCGCGCGGCGGCCCGCTCCTCCGTGTCGATGTGGATGTCGCTGACATGGGCGATGACGATCACGCGGTGGCCTCCGGCGGTCGGGGTGAACGGTGGTTCACCCGTCCGACCGTACGGTGATCGCCTGCGGGCGCGTAAGGGCCACCTGGCGCGGGGGCCCTTCCGGTCACTCGAAGCGGGTGGGGTCCCCGGCGCCGACGCGGACGATCTCGGGGTCGCCGCCGGAGAAGTCGACGACGGTGGTGGGGACGGTGCCGCAGTCGCCGGAGTCGAGGACGGCGTCGACCTGGTGGTCGAGCCGCTCCTTGATCTCCCAGCCCTGGGTCAGCGGCTCCTCCTCGTCGGGCAGCAGCAGGGTGCTGGAGAGCAGGGGTTCGCCGAGTGAGGCGAGCAGCGCCTGGGTGACGGTGTGGTCGGGGATGCGGACGCCGACCGTCTTCTTCTTCGGGTGGAGGAGCTGGCGGGGCACCTCCTTGGTGCCCGGCAGGATGAAGGTGTACGCGCCGGGGACGGCGGCCTTGACGGCGCGGAAGACCCGGTTGTCGATGTGCACGAGCTGGCCGAGCTGGGCGAAGTCCGCGCACATGAGGGTGAAGTGGTGCCGGTCGTCGAGGCGGCGGATCTCCCGGATGCGCTGGAGCCCGTCGTGGTTGCCGATGCGGCTGCCGAGGGCGTAGCAGGAGTCGGTGGGGTAGGCGATCAGCCCGCCCTTGCGGATCGAGTCGGCCACGCCGTCGATGATGCGCGGCTGGGGGTTCGCGGGGTGCACGTCGATGTACTTCGCCATGGCCCGAGTCTAGGTTCCGCGGCCGTCCAGGTTCCTGAGGTGGCGCCAGACGGCCTTGGCCGCGTTGTGCCCCGACATGCCGTGGACGCCGGGGCCGGGCGGGGTGGCGGCGGAGCAGAGGAAGACCGAGGGGTGGGGGGTGCGGTACGGCCACGGGGAGAGGGTGGGGCGCAGGACGAGCTGGAGGCCGCGGGCGGCGCCGCAGGCGATGTCGCCGCCGATGTAGTTGGCGTTGCGGGCGGCGAGTTCGGGCGGTCCGGCGGTGGCCCGGGCGAGGATCCGGTCGCGGAAGCCGGGGGCGAAGCGCTCGATCTGCCGCTCGATGGCGTCGGTGAGGTCGCCGCGCCAGCCGTTGGGCACGTGCCCGTACGCCCAGAAGACGTGCTTGCCCTCGGGGGCCCGGCTGGGGTCGACGAGGCTGGGCTGGGAGGTGATGAGGAACGGCACGTCGGGGGCGGTGCCGGAGGACGCCTGGCGCAGCGCGGTGTCGATCTCGCCGGCGGTGGGCCCGACCTGGACGGTGCCGGCCCGGCGGGCGGCCTCGGCGGTCCAGGGCACGGGGCCGTCCAGGGCGTAGTCGATCTTGAAGGCGGAGGCGCCGTACCTGTAGTGGGCGTAGTGGTGGGCGCCGAAGCCGGTGATGCGGGCGAGGGCGGTGGGCGAGGTGTCGAAGAGGTAGGCGCGGGCGGGCGGCAGGTCGTCGAGGCGCTTGACCTCGAAGCCGGTGTGGACGGTGCCGCCGAGCTCGGTGAGGTACGCGGTGAGGGCGTCCGGGATCGCCTGGGAGCCGCCCCGGGGCACGGGCCAGCCGACGGCGTGCGCGGCGAGCGCGAAGACGAGGCCGACGGCGGAGGTGGCGAAGCCGTCGAGGGGGGCGATGACGTGCCCGACCATGCCGGCGAGGAGGCCGCGGGCCTTCTCGTCGCGGAAGCGGCGCAGCAGCCAGGTGGAGGGCGGCAGTCCGGCGAGGCCGAAGCGGGCGAGACCGACCGGGTCGCGGGGCAGCGCGGTCAGCGGCAGCTGCATGAAGTCCCGGAAGAGGGTCTCCCACCGGCCGAGGAAGGGGGTGACGAGCCGGCGGTACGTGCCGGCGTCGCGCGGCCCGAGGGAGGCGGCGGTCTCGGCGACCGAACGGGACAGGACGGCGGCCGTGCCGTCGTCCCACGGGTGGGCCATGGGCAGGTCGTGGTGCAGCCATTCCAGGCCGTACCGGTCGAGCGGCATGGTCCGGAAGACGGGCGAGCCGGCGCCGAGCGGATGGACGGCGGAGCAGGGGTCGTGGCGGAAGCCGGGGAGGGTGAGCTCCTCGGTACGGGCTCCGCCGCCGACGGTGTCCTTGGCCTCGAAGACGGCCACGGAGTGGCCGCGCCGGGCCAGTTCGACGGCGGCCGTCAGACCGTTGGGCCCCGCCCCCACGACGACGGCATCGAGCAGCGACGTCACCTCGGACTCCTCCCGTCGGCCGGCGGTTCGGCAGGGCCAGGATAGGCCCGTGTCCCCCGGCGGTGGCGCGGCCCCTCGGGAGCCGCCGGTTCCGCCGCCGGACCGGGGTGGCGGCCCCGGTGCGGGAAGGGGCGGTTCCGCGGCCGGCCCCGGTCGGCGGAGGGCCTGTTCCCCGGCCGGGCGGGCCTCGTGACCACGCGTCAGTCCCCGGCCGGGGCGCCGGCGAGGAGGGCGCGGATCCGCTCGGCGGTGGCCGCGTCCCGCGCCGCCGTGAACGGCAGCGTGTTGCCCCCGGCGATCCGGAACGGCTCGCCGGTGACGGTGGCCTGCGCGCCGCCGGCCTCGGCGACCAGCAGCAGCCCGGCGGCGTGATCCCACGCGAGTTCCCAGCTGAAGGCCGTCGCGTCGAGGGTGCCGCGGGCGAGGGACAGGTACTCCAGGCCGGCCGAGCCGCACGGCCGGGGTCGTACGCCCTCGGTGACCAGGCCGAGCAGGGCGCGCTTCTGGTCCGGGGTGGTGTAGTCGGGGTGCGAGGTGGCGACCTCCAGGACCGCGCCCGGGGTGGGCGAGCCGCAGCGGAGCGGCCGCCCGTCGAGCGTCGCGCCGCGTCCCCGCACGGCGACGGCCAGCTCGCCGAGGGCGGGCGCGTAGGTCCAGGAGGCGAGGACCTCGCCGTGCCGGGCGAGGGCGACGAGGCTGCAGAAGCCCGGATCGCCGTGGACGAACTGGCGGGTGCCGTCGACGGGGTCGACGATCCAGACGGGCGCGTCGCCGCGCAACGCGCCGTACAGCCCCGGGTCGGCGTCCACGGCCTCCTCGCCGACCACGACGGAGCCCGGCAGCAGGGCGGTCAGCGCCCGCGTGAGGTGCTCCTCGGCGGCCCGGTCGGCGACCGTCACCAGGTCGTAGGGCCCCTTCTTCTCGCTGATCTCGTGGTCGGCGAGCCGGCGGAAGCGCGGCATGATCTCCGCCGCGGCCGCCTTGCGGACCGCTTCCTCCACCTCGGTCGTACCGCCGTCGAGGACGTGCTCAAGGAAGGATTCGATCATGCGTCCAGCTAAGCACGCGGGTCGGACAACCGGTACGGGGCCTCCGCGGACCGGCCGCGGGCGGGCGGCCGACGCCCGCGGCCGGTGCCCCCGCGGGGCCCTGCCGTTAGGATCGTCCGCTGGTCGGCCGCAGTCCAGGGGGCGGTCTCCTGGTCACGGCGAGGGCCGGGCGGGGAACGGGGCGGGGAGATGACGGACGACGACACCCATGCGTACGCGGCGCTGTTCGCGGAGGTCGTGGCCACCGGCCGGCGCCTGACCCGGGGCGAGATCGAACGCCGCCGGGAGTCGGGCGAGGAGGCGGCCCGCGCGGGACACTCCCTGCGGGAACTGGTCGGCGGCCAGCTCCGCGCGGTGCGGTCCGCCTGGCCCGAGCAGACCCTGGACCGCAGGACGGCCCTGGACCTGCTCTCCGCGGTCGAGCAGTCCGTCGACGCCTTCTCCTCGGGGTTCGAGCGGGCCCAGCGGCTCGCCGTCCGGCAGGAGGAGGCCGAGCGCCGCGAGTTCATCGACGACCTGCTGTACGGGCGCAGCGACCTGGGCCGGACGGCCGAGCGGGCCGAGCGGTTCGGGCTGCGCCTCTCCCGGGCGCACGCGGTCGCCGTCGCCCGCGGCCCCCACCCGTACACCGAGGCCGACTCCGCCCCTCAGCAGGTGGAACGGGCGCTGATCGGGAGGTTCGGTGACCGGCACATCCTGCTCACCACGAAGGGCGGCCGGATGGTCTGCGTCGCCCCGGGCGACCAGCGCGAGGTCCTCGCCTCCTTCGCCAAGCAGGCGTACGCCGCCACCGGCGGGGGCCAGACCGCGATCGGCCGGCCGCAGCCCGGGCCGCGCGGGGTCGCCCACTCCTACGAGGAGGCGCTCGGCGCGCTCGACCTCGCCGACCGGCTCGGGCTCGACGCGCCGGTCCTGCACGCCGCCGACCTCCTCGTCTACCCGGTCCTCACCCGCGACCGGCAGGCGATGGAGGACCTCGTGCGCAGCACGCTCGATCCCCTGCGGTCCTCCCGCGGCGGGGCGGAACCGCTCCTCGACACGCTGACCGCCTACTTCGACAGCGGATGCGTGACGACGAAGACCGCCCAGAACCTGAACCTGTCGGTCCGGGCGGTCACCTACCGCCTGGACCGCATCCACCGGCTGACCGGCACCGACCCGGCCGACCCCGCGAGCCGCTACACCCTGCAGACCGCCGTGATCGGCGCCCGCCTCCTCGGCTGGCCCGCCAAGGAGTTCTGACCGGCCCCGAGGGGGTGAAGCCCGGCATCAAGAAGTCGTCAAGACTGCCGGACTCCGGCAATGCGGCCGCCGGCCGGTTCCCGCCAGAATGGCCCCGGTGGCGCCGCGGCGGCGCCACCGCTGCCGGAGTGCGGCAGCACCGGACGGGGGGAGGCGGGCATGGGCGAACTCATGGACGCGGCCTTCGGCTTCCCCGCGCTCGTCCTGACCGCGGCGCTCGTCGCCGTGATCGGTTTCCGGGTGCTGGTGCTCTGCCGCGCGGTCGCGCCGGACGCCTTCGACTCCGACGCGGAGCGGGGAGCGCTGGGCCTCGGTGACCTGCCCGTCGCCACGGCCGCGTCCGTCTTCGTCGTGACCGGCTGGGTGCTCGACGTCGCCGGCATGGTGCTGCTCGGCCGGTCCGGGCTGCCCGGCGCGTGGCGCCTGCCGCTCTCCGTCGTCCTGCTCGCGGGGGCGCTGGTCTTGGCCCGGCGGCTGACGACGTGCCTGGCCGGCCGCCGACGGCGGGCCGCCTCCGCCGGCGCGGCGCGGGGCGCCGTGCCCGAACCGGGTCCCTCGCGCACCTCCGTCTGAGCGGCGGCGCGGAGCCGTCTCGCCTTCGCCTTCTCCTCGTCTTCCCTCGTCTTCCCTCGTCTTCCCTCGTCTTCTTCTTCGTCTGCTTCTTCGATCGACTCGGGGTTCTCTCTCATGGATGCCATCACCTCGGGCGTCGGCGTGCTCGCCGCCGTCGTCCTGCTCGCCGCCGTGGCGGCGCTGTTCGCGGTCGGCCGGCTGTTCCGGAAGGTGGAGCAGGGCAAGGCACTGATCGTCTCCAGGATGCGGAAGGTCGACGTGACCTTCACCGGGCAGGTGGTCCTGCCCGTGCTCCACAAGGCCGAGGTCATGGACATCTCGGTGAAGACCATCGAGATCTCCCGGACCGGCCGGGACGGCCTGATCTGCCGGGACAACATCCGGGCCGACATCCGGATCTCCTTCTTCGTCCGGGTCAACAAGACCGTCGAGGACGTCATCCGGGTCGCGCAGGCGATCGGCACCGCCCGCGCCAGCGACCAGGCCACCCTCCAGGACCTGTTCAACGCCAAGTTCTCCGAGGCCCTCAAGTCCGTCGGCAAGCAGATGGACTTCACCGACCTCTACACCAAGCGCGAGGAACTCCGCTTCCGCATCATCGAGTTGATCGGCATCGACCTCAACGGCTACAGCCTGGAGGACGCGGCCATCGACTACCTGGAGCAGACGCCGCTGACCCACCTCGACGCCGGGAACATCCTCGACGCCCAGGGCATCCGCAAGATCACCGAGCTGACCGCCGCCGAGAACGTCCGCACCAACGAGCTGCGGCAGCACGAGCAGAAGGAGCTCACCCGGCAGAACGTCGACGCCCGGGAGGCCATCCTGGAGCTGGAGCGCCGCCAGGCGGACGCCGAGATCAAGCAGCGCCGCGAGATCGAGACGGTCCGGGCCCGCGAGGAGGCCGAAACCGCGAAGATCGTCGAGGAGGAGCGGCTGCGCGCCCAGAGCGCCTTCCTGCGGACCGAGGAACAGCTCGGCATCCAGCGGGAGAACCAGGCCCGCGAGGTCGCGGTCGCGCAGAAGAACCGCGAGCGGGTCATCGCCGTCGAGAACGAGCGGATCGAGAAGGACCGGATGCTGGAGGTCATCGCCCGGGACCGCGAGACCGAACTCACCCGGATCTCCGCCGAGAAGGAGGTCGAGGCGGAGCGCCGGGAGATCGCCGAGGTGATCCGCGAGCGGGTCGCCGTCGACCGCACGGTCGCCGAGCAGGAGGAGTCCATCAAGCGGCTGCGGGCCGTGGAGGAGGCCGAGCGCGAGCGGCAGGCCCTCGTCATCGCCGCCGAGGCCGAGGCCCAGGAGAAGCTGGTCAAGGACATCAAGGCGGCAGAGGCCGCCGAACAGGCCGCCGTGCACCGCGCGGCGGAGGAACTCACCCTCGCCGAGGCCCGGCACAAGGCCGCCGACCTGGACGCCCGCGCCAAGATCCGGCTCGCCGAGGGCCTGCAGGCCGAGGCCGCCGCCGAGGGGCTGGCCGCCGCCCAGGTCCGCGAGAAGGAGGCCGACGCCACCGAGAAGGCCGGCCGCGCCGAGGCGGAGGCCACCGAGGCCCGGCTGCGCGCCGAGGCCGAGGGCCTGCGCGCCAAGGCGCTCGCCGAGGCCACCGCGATCGGCGAGAAGCTCAAGGCGGAGGCAGAGGGCCTGAACCAGAAGGCCGTCGCCGTCGCCGCCTTCGACGAGGCGTCCCGCACCCACGAGGAGTACCGGCTCCGCCTGGAGGCCGAGAAGGACATCCGGCTCGCCGGACTCGACGTGCAGCGCCAGGTCGCCGAGGCGCAGGCCGCCGTGCTGGCCACCGGCCTGGAGAACGCGGACATCAACATCGTCGGCGGCGAGTCCGTCTTCCTCGACCGGCTCGTGCAGTCCGTCGCCCTCGGCAAGGCCGTCGACGGCTTCGTCGACCACTCCTCCACGGCCCGGGCGCTGGCCGGACCCTGGCTGGACGGGGAGGGCTCCTTCACCGAGGACCTGACGACGGTGCTCGGCTCCCTCTCCAGCGCCGACGTGCAGAACCTCAGCGTGTCCGCGCTGCTCGCGAAGGTCATGCGCTCCGGCCTGCCGACCGCCGCCGCGCCGGCGGAGAGCCGCGTGCCGAACGGCACGGCGGCGAACTGACGGACGACCAAGGAAGGGAGGGCCGGCGCCGGGTACGGGGGTCCCGGCGCCGGCCCTCCGCGGAGCGAACGGGAGAGACATGAGCGGGCTGAACACCGAGAGCGCGGGCACCGGACCGCGGGGCGTCGACGAGGACGCGTACGCCGTGCTGCGCGGCCGGCTGACCGCGCAGGCGGCCGAACTGGCCGCGCGGACCCAGGCGCTGAACGAGGCCAGGACGCGCGCGTTCGGCTCGGGCGAGCTGGAACTCGCCGGGACGGGGCAGGCGAGGACGGAGGCTCCCCGTGTCCTGACCGACGTCGTGGCCGTCGGGGGGCTGCTGCTCTTCGGCGGCACCCGGCCGGCCGGCGCCGGTGCCGCGGAGCCCCGGGTCGCCGACGTCTTCGCCCTGTACGACCGGGAGTTGGCCGCCCGGTCCGAGGACGCGGTGCCCGGGCTGCTCGACGACCCGGCCTTCGTCCGCGAGTTCGCCGCCCTGCACCGCTACTTCCGCGGCGCCCGCCTGGTCCGGCTGCGCCGCACGGAGAGCCGGCTCCTGGCCGTCTTCCGTACCGGCGAGAAGGCCGACGACCTGCGGGTCCTGCGCTGGGCGGTCGGCCCGTCGGGCGAGTGCCGCTTCCTGGACGCCCAGGGGGAACGGGACCTCGTCACACCGCCCGGCCAGGACGTCGACTGGGTGGCCGCCACCCGGGAGGACCAGGTGCCCGGCCGTCACCCGCACCTCTCGCTCGGCGGGCGGCTGTTCGTCTCCACGGTCGGCGGAGCGCTGACCGTCAAGACCGAGAACGACCCGGAGAGCGCCGAGGGCGTGTACGCCGAGCCCGTCGAGGAGCCCCTGCAGGCCCTCGCCGACGCCGAGGTCGCGCACGCCGTCGTCGGACCGCTGGTCCTCGTCCGGGTCCTCCCCTACCGGGAGGAGACCGCGCGCCACCTGGTCTTCCACTCGCTCACCGGCGCGGTCACCCGCGTCGACGGCCTCGGCCGGGCCTGTCTGCGGCTGCCCGACGACCGGGGCGTGGTGTTCCCGGGCGGCTACTGCCTCGCCGACGGCACCGTGCGGACCTTCGACACCGACACCGAGGGCATGGAGTTCGACGGGGCCGTCACCTCGCCGCACGACGAGGACGTCCTCTACGCCTTCCGGGCGCCCGCGGACGGCCGGTCGCTGCTGCTGCCGTACAACCGGGTCCGGGAGGAGATCGCCCGCCCCGTCGCCGGCCGCGCCCACGCCCTCCTCGACGACGGCACCATGGCCGTCCTGCGCGGCACCGGCGCCGAGCCCGGCCGCGTCCACCCGGTCCAGATCTGGCGGACCCCGTTCGCGGCCGACACCCATGCCGTCCCGGCGGGGACGGGGCCGCTGGCCCGGCTCGGCAACGCCGACCTGGTCCGCGGCATCTCCGACTGCCTCGCCGTCGCCCGCCAGGCCGCCGAGACCGTCCCCCACCGCGCGGCGTACGAGGCGCTGATCGCCGCCTGCGACCGCGCCGCCGACACCCACCACTGGCTCGGCGACCCGGAGACCGGCGACCTCGCCGCGCCGCTCACCACCCTGCGGACCACCGCCGGGCAGGTGCTCGCCGAGTTCGAGACCGTCGCCACCCTCACCGACCGGGCCGCCGCCGCCCTCGCGGAGACCGGGGAACACCTCGCCCGGCTCACCCGCCGGGTCCGCGGGGAGACCCCGGCCACGGCGCGCGAGTGGATCTCCCGGCTGACCGGACTGCGCCGCGCGCAGGGCGACCTGCTGGCCGTGAAGGAGCTGCGGTACGCCGACACGGACGCCGTCGACGCCCTGGCCCGCCGGGCCGAGGAGGACCTGGCCGCCGCCGCGCGGCGCGCCGTCGCCTTCCTCGGGCGCGCGGACGCCTTCGCCGAGCAGCGGGCGGAGGCCGAACGGCTCGGCGCCGCCGCGGCCGAGGCCGACAGCGTCGCCGCCACCCGTGACCTCGCCGGCCGGCTCGACGAGCAGACCGTCGGACTGCGCACCCTGAGCGAGGTCGTCGCCGGCCTCGACGCCGCCGACGCCACCGCGCGCACCACCGTCCTCGAACGGGTCGCCGACCTCCTCGGCTCCCTCAACGCCACGCGGGCCACCCTGGACGCGCGGCGGGCCGACCTCCTCGACCGGGAGGGACGGGCCGCGTTCACCGCCGAGTTCGCGCTGCTCGCCGAGGCGGTCACCGGGGAGCTCGCCGGGGCGGACACGCCCGAGGAGTGCGACGCCCGGCTCGGCGGGCTGCTGCTGCGGCTGGAGAACCTCGCGTCGCGGTTCGCCGACCACGACGGCTTCCTCGGCGAACTGGACGAGAAGCGGACCGGGATCCACGACGCCTTCGCCGCCCGCCGCCAGGCCCTGACCGACGCCCGCGCCCGCCGCGCCGCGCGGCTCGCCGAGTCCGCGGGCCGGATCCTGGAGGCGGTCGCGCGGCGGGCCGTCGCGCTGGACGGCGCCGGCGACGTCCACGCGTACTTCGCCTCCGACCCCATGGTCGCCCAGGTGCGGCGCACCGCCGAGGAGCTGCGGGAGCTCGGCGACCAGGTGCGCGCCGAGGAGCTGGAGGGGCGGCTCACGGCCGCCCGGCAGGAGGCCGGCCGGGCCCTGCGCGACCGCTCCGAGCTGTACGCCGACGGCGGCGACGTGCTCCGCCTCGGCCGGCACCGCTTCGCCGTCCAGCGCCGGCCGCCCGAGCTCACCCTGGTCCCGCACGACGGCGGCCTGGCCTTCGCGCTCACCGGCACCGACTACCGCCGTCCCGTCACCGACGACCCGGCGTTCGCGGACACCCGCGCCTGCTGGGAGCGCACCCTGCCGTCCGAGTCGCCGGACGTGTACCGCTCCGAGTACCTGGCCGCCCGCCTCCTCGCCGAGCACGGCGTCGAGGCCCTCGCCGCCGCCGACCTCCCCGCCCTGGTCCGGCGGGCCGCGGAGGCCGCGTACGACGAGGGGTACGAGCGCGGCGTGCACGACCACGACGCGGCGGCGATCCTCGCCGCGGTGCTGCGGCTCCACGAGCGCGCCGGCCCGCTGCGCCACCCGGCGGCCGCCAGGGCGCGGGCCCAGCTGTTCTGGGCGCACACGGCGTCCGACGGCGAGCGGGCGGCCTGGTCCCGGCGGGCCGTCTCCCTCAGCCGCGCCCGTGACCTGTTCGGGACGGCGCCGGGCCTCGACGGGCTCCGCCGCGAACTGGCCGAGCGCGCCGGCGATCCGGCGGCCGCCGCGTACCTCGTCGAGGAACTGGCCGCGGGGCCGGACGGGTTCGCGTTCTCCGCGGAGGCGCGCGCGCTGCTGGAGAAGTTCCGCAAGGCGGTCGGGACCGACGCGTTCGACGAGGACCTGGGAGCGGTGCCGGAGCCGGGGGCCCGGCGGCAGCTCGTCGAGGGCTGGCTGCGCGCCTACGCCGACGCGTCCGGCGATCCGGTCGACGACGGCGTCCTGGCCGAGGCCGCCGCCGTCGAACTCTGTCCGGACCTGGGCCGTTACGACGTCGACGGCGCGACCGCCGCCACCGTCTCCGGACTGCTCGGCAGCCACCCGCGGCTGCGGGCGGGCGCGCTGGAGCTGCGGCTCGACGAGTTCCTGCTCCGCACGGCCCGGTTCGCCGCCGACGAGGTCCCCGCCTTCCGGGCGTACCAGCGCCGCCGCGGCGAACTCGTCGCGGCGGAACGGGCCCGGCTGCGCCTGGACGAGTACCGGCCCCGGGTCATGTCCTCCTTCGTGCGCAACACCCTCGTCGACGAGGTGTATCTGCCGCTCGTCGGCGACAGCCTCGCCAAGCAGCTCGGCGCGGCGGGCGCCGGCCGGCGCGCCGACCGCCACGGCCTGCTCCTGCTGCTCTCCCCGCCCGGCTACGGCAAGACGGCCCTCGTCGAGTACGTCGCCGACCGCCTCGGGCTGCTGTTCGTGAAGGTCGACGGCCCGGCCCTCGGGCAGCGGACGGTCTCGCTGGACGTGGCCGAGGCCCCCGACGCCACCGCCCGCAGAGAGCTGGAGAAGATCGCGTTCGCGCTCGCGGCGGGCACCAACGTGATGCTGTACCTGGACGACATCCAGCACTGCTCGGCCGAGTTCCTGCAGAAGTTCATCCCCCTCTGCGACACCACCCGCGGCCTGGCCGGGCACGACCTGCGCGGCAAGCGCTTCGCGGTGTGCATGGCGGGGAACCCGTACACCGAGTCCGGACGGCGCTTCCGCGTCCCCGACATGCTCGCCGACCGCGCCGACGTGTGGAACCTCGGCGACGTCCTCAGCGGCCGGGAGGCCGCCTTCGCCTTCAGCTTCGTCGAGAACGCCCTCACCTCCCACCCGGACCTCGCTCCGCTGGCCGGGCGGGACCGGGCCGACCTGGAGCTGCTGACCCGGCTCGCGGCCGGGGACCCGACGGCGTCCCGGGCCCGGCTCGCCCACCCGTACGCCCCCGCGGAGCTCGACCGGATCCTCGCCGTCCTGCGTCACCTGCTGGCCGCGCGGACCACCGTGCTGGCCGTGAACGACGCCTACATCGCCTCCGCGGCCCAGACCGACGACGCCCGCGCGGAGCCGCCCTTCCGGCTCCAGGGCTCGTACCGCACCATGAACAAGATCGCGGCCCGGATCTCGCCGGCCATGGACGCCACCGAGCTCGCCGCGCTCGTCGACGACCACTACAAGGCGGAGGCCCAGACCCTGACCGGCGACGCCGAGGCCAACCTCCTCAGGCTCGCCGCCCTGCGCGGCACCCTCACCCCGGGGCAGGCCGCCCGCTGGACGGATATCACCGCGGCCCACGTCCGGTCCCGCTCCCTCGCCGGAGCGGGCGACGACCCCACGGCCCGTGCGGTCGCCGCCCTCGGCCTCCTCGCCGACCGCATCACGGCCGTCGAGGCGGCCATCACGCGGGCGACGGACCGAGCAGGGTCCCCCTGTTCCAGCGGATCGGAGACGCCGTGGTGAGACTCCCGCGCACCCGATAGGGTGTGAAGAACGCATCAAGAACACGATGCCGGTGTGCCGGGAAGTCTGGTCGGCGTCCGAAGGGCCTCTGCGCCCACCTGCCGACATGCCCGGAGGCTTCCTCCCCATGACCCAGGCACGCCCTCGCAAGACCGTCTTCGGACTCCTCCCCTGGCCCGAGCGCCAAGCCGTCGCCGAAGCCCTCCGAACGGAGACGGTCGGCGGACTCGTCCTGCTGGCCGCCGCGGTCGTCGCGCTGCTCTGGGCGAACAGCCCGTGGAGCGCCGCGTACGAGTCGATACGGGACTTCCACGTCGGGATACCCGCCCTCGGCCTCGACCTCTCGGTCGGCCACTGGACCTCGGACGGCCTGCTCGCCGTCTTCTTCCTCGTCGCCGGCATCGAGCTGAAGCGCGAACTGGTCGTCGGCGAGCTGCGCACCCCCGCCACCGCCGCACTGCCCGTCATCGCCGCCCTGTGCGGCATGGCCGTCCCCGCCGCCCTCTACACCCTCACCGCCACGGCGGGCGGCGGCAGCCTCGACGGCTGGGCCGTGCCGATGGCCACCGACATCGCCTTCGCCCTCGCCGTCCTCGCCGTCATCAGCACCCACCTCCCCTCCGCCCTGCGCGCGTTCCTGCTGACCCTCGCCGTGGTCGACGACCTCGGCGCCATCCTCATCATCGCGATCTTCTTCACCGGCGACCTCGATTTCCGGGCCCTGGGCGGAGCCTTCGCCGGCCTCGCCCTCTTCTACGCCCTCCAGCGCCTCCGCGTCCGGGGCTGGTGGTGGTACGTGCCGCTCGGCGTCGCCATCTGGGCGCTCATGTACCACTCCGGCGTCCACGCCACCGTCGCCGGCGTCGCCATGGGCCTGATCCTGCGCACCACCCTCGACAGCGGTGAGGAGCGGTCGCCGGGCGCGCGGGTCGCCCACCTCGTCCACCCCTTCTCCGCCGGCGTCGCCGTCCCCCTCTTCGCCCTCTTCGCCGCGGGCGTCGCCCTCTCCGGCGACGCCCTCGCGAAGGTGTTCACCGACCCCGAGCCGCTCGCGGTCTTCGTCGGCCTCGTCGCGGGCAAGATCCTCGGCGTCTTCCTCGGCACGTACGCCGCCGTGCGCTTCACCCGCGCGAGACTCAACCCGGACCTCGCCTGGGCGGACGTCTTCGGCCTGGCCGTCCTCGCGGGCATCGGCTTCACCGTCGCCCTGCTGCTCGGCGAACTCTCCTTCACCGACCCGGCCCAGGTCGAACACGTCAAGGCCGCCGTCCTGCTCGGCTCGGTCACCGCGGCCGTCCTCGCCGCCGTGCTCCTCCGCCGCCGCAACCGCCTCTACAGGCGCCTGTGGGAGGAGGAGAACCGCGACGACGACGCGGACGGCATCCCCGACGTCTACCAGAGCGGCACCCGGCCGGGCGGACCCCGTTGACGGCCGACCGCCCCGGACCCGCGCCGCTCGGTGGGCATGACCTAGAGTGCGATGCGCGGTATCCGTAGATTCATCCGATTCCGGGGCCGGACCGGACCAGGGTCCCGGCCCCGCGCGGGAAGGGGACGACACCGTGCACGGTGAGTACAAGGCGCCCGGCGGCAAGCTCGTCGTCGTCGATCTGGACGTCGAGGACGGGGCGCTGCGCGACGTCCGGGTGGCCGGGGACTTCTTCCTGGAGCCCGACGAGGCCATCCTCGCGATCAACGGCGCCCTGGAGGGCGCGCCTTCGACCGCGGACGCCACGGAGCTCGCGGCCCGGATCACGGCGGCCCTGCCCGAGTCCACCGTGATGTTCGGGCTGACCGCGGAGGGGATCGGCATCGCCGTCCGGCGGGCGCTGGCCCACGCGACCGAGTGGAGCGACTACGACTGGCAGCTGGTGCACGCGGGCCCCCAGGAGCCCGCCCTGCACATGGCGCTGGACGAGGTGCTCACCGCCGAGGTCGCCGCGGGGCGGCGGGCGCCGACCCTGCGGGTCTGGGAGTGGGCGTCGCCCGCCGTGGTGATCGGCAGCTTCCAGTCGCTGCGGAACGAGGTGGACCCCGGCGGGGCGGCGAAGCACGGCATGACCGTGGTGCGGCGCGTCTCCGGCGGCGGGGCCATGTTCGTGGAGCCCATGAGCACGATCACGTACTCCCTGTCGGTGCCGGAGTCCCTGGTCTCGGGCCTCTCCTTCGCCGACAGCTACGCCTACCTCGACGACTGGGTGCTGGGCGCGCTCGGCGACATGGGGATCAAGGCCTGGTACCAGCCCCTCAACGACATCGCCACCGAGGCCGGGAAGATCGCGGGCGCCGCGCAGAAGCGGATGGTCGGCCCGGACGGCGGCCCCGGGGCCGTGCTGCACCACGTGACCATGTCGTACGACATCGACGCCGACAAGATGCTGGAGGTCCTGCGCATCGGCCGGGAGAAGATGTCCGACAAGGGCACCCGGAGCGCCAAGAAGCGGGTCGACCCGCTCCGCCGGCAGACCGGCCTGGCCCGGGAGCAGGTGATCGAGAACATGATCGCCTCCTTCCACGACCGGTACGGGCTGACCGCCGGCGAGGTCACCGCGGACGAGCTGGCCCGGGCGGAGGAGTTGGTCCGGACGAAGTTCGCCACCGAGGAGTGGACCGCCCGGGTGCCGTAGCCGCCGCCCCTCCGGCCGGGTGACCCGCCCGTCATCGGCTCGTTGACGTCGTGGACACGCTGGGTCGACGGCCATGGAGGGCACATTGGGACGGGCGAGAGCACTGACGGCGGCGCTCCTGGGGACGCTCCTGGCGACCGCGCCGGTCGCGCCGCGCGAGGCCGGCGCGATCGTCGGCGGCCGGGAGGCGGCCCCCGGGGCGTACCCGTACGTCGCGGCGCTGGTCGACGTCGAGCGGCACCGCCCGTTCTGCGGCGGCGCGCTGATCGGCCCCCGGCACGTCCTGACCGCCGCGCACTGCCTGACCGGCTCGTACGGCGACACCGGCCGGGTCGCGGTGCTGCTCGGCGAGCACGACCTGCGGACGGCGACCGAGTCCCGCCACGCGCGCGTGGCCCGCCCGGCCCGCTTCACGATCCACCCCCGCTACGACCGCCGGACCCAGCACGACGACCTCGCCGTGATCACCCTGGCGGACCCGGTCCGCGCGGACGCCGGCGTCCGCCCCGTCGCGCTCCCCGCACCTGAGGAATCGTTCACCCGCACCCGTCTGGAGGCGGTCGGCTGGGGCGCGACCTCCTTCGGCGCGGACCCCTCACCGGTGCTGCGCACGGTCACCCTCGACACCCTCTCCAACCCCGCCTGCGCCCGCCGCGGCGTCGACGGCCTCACCCCGGCCCAGCTCTGCACCTGGACCCCCGGCCGCGACACCTGCGTGTACGACTCCGGCGGCCCCCTGGTCCACCGCTCCCCCACCGGCCGCCCCACCCTGGCCGCCCTGGTCTCCTACGGCCGCGGCTGCGCCACGGACACCCCCGCGGTGAACACCAGGATCACCGCCCACCTCCCCTGGCTCACCCGGCTGACGGGCCTCAGCCCACCGGCCTCCTGAGGGTTCCGGGCATACGGCGACGAGCCGTGCACTCCGGTTCTCACCGGCCTGCACGGCTCGTCGTCGATCGTGTCCGAGGGGGGACTTGAACCCCCACGCCCGATAAAGGGCACTAGCACCTCAAGCTAGCGCGTCTGCCATTCCGCCACCCGGACAAGGTGTTGGCCGCTGCTCGTTCCCTCGCGGCGACGAACATCAATCTACCAGGTGTTCGAGGTGCTTCTCACCCACGTTTCCGGTGGTCAGGAGGGTCAGGAGGGCTGCCCCGCGATGTCGACCATCCAGGTGATGCCGAACTCGTCGGTGCACATGCCGAAGACGTCGCCCCACATCTGCTTCTCCAGAGGGACGGAGACGGTGCCGCGCGCGGCGAGCTTGTCCCAGTAGCCGCGGAGCTCGGTGTCGTCGTCGCCGCTGAGGCTGATGCTGATGTTGTTGCCGACGGTGTGGTCCATGCCGGGCGGGTTGTCCGAGACCATCAGCGTGAAGCCGGCGGGCGTCTCCAGCATGCCGTGCATGACCTTGTCCTCGTACCCGGGCGGCGCCTGCCCGAACTGGGCGTAGGTGTTGACCTCCGGGGAGCCGCCGAAGACCTCCTGGTAGAAGTCGAGGGCCTGCCTCGCCTTGCCGGTGAAGCTGATGTACGGGTTGAGCCGGGACGCCATGGATCACTCCTCTGCGGATCGCGGGGCGCGGGGCGCGGGACGCGGACGCGGACGGCACATCGGGTACGGATGTGCGCCCCGACCCTAGGCACCTCTCCCCCCCGGCGGGCGTGCCGCGCCGGGAGGCGGCGGCACGGCCACCGGAGCGGACGAGCCGCGGCGGGTTCCGCCCCCTGGGCCGTCTCTTTCGGATCAGGCCGGATCAGGGAGCGGCGTCTGGTGCGTGCGCTCGCAAGGCGGAGGAGGGAGTCGACGCGGAGCGTTGCTGACTGACGACAACGCCGCGACGGTGCGTGCCAGGCGTCGCGAGCCCGGCATGATCCGGAAGAGACGGCCTAGGGCGCGGTGACGGCGCGGGTCAGGTCGGTGTACGCCTTGGAGAGTGCCGTGGTGACGCTTCCGACCTCGTAGGAGCGGGCGTCCACGGCGCGCACCGGCTGCACCTCGTAGGCCGTGCCGGTGAGGAAGAGCTCGTCGGCGCGGTCCAGTTCCTCGGGCCCGATGTGCCGTTCGTGGACGGTGATCCCCAGGTCCGCGGCGAGGGACAGGACGGTCTGCCGGGTGATGCCGTCGAGGAAGGTGTCCGGGGTCGGCGTGTGCAGGGCGCCGTCGATCACGAGGAAGAGGTTGGCCCCGGTGGCCTCCGCCAGGTGTCCGCGGAAGTCCAGCAGGAGCGCGTCGTCGTATCCGGCCGCCTCGGCCTCGTCGCGGGCGAGGGTGCAGATGTTGTACAGCGACGCCGCCTTGGCCCGTACCGGCGCGGTGTCGGGGGCGGGACGCCGCCACCGGGAGGTGCGCAGCCGGATGCCGCGGCTGCGCGCGTCGCCGGAGAAGACGTGCGGCCACTCCCACGCGGCGAGCGCGACGTGGACGGACGTGCCCGCTCCGGAGACGCTGAGCTGCTCGCTGCCCCGCCAGGCCACGGGCCTGACGTACCCGTCGACGATGTCCTGGCGCCGGACGGTCTCCCGCATCGCGGCGTCCAGCTCGGTGACGTCGAAGGGGACGCGGAAGCCCAGCTCCCGTGCCGAGGCGTGGAGGCGCTCGAAGTGCTCGACCGGCTTGAAGGCGCGGCCGCCGTAGACGCGGACGCCCTCGAAGACGCCGCCGCCGTAGTGCAGTCCGTGGGACAGGACGTGCAGGCGGGCGTCGCGCCACGGCACGAACGCGCCGTCCAGCCAGATCACGCCGTCACGGTCGTCGAACGCGGTGGTGGTCATGCCTGCCCCTCGTGGCCATGGTCGGCGACCTCGGCGTACTCGATGCGGATGGACCGCTCCAGGAAGCGGTGGAACTCCTCGGTCTCGGCGAGGTCCTCGTGCCGGGACAGCACGAACGCGGGGTAGCCGGTGAAGTCGGGGTAGGGCCGCACGACGTCGCCGGGGAAGAGCATCTGCACGACGTGGTCGACCCGGGGGTCGTCCCGCAGTGCGTCCAGGCCGTGGATCGCGGTGATCCGTCCGTGACCGCCGCAGGGGACGATGTAGTTGGCCGCGGCCCCGACGGGTGCCGGCAGCCCGTCGGAGACCGGGAGTCCGGCGCCGAGGCCGGCGGCGAGGCGCAGGGCCTGCGCGGCGAAGTCGATGCCGGTCACCCCGGAGACGACGTGATGGGAGACGCCCGAGCCGCCGATCCGGGCCCCCATCTCCAGCAGGTACGGGGTCGTGCCGCCGCGCAGCCGCAGCTCGGTGTGGGTGGGGCCGTCCGTGATGCCGAGGGCCTTGTGCGCGGCGGTCACCTCCCGCAGGACGGCGTCCCGGACCGCCTCGGGCAGCGCGGCCGGCGCGCGGTAGACGCCCTCCTCGAAGTGCGGCCCCTGGGGGTCGCCCTTGTAGCCGATGGTGAGGATCCGTACGGCACCGTCCTGGGCGAGGGACTCGACGGCGAACTCGGGGCCGTCGAGGTACTCCTCGACCACCAGCCCGTCCACCTGTCCGAGCTTGCCCTCGCTGGTCCGCCACACCTCGTCCACGACGCTCTTCAGGCTCTGCGGGGTGTCCGCCTTGGTGACGCCGAGGCTGGAGAAGCCGTGGGCCGGCTTCACCACGACGGGGAAGGTCAGCCGCGCCGCCTCCGCCCAGTCGGCCGGCCGGTCCAGCCGGACGAAGCCCGGCACGTTGAGGCCCGCGGCGGCCAGGCGCTCCCGCATGACCCGCTTGTCCTGCGCGCCGAGCGCCGCGTCCCGGCCGATGCCGGGCAGCCCGAGCAGCTCCGCGGCCTCGGCGACGAAGGGCACGGCGGGGTCGAAGAGCGTGACGACGCCCTGGAAGGCGTTCTGCTCGTACCGCCGCCGCAGGGCGTCCAGCGCGCCGGCCCGGTCGGCCTCGATGTCCAGCCGCAGGAGCTCCACCACTGCGGGCGGCAGCCGGTCCTCGGACACCGCCTCGTCGGGCCGGGGCACCAGCACGAGGTCGATGCCGGCCCGCTCCGCGCCCTCGAAGACCCAGGGGAGCGAGGCGCGCTGGTAGACCAGCACGAGGGTGGGGCGGGGGCTGTCGGTCGTCATCACCAGGTCCTTTGCCGTCACGATGTTTCCTGCCGGGTGCGCGCCCCGGCCGTTTCCCCGGCGGACTCCTCGTCCTCCGCCGCGCCGGTCGTGGCGCGCCCGGGGGCGGGGGCGCCGCCGATGGTGAGCCACACGCCGCCCGCGCACAGCAGGAGCAGCAGCAGCACGAGCGGTCCCGGCGCGGTCTCGCGGCCCAGGGCCCACTCGCCCAGTCGCACCAGGAACGGTACGACGAGCGCGAGGGCGGAGGTGAACAACGGGCCCTTGCGCAGGATGAGTTCGTGCGAGATGAGGAAGACCGGCGCGGTGAGGAGCACGCCGAGGGCGGCGATGCCGCCCCAGTCGGCCGGGGAGACTCCGCCCAGCGGGACGAACAGGACGACCGTCAGTCCCAGCATGACCGTGCCCGCGCCGGTGATGGCGGGCAGGGACGCGACCGGTGACAGGTCCGCCATGCGCCGCCGGTAGACGTAGCCGTACACGGCGTAGGTGAAGGTGCCGCCGAGTGCCAGCAGGCCCCCGCTCACCAGGGCGCCGCCGCCGGTCCCGGATGCCTCGCCGGCGGAGGCGTCGGCCAGGGCGTATCCGAAGGCCGCGACCACGGCCAGTACGGTGCCCAGGACCTTGCGCCGGGTGGAGGGCTCGCGGAAGGCGAGGGCTCCGATCACGAAGGTGAGGCAGGGCAGCAGGGAGACGATCAGGCCGACCCGGGAGGCTCCGATGAAGCCGGTCCCGAGCAGGGTCCCGGAGTAGTACGCGAAGAAGCCGAGGAAGGCCAGCAGCGCCACGCTCCCGCCGCGGGCGGCCGCGGTACGGGCCTCGGACCGCAGCCGGGGGTGCAGCAGGGCGACGACGGTGATGACCGCGAAGCTGGCCGCGGTCCGGCCCGCCGCCACCAGCAACGGCGGTGCGCCGTCGACGAGATGGCCCGCCAGCAGCCAGCCGGCCGCCAGCAGTGCGATCATCAGCACCGACAGGGCGGGCACCACGAGGAGCCCGCCCCGGTGGGTGCGCGGGGGTCCGTCCGTCACCATTCGGCGCGCTCGAACTCCAGCGCGGGCATCCGGTCGAGGCCCTGCTTGGCCCGCAGCAGCACCCGCTGGTCCTCGGTGAAGGCGTACCGCTGCCGGGGCGCGCCGGCGGGCGCGGGCTCGGGGGCGGGAAGGTACCGGCGTACGAGTTCCCTGGCCGCCGCCCGGTACTCGTCGTCGGTCGTGACCTCGGCCTCCAGCTTCTCGACCGTGGCGACGAACTCCCGCAGGGCGTCGAGGGCCTTGGCCCGGTCGAAGCGGAGCAGGGCGCCGCCGGCAGGGTCGCCGGCCAGCGCGCCGTGCTCGCGCAGCCAGGAGTAGAGGAAGACCCCGGTGCCCGAGTCGAAGTTGCGGGTGGCGTCGTCCGCCTGCGGGTAGCGGAAGATCCGCTCCAGCAGGATCATGTCGGTCTGCTCCTCGGCGAACGGGACGACGTCGCCGTCCTGGCAGGCGAGGACGGTCTTGGCATCGACCTTGATCTCCTCCAGCAGGCCGACGAACCAGTTCATCTTCAGCGAGATGTGCTCGTCGAACGGCCAGAGTCCCTGGTAGTGCATCGAGTCGTGGAGATAGCCCCAGATGGCGCGGGCCTCGAAGCACACGTCCGCGTCGAGGCCCGTGGACGCCCGGGGCAGGGACTCCGGCGTCAGGACGGCCTCCGCCCCGGTGAGCGCGTAGGTCTCGTGGATCTTCCGCATCTTGTTGTAGAAGAACATGGCGTAGGGCTGCTCGGTGATCTTGTCGTGAGCGGCCACGTTCTCCGGGAAGAAGACCAGGCAGTTGCCCTGCCGGAACCCGGCGCTGCCGGTGATCAGCACCAGCGACTGGCAGTTGTTCTTGGGGTGCGGATACGACACGGCCAGCTCGGGCAGGGCGGCGGGCTCCTTGCGCAGGGCGAAGAAGCAGTCCAGCCGCTTGCCGACGGGCGGCGCGCTGTTGGTGCTCTGCAGCGGCGCGAGGAAGAAGACGGCCTCGCCGTCCTCGGGCACCCGCAGGGCGTCCCGCGAGCGGGCGAAGTGGGGCCGGGTGTCCAGGCCGGCCGCGAGCCAGTCGTCGACGTCGGCCGCCAGCGCGCTGCCCTGCGCGTCCCCGCCGCGCCGGGCGTACCAGGCGCACGCCTCGTCGCGGATGCGGGCGAGCAGCGCGCGGTCCGCGTCGGTGGCGTCGGGGACGGTCCCGTCGTCCTCCTGCCGTGCCCGGAAGCGGTCGACCATCGGGACGAGGGAGCCGGTCAGTTCGTCGGCGTCGGCGAGCAGGCCGGCCGGGACGGGAGCGGTCGCGGGGTTCACAGCGCGGCTCCCGCCGGGAGCGGGCGCTCGGTCTGGGCGCCGACCGCCAGCACCTGGTGGACGGTGAACACCATGGGCACGGCGCCGAAGTCCCGTACCACGCGCAGTCCGTGGTTCTCGGCCGCGACGATGGTGGTGATGCAGCCCTCGACGCGTCCCTCGGCGCAGTCGATGGCGGCCTGGGAGTTGCTCAGCACCTCCCGGAACTCCGCGCCGGCGGGGATGAGACCCTTCGGCGCCGGGTGGGAGGCGACGGTCGCCGGCCGGGCCGTGCCGCCGGTGGCGAGCACCATGTTGTGCGTCGGCATGACGAAGCTGTCGATCATCTGCAGGCGGTGCAGGTTCCCGAAGACCAGGGTGTGCAGCGCGGGGTAGACCGCGCAGGCGACCAGCGCGTGCTGTCCGTCGTCCGGGACGGCTTCGAGCGCGGACTCGATCGAGGCGTGCAGCTCCACCGTTCCCCGGACGCCGTTGCGCCGGAGCCATTCGTGGGAGGCGGCTTCCAGGTTGGTGCCGTGGGGACCGAGTGTGTGCAGGTGCCGGACGCGTTCCGACTGATGGTTCACATGCCTCATGGAATCCCCCGTAACGAACAGTTGGTCGACGGCCTCACCGGGTGCCTCCGGCGAGGCGTGCGCAGGCTCGCCACCATGCCTCACGGAAGTGATCACGTGAGGCCGGGCACGAACCCGGAGGGCGGGGGTCCGTGGCGATACGCACCCCTTGCTCCCCAACTCCGCCGCCGTGGCAGGACCTTGAGGTGCAGGTTCGTCCGCCTCACGCACCGACCTGACAGACTCCGTGATCACCCGTCGCGCCATGGCGAAATATGTCAGGTGAAGTCGTCCGAATCTCGTCGACGCGGGACACGCGGTCCGCCCGGGGCGGCAGGTGCGGCCGGCGGACCGGCGTCCGCCGATGAGGTCGCGAGCGCCGTCCCGAGGCCGGTCCGTGCGTAGCGGACGACGCGGCCCCGGCGGTGGCGGTCGACCAGCCCCGCCCGCAGCAGGATGCCGAGGTGGTACGAGACGGTGGCGCTGCTCCAGCCGGTCCTCCGGCTCAGGTCGAGCGTGGACGCGGGCACGTCGAGCGCGGCCAGCAGGGTGGCCCTGGTCACGCCCACGAGGCCCGAGAGGGCCGACGCCTCCGCACCCGACGGGCGCTCCCCGAGAGCGCCGATGCCGCGTGCCCGGTAGACCAGCACCGGCGTGTGCGGACGTTCGGCGGCGAACAGCACCGGTCCGACGTGCGTCGTGGCGGGCACGAACAGCACTCCTTCGCCGGCCCAGTCGATGACCCCGGAGTAGTCGCGCTCCAGGACGAGTTCGGTGCCGGTCCACCGCATCCGTTCGCCGAGGTCGTCGAAGACCGCCGCGGCGCCGTGCGCGGCCATCCGGTCGGCACGGTGGCCGATGTCGGCGTCCAGCACCGCGCGGACCCGTGCCCAGTCCGGCGCCAGCACGGTCTCGAACAGGGTCGCCATCGCCGCGGCGGCGGCGGTCGCCACCGCGGCACCGCCGTCGCGCGCCACCCGCGCGAGCGCCGGGGGCATCGGCCGCCGCCACCGCTCGTACGCCGCCGCGCTCCGGTGCAGCGCGAGGACGTGCGGCCACACGCGCCGACCGCGGACGGCGATGTCGAGCTGGTAGTCGACCTCCTCGCCCGGGGTCGCCGCGATGCGGGCGGCCACCTCCCGCGTCGATTCGCCGGGGCGTGGCACCGGCGTCAGGAAATCCGGGGCGTAGCTGTGATCGGCGGGCACCAGGTCCTCGAGGAGCGCCAGTTGCTCCGGCGGGAGTGCCCGCCGGGCACGGGCGTGCCACTCCCGTGCGTGCGCGGCCGGGTGCCGGCCGCGCTGCCGCAGCACGCCGAGGACCTCCATGGCCGGAGACGTGGCGAACCGCGACCTGCTCCAGGCCCCTGCGTCCAGCTGCAGCCTCATCGCCATCCCGGGAGTGTCCCACCGCCGCCGGGAGGGGCCGATGGATTCGAAGGGCCTCGAATCCGTGGAAGCCGCCGCCACCACCGCCGGAGGGTGATCCGCGACGGTACGACCCCGACCGAGGAGGCGCCTTGAACTCCGACCGAACCCCTCTGAACTCCGACCGAACCCCTGTGAACGTCGGGCACGCACCTGCGCATTCCGGCCCCGACCTGCCGTCAGCCGCGATCGGCCGGCGCGGCCTCGTGCGCGTGGGCGCCGTCCTCGGCGTGACGGGACTCCTGGCCGCCGCCGGGCCGGCGGCGGCCGCCGGCGACGCTCCGGGCGCCGATCCCGCCCTGCGCAGGCCGATCCTGGTCGGCGCCAACCCCGGCCTGCAGCTCTTCGACGGAGCGGGCTCGTGCACGGCCTACGTCTCCACCTGGCAGGTGGAGTGGTCCACCCATGGCGCCGGGAACGCTCTCGTGCTCTGGCGGCCGGACGGCGTGCGGGTCGTCGGGGAGGACCCGCACCTCGCGCTCTGGCTGGCCGACCACTTCGTCCGGCACTTCCCCGAACTGGACGGCCTGCCCTGGTCCGCCCCCCGCTTCCACCGGTCCGCGGTCCAGGTGCGGCTCGACCTCGCGTCCGGGCTGCGCGCCCGGGGCGGAGGCGTCGACGTGCGGATGGCCGAGGTCCTCGACCGGCGCGCCTTCGCCACCGACGGGTTCCCGCTGGCCGGCGTGGACCACAGCCTCAGCCTGGTGTTCGGCCCGTGCGGGCGAGCCGGACTGCGCGTCGACGGCCGGGTCCAGCCCGGCGAGATCCGTCGGGGAGGGACTCCCGGCCGCCCGTCGTCGTCGGCGTTCCTCGCCGCGGCCGAGGTGTGGCGGGCCTGACCGCCCCGAGACCGGGGGCGACCGGATCTTCCCGGCCGCCCCTCCGCCTCTCCGGCAGCGGTCAGCAGCTCCTTCTGTCCGACGAAGCAGAAGGGGCAGTGGTCGGTGGAGACCACCTGGAGGTCGTTCGTCCGCAGGCCCCGCCACAGCGCCGCCTGGTGCTCCTTCGGCCGCAGCGGCGTCGAGCACACGTACTTCGCGCCCTCGAAGTCCGGCTCCGCCAGGTTGTCCGTCGACAGGAAAAGGTACTGCGGACAGGTCTCCCCGAAGACCGGCAGACCCAGGTCCCGGGCCGCCGCCAGCTCGGCCACCGCCTCCTGCGCCGACACGTGGACGACGTACAGCGGCGAGCCCGCCACCCGGGCCAGCTGGATCGCCCGGTGCGTGGCCTCCGCCTCCAGCAGGGCCTTGCGGACCTCCCCGTGGTAGCGGGGGTCCGTCTCGCCCCGTGCCAGGGCCTGCTCCACCAGGACGTCGATCGCGATGCCGTTCTCCGCGTGCATCATGATCAGCCCGCCGGACCCCGCGGCCACCTGCATGGCCCGCAGGATCTGCCCGTCGTCCGAGTAGAAGACGCCCGGGTAGGCCATGAAGAACTTGAATTCGTTGAAGTACTCCCTGGGAGTCGCGAAGCCGCCACAGCCCGTTGAGGGTCCTCCTCCATCGTCGAGCTGCGCG
Organism: Streptomyces roseofulvus; assembly: GCF_039534915.1. Taxonomy (NCBI): domain Bacteria; kingdom Bacillati; phylum Actinomycetota; class Actinomycetes; order Kitasatosporales; family Streptomycetaceae; genus Streptomyces; species Streptomyces roseofulvus. Next base: position 6,429,067 of record NZ_BAAAWE010000001.1, on the reverse strand, counting down.
CCACGTGATGCGTCACAAGAAGCAGCACCCGTTGCGCAAGCGCCCCGCGTCCCTTCTTGATGCGCGCACTACATCTGGCCGGCCGCCACTCCGACACACTGGAGGTCTACACACGGACCCGGCGGCTCCTGATCGACGAACTGGGTGTCGACCCAGGCCCTGAGCTGCGCGCCCTCCACGACCGATCCTGTCCGGGTCGCCATCCGCCGCGTACGAGGAGGCGTCGCCCGTCATCGTGACCGCTGCGGCTCCCACCGTCGCCCGTCGGCACCGAAGCCCTCCGCCGTGGCCTTTCCATCGGTGGAACGAGAGGTCCACCTCGCCGTGATCGTGACCCTCGCCGAGCGAGCGGCAGTCGCCGAGGGCGGCTTGGCCCTCGTGCCCGGCATCTACGGGCACGGCAAATCGCGCTTGCTCGATGAAGTCGCTCGCCTGATGCCGGCTGCGCGGCGGCTCAACCTGCCGAGGACTCGTTCCGTCGGGGACGCGCCCCCCGGTCTGCTCAACGCGATTCTGGGCGGGATCAGTCGCGGAGCAGGTGACGGTCGTGCGGCTTCCTCCGCTCTCCAGACCCACGTCACGGACCACCGGCTGGCGGAGCAGGTGTTCGCCCTTCTGGTCGAACGTGCCGCAGGTGCCCCGTTGGTACTCCTGGTGGACGATGTCCTGTGCATCGACGAGCGCTCGACGAAGGTCCTCACGCTGGTGGCACAGCGGCCGCTTACCACACGCGTCCTCCTTGTGCTGGCGGTGGAGGACCGTTCCTGGGATCCGGAGGCGTACCGGCGGACTTGGATCTGGGAAACGACGCGACCGTGCTCGCGGTCCACGCGGCGCACCCGCTGGCGGCGCGGGAGGCGGTCCGTCTGGAGGACCTCGCCGACGAGACGCTGCTGGTCATGGACTGCATGCCGGAGACGTCCAGGGCCCGACACATGCCCGACCACACGCCGTCGGGCCGCCCCGTGCACCTCAGAACGACGACGCGGTACTGGCAGGAACTGCTCGCCCTGGTGGCCTCTGGCGAGGGCGTCACCGTCGCCGCGCCCAGGGCACCCGCTACTACCCGCGCCCCAGCTCGTGTACCTCCCGATCGAGAACGTGGAACCCTTCGAGTAGCGATGATCTGGCGCTCCCACGACCTGTCGGCCGAGGCCCGCTCGTTCGTCCGAGCCGCCCTGAACCTCCACCCCAGCCCCCCCGGTCACGTCCGGCGCGGACCAGTCCTCGTGATCGGTTTGCCCCCGGCCGCCACCGCCCCCCGTCACGAGGCGCCGAGCGGCGTCCCGGAGACGAGGTGGGTCAGCCTCTCGGGGTTGCGGACGAAGTAGAGCCGGGTGATGCGGCCGTCCTCGACGCGGACGGCCATGACGCCGTCGAGTTCGCCACCCACGTGCATGGCTGGCGCTGGGCCGCCGTTGATGAGCGCTGGCTCCCAGGTGATGGGCTGCCGGACCTTGGCGGAGCCGCCGGTCCAGAAGCGGACTAGCTTGTCGGCGCCGACGATCGGGTGCAGCGCGGCCTGTTTGACGCCGCCGCCGTCGCTGAGCAGGACCACGTCCGGGGCGAGCATGTCGAGGAGGGCCTGCGGGTTGCCGGTCTCGACGGCGCGCCAGAAGGAATCGAGGGCCGCCCGCGTCTCGCGCGGGGAGGCGGTCCTCCGGGGGGGCGGCGGTCGCCGACGCGCTCGCGGGCGCGGTGCGCGATCTGGCAGACGGCGGCTGGGGTCTTGCCGACGGCCGCCGCGATCTCCTCATATTCCACCTCGAACACCTCGCAGAGCGCGAAGACGGCCCAATCGGTCGGCGCGAGGTTCTCCAGGGCGAGCATCATCGCCATCGACATGCTCTCAGCGAGTTCGATGTCATCGGCCACGCCCGGCGCCATCAGCAGCGGTTCAGGCAGCCACTGCCCGACGTACGCCTCGCGCCGCCGCAGTGTGCGCAGCCGGTTGAGGGCCTGCCGGGTGGTTACGCGGACGAGGCACGCCCGCGGGTCGTCGACGCGCTCCAGCGGGACCCGGACCCACCGCAGCCAGGTCTCCTGGAAGACGTCCTCGGCGTCGGCGGCGGAAGCGAGCATCTCGTGGGCCACCGTGAACAGCAGGTTCCGGTGGGCGACGAACGCCTCGGTCGCCGGATCGGTGCCGTGCCCGGCCGTCACACAGCCCCCTCCGGGGTCGCCCGTGGAGCGGGGCGCACGGGCGATCGGGAGCTGTCAGCCATGCGCGGCCGCCCCGCGGCCCGTCGGCAGCACGCCCTCCGCCATGACGCCCTCCGGCGCGGCCGTCCGGTCCGGCGCCGCGGCAAGGCGGTGCCTGCGCTTCGGCAGACCGAACGTCGGGGGCTCGGTCGCCCACAGCGACACCCCGATGATGCTGGCCTTGATCCGCGAGGCCTTATGCCCGCCGGCGTAGCCGGGCTTGGCCAGCCCCCGCCGTCGACCATCTGCAGGATGCCGTCGCGCCGGCCGAGGCTGATGTGGTTGCCGACGTAAGGGAGCTTGGCGTTCAGCACCTCGCGGCCGGCCAGCCGGGCCACGATCGCCTCGGTGGCCTGCCAGCCGGTGAAACCGGCCGACGCGCAGGACATCGGCGCGGCAATCCGTTGTCGCCGAGCGTGAAGACGCTGTCGCCGACGGCGTAGACGTCGGGATGCGACACGGACCGCATGGTCCGGTCGACGACGATCCGCCCCCCCGTGACCTCCAGCCCGGACGCGGCGGCGACGGACCCGACGGCGAACCCAGCCGTCCACACGACGGCGTCGGCCGCCAGGACCGTGCCGTCGGCACACCGTGCCTGCGACCGCCTCGACGGCCGTGACGGTGACGTGCTGCAGGACAGCGATGCCGAGCCGGTCGCAGGCGCGGCGCAGGTGCGCACAGGCACCGGCCGAGAGCGGGCGCCGAGTTCGCCGCGAGCGATCAGCGTCACGCCCGAGCCCGGGCCGGGTCTCGGCGATCTCGAGGGCGGTCTCGATGCCGGTGAGCCCGTCGCCGACGACCAGCACCCGTCCCCCCACGCAGCCCGTCCAGCCGCTCGCGCAGCCGCTGCGCGGACGGCCGGGCACGCCGTGGTCGGCACCGTGGCTGCCGAGCGCGTGCACCAGGGTGTCGTACCCGACCTCGGCGCGCCCGCTGGCGCCGTCGAGGACCACGGTCCGCCGCCCGCCTCGACGCCGGTGACCCGGCGATCCACAGGTCGATCCCCGTCCCCGCGAAGACATCGGCGAGCGCCGGCGCGGCGATGTCCCGCCCGGCCGCGAGCTGGTGGAGCCGCAGCCGCTGCACGAAGTTCGGCTCGGCGTTGACCACGGTGATCCCGACGTCCCGCGGCGACAGCCGCCGGGCCAGCGCCCCCGCCACGTACGCCCCGGCGTACCCGACCCCGAGGATGACGATGCGATGCCTGTCCATGTCACGCTCCTGTGGTTGGCCCCTGCGCCGGAAGCGGCCCGACCCAGCCGCACCGCCACCCGATCCGAGGCTGTACGACCCCCAGACACCACCCCCGCCGCCACCGTGACGCGATGTAATGCGGCTCACGTCACGGCGGTTCGGCGCGTGAGATGTCGTTGTCGCGCCAGGCCGCAGAGGGTCGGCCGCAGGCCATCGTGACTCGGCGGGGAATAAGCGGCTAAGAGGTCCTAACAAAGGCGTTGGACGTGTCGGTGGGTGATGAGACAGGTGGCGAGGCCGAGGAAGGCTTCGTGGATGTCGTCGCGTCGTTCCCATCGGATGCGCAGGCGGCGGAATCCGTGGAGCCAGGCGATGGTGCGTTCAACGACCCAGCGGTGGACGCCGAGGCCCGAGCCGTGTGGGACACCGCGTCGGGCGATCACCGGTTTGACGCCCTGGGCCCAGACGAGGCGGCGGTATTTGTCGTGGTCGTAGCCGCGGTCGGCCAGCAGTGTGTCCGGTCGTCGTCGCGGCCGTCCGACCAGGCCGGCGACGGACGGGATCCTCGCGAGCAGGGGCATCAACTGCGTCACGTCGTTGCGGTTGCCGCCGGTCAGCGACACGGCGAGCGGGATGCCCTGTCCGTCGACGAGGACGTGATGCTTGCTGCCCGGACGTGCGCGGTCGACCGGGCTGGGTCCGCTTTTGGGCCGCGCCGAGCGGCCCTGACATGACTGGAGTCGATCACCGCCCGGGACCAGTCGAGCTGCTTCGCCGACCGCAACTTCGTCAGCAGAACGACATGGAGCCGGTCCCACACACCCGCCTCGTTCCATGCGGCAAGCCGCCGCCAACACGTCATGCCGGAGCCGAAGCCGAGCTCCTGGGGCAAGTACTCCCACTGGATCCCCGTGTGAAGCACGAAGAGGATCCCGCACAGAGCCTTCCGGTCAGGAACCCGCGGGCGCCCCGCCACCAGCTTCGGCGCCGGGACTGGCAGCAACGGCTCGATCAGCAGCCACAGTTCGTCCGAAACGATCCACGGCCGAGAGTTCCTCTTCCCCACGAACGGACCAACGAGCATCCAAGCCGACAGTCACACCATCAATGGCTTCTGTTAGGACCTCTAACCTGCACCCATCGCCCACCGCCTCTGGAGAACGCGCGTATGAAGGCCGCCCACCCGACGCACGATGACCTCGCGGCGCTGATCACGGCGATCAACGAGCTGCTTCCCTCGGCGGGGATGAGCTACGACGACCTGGAGCTGGACGCCGTCGCCTACGAGACCGGTATCTCAGAAGAGGTCATCCGTGCCCTTCTCCATGGTCGGCCGGTCCCGGACGAGCAGTTGAACCTGCCCTTCGCCGAGCGCCTGGCGTTCCTGCTCAAGACCCGGCTCGCACCTGACGGGAAGCCGTACAGCAAGGCTTTCATCGCAGACGCGCTCGGCATCTCTCGGGCGATGGTCTTCGCACTGTTCAAGGGCGACCGTGAAGCCGGCAGAGCGGTGGCCGCCGAGCTGGAGGAGTTCTTCCGTGTGGACCCGGGCTTCCTGAGCACGAGCGGCCGGCGGGCCCTCGCGCGGGCGTTGCGGCCCATCTACGCGACTCTCTCCATGGTGAGCGACCTCCGGGAGAAGCGTGTCAGCCACCTCGCGATGCGCAGCAGCGTCGGCGTTCCCGACATCAGGCTTGCCGGCCAGCTGCAGGAGGCCGTCCACGCGGTCCTCAACCCTGCCGAGCCGGATCCCGAGGCGGACGCCGCGGAGAGGGAACTGCGGGAGCTCACAGACCAGGTCCGCGCGCTCGCCCCGAACTCCCGCTCGCACGTGCTTCGCAACATACGCAAGTTCCTGGGCCAGCAGTGACGGCCTGGTCAGCGCGCCCTTCGAAGCCCCTCCGAGCCGCTGCCCGAAGTCCGCACGAACAGCTCCCGCAACACTATGACCCCGCACAGCACTGGCGAGGGCCCGCAGGGACGGGCCACGAGCGACGCTCCCGCCTTGTGGACGGCTGCCGAACGCACCTCTTGCACACGGAGCACCGCCCGCAGGAACGGCCGGTATTCCGGCGACACCAGGTCCATGATGGACTGCGCCTCCCTCAACGCGATGTCAGCGGCGTGCGCTTGAGCGGCGATGAGCGCTGCGACCTCTGGCTCTGCCGCTCTCTCCGGGCGCAGGTCGTTCGAGGACAGCCCGTGCCGTGCGAGGGCCTCGTCCGAAAGGCCGAGCCTGCCCTCCTGAATGTCCTCCGACATGTCTTCCAGGAAGTCCAGCCGTTGCATGGCCGTGATCAGAGCCAGGCATCCGCGTTCGAATTCGGCAGCCGCCGCGGCGCCATCGGGAGACAGCAGCGACATGGAGAGCATCAAGGCCGGCAGCGAGTACTCCTCGATGTACCGTCCGACCTCTGCCTCCGAGCTGAACCGCGACCACGCCACCTCCTGGACGGCTCCGGCGAGGAATGCCACAACACGGCGACGCAGCGCCGGGTGGCGGCCCACCGTCCATGCGAGGACCTGAAGCACCGGCTGCGGGGACGTGCCGTGGGCGAGAGCCTCGCTCGTGAGCGTTCGCCATTGCCGTAACGCCGCTTCACGTTCACGGCGGTGCCCGCGGTCGATCCGGTCATCGGTCTCGTGCATGAAGGCAACCAACGCGATGACATCCGGCTGAAGCCGGGCGGGCAGGAGCAGGCGAGCCGCCAGGTACTCGGCCGGAGCGAACCGCCTCACCCCTTGGCACTGGTCCGTGTATCCACGACGAGCCTGCCGTTCCCGAACACCGGCGACGTCGAGGACACCCTTCCACATGGCCGTTCCCTAGCTGCTGAGCAGCACGCGGGCCGCGCGGGCGAGAAATCGCACGTCGGTCAGAGCCTTCGGCCGCAGTTCCATGTTCACGACCCCCATATACCTCGCGTTCACAGCGGCGTCGCGAACCGATGCCTCCGTCAGCCGGTCGGCGACCCACTTCTGCGCACGGTAGCCGCGGGGGTAGGGGCCGCTCACGTGGGGCTGGGCGAGATCGGCTGCTGTGGAGAGCTGCCAGGCGCTGTTCACGACCGCTTCGGCGAGACGGAAGTAGTCCCAGGCCGGATCGCGCAGCGAAGGGGCGGAGCGAAGATAGGCGTTGAGGGCATTGGCCTCCAGGGACGCCAGCGTCAGGCCTTGGCCGTAGACCGGATTCACGCTGGCCAGCGCGTCGCCGACAACAGCGAGACCGCTGGGGAACCGAGTCAGGCGCGAATGCACCCGGCGGCGGCTCTCCAGGAACCGGTACGTCCTGACCTCGCCGATCATCTCGCAGAGGTCGGCCACGCGCCGGATCGGGGCGACGCAGCGACGCATGCGCCGGAGGAACTCCTCGCGGTCGGGCCCTGGGCGGTGATCTGCGTAGCCGGCCAGGACGACCGACCAGCGGTCGCCCTCCACCGCGGCGAGCGCACCCGGCTCCGTCGATGTGGGCAGGTAGTCGCTGGCAGGCCCGGGGCTGGAGTGGGCGATGACAGTGCTGCCCAGCTCGTCGCCCCGGCGGAAGGCGGCCGTGGCGTAACCGAGATCGATCCTCATGCCGTCGACGGGCGCCTTGCTCCAGCCATGCCGCACGAGCCAGTCCTCGAGCGGGCTGTTCCGCCCCATCGCGTCCACCACGAAGGCGGCGTCAACCGTCTCGCCGCCCTCACAACCGTCTTCCGTATCGGGCGTCGATGCCTTCACGCCGACCACACCGCCCGCGCGGAACACAAGCCCGGTGGCCCGGGTCTGGCTAATCCGTACATTGGGGATGGCCAGAACGCGGCGCCGCAGGTGGCTCTCCAGGAACGGCCTGGTGGCACCGAGCATGCGCGCGCCCGCCACCGGAGCCTTGAGACGCCCGTCCAGGTAGAACTGAACGTCGGTACCCGCGCCGAGCCGGGCGCCGGACCGCACCAGTTCGTCGGTGATCCCGGGGAACCAACGCTCCAGCTGCGTATGGCCCATGGACAACAGGGCGTGCAGTTGGTGCCGTTGCGGGGCACGCCGCCCGAGTCCGTCGGCTCCCACCACGTCGGGCTCCATCACCACGACGTCGTCGAAGTGGTCGCTCAGCACACGGGCAGCGAACAGGCCGCCGTAGCTTCCGCCCATGACGATGGCCCGCTTCACATGACCCCCCTCGCGGCACGACGGCCGCGTCCTCTCTCGCTGTTGCTCCGGGCACATTACCTGGCGCCTCCAGGCATCTGCTGGGCGTCGGTGTGCCGGGCCCGCAGTGCGCACAGCGCCGAGGCAACCAGTGCGTGGTCCAAATGCGCCGCGACGAGCAGAAGACGGGCTCGCTCGTCGGACGCTGCGGTGTCTTCCCCCGGCAGCGCCGGCACGGGCGTGCCGGAGGGAACCGGCCGGTCCAGCTGCGAACACGCTGCGTCGTACCGGGCCGCGTGCAGGCGTTGGACGGCATCGCGCAGCACGGCCGCCGTCACGATGGCCTGCCAGGTTGCCGGCGACCGGACAGAGGCGTCGGCTTCCACGTGCCGCCGTATCGTCTCGACCGCATCGGCGGAAGACCAGGCGCGCAGCACCCGCATGCCGTCGAGGATCTCGACCACCCAGCGGTGCAGTGTGAAGCGGACGTTCACAAGGCGCAAGCCGGGGCTGCTCCGGTCCAGTGCGAGCCTGTCGTCGACGTCCAGGACGGCGAGCTGCCGCAACGGCTGGAGGGCCTTGATGTCCCGCCGCTCGCGCAGCCACGCGCTCACGGCCGCACCGGTCATGCCGTAACCGGTGAGAACGGCGGCCAGGGTGCCGAACAGCGACCCGACAGCGCCCAGGTCTTCGAGAGCACGACTGCCCAAGCTCGCGAGGAGGACAGCTGGGGCGTTGCACAGCACGTAGCCGAAACAGATCACCATGGCCACGCTGAAGTAGCGAACCGCGTGCTGGAGCGCGGGATCTTCCGGGGTGGTGCGGCGTGCCCGGCGGGCGGTGCTGAGCGTGGCGCAGGACAGCGCTCCCAGGAACAGCCCCAGGAACAGGAGGACAGCGGTCTGATCGGCGAAGTCCGTGTTGAAGTGCATCGGGTCCGCGGGGCGCCCGTCAAGGTCCGCTGACCAGAAGGCCGCCGCCATCGCCACGAGGACACCGCCGTAGATCCCGGCCCATGCACGCGCGCGCTGGTTCACCCGTGCACGTTCAAGAGGAGTCGTGGTGACGGTCCACAGCATGGTGAGGACGTGCGTGGTGGCGTAGCAGAAGATGATCCCTGCGTAGATGGGGAGGGTGGCTGCGCTGGGGCGGCCGGTGAGCGCGCCCAGACCGCGGTATCCGGCCGGACTGGCCGCCACGTACACCAGGACCGACACCGCGAAACTTCCGGTGATCAGGGCCAGCGTGGCTGTGCGTTCCCGAAGGAGGGCAGCGCCTTTCGCGATGCCGATGAGCAGGTTGATCCCTGCCACGCCGAGGTAGACGGCCGTCGTCGTGTTCTCAGACACCGGCGCTCCTGTGGATGAAGGTCGACGATACCCGCTCGTCCCTGGGAGTCTCCGAGAGGTGGAGGCGTTGCAGCATGGTCGTCGCGAACGTTTCCGCCCCCAGCTCAGCCTTCCTGGCGTAGTGGGAGCGGGTGAGGACCCGGAGCACGGCCTCGGGCCTGACGCCCGGCATGAGCAGACGAATCGTGTCCGCGTCCATCTCCATGTCGTGGCCGCCGTCTTCTGCGGGGTGCTCCTTCCAGAGATGGAAGAGCTCGTGCAGGATGGCGTGAGCCTGCGTCAGCTGGCCCGCCTGCGCGTCGACGACGACGTAGTCGCGGTCCTGGCCGCGGATACAGAAGGCGGACACCTCAGGCGGCAACGGAATCCGGACCGTGGTGATCCTCTTGCCTTGCTTCACCTCGACCGCCCTGACCACGGAGTCCATGTCGCTGGCGCCCATGAGACCCAGGTCGCGGTTGATCAAGCGCCGGGCCTGCCGTGTGGCTGCCCAGAGAAGCGCCTGCCGGCGCAAGGCTCCCCATCGGTCGGCCGCCCGCCGTCCGCCCACGCCCGGACGTGTCAGCTTCGTCGGCATTTCTGTATCTCCCCCGGTGATCTCGGTGCTTTCGTTCCGGCCGGACCACGCCGTGGCCAGGCCCCGGCTCACCGCCGTCATCGCCCATTCCTCCGAACCGACGGGCGGCGTGGAAGAGAGCTCCAGTGAGCCCTTGCACGAGCCTGGCCCTGGTTCTCATGCGGCGAGCTCCCTTCACTCGACTCACCATGCGCACGCACAGCCCTACCGACGCGTTGTTCAGCGACCATCATTCTCCATGGCTTCGTCTACTCACGGAGAGTTAGGCTCCTGTATCGGCTTGACACCCGCAAGGGATCAAGGACGCCCGGCGCATTGCGCGATGGGGCAGGGGGAGACCGTGAACGAGACCCGCGAAACGACCCATGAGGACGAGAGCCCCAGCCTGTCCGAAGAAGATGTGCGGCTCTCTTGACAGGCGCGCGGCTCGAGGACCACGACCTGCAGGCCGACGATCCACGGCTGGAAACCCTCCGAAGGCTCGAGTCGTCTTCACCGAACCCCTCACCGGCAGGCGCAGCACACAACCCCTGTGACAGGTCGAACGTGAGTTGGTCCGCCAGGAACTTGACGTATTCGAGGAACGACTTCGTCACCTCAGACGGATCCCGCCGCTGCTGGACACCTTGGACCCCACCGCGATCAGCGCATCCCGCGACTCCACGAACGGCGTCGAGATCATCATCAGCCCCGTCGCCGCCCACCGTCTCCTCCGCAGCGCGATCGAGAACTCCACGGACGTCTGGGCGTCCCAGACACAGCCAAGACACGCGGGTCGGTTGGCGGCCTCGGCCATCCGCGACGTCGCCATCCTGGACAAGAACCAGGGCGCCGTCCGCTACCGCAACTTGTATCCGACAAGCGCCCGAACTCGTGCCCCCGAGACCGATTACGCCAAAAGAACCGCAAGACAGGATTCGCCTAGTGTCCTGAGTCGGAGATTCGTCGTTGGTTGGGTATGAGTCGTCCGGGTCCGAAGATTCCGCCGTTGTCGGTCACTGATGCCCAGAGGGTGGTGCTGGAGGGCTGGTTACGCCGCCGGACGACGGCCCAGGCCCTGGCTCAGAGGTCGCGGATCGTGCTGGAGTGCGCCGAGGGCCACTCGATCATGGAGGTGTCCCGCCGGCTGCGGATCACTCCGGACACGGTCCGCACCTGGCGGCGCCGGTTCATCGAACGTGGCCTGGACGGTTTGTGCGACGACCCGAGGCCCGGTGTCCCGCGGAAGATCACCGATGCCGACGTCGAGCGCGTGATCGTCAAGACGTTGGAGGAGACGCCGAAGAACGCGACCCACTGGTCGACCAGGTCGATGGCGGCGGCGACGGGCATGTCGCAGTCGACCATCTCGCGGATCTGGCGGGCGTTCGCCCTGGCGCCGCACCGGGCCCAGACCTTCAAGCTGTCCACCGACCCGTTGTTCATCGACAAGGTCCGCGACGTCGTCGGCCTCTACCTCGATCCGCCGGAGAAGGCCCTCGTCCTCTGCGTGGACGAGAAGTCGCAGATCCAGGCCCTGGACCGGTCCCAGCCGGTCCTGCCGATGATGCCCGGGGTTCCCGAACGCCGCAGCCACGACTACGTCCGGGCCGGCACCACGACGCTGTTCGCCGCGTTGGAGGTTGCCACCGGCAAGGTCATCGGCTCCCTCCACCGCCGCCACCGGGCGGCGGAGTTCAAGAAGTTCCTGGCCAAGCTCGACAAGGAAGTCCCGGCTGATCTCCAGGTTCATCTGATCCTGGACAACTACGCGACGCACAAGACGCCCGACATCAAGAAGTGGCTGCTGGCCCACCCGCGTTTCCACCTGCACTTCACACCCACCAGCGCGTCCTGGCTGAACCTGGTCGAGCGGTGGTTCGCCGAACTCACGCAGAAGAAGCTCAAGCGCGGCGTCCACCGCTCGGTCCAGTCCCTCGAACGCGACATCCGGGCCTGGCTCGCCGACTGGAACGAGCACCCCAGACCCTTCGTCTGGACCAAAACAGCCGACGAGATCCTCGACAAAGTCGCCGCCTCCTGCCGACGAATCTCCGACTCAGATCACTAGAACAGGACGTCCTCGCGCAGGTTCCCCCGCATGGCCATCACCGACTCCCTGGCGATGATCTCCGACCGCCGTGTGGGCGAGGGCACGAACGCACCGGCCATCGTCACCCGAGAACCGGCGCTGCTGGCGTGGCTGCGAGTGGAGTTCGAGCCTCACTGGAGGTCGCCGACCGCTGGTTCCCGGTCCCGCCGGACGCCCCAAGCGACCGCGAGCTCACCGAACGCGACATCCTCCAGACGCGCTCCCAAGCAGCAGCCGAGAAGTCATCACCCGGACGCTCGAGATCAGCCGCCGCACGTACACGAACTACATGGCTGGCCTCCGCGATCGCTTCCGGGTGAAGACGAACGAACAGCTGATGCTCGAACTCGACCACCACCGGTTGCACCCCACGACGAGCTGGATCACCCGAAGTGATCCCTCGCCCCCGCTGCGACCAAGGCTGCCGGCCTCCGGGACGGACCTCGCCGCACCGACCGACCGAACCCCACAGCTGAGCCGTGACGGACATGTCGTCGGCTTCCCCGTCATCGGCGCCGGGTCCGTGGCGTGCCCGAAGGCCACGCCCGCAAAGGAGCAGAGAGACAGCGCTGCCGGTGAGCCGCACCGGCGAACGCCCCCTGTTCGACCGCCGATCGGAGGCTCCTCGGCGCGGGGCGCTCACGCGTGCGGCCGTCCGGCCGGCGCGAGAGGACATCTTCGCGCCAACTGGATCGGTTTCGGTCGCAATCTCCAGGATCACCCCCGGAAGTGGGGCCTCCGACACATCGAGTCTGCAATTGTGGACTACGCCGTCCGGCAACCACACCACCAACCCATGGGGGGAACCATGACCCGCACCATGTCCGCACGCGCCGCGATGATCGCGGCGCTGGCGGCGGCGACGCTCGTCGGCACCGTCACCTCGGCGAGCGCGGCAAGCGCTTCGTCCTCGGGCGACGACGCCTACGTCACCAATCCCTCGGAGCAGGGACTCATCGAGCTGTACTCGACCCCTGACCCCGGGCAGATAGGGCCGATGAACTGGGAGGGCTCCCTCGGCGGCTGGGGCCCGGGCAACTTCGAGTCCCGCCACTGGGCCGACAACGACTACACCGAGATCCAGTTCACCGGCTGCGCGGTGTCGTCGGGGACCGGCACGTCCGTCACCGTGAAGCTCTGGCAGGCCATCCCCTTCAGCCTCGACAAGGACATGGGGAACAAGACCTTCACCAACTGCTTCAACGGCGCGTCCTACACCTCGCGCGGTGAGTGGAACGCCCACTACGACAACGGCGACAACCGGTACTTCACGATTCCGGCGATCAACGGTTCCGGAACCATCCGCACGACGGTTTCCGTGAGCAAGGTGTACGTCGACACGTCGCTGGCCGACTGACGACCGGTTCACGTCGACCTATGACCGGCTGACATCAACAGGCCGGGGGGGCCTCGCCCTCCCGGCCCTCCCCCACTGAGATCGGTGCCCCATTGAAGCTTCGAGCCCTCCTGCGCTCTTCCGCTGCGATCTGGACCGCCCCCGTCTGGGGCGGCATCATCGCCTTCTACTTCTTCTACGCCCTGCACCTGGAGGACCCGTACGAGGAGGTGGTCGCCGGACCGCTCTGGGGTGCCCAGCAAGTGAGCCTCGCCCTGGACTACTTCTACGCGTTCGCCTACGCGATCACCCTCGGCCTCGCCACATGGGAAGGCGGCCGCCTGAAGCGGGACCGGGTCTGGGAGATGGCGCCCAGCAGGGCCCGATGGACCGTGGCAGGGCAGATGCTCACCCCCTCGGTGGGGGCCGGGTGGGCGATTCTGGTACTGCCCGTCGCCATGCGCTTGATCGAGACCGGTCTCGTCCCCACGTTCACCGCCAGCCTTCCCCTCTTCATGGGCATGGGCATCGTGTGTGCGTACGCCGTGGTCGGCTGCGTCCTCGGCCACCTCGCCCCGCGCGCGATCGCTGCCCCGTTCGGCGCCGTCGCCGCCTTCTACGTGATCAGCAAGACGTCGGCCTTCAGCGATCCCATCTGGCCGCGGCACGTGTCCGGGCAGCTGAGCACGAGCGTCGCCTTCGGCGAGTATTACTCACCCCCGACCGTCCTCATCCCCCTCCTCTTCGCCGCGGCCGTAGCGTTCGCCGTCGCGGTCTGGTGGAGCTCCCCACGGCTTCCCCTGCGGCTCCTGGCGACGCTCGCCGCTCTGGCAGTCGTCGTCGTGAGCGCGCGAACGGCGTCCGGGTGGGGGGTCACCAACGGTCCGGTCAGCGCCGGCCACGCCACTGTCCGCTGCGCCGGCTCGGAACCCCGGGTCTGCATGGCCGAGACCGGAGGAGCCGTCGAGCGCCTGGGCAACGTGCGATCCGAGATCGTCGACTCCATGGAGAAGCTCCAGGCAGCTGGCATCGGCGTCACTGTCCCGTCCACCGTCACCGACGGTCTGCTGTACGAACGCTCCCTCACCCGCCCCCGTTCGAACAGCTCGACCTGGTGGCTCCCGCTGACCGCCCAAACGGAGGCGGCAGGGCCGAAGGGCCGTCTCACGGGCATCCGCCTGGCTGTTCTGTACAGCGCCGTGACCTTCCCCTGCTCTATCCCCACGGTGAATACTCCGGGCGTGTCCGCCAACTGGATCATCAACCACGACGCCGCCATGCTGTGGGCCGCGAACACCCTCGGCGTCCAGGATGCCTACCTCGGCAGGCGGGTCGGCGAATACGGTCAGTTCGCGAACGGGTCCGAGATCCTGGCGGCGGTCCGCAAGCGCGCGGCGCAGGGCCTGGCGCTGCCCACCGCCGCGGAACGTTCGGCATGGTTCGGGCGGGAGCAGGCCAAGGCCTGCCAGCTGGTCCCGAAACAGCCCGCCCGCGGCGAGGCCGGAGTCGGCGACCGGGGGGCGGACTCGTGATCTGGTGGTGGAAGGGGCGACGCATCACGGAGGTCGTGCTGCCGGGCGTCCTGGCGTTCTCCCTGCTCACCGTCCTCGCTCACGGCGAGTCGGTGAGGCTGCCCGGCCTGCTGACACCAGGAGGCGGCCTCCTCTTCCTCATGCATCTCACGCCGTTGATCGTGACGGGCACCCTCGCGCACAGCCTCGATCAGCGCCTGCCCGAGGCGGAGGGACTGTCGGTGCGGCCAGTCCCGCTGTGCGACATGGCGCTCGCCTTCTTCGCCACGGTCGCGTCCGCGTCGGCCGCCGCTGCCGTCGGCGCGGTCGCGGACTCCTCGACGGCATTCGAGGCCGCCCGAAACACGCTGTTCCTCAGCGGCCTCATGCTCCTCGGGGCCGCGGTCCACCCGCGGGCGATGTCCCTCGTCCCGGTGGCCTGGGTGTTCATCGCGGCCTTCGCCGGATACCGCGACCTCCGGCGACCGTGGCCGTGGGCGGTGACCCTGCATCCCGCCGGCTACCTCCCCACCGCCTTCTTCTGCCTGGTGGTCTTCCTCGGCGGCTTGGCCGCACTCCACCGCACCCGTCGCCACGCCGTCTCCTGAAAGGCCGCCACCCCGTGTCCATCGAACTCGATTCCGTCTCCTTCGCGTACGGACGCCGCGCCCGCAGCATCCTCTCCCGCATGAGCTACACCGTCCCCGATGGGCTCACCGTCCTGCTGGGCCCGAACGGTGCCGGGAAGACGACCACGTTGAAGCTGGCCGCCGGAGTGAACCAGCCCGACCAGGGAACCGTGCGTCTCGGCGGCCTGCCCTCCCACTCCAAGGCATACCGCTTGAAGGTCGCTTGGATGCCGCAGACCATCACAGCCATGACAGGTCTCACGGCCCGCGAGCAGGTCGCCTACACGGGGTGGCTGAAAGGGATGAACCGCCGGGCCGCCTGGGACGCGTCCGCGGAGGCGCTGAAGCAGGTCCGGATGACGGAGCACTCCGACATGAAGGCGAAACGTCTGTCCGGAGGCCAGCTGCGGCGCGTCGGCGTCGCCTGCGCCCTCGTCCACGGAGCGGAGGTCCTGCTGCTCGACGAGCCCACGGCCGGTATGGATCCGACACAGCGCCGAATTTTCCGCGACCTTGTCCTCGGTCTCGCCTCCCGGGAAGTACAGGTTCTCCTCTCGACCCACGACGTCGCCGACCTGGCAGAAGAGGCAGACCACGTCACCACCCTCACCGAGGGCACGATCACGTTCTCCGGTTCCACCGCCGACTTCCTCGCGCACGCGCCCGCGTCCGTGCCGGAGGCGCGGCGGGCGGAATCCGCGTATTCGGCCCTGACGGGATACAGGGCCACCCGCTAGTACTCCAGCAGGACTTTGGTGTCTGACCTGGGGCGATGCCGGGCGGCTGGAGTGCAGCGGGACGGGAGTTGGTCAGGGGTGGTCTCGAAGAGACCGCCCCTCGATCGTGCGACAGCGTCGCTGGTAGTGACAGCGATGGGCGACTGATTGTCGCCGTCGACGCCAATTCGACCAGCTCAGCGCGTGGCGTCGGCCTCGGTGTCCGCGCAGGTGCGGTAGCCGGGCACTACAAGCTGCCAGGAGTCGCCGAACCTCCGCCACGGTGAGAGCGATGGCCCCGGCTGCCTCACCGGTGACGCCCCCTTTTCCCGTGCCTGGTGTGCCGTGACAGCCAGGAAGGCATGCGCAAGCATGGCGAGGGTGATGTGCCGGTACCAGCCCACGTAGCGGCGGACTTCGTACTGGTCCAGGCCGCATTCGTTCTTCGCAGCCTGGAAACACTCCTCGATGGCCCAGCGCGGGGACTGTAGATCGTTCGGTGTAACTCCCGATCATGGAGGATGCGCCGATGACCAGTGAGAACGTGACCGAGGCCGAAGCCGAGATCAGCGACGCGGTAGAGCCTCAGTCGGCGAGGGTGGTGGATGACCGGCTGATCGACGGGCTGGTGTCCCGGGCCCAGGCCGAGGGCCTGCAGCTGACGGGCGAGGGCGGATTGCTCTAGCAGCTGACGAAGCGGCTGCTAGAGTCCGCCCTGGAGGGCGAGATCACTGACCACCTCGGCTATGACAAGCACGACCCGGCCGGGAAGAACGGCGGCAACTCACGCAACGGCACCCGCGCCAAGACCGTGCTGACCGACGTCGGCCCGGTGGAGATATCCGTGCCGCGTGACCGGGACGGCTCGTTCGAACCGAAGATCGTCAAGAAGCGGCAGAGGCGTCTGACCGGGGTGGATGAGATGGTCATCTCGCTGTCGGCGAAGGGCCTGACCACGGGCGAGGTCCAGGCCCACCTTGCCGAGGTTTATGGCGCCGACGTCTGGCGTCAGACGATCTCCACGATCACCGACAAGGTCCTCGAGGGCATGGCCGAGTGGCAGAACCGGCCCCTCGACCCGGTCTATCCGGTCGTCTTCATCGACGCGATCCACGTGAAGATCCGCGACGGCGCCGTCGCCAACCGGCCCATCTATGTCGCTTTGGCCGTCACCGTCGAGGGCCGGCGCGAGATCCTGGGCTTGTGGGCCGGGGACGGCGGCGAGGGCGCCAAGCACTGGATGCACGTTCTGACCGAGATCAAGAACCGCGGTGTGAACGATGTCCTGATGCTGGTCTGCGACGGGCTGAAGGGCCTGCCCGACGCGGTCGAGGCCGTCTGGCCCCGCACGGTCGTGCAGACCTGCGTGGTCCACCTGCTGCGGAACTCCTTCCGTTAAGCCGCCCGCCAGGACTGGGACAAGATCGCCAAACTTCTCAGGCCGGTCTATACGGCGGCGACCGAGGAGGCCGCGCTGGAGCGGTTCGCGGAGTTCGCCGATGCTTCGGGCCGGAAGTATCCGGCGATCGTCAGGCTCTGGGAGAACGCATGGCAGGAGTTCACGCCGTTCCTGCGGTTTGACACTGAGATCCGCCGCATCGTCTGCACCACGAACGCGATCGAGTCGGTGAACGCCAGGATCCGGCGGACGGTCAAGGCCCGCGGACACTTCCCGAACGAGCAGGCCGCGTTGAAGTGCGTCTACATGGCGATCATGTCGCTCGACCCGACCGGCAGGGGGCAGACCCGCTGGACTCCGCGCTGGAAGACCGCGTTGAACGCCTTCGACATCACCTTTGACGGCCGGCTCTCCGCCGCCCGCCAGTAACCCCCACCACCACCGTTACACCGCTCGACTGACAGACCCTCTTGCAGCCTGGTTGGAAGACAATCGGGCGGTACGGCGGCATGTTCGCGGCGAGTTGGGCAGCTCGCTTGCACCCGTGCCCGGGCAGCAAGGCGACGGCACCCGTGTCGAGATCAGCGGGCGCAGCCAGCAGGAGGCGGAGAACCTGGTGCGCTCACTCCTGAATGACGCCGAAGATACGGGAGGTTCGGCAGCTTGGCCGCGTTGCCCGGCCCGGACGGAACCCGGGTCCTGCTGATCGGGGCGAGCGAGTTCACCGCCCTGGACGGCCTGCCTGCCGTGGCGGGCAATCTGACCCTGTTCCGCGACCTGTTCACGTCCCTGTGGAGACTGCCGCCCGGCCATGTCACCGTCGTCGCGAACCCCTCCATCCCCCGCGACGTGTCGCGGGCGGTCCAGGAGGCCGTCGACGCGGCCACCGACACCCTGCTCGTCTACTACGCGGGGCACGGCCTGCTCGATCCCCGTACCGGCAAACTCCACCTGGCCACCGAAATGAGCGATCCCAAGTCGGTACACGACACCGCCACGCCCTACGAGTGGATCCGCTGGCCAGTCGAGAAGAGCCTGACTATGCGCCGGATCGTCGTCCTGGACTGCTGCTACAGCGCGCGGGCCTTCGGGGTTCAGTCGGCCGCCGCCGCACTAGAGGTAGACGGCACGTATCTACTCGCGGCCTCAGCAGAGACGGCCGTGGCGCTCTCGCCGCCGGGCGAGCCACTCACCGCCTTGACCGGTGAGCTGGTCACGCTGATGAAGGAGGGTGTGCCGGGTGGGCCCGAGTATCTGAGTCTCGACACGCTCTTCACCCGGCTGCGTACGCGGCTGGTCACCCGCGACCGCGCGGAGCCGCAGCGGCTGTGCCGTAACCAGCTCGGTCAAGCGCCCTTCATCCGCAACGCCGCCTACACCCCGCCGCCCCGCCCCACGCTCCGGATCCCATGCGGACCGACAGGCCATCGCCGATATCTACATGGCCCACAGCCTGCCTGACCCACTCCAGGCCATCGCCGATGTGGCCGTCTCCGGATTCGGTTACGGGCTGGCCTGCGTCAACCTCGTCCGCTCCGACGGAGACCTCGTCGTCGCCGCACTGGCGGCAGCCCTGCCGCTGAGGCGCTGATCCCCGGCCAGGTCGGCTCCCGCGCCTCCTGGGACCGCCGGCTACACATGGGCGAGGACTGGTCGGGGCTGCGCTTCATCCCGCACACGGAAGGCTGGGTGCTCAACGGCGACGACGTACCGCAGTGGCACGCCGAAGGCCCCCGCCCGAACACGACGACGGGTGGTACCCCGACGACCGGCTCTCCGCACCGATGCGCTCGCCTCACGGCGAGCTGATCGGCGTGATCTCCGTCGACCGCCCGAAGGACGGCCGCCGCCCAGGCGCCCAGGCCTGCGAGGCACTGCGCACGTATGCCTTCCACTCGGCCATATCCATAAGCATGGCGCGTCGGCGAGCGAACATGCAGCGGACGCTGGTGCGGCTGGAGCGCGAGCAGACGGCCCTGCGCGCCAGTGAGGAGTCGTTCCGCCAGACCTTCGAGTACGCGCCGAACGGAGTCGCCATCGCGGAGTTGGGAGGCGACAGCCACGGGCGGCTGCTGCGAGTCAACTCCGTACCGGCCCTCTGGAGGCGACCGGCATCACGTGTTGGGCGACCTGCGGCACCACCGCCGACCAGGTGCTGGGGCACTCAGGAGAACTACTCCACCGCAGGAAGCTCCTCCCCGGACCGGCCCCGACGTGACGCATGGGCTTTCGTGACGGCCTGTAGATACTGAGCCACTGACCAGCTTCGTCAGCGGAACGACGGGATGATGTGGGTGCCGTAGGCGTCGATGGTGCTCTCGCGGTGGTCGTGCATGGCGTAGACGGCGAACTGGTCGACGCCCAAGTCCTTGAGGTGGCGGAGCTTGTCGATGTGGGCCTCGGCGGGGCCGAGGAGGCAGAAGCGGTCGACGATGTCGTCGGGGACGAAGGCGGTGTCCGGGTTGTCGGCGCGGCCGTGGTGGGAGTAGTCGTAGCCCTGCCGGTCCTTGATGTACGCGGTCAGCTCCTCGGGGACCATGGAGGAGTGCTCGCCGTACTTGGCGACGAGGTCGGCGACGTGGTTGCCGACCATGCCGCCGAACCAGCGGCACTGGTCACGGGCGTGCGCCAGGGCCTCCGGGGAGTCGTCGGCGGTGACGTAGGCGGGGGCGGCGACGCAGATCGTCAGGGTGTTGGGGTCGCGGCCGGCGTCGGTGGCGGCCTGCCGGACCGCCTTGACCATCCACTCGGTGAGGAAGGGGTCGGCGAGCTGGAGGATGAAGCCGTCGGCCTTCTGCCCTGCCAGGGCGAGGGCCTTGGGCCCGTACGCCGCCATCCAGACCGGCAGTCTGCCGTTCTTGATCCAGGGGATGCGGATCGGGTTGCCGTCGACCTCGGCCTCGCGGCCCTCGGCGAGGTCGCGGATGACCTCGATGGCCTCGCCGAGGCGGGCGAGGGTGTTGGGCTTGCGGCCGGCGACGCGCATGGCGGAGTCGCCGCGGCCGATGCCGCACACGGTCCGGTTCCCGAACATGTCGTTGAGGGTGGCGAAGGTGGAGGCGGTCACCTCCCAGGTGCGGGTGCCCGGGTTCGTCACCATCGGGCCGACGTGGAGCTTGGTGGTGTGTTCGAGGATCTGGCTGTAGATGACGAAGGGCTCCTGCCACAGCACGGCGGAGTCGAAGGTCCAGCCGTAGCGGAAGCCGCTGCGTTCCGCCCGGCGCATCAGGCCGACGACCTGGGACGCGGGCGGGTCGGTCTGCAGGACGAGTCCGAAGTCCACTTCGGGGGCCTCCCAGTTCGAGTCAGTGCGATGGGACCAATGGGCCGTTCAGCCAAGGTACTGACAAAGACCGCGGGGCACGAACGTGCCGTGACCGGCGTGGCCCACGTACTTGCGCTGGTCGATGACGACCTCGCCGCGCGAGAGGACCGTCTCGACCTGGCCGGTGACCCTCTTCCCCTCGTACGCCGAGTAGTCGACGTTCATGTGGTGGGTCTCGGCCGACAGCGTCTGGGTGGCGTGCGGGTCGTAGATGACGACGTCCGCGTCGGCGCCGGGGGCGATCGTGCCCTTCTGCGGATAGATGCCGAACATCCGGGCCGGAGTGGCGCAGGCGATCTCGATCCAGCGGCGGCGCGAGATGTGCCCGTCGACGACGGCCTGGTGGAGGAGGTCCATGCGGTTCTCCACGCCCGGCAGGCCGTTGGGGATCTTCGAGAAATCGCCCCGGCCCAGCTCCTTCTGCCCCACGAAGCAGAACGGGCAGTGGTCCGTGGACACCACCTGGAGGTCGTTCGTCCGCAGGCCCCGCCACAGCGCCGCCTGGTGCTCCTTCGGCCGCAGCGGCGTCGAGCACACGTACTTCGCGCCCTCGAAGTCCGGCTCCGCCAGGTTGTCCGTCGACAGGAAAAGGTACTGCGGACAGGTCTCCCCGAAGACCGGCAGACCCAGGTCCCGGGCCGCCGCCAGCTCGGCCACCGCCTCCTGCGCCGACACGTGGACGACGTACAGCGGCGAGCCCGCCACCCGGGCCAGCTGGATCGCCCGGTGCGTGGCCTCCGCCTCCAGCAGGGCCTTGCGGACCTCCCCGTGGTAGCGGGGGTCCGTCTCGCCCCGTGCCAGGGCCTGCTCCACCAGGACGTCGATCGCGATGCCGTTCTCCGCGTGCATCATGATCAGACCACCGGTCCCCGCGGCCACCTGCATCGCCCGAAGAATCTGCCCGTCGTCCGAATAGAAGACCCCGGGATACGCCATAAACAATTTGAACGAGGAAACCCCGAGCTCGACCAGCTTCGGCATCTCCTTGAGGGTCATCTCGTTCACGTCCGACATGATCATGTGGAACGCGTAGTCGACCGCGCAGTTCCCGTCCGCCTTCTCCATCCAGGCGTCCAGGCCGGCCCGAAGCGGCTCGCCTTTCGCCTGCACCGCGAAGTCGACGATCGTCGTCGTGCCGCCCCACGCCGCCGCGCGCGTCCCCGTCTCGAACGTGTCCGACGCGAACGTGCCACCGAAAGGCAGCTCCATATGCGTGTGCGCGTCCACCCCGCCCGGGATCACGTACTTCTGCGACGCGTCGATCACCCGGTCCGCCGTCCACTCCTGCGTCCCCGGCGCCGCCAGCGCCACCACCCGGCCGTGCTCGATCAGCACATCCGCGTGCACCTCGTCCGCGGCCGTGATCACAAGACCACCGGTAATCAGAGTCCGAGTCATTCCCCAGCCATCCCTTCACACCCACCGCCGAACAGACCACCACCGGCACGGGCCGAGGCCACGCCCACGCCCGCCGGCCCCCTCACGCCGCCACCCCGTACGGCACACGGCCTACTCCGCCAGAAAACCCCTGGTCACGCGACCGAACGAAACCCTTGAAGGAGGTGATGCCCTCCTCGATGAGGAGGGGCATCTCGCGGAGGGTGGCCGGCGTGACGTCCGACATGATCATGTGGAAGGCGTAGTCGATCGCGCAGTTGCCGTCGGCCTTGGCGTACCAAGTGTCCAGGCCCTCGCGGAGGGGGCGGCCGACGGTCTGGACGGCGAAGTCGACGAGGGTGGTGGTGCCGCCCCAGGCGGCGGCGCGGGTGCCGGTCTCGAAGGTGTCGGAGGCGAAGGTGCCGCCGAAGGGCAGTTCCATGTGGGTGTGGGCGTCGACGCCGCCCGGGATGACGTACCGGTCGGTGGCGTCGAGGACGCGGTCGGCGGTCCATCCGGCCGCCGCGTCCGAGCCGTGGGCGGCGAGCGCGGCGATGCGGCCGTCCTCGACGAGGACGTCGGCGTGGAGCTCGTCGGAGGCGGTGACGACCAGGCCGCCCCGGATGAGGGTTCGGGTGCTCACGGGACTTCTCCCCTGCGAACTAGAGGGATCGGAGGGCCTGTTCGAGGATCGCCGCGCCCTCCTCGGCCTCGGCGACGGTGAGGGAGAGCGGGGGCGCGACACGCAGGGCGCTGGTGTCGTGGCCGCCGCCCTTGCCGATGAGGAGACCGCCCTCGCGGGCCGCCTCCAGGACGGCGGAGGCGGCCTCGGGGGCGGCGCGTCCGGTGACGGGGTCGGCGAGCTCGATGCCGATCATCAGGCCGCGCCCGCGGACCTCGCGGACGGTGTCGACGCCCGCGGCGGCGGCCCGGAGCCGTTCGATGAGCAGGCCGCCGACCCGGCGGGCGTTGCCCTGGAGGTCGTGGTCGAGGAGGTAGCCGAGGTTGGCGAGGCCGGCGGCGATGGTGACGGGTGAACCGCCGAAGGTGGAGATGGAGTTGGCGTCAAGGCAGTTCATGATCTCGGCACGGGCGACCACCCCGCCGATCGCCATGCCGTTGCCGATGCCCTTGGCGAAGGTGAGCAGGTCGGGCGGTCCGGCCTGGGCGTGCGCCTGCCAGCCCCAGAAGTGGTCGCCGGTGCGGCCCCAGCCGGTCTGCACCTCGTCGGAGATCCAGAGGATGCCGTGCCGGTCGAGGACGCGGCGGAAGGCGGCGTACAGCCCGTCGGGCGGGGAGGTGAAGCCGCCGACGCCCTGGACGGGCTCGGCGATCAGGGCGGCCACGCCCGAACGGGTCTGGCCGAGCAGGTCCTCCAGGTCGGCGACGGCGGCCTCGGTGAACCGCTCGTCGGTGAGCCCGGCGAAGGGGCCCCGGCTGCGGACCGCGCCGTGCACGTACAAGGTCTGGAGCGGGGACAGGCCGGTGGGCGACCAGGTGCGGTTGCCGGTGACGCCGACGGTGGAGAAGGAGCGGCCGTGGTAGCTGTTGCGCATCGCCAGGATCTGGTTCGAGCGGCGGTACGTGGTGGCGAGGAGCAGGGCCGCGTCGTTGGCCTCGGTGCCGGAGGTGGTGAAGAAGACGCGGGCGTCGGGGATGCCGGAGAGGGTGGCGATCCGTTCGGCGAGCTCCACCATCGGCCGGTTGAGGTAGAGCGTGGAGGAGTGGACGATCCGGCCGGCCTGTTCGGCGACCGCCTTGGTGACCTCGGGGAGGGCGTGGGCGGTCATGGTGGTGAGGATGCCGCCGAAGAAGTCCAGGTAACGGCGACCGTCGGCGTCCCAGACGTACCGGCCCTCGCCGTGGGTGATCTCGATCGGGTCGTCGTAGTAGAGCGCCAGCCAGTCGGGGAGGACGGAACGGTGGCGGGCGTGCAGGCTGTTCACGGCTGGACCAGCCCGTCGTACGCGTCGGGGCGGCGGTCCCGGTAGAAGGCCCACTGCTGCCGGACCTCCTCGATGAGCCCGAAGTCCAGGTCGCGGACGACGAGTTCCTCCTCCTTGTCGGAGGCGACGTCGCCGACGAACCGGCCGCGCGGGTCGACGAAGTAGCTGGTGCCGTAGAAGTCGTTGTCGCCGTACTCCTCGACGCCGACGCGGTTGATGGCGGCGACGAAGTACTCGTTGGCGACGGCGGCGGCGGGCTGCTCCAGCTGCCACAGGTAGGACGAGAGGCCGCGGTGGGTGGCCGACGGGTTGTAGACCAACTGCGCGCCGTTGAGGCCGAGTTGGCGCCAGCCCTCGGGGAAGTGGCGGTCGTAGCAGATGTAGACGCCGACCTTGCCGACGGCGGTGTCGAAGACCGGCCAGCCGGCGTTCCCCGGGCGGAAGTAGTACTTCTCCCAGAACCCCTTGACCTGCGGGATGTGGTGCTTGCGGTACTTGCCGAGGTAGCTGCCGTCGGCGTCGATGACGGCCGCGGTGTTGTAGTAGAAGCCCTCGGACTCGACCTCGAAGACCGGGACGACGATCACCATGCGGGTCTCGCGGGCGAGCTCCCGCATCCGCGTGACGGTGGGGCCGTCCGGTACGGGCTCGGCCCAGCGGTAGTGCTCGGGCTCTTGGACCTGGCAGAAGTAGGGGGCGTTGAACACCTCCTGGAACCCGATCACCTGGGCGCCCTGGCGGGCCGCCTCGCGGGCGTGCTCCTCATGCTTGGCGATCATGGATTCGGTGTCGCCGGTCCAGGTCGCCTGGACGAGGGCGGCGCGTACGACGGTCATGAGCTGCTCCTTCGGCACGGCGTCAGAGAGCCTCTACGCCCGTAGACACGATGCGTAGGAGGAGAACGTAAGCCCCGTCACACCTCGGAGCAAGACTGCCGCCCGGAAGCAGCACGGTCGATCATGTTTCATACCGGAGTGGTCCACACCGGGCACGTACCGACACGTCCCGACTGCTCCCCGCCCGTACGGTTCCGTTTCCGGGCCGAGACCTCGGGGGTGCGGGCGCGATCAGGGCCCGAGGACCCCGGCGACCCGCAGCGCGTGCCGCAGGGCGCGGTC
The DNA here is from genome assembly GCF_039534915.1 of Streptomyces roseofulvus. Lineage (NCBI taxonomy): Bacteria > Bacillati > Actinomycetota > Actinomycetes > Kitasatosporales > Streptomycetaceae > Streptomyces > Streptomyces roseofulvus. The sequence goes on along the minus strand of NZ_BAAAWE010000001.1, from coordinate 6,404,183 downwards.
GACGGCGGGCGACAGGCCCCGGGCGGCCGCGCCGAGCCGGGGCAGCAGCAGCGCCGGGTCCACGGCCGCGAGCCGGGCCGCCTCCTCGGGGGCGCGGACCCGGACGAAGGCGGTGAGCAGCGCCCCCGCCTCGCGGTCGTGGCCCTCGCCGATCAGGGCGGCCACGGCTCCGGCCAGCTCCTCGACGGGCCGGGCGATCCCCTGGCGGAGCAGTTGTTCGCAGTCGTCGGCGCGGCCGGCGTCGGCGAGCGCCCCGGCCACGGCGGCCAGCCGGGCGGGCGGCAGCGAGGCGGCCTCCCAGAGCAGGGTGTCCCAGTCGGCGCCGAATCCGGCGCGGTGGAGCTCCCCGGCGAGCGCGGGCAGCCGGGCGGGCGGCCCGCCGAGCGCCTCGCAGAGCAGCTCGTGCGCCTCGCCGGTACGGCCCTGGGCGCGCAGCCGCTGGAGGGCGTAGACGGCGTTGGCGGCGGCGCGGGCGGCCTCCGCGGCCTCGTCCGGGGCGGCCGCCGGTCCTGCGGCCCCGGGCGCGGCGCCGGTACGGGACGCCTCGGCGTCGCGGGGCCCGCCGGCGTGACGCGAGGTGCCCCGGATCCTGAACCGGGCACCGCGCGGCTCCGCCCCGCCCGTGGGCAGGTGGGGTACGACGGCGGGCGCGGGCCCTTCGGCGGCGTCGCCCTCCGTCCAGGCGTACCGGGCGCCGCGGGGCCGCGCCCGCTCCGGCGGCACGGCCGGCGCGGGCGGCGCCGGGGCCGCGTGGAGCCGGTCGAGGCGGTCGGTGAGGTCGGCGATCCGGGCAGTGGCGCGGGCGTGGTCGTCGCGGGTCCAGGCGAGGTCGTGGGCGAGCCGGGCGGCCTCCTCGGGGCCCGCGGCGCGGATCCCCTCGCCCAGCTCCCGGACGCGGGTCTCGGCGTGCCGCCGTTCACGTTCCATCAGCTCGCGGCGGGCGGTCAGCGCCTCGGCGCCGCCGGGTCTGCGGTCGTGGGCGGCGGCGGCCGCCGCGTACAGTTCCCGCCCGCGCCCCGGCGCCTCGCCGACGTCGTGGAGGAGGGACTCGACGACGTCCCAGGGCAGCAGTTCGGCGCCGTCGAGGCAGGCGCGCAGTCCGTCCGGGTCCCGTTCGGCGAAGACGGCCCACCAGCCGCCGGTCCGCTCGGCGCGGGCCGCGAGCCCGCCCAGCCAGTGGGTGAACTCCGCCATCTCCGACGGGATGTGAGTGACCGTCATGCGTGCACCTGCCCTGCGGTAGAGGGGGACCTTCCGGTCCGCCGCAGGGCATTGCACCGCAGTCGTGTTACCGGACGGCTACGGACCGTTTTCCTTTCCGTGCCCCGGAGACCACATCGGTGGCGTACCGGCCGGTCACAGGGTGACGACGATGCCGGTGTGGGGGCGCTTGCCGAGGCGGGCGATCATGGCCGGCCAGTCCACGAGCCAGAACTGGTAGGTGTACTTGCGGGAGAGCAGCCGGCGGATGTGCCGCAGCTCGTCGCCGGTGACGAGCCGGGCGGTGCCGGGGGTGCGGACGGCGCCGTCGGGGACGTTGCCGCGCACGTCGCAGACGGCCAGTTCGACCCGGGGGTCGTTGCGGAGCCGCTTCACCTTCCAGGAGTCGGTGCGGGTCCACACGTACAGCCGCTCGCCGTCGACGGCGTACCAGACGGGGGTGGCGACCCCGGTGCCGTTCTTCCGGAAGGTGGTGAGGCTGAGGTAGCGGGCGCGCCGCAGCTCTTCGGGGATTCGTCCGTCGGTCGTCATGACCGCCGACCCTATGCCGGGGTGGGGTTGCGGGCGTGGGTCAGGGTCTCCCAGGCGACGAAGAGGTCGTCGGTGCCGCCGGGGCGCTGGCGCGCGGCGAGCTTCGCGGTCTGCGGCAGCCGCATGCCCATGCGGCCTTCGAGGTGGTTGAGGGCGACCTCGACGTCGGGGCCCATGGTGCGCTCGACCTTGCCGCCGCACAGCCAGCGCGGGGCGGTCGCGCCGAGCTGGTAGCGGGCGTGGAACTCCAGGGCGGCGGCGATCCGTTCGGCCTGGTCGCGGTAGAGGTCGACGCCCTGGTGCCAGGCGGTCTCGGCGATGTGGGCGGTGGCGGCGAGGGAGTAGCCGATGTGCATGAAGTTGCGGCAGGTCTCCTGGCCGAGGCCGTCGCGGTAGGTGCGCTGGCCGAACCAGTACGTGGCGAGCTCGTCGGGCGTGTCGATGGTGCCGCCGGGCGGCGGCTTGGGCAGGGCGCCGTCGGAGGCGAGGTAGAAGTAGGCGGGCACGCGGGCGCGGTAGCGCCGTACGGACTGCTCGAAGAGGCGGCGGTCCTCCAGGAAGACGGCCATGCCGATCGCCGCGTCGGTCATCGCCAGCTCCCAGTTCCCGTTGTAGTCCGGGACGTCGGAGGTGACGGCGGGCAGATACGCCTTGCGCAGCATCCACTTGAAGCGCTGGACGGCGGCGCCGTCCCAGGCGGGGTAGCCGGCGTGCACGATGTCGGCGGCGCGCGCCCAGGACGAGCCGGACCAGGCGGTCTGGAGGTCGGCGTCGTCGCGGGTGTGCTCCTTGACGGTCCGTGCCCAGGCGTCCATGATCTCGACGGCCTTCGCGGCGTGCGCCCGTTTCCCGGAGACGGACCACATGAGCGCGTGGGTGTACGCGGCGAGGGCGTCCTCGCGTTCGGCGACGCAGGCGTCGGTGCCGGCGTGGGAGGCGCAGGCGACGGTCGCGGCCGGGTGCGGCACGTAGCCGAGGTCGGCGTACGCGGAGGCGGCCATCGCCCGGTAGGCGGAGGCCCAGGGCTCCTCGCCGGCCGCCACGTGGCGCCGGACGGCGTCCAGCTGGGCGCCGCCGACGAGGACGCCGGGATGACGGAAGCGCTCCGGCGCGGTGCCGGCCGGCGGCGCCTGCGCCCGGTCGCCGGTGTCCGCTCCGCCGCACGCCGCCGTGGCGAGCAGCAGCAGCGGGGCGAGGGTGGCGGCGAGCGCCCGGAGTCGGCGCGCGCGGGTACGCGACTGAGGATGCACGGCACCACGGTGGGGCCGCGGGCGGGGCGCCGCATCCGCGGTTAGCCCGGACGGCGGGCCTCACGCGACCGGGCGGTCCCCCGTGTACGCCGCCCGGGCGTCGCCGATCTCGGTGCCGTGGGCGCGGGCCCAGGCGCAGGCGGTGTCGAGCGGGCCGAGGAGCGAGCGGCCGAGCGGGGTGAGCGCGTACTCGACGCGGGGCGGGTTCTCGTCGTACGCGCTCCGGGCAAGGAAGCCGCTGCGCTCCATGGAGCGCAGGGTCTCGGTGAGGACCTTGGCGGTGATCCAGGGAAGGGCGGCGCGGAGTTCGCCGAACCGGCGGGCGGCGCCGTCCTCCAGGCAGCGCAGCACCACCCCGGTCCACTTGTCGCCGACGCGGAAGGGCTGGGCGGCGCCGTCGGCGCAGGCCGGGTCGTCGAACCGGACGGCGATCGGGGGCAGTTCGCTCATGGGTCCGACGGTAGCCGCGCCGGTACCGTTGAAGTAACCGGGTCCCCCCGTCCTACGGTCCCGGTCATGAACGAGAACGAGAACGAGAACGGGAACAGCGACGGCCGGCGGATCGTGGTCCTCGGCGCCGGCGGGCGGGTCGGCCGCGCGGCCGTGGCGGAGGCGGTGGCCCGGGACCACCGGGTGACGGCGGTGGTACGGGATCCGGCGCGCCACCCGGACCTGGCGCGGGCGGGCGTGACGGTGGTGCGGGGCGACGCGACGGACCCGGGGGCGGTGGCGGCGCTCGCCGCCGGACACGACGCGGTGGTGCACGCCTCCGTCCGCCTCGACGTACCGTCGGAGGAGTACTTCGAGGCGACGGCGAAGGCGCTGGTCACGGGGCTCACGGAGGCCGGGGTGGGCCGACTGCTGACCCTCGGGATCGCCACCACCCTGGAGGACGCGAACGGCGTGCGGCTGATGGACGCGCCCGGCTTCCCCGCGGAGTGGCGAACCTTCGCGCAGGGCCACGTGGTGGAGTTCGAGCTGCTGGCCGCGACGGCCGGGCCGGAGCTGGACTGGCTGATGGTGGTGCCGCCGCTGGACCTGGACGCCGAGGCGGAGCCCACCGGCGGCTACCGGACCGCGGTCGGCACGGTCGTGGACGGCCCCGGCCGGATCGCGCACGCCGATCTGGCGCTCGCGTTGCTGGACGAGATCGAGGCGCCCCGGCACAGCCGGGTGCAGCTGGCGGTCTCGGCCTGAGGCGGACGGGCCGGGGAGAGCCCGACCCGGAGGGCCGGGGGCCCGGCCCGCAGGGGCAGGGGGAGCCGCCCCGATGGGGCAGGAGGGGCCGAACGATGGGGCAGGGGGCCGACCCGGTGGGGCAGAGGCGCCGGTTCAGCCTCGGCCCGAGATGCGGCCCAGGCCCTCGGCCAGTTCCTGCTGGTTCATGACCGGCGAGTAGTGGACCTTGGCGCCGAGCCGCATGAAGAACGGCTCCGAGATCGACGGCAGGTCGGTGGTGTCGGTCAGGTCGAAGAAGAAGTAGCCGGTGCGGCAGCCGTTCTCGACGGTGAAGTAGGCGGCCTCGGGGCGGATCCGCCCGAGCGCCTCCTTGATGACCTGGTCGGCGGCGCCCTGCCGGATCAGCTCGTTCGAGGTCTCGGTGTCCATCTCGACCTTCAGCAGCATGCGCATGGCAAGGCCCCTTTCCCGGCCGGGCGGAGGCCCCGTGGCGGTACGCCCCCGGTCCACCCGGACGTACTCACCTCCAGCCTCCTCCCCCGGCCCGGCGGGGGCCACTCGGCGGCGGGGGCCGGTCGCCGCCCGGCTCAGGCGGGCAGCAGCGCGCAGCGGACGAGCAGCTCGTCCAGCGACAGGTCGAGGACGCCGGCGAGCGCCGCGACGGTGAAGAAGGCCGGGGTGGGGGCACGGCCGGTCTCGATCTTGCGGAGGGTCTCGGCCGAGAGGCCGGCCGCCGCGGCGACCTCGACCATCGACCGGCCGCCGCGGGCGTCGCGCAGCAGCCGCCCGAGCCGCTCGCCGCGCTCGCGCTCTTCCGGGGTGAGAGGGGTGCGCACCATGCGGACCACTCTACCGGCCCGACCCGATTCTTATACCGGTATAGTAATGGGAATGGTGGAGATCAAGACCGAAGAGAACCTGGCGGCCATGCGTGAGGCGGGCCGGATCGTGGCCCGCGCCCTGGCGGCGGCGCGGGAGGTGGCGGCGCCCGGCGTACCGGCCGTCGCCCTGGACCGGGCGGCGCGGGAGGTGCTGGCCGAGGCGGGCGCCGGCTCGCCCTTCCTGGACTACCACCCGGGCTGGGCGCCGGTGCCCTTCCCGGGCGTCACCTGTGTGTCCGTCAACGACGCGATCGTGCACGGCATCCCGGACGGGACCGTCCTCCGGGACGGCGACCTGGTCTCCGTGGACTGCGGGGCCGAACTGCGCGGCTGGGTCGGGGACGCGGCGATCAGCTTCACCGTCGGCCGCGCCCGGCCCGAGGACACCCGGCTGATCGCGGCCGCCGAGGAGGCCCTGGCGGCGGGCATCGAGGCGGCCGTCGTCGGCAACAGGATCGGGGACATCGCGCACGCCGTCGGCACGGTGTGCCGGAAGGCCGGGTACGGCATCCCGGACGGCTTCGGCGGGCACGGCGTCGGCCGCACCATGCACGAGGACCCCGGGGTGCCCAACGAGGGGCGGCCGGGGCGCGGGATGCGGCTGCGGCACGGCATGGTCCTCGCGATCGAGCCGATGCTCGTCGGGGGCGGCGGCGACGGCCACTACACGGCACGGGACGGCTGGACGATCCGTACCCTCGACGGCTCCCGCGCCGCCCACGCCGAGCACACGGTCGCCGTCACCGACGCGGGCCCCCGCATCCTGACGGCCCCGTAGAGCGGGCCGGGGGCGGCGTCGGCGTCGGGGGCCGTCTCGGGGGCGGTGTCGGTGGCCGCTCCTAGACTCGCGGCATGACGGAGGATCGCAGCCCGGGGACGGGACCGCTCGACGCGCTGGCCGCCGCCGTGGGCGACCGGCTGGGGGCCGGGATACGCCTGGACGCGGGGGACGGGCCGGCGCTGGTCTGGACGGACGGGCCCACGGTCGGACAGGTCACCGAGGCGGCCCGCGCGTGCGACCCCGGGGCCGCCGGGCGGCTCGCGTTCCGGCGGGAGCTGTCGGAGCGGTCGGTCGCGCTCGGGGCGATCCGGCTGGCGCGGGCGATCGGCTCGCTCGGCTGCGGGCTGCCCGCGCCGGTGTGCCCGGCGACGGTCGCCGAGCTGTGGCGGGACACCCCGCTGCCCGCGCCGCCCACCGCGCGCGAGGAGACGCTCGTCCAGGCGCTGCTGTACGAGGTCCACGACGACCACCGCAGCAACCACGTCACCCCGGAGCAGATCTGCGACGGCCTGATGGTCCGGGGGACCGCCGCGCTGGCGCGGCGGATGGGGCTGGACGACGCGGACGGCGCCTGACAGCGGACCGACTCCGGTCCCTCAGCGGTCCGGCCGGACGACCATCGCGGAGCCACCGCCCCGGCGGACGGTCTCCGCGGCGGCGAGCCAGCGCCCGTCGGGAAGGAGCTGGACGCCGGTGGCGGCGCCGATCTCCGGGTTCCGCCGGAAGGTGTGCCCGAGGGCTTCGAGCGCGGGCCGCGAGGGGCCGTCCCAGAGGGCCGGTTCGAGCTCGGTCGCGGTCCGGTCGCGCTGGCTGGCGCGCGGCGCGGCGATGGCGTCGACCAGCGGCAGGCCCCGGTCGAGGAAACCGGTGAGGGTCTGGAGGACGGTGGTGACGATGGTGGCGCCGCCCGGGGAACCGAGGGCGACCACCGGGCGGCCCTGCCGGTCGAGCACGATCGTCGGCGAGATCGAGGAGCGGGGGCGCTTGCCGGGGCCGGGCAGGTTGGGGTCGGGCACGGCGGGGTTCGCGGGGACGAAGGAGAAGTCGGTCAGTTCGTTGTTGAGCAGGAAGCCGCGGCCGGGGACGGTGATGCCGCTGCCGCCGGTGGACTCGATGGTGAGCGTGTAGGCGACGACGTTCCCCCACCGGTCCGCGACGGTCAGATGGGTGGTGCTGTCGCCCTCGTACGTCGGTGGCACCACGGCCCCGCCGGTGGCGCACGGCACCGGGTTCCGGGGGTCGCCGGCGGCGAGCGGGCTGCGGAGGACGGCGTCGTCCCGGATCAGACAGGCGCGGGAGTCGGCGTACCGCTGGGAGAGCAGGCCCCGGACGGGCACCGGCGCGAAGGCGGGGTCGCCGACCCAGCGCCCCCGGTCCGCGAAGGCGATCCGGCTCGCCTCGATGAAGCGGTGGAGGTACTGCCGCTCCGTGGCGGCGGAGAGGTCCGTGGTCTCCAGGATGTTGAGGGCCTCCCCGACGGTCGTGCCGCCGGACGACGACGGGGGCATGCCGAGGACCCGGAGGCCCCGGTAGGCGGTCTCGGTGGGCGCGCGCCGGACCGTGCGGTACGCGGCGAGGTCCCGCTCCGTCAGGTCGCCGGGGCGGACGACGCGGGCCGCGCCCGCGCGCACCGGCGGGGTGCGGACGGTGCGGACGATGTCGCGGGCGAGCGGGCCGCGGTAGAGGGCGCCCGCGCCCTGCTCGGCGAGGAGCGCGTAGGTGCGTGCCAGGTCGGGGTTCCTCACGACCGTGCCGACCTCGGGGAGCCGGCCGCCGGGCAGGAAGAGCGCGGCGGACGCCGGGAAGTCGCGGAAGCGGGCCTCGTTCGCGGCGGTCTGGGCGCGGTAGGTCGCGTCGACGGTGAAGCCGTCGCGGGCCAGGCGCTCGGCGGGGGCGAGGAGTTCGCGGAGCGGCCGGGTGCCCCAGGCGTCGAGGGCGGCCGCCCAGGTGGCGGGGGTGCCGGGGGTGCCGACGGCGCGCCCGCTGGTCATCGCCTCCTCGAAGGGGAGCGGCGCGCCGTGCTCGGTGAGGAGGTCGGCGCCGGCGGAGGCGGGGGCGGTCTCGCGGCCGTCGAGGGTGGAGACCGTACGGGTCCTGGCGTCGTAGTGGACGAGGTAGCCGCCTCCGCCGAGGCCGGCCGAGTAGGGCTCGGTGACGCCGAGGGCGGCGGCCACGGCGACGGCCGCGTCGACGGCGTTGCCGCCCCGACGCAGGACCTCGATGCCGGCGGCGCTCGCGTCGGCGTCGACGCTGGCGACGGCTCCGCCGTGCCCGACGGCGACGGGCACCTTCGCCGGCGGGGCCGCCGGGGGCGGGCCCGTGGGGGCGGGTGGGGCCGCGGCTCCCACGGAGAGCACCGTCGCGGCGGCCGCCGCGATCATCCCGTACCGCCAGGCGGACCGACGCATCCCTGACCTCCCGTCAACGCTCCGGCACCCACCGTAACTTCCGCACGGGCCCGGCGAGGAGAGCGCCTCCCTCCCCTCTCGAACGGTCACCCGACCGCCGCTAGCATGCGCCCCTATGGACGAGGACCTGCGGAACATCGTGCTCGGCGTGCTGGCGACCGGCCTCAGCGCGTCGCTGGGCTGGCTCACCCGGACGTACGTGTGGCGTCGCCGGCTCCGCCGCAAGCAGGCGTTCTTCGGCCTGCCCGGCCACGCGGAGTGTCTGCTGGTGGTCAACCGGGAGGCGGGCGGGGACGGGGCGGTGCACCGCTTCGACGTCTTCGCGCTGCTCGAACTGGCCGCGCTGGTGAAGGACTGCGGGGCGCAGGCGCAGATCGTCCAGCACGACCGGACCCATCTGGGCTTCGGCGACCGCACGGAGTTCTGCGTCGGCGGGCCGGGCTCGAACAGGCGCATGCAGGCGCATCTCGGGTCGCTGCTGCCGGGCCTCTCCATGAACACGGAGCCGGAGCCGGTGGAGGAGCGGGGCGCGATCGAGGTCGGCGGCGAGCGGTACCGGATGGATCCGGGCGCCGTCGAGTACGTGGTGCTGGCGCGGATCACGGCGGGCGAGGGCGGGCGGCCGGTCTTCCTCTTCTGCGGGCAGCGGGCGATCACCAACCAGGCGGCGACCCGCTATCTGGCCCGGCACCACGAGCGCCTCGCCCGCACGCACAAGGGCGGCTCGTTCGTCCTGCTGCTGCGGGTGGTCAACTCCCAGGCGTACGGCCCCGACGTGGTCGAGCTGGTGGCCGACGTGACGCGGGCGGCGCTCAGGGCTCCCGCAGTCGCACCGGCAGCGACTTGATCCCGTTGATGAAGTTGGAGACGAGCCGCCGGGGCGTCCCGGCGGACTCGACGCCCGCGCAGGCTTCACGCAACTCCTCGTAGAAGACGCGGAGTTGCAGTCGCGCGAAGTGGGCGCCGAGGCACACGTGCGGCCCGTCGCCGAAGGAGACGTGCGGGTTCGGGCGGCGGCCGAGGTCGAGGCGGTGCGGGTGGGGGAAGACGCGTTCGTCGTGGTTGGCGGAGACGTGGAAGACGACGACCTTGTCGCCCGCGGCGATCCGCGTCCCGGCCAGTTCGGTGTCCCGGGCGGCGGTTCGGCGGAAGGACAGCACCGGCGGGTGGGCCCGCAGCAGCTCGTCCACGGCGGTGTCCACGCCGACCTCGCGCCGCCAGAGCCTGCCCTGCTCGTCGGGGTGCCCGCAGAGGGCGAGCACGCCGCCGGGCGCCGCCGACCGCACGGTGTCGTTGCCGGCGACGGTGAGCAGGAAGAAGAACATCTCCAGTTCGGCGTCGGCGAGTTCGGTGGTGGCGAGGGCGGTCATGAGGTCGTCGGCGGGGTGCTTGCGCTTGTACGCGGCCAGCTCCTGGGCGTAGGCGAACATCTCGGCGAGCATGGCCGGTGACCGGGGGTTGACGGGGCGCCCGTCGGCGTCGAGCACGGGCGGCTCGTCCGGGTCCTGGTAGGCGATGACCCGCTCGGTCCAGGCGTGCAGCAGCCCCCGGTCCTCCGCCGGCACGCCGAGCAGGTCGGTGAGGTTGAGCAGCGCGTAGTCGTCGGTGACGCCCCGGACGAGATCGACCTCGCCGCCCGCCTCCCGGGCCGCCCCGAGCAGCCGCCGGGCCCGCGCCCGCGCGGTGGCCTCGAACCGCTCGATCCGCCGCGGCGTGAAGGCGCGCCCGGCCAGCCGCCGCAGCCGTCCGTGCTCCGGCGGGTCCTGATTGAGCATCATGCGCCGGATGAAGGGCAGGTCGGCCGGATCGGGGTCCCGGATCTGCGTGGCCCCGAGCCGCGAGGAGTACGTCGCCGCGTCCTTGAGCACCCGCACCACGTCACGGTGCCGGGTCACCGCCCAGAACCCCCGCCCGGCCGGCCAGCCGAGCACCTCCCGCTCCTCCTGCCAGGCGACGGGCGCCCGGTCGCGCAGCTCCCGGAAGGCGGCGTGCGGCGGCCCGGCGGCGTGGATCCGGGGATCGAAGACATCGGGAAGGCTCGTCGGCTGCACGGGTCCAGCCTGGAGCAGGGAGCCGTGCCCCACAATCGTTACCCGCACGTAACTTACCGACCGGTTACCACGGGTAGCACGCCGCCGTTACCGTCGGGCCACCTCGCTGCCCCCATCAGCGACCCCCCATCGAGGAGTGGCCCGTGCGTACATCCCTGGCCCTCGCCGTCTCGGCCGCGCTGGTGGCCGGGACGGCCCTGGTCCTGTCCCCCGCCGCCCACGCCGCCGAGTCCGGCACGTCGGTCCGGTTCGTCGACATCGCCGGCGACGGCGGCACCGTCCTCAAGGCCAACGTCGTCACGCCCGCCGGGGCCGACGGCTCCGGCCGGTACCCCGTGGTCGTGCTGCCGACCAGCTGGGGCCTGCCGCAGATCGAGTACCTGGCGCAGGCGCGGCGGCTCGCCGACTCCGGGTACGTCGTGGTGAGCTACAACGCGCGCGGGTTCTGGGAGTCGGGCGGGGAGATCGAGACCGCCGGACCCCGGGACGTGGCCGACGCGACCAGGGTGATCGACTGGGCGCTCGCGCACACCCCGGCGGATCCGGCCAGGATCGGTATGGCGGGCGTCAGTTACGGCGCCGGGATCAGCCTGCTCGCCGCCGCGCAGGACTCCCGGATCAAGGCCGTCGCCGCACTGAGCGGCTGGGCCGACCTCATCGACTCCATCTACAGCGGCCGCACCCAGCACCTCCAGGCCGCCGCGCTGCTCGGCGGAGCGGGATACCTCACCGGCCGCCCCGGGCCCGAACTGGAGAAGGTCCTGAAGGACTTCCTCTCGTCCGACCTCGACCAGGAGGACGAGATGATCGCCTGGGGCCGGCAGCGGTCCCCCGTCACCCAGGTCGACCGGATCAACGCCCACGGCACCGCGATCATGCTCGGCAACGCCTGGGGCGACACCATCTTCCCGCCCAACCAGTACGCGAGCTTCTACGAGAAGCTGAAGGGCCCCAAGCGGCTGGAGTTCCGCCCCGGCGACCACGCCACCGCCGAGGTCACCGGCCTCCTCGGTCTGCCCAACGACACCTGGACCAGCGCCCACCGCTGGTTCGACCGGTATCTGAAGGGCACCGACAACGGCGTCGACCGCGAGCGGCCGGTGCGGATCAAGCCGCGCTCCGACGGCGGCTACGAGGGGTACGCCGACTGGGCGTCCGTCCAGGCGCACCGCGACCGGCTCGCGCTGAACGACCCCGAGCACCTGTGGACCGGCGCGGACTCCGGCGCCAACGGCGGCGTCGTCCTGCTCAGCAACCTCCTGGACCAGCTGACGCGGACCCCGCCGACCGTCTCCGTGCCGCTCCTCCCCCGCGCCTTCGCCGCCGTCTGGCAGTCGGGGCGGTACGACTCCGGGGCGGCGGTGCGCGGCACGCCCGTGCTGCACACCACGGTCACGCCGACCGCGTCGAGCGGCACCTTCGTCGCCTACCTCTACGACGTGGGCCCGCTCGGCGTCGGGAAGCTGGTCTCCCACGCCCCGTACACCTTCCACGACCGCACGCCGGGCCGGCCGTTCACCGCGGACCTGGAGCTGTTCTCCACCGCGTACGACGTCCCGGCCGGCCACCGGCTCGCGCTGGTCGTCGACGCCGCCGACCCGCTGTACATCGAGCACAACCCGGCCGGCGCGCAGCTGACCTTCTCCTCCCCCGCGTCCGATCCCTCGTACCTGTCGGTGCCGATGCGGGAGGAGTGATCACGGCTGCTGCCGGGCCGGTTTCAGGCCCGTGCGGGGGCCCGTAGAGGGGTCACTCGCGGCCCGGCAGCGTGATCACCGGTGCGGCGGGAGCGACGTCCACCCCCTTCGTACGGGGGTCGCGGCGCTCCCGGCGCGCGACCCAGGTCGCGAACCAGGAGAGCAGCATGCACATGCCGATGTAGATCGGCGAGATCACCAGGACGACCGGGATGAACGGCAGGTCGTAGTCGAGGTCGGAGGCGATCAGCTTGCCCGCGTGGAGGAACTCCTCGTAGGTGATGAGGTAGCCGAGCGAGGTGTCCTTCAGCGCCACCACCAGCTGGCTGATGATGGCCGGCAGCATCGCGCGGACCGCCTGCGGGACCAGGACCCAGGTCATCACCTGGGTCTTCCGCATGCCCAGGGCGTACGCGGCCTCTCCCTGCCCGCGCGGCACGGCGTGCACGCCGGTGCGGAAGACCTCGGCGAGCACCGAGCCGTTGTAGAGGGTGAGTCCGGCGACCAGCGCGGGCAGCGGCTGCACCTTGAGCGCCACGAAGATGAAGAAGATCATCACCAGCACGGGCATGGCGCGGAAGAACTCGACGAGCAGGGTGGCGACCCAGCGCACCGGCCGGTGGTCGGAGAGCCGCCCGGTGGCGAGGACCGCGCCGAGCGCCAGGGAGAACACGGCGGCCAGCGCGAACGCCTTGAGGGTGTTGCCGAGCCCTTCGAGCAGCAGCTCCTGGATGCCCTCGTAGAGGAAGGGCCGCCACTTCACGGCGGTGAACTGGTCGGTGTCGAGGAGCAGATAGAGGATCCAGGCGGCGATGCCGAGGATCACGACGGTGGAGAGCACGCCGTAGAGCAGGTGCCGGCGGCGGGCGTGCGGTCCGGGGATGTCGTAGAGGGCGCTGGCCTGCGGCGCGCGGCTCATCGGGCCACCCCCCAGCGCTTCTCCATCACGTTGAAGACCGCGCTGATGGAGAGGGTGATGATCAGGTAGCCGACGGCGATCCAGACGAAGGTCCAGATGATGTTGTAGCCGAGTTCGCTCAAGGTCTTGTAGGTGCCCAGGAGTTCGGTGACGCTGAAGGCGCCGGCGATGGCGGAGTTCTTGGCGAGGGCGATCAGGGTGGAGCCGATCGGCGGGATCACCGAGCGGAAGGCCTGCGGCAGGACGACCGCGCCGAGGGTCTGGGTGAAGCTCATGCCGAGGCTGCGGGCGGCCTCGCCCTGCCCGACGGGGACGGTGTTGATGCCGGAGCGCAGCGCCTCGCAGATGAAGGCCGAGGTGTAGCAGCCGAGCGCGAGGACCGCGAACAGCTCGAAGGGCAGCACGATGCCGAAGCGGGGCAGGCCCAGCATGACCGCGAAGAAGAGCAGGGTGAGCGGGGTGTTGCGGAGGACGGTGACCCAGACCGTGCCGAAGACCCGGAAGGAGCCGACGGGCGCGACCCGGAAGGCGGCCATGACGAAGCCCAGGGCGAGGGCGAGCGCCGAGGCGTAGACGGTGAGTTCGAGGGTGCCGAGGAAACCCTCGCCGTAGAGCGAGAAGTTCTCTGTCAGTACGTCCATGTCAGCGGTGGGGGTCCTCAGTTGGCCGGGTAGCGGTCGATGGGCGGCGGCGTCGGGGCGGGGACCCCGGAGAGGCCGAGGGTCGCGTCGTACGCCTTCTTCCAGTCGCCGTTCTTCTCGTGCGCGGCGATGGCGTCGTCGAGGGCGAGGCGGAGCGCGGTGTCGCCGCGCGGCACGCCGATCCCGTACGGCTCCTTCGAGAACGGCTTTCCGGCGAGTCTGAGTTCGTCGGGGACCTTGGCGGCGTAGCCCATGAGGATGGTGTCGTCGGTGGTGACGGCGTCGACCTGGTAGGTGAGGAGGTTGTCGACGCAGATGGAGTACGTGTCGTAGGCGACGAGTTCGGCCTTCGGGTACTCCTGCTGGATCCGCTGGTAGGGGGTGGAGCCGGCGGCGGAGCAGACGCGCTTGCCGTCGAGGTCGCGCGGCCCGTGGATGTCGTCCTCGTCGGTGCGGACGAGGAGGGACTGGCCGGCCTGGTAGTAGGGCCCGGCGAAGCCGACGAGCTGCTTGCGCTTGTCGTTGATGGTGTAGGTACCGACGTAGTAGTCGATCTGCCCGTTCTGCAGGGCGGTCTCGCGGTTGGCGGAGGCGATGGTGCGGAACTCGACGCCGGTCGCCGGGTCGAAGCCGAGGGAGGCGGCCATCATCCTGGCGATCTCGATGTCGTAGCCGGAGTATTCGCCGGTGGCGGGGTCCTTCTCGCCGAGGTAGGGCTGGTCCTCCTTGGCGCCGACGATCAGCCGGCCGCGCTTCTTCGCCCGGTTCCAGGTGGGCGAGTCCGGCAGCCGGAAGCCGGACTCGACGCGGTAGGTGGGGAGTCGGTCGGGCTGCGGGCCCCTGATGGGCGGGCTGCCGGGCCGGCCGCAGCCGGCGAGCAGGGTGCCGGCGGCGGCGAGCAGCAGGGCGAGGGCGCCCAGGCGTCGGTGCGTGCGCTGCATGGTTCCCACCCGGTCAGTGCGAGAGGATCTTGGAGAGGAAGTCCTTGGCGCGCTCGCTGCGCGGGGCGGTGAAGAACTCCTCGGGGGCGCGGTCCTCCAGGATCCGGCCGTCGGCCATGAAGACGACCCGGTGGGCGGCGGAGCGGGCGAAACCCATCTCGTGGGTGACGACGACCATGGTCATGCCCTCGCGGGCCAGTTGCCGCATGACCTCCAGGACCTCGTTGATCATCTCGGGGTCGAGGGCGGAGGTGGGCTCGTCGAAGAGGAGCGCCTTGGGGTCCATGGCGAGGGCGCGGGCGATGGCGACGCGCTGCTGCTGGCCGCCGGAGAGCTGCGCCGGGTACTTCTCGGCGTGGGCGGCGAGGCCGACCCGGTCGAGGAGGTCGCGGGACCGCCGGTCGGCCTCCTCGCGCTTGCGTCCGCGGACCTTGATCTGGGCGAGGGAGACGTTGGCGAGGACGGTCTTGTGGGCGAAGAGGTTGAAGGACTGGAAGACCATGCCGACGTCGGCGCGGAGCCGGGCGAGGTCCTTGCCCTCGTCGGGGAGGGGCCGGCCGTCGATGCGGATCTCGCCGGACTCGATGGTCTCCAGCCGGTTCATCGCCCGGCAGAGGGTGGACTTGCCGGAGCCCGACGGGCCGATGACGACGACGACCTCGCCGCGGCCGACGGTGAGGTCGATGCCCTGGAGGACGTGCAGTGCGCCGTAGTGCTTGTTCACGCCACGCAGTTCGATCAGCGGATCGACGGTCATGCGCTGCCCTGCCCCATTTCCCGGCGGTGTGCCGTTTCGGTGTGTCGACGCTGCCGAGGCAAGGTGTCGAGACAGCGCAAACTATCCGCCGGGAAAAGGGACTTCACACCCGACACGCCCGAAAGGAGGCAAGTCGGGATTAGCCGTATTTACGGCAACCGGGTGGTGTCGGACGGGGCCTGCCGAAAGGTCACTCCTCGGCGGCCTCGGCGTACACCTGGGAGAGTTCGGGCGCCCCGCTCATCGCCCACTCGACGCCGTACTCGACCACCGGGACCTCGCGGCCGGACTCCAGGACGACGACCGGACCGCCGTTCGGCCACACCTGCCAGCGGGCGCCCGGCACGTTCCGCACGATGACGGTGCCGAGGTAGAGCCCCGCGTCGTTGCCGAACCAGGGCAGCTCCTCGGCGTCGTCGCGCCAGCGCGGCGGGAGCTGGTCCAGCTCCTCCAGGGAGCGCGGGGAGTCGTCGAGCGTCACGCCCGCCCGCTCGACCCGGGCGCGGAGCAGCTCGCACTCGGCCAGCAGTTCTCCCACGCCCTCGGGGTCACGGTCGAAGGCCGCGGCCAGCGGGGACGGGTCGGGCTCGTGCCGCTTGCGCCAGTGGTCGAGAAACGGGATGTTCATCGGAACAGCGTCGCATCGTCACCCGCCGGTCCACCACCCGGCACGCTGAGATCGTT
Source organism: Streptomyces roseofulvus (assembly GCF_039534915.1). NCBI lineage: Bacteria > Bacillati > Actinomycetota > Actinomycetes > Kitasatosporales > Streptomycetaceae > Streptomyces > Streptomyces roseofulvus. Next base: position 6,388,242 of record NZ_BAAAWE010000001.1, on the reverse strand, counting down.
ATGGAGCGCCCGCGCAGGTCACCGCGCTCAGAGGTCGAGGTCGACGACGACCGGGGCGTGGTCGGAGGCACCCTTGCCCTTGCGCTCCTCGCGGTCCACGTAACTGTCCTTCACGGCCTCGGCGAAGGGCTTGTTGCCGTACACCAGGTCGATGCGCATGCCCTTGTTCTTGGGGAAGGCGAGCTGGCGGTAGTCCCAGTAGGTGTACGGGTGGTCGTACTTGAGGGGGCGCGGGACGACGTCGGCGAGGCCCGCCTCGCGCAGGCCGGCGAGGGCGGCGCGCTCGGGCCCGGTGACGTGGGTGGCGCCCTCGAAGAGGGAGACGTCCCAGACGTCGTCGTCGGTCGGGGCGATGTTGTAGTCGCCGAGGACGGCGAACGGGCGGTCGCCGGCCGCGTCCTCCGCGACGGCCGCCTTCAGCGCCTCCAGCCAGCGCAGCTTGTACGCGTAGTGCTCGTGGGCGATCTCCCGGCCGTTCGGCACGTAGACCGACCAGACGCGGACCGGGCCGCAGGTGGCGGAGATCGCCCGGGGCTCCTGCACCGCCTCGTACTCCGGACCGCCGGGCAGGCCCAGGACCACGTCCTCGAAGCCGACCCGGGAGAGCAGGGCGACGCCGTTCCACCTGCCGGTGGCGTTGACCACCGACTCGTACCCCAGCGCGCGCAGCTCCTCGACGGGGAACTGCGCGGCGGTGCACTTGGTCTCCTGGATGCAGAGCACGTCGGTGCCGCTGCTCTCCAGCCAGGCCAGCAGCCGGGGCAGCCGGGCGGTGATCGAATTGACGTTCCAGGTGGCGATGCGCATGACGCCCAGCCTACTGGCGGGCACCGACAGCGGCCCGGAGCCCGCTCACAGCTCGGCGGAGGCGCCGGACGCGAGCCGCTGGTGGTCGGTGCCGCCGAGCCCGCCGATCTGCCGGTCGTAGATCGGCCGGGCCAGGTCGGTCAGGAGCGCGTCGTGGATGTCGTACGCCCGGCGCGGCTTCACCTCGCGGACGTAGTCGATCACCTCGGAGATCTTGTTCCACGGCGCCATCACCGGCAGCAGCAGGGTGTCCACCGGGCGGCCGGGGACGGTGAGGGCGTCGCCGGGGTGGAAGACGGCGCCGTCCACGAGGAAGCCGACGTTGGTGACGCGCGGGATGTCCGGGTGGATCACGGCGTGCAGCTCGCCGTGGACCTCGATGTCGAAACCGGCCGCGCTGAACGCGTCGCCGTGCCCGACGGTGTGCACCCGCCCGGGGAAGGCCGGCGCCAGCTGCTCGGCGACGCTACGCAGGGTCCAGATCTCGGTGGCCGGATGGGCGTCGAGGGCGGCCCGGAGCCGGCCCTCGTCGAAGTGGTCGGGGTGCTCGTGGGTGACGAGGAGGGCGTCGGCGCCGAGCGCGGCGTCCTCTTCCGTGAACATGCCGGGGTCGAGGACGAGCGTCCGCCCGTCCTTCTCCAGCCGGACGCAGGCGTGGGACTTCTTCGTCAGCTTCACGGCCTCACCCTACGCCGGGCGTGCGGGCCCGGCGTGGCGCGAGCGCCGCCGGCCTAGGCCGGCGGCGTGGTCTCCTCGGTGATCACGCGGCTGACCGTGGAGAGGGCGGTCTCGGCGGCCGGGAGGCCGCAGTAGACGGCGGTGTGCAGCACGATCTCGCGGATCTCGGCGGGTGAGAGGCCGTTGCGGAGTGCGGCCCGGGTGTGGTCGGCGAGCGCCTCCCGGTGCCCGCCGGCGACCAGAGCCGTCAGGGTGACGACGCTGCGGGTGCGCCGGTCGAGGCCCTCCCGGGCCCAGACCTCGCCCCAGGCGTAGCGGGTGACGAGCGCCTGGAAGTCCCCCGCGTCCGGGTCGGCGAGCGCCCGGTCGACATGGGCGTCGCCGAGGATCTCGCGGCGCAGCCCGAGCCCCCGCTCGTACGGGTCGGGGCGGACCGCCGGGCCCTCCGCACCGTCCTCGGCCGCTGCCGGGGCGGGGGCGGGCGGCTCGGCCGGGGCCGGGGCGGCGGTGGGGACGGGCGGCGGTACGGCCAGGCTGCCGCTGGTCTCCAGGCCGGTCGCCGAGAAGTGCTCCAGGAGCAGGTCGGTGACGGCGGCCGGCTGCTCGACCGGGGCGAGGTGGGAGGCGCCCGGGACGACGGCCAGCTTGGCGTCGGCGATGCCGGCGACGAGGGTACGGGCCTCGGCGGGGCCGGTCACCCGGTCCTCGGAGCCGACCAGGACCAGCGCGGGCACGCCGATGCTGCCGAGGGCGGCCCGGACGTCGAAGACGGCCAGGGCCTCGCAGGCGGCGACGTAACAGGCGGCGTCGGTGGTCCGCACCATCTGGACGGCCCAGTCGACGATGGCGGGCTGGTTGGCGGCGAAGTGCGGGGTGAACCACTGCTCGGGCGCGGTGCGCGCCATCGGCTCCAGGCCGTTGGTGCGGACCACCACGCCGCGCTGCCGCCACTCGTCGGCGGTGCCGAACCGCGGCGCGGTCGCGACCAGCGCCAGCGCGGCGACCCGGTGCGGGGCGCGCAGGGCGAGGTCGAGGCCGACGGCTCCGCCGAGGGAGCAGCCGGCGTAGCCGAAGCGCTGGACGCCGAGGGTGTCGAGGGTGGCGAGGAGGCGGTCGCCGAGCTCCGCGACGGAGGTGAAGGGCTGGGCGGGGGCGCCGCCGTGGCCGGGCAGGTCGAACCGGACGACGCGCCGGTCCCGGGTCAGCTCCGGGATCTGGCGGTCCCACATGTGGAAGGTGGTGCCCAACGAGGGGCCCAGGACCAGGACGGGAGCGTCGTCGGGCCCGTCGACTCGGTATTGCAGGGTGTTCGTCGGTGTCTCACTCACTCGCCCGAGCCTCTCATCCCGTCGCGTCCCGCGCGGCGCCGGGTCGGACGTCGCGGTGTGACGTGGCTCCCGCCGGGTGTCAACGGCCCCGGCGGACCCGGGCGGCCCTGCGGGCCTCGGCCAGCTTCCGCTCCTCGGCCGACCGCCGGGACTCGTTCTTCGCCCGGCCGGGCTTGCCGGGGACGGTGCCGATGCCGCGGAACTGCGCGCCGCCGCGCTTGGGGCGCTCGGTGCTGGGGGCGGCGCCGTCGACGGGGACGCCGGAGGGTGCCCTGGCGCCGGTGAGCCGGGTCAGCTCGGCCTCGCCGGAGCGGACCTGGGTGACCCGGGGCCGGAGCCCCGCGTCCGCCATGAGCCGGAGCACGTCCTTGCGCTGGTCGGGCAGGACCAGGGTGACGACGGTGCCGGAGCCGCCGGCGCGGGCGGTGCGGCCGCCGCGGTGCAGGTAGTCCTTGTGGTCGGCGGGCGGGTCGACGTTCACGACGAGGTCGATCTCGTCGACGTGGATGCCGCGCGCGGCCACGTTGGTGGCCACCAGGACGGTCACCTCGCCGGTGCGGAACCGCTCCAGGGTGCGGGTGCGCAGCGGCTGGGACTTGTCGCCGTGCAGGGCGGCGGCCCGGACGCCGCTGCCGCGCAGGTGCGCGGTGAAGCGGTCGACGGACGCCTTGGTGGCCAGGAACATGATGGTGCGCCCGTCACGGGCGGCGATCTCGGTGGCGGTGGCGAACCTGTCGGCGCCGTGCACCTGGAGGACCAGGTGCTCCATGCCGTCGACGGAGGCGGCCGAGGGGTCGACCGAGTGGACGACCGGGTCGTGGAGGTAGCGCTCGACGAGGAGGTCGACGTTCCGGTCGAGGGTGGCGGAGAACAGCAGCCGCTGGCCCCCTTCGCGCACCAGGTCGAGGAGGGCGGTGACCTGGTCGGTGAAGCCCAGGTCGGCCATCTGGTCGGCCTCGTCGAGGACGGTGATCTCCACCCGGTCGAGCCGGGCGTCCTTGCGTTCGACGAGGTCCAGCAGGCGGCCGGGGGTGGCGATCACGACCTCGGCGCCGTCGCGCAGCGCCGTGGCCTGCCGGCCGATCGACATGCCGCCGACCACGGTGGCCAGCCGCAGCCCGAGCGCCCCGGCGAACGGCGCGAGCGCGTCGGTGACCTGCTGGGCCAGCTCGCGGGTGGGCACCAGGACCAGGGCCCGGGGCTTGCGTGCCTCGGCGCGGCGCCCGGCGAGGCGCACGAGGAGCGGCAGCCCGAAGGCGAGCGTCTTGCCGGAGCCGGTCCGGCCGCGTCCGAGGACGTCCCGCCCGGCGAGGGCGTTCGGCAGGGTCGCCGCCTGGATGGGGAACGGGGTGACGACTCCCTGCGCGGTGAGCAGCTTCCGCACCTCGGCGGGCAGCCCGAGCTCGTCGAAGGAGACGACGGCGGGGAGGGCCGGCGTGGCACCGGCGTGCTGCGCGAAGTCGTCCTCGGCTGCGGTGGGGCGGGGGGAGCTGTTCATGGGGTCCATTGTCACCCGCCGCGGGCGGCCCGCCGGTCAGGGGCTGGTGGTGGAGACCGTGAAGACCCGCGGGAAGGCCGGATCGGTGAGGTCGACGGTGATGTCGGAGGTGGGGCGGGGGTCCTCCCGGGTGACGGTGGTGCCCGACCAGGTCAGGCCGTCGGGGAAGGTCCAGCCGACGATGTCGGCGTCCCGGCCGGAGACCGTGATCCGGCCGGAGGTGAGCGCCGAGCGGCTGGTGCCGGACTCGGCGAGGAAGGCGTCGAGGCCGGTCGCCGTGGTGGTGAACTGCACGTAGAGCCGGCTGGTCTTCCAGTTGCTGGTCTCGTAGTAGGCGACGCCGGAGGCGCCCGCCGGGACGGGGACCTCGAAGATGCGGCGCTTCATCAGCGAGGGCCAGTTGTCCTGGAGGCCGACGACGGAGGACTCGCGCTCCTTGTCGACGCCGCTCGCCCGGCTCTGCCCGGCGGAGATCACCAGGTAGCCGGCGGGGATGCCGACGAGCAGGACGATGATGACCGCCGTCAGCCAGCGGCGGCGGATCATCCGGCCGCGGTCCTCCGGCATCCGCTGCTCGGTGTGGCGCTGCTCGGGCAGGCGTTCCTGCACGCTCATGAGCCGGGGTCCTCCGGGGTGCGGGAGGCCCGGCCGTGCGTCCCGGGGCGGAGCGCCTGCGCGTACCGCTCGTACCGCTCGAAGCGCTCCACCCGGCGCCGGTTGGCGCGGCGGAACCGGCGGGCGACCAGCCGGGCGAGGTCGGCGGCGCCGACCATGCCGGCCTCGGGGCCGAGCTGGGCGCGGGTGATCCGGGCCTCGGGGCGGTATCCGCGGCCGGTGAGGTGGCGGCGGAAGGCGTCCCGGGCGGGGCCGATGAGCAGGTCGTCGGCGGCGGAGACGCCGCCGCCGATGACGAAGCAGGAGGGGTCGAGGGCGGCGGCGAGGTTGGCGATGCCGACGCCGAGCCACTGCCCGATGTCCTGGAGCAGTTCGACGCACATGGCGTCGCCCTCGCGGGCCAGCTCGGTGATGAGCGGACCGGTGATGTCGGGGACGTTCCCCTTGACCCGCTCGATGATGCCGTACGCCACCGGGGAGTCGGCGGCGGCCAGCTCGCGGGCCTCGCGGACCAGGGCGTTGCCGGAGCTGTACTGCTCCCAGCAGCCGCGGTTGCCGCAGGGGCAGCGGTGGCCGCCGGGCACGACCTGCATGTGCCCGAACTCGCCGGCGACCCCGTACTTGCCCCGCTTGACCTTGCCGTCCTCCAGGATGGCACCGCCGATACCCGTACCGAGGGTGATCATGACGAGGTGGTCCTCGCCTCGGCCGGCGCCGAAGCGCCACTCGGCCCAGGCGGCGGTGTTGGCGTCGTTGTCCACCATGACGGGGACGGCGAGCCGGTCCTGGAGGGCGTCGCGGAGGGGTTCGTTGCGCCAGGCGAGGTGCGGGGCGAAGAGGACGCGGGCCCGGTCGGCGTCGACCCAGCCGGCCGCGCCGATGCCGACGGCGTGCACGTCGTGCCGGTCGGAGAGGTCCAGGACCAGTTCGACGATGGTGTCCTCGACGACCTTGGGGCTCTTGGACTTGTCGGGGGTCTCGGTGCGGATCTTCTCCAGGATGGTGCCGTCGGCGTCGACGACGCCCGCCATCACCTTGGTCCCGCCGATGTCGATGCCCACCGTCGGCACCCGGGGCGCCGACAGGTGGGAGCGCCGCTCGCGGGTCCCGACGGTCCGCAGGACGCCGCCCCGGGCGGGGTCACGGTAGGTACTCATCGGCTCGATTCTGCCAGGAGGGGTGTCGGGTCCGCGTGATGTTGCGGCGGGGCGGGTCACGGGCCGGAGGGGCGCTCCAGCTCGTGGCGGAGGTCGTCCAGCTCGCTGCCGCCGGCCATCTGGCGGGTCAACTCGTCGAGCGTCACGGACTCCTTGGTGTGGCTCGCGGCCATCACACCGCGCTTGAGCAGCACGAACCGGTCGCCGACGAGGTAGGCGTGGTGCGGGTTGTGGGTGATGAGGACCACGCCGAGGCCCTGGTCGCGGGCGGCGGCCACGTACTTGAGGACGACGCCGGACTGCTTGACGCCGAGGGCGGCGGTCGGCTCGTCGAGGACGAGGACCTTGGCACCGAAGTGGACCGCGCGGGCGATGGCCACGCACTGGCGTTCGCCGCCGGACAGGGTGCCGATGGGCTGGTCGACGTCCCGCAGGTCGATGCCCATGCGGAGCAGCGCCGCGCGGGTGGTGGTCCGCATGTGCTCGGTGTCGAGCCGCTTGAAGGGACCCTTGCCCCTGGTCGGCTCGGAGCCGAGGAAGAAGTTCCGCCAGACGGGCATCAGGGGGACGACGGCCAGGTCCTGGTAGACGGTGGCGATGCCCCGGTCGAGGGCGTCGCGGGGGTTGGCGAGCGCGACCTCCTCGCCCTCGATGCGGAAGGTGCCGGAGTCGTGCCGGTGGAGGCCGGCGACGATCTTGATGAGGGTGGACTTGCCGGCGCCGTTGTCGCCGAGGACGCAGGAGATCTCGCCCGCGCGGACCTCCAGGGAGACCCCTTCGAGGGCGCGGATGTTGCCGTAGTACTTGCTGACGCCGGTCAGCTCCACCAGCGGGGTCGTGGTCACTTGGTCGCCTCCACGCGCCTGCGGATCCAGGCGTTCAGCAGGGTCGCGAGCAGCAGCATCGCGCCCAGGAAGAACTTGAACCAGTCGGGGTTCCACTCGGCGTAGACGATGCCCTTGCTGGTCATGCCGAAGATCAGGGCGCCGACGGCGGAGCCGATGGCCGATCCGTAGCCGCCGGTGATCAGGCATCCGCCGATGACGGCCGCGATGATGTAGATCAGCTCGTTCCCGACGCCTTCGCCGGACTGCACGACGTCGAAGGAGAAGAGCAGGTGCTGGCCGGCGATCCAGGCGCAGAAGGCGACGCCCATGTAGAGGCCGATCTTGGTGCGGTGGACCGGGACGCCGACCGCGCGGGCCGCGTCGGCGCCGCCGCCGACGGCGAAGATCCAGTTGCCGAAGCGGGTGCGGAGCAGGATCCAGGTGGCCACCGCCACGAGCGCGAGCCACCACAGGATGGTGACCTTCAGCTCCACGCTCCCGACCGTGAGGGTGGAGGCGAAGACGGAGTGGGCGGAGGGGAAGCCCTCCATGTCGGCGATCGACTTGGTGGAGACGGTGCCGGTGATCAGCTTGGTGACGCCCAGGTTCAGGCCGGTCAGCATGAGGAAGGTGCCGAGCGTGATGATGAAGCTGGGCAGTCTCGTCCGGGTCAGCATGAAGCCGTTGAAGGCGCCGACGGCCAGGGTGACGAGCAGCGAGACGCCGACGCCGACCCAGACGTTCGCGGTCATCTGGTAGCTGAACATCGACGACACCAGCGCGGAGCTGGTGACGAGGACGCCGGCGGAGAGGTCGAACTCGCCGCCGATCATCAGCAGGGCGACCGGGACGGCCATGATGCCGAGGGTGGAGGCCGCGTACAGGACGGTGCCGAGGCTGGAGGGGCGCAGGAAGCCGTCGGCGGCGACCGAGAAGAAGGCGAAGACGGCGATCGCGCCGACGACCGAGCCCAGCTCGGGGCGGGCGAGGAGCTTCTTCAGCGGGGTGGTGCGCAGGAGGCGTTCGTCGACGTGGTCGATGCCGTCGCCCGGTGCGGACGGGGGTGCCGTGGCGCTCATCGGGTCCCCCGCTCCGCGTACTGCTTCAGGGCCCCGGCCTGGTCCTTCGTGATGATCTGCGGCCCGGTGAGGACGGGCTTGCCGCCGCCGAGGACGTCGGCGTTGTAGCGGTAGAGCCAGAGCAGGTCGACGGCCTCGTAGCCCTGGAGGTAGGGCTGCTGGTCGACGGCGAAGCCGAGGGTGCCGTCGGCGAGGGCGGCGGCGACCTTGGCGTTGAGGTCGAAGGTGTCGATCTCGGCCTTGCTGCCGGCGCTCTTCGCGGCCTGGACGGCGGCGTCGGCGAAGGGGGCGCCGAGGGTGACGACGGCGTCGACGTCCTTGTCGGACTGGAGCTTGGCCTCGATGGACGCCTTCACGTCGGGCATGTTGGTGCCGTCGACGTAGAGGTTGACCAGCTCGCCGCCGAAGGTCTCCTTCGTGCCGGCGCAGCGCTGCTCGTGGCCGACGTTGCCCTGTTCGTGCAGGACGCAGAGGGCCTTCTTCCTCCCGCGCTTCGTCAGCTCCTCGCCGACGGCCTGGCCGGCGACGGTCTCGTCCTGGCCGATGTGGGTGAGGGCGCCGTACGCCTTGGACTGCTCGGCGCCGGAGTTCACGGTGATCACCGGGATGCCGGCCTTGACGGCCTTCGCCACGGCGGCCTTCATGGCGTCGGGCTTGGCGAGGGTCACGATGAGCCCGTCGACGCCCTTGGCGACGTACGAGTCGATCAGCTGCGCCTGCTGCTGGGCCTCGTCGCTGTGGGCGTAGAGGAAGTTGATGTTGTCCTTGGCGGCGGCCTGCTCGGCGCCGTTCTGGACGATGTCCCAGAAGGTGTCCCCGTCGCCCGAGTGGGTCACCATCGCGAAGGACCAGCGGGGGGTGTCCACGGCCGCCCGGCCCTGGGCCGCGGCCGCCTTGCGGGCGTCCTCCGCCCGCTTGCCGCCCGTGCTGCTGCACCCGGCGAGCGCTCCCGTGAGCGCGAGTGCGAGCACGGCGCCGATCGCGGCGCGTACCCCTCCTGTCCGAAGCCTGGTCACGAGGCCGTGCCCTCCTTTGTGTCCTTCTGCGTGCATTGCAGTATCGGTCATGCGGGTCAGGGCGCTCGTCAGGGGGCCCCGCCCCCGCTCCGGCGCGCCTACGGACGGACCATCAGCTGGAACTCGAAGGAGTAGCGGCCGGCCCGGTAGAGGTGGGAGCCGGACTCCACGGGCCGGCCGGTCGCGTCGAAGGTGGTGCGCTCCATGGTGAGCACCGGCGCGCCGGGCTCCTCGGCGAGGAGGGCGGCCTCCTCGGGGGCGGCGGCGCGGGCGCCGATCGACTGGCGGGCGGTGTGCAGGGTGAGCGCGGCGGCGCGGAGCAGCCGGTAGAGCCCGGTGGTCTCCAGGGCGGCGGCGTCGACGAGCCCGGCGGGGAGGTGGTTGCGGAGGTACGCCAGCGGCTCGCCGTGCGCGGTGCGCAGCCGCTCCAGGTAGTGGACGCCGGTGCCCTCGGGGACGCCGAGGGCGGCGGCGACGGCCGGTCCGGCGGGTTCGACGCGGTCGACGAGGACACGGGTGGCGGGGCGGTGGCCGGCGGCCTCCAGGTCGTCGTAGAGGCTGCTGAGCTCCAGGGGGCGGCGGACGCGGGAGTGGACGACCTGGGTGCCGACGCCCCGGCGGCGGACGAGGAGGCCGCGGTCGACGAGGGTGCGGATGGCCTGGCGGACGGTGGGCCGGGAGAGGCCGAGGCGTGCGGCGAGGTCGATCTCGTTGCCGAGGAGGGTGCCGGGCGGCAGGGTCCCGTCGGCGACGGCCTCCTCCAGCTGCCGGGCCAGCTGGAAGTAGAGCGGGACCGGGCTGGCGCGGTCCACGGAGAACGGCGGCAGGGGGGATCCGGACTGCTTGGCCACGGCTGGGAGCGTAGCCCCGCCCCGGGACGCCGGGAAGGCGTCGTACCGGCTTCACCGGGACGTGGCCGGCGCTTGTCCTGACAAACCTTGACACGGTCCGGCGGGGCGCCCACGGTGGGGCCATGCGCATCGGACTCATCGGTACGGGCCGGATCGGGAGTTTTCACGCGGGGGTGCTCGCCCGGCATCCCGGGGTCGGCGCGCTGGTGGTCGCCGACGCCGATCCGGCGCGGGCGGCCGCGGTGGCGGCGGCGGTGGGCGCCGAGGCCGTGCCGGACGTGCCGGCGCTGCTCGGGCGGGGCCTGGACGCCGTGGTGATCGCCTCGGCGACGGCCGCGCACGCGGAGCTGATCGCCCGGGCCGCGCGGGCGGGTCTGCCGGCCTTCTGCGAGAAGCCGATCGCGCTGGACGTGCCGGGCACGCGGGCCGCGCTGGCGGCGGTGGCGGAGGCGGGCACCGAGCTCCAGCTGGGCTTCATGCGCCGCTTCGACACGGGGTACCGGGCGGCCAGGGAGGCGGTCCGGGCGGGGCGGCTGGGCCGGCTGCACACGGTACGGACGGTGACCTCGGACCCGGAGCCGCCGCCCGCCGCGTATCTGCCGCTCTCCGGTGGGCTGTTCCGGGACTGCATGGTGCACGACGTCGACATCGTGCGCTGGGTGACCGGCCGGGAGGTGGTGGAGGTGTACGCGACCGGCTCGGACGCGGGCCCGGCGATGTTCCGGGCGGCCGGCGACGTCGACACGGCCGCGGCGCTGCTCACCCTGGACGACGGCACGCTGGTGACGGCGACGGCGACCCGCTGCAACGGCGCCGGGTACGACGTACGGATGGAACTGGCGGGCGACCGGGACCAGTTGGCGGTGGGCCTGGACGAGCGCACCCCGCTCACCTCGCTGGAGCCGCACTCCCCCGCGCCGCCGCCGAAGCCGTGGCCCGGCTTCCTGGAGCGCTTCGCCCCGGCGTACGAGGCGGAGCTGGACGCCTTCGTCCGGCTGGTGCGCGGCGAGGTCCCGAACCCGTGCGACGGGCACGAGGCGCTGGCCGCGCTGCGGGTCGCGGACGCCTGCGAGCGGTCCCGGCGCGAGCGGCGGCCGGTGCGGGTCGCGGACTGAGCGCGGCCGGCGGTCAGCCGACGGCGCGGACGGTGCCCTGGGCGAGGGCGCAGACGGTCTCCCCGCCCTCCTCGTCGACGGTGAGGAGTTCGCAGCGGACGACGGCCTGGCGCCGGCCCGCGTGCAGCACCTCGGCGCGGGCGCGGAGGGTGACGCCGACGGCGGGGCGGACGTAGTCGATGGAGTACCCGGCGGTGAGGACGGCCGGGCCGAGGACGGTGCCGGCGGCGAAGGTGATCGCGTTGTCGGCGGCGTACGAGAGGACTCCGCCGTGCACGAAGCCGTTCTGCTGGCGCAGGTCCTCGCGGATCGGCAGTTCGAGGGTGGCGCCGCCGTCGCCGAAGGCGCGGACGTCCGCGCCGACGAGGCGGCTGAAGGGCTGGGCCCGCAGGATGTCCCGGGCCATGGCGAGGGTGGCGGTATCGGTCACCCGCGTCACCCTACTCGTCGGTACCGTCCCGGGGGTCCTGATCGAGGAGACCGGCGTCGTGGACGAGGAGGGCGATCTGGACCCGGTTGTTGAGGCCCAGCTTGGCGAGCAGCCGGGAGACGTACGTCTTCACCGTCGGCACGCTCATGTACAGCTCGGCGGCGATCTCCGCGTTGGAGGCGCCGCGGCCGACGGCGACGGCCACCTCCCGCTCCCGGTCGGCGAGCCCGGCGAGGCGTTCGGCGGCGCCGGCCCGGCGGGGCCGGGCCTCGGGGCGGCCGGCCACGTGGCTCATCAGCTGGCGGGTGACGGCCGGGGAGAGCACCGGGTCGCCGGCGGCGACCCGGCGGACGGCGGCGACGATCTCGGCGGGCGGGGTGTCCTTGAGGACGAACCCGGCGGCGCCGGCGCGCAGCGCGCGCACCACCTGCTCGTCGGCGTGGAAGGTGGTCAGGACGATCACCTCGGGGGCGCCGGGGCGGGCGCGGAGCAGTTCGGTGGCGGTGAGCCCGTCGACGTGCGGCATGCGGATGTCCATGAGGACGACGTCGGGGGCGAGCCGGGCGACGAGGTCGGGGACCTCGCTCCCGTCGGAGCCCTCGCCGACGATCTCGACGGCCGCGTCGCCGCCGAGCATCAGGGTGAGGCCCGCGCGGACCAGGGGGTCGTCGTCGACGAGGAGCAGCCGGATGGTCATGGGGGCCACGGTAGCCAGGCGGTGACGGCGAAGCCGCCGCCGGGGGCCGGGCCGTGGTCGAGGCGCCCGCCGGCGAGGGCGGCGCGCTCGGAGAGCCCGATGAGGCCCTGTCCGGAGCCGGGGACGTGCGGCACGGGTCCGTCGGGGGCCGGATTGCGGACCTCGACGGTGAGCCCGTCGCCGGGCCGACCGCGCAGCCGCACGGTGACCCGGGCGCCGGGGGCGTGCTTGCGGGCGTTGGTGAGGCCCTCCTGGGCGATGCGGTAGACGGTGCGGCCGGTGGCGGCGGGTACGGTCCCGGGGTCGTCGACGGTGGAGTCGAGGACGACCGTCATCCCGGCCGCGCGGGACTCGTCGACGAGCGCGCCGAGGGTGGCGAGGGTGGGCTGCGGCCGGTCGCCGCCGCCGTTCTCCTCCCCCGGGGCGCGCAGCACGCCGATGATCTCGCGCAGGTCCTGGAGGGCGTCGTGGGCGCTGTCGCGGATGACGCCGGCGGCGCGGGCGATCTGCTCGGGCGGGGCGTCGGGCCGGAACTCCAGGGCGCCGGCGTGGACGCTGAGCAGGGTGAGCCGGTGGGCGAGGACGTCGTGCATCTCGCGGGCGATGGCCTCGCGGGCGAGCCGCTGGGCCTGCGCGGCCCGCAGCTCGGCCTCCGTCTCGGCCCGCTCGGCGCGCTCGCGCAGTGCCTCGACGAGCTGGCGGCGGGCCCGGACGAGCATGCCCCAGGCGGTGACGAGCAGGGTGAGGGAGACGCCGAGGACGATGCCGAGGACGGCGCCGGTCTCGGGGTCGGGCCGGACGAAGACGGTGGCGACGGCGCCGGCGAGGGCGATCCCGAGGATCCAGGCGATCTCCCGGAAGGGCCGGCGGACGGCCACGCTGAAGAGGCTCGCCAGCATGGCGCCGGCGGCGACCGGGGCGAGGGCGCCGACGACGGCCAGCACGGCGGCGAGCCCGACGGGCCACCGGCGGCGCAGCCAGAGCGCGCAGCAGGCGAGGGCGCCGACGATCTGGTCCACCAGATTGACGGCGTCGCTGTTGTAGCGGGCGCTGGTGTCGAGGGCGACGAGCCCGAAGAAGGCGGCGAGCAGGAAGACCACGGTGTCGACGACCCAGTCGCGGACGGTACGGCGCGGCCGGGCGGCCCCGCTCCCGCCCGGTTCGACCAGGTGGGAGGGGAGCAGCCAGCGCTGCCGGTCCGTTCGCGTCATATCCGCAATGTACGCAGCGGGGCCCCGGCGCACCGGTCCGCGGCGCCCGTCCGCGACCGAAGTCGCGCGGGTCGATACTTCGGTCGCGGGGCGGTCGACCGGCGGCCGACGCGGCCGGCCGGGCGGCGCGCCCATGATCGCCGCATGAGGAGATTTCTTGAGGTGACCGGCTTCCTGCTCACCGTCTTCGGGGTCTGCGGTGTGGTGCGGGAGCTGACGGACGGCTGGTTCTCGTTCATGGGCGCGACGCGCTTCCTGACCGAGCACGTGGGGTTCCTGGAAGGCCGCGAGGTCTTCGCGAACATCGTGGTCGCCGTGCTCGGCCTGGTCCTGATGATCGTCTCGGACCGGGTCGAGAAGAGGTCCTGAGCCGGTGGCTAGCCGCGGGGGGCGGTGTCGAGGTGTTCGGCGAGCCGGCGCTGGGCGCCGCCGCTCGCGCTGAGTCCGGCGCCCAGGGCGGCGCACGGCACCGAGCCGCCGAGCAGGGCGACGAGGAGCGGCCAGTCGCGCGCTTCGACGCAGTCGTCGGCGTGGGCGTACTCGCTGGCGATCAGCGCGGGGCACTCGTCGCCGTCCTCGCCGTACGGGGTGACGAGGAGGACGGCGAACCAGGCCCAGAGGAGGCCGGCGACGGCGAGGAGGCCGAGGCCCCACGCCTGCGTGCGGCGGGCGCGGGCGAGCAGCGGGGACTCGGGGGCGGCGGGGCATTGCTCGGCATGGACAGAACCTATCGATCGGCGGCGTCGGCACCGCGGCGGCCCCAGGCGGTGCCGGCGAGGACCAGGACGGCGCCCGCGAGGCCGAGGACGCCGGGCCGGTCGCCGGCCAGGGCGATGCCGGCGAGGGCGGCCCACAGCGGTTCGGTGCCGAGCAGCAGGCTGACCCGGGAGGCGGAGGTGCGGCGGACGGCCCACATCTGCACGAAGAACGCGAAGAGGGTGCAGAAGACGGAGAGGAAGAGGAGCCCGGCCCACTCGCGGGGGCCGAAGTCGAGCGCGGCGGCCCAGGGGGTGGTGCCGCCGCCGGCCGCGGCGAGGGCGGCGAAGACGAGGACGGCGGTGCCGAGCTGGACGGTGGTCAGGGAGAGCGAGTCGGCCGACCGGACGGCCTTGATCCGGGCCATCGCGAGGACGTGGACGGTCCGGGCGACCGCCGCGAGCAGGATCAGCAGGTCGCCGGGGGACGGGGTGGTGAACCCGGCGCCCTGGGTGAGCAGCACGACGCCGGCGACCGAGAGCCCGGCGGCGCCGAGGAAGCCCCGCGAGGGCCGCGTCCGGGTGACGGCGGCCTCGGCGAGCGGGGTGAAGATCATGGTGAGGCTGATGATCAGGCCCGCGTTGGTGGCCGAGGTGTGGACGACCCCGTAGGTCTCCAGGAGGAAGATCCCGGCGAGGATCCCGCCGAGCAGGGCGGCGCCGCGCCACTGCGCGCCGGTCAGGGCCCGCAGGCCCTTCCACCCGGCGGCGACCAGGACGGGCACCACCAGCGCGAACCGCAGCACCAGGACGGCGACGACGGTGTGGCCGGTGGTGATGCCCTTGGCCGCGAGATAGCTGCCGCCCCAGAACACGGCGACGAGCAGCAGCGGAAGGTCGGTGAGCCAGGCGCGGCGCCGGGCGCCGAGGGGGACGGATCCGGCGTACGGCGAAGCGGACGAAGCGGCCATGTCGGTACGGGTCTCCAACTCTTCGGAAGGGGTGGAGACTTCGGCGGCTCGCACGCGGGACGCTCACCGTACCCGGCGAAGCCGGTGGCGACTACACCCTTTTCTCAGGCGTAACTGCCGTACGTGGGGCGGCCCGCGCGCTCGTACGTGTGGAGGGCGACGCCGGTGCTGGTGACGACGGCCCCGGTGAGCCGGAAGGCGGTCGGCCGGGCCCCCTCGGTGAAGAGGCGGTGGCCGGTGCCGAGGACGACCGGGAAGACGTGCAGATGGAGGGTGTCGATCAGGTCGTGGGCGAGGAGGGTGCGGGCGAGACCGCCGCTGCCGTGCATCTGGATCTCGCCGTCCAGGCGCTCCTTGAGCGCGCCGACCTCCTCGACGACGTCGCCGCGCAGCAGGGTCGTGTGGGCCCAGTCGGCGGAGTCGAGGGTGGTGGTGGCGACGTACTTGGGCAGGGCGTTGAGCTTGCTCGCGACCGGGTCGGCCGGGTCGTCGTGCTTCGGCCAGTACCCCGCGAAGATCTCGTAGGTGCGGCGGCCGAGGAGGAAGGCGGTGGGACGGGAGAAGATCCCGTCGATGTGCCGGCCGAAGTCCTCGTCGCCGAAGGGCACGGACCAGCCGCCGTGCTCGAAGCCGCCGCTGCGGTCCTCGTCAGGGCCGCCGGGGGCCTGGTAGACGCCGTCGAGGGTGAGGAACTGGGTGAGGCTGAGGGTGGCCATGACGGTTGCCTTTCGGTCCGCGGAACGTCTTCTCCCATCCGTATCGACCCGGCCCGGCACCGCAACTCATCGGTGCGCGCCGAACTCGGTGTCCGATGGCCGCCAGCGGCGGCTCCCCGCCCCCGCTTTCCTTGAATCCGCAACCAGTTGTGTGATCTCAAGGAGGCGGGGAGCGATGTCCACGAGGAACGCGATGAACGGGACGGCGGTGCTGGTGACGGGCGGCAGCCGCGGCATCGGCGCGGCGACGGCGGTCCGGCTGGCCCGGGAGGGCGCCGACGTGGCCTTCACCTATGTACGGGACGAGGCGGCGGCCAAGGAGGTCGCGGCCCGCATCGAGGCGACCGGTCGGCGCGCCCTGCCGCTGCGCGCGGACGCGGGCGACGCCGGGGAGGCGGCGGGCGTGGTGCACCGGGCGGCGGACGACCTGGGCCGGCTCGACGTCCTGGTGAACAACGTCGGCATCGGCGTCCTCGGCCCGCTGGGCGAGCTGACCCTGGCCGACGTGGACCGCGTGCTCGCGGTGAACGTCCGGGCCACCTTCCTCGCCTCCCAGGCGGCGGCGGAGCGGCTCCCGGACGGCGGCAGGATCGTCACGATCGGCACCTGCATGACCCGGCGCGTGCCGGGCCCCGGCGGCACCCTCTACACCCTGAGCAAGTCGGCCCTGGTGGGCCTGACGCGGGCCCTGGCGCGGGAGCTCGGCGGACGCCGGATCACCGCGAACATCGTCCACCCGGGCCCGGTCGACACCGACCTCAACCCGGCGGACGGCCCGTACGCGGAGGCCCAGGCGGCCATGACCGCACTCGGCCGCTTCGGCACCCCGGACGAGGTCGCCGCCGCCGTCGCCTACCTGGCGGGCCCGGAGGGCCGCTATGTGACGGGCGCCGAACTGTCGGTCGACGGCGGCCACGCGGCCTGACGGGGGGCGGGGGGCTGAGCCTGGTGACCCGGGCCCGGCCTCGCCCGAGGGGCCGGGCTTCACCCGACGGGCTGAGCCTCGCCCGGCTCGGCCGGCGAGTGAGCCGAAGGGGCGCGCCGGGGGAACGGGTCCGAGCGCGCGGAGCCTCCCGAGGAACGAGGGAGGCGAGCACGGTCGGGCCCGTGAGCCCGGCATGAAGCGCCCCGGAGGCGAACCGAGCCCAAAAAAATGCAGAGGGCGCACCGGTGCTGTCGGGTCGGTGCGCCCTCGTGGCCGGGCGGGGTGTCGTACCCGCCCGGTCAGGGGCCGGTCGGTGTCGGCCGGCCGCGCCCCCGAGTCGTACGGGCTCCCCGTCAGCCGCCGAGTTCCTGGTGGCGGGCGGTGAGGCGGGCGGCGCCCGTCTCGGTGAGGGAGCCGAAGAGGCGGAGGCGGGAGATGCCGCCGTCCGGGTAGATGTCGATCCGCACCCGGGAGCCGACCGCGGGCGTGTCGAGCACGAAGCGGTGGTTGGTGTCGGGCTGGAGCCGGGTCCGGGGCAGGATCTCGGTCCAGTCGTCGGAGCCCTCGGCGGCGACGGAGAGCGCGGCCCAGCCGGCGCTGTTGCCCTTGAGGTAGGCGGTGTCGATCTCGACGGCGCGGATCTCGGACTCGGCGGCGAGCGCGTAGCGGATCCAGTCGTTGCCCTTGTCGCGGCGGCGGCGGGTCTCCCAGCCGTCGTCCATCTTGCGGGAGCGGCCGGGCTGGATGGTGTTGGTGGCCGGCGAGTAGAAGCGGTCGGAGGCGTCCTCGACCTGGCCGCCGTTCTCCAGGGCGGCGAGGTCGAAGGTGCCGAGGACGGCCAGCCACGCCGGGTCGGGGGCGACCTCGCCGTACACGCGGAGGCGGGCGATGCCGCCGTCCGGGTGCTGGTTGACGCGGAGGTGGGTGAAGCGCTGCTCGACGTCGACGGCGAAGCCGTTCGCCGCGTGGCCGCCGATGGCGGTGCGCGGGACGAGGGTCGTCCACTTCACGTCGTCGGCGAGCAGGTCCTCGGGCGAGGGCGAGCCGGGTACGGAGGTGGCCTCGACGGAGACGGCCTGCGGGTAGTTGCCGCGGAAGTGGGCGGTGTCGACGACGATGCCGCGGATCACGCCGGGCGCGCCGAGCCGGACGAGCGCCCAGTCGTGGTCCTCGGCGGTGGGGTGCGGCTCGGCGGCGGAGACGCCGCGCCGGCGGCGGGTCTCCCAGCCGTCCATGATCTTGCCCTTGTGGCCGAAGTGCTCGGGGTCGAACTCGGCGGGCTCGGGCTTCAGCAGGTTCTCGCGCTCGGCGAAGAACTCGTCGTTGGCGGCGATGACGCCGGCGCCGAGGCGGCGGTCGGCGAGGTCCGCGTACTGGGTGAAGGGGAACTCGGCCGTGCGGTAGTCGGCGTACGGGTCGCCGCCGCCGTACGGGCTGGCGTCGCCGGTGAAGGAGGGTATGCCGGTGCTCACGGGTCAGTTGTTCCTTTCGAGGAGACGGCCGGAGGGCTCGGCCAGGGTGCCGCGGTCGTTGATCTTCTCGCCGCGCAGCCAGGTGGAGGTGACCACGCCGTGGAGGGTCCTGCCCGCGTAGGCGGTGATGCGGTTGCGGTGCTGGAGCTCGACGGGGTCGACGGTGAAGGTGGCGTCGGGGTCGACGACGGCGAAGTCGGCGTCGCGTCCGGCCTCGATGGCGCCCTTGCGGTCGAGGCCGGCGAGGCGGGCGGGGCCGGCGGACATCCAGCGGACGACGTCCTCCAGCGAGTGGCCGCGGCGGCGGGCCTCGGTCCAGATGGCGGGGAGTCCGAGCTGCAGCGAGGAGATCCCGCCCCAGGCGGAGGAGAAGTCGGGCGTCTTCAGGTCGGCCGTCGACGGCGAGTGGTCCGACACGATGCAGTCGATCACGCCGTCGGCCAGGCCCTGCCAGAGGGCGTCCTGGTTGGCGGCCTCGCGGATCGGCGGGCAGCACTTGAACTCGGTCGCCCCGTCCGGGATCTCCTCGGCGGTGAGGGTGAGGAAGTGCGGACAGGACTCCACGGTCACCTTGAGGCCGTCGGCCTTGGCGGCGGCGATCAGCGGCAGCGCGTCCGAGGAGGACAGGTGCAGGACGTGGACGCGGGCGCTCAGCCGCCGGGCCTGGTCGATCAGGTTGGCGATGGCCGTGTTCTCGGCGTCACGCGGCCGGGAGGCCAGGAAGTCGGCGTACTGCTCCGAGGACTTCTGCGGCGCCGCCGCGAGGTGGTGCGGGTCCTCGGCGTGCACGATCATCAGTCCGTCGAAGCCGGCGATCTCCGCGAGCGACCGCGCCAGCTGCTCCTGGTCCAGCTCGGGGAACTCCTCCACGCCCGACGGCGAGAGGAAGCACTTGAAGCCGTAGACGCCGGCGTCGTGCAGCGGGCGCAGGTCCTTGACGTTGTCCGGCAGGGCGCCGCCCCAGAAGCCGACGTCGACGTGGGCCTTCGTCCGGGCGACGTCCTGCTTGACCCGCAGGTTCTCCACCGTCGTCGTGGGCGGCAGCGAGTTGAGCGGCATGTCCACGATGGTGGTGATGCCGCCGGCGGCGGCCGCGCGGGTGGCGGTCCAGAAGCCCTCCCACTCGGTGCGGCCCGGGTCGTTCACATGGACGTGCGAGTCGACGAGGCCCGGCAGGACGACGTCGTCGCCGACGTCCTCCAGTCGGGCACCGGCGGGAACCTCGGCCTCGTACGGCAGCACCGCCGCGATCGTCCCGCCCGAGACGGCGATGGCCGCCGGCCGCGTGCCCTCCGGGGTGATGACCCGTGTCGAGCGCAGTACCAGGTTGACGTCCACCATGCCCCTTTCCCGTTCCGCTTCCACGAAGCAGAATTTCAACGAACTGTTGAAGGAGTCTGCGGCCGGGACGAGATGCCCGTCAAGGGCCCACCCGGTCGGCCGTCCCTCCGCGGAACCGCCTTAGACGTTTCCACAAAGTGGAATGCGAATTTCGTAGAGTAGAAGGTATCTCCGCACAGGCGGGGTCGTCCAGATCCTGCGGAGCAGCCGCCGACAACGGACAAACACCCCGCTGACCGGCCCGGACGCCAGGCCCCGCACACGGTGCCCGGCGCGGCGGACCGGTAGGCTGCTGCCTTGCCCGCCTGCCCCGAAAGGACCGTTGACGTGCCGACGTCCAGCGCCAGCACCACCGACGCCGCCAAGCCCGCCGCGAGCGGCGGCGTCCAGTCCCTCGAGCGCGCCTTCGATCTCCTGGAACGGATGGCCGACGCCGGGGGCGAGGTCGGGCTGAGCGAGCTCTCCGCCAGCAGCGGACTTCCGCTGCCCACCATCCACCGTCTCATGCGCACCCTGGTCGCCTGCGGTTACGTCCGCCAGCAGCCCAACCGTCGGTACGCGCTCGGCCCCCGCCTCATCCGCCTCGGCGAGTCCGCCTCCCGGCTGCTCGGCACCTGGGCCCGCCCCTATCTGGCGCGGCTCGTCGAGGAGACCGGCGAGACGGCGAACATGGCGCTGCTCGACGGCGACGAGATCGTGTACGTCGCCCAGGTGCCGTCCAAGCACTCCATGCGCATGTTCACCGAGGTCGGCCGCCGGGTGCTGCCGCACTCCACCGGCGTCGGCAAGGCGCTGCTGGCGCACACCCCGGACGACGAGGTGCGCGCCCTGCTCTCCCGGACCGGGATGCCGGCCGCCACCGAGAAGACCATCACCACGCCGGACGGCTTCCTGGCGGCGCTCGCGGCGGTCCGCGAGACGGGGTACGCGGTCGACGACAACGAGCAGGAGATAGGGGTCCGCTGCCTCGCGGTCTCCGTCCCCGACTCCCCCACGGCGGCGGCCATCTCCATCTCGGGCCCGGCGGGGCGGGTGACGGAGGCGGCCACGGAGAAGATCGTCCCCATCCTTCAGCAGGTGGCCCGAGAACTCTCCACGGCCCTCACCAACACGACGGCGAACGGCCAGGCGTAGGCCCCGCCCGCACCACCGCGGCCTGCGCCCGGCGCCGCCGCCGTTTCGTTGTGGGCGATCGTTCCGCTGGGGCGATGGGGGTCCCCCCTGCTCGAGCGAAGCCGAGAGCTTGGGGGAGGGTGGGCACAACGGAACGGCACCCTCAGCGGTGCCTCCGCGCCCCGAGCCTGGACCCGCACCGGTACGGCCTCGTGCACGGGGTGCGGGTTCAGGCGCAGAAGCCTGGGCCCGGCAAGCGGCGCCGTTCCGTGCCCACCCGTTCCGCCCCTGCGGAACGCCTGCCCACACGGAGGCCCGGCGGAAGGGCCGCCCCGCAGCCGACCCCGGCGCGGAAGCCGGGCGTGCAGGGTGGGCCCCTGCGGAACGCCTGCCCACACGGGGGACCCGCAGAAGGCGCCGCCCCGAAGACCCGGGCCCGGCGCGGAAGCCGGACGTGCAGGGTGGCCCCGCCCTGCGGAACGCCTGGGGCCACACGGGGAGGCCCGCCCCCCGCGGGGGGGTCAGGCGGGGGTGGGGAGGGTGGCGCGGCCGTCCTGGACGGTGATCGTGGCGTCCGCCGCCCCCAGGTGCCCCTGGTCGTGGGTGACGAGCAGCGTCGCCGTCCCCCGCTCCCGCGTCAGCCTCGCGAGGAGCGCGACGATCGCCGCGCCCCGCTCGTGGTCCAGCGCGCTCGTGGGCTCGTCGACGAGGAGGACCGACGGCTCGTTCATCAGCGCCCGGGCGATGTTGACCCGCTGCCGCTGCCCGCCGGAGAGCTGGTGCGGCCGGCGCGCGGCCCGGTCCGCGAGGCCGACCGCGTCGAGGAGGTCCAGGGCCCGGTCGCGTACCGACTTCGGCGGACGGCCGGACAGGTGCGCCATCACCTGGAGCTGTTCCGCCGCCGTCAGCGAGGGCAGCAGGTTCGGCTGCTGGAAGACGATCCCGATCGAGGTCCGGCGGAGCTCCGCCCGGCCCGCCGCGTCGAGCCCCGCCGTGTCCGTGCCGGCCACGACGACCCGGCCCCGGTCCGGGGTGACGAGCGTCGCGGCGACGGCGAGCAGGCTGGACTTGCCGGAGCCGGAGGGGCCGACGACGGCGGTGAGCCGGCCCGGCGGGACGGTGAGGGAGACGTCGTCGAGGGCGGTCAGCCGTCCGTCGCCGTCCGGGTAGGTGAGGGTGACGGCATCGAGTGCGAGGCTCATCGGACGCTCCCGAGCGCGGTGAGGGGATCGACGGCGGTGATCCGCCGGATGGACAGGGCGGAGCCGACCGCGCCGAGCACGATGATGACGGCGGCCGGCCCGAGGACGGTGAGCGGCGAGAGGACGAACGGCACGTCGCCGCCGCTGACGAGCGCGCCGATGCCGAGCGCGAGACCGGTGCCCAGCAGCGTTCCCGCCACCAGCATCAGCACCGCCTGCCCGAGCGCGTCCCGCAGCAGATAGGGCGTGGAGGCGCCGAGCGCCTTGAGGACGGCGACGTCCCCGCTGCGCTGGATGGTCCAGACGGTGAAGAAGGCCCCTATGACGAGCGCGGAGATCACGAAGAGGAAGCCGCGCATCAGCTGGAGGGAGCCGTTCTCGGCCTGGTAGGACCCTATGGCGCCGAGGGCGTCGTCGACGGTCCGCGCCTCGGTGCCGGCGGCCGCGTCGCCGGCGGCCCAGTCGGCGCCGGCGCCGCGCAGGGCGATCACCGTCGCCTGCGCCTCCGTCGTCGTGCCGCTGTGGCCGAGCCGCTGCCAGTCGTCGAGCGACGTCCACACGACGGGCGTGTGGCTGTACGAGGCGTCCCCGGCCACGGCGGCGACGGTGACCTCCAGCGGGCCGAGCCGGACCGTGTCCCCGGCGCGCGCGTCCAGTTCCTCGGCCGCCGACCCGGACAGGACGGCCCGGCCCGGCGCGACGGCTCCGGGCGCGAGGCCGTCGCCCGGCTCCGTACCGAACGCGGAGACGGCGGCGGTCCGCTCGCCCGCGACCGCGTTGAGCGTGCGGATGCCGAGCGGCGCCGCGCCGGTCACGCCGGGCCGCTGCGCCCACGCGCTCCACTGCTCCTCCGTCACCGTGGAGTTGGTGAACGAGACCGACTGCCCCGCGGGCGGCGCCGCGAAGGCGATCCGGTCGGCGGGCAGGCCGGTGATCGCGGAGACGTTCTCCCGCGCGAGTCCGGCCGTCAGCCCGGATAGGAGCCCCACGAGCAGGGTGATCAGCACGATCACCGTGCCCATGAGGGCGAACCGCCCCTTGGCGAATCTCAGGTCTCTCCATGCCACGAACATGGGGCCAAGCCTGGCCGCCGGGACCCCGCGCGGACATCGCGCCACGGATGGCTCCGTATTCAAACTTTCGGTTGAGCCGCCATCCCTCGTCCCTGCCTACGCTGGTCAGGTCATGGATCCACGCAGTCTCACCCCCGCCCTCCGCGCCCTGCGCCTCTGCCTCCACCTCCTGATGGGGGGGCTGCTGGTGCTCGCCGCGGTCCGTGCCCACTCCACGGCCGGGACCGTCCTCGCGGTCCTGACCGGCGCGGTGTACGCGGCCGGGGCCTGGCTGCCCTCCGTACGGCGGTCGCAGCGGGCCGCCGCCGGCTGGCTCGCGGTCCTGGCGCTCGCCTGGCTGGCGCTGCTGTGGGCGACGCCGGAGGCGCTGTGGCTCGCCTTCCCGCTGTACTTCCTCCAGCTGCATCTGCTGCCCACCCGCTGGTCGCTGCCGGCGGTGGCGCTGACGGCGGGCGCGGCGATCCTCTCGTACGTCGGGCACGGCGCCGCGCTGAACCCGGGGGTCTTCATCGGGCCGCTGCTCGGCGCCGCCGTGGCCGTGGCGACCGTCCTCGGCTACCAGGCGCTGTACCGGGAGAGCGAGCGGCGGCGGCGCCTCATCGAGGAGCTGATCGCGACCCGCGCCGAGCTGGCGGCGGCCGAGCGGCACGCGGGGACGCTGGCCGAGCGGGAGCGGCTGGCCCGGGAGATCCACGACACGCTCGCGCAGGGGCTCTCCTCGATCCAGCTGCTGCTGCGGGCGGCCGAGCGGGCGCTGCCCGCGGGTTCGCCGGCGGCCGGGCACATCGACCGGGCGCGGCAGGCCGCGCAGGACAACCTGGCGGAGGCGCGCCGGTTCGTGCGGGCGCTGACGCCGCCGGATCTGGAGCACGGTTCGCTGGCGGCGGCCCTGGAGCGGTTGTGCGAGCCGGGCCCGGGGCCGCGGGCCCGGTTCTCGGTGAGCGGGACGCCGGTGGAGCTTCCGACGCCGTACGAGGTGGCGCTGCTGCGGATCGCGCAGTCGGCACTGGGCAACACGGTGCGGCACGCCGCGGCCTCGCGGGCGGAGATCACCTTGTCGTTCATGGACGCGTCGGTGACGCTGGACGTGGTCGACGACGGGCGGGGCTTCGACCCCGCCTCCGTGCACCCGTCCTCGGACGGCGGTTTCGGGCTTCCGGCGATGCGCTCGCGGGCGGAGTCGCTGGGCGGCACGTTCACCGTCGAGTCGGCGCCCGGCCAGGGCACCGCCGTCGCCGTCTCCCTCCCCCTTCCCGCCGGAGCCGCCGTATGACCGTCCGACTTCTCCTCGCCGACGACCACCCGGTGGTGCGGGCGGGGCTGCGCGCGGTCCTGGACACGGAGCCCGGCTTCACCGTGGTCGGGGAGGCGGCGACGGCGGAGCGCGCGGTGGAGCTGGCGGCGGCCGGGGGCGTGGACGTGGTCCTGATGGACCTCCAGTTCGGCGCGGGGATGCACGGTTCGGAGGCGACGGCGGCGATCACCGCGCTGCCGGGCGGGCCGCGGGTGCTGGTGCTGACGACGTACGACACGGACGCGGACATCCTGGCGGCGGTGGAGGCCGGCGCGTCGGGCTATCTGCTGAAGGACGCGCCGCCGGAGGAGCTGGCGGCGGCGGTGCGGACGGCGGCGGCCGGCCAGTCGGCGCTCGCGCCGGCGGTGGCGCACCGGCTGATGGACCGGATGCGGACCCCGGCGGAGGCACTGACCAAGCGGGAGCTGGAGGTGCTCCAGCTGGTCGGCGAGGGGCTGTCGAACCAGCAGATCAGCAAGGTGCTGTTCCTCAGCCAGGCGACGGTGAAGTCCCATCTGGTGCACGTCTTCGCCAAGCTGGGCGTGGACTCGCGGACGGCGGCGGTGGCGGCGGCCCGCGAGCGGCGGCTGATCCGGCGCTGACCCTCAGGAACCGGGTCGCTGGGGCGGCAGGGCGGGGCCGAAGAGTTCGACGGCGTGGCGGACGGCCGCGAGGGCCTCGGCGAGGGCGCTGACGGAGCCGAGCGAGCCGGCCACGAGGAGCAGGCTGCGGCGCAGCCGCCACACCTCGGGGGCGCCGCTGACGGCCATCGCGTCGAGCGCCGCGAGCTCGTCCTCGGCGATCTCCCGGTCGGCGAGCTCCACCCGGTGGCCGGCCAGTTCGCGCCGGAGGCGGGCCACGGCGGACCGGAGTCCGGCCACCCTCGGGTCCACTGTCTCGCCGGTCACTGGCCTCTGCTCCACGCTCCGCACCACGGCCCCCACTCCCGGACGTCCGCTCCGGGACGTCCGCCGCCGACTGGCTCCGGGCGGTGGTCGGGCGCCCTGAGTGGGGGTCAGTTAACCCCTCGGCCGCCCGGCGGGGAAGAGGCCGGGAGGCGCATTCATGCGACCGTGTCATTCCGTGTCATGAGGTAAGCAGTCCTCATGACGAAGACTGTCTCTCCCTCTCCTTCCTCCCCTTCCTCCCCGCCGCTCGTCGCCGGACTGCTGCTGGCCGCCGGCGGCGGGCGCAGGCTCGGCGGGCGGCCGAAGGCGCTGCTGCCGTACCGGGGCCGTCCGCTGGTCGAGCACGCGGTGCGGGTGCTGCGCGAGGGCGGCTGCGCGGTGGTGCACGTGGTGCTGGGGGCGTCGGCGGAGCGGGTGCGGGAGCGGGCCGAGCTGCCGGGGTGCGTCCTGGTGGAGAACCCGGCGTGGGCGGACGGCATGGGGGCGTCGCTGCGGGTCGGCCTGGCCTCGCTGGCGGCGGATCCGCGCGGGGTGGACGCGGCGCTGGTGTCGCTGGTGGACCAGCCGGGGATCGGGGCGGCCGCGGTGGCCCGGGTGCGGGCGGCGTACGGGGCGCGGGACGCGCTGGCGGCGGCCTCGTACGACGGGAGGCGGGGCCATCCGGTGCTGTTCGGCGCGGACCGGTGGGCGGGGATCGCGGCGGTCGCGGAGGGCGACCGGGGGGCGCGGGACTACCTGGCGGCGCACCGGGAGGCGGTCGCGCTGGTGGACTGCTCGGACGTGGCGGAGCCCTTCGACATCGACACGGAGGCGGACCTGTACCGGCTGGAGGGGTGAGGCGGTCCGGGTGCGGGCACCTGGAGTGAGGGGGCTGGCACCCGGAGCCATGTTCTGTCGACCCGAAGAATCTCGACATCAACAAACGATTGAACTTCCACCATGAGGAAACTAATATCCACTGCATAGAAGCGCCTGATCCCCTGTGAAGGCGCTCGCGGCCGTATCTCGGCACCCGCGGCACTCCGTGCCGTCTGTGACGCCCGGCGGCCGCCAGGCACCGCACGCGTAGTCCGCTGAAGGAAGTGACAGGTCATGTCCGCACCAGCGCCGTCCCCCCTGGCCGTCGTCGACGCCGAGCCCCTGCCGCGCCAGGAGGAGGTGCTGACGGAGGCGGCCCTCGCCTTCGTCGCCGAGCTCCACCGCCGGTTCACCCCGCGCCGGGACGAGCTCCTCGCGCGCCGCGCCGAGCGCCGCGCCGAGATCGCCCGCACCTCGACCCTCGACTTCCTGCCGGAGACCGCGGCGATCCGCGCCGACGACTCCTGGAAGGTCGCGCCCGCCCCGGCGGCCCTGAACGACCGCCGCGTCGAGATCACCGGCCCGACCGACCGCAAGATGACCATCAACGCGCTCAACTCCGGCGCTAAGGTGTGGCTCGCGGACTTCGAGGACGCCTCGGCGCCCACCTGGGAGAACGTGGTCCTCGGCCAGGTCAACCTGATCGACGCCTACACCCGCGCCATCGACTTCACCGACGCCCGCACCGGCAAGTCGTACGCCCTCAAGCCGGCCGAGGAGCTCGCCACGGTCGTCATGCGGCCGCGCGGCTGGCACCTGGAGGAGCGTCACCTCACCTTCGAGGGACGGGCCGTGCCCGGCGCGCTCGTCGACTTCGGCCTGTACTTCTTCCACAACGCGCAGCGCCTGATCGACCTCGGCAAGGGCCCGTACTTCTACCTCCCGAAGACCGAGTCGCACCTGGAGGCCCGCCTCTGGAACGACATCTTCGTCTTCGCCCAGGACTACGTCGGCATCCCGCAGGGCACCGTCCGCGCCACGGTCCTCATCGAGACCATCACGGCCGCGTACGAGATGGAGGAGATCCTCTACGAGCTCCGCGACCACGCCGCCGGCCTCAACGCGGGCCGCTGGGACTACCTCTTCTCCATCGTCAAGAACTTCCGTGACGGCGGCGCCGAGTTCGTCCTCCCGGACCGCAACGCGGTCACGATGACGGCCCCGTTCATGCGCGCGTACACCGAACTCCTCGTCCGCACCTGCCACAAGCGCGGCGCGCACGCGATCGGCGGCATGGCGGCCTTCATCCCGTCCCGCAAGGACGCCGAGGTCAACAAGGTCGCCTTCGAGAAGGTCAAGGCCGACAAGGACCGGGAGGCCGGCGACGGCTTCGACGGCTCCTGGGTCGCCCACCCCGACCTGGTCCCGATCGCCATGGCCTCCTTCGACGCCGTCCTCGGCGACAAGCCGAACCAGAAGGACCGGCTGCGCGAGGACGTCTCCGTGGCCCCCGGCGACCTCATCGCCATCGACTCGCTCGACGCCAAGCCCACCTACGACGGCCTGCGCAACGCCGTCCAGGTCGGCATCCGCTACATCGAGGCGTGGCTGCGCGGCCTCGGCGCCGTCGCCATCTTCAACCTGATGGAGGACGCGGCCACCGCCGAGATCTCCCGCTCGCAGATCTGGCAGTGGATCAACGCGGGTGTCGTCTTCGAGAACGGCGAGACCGCGACCCCGGAGCTGGCCCGCAAGGTCGCCGCCGAGGAGCTGGCCGCCATCCGCGCCGAGATCGGCGAGGAGGCGTTCGCCGCCGGCAAGTGGCAGCAGGCCCACGACCTCCTCCTGCACGTCTCCCTCGACGCCGACTACGCGGACTTCCTCACCCTCCCCGCGTACGAGCAGCTCGTCGGCTGATCTCCCGCACGCCCCCGTCCAGGGCCCGTCCCTCCCGGTGAACGCACAGCTCCGGGGAGACGGGCCCTGGCGCGTCACAGGGGACGTGACGCAACCGAGATATGCAGCTACCTAGCGGTAATAAGTCAGCGCGTGCGAGATTCCGCCATGCCACCGGCCGGCGGCTGTCCCCCACGTCACTGCGTCCCCGCAGGAGCACACAGCCATGCCCTCGACCCCCCACCGCGCGCTGCGCGCCCTCCTGGCCCTGTGTACCGCCGCCGGTCTCGCCTCCGTCGCCGCCCCCGCCGCCCAGGCCTCCCCCGGCAGCGGCCCCACCGCCGTCGTCGCCATGGGCGACAGCTACATCTCCGGCGAGGCGGGCCGCTGGCTCGGCAACAGCCTCACGAACTCCGGCGGCCGCGACGGCACCGACCGCGCCTGGACCGGCAGCGGCTACGACCCGTCCCGGGTGTACGGCCCCACCGCCGGCGGCTGCCACCGCTCGGACGTCTCCGAGGTCAGGAGCGCCGGACCGATCGCGAGCACCCTGATCAACCTGGCCTGCTCCGGGGCCACCACGGCGAACGTCGTCCGCGCCGCACAGGGCGGCCAGGCGTACAAGGGAGAGGCGCCGCAGGCCGACCAGCTGGCCGCCGTCGCCGCCACGCACGACGTGGAGCTGATCGCCCTCTCCATCGGCGGCAACGACCTCGGCTTCGCCGACATCATCACCACCTGCGCGACCGATTACATCGTCTGGTACTCGTACTGCCACGACGACCAGCAGGCCGAGGTCGACGCCCGGATCGACGGCGTGATGGCCGGCGTCGGCAAGGCGGTCGACGAGATCCGGGCCGTGATGACCGGCGCGGGCTACGCGGCCTCCGACTACCGGATCGTGCTCCAGTCGTACCCGTCGCCGATCCCCCGCGCCGCCGAGAACCGCTACTCCGAGAGCGGCTGGTCCCGGACGAACACCGGCGGCTGCCCGTTCTGGAACAAGGACTCCGACTGGGCGCGGGACTCCCTCGTCCCCCAGCTCGCGAACCGACTGCGGCAGGTGGCGGTGGCGAAGGGCGCCCAGTTCCTCGACCTGCGGGACACGCTCCAGGGCCGCGAGGTGTGCGCGAAGGCGAGCCGTCAGGTGACGGCGGCGCTGCCGCCGTCGGGGGCGGCGAGCGAGTGGGCGCGGTGGATCGACAGCCAGTCCACCCAGGGCCTCGTCCAGGAGTCCATGCACCCCAACGCGTACGGCCAGCAGGCGCTCGGGCGCTGCCTCGCGCTGATCCAGGCCGTCCCGACCGGCCACCGGGCCTGCCGCAACACGGCGGGCGCGGGACCGTCCGGGATGTACCTCACGGCGGGCTGAGTCTCCTCACGGCGGGATGAGGCGCGGGCTCGGACGCCTCACGGCAGGCTGATGCCGAGCGGGCCGAGGGCCCGCTCGGTGCCGTGCCGGTCGGCCCCGGCCATCGCCTCGACCAGGGCGGCCGAGCCGCCCGGCCAGTCGGCCGCCGCCGCGTCGAAGGCGGCCCGCCGGGACTCCAGCGGGCCCTTCTTCGCGGGCAACCGGTCGAGGACGCGCAGGGCCCGGGACGACACCGGCACCTGGAGCGGCTCCGCGTCCTCGCCGCGCACCCGGAGGGCGTCCAGGGCGTAGGCGCCGACGACCGGATCGCGCAGCGCCCCGCGCAGGGCGGAGGGCGGCGCGGCGGCCGTGTCGAGGAGCCCGAACAGGGCGCGCACGGCGGCCCCTTCGGAGGCGTGGGCGTGGACGGCGCCGAGCGCGGCCAGCAGCTCCGACCAGGCGTCGGCGGTCTCCCCGCGCGCGTGCAGCCAGTCGGCGAGCACGCGCGCGGCGGCCGGATGCGGCCACTGCGCGGCGGCGGTCACCAGCTCCTTCGCGGTCCAGGCGGCGGCCTCGGCCGCGGTGGGCGCGGCGATCCGGCGCACCCGGAGCAGGTAGCGGACGGTGGCGGCGCCGCGCGGGGTGAGGCCGAAGGCGTCGCCGGAGCGCAGGACGAGGCCGGTGGCGGCGAGCCGGTCGGCGACGGCGGCGAGGTCGCGGGCCGGGCCGTCCAGCCGGGCCCGGTCGTCCTCGGTGATCCCGGCGGAGCCGAGCAGCCGGACGAGTTCGGGCACGGGCGGGGTGACGTAGTCGCCGGTGGCGCCCTCGGGGACGGGGACGGGCACGTCCTCCAGGGCCGGGTCGACGGTCCAGTCCTCGTACTCGGCGGCGCGGCGGGCGATCGAGTCGGCGGCGCAGCCGCGCTGGTAGAGCGCGTAGAGCAGGTGCGGTGCCTCGCCGCCGTACGGCTCGTACTCCTCCTCGGCGAGTTCCTCGACGGCGGCGAGCAGCGCGTCGGCGTCCCGTTCGGTGTCGCCGGCCGGGCCGTCGTCGGCCGGCGGCGGGACGGCGACGGAGGGGTCGCCGTAGTAGTCCATGTGCTCGTCGAGGAGGGCGTCGGCGAGGACGAGGTGGGGGAAGTCGTCGGGGCCGGGAGCGAAGCGGGCGAAGGGGCCGGCGAGCTCGTCGGCGAGGCCGGCGGCGGTCCAGCGGTCGAGGAGCGCGGCGGTGACGCGGCCGATGCCGGCGGCGACGGCGTGGTCGGTGAGGAGCGGGCCGGCGGCGGGCGGCTGCTCGGCGTCGCGGACGTAGGCACGGGCGACGGCCTCGGCGAGCACGGTCTCGGCGAGCGCGGTCCGTCCCATGAGGTCGGCGCGGAGGACTCCGTCGGGCAGCGGCGCCCCGTCGAGGGCGCCGATCCGCCGCCGTACGTCGTCGGCGTCGGCGAGGTCGGCGCCGACGGTCCGCAGCAGCGAGGCGTACCAGCGGTGCCAGGTGAGGTTGCCGGGGTCGGTCATGGCCCGTTCGAAGTCGGGCCCGGCCTCGGCGACGACGGCGGCGACGCGCTGCCGCAGCTCGCCGTCGAAGCAGCCGGCGAGGGCGCCGACGACGGCCGGGTAGGCGGGGAGGTCGCCGGGCGGGGCGTAGACGAAGGCCGGCAGGTCCTCCACGAGCAGCTGCCGCACGAGGCGCGGGTCCGGCTCGGGCAGCCCTGCGGTCCGGTCGGCGCCGCGCAGGGCGAGCAGCCCCAGCACGGCTTCGGCGGCCCGCGCGAAGGCCGGGTCGCGGTGCTCCGGCCTGCCGTCGAGGAGCGCCAGGAACTGGTCCAGCCCGGTATTGGTGAGAACGGTCTCGGCCACGGTTCCAGGGTAGTTCGGGGGCGCCGGGAACGGCCTGAGGGACACCCCCGGCGGTGTTCAGCGGACGACGACGGTCCGGGGGGCGGAGAAGTCGCCCCAGGTGCCGTCGGGGAGGCGGGCGCGGAGGGTGAGGGTGAGGGTGGTGCCGGGGCGGGCCTGGGCCGGGAAGGTGTAGGTGGCGCGGCCGGGGGGCGGGGTGGTGCCCCAGACGACGGTGGTGGCGAAGCGGCCGTCGATGTGCAGTTCGTGGTGGGTGACGGGGGCTCCGGTGCCGGGCGGGGTCCAGGTGAGGGTGATCTCGCCGTCGGCGGAGGCGGCGGCGAGGGCGCGCGGGGAGGTGTTGGGGGGCGCGCCGGGGGCGGCGGGGGTGGTGAGGTCGGCGGGGGCGGTGTCCGGGGAGGAGTTCTCGGCGGCGTCGCGGGCGCGGAGGGTGAAGGAGTAGGCGGTGCCGGGGCGCAGTCCGGTGACGCGGGCGGTGGTGGCGGAGCCGGGGGCGGTGTGGACGCGGACGCCGGCCTGGTGGACGTCGTAGGCGGTGACGCGGGTGTCGTCGCGGGAGGGGGTCCAGGTGAGGACGGCGGCGTCGGGGCCCGCGGGGGTGGCGCGGAGGGTGCCGGG
Source organism: Streptomyces roseofulvus (assembly GCF_039534915.1). NCBI lineage: Bacteria > Bacillati > Actinomycetota > Actinomycetes > Kitasatosporales > Streptomycetaceae > Streptomyces > Streptomyces roseofulvus. The sequence continues at coordinate 6,356,701 of NZ_BAAAWE010000001.1, read as the reverse complement.
GGCGGTGGGGGGTTCGCGGTCCTCGGCGGTGGCGCGCAGGGTGGTGGCGGGGACGGCGGGGGTGGGGGGCGAGGTGTTGCCGGCGGCGTCGCGGGCGCGGACGGCGAAGGTGTGGCGGGTGCCGGGGGCGAGGCCGGTGACGTCGGTCATGAGGGTGCCGGCGGGGAGTTCCCTGACCTGGCGGCCGTCCTGGAGGACCTGGTAGCCGGTGACGGCGCGGTCGTCGGTGGCGGCCTCCCACATGACGTGCACGGTGGTGGCGCTGCCGGAGGTGGCGGTGAGGCCGGTGGGGGGTGCGGGCGGGGTGGTGTCCGGGGGCGTCCCGGCGGTGCAGGCGACGAGGAGCGCCGCACTTGTCAACAGGCTTGCGGCGAGCGGGCGTTGCACGGGCCGGCCTCCGTCCGTCGAAAAGGTCCAGACCTATATCGCACGCCTGGGGAGGGGTGCGCAAGGGGGCTTCACGGGGGCGTTGTCAGGGGGGTGCGCTTCACTGGAACCGTTACTCTCCGTAGTCGATTCTTGGGGGGATCATGACGGACCGTTCGCTGTACGTGTCGCCGGCCGGGGTCCGGCGGCGCGGCTGGACCGACGCGTTGATGCGGGAGCTGCTGGGGCTGCCGGACGTGCAGGGGCGCGACCCGCGGCGGTACGCGCCGCGGCCGGTGCGGCTGTATCTGCTGGCTCGGGTGGAGGCGGTGGAGCGGACGCCGGAGTTCGCGGCGGCCGCCACGGCGCTGGTGGAGGCGCGCCGGAGCGCCGCCGTCGGGGTGCTGGCCGGGAGGCGGCGGGCCGCCGTGCTCGCGGCGATCCGGGCCGAGCCGATCGAGGTGCCGCGGCTGCCGGCGGCCGAGCTGGAGCGGCGGGCGGTCCGCCACCGGCACCTGCTGGCCGCGCGCGCCCCGGCCGGGCGGGGCGGCCCGGCACCGGCCGGCTCGCTCGTCCGGTGGCAGGTGGGCTATCTGCGGCAGGCGCTGGCGCGGTACGAGACGCTGCTCGACGGGTTGTACGGCGACACCGGCCGCCGCGAGGCCGAACGGCTGCTGCGGCGCAGGCTGTACGAGGCGATCGCCGCCGCGTACCCGGCGCTGGCCGGGGAGTGCGCCCGGCGGATCGCCCTGGAGTCGGCGTGAGGGCGGCGGGCACGACGCCGCCCCGGGTCCCGCGGCGTGCGCGGGGCCCGGGGCGGGCGGGGCGGTTCCTCGGACGGGTCCTAGTGGGCGTGGACCGTCTTGGCGCGGGTCTCGGAGATCTCCTCGCCCGGCTCCATCGGGGCCGTCACCTCGTCGTCGTCCCGGCGCCCGCCGAAGTGGTTGAAGACCACGTTGAGCAGGACGGCCGCCACGCAGCCGGTGGAGATGCCGGAGTCCAGGATGATCTGCGCGGTCTCCGGGAAGGCGTGGTAGAAGTCCGGCTTGGTGATCGGGATGATGCCGACCGCCAGCGAGACGGCGACGATGAGGACGTTGTTGTCCTTCTCCAGGCCGGCCTTGACCAGGGTCTGGATGCCGCTGGCCGCGACCGAGCCGAAGAGGACGACGCCGGCGCCGCCGAGGACCGGGCGGGGCACCACCGAGATCAGCGAGGCCATCACCGGCGAGAGGCCCATGAGGACCAGCAGGCCGCCGCCGCAGGCGACGACGAAGCGGCTGCGGATCCGGGTCATGGCGACCAGGCCGACGTTCTGGGCGAAGGCGCTGCACATGAAGCCGTTGAAGAGCGGGCTGATCGCCGAGCCGAGGGTGTCGGCGCGCAGACCGGCCGCGATGGTCTTCTCGTCGGCGGGCCGCTCGACGATCTCGCCGAGCGCCAGCATGTCGGCGGTCGACTCGGTCATCGAGACCAGCATGACGACGCACATGGAGACGATCGCGGCCAGGGCGAACTGCGGGGCGCCGAAGTGGAAGGGGCTGGGGAAGCCGACCAGGTCCGCCTCGGTCACCGGGGTGAAGTCGGTGACGCCGAAGGGTATGGCGATCAGCGTGCCGAGGACGAGGCCGACGAGGACCGCGATCTGCTTGAGGAAGCCGCGGGTGAAGCGGCGCAGCAGCAGGACGATCAGGAGGGTGACGGCGGCCAGGCCGAGGAATCTGCCCGAACCGTAGTCCTCCGCCGCGGGGTTGGGCCCCTGGGCCCAGCCGAAGGCGACCGGCAGCAGCGAGACGCCGATCAGGGTGATGACGGTGCCGGTGACGACCGGCGGGAAGAACCGCACCAGCCGGGAGAACCAGGGCGCGGCGAGGAAGCCGAGGAGACCGGCGACGATGATCGCGCCGAAGATGACGGGCAGCGCGTCGGCCTTGTCCTCGGTCGTGTCGACGATGGCGAGCATCGGGGCCACGCCGGCGAAGGTGACGCCGTTGACGAACGGGAGCTTGGCGCCGATCTTCCAGACGCCGAGGGTCTGGAGGAAGGTGGCGAGGCCGGCGGTGAAGAGGCTGGCGCCGGTGAGGAAGGTGAGTTCGGTGCCGGAGAGGCCGACGGCCGCTCCGACGATCAGCGGCGGGGCCACCACGCCCGCGTACATGGCGGCCACGTGCTGGAGGCCGCTGGTGAACATCTTCAGTGGGGGCAGGGTCTCGTCGACCGGATGCTTGGTCCGGTCTTCCGGGGCGGTGCCTGCGTCTTGTGCATTGCGAACCTGGGGCTCGTCGGCCACGGCGGTTCCTCCGGTCGGGTACACGTCGGCGGTGACGCGGGTGTCAGGGAGGTGGTGCGATGCGGTGCGAAGTGCAGGAGGTGCGGCTCGGTGCGGGGTGGTGCGGTGCGCCGGAGGAAGGGGTGCGGCGCGGTGACGGGGCGCCCGGTGGGGGTGCGGGCACGGGTCGCCGTCCCGGGGGGCGCCGTACGACTGGTGCGTACGGCGCCGCCCGGTCGGGCTGCCGCGGACCCCGCTCGGGTCCGCGGCGACCGGTCGGGGGCCGTCCCCCCCGACCGGACTCCGGGGGGAGCGTCAGCCCTGGGCCGCGATGCGGGCCAGGCGCTGCGCCTCCGTGCGCGCGTCCCGCGCGATGGTGTCCTCGTCGACGGTGAGCAGGCGGTTGTTCTCCACGATCTGCTTGCCGTTGACGAAGGACGCGGTGACCGGGGCCGCCGCGCCGAAGACGATGGCGGTGACCGGGTCGGCGATCGACGAGTGGCCGAGGCCGTCGATCTTCCAGAGGACGAAGTCGGCGAGCTTGCCGGCCTCCAGGGAGCCGATGTTGTCGGCGCGGCCGAGGACCTGCGCGCCGCCGTAGGTGCCGAGGCGGAGGGCCTGGCGGGCGTTGAGCGCGGATTCGCGGTGGGCGCCCAGGCGGTTGATGAGGAGCGCGTTGCGCAGCTCGGTGTGGAGCTCGCCGGACTCGTTGGAGGCGGTGCCGTCGACGCCGAGGCCGACCGGGACGCCCGCCTTCAGCATGTCGGGGACGCGGGCGATGCCGGCGGCGAGGCGCGCGTTGGACGACGGACAGTGGGCGACACCGGTCTTCGTGCGGGCGAAGGCGGCGATGTCGGAGTCGTTCATGTGGACGCAGTGCGCCATCCACACGTCCTCGCCGAGGAAGCCGGTCGACTCGAAGTAGTCGGTCGGGCCCATGCCGAAGAGCTCGTGGCAGAACTTCTCCTCCTCCACGGTCTCCGAGCCGTGGGTGTGCATGCGCACGCCGAGGCGGCGGCCGAGGGCGGCGCCCTCGCGGAGCAGCTCGGTGGAGATGGAGAAGGGCGAGCAGGGGGCGACGGCGACCTGCGTCATCGAGTCGAAGGAGGCGTCGTGGTGCTTCTTGACGGTCTCCTCGGTCGCGGCGAGCGCGCCCTCGGTGGTCTCGACGGCGAAGTCCGGCGGCAGGCCGCCGTCCTTCTCGCTGCGGTCCATGGAGCCTCGGGCCAGGGTGAAGCGCACGCCCATCTCGGAGGCGGCGCCGATGATGGCGCCGGAGAGGTCGCCGGAGCCCCGCGGGAAGACGTAGTGGTGGTCCATGGCGGTGGTGACGCCGCCGCGGGCCATCATGGCGAGCGAGCCCTGGGCGGCGACGCGCACCATCTGCTCGTCGATCCGCGCCCACGTGGGGTAGAGCGCGACCAGCCAGTCGAAGAGGTTGTGGTCGGTGGCCAGGCCCCGGGTGATCCACTGGTAGAAGTGGTGGTGGGTGTTGACCAGGCCCGGGGTGATCAGGTGGCCGGTGGCGTCGATCCGCCGGACCACGTTCTCCAGGTTCTCGGGGGCCTTGCCGGCGCCGAGGGACTCGATCCTGTTGCCGGCGACGACGAGGTGGCCGGAGGCGTACTCGGTGTCGTGCGCGTCGACGGTGGCGATCGCCGCGTTCTCGATGACGATGCGCTGGGCTGCCGAAGGTGCTGCCATGGCGGTGCTTCCTTCATTCCTCATGGGTGGGGTGGGCACGGCAGGACCCTAGGAGGATTTGAGTGCCGGGGCCGTCTGACGGCTCCGGGTGCCGAGATGGTGGAAGAAGAGGTTCAGCAGGACGGCGACGAGCGCGCCGGCGCTGATGCCGGAGCCGAGCACGGTCTGCGCCCAGGCGGGGAATCCGGCGTAGAAGGTGGGAGCGGCGAGCGGGATGATGCCCGCGCCGAGCGCGACGGCCACCAGGATGATGTTGGAGCTGTCGTCGAGTCCTGCCTCGGAGAGGGTCCGGATGCCGCTGACCGCGATGGAGCCGAAGAGGACGATGCCGGCGCCGCCGAGGACGGGCATCGGGACCAGGGAGACGACCGCGCCGAGGACCGGGAAGGCGCCGAGCACCAGGAGGGCGCCGCCGGCGACGGCGACCACGTAGCGGGAGCGGACCCGGGTGAGCGAGACGACGCCGACGTTCTGCGCGAAGGCGGAGGTCGGGAAGCCGCCGAAGACGGGGCCGAGCAGGGTGGCGATGCCGTCGGTGCGCAGCCCGCGGGTGATGGTCTTCCCGTCGCTGGGCCGGTCGCAGATCTCGCCGAGGGCGAGCATGCCGGCGCTGGACTCGGTCATCAGGACCAGCATCACGATGCACAGGGAGAGGATCGCGGCGGGCTGGAACTCGGGGGCGCCGAAGGCGAAGGGGGCGGGCAGCGCGGCGACGGGCGCCTCGCGCAGGGCGGTGAAGTCGGCCATCCCGAACGGGATCGCGGCGAGGGTGCCGATGAACAGGCCGAGGAGCAGGGCGATCTGCTTGAGGAAGCCGCGGCCGAAGCGCTGGAAGAGCAGGACGACGACCAGGGTGAAGCCGGCGAGCGCGAGGTGCTTCATGGCGCCGAAGTCGGCGGCGGTCTTGTCGCCGCCCTGGGCCCAGCTGACGGGCACCGGCATCAGGGTGACGCCGATCAGGGTGATGACGACGCCGGTGACGAGCGGCGGGAAGAAGCGCAGCAGCCGGCCGAAGAAGGGGCCGACGGCGAGGCAGAAGACTCCGGCGACCATGACCGCGCCGTAGATGGCGGGGAGCTGGTGCCCGGGGGCGCTCGTCTCGGCGATGGCCAGCATGGGGGCGATGCCCGCGGAGGAGGCCGCGTTGACGAACGGGAGCCGGTTGCCGGCCAGGTTCCGCACGCCGAGGGTCTGCAGGATGGTGGCGAGACCGGCGATCAGCAGGCTCGCCGCGATGAGCCGGGTCATCCCGGCCGCGTCGAGGCCGACGGCCTGGCCGATGATGAGCGGAGGGGTGACGACGCCCGCGTACATGGCGGCGATGTGCTGGAGTGCCGCGGGGACGAGCCGCGAGGCGGGGAGTTTCTCGTCGACCGGATGGCAGACGGCCTGGGACGGGGCCGTGCTGGACGACGGGGTGGGACACGGGCCTTCGGCGGACGCCGGCCCCGGTGCGGGCAGTGCCATGCTGGGTTCCCTCCGGTCTGGTGCCGGTCCCCGCCCGACTGCGGGCGGGCGGGGACCGGGTCACTCAGTGCCGCTCAGAGATGTGGTGCCGCTCAGAGATTGGTCATGTCGACCGGGATGAGCGCCTCGGCGCCGTCACGCAGGACCGTGGCCTCGATGAGGCCGTACATACGGTCCGCGGCGTAGTAGACCTCGTTGTCGTTCTTCAGCCCGAAGGGCTCCAGGTCCACCAGGAAGTGGTGCTTGTTGGGGAGCGAGAAGCGCACCTCGTCGATCTCCGCGCGGTGGTTGATGATCCGCGTGGCCATCTGGTACAGGGTCTGCTGGAGGGAGTACGAGTACGTCTCCGCGAAGGCTTCCAGCATGTGCTTCCTGGTCTGCTCGTAGGACCGCTCCCAGTGGGGCATGCGCTGCTCGTCGTCGGTCCAGTTGAACCGCCAGCGGCCGGACACCTGGGTGGCCAGGATGCGGTCGTACGCCTCCTGGAGGGTGGTGTACTGGTCCTTGATGTAGCCCCAGAACTCCGAGTTGGTGGAGTTCATGACGACGAGGTCCTTGAGGCCGGAGATGACCTCCCACTTCTCGCCGTCGTAGGTGATCTGGGTGACGCGGGTCTCCTGGCCCTTGCGCGCGAAGGAGTGGTTGACCTCGTCGGCGCCGATGAACTTGGAGTTGGCGTCGGAGGAGGCGATGCGCTCCCAGGCGTACTCCTCGATCCGGATCCGGGCCCGCTTGATCGGCTCCTGGCTCGTCACGAAGTGGCGGGCGAGGTGGATGCCGAACTGCTCGGCGGACTCGATGCCGTACTCCTTGGCGAACGCGAAGACGGTGTTCTTCGTCGTGTCGGTGGGGAGGCAGTGGGCGTTGGAGCCGGTGAGGTGGACGTCGTCGAGGTCGCCGGAGAGGGCGACGGAGACGTTCAGGTCCTTGATGTGGTGGGTGGCGCCGTCCCGCGTGATCTTGACGACGCGGTTCTCTGCTTTGCCGTACTGGTTCTGGCCGAGAATCGTGGGCATGTCTGCTAGCTCCCTCGGTAAACGGAGTAGCCGAACGGGTTGAGCAGCAGCGGTACGTGGTAGTGCTCGCCCGGCTTGACGGCGAACGTGATCGCCACCTCCGGGAAGAAAGCACCGGCCGGACCGCTGTCCCGATTCGCGGGGGCGTCCTGCTGCGCCTCGGCTTGCTGGTTCTGCTTGCTCAGGAAGTACGCCTCGGTCTCGAAGTCGAGGCGTACGTGGGTGGTGCCGACCGGCAGGGCCGGCAGGTCCTTGCACCGTCCGTCGGCGTCGGTGGCCGAGCCGCCGAGCGCGACCCAGGCGGCGTCGGAGCCGGCGCGGGCGGCGAGGGTGATCGCCACGCCCTCCGCGGGGCGTCCGATGCTGGTGTCCAGGATGTGGGTGGACACCGAGGCCGTGGTGTCGGTGCTCATGCGGCGCTCTCTTCCTCTACGAGTCGGGTGAGCCGGATGCGGTTGATCTTGCCCAGTTCGGCGCGGACGATCTCGCGCTCCTGCTCGGGCGCGTTGCCGATCCGGTCCTTGACCGCGTCGCGCATCTGCTCGCCGGTCCTGCCGGTGGCGCAGATGAGGAAGACGTGGCCGAACTTCTCCTGGTAGGCCAGGTTCAGTTCGAGCATCTCGGCCTTGAGCTCGGCGGAGGCGCCGGCCATCCCGCTCTGCTCGCGGGTGGAGGTGGCATCCCCTTCCTTCGGACGACCGATCGGCGGGTGGCCCTCCATCGCCTCGGCCAGGTCCTCGGCGGTGAGCTCGGCCATGGCGGCGTCGCTCGCGAGGAAGAGGGCTTCGGCGGTGGTGTACGGGCGCTGGGCGAGAATCCTGCTCCCCCACGCCGAGCTGGAGCACACCTCGTGGAGCGCGGCGAGGGCCTCGCTGTCCGCCGAGGTGTTGAACCGGGTGAGGCCCGGTGTCGTACCTGAAGTCACGGGAAGCCTCCGTGGCTGTTTTTCGCTGTGCGTCGGACGGGCTGCGGATAGCTAACGCCCTCGACAACAACACGTCAACACTTTGTTGAAAACTCGGCGTTACAAAAGCCGCCGTCCCGGCATGTGGACGGCGGCTGGTGGCTGCTCTTGATCAACTACGCGTTCTTGGAGGCGTTTTCCCTGTTCAGGTAGTTGTAGACGGTGAAGCGGCTGACACCGAGTGCCCCCGCCACGGTCTCCACCCCGTGCCGCACCGAGAAGGCGCCACGGGCCTCCAGGACGCGGACCACCTCCTGCTTGCTCTTCCGGTCGAGCTCCGACAGCGGCATCCCGTGCCGCCGCTCCATCGCCGCGAGGATGTGGTCCAGCGAGTCGGAGAGCTGCGGCAGCCGCACGGCGAGGACGTCCTCGCCCTCCCAGGACAGGACGACGTCGTCCGCCGCCGCCTGGCCGGGCTCCACCAGCTCCGCGCCCATCGCGTCGACCAGCGGCTTCACCGCCGCCGCCAAGGGATGCTCGGTCACTTCGCGTCCTCCCCGCCCTCACCGATCACGTTGACCTGGAGCGAGACCCGGGTGGCACCGGCACCGAGCGCCTTGCGCAGCAGCTCGTCGACGGCGGTGAGCACGGCGTCGGCGCCGCCTTCCGCGGTGTTGCCGAAGGGGCCGACGTCGACGGCGTCCAGTTCGGCCGACTGGATGACCTCACGAGCCACGACCGCGTGCGCCGGCGCCTCGTCGAGGTCGAACGGCTCGGTCGTGAACTCCACTCTCAAACGCACCATGCCCCCACGCTACGGGCCGTTCGAGCCGCTGGGGAGCCCCGGACCTGCGGGGACCTCTTGACAAGTCAGGCGCCCGCCCGGCAACCTTCCGTCAGACAGAAAACGACTTCCGCAATACGGAAGGAGCGCCGCCCCTCATGGGATACTCGGACCAGCGCTTCGATGTGAACCTGTCGATCCTCTTCACGGAACTCCCGCTCCTGGAGCGCCCCGCGGCCGCCGCCGCGGCCGGCTTCACCGCGGTCGAGCTGTGGTGGCCCTGGATCGACACCGCCACCCCCGAGCAGAGCGAGCTCGACGCCCTCAGGAAAGCCCTGGAGGACGCCGGCACCCAGCTGGTGGGCCTGAACTTCTACGCCGGACAGCTCCCCGGCCCGGACCGCGGCGCGGTCTCGGTCCCGGGCGAGGAGTCCGACCGCTTCAAGGCCAACATCGACATCGCCGCGGACTTCGCCGCCTCGGTCGGCTGCAAGGCGCTCAACGCGCTCTACGGCAACCGCGTGGAGGGCGTCGACCCGGAGGTCCAGGACGCCCTCGCCCTGGAGAACCTGGTCCTGGCCGCCCGCGCCGCCGACCGCGTCGGCGCGATCCTGCTGATCGAGACCCTGAACAAGCCGGAGTCGCCGCTCTACCCGCTGGTGAGCGCCCCCTCCGCGATCGAGGTCGTGGACAAGGTGAACGAGGCCACCGGGCTCGGCAACGCCAAGTTCCTCCTCGACATCTACCACCTGGCCATGAACGGCGAGGACGTCAGCGACGTCATCGCGCGGTACGCGGCGAAGACCGGTCACGTCCAGATCGCGGACATGCCGGGCCGCGGCGCCCCGGGCACCGGCGAACTGCCGCTGGAGCAGCTCCTCGACGAGCTGAGGAAGGCCGGTTACGACGGCTTCGTGGGCCTGGAGTACAAGGCCGCCGACGCCGCCGCGTCCTTCGAGTGGCTCGCCTCCGAGGCCCGCCCGGCCCGCTGACGCAGGCCCCCTCCCCGTACGACCTTGTTCTGAGAGGCACCCTCACCATGAGCAGCAACCTTCCCAAGATCGCGTGGATCGGCCTCGGCATCATGGGCTCCCCCATGTCCGAGAACCTGATCAAGGCCGGCTACTCGGTCACCGGCTTCACCCTGGAGCAGGACAAGCTGGACCGCCTGGCCGCCGCCGGCGGCACCGCGGCCGGCTCGATCGCCGAGGCCGTCGAGGACGCCGACGTGATCATCACGATGGTGCCCGCCTCCCCGCAGGTCGAGGCGATCTCCTACGGCCCCGAGGGCATCCTGGAGAACGCCAAGCAGGGCGCGCTGATCGTCGACATGTCGTCGATCACCCCGCAGACCTCGGTCGACCTGGCGAAGAACGCCAAGGAGAAGGGCATCCGCGTCATCGACGCCCCCGTCTCCGGCGGCGAGGCCGGCGCCATCGAGGCCGTGCTCTCCATCATGGTCGGCGGCGAGCAGGCCGACTTCGACGAGGCCCTCCCGATCCTGGAGGCGCTCGGCAAGGTCATCGTCCTCTGCGGCCCGCACGGCTCCGGCCAGACGGTCAAGGCGGCCAACCAGCTCATCGTCGCCGTGAACATCCAGGCCTGCGCCGAGGCCGTGGTCTTCCTGGAGAAGTCCGGCGTGGACCTCAACGCCGCCCTCGACGTCCTCAACGGCGGTCTGGCCGGCTCCACGGTGCTGACCCGCAAGAAGGACAACTTCCTGAACCGGGACTTCAAGCCCGGCTTCCGGATCGACCTGCACCACAAGGACATGGGCATCGTGACCGACGCCGCCCGCAACGTCGGCGCGGCCCTCCCGGTCGGCGCCGTGGTCGCCCAGCTCGTCGCCTCGCTGCGCGCGCAGGGTGACGGCGGCCTGGACCACTCGGCCCTGCTCCGCGCCGTCGAGCGCCTCTCCGGCGCGCAGGTCTGAGCCGACGCCCCGCCTCGGCGGGGCCCCAGATTTCCGGTCGGCGGCGGTGCTGACACCTGTCCTGTCGCGCCCAAGGCGCCGCCGCCGACCGGAACACCCCACTTCATTTTCAACAAACTGTTGACGCTGTGTTCGAGGCGAACTTACGCTCCACCGCAGTCAGCAGCATCCGTACGGAAAGGCCACCATGTCGAAGCGCGTGCTTACGACCGAGTCCGGCGCCCCCGTCGCCGACAACCAGAACTCCGCCACCGCCGGCGTCGGTGGCCCTCTCCTCCTCCAGGACCAGCACCTGCTGGAGAAGCTCGCGCGCTTCAACCGTGAGCGGATCCCGGAGCGCGTGGTGCACGCCCGCGGCTCCGGCGCGTACGGCTACTTCGAGGTGACCGACGACGTCACCGCGTACACCAAGGCCGACTTCCTCTCCCAGGTGGGCAAGAAGACGGAGCTGTTCATCCGCTTCTCCACCGTGGCCGACTCGCTCGGCGGCGCGGACGCGGTCCGCGACCCGCGCGGCTTCGCGGTGAAGTTCTACACCGAGGAGGGCAACTACGACCTCGTCGGCAACAACACCCCGGTGTTCTTCATCAAGGACCCGATCAAGTTCCCCGACTTCATCCACTCCCAGAAGCGCGACCCCTTCACGGGCAAGCAGGAGCCGGACAACGTCTGGGACTTCTGGGCGCACGCCCCCGAGGCCACCCACCAGATCACCTGGCTCATGGGCGACCGCGGCATCCCGGCCTCGTACCGTCACATGAACGGCTACGGCTCGCACACCTACCAGTGGACCAACGAGGCGGGCGAGGCGTTCTTCGTCAAGTACCACTTCAAGACGAACCAGGGCATCCGCTCGCTCTCCTCCGAGCAGGCCGCCGAGCTCGTCGGCAAGGACGCCAACTCGCACCAGACGGACCTGCTCCAGGCCATCGAGCGCGGCGTGAACCCGTCCTGGACCCTGTACGTGCAGGTCATGCCGGCCGCCGAGGCCGCCGACTACCGCTTCAACCCGTTCGACCTCACCAAGGTGTGGCCGCACGCCGACTACCCGCTCCAGCGGGTCGGCCGGATGGTCCTCGACCGCAACCCGGACAACGTCTTCGCCGAGGTCGAGCAGGCCGCGTTCTCCCCGAACAACTTCGTCCCGGGCATCGGCCCCTCGCCGGACAAGATGCTCCAGGGCCGCCTCTTCGCCTACGCGGACGCCCACCGCTACCGCCTCGGCGTCAACCACACCCAGCTCCCGGTGAACGCCCCCAAGGCGACCGTCGCCGAGAACTACGGCCGCGACGGCCTCATGGCGACCCGCAACGGCTCGCGGTACGACAAGAACTACGAGCCCAACTCGTACCAGGGCCCGGCCCAGACCGGCACGCCGCTCTCCGCGCCGCTCGCCATCCACGGCTGGACCGGCACTCACGCGGCCCCGCAGCACACCAAGGACGACGACTTCTTCCAGGCCGGCGAGCTCTACCGCCTGATGTCGGAGGACGAGAAGTCCCGTCTGATCGCCAACATCGCCGGCGGTCTCTCCCAGGTGTCCCGCGAGGACGTCATCGAGAAGAACATCGCCCACTTCGCCGCCGCCGACGCCGACTACGGCAAGCGCGTCGAGGAGGCCGTCCGCGCCCTGCGCGAGGACTAGTTCTTCTCGATCCCCGGACCGCGTACGGCACCTGACGGGAGGTCAGAGCCGTACGCCGTCCGGAACGCCGGCCCGGATGAGGGGTGGCCGGTGATCCGGACAGCGTGAGGACCGCGGTGGCTCCGAGCCAGTGCGGTGGCCAGGACGCCAGGCCGCCCTTCCAGACCTGAAGGAAGGACCGGCCGAAGCGTCCGCCGGAGCCGCCGCGGTCCCAACGCCCGCTCCCCGCGAGGGAGCCCGCCGACTCCGCCCGGCGGTGCGAACGTCCTGTCGCGCCAGCCTCGCCCCGCCGGGCGGTCACCAGACGAGAGCGCGGAACCAGGTTTACGGTCCCTGGTTCCGCGCTCTTTTCCATGCCCCGGTACGGGGACACAGCGCATCGTTTCTGCGGTGAACATCCGCGCCCGCTCGGCGGAGCGCACCGCGATTCGGCCCCGTGCGCCCCCGCTCCGGCGCTATCCACCGGTACGTGATCAAGAACCTGATGCGCGGGCTCGCCCCGCTCGCCCTCGTCCTGTCCCCGCTCGCCGCCCCCTCCCCCGCCGTGCCCGCCGCCCCCGCCGGCGTCCAGCTCTTCCCGGACGCGCTGGCCGAACTGGCCGAGGCCACCGAGGACTCCACCGGGTACAAGGAGTCCGCCTTCCCCCACTGGGACAAGGGCCTCGACGCCGACGACGCCTGCGACACCCGGGCCGAGGTGCTGCTCGCCGAGGCCGTCGAGGCGCCCACGACCGGCACCGGCTGCGCGCTCACCGGCGGCCGGTGGACCTCGTACTACGACGGCCAGACCGTCACCGACCCGGCGCTGCTCCGGGTCGACCACCTCGTCCCGCTGGAGGAGGCGTGGGCCTCCGGGGCGTCCGGCTGGACGGCGGCCCGCCGGGCGAAGTACGCCAACGACCAGGGCGCCGCGGCGACCCTGGTCGCGGTCACCGCCCGCAGCCAGAAGGCGAAGGCCGGCCAGGACCCGGCCGCGTGGGTGCCCGACGGGAACGCCGCCTACTGCCGCTACGTCGGCGAGTGGGTGGGGACGAAGCTGCGCTGGGGGCTCTCGGTCGACAAGGACGAGATGGAGGCGCTCAAGCTGTTCGCCGACGGGCCGTGCGAGGAGACGGTCGTGCTGCGCTCGACAGCCCCGCGGTGAGGGCGGCGGTGACGGCGAGCGAGGCCACCGCCAGAAGGGCCATCGCCGTCGCCGGCGAGGTGAGCTGCGCGAGACCGCCCGCCAGGGCCGCGGCGAGTCCCTGGCAGGCGAGCATCCCGGAACCGTGCAGGCCGAGCGCGTGCCCGCTCGACTCGTCCGGGACCAGCGCCAGCAGCCGCTCCTGGTGGAGCAGGCTCGCGCCGTAGCCGACCGCGGAGACCGCCACGGCCGCGCCGGCCACCACCACGGGCAGTCCCGTGCCCAGCGCGAAGAGCAGGTACGGGGCGGCCAGCAGGGCCTGGAGGGGCGCGGCGAGCCGCGCCCTCAGCCGCGCCGGCACGAACCGCCCCAGGACCGTGTCGCCGGCGAGCATGCCGGCGGCGGCGCAGGCGAAGAGCAGGCCGGCGCGGCCGGGGTCGTACGCCACGAAGAGCGCCTCGCAGCCGACGATCAGCCCGTTGGGCACCCACAGGGCCAGGTAGAGGAGACGGCGGTGCCGGTCGGCGAGCAGCCGGGCGTTGGTCCGCCAGGTCTCGGCAGCCGAGATCCGGCCGGCGGCGCGGGGCGGGCGGGCGGCGAGCCCGCCGCGGTAGAGCAGGGCGCCGAGGAGGTAGAGGGCGGCGCCGACGAGCAGGGTGCCGCGCGCGGAGAGCACGGCGAGGAGCACGCCTCCGGTGGCGAAGCCGGCGATCTGGCAGACGCCGACGGCCATGTTCATCACCGAGCGGCCGAGCAGATAGCGCTCGCGCGGCAGGATCTCGCCGAGGAGCCCGTACCGCACCCCGCCGCCCAGCGACCCGACGACGCCGAGGACGGCGAGCAGCCCGAACGCGGCACCGAGCGGCAGCCCGGGCACGGCCTGGACCGCCGTCCCCGCCGCGAACACGACCGCGACGACGGTCAGCGCGGTACGGGGCGGCAGCCGGTCGGCGGCGGAGAGCAGGGTCGTGGCGCCGAGCAGCTGGGCGAGCGAGGGCCCGAACATCGCGAGCGCGCTGAGCAGCGGGGATCCGGTGGAGCGGAAGACGAGCGTGGCGAGCCCGAGTCCGGCCACCGTCTGGGCGGCGGTCTGCGCGGAGCCGGCGAGGAAGAGGGGCGTGAACTCGGGCGTGCGGAACAGGTCGCGGTAGCCCGCCTGGGCGGGCGTCTCGGAGACGGAGAGGGACATGCCGGGGATTCTGCGGAGCCGGAAATCGCCCCGGTACTGTTTCGCGGGACCGCGAAACAGTGGGCGCGGGGCAGCGCGTGCGACGAGGCTCGGGCGGCGGGGCCGAGGCGGGGCACGAGCGGGGGGACGGGCAGGGCGGGGGCCGGGGCGTGGGGTGGTGGCGGATCGGGGCGGACACGCTCGCGGGCGGCCGGTTCGTGGTGTCGCCGCTCGCCGAGACCGTCGCGGCGCTGAAGGCGCTGCACGCCGGGCGGGCCGGGCACCCGGGCGAGCGGGGGTGGCTGGCGGAGCACCTGCCGGCCTACCGGGCGCGGATCGCGGCCGAGCCGCTGGACGGGCTGCTGGTGCGGGCGGCGATCAGCCCCACCTGGAACGCGGACTTCCTCACGCCGACCCCGCTGGGCGAGGGCGAGCGGTGCTTCGAGGAGGAGGTGGCGGTCGTCCGCGCCACCGGACAGCCGGCGGCCCTGGCCGACCTCGCGGTCTCGGTCGGCGGCCCGGTGCCGGAGCCGCTGGCCTCGGCGCGTGATCTGCCGGGGCGGCTCGCGGAGTTGCTGACCTGGGTGTGGCGGGAGACGGTGCTGCCGGAGTGGCCGCGGCGGCGCCGGGTGATGGAGGCCGACGTGACGGCCAGGACCGCGCGGCTCGCGCGGGACGGCTGGGCGGCCGCCCTGGACGAGTTGTGCCCGGGGAAGATGCGGTGGCTGGGGAACGGCAGGCTTCAGGTCAACGCCCGCGACTATCCGCCGCGTTCGGTCGAGGGCGGCCGGCTGCTGCTCGTGCCGGTGACGCCGAAGACCGGCTGGGTGTCGTGGGACGCGACGCGGGAGGGGGACGAGCGGTACGCGATCGTCTACCCCTGCGCGGGGGTTCTGGCGCACGGGGCGGGCCCGGCGGTGCCGGAGGCGCTGGGCGCGCTGCTCGGACCGGCCCGGGCCGGGGTGCTGCTGCGCCTGGAAGCGCCGCTGTCCACGAGCCAGTTGGTGGCGCTGACGGGCCAGGGCCTCGGATCGGTGGGGCGCCACCTGAAGGTGCTGCACGACGCCGGGCTGGTACGCCGCAGGAGGGCGGGCCGTTCGGTGCTGTACGACTGGACGGAGGCGGGCGCGGTGCTCGTACGTGCCCAGCGGCCCGCCCCCTAGAACCCGGCCCAGGCGCGCAGCCGTTCGCCGAGGACGACGGGGTGCGGCAGGCCGGCGAGGGCGGCCGGGGCGATGTCCACGCCCTGGCGGGCGAGGATGCCGGCGAGAGCGGCCCAGTGGGCGTCCGCGGCCTCCTCCTGGGTCTGGTCGCCGTAGGGCTCGTCCGGGCCGACGACGGTCCGGGCGGTCTCCTCGACGGACTCCACCGTGAGGTGGTCGCGCACGTCGGCGCCGCCGACGACGCTCTCGGCCCAGCCCCGGTCGTCGAGGAGGACGAGGGCGCGGCCGTCGGAGAGTTCGGCTTCCAGCCGTGCGGAGACGGACAGCTGCCGGTCGGTGGTGTGGGCCTCGAGGAGTTCGGCGTGGGTGACGAGACGCAGGGGGGTGGCGGAGGTCATGGGTCCACGGTAGACGCCGCGTGCCCGGCCGGATGGAGCCGGCCGGGCACGTCGGGGCGGGACGGGAGCGCGTCCCGGGTCGGCCCGCCCGCCCCGTCACGTGGACGACGGATGCGGGCGGGAGCCGGGGGCGGGCCCTCGGAGGGCCCGGCGGTCAGACCGCGAGCGGCTTGATCGCCGTCGGGGCGTGGCCCGGCTCGGTGGCCAGGTCCTCGAACTCGGTGACGTCGCTCATGTCGACGGTCTTGCTCATCGCGATGTTGGTGATGCGCTCCAGGATCGCCTCGACGACGACCGGGACCTGGAACTCGACGGCCATCTTCTTGGCCTGCTCCAGCGCCTCGCCCAGCTTCGCCGGGTCCTCGACGCGGATCGCCTTGACGCCGAGGCCCTCGGCGACCTTGACGTGGTCGACGCCGTAGACGCCGATCTCGGGGGTGTTGATGTTCTCGAACTCCAGGTTGACCTCGAAGTTGATGCCGAGGCCGCCCTGCGCCTGCCGGATGAGGCCGAGGTAGGCGTTGTTCACGAGGACGTGGACGTAGGGGACCTTGTGCTGGGCGGCGACCGCCAGCTCCTCGATCATGAACTGGAAGTCGTAGTCGCCGGAGAGCGCGACGACCGGGGTCTCCGGGTCGGCGGTGGCGGCGCCGATGGCGGCGGGGATGGTCCAGCCGAGCGGGCCGGCCTGGCCGCAGTTGATCCAGTGGCGCGGCTTGTAGACGTGCAGGAACTGCGCGGCGGCGATCTGGGAGAGGCCGATGGTGGTGACGTACCGGGTCTCCGGGCCGAAGGCCTTGTTCATCTCCTCGTAGACGCGCTGCGGCTTCATGGGGATGTTCTCGAAGTGCGTGCGGCGCTGGAGGGTGGCCTTGCGCTCCTGCGCGGAGGCGGCCCAGGCGGTGAAGTCGGGCAGCCGGCCCGCGGCCTTCCACTCCTCGGCGATCTCGACGAAGAGCTCCAGGGCGGCCTTGGCGTCGGAGGCGATGCCGTAGTCCGGCGCGAAGATCTTGCCGATCTGGGTGGGCTCGATGTCGACGTGGACGAACTTCCGGCCGGCCGTGTAGGCGTCCATGTTGTAGCCGGTGTGGCGGTTGGCCCAGCGGTTGCCGATGCCGAGGACGAAGTCCGACTCCAGGAAGGTGGCGTTGCCGTAGCGGTGCGCGGTCTGCACGCCGACCATGCCGGCGGCGAGCTCGTGGTCGTCCGGGATGGTGCCCCAGCCCATCAGGGTGGAGATGACCGGGATGTTCGTCAGCTCGGCGAACTCGACCAGCAGGTCGGAGGCGTCGGCGTTGATGATGCCGCCGCCGGCGACGATCAGCGGGCGCTCGGACTCCAGGAGGAAGGCGAGCGCCTTCTCGGCCTGGGCGCGGGTCGCGGAGGGCTTGTAGACCGGCAGCGGCTCGTAGGTCTCCGGGTCGAACTCGATCTCGGTCAGCTGGACGTCCAGCGGGAGGTCGATGAGGACCGGGCCGGGACGGCCGGAGCGCATCAGGTGGAACGCCTGCTGGAAGACGCCGGGGACCTGCGCGGCCTCCAGGACGGTCGTCGCGGCCTTGGTGACCGGCTTGGCGATCGAGGCGATGTCGACGGCCTGGAAGTCCTCCTTGTGGAGCTTCGAGGTCGGCGCCTGGCCGGTGATGCAGAGGATCGGGATGGAGTCGGCGATCGCCGAGTACAGGCCGGTGATCATGTCGGTGCCGGCGGGGCCGGACGTACCGATGCAGACGCCGATGTTCCCGGCCTTGGCGCGGGTGTAGCCCTCGGCCATGTGGGAGGCGCCCTCGACGTGGCGGGCCAGCGTGTGGCTGATGCCGCCGACGTTCTTGAGCTCGCGGTAGAAGGGGTTGATCGCCGCGCCGGGCACGCCGAACGCGTTGGTGACGCCTTCGCGCTTGAGGATCTCAACGGCCGCTGCGGCGGCGGTCATACGAGGCATGGGAGTGCTCCTGCTCGGCCGGTCGGTCGCAGGTTCCGGGCGAGCCGCCCGTCCCTGTTTCCGTAATGCGGAAGAACTGTTCTGCTATACGGAAGCAATGTAGGTGGGGGTCGGGAAGCCGTCAAGGGACCGCCCACCAGGCGGGCGCCCGCGAACGCCCGCGGGCCGTCCCCGATGGCCGAAGTCGCACCCCCGCGCGGCCGGATTGGTGGACGATGGACGAACGGGAAGAGGGGGTTCGGTGTGGGTGAATCGGTGACGGTGCGCTGCCCGGAGTGCCGGCGGAGCCATGCCTACGCGGCGCCCGCCTTCCCCTGCCCCTGCGGCAGCCCGGTCGCCCCGCGGCTGACCCCGGACTCCACCGCCGAACCGGTTCGGCGCCGCAACTGGCTCGACGAGTGGGTCACCGTCCGCTGCCGCGCGTGCGGCCGCGAGGACCAGTGGCCCCACCCGGAACTCGGCTGCGCCTGCGGGGCGGTCCTGCGGGTCCCCGTCGCCCCGCCCACGGAGGACGAGAACCGGCAGCGGACGGAGCCGGGGGCGGCTGCCGCCGGGACGGCGACGGGGACGGCGACGGGGCAGGCGCCCGGCCCGACGACCGGTCCGGAGAACGGGCCGGTGGCCGGGATGGGGAGCGGGCCGGGAAGCGGGACGGCGACCGGACCGTGGGTCGGACCGGAGACCGGGGCGGCGACGAGGTCGGCGAGCGGACGGGCGACGGGACCGGAGGCCGTGCCGGAGCCCTGGCCGGCGACGGGCGCCGAGACCGGGCCGACGGCCGGGCTGGGGATTGGGCCAGGGGCCGGACCGGGGGCTGGGCCGGGGACCAGGACGGAGAGCGGGCCGGAGATCCCGCCGGGAAGCGGGCTGGAGCCCGGACCGGAGAGCAGATCGGGGACCAGGCCGGAGAGCGGGCCGGAGATCCCGGCGGGAAGCGGGCTGGAGAACGGACAGGAGGTCGGGCCTGGGAACGGAGCGGAGATCGCTCCGGGAAGCGGGCCGGAGCCCGGACCGGCTACCGGTACGACCACCGGGCCCGCGACCGGGGCAGACGACGGGGCCGGGGAGGGGTACGGCTCCGAGTCGCGGCGTTCTCGCGCGTACGACCCCGGCGACTCCGCCGGTACCGGGTCCGGGGCCGGGCCGGCCCGGCCCCTCGCCGCCCGGGACGACGACGTCGAGACCGGACGGCGCAGGCCCGCCGGTCCCGTCTCGGACTGGTTCGGGAACCCGCCGCGGTCCTTCGCCGAGCGGTACCCGGAGCGCGTCCCGCTGCAGCCGACCGCGCCACGGTCCGCCGCCGCGCGGGACGCGTTCCGGCCGGTGACGATCCGGACGGCGCGGGACGCGGTCGCCGCGGCGGCCACGTATCTGCACTGGCTCGGCTTCCGGGACATCGTGCAGCCGGAGGACCGGCACTCCGCCGGGGTGGACCTGCGCGGCACCGGGCTCGTCGCCCAGGTGGACCCGAGCACCCGGCCCGCCGGGCTGCGGGCCGTCGAGTGCCTGTGGCTCAACGGACTCAGCGCCTCCGCCGTGAGCGTCTTCTTCTCGCTCGCCGGCTACACCCCCGAGGCCCGGTCGCGCGCCGCCGAGATACGGCTGCCGCTCTTCGTCCTCGACCTCACCGGCACCCCGCAGCCGGTGAACGACGCGGCCGACGAACTCACCTCCGGCGGCGCCGTCTGAGCCGGGCGGGATGCACGACCCCGCCCTTTGAGCGAACGGATCCGGCCATCCACGCGTGATGATCACGCTCCCCCGGGCAGAAACACCCTGGGGGTGGAGGGCATGGGAACGGGGACGTGGTGGTGCGCGGCGGCCGCCTGGGCCGAACTGCTGGCGGCGGCGGTGCTGCTGCGCGGTACGGGCAGAGGCGGAGGTACGGGCTCCGCCGGGGCGGTGCCGGGGCCGGAGGCGCTGGCCCTGCTGCGCGGCGGCCGGCGGGCCGCGGTGACGGTCGCGCTGGTGGCGCTGCACCAGCGCGGCGCGGTCGCGGCGGGCCGCAAACATACGGTTCGGGCCAATGGCGGGCCGGGGCGGATCCGCAACCCCGTCCAGCTCGCCGTCCACCGCTCGCTCCGCAACGCCCTCCCCCCACGCGCGCTGGCCCTGCGCCCCGAGGCGCGCCGGGCGGTGGACGGGCTGCGGGCCGAGCTGGGGCGGGCGGGGCTGCTGCGTCCGCCGGGGCCCCGGCGCGCGGCCCGGCTGCTGTCGGCCGCGGCGCCCCTGACCCTCGCGGCCGGACTGCTCGCGGACGCCGCCGCCGGCGACGGTCCCGGGCTCGTGCCCGCCCTCGCCCTGGGGGTGCCGGTCGCCGTGGCCGCCGTCGCCCTGCTGCGGCTGCCGACGACGACGGGGGCCGCCCGGCGGCTCCTGGCCGAGCTGCGGGAGCGGCACCCGCTGCCCGCGCACCGGAGCGAGGTGACGGACGGCCGGCTGGTCCAGCTGTACGTGGCGCTGTACGGCGACCCGGCGCTGGCGCTCTTCCTGCCGCGCTTCTCCCGCGACGGGGGCCTGCTCGACGAGCGGTGAACCGGAGCCATACTGGCGTATGCGCATCCGAGCTGCCGCACCGGCCGAACTCCCGCTGCTCCAGTCGATCGAACGCGCGGCGGGCGAACCCTTCCGCACCCTCGGCATGGCGGCGATCGCCGATGACGAACCCCTGCCGCTGGAGGTGCTGGAGGGGTACCGCGCGGCGGGCCGCGCCTGGGTGGCGGTCGACGGGGCCGACCGGCCGGTCGCGTACCTGATCGCGGAGACCGTCGACGACGCCGCCCACATCGAGCAGGTCTCCGTGCACCCCGATGCGGCCCGCCGGGGCGTCGGCCGGGCGCTGATCGAGCACCTGGCGGAGGCCGCCCGCGCGGAGGGCCTGACGGCCCTCACCCTGACGACCTTCGCCGAAGTGCCGTGGAACGCCCCGTACTACGCGCGACTCGGCTTCCGCCCCCTCGCCGACACCGACCCGGCCCTCACCGACGGCCTGCGCGCCATCAGCAGGGCCGAGGCCGCCCACGGCCTGGCGGCCTGGCCCCGCGTCTGCATGCGGCGCGACCTGCCGGCGGAACCCGGCTAGGCCGTCTCTTCCGGATCATGCCGGGCTCGCGGCGTCTGGCACGCACGCTCGCGGCGTTGTCGTCGGTCGCCGACGCTCCGCGTCGACTCCCTCCTCCGCCTTGCGAGCGCACGCACCAGACGCCGCTCCCTGATCCGGCCTGATCCGAAAGAAACGACCTAGGCGCCGTACCGCTCCCGCAGTTCCACCTTCCGCACCTTGCCGCTCACCGTCATCGGGAACTCGGTGAGGATCTCGACGCGGCGCGGGACCTTGTAGTGGGCGAGGCGGTCGCGGCAGAAGGCGGTGATCTCGTCGAGGGTCGGCGGGTCGGCCGGGTCGCGCGGGATCACGCAGGCCAGGATCTCCTCGCCGTACCGCTCGTCGGGGACGCCGACGACCTGGACGTCGGCGATCTTGGGGTGCCCGTACAGGAACTCCTCGATCTCGCGCGGGTACACGTTCTCGCCGCCGCGGATGATCATGTCCTTGATGCGGCCGACGATCTGGACGTAGCCGTCCTCGCGCATCACCGCGAGGTCGCCGGTGTGCATCCAGCGGCCGGCGTCGACGACTTCGGCGGTCTTCGCCGGCTCGTCCCAGTAGCCGAGCATCACGCTGTAGCCGCGGGTGCACAGTTCGCCCGCGGTGCCGCGCTCCACGGTGAGGCCGGTGGCCGGGTCGACGACCTTCACCTCGACGTGCGGCATGACCCGGCCGACGGTGCCGGTGCGGCGCTCCAGGTCGTCGTCGCGGCGGGTCTGGGTGGAGACCGGCGAGGTCTCGGTCATGCCGTAACAGATCGACACCTCGGCCATGTTCATCTCCGCGACCACCCGCTTCATCACCTCCACCGGGCACGGGGAGCCCGCCATGATGCCGGTGCGGAGGGAGGAGAGGTCGTACGCCGCGAAGTCCGGGAGGTTCAGCTCCGCGATGAACATGGTCGGCACGCCGTACAGGGAGGTGCAGCGCTCCTCCTGGACGGCGCGGAGGGTCGCGGCCGGGTCGAAGGACGGGGCCGGGATCACGACGCAGGCGCCGTGCGAGGTGGCCGCCAGATTGCCCATCACCATGCCGAAGCAGTGGTAGAAGGGCACGGGCACGCAGATCCGGTCCTGCTCGGTGTAGGCGATCATCTCGCCCACGAAGTAACCGTTGTTGAGGATGTTGTGGTGGGAGAGGGTGGCGCCCTTCGGGAAGCCGGTGGTGCCCGAGGTGTACTGGATGTTGACCGGCTCGTCGGCGGCGAGCGGTTCGGGGGCGAGGCCGCCGGACGGGCGGGCCGCGAAGGACTCCCAGCTCGGGTCGCCGAAGTACACCGCCTCCCGCAGCTCCGGGCACTCGGCCCGGACCTCCTCGACCATCGCCCGGTAGTCGCTGGTCTTGTGGGCGAGCGAGGCGAAGAGCAGCGAGATCCCCGACTGGCGCAGGACATAGGCGAGTTCGTGTGCGCGGTAGGCCGGGTTGATGGTGACCATGACGGCGCCGACGCGGGCGGTGGCGTACTGGACGAGCACCCACTCGGGGCAGTTGACCGCCCAGATCCCGACCCGGTCGCCCTTGCGGACGCCGCTGCCGAGCAGCGCCGCCGCGATCCGGTCGACGTCGGCGCCGAACTCGGCGTAGGTCCAGCGCCGTCCGCCGGCCACGTCGACCAGGGCCTCGCGGTCGGGCCAGGCGGCGACGGCCCGGTCCAGGTTGGCGCCGATGGTGTCGCCGAGGAGCGGGGTGTCCGAGGTGCCGTGCGCGTAGGACGCCTCCGTACCGGTCACGCCAGGTCTCCTTCGGTGAACTCCGGGCCGGTGGACGCGCCTTCGGCGGTGAGGCGGCGCAGCTCGACCCGCCGGATCTTGCCCGAGACGGTCTTCGGCAGGTCGGCGAACTCGATGCGGCGCACCCGCTTGTACGGCGCGAGGACCGCCCGCGAGTGGGCGAAGAGGGCCCGGGCGGTCTCCGCGTCCGGCTTGAAGCCCTCCGCGAGGACGACGTACGCCTTCGGGACGGCGAGCCGCAGCGGGTCGGGCGCGGGGACGACGGCCGCCTCGGCGACGGCCTCGTGCTCCAGGAGCGCGCTCTCCAGCTCGAAGGGGCTGATCTTGTAGTCGGACGCCTTGAAGACGTCGTCGGCGCGCCCCACGTAGTGGATGTAGCCGTCCTCGTCGCGGCTGCCGATGTCGCCGGTGCGGTAGTAGCCGCCGGCCATCGCCTCGGCCGTCTTCTCCGGGTCGCCGTGGTAGCCGGTCATCAGGCCCACGGGGTGGGCGGACAGGTCGAGGCAGATCTCGCCCTCGTCGGCGTCCGGGCGGCCGGTGACCGGGTCGACCAGGGTGACCGCGTAGCCGGGGCTCGGGCGGCCCATCGAACCCTCCTTGAGCCGCTGGCCGGGGCTGTTGGAGACCTGGACGGCGGTCTCGGTCTGCCCGAAGCCGTCGCGGATGGTGACGCCCCAGGCGCGCCGGACCGCCTCGATGACCTCCGGGTTCAGCGGCTCGCCGGCGGCGACGACCTCCCGCGGCGGGGTGGTCAGCCGGCTCAGGTCGGACTGGATGAGCATCCGCCACACGGTCGGCGGGGCGCAGAAGGAGGTGACGCCGTGGCGTGCCATCTCGTCCATGAGCCGGCCCGCGTCGAAGCGCGTGTAGTTGTGGATGAAGACGGTCGCCTCGGCGTTCCAGGGGGCGAAGAGGTTGGACCAGGCGTGCTTGGCCCAGCCCGGCGAGGAGATGTTGAGGTGGACGTCGCCGGGCTTGAGCCCGATCCAGTACATCGTCGCCAGGTGCCCCACCGGGTAGGAGGTGTGGGTGTGCTCGACCAGCTTGGGGCGGGCGGTGGTGCCGGAGGTGAAGTACAGCATCAGGGTGTCGTGGGCGAGGGTGACGCCGTCGGGCTCGAAGACGTCCGACTCGGCGGCGGAGAGCTCGTACCCCAGCCAGTCCGTGCCGTCGCCGCCGATCGCGATGCGGGTGTAGTCGCCGGGGACGTCGTCGAACTTGGCGGTGTCCTCGGAGCGCGCGATCACGTGCCGCGCCCGGCCGCGTTCGACCCGGTCGCGGAGGTCGGCGGGGCCGAGCAGCGGGGTGGCGGGGATGACGACGGCGCGCAGCTTCATCGCGGCGAGCATCGTCTCCCACAGCTCGGCCTGGTTGCCCAGCATCACGATGATCCGGTCCCCGGCGCGGACGCCCTGGGCGCGCAGCCAGTTCGCGACCCGGTTGGAGCGGGCCGACATCTCCGCGAAGCTCAGCTTCGTCTCGGAGCCGTCCTCCTCGACGATGTGCAGGGCGGTGCGGTCGTTGCCCTCGGCGATGACGTCGAACCACTCCAGCGCCCAGTTGAACCGGTCGGGGCGGGGCCAGGCGAAGCCGCCGTACGCCGTCGCGTAGTCCTCGCGGTGCCGGAGCAGGAAGTCCCGGGCGGTCCGGAACTCCTCCGTCGCGCTGGTTGCCGTCATGTGTCCTCCTCGTTGCGGGACCGGTCCCGCACATCGTGTAATCGGTGACCCAGGTCTCACTACCCCCGTTCGGGGGTGATGGAGTGAGAGGGAAGGAGCGTTCTCCCGTGTCCGAGCGGATCGAGGCGGTGGAGCTGCGGGCCGCGCTGCTGCGGCTGCGGCGCGGCAGCGGGCTGCCCGTGGTCTTCGGCGGCCTGGTGCGGGACGCCGGCCGGCCGCTGCGGATCGCCGAGCTGCACGGGGCGGTGACCCCGGCGCTCCAGGGCCTGGCGATCTCGCCCGGCAACGGCCTGGGCGGCAAGTGCCTGGCGCTGGCCCGGCCGTGCGCGGTCACCGACTATCCGGTGGCCCGGCACATCACCCACGAGTACGACCTGCCGGTGTCGGCGGAGGGCCTGCGGTCGGTGATCGCGGTGCCGGTGGTCGTCCGGCGGCAGGTGCGCGGGGTGCTGTACGGGGCGCTGCGGGACGCGCTGCCGCTCGGCGAGCGGGTCTTCGACGCGGCGGTGGCGGCGGCCCGGGACGTGGAGCAGGCGCTGGCCGTACGGGACGAGGTGAGCCGGCTGGTGGAGCCGTCCGGGCCTCCGGGCCCGTCGTGGGAGGAGGTGCGGCACGCTCACGGCGAGCTGCGGGCCCTCGCCCCGCAGGTCGTCGACGAGGAGCTGCGGGCCCGGCTGCTCGCCGTCTGCGGCCGCCTGGAGTCGGCGTCCGGGCGCCCCGCGCCGCTCCCGGGGCCGGCGCTGACGCCGCGCGAGACGGACGTGCTGGCGGCGGTCGCCTCCGGTGCGACGAACGCGGCGGCGGCGCAGCGGCTCGGGCTGCGCCCGGAGACGGTCAAGGGCTATCTTCGCTCGGCGATGCGGAAGCTGGGGGCGCACACCCGCCTGGAGGCGGTGGTGGCGGCGCGGCGGGCGGGCGTGCTGCCGTAGCCGGTCCGCGCGGGAACGGGGTCAGTCCTCGGCGCGGAAGACGAGGTCGTACGCGCCGTCGGCGGGCACGGTGAGGCGGAGCGTCCGCTCGGCCTCGGCGGTGAGGGCGGCCCGGTCGGCGCGGGTGAACCGGGTGAAGGGCTCGACGGTGAGGGTGACGCGCTCCTTGGTCTCCTCCAGGTGCCAGAGCCCGGCGAGGAACCCGTCGAGGAGGAAGACGCGGTGGGCCTGGTTGCCGGTCCAGGTGCGGGCCCGGTGCGCCTCGGGGACGATCCGGCGCCGGTCGGCGTGGGAGAGCAGCAGGTTGTCGAACTCGGGCAGGAAGCGCGGCGGGGCCGGGGTGGTCTCGTCCGGGCGGGGCGCGTCGGGCAGGTCGAACAGCTCGGTGCCGTCCTCGTCCCGGAAGGTGACCAGGTCGGGCCGCAGCCGTTCGAAGGCCGGCCGCAGCCGGGTCAGCCCGCACCAGGTCTGCATGTCCCTGACGGAGGCGGGGCCGAAGGCGGCGAGGTAGCGCAGCACGGTCTCGCCGGGGTCGGCGGGCTCGTACGACGCTCCCCCGAACCACACGTCGGTGGTGGTCAGCGCCACCTGCCCGCCCCTGCCCCACAGGCCGCGCGGAGTGACCTGGACGAGCGGCAGCATGCAGCGGGCTGCCATGGTCAGGGCCAGCGGGTCGGCGTCCGGCCACGTGCCGAGGAGGTGTTCGCGGAGCTGCTTGGGGGTGCGGGGCTCCTCCTCGACGAGGTCGCGGGCGAGGGCCGCGAGCCGGTCGAGGTCGACGCCGTCGAGCTTCTTGCGGAAGATGGCGAGCTCGCGGTCGACGGCGCCCGGCTGGGCGAAGGCCCGCAGGGCGACGGCGTCGCGGGCGGTGTGGGTGTGGACGGTGGAGCGCAGGGTGGCGATCCGGGCGACGGCCCGGGACTCCATGAGCGCGGACAGCTCCTCGGGCCGGAACCCGTCGAGGCGGGCGGCGAGCGCGTAGTACGGCGGCTTGGTGTTCTGCGCCTGCAGTCCCACCAGATGACGCACGGCCTCCTCGGGCGAGAGCGCCGAGGGCGCGAGCAGCAGCTGACGGGCGAGGGTGGCGCGCCCCAGGGCGCGACGCGAGACCGGGGGAAGGGTGTCCATACGGGGGACGCTACAAGGCAACCAGGACAGTTCCTGACCTCTTTCACCCGCGCGGCGCGAACGCGTCGAGCACGGCGGCCGCCCCCGACTCCCCTCCCCCTCCCCTCCCCCACCTCCGACCCCGCCCCCAGCCGCCCCATTCCGACCCATATACCCTTCTCATCCCCGGCGGAGATCCGTCCGGGTCCCGCAAGCAGCCGACGGAGGTACGTACGTGTCCGACCGCCGACCCCGCGCGGCCTGGCGCCGCCGCCCGGAGCCGTCCCCGGCCGCCGCGCAGCCGGAGCCCTCGGACGGGCCGAGCGTGATCCAGGCGACCCTGTACCGCGACGGACGCAAGGTGTCGTCGCCGGCGACGCTGGCGGAGACGTACCGGCAGCTGCGCGAGCACCCGGACGGCATGGCGTGGATCGGTCTGCACCGCCCGACGGAGGAGGAGCTCCACTCCCTGGCCGCCGAGTTCGACCTGCACGAACTCGCCGTCGAGGACGCGCTCGAAGCCCATCAGCGGCCGAAGCTGGAACGGTACGGCGACACCCTCTTCGTCGTGCTGCGCGCGGCCCGCTACCTGGACGCGCAGGAGGAGGTCGACTTCGGCGAGCTGCACATCTTCGTCGGGCCCGACTTCCTCATCACGGTCCGGCACGGCGGCGCCCCCGACCTGTCGGCGGTCCGCCGCCGCATGGAGGGGAACCCCGATCTGCTGGCGCTCGGCCCGGAGGCCGTGCTGTACGCCATCCTGGACACGGTGGTCGACGGCTACGCCCCGGTCGTCGCCGGTGTGCAGAACGACATCGACGAGATCGAGACCGAGGTCTTCGGCGGCGACCCCGCCGTCTCCCGCCGCATCTACGAACTCTCCCGCGAGATGGTGGAGTTCCAGCGCGCCACCCGCCCCCTCGTCGGCATGCTGCACGGCCTGATGGCCGGCTTCGCCAAGTACGGCACCGACGAGGAGCTCCAGCGCTACCTCCGGGACGTCGCCGACCACGTGACCCACACCAGCGAACGCGTCGACGGCTTCCGCCAGGCCCTCACGGAGATCCTCACCGTCAACGCGACCCTGGTGACCCAGCAGCAGAACGCGGAGATGCGCGCCCTGGCCGAAGCCGGCTTCGAGCAGAACGAGGAGATCAAGAAGATCTCGTCGTGGGCGG
Source organism: Streptomyces roseofulvus (assembly GCF_039534915.1). Classification (NCBI taxonomy): domain Bacteria; kingdom Bacillati; phylum Actinomycetota; class Actinomycetes; order Kitasatosporales; family Streptomycetaceae; genus Streptomyces; species Streptomyces roseofulvus. Next base: position 6,329,090 of record NZ_BAAAWE010000001.1, on the reverse strand, counting down.
CGATTCTCTTCGCGCCCACGCTGGTCGGAACCATCTACGGGATGAACTTCGACAACATGCCGGAGCTGCACTGGGCGGGCGGGTATCCGTTCGCGGTGGTGCTGATGGCGATGGTGTGCACGAGCCTGTACGTGGTCTTCAAGAGGAAGGATTGGCTGTAGCCGGTGCGGGCCGGGCGGGCGTGGCCGGATCTGACAGAACATGGTCATTGCGGCCGTCGGGGCGGGCCGACATGATCGGTGCATGCTTCCACCGCACAGGGTCGTCATCGCCGCCTTTCCCGGCGTCGAACTGCTCAACGTCACCGGTCCGGCCGAGGTGTTCTCGATGGCCGGGCGGCTCGGGGGCGCCGGGCGGGCCGGCTACACCGTGCGGATCGCGACGGGGCGGGGCGAGCCGGTGGCCACGGCGGGCGGGATCCGGCTGATGGCCGATCTGGCCCTGGACGAGGTGGCCGGCGATGTGGACACCCTGCTGGTGTCGGGTGCCGTCCGGGTGCGCGGCCACGAGGTGGAGCCGGTGCTCGACCGCGAGATGGTGGACTGGCTTCGGGAGGTGGCTCCGGACACGCGCCGGGTCGGGTCCGTCTGCGCGGGCGCGCATCTGCTGGCGGCGGCGGGGCTGCTGGACGGACGTGCCGCCACGACGCATTGGCGGACGGCCGCGCGGCTGGCCGCCGACCATCCGCTCGTCACCGTCGATCCGGACCCGATCTTCCTCCGGGAGGGCGGGCTGTGGACCTGCGCCGGCATCGCGTCGGGGATGGACATGGCGCTGGCCATGGTCACCGAGGACCACGGTCCCGAACTCGCCCTCGCCACGGCCCGGACGATGGTCATGTACGTCAAACGCGCGGGCGGACAGAGCCAGTTCAGCGTGCCGCTCACGCCGCCCGCGGCGCCCGGCGACCGGGTGGACGACCTGCGCGTGTGGATCGGCGAGCACCTCACCGAGGACCTGTCGGCCGAGGTCCTCGCGGCCCGGCTGCACCTGAGCGTGCGTCACTTCTCGCGGCTGTTCCGCGACCGCACCGGCACCACGCCGGCCGTGTACGTCGAGTCCGTCCGGCTGGAGGCCGCCCGCCGGCTGCTCCAGGACACCGCCCACGGTCTGCCCGAGGTCGCCGCCCTCAGCGGCCTCGGTTCCGTGGAGAGCCTGCACCGTTCCTTCCGGCGCCGTCTCGGCACCACCCCCGCCGAGTACCGCCGCCGCTTCCGCTGAGCCCCGCACCCCCTTCCCCTGCCGTCCGCGGGCCACCGCGCGACGGAGGACCGTCATGCCCGAGGAGAGACACGTGTCCCGAACCAAGGTCGTCCCCATCCCGGTCATGGGCCGGCACCACATCAACGCGTACCTGCTGCTCGGCCGGCGGCCCGTCATCGTCGACGCGGGCACGCCCGGCAGCGGCCGCAGGATCCACGAGCAGGTCGCCGCCCACGGCGTGGACCCCGCGGACGTGTCGCTGATCGTCATCACGCACGGCCACATCGACCACTTCGGCTCCGCCGCCGAACTGCACCGCCTGACCGGGGCGCCCGTCGCGGGGCACGTCGCCGACCTCGGCCCCTACCGCTCCGGCCGGGCCCGCGAACCGTACCTGCCCACCGGGCTGATGGGCCGCCTCATGGCCCGGCACCGGAACCTGCACGTCCGGGTCCCCCCGTTCGAACCCGACGTGGTCGTGACCGGCGAGACCGACCTGGAGGACTTCGGCGTCTCGGCGCGCATCATGCCGACCCCCGGGCACACCGCCGGGTCGGTCTCCGTCCTCACCGACCGGGGCGACCTCGTCGCCGGCGACCTGGTCGCCAACTCCCTCTTCGGACTCGTGCGGGGCCGCCCCGCCAACCCGCCCTTCCACGACGACCCGCTGGGCAACCTCGCGAGCCTGCGGAGGATGCTCGACCTCGACCCCACCCGCCTCCACGTCGGCCACGGCACCCCGCTGGAGCCCGACCGGGTCCGGCGCTGGGCCGACCGGGAGCAGCGGCGCCTGACCCGGCTCGCGGCGGCGGGCCGGCTCCCCGCCCGCACGGAGACCGGCGCACCCCGATAGCGGGATCCCGTCGCCGGGGCCCGCTCGCCCCGCCGCTGCCGCGCCTGTGCCGGCCGGCGGGCGGACGCGGGCGCCGTCAGGCCGCCGGCTCGGGCTTCCGGAGCCAGTGGCGGAGGTTGACGGCCGCCGCGCGGGCCACGGAGTGCGGGCTGAGGAAGCCGAGGGGGCCGATGAGCCGGGAGGCGAAGAGGTACATGTGGCGGGCGGCGGCCGCGTCCCGGGCCGCGGCGGAGAACATGAGGCGTTCGCCGGGGTTGAAGGGACGGGACCGCGCGTAGTCGACGGCCAGTTGCTGGTGGGGCCGGAGCCGGCGGCGGTGGGTGCGGCCGTACGCGGCGAGGGCGCGGTCGAGGTCGCCGCGGCCGGTCACGGCGGGGGCGACCGCGTCGGCCAGCCACTGCGCGGTCTGCAGGGCCCAGCCGCAGCCGACGCCCCACAGGGGGTCGCCGGTGAGGGCGGCGTCGCCGACGAGGGCGATGCCGGGGGCGGTGGGGTCGCGGGTGATCAGCGGGTAGTCGACGGTGCCGACGAACTTCGAGACGCGCCGGGCGGAGTCGATGGCGGGCGCCTCGGGCAGGGCGCGGACGAACGCGTGGAAGCTGCCCTCCAGGTCCTCGCGGAAGGCCGGCAGGTGCTTCTTGTCCGGGAGGACGGCGAGGACGGTGACGCCGTCGTCGTTGGGGAACGAGTACGCCATGTCGGGTTCGAGGAACCACGCCTGACCGATCCCGCCGGGCAGCGGCAGGTCGCGGAAGTGGGCGAGGTAGCCGAACCGTCCGTTCTCGTACCGCCGTTCGCGGATGCCGGCGAGCCCGGCGACGGCGGAGTCCTTGCCGTCGGCGCCGACGACCAGGCGGGCGCGGAGCTCGCGTGCGCCGCCGGGGCCCGTGACGCGGACACCGGTCGCGCGGTCGGCGTCCCGGAGCAGTCCGGTGACCTTGTGGCCGAGGAGCAGGTCCACGCCGGGGGTGCGCGCCGCGTGGGACCTGATGAGCGGGTCGAGGGTGGAGCGTCGGACGTTGTACGCGTACGGGAGCGCGGGTCCGCCGGGTGCGGCGCGCGGTTCGATCCAGCCCCAACGGGTGTACCAGCGCGCCTCGTTGCGGACGGCTCCGGCCTTCTCCAGGTCGGGAAGGAGGCCGAGTTCGTCGAGGACCGGGTGGGCGCAGGCGGTGAGGGCGTGGGTGCAGAGCACCTTGTACGCGTCGGGGTCCGAGCGGCGCTCCAGGAGGGCGACGCGGGCGCCGCGCCGCGCGAGCAGGATCGCCGCGGCGCTGCCGGCGAGGCTCGCCCCGCTGATGACGACGTCGTAGGTGCCGTCCGGTCGCGGGCCGGGTGCCGTGCTCTCGGGCTCGGTCATGGGCCGATCGCCCCCTTCGAGGTGTCAGTCGCCGGTGGAAGTCGTGCGGCCACTCCTGTCAGGGGCATGACCTCGCTGTCAAGGGGTCGGGGGCCCGGGCGGACGGGCGTCCGCGCGGGCCCCCGGGAGGAGGGAGCGGCTCCGGTCAGCCGGTGGTCCAGCGCTGGAGGGCGCTCCCGGTGTCCGGCTGCTGGGTGACCTTGGCCCCGTTCGCCGGTGAGGCGGTGGTCAGGAGGAGGCCGCTGCGCACGGAGGTGACGGTGGAGGTGCCGTCGGGGAGGCGCTGGAGCGTCCAGCGCTGGTTGGCGCCGCCGTGGCAGGTCCACTGGATGACCCGGGCACCGGCGGCGGTGGAGCCGTTCTCGATGTCCGCGCACTTCCCCGAGGCGTTGTTGCGGAGCTCGTAGCCGCCGTCGGCGTGCGGGGTGAGGGTCCACTTCTGGTTGGCGCCGCCGTTCGGGGTCCAGGTGACGAGCCCGGTGCCGTCGGCGGTGCTGCTGTCGGGGTTGTCGAGGGCCTTGCCACCGGCGGTGAGGGTGACGGTCCGCGGCGCGTCGCCGACCGGGGTGAGGGTGAGGCTCTGCTCGCCGGCCGTGCGGCCGGCGCCGACCGGGGAGCCGGTGGTGTCGGTCCAGCTGCGGGCCGGCACGGTCTCGGCGGCGCGGGCGGCGGTGGCGGAGAGTCCGAGGACGAGGCCGCTGTACCGGTTGACCAGCTTCACGGTGCCGGTGGGGGTGTTGTCGGCGGCGGAGGCGCCGCGGATCACGAACCAGTCCTGCCCGGTGCCGGAGGCCGCCGCGGCGACCGTCGGCTTCGTGCCCCACGCGCGCGTGCCGGGTCCGGTGGAGGCGACGCCGAGGAGGCCGCCGGTGGCGGCGTTGGCGATGCGGTAGGAGCCGTCGCCCTTCGCGGTGAAGGTCCAGTGCTCCAGCGCCGAGCCGGTGGCGGCCGGCGTGGAGGTGGTGGCGGAGCCGCCGGGGACCTGGGCGAGCACCCGGCCGTCCGTGGCGGCGATCCGGTAGGCGCGGGCGGTGTCGACGGGGGCGGCGGGCTCGTTCGTCCCGATGCTGAGGTTGACGTACTCCCCGCTCGCGCCGCCGGAGCAGCCGAAGGAGCAGTAGGCGCGGAAGTCCCTGCCGACGATGCCGGAGGAGGTGCGGTTGCCGGCGTCGAGGAACCAGCGGTACCAGGAGGCGGTCCGGTAGCTGCCGGTGTCGCCGAGCCGGAACCACTTCTGGGTGGTCAGGTCGGTGGTGGCGTAGATCTCCTGTGGCGCGTTGCCGCTCTGGTCGACGGCCTGCGGCTCGCCGATGTACAGGCCGAGGTGGGCGTTGTAGGTGATGTCCATGACGAAGAGCGGGGAGGTGGCGGGGGTGAGCCCGGCCGCGACCTGCTGGCTCACCGTGCCGGCGTGGGCGGGGTCGTACTCCTTCTCCTTCGGCACGTAGCCGGTCGCGCTGCCCGCGCCGACCGGGACCATGGTCGACTCCCGGCCGCCGACGCCGGGCTGCGCCCAGGCGCCGTCGTACCACTTGCGCCACGAACCGGGCGCCATCTTCCCGGAGATGGGGGCCCGGGCGACGTGCCCGTAGAAGGCGGCCCAGCCGCCGCCCTTGTTGACGATCCGGGAGCCGTAGAAGGCGTAGAAGTAGCCGGAGGCGGTGTCGACGAAGAGGCGCGGGTCGCCGGTGCCGTAGTGGTACGTCTGCTGCGGGAACGCGGCGGTGTCGCCGCGCTTCGTGCTGTACGGCGAGGTGATGACGTGGTCCTTGACGGTCCAGGTCCGGCCCTGGTCCCGGGAGACGGCGTAGTCGATGCCGTCGTAGTGGATGCCGTCGGCGAAGGGCTGCGGGGTGAACTCGTTGTGGACGAGGCCGTACCAGTCGCCGGTGTCCGGGTCGACCCACATCCCGGTCAGGTCGCAGTAGTTGCGGTGGGCGTAGCCGCTGCCGGCCGGGGCCGGGGTGGACTCCACGCCGGTGACGCTGTTGTTGCAGCGCCAGGTGGTGTCGTTGTTGCGGTCGGCGGAGTTGGCCGGGTTCACCGCGTCGCTGATCGCCGACGAGCGGGTGGCGGAGTCGAAGTCGGCGCCGGTGTAGAAGGTCCACTTGCGGGGGTCGGTCGCCCCGTACAAAGCGTGGGCCTGCTGGTAGTAGAAGGTGCCGTCCTTGTCGATGTACGGGCTGGCCGGGGTGTCGTCGGGCCGGTTCCAGGAACCCTTGGCGCCGACGGTGACCGTGTAGGTGGCGGTGGCGGAATCGGTGGTCGCGGGGGCGGGCCCGGCGGTGGCCGACGGGGCGGCGGCGAGGGCGGCGCCGCTCACGGCCAGGGCCGCCGCGACGAGCGTGCTCACGAATCTGCTGCGCGGAAGGTGCACGAGTACTCCCAGGGGTGGAGGAGTCGAGCCGCTGGTGGCACGGACCCTAGAGCGCATTTGACCGGTAAAACAAGAGCCCTGCGAGCGCCTGTCGCCTTTCTCCCCAAGGGAGTTGGCGGTCGGACCGGCCTCCGGGGAAGCGCGGGAACGCCTTGACCGCAGGTGGGGGCCCGGTTACGTTGCGAGCCTGGCGGGGCGGGGGCGACGGGGGGCGTCATGGTCACCATGCAGGACGTGGCGGAGCGGGCCGGCGTCACCAAGCAGACCGTCTCCAACGTCGTCACCGGGCGCGTCGCGGTGCGCCCGGCGACGGAGGCGCGGGTCCGCGCGGCGATCGCCGAGCTCGGCTACGTACCCAATCTGGTGGCCCGCTCGCTCGCCACCGGCAGCAGCCGCACCGTCGGGCTCTTCGTGCCGACCGTCTCCGCGCCCTTCTACGCGGACCTGGTCGAGGAGGTCGAGGACGCGCTGGAGGAGCGCGGCCACCGGCTGCTGCTCTGCACCACCCGCCTCGACGGCGAGCGGGCCCGCCGCCATCTGGCCGCGCTGGCCAGCCGCTCCGTGGACGCCCTGCTGATCGCCGGCGACCAGGGGCTCACCGGCCATCTGCCGCTCCTCGCCGACGCCCGCTTCCCGGTGGTGCTGTGCGCCTGGGAGGCCGCGCTGCCGGACGGCTTCCCGGTGGTCACGGTCGACTACGAGCACGGCGGCCACCTCGCCGGCCGGCATCTGCGGGCGCTCGGGCACGAGCGGGCCCTGGTCCTCGCCAGCCCCGCGCACACCGTCCGGACGGCCGGATTCCGGCGGGCCTTCCACGAGGACGGCGTCCCGCTGCCGGACGACGCCGTGCGGATCGCGGCCGAACCCACCTTCCGGGGCGGCCTCGCGGCGGCGCTCGACGCGCTGCGGGCCCACCCGGAGGCGACCGCGCTCTTCGCCACCCACGACGTCCTCGCGGTCGCCGCCGTGGAGGCCGCCCGGGCCCTGGGCCGTACCGTCCCCGGCGACCTGTCCGTGGTCGCGCACGACGACACCCCGGCCGGCGTGCTCTCCGGCCAGACGCTCACCAGCGTCGTCCTCCCCCAGCGGGAGATGGCCCGGCAGGCCGTCGACCTCGCGCTCGGCGCCGCCTCCTGCGCCGCCCCGCCGGACCCGCGCCCCCGGCCGCTGCTCCCCGCCCTGGTCCCGGGCGACAGCACCGCCGCCCCACGCCGCCCGTGAGACGGCCGGGCTCTCACGCGTCGGGGAGCTCCGGCACCGTTGACCGGGGCGCGGCGGGGCCCGCCACCCGGATCCGGTCGGTGCCGAGAAGACGCGCCAGGGTCGGCTCCCGGGCGAGGACGGCGCCGATGGTGAAGGCGAAGGTCAGCGCGGCGCAGACGACGATGAGCCAGGACAACAGGGTGAGGACCAGGCCGAGGCCGCCGTACTCGGCCAGGGCCCGGTTGAGCGCGCCGGGCATGTAGAAGCGGGCGGTGACGCCGAGGGCGGTGGAGGTGGCCGCGCCCAGCAGGGCGCCGGGCAGCAGCGGCAGCCAGGGGACGCGCTTGGCGAGCAGCAGGTGCTGGGTCCACAGCCAGACGCCGACGGCGAGGAGGAAGAAGAGCGGGACGCCGAGCCAGGCGCCGGCGCCGAAGCCGTCCCGGATCGGCGCCTGGAGGAGGACCACCACGACCAGGGCGAGCAGCCAGACCGCCCACCGCCAGGCGCCGATCCGGGTGCCGGCCCTGGGCAGGCCCCAGGCGCGTTCGCAGACGCGGGCCATGGCGCGACTGAAGCTGGTGGCGGAGACGAGGGCGATGACGGCGCCGACGGCGCCGCTGGTCTCCCGCACCCCGTCCTCGGTGCTCCGGTCGAAGACCTGCTGGAGCTGCTGGTCGGCGGCGCCGGTGAGGCCGAACATGGCGCGCAGGGACTCGCGGAGCTGGTCGCGGACCGGCTCGGGCGCGAAGGCGGCGAGCGCGAAGAGGAGCGGGACGGCCGCGAGGAACGCCTGGGCGGCCAGGCGGGTGCCGGCGTCGAGGAGGTTGCCGCCGACCAGCCGTTCGGTCACCTCGGTCAGCACGGGGAAGCGCCGCTCGGCGCCGGCACGGAGGTTCCGCACCCGGTCCGCCCACCCCATCGCGCCTCCGCCCGCCTCGCCGGTCTCCCCCGCCGCGTCCGGCCGGGGCCGCCGTCCGCGCGCGGACGGTCCCCGCCATGAGACGCCACCGGCCGGGCCCCGGCCAGCCGGCGGCGGCCGAACGGGGGTCGGGTCACCCGGTCCAGTAGCGGGCCAGCGCGCCCTCCTTGTACGGGGCGGGGCTCACGCTCAGCTCGCCGGCGAAGGGCCGGTCGAGGACGAGGACGAGCAGCAGGCTGAAGCCGATCAGGGCGGCGACGGAGGCGACGAACAGGACCTGGATCCGCAGCCGCCGCATCCCGTACAGGAAGGTCAGCGGGACCAGGACGAGGGCGCCGCCGAAGGCCAGGACCTGGAGCAGCGGCGGGAGTTCCTGCTCGGCCATGGTGATCCGGGCACGGCGCTGCGCGGCCACGTCGTTGAGGTGCGCCACGGCCTCCTCGTAGAAGACCTCCTCGCGCGGGGTCTTCGGGTCGTACGCCTGGAGCACCTCGAAGGCGTCGACGAGGCTGCGCTCGGTGGCGCCGTACTGGGGCACGCCCTCGCGCATCCGCGGCCACTGCTTCTCGACGACGGCGTGGACGTAGTCGCTGAGGGCCGCGTCGAGTCCGGAGCGGACGGGCGGCGGGAAGGCGGCGGCGTCGCGGGCGATGAGGGCGACGTCGGTGGCCTCGGCGGCGACGATCGTCTGGGTGCTCTCCAGCTGGGTCCAGAGGGTGACGATGACGAAGGCGAGGATGATCCCGTAGATCGCGCCGAACATCCCCAGGGTCACGCCGACCATGTCGTTGTGCTCCCCCTCGGCGAGCGACGGATGGCGGCGGCGGAGCAGCACGCTGCCCGTGACGGCGAGCACGACGGTGCCGCCGACGAGGAGGACGGCGAGGGTCAGGGAGCTGAAGTGGTTGAGCAGCCAGAGCGACATGAGCGCGGAGTGTAGGGATCCGGCGCACCCCCTCCGGACCACGACCGAGGCGTACGCCCCCGGCGCACGGGGAGAGTGCACCCCATCGGGTGACCGCGCCGAACGGCCCGGTGACCGCCGTGGGGAGTACGCCGTCCACGGGGCGCGGTTCGCGCCGCCGGGGCCCGGCGGCGCCCGCCCGAGGGCCCGCGCGCTCCCGCGCCGATGTCGGCGCCCCGCTTCTTCATCCGTCGTCCCCCTCGCCGTTCCCGGCCGCTCGTCCGGGCCACCCGGGCGTCGTTCATCGTTCCTCGGGCGCACCTGCCCGGTCGTTCCGCGTCCCTGTAGATTGACGCGGGTCCGACCGGCGTCCCGTCCCCCGCCAGGAGTGTCCCCCCGTGTTCGGTATGAGCGAGATCGCGATCCTGCTGGTCGTCGTCGCCCTGGTGGTCGGCGCGCGCAAGCTGCCGGAGCTGGCCCGCAACGCCGGCAAGGCGGCCCGCATCCTGAAGGCCGAGGCGCGGGAGATGAAGGCGGGCGACGCGCCGCGGGAGCCGGCGGCCACCTACACCGTGAAGGAGACGGTCCGGAGCTCCGCCGAGGAGCGCTGAGCGGCCGGCCCCTCCGCCTCAGCCGTCCGCGCCGTCGTCGCGGGTGAGCCGCGGCAGGGGCCACCGCCCGTCGAGGACCGAGGGGTCGGGGCCGTAGAGCCGGAGCGTGACGGCGAACGGCCCGGCCGGGGCGGGCAGCCAGTTCGCGGCCCGCTTGGCGTCCGCGGGGCGCCGGTGGGCGACGTACACGGTGAGCCCGCCGTCGTCGTCGTAGAGGATCCCGGGCGTGCGGTCGCCGATCGCGGACCGGCCGATCGCGTTCTCCGTGAAGCGCCGGCCCGGCAGCCCGTACAGGGAGGCCGACCAGAGGAAACGGGCCGGCGGCAGCTGCCCGGGGGCGAAGCGCAGTGTGTACGCGTGCCGGGCGCCGTCCGGCGGGCCGTCGGCGGCCGGGTCGCGCTGCCACACCTCGACCTCCGGGAGCCCGTACAGGTCCTCGTGGGCGCCGATCGCCCGGCGCAGCGGGTCGGCGCCGAGTTCGGCCCGGGTGCCGCCGAGGCCCGCCGGGCGCGTCGTCCCGGCGGTCGCCTCGGCGAGCCGCGTCCGGCCGTCGGCGACGCCCGCCTCCAGGGCGGCGCGGAGCTCCGGGGACAGCGCGGCGGGCTCGAACTCGCCGCCGCCGTCGACGCCGAGGGCGGCGAGCCGGGTGCGCAGGTCGCGGTCGGCGGCGAGGACGGGGAAGAAGCGGAGCAGGAAGTCGAGGACGGTGAAGAACTCGACGGTGCCGGTCTCCTCCTCCCGCCAGACCGGCCAGACCGGCTCCTCCGCCGGGTGCGGGGCGGCGGTGTCGGTGAACGCGGAGAGCGGGCGCAGCCGGTACCCCTCCTGGACGGCGCGGAGGCCCGGGACGTCGTCGGGTCCGGCGACGTGGGTGCGGCCGAGGACGCCGGCGAGGTGGGTCGCGGTGTGCAGGACGCCGCTGACGCCGTCGGGGACGGGGCCCGTCCAGCCGGGTCCGGCGACGAGGTGGTGACCGGCCTCCCGGCCGGTGGCGCGGCTGCCGACGAAGCCGGCGTGGACGGTGTCGAGGTCGTGCACCGCGAGCACGTGGTAGCGGTCGGTCGCCGGGACGGACAGCACCCACGGCTCCGCCCGCAGGTCGAGCCAGGCCGTCGAGTGGGCGATGTCGGCGCCGTCCGGCGCCACCGGTCCGGCGTCGTGCCGGAAGCTGCCGAACCCGCCGGCGGAGCCCGGGTCGGTGGGGTCGACGGCCTGGGCGTACAGGTTCCGGTAGTCGGCCAGGAGCGGGTATCCCCAGATCCACGCCTCGGCGGCGGTCCGCCGCGCGTCCTCGGCCGTCGGCAGCGTGCGCTCCGCCATGTCCGCCTCCTCGCCCGACGCATTTCCGCCCAAACTGTCACGCTTCGGGACGGCGTGCATCCGGAGGAGGGGCTACGTCCGGGGCAGGTCCGGCGCGGGCAGCGGGACGGCGACCGAGGCGAGGTAGCGGGCGTACTCGTCGAGCGCGGCCAGCGCCTGCTCGTCGTCGCGGTCGACGAGCCAGGTGAGGGTGAGGCCGTCGAGGACGCCGAGACCGTGGCGGGCGAGCACCGCGAGGTCCACCGTCCAGGCGAGGCCGGCCGTCCGGGCCATCGACTCCAGGTGGGCGCGGTTCACGTCGAGGTAGTGCCGGTACTGGCGGCGGGCCAGGTCGGCGAGGCCGGGGCGGCGGAGCGCGTACTGGGTGACCTCGTACGTGACCAGGTGCTCGTCCGGGCGGGTCCGGACCAGCTCCCAGTAGGCGTGCAGGATCGCGCGGATCCTCTCGTAGGGGGTGGCGCCCGCGGGGTGCGCGAGGCCGGCCGGCGGGAGGTTCCGCTCCATGATCCGCTCGATGACGGTCTGGAACAGCTCCTCCTTGGAGCGGAAGCAGTAGTGGAAGGCGCCGAGCGGCACCCCCGCCTCGGCGACCACGGCCCGGGTGGTGGTCTTGGCGACCCCGTCCCGGATCATGACCCGGATCGCCGCCTCCGCCAGCTGCTCGCGGCGCTCTGCGGCGGGGAGTCGGGGCATGGGGCGGTCTCCTCGGGAGGGGGCGGGCGGCGCGGTCGGGTCACCGTACCGCGCCGGGGTCGGGGCCTCGGCCGTACGGTCGCCGGCGCCTCGGCGTACGGTCGCCGGCGCCTCGGCCGTACGGCGTCGGGGCCGGTTCGGGCGGGGTCGGGGGCCCGGTCAGAGGAACGCCATGCCCTCGCCCCGGTAGGTGGGGACCTCGTCCACCACCCGGTCGTGCTCGACGAGGTGGAGGGTGTCCACCCGCTCGCAGAGCTCGCCCGCCTTGGCGTGCCGGAACCAGACGCGGTCGCCGCACCGCAGGGTGTCGGCGGCGGGTCCGGCGAGCGGGGTCTGCACCTCGCCCGCGCCCTCGGCGGCGAGCACCCGCAGCCCCGCCGGGTGGACGGGGACGGGCAGCCGGTCCGGGCCGGGGGCGCCGGAGGCGGTCCAGCCGCCGCCGAGGACGGTGACGTGGCCGGGGGCGGGGCGGCGGACGACCGCCAGCGCGAAGAAGGCGGCGGGCAGCGGGCTGAAGCCCCGGTAGTGGTCGAAGAGGGCGGGGGCGTACAGCCCCGATCCGGCGCCGAGTTCGGTGACGGCGGGCTCGGCGGAGGTGGTCTCCAGGCTGCCGGTGCCACCGCCGTTGACGAACTCCAGCGGCGCCACCTCGCGGACCGCCCGGACGGCGGCGGCGCGGCGGGCCCGCAGCTCGCGGGCGGAGAGCCGCTGGACCGCGCGGACGGCGGTGCGCATCGGGCGCGCCTGGGTCGGCTGGTCGTCGCCGACGCCGGCGATCTGCCCCTCGTACGCCATCACGCCGGCCAGCCGCAGGCGCGGGCGGGCCACGACGGCGCGGGCCAGGGCCGCCGCCTGCGCGGGTGCGTGCAGGGGCGAGCGGCGCATGCCGAGGTGGACCCGGCCGCCGAGCAGCCGGAGGGAGGCGTCGAGGTCGAGGCAGACCCGGACCGGCGGGCCGGAGGGGCCGATCGCGGCGGTGAGGAGGTCGAGCTGTTCGGCGGAGTCGACCATGACGGTGATCCGGGCGGCGGCGTCCTCGTCGGCGGCGAGCCGGCCGAGCGCGTCGGTGTCGGCGGTCGGGTAGCCGACGAGGACGTCCAGGGCGGGGTCGTGGGCCGCGAGCCACAGCGCCTCGGGGAGGGTGAAGGCGAGGACGCCGGAGAAGCCCGGCCCGGCCAGGACGGTGTCGATGAGGGCGCGGCAGCGGAGCGACTTGCTGGCCAGGCGGATGGGCTTGCCGCCGGCACGGCGGGTCATCTGGGCGGCGTTGGCGCGCAGGGCGCCGAGGTCGACGACGGCGAACGGCGGCTGGAGTCCGGCGGTCGCCTTCTCCAGGTCGGCGAAGCCGGCGGGACGCGGGGCGGGCGCGGCGGCGGTGGCCGCGGCGTCGGCGGGGCGGGCGCTTGCCATGGTGGGCGGCCTTTCGTGGGCCGGCGGGGAGCGGGCCTCCGCCGGAGCGGACCTCTGCGGGGACCGGACGACGCCGTCACCGTCTCTTGGTCGCCTGTCCAAGTCAAGGCTCCGGGACCCTTGACTTGGACGCACGACCAAGTCCACCCTTCCGGACAGCGAGAACCGGCGGTAACCCGCCACGACACGACGCCCACCGACCCGAAGGGAAAACGCCCGGCATGAGCAGCAGCGAGAACGGCGGCGTCTGGCGCAACTGGGCCGGCAACGAGGAGGCCCGCCCCCGGCGGATCGTGCGCCCGGCCCGCACCGAGGAGGTCGCCGCCGCGGTGAAGGACGCGGTACGGGACGGGCTGCGGGTCAAGGCGGTCGGCTCCGGGCACTCCTTCAGCGGCGTCGCGGTCGCCCCGGACGTCCAGCTCCGCCTCGACCGGCTCGACGCCGTGCACGCCGTGGACCCGGAGACGGGGCTCGTCACCGTCGGCGCGGGCATGCCGCTGTGGAGGCTGAACCCGCTGCTCGCCTCGCACGGCCTCGCCCTGGAGAACATGGGCGACATCGACCGGCAGACGGTCTCGGGCGCGATCTCCACCGGCACCCACGGCTCCGGCGTCCGCTTCGGCGGCATCGCCACCCAGGTGCGGGCGCTCGAACTCGTCCTCGCCGACGGGTCGGTGACGGCCTGTTCGGCAGACGAGCGGCCGGAGCTGTTCGCCGCGGCCCGGGTGGGCCTCGGGGCGCTCGGCGTCCTCACCAAGGTCACCCTCCAGACCGTCCCCCTCTACGCCCTGCACGCCCGGGACACCGCGATGCCGGTCGCCGAGGTCCTCGGCCGGATCGACGAACTGGTCGACGAGAACGCCCACTTCGAGTTCTTCTGGTTCCCGCACAGCGAGACCGCGCTGACCCGCCGCTTCCGCCGGCTCCCCGCCGACACCCCCCTCTCCCCCATCGGCGCCCTCTCCCGGCGGCTCGACGAGGCCGTCAGCGGCCCCGGCTTCGAGGCGCTGAACCGGCTCGGCACCCGCGTGCCGCGCCTGGTGCCGCCGATCACCCGCTTCGCCGCGCGCGCGATGTCGTCCCGGAGCTGGACCGACCACGCGTACAAGGTCTTCGCCTCGGTGCGCGATGTCCGCTTCCACGAGGGCGAGTTCGCGATCCCGCGGGCCCACGCGGCGGAGGCCCTGCGGGAGCTCCGGGCGTGGATCGACGCCCACGGGGAGCCGGTGTCGTTCCCGCTGGAGGTCCGCTTCACCGCCGCCGACGACATCTGGCTCTCCACCGCGCAGGGCCGGGAGAGCTGCTACATCGCCTTCCACCAGTACCACCGGATGCCCTACCGCCGGTACTTCGACGCCTGCCAGAAGATCCTCGGCGCGTACGGCGGGCGGCCGCACTGGGGCAAGATGCACGACCTCGGCGCGGCGGAGCTGCGGCCCCGCTACGAGCGGTTCGACGACTTCGTGGCCCTCCGCAACCGGCTCGACCCGTCCGGCGTCCTGTCCAATCCCTACCTCGACCGCGTCCTCGGCGCACCCCCGGCGAGGGGCTGATCCTCCGCGCGGCACGGTGGCACACTGGCTCCCGGTCTGCCGAAGGAGTACCACCGTGTCCGTCATCCAGCGCCTGCGCACCGCCGTCCGCCGGACCTACCGGCGCACGGTGGACCTCAGCCACCCGGCCCGCTCCCCGCTCGGCAGCGCGGTCGTCAACTGCGTGGTGTACGTCGACGGGGTGCGTCGGACGGTCCGCGGCGCGAGCGCCGAGGACGCCCTGCGGTACGTCCGCCGGGGCGGCGACGGCTTCGTCTGGATCGGGCTGCACGAGCCGGCGGAGAAGGAGCTGACGGTGCTCGCCGAGCTCTTCGGGCTGCACCCGCTGGCCGTCGAGGACGCGGTCCACGCCCACCAGCGGCCCAAGGTCGAGGAGTACGACGGGGTGCTGTTCGCCGTCCTGAAGACGGTGCGGTACGTCGATCACGAGGTGCTGACCGCCACCAGCGAGGTGGTGGACACCGGCGAGCTGATGGCCTTCGTCGGGCCCGACTTCGTGATCACCATCCGGCACGGCGGGCACGGCTCCCTCGGCCCGCTGCGGGAGGCGCTGGAGGCGACGCCCGAGCAGCTGGCGAAGGGTCCCTCGGCGGTGCTGCACGCGATGGCGGACCACGTGGTGGACGACTACCTCGCCGTCGCGGACGCGGTCCAGACCGACCTCGACGCGATCGAGAACACGGTCTTCTCCGCCCAGGCGGACCGCGGCGACGCCGGCCGGATCTACCAGCTCAAGCGCGAACTGCTGGAACTGCGCCGGGCGGTCGCCCCGCTCGCCCGCCCGCTGACGGAGCTCGCCGGCCGGCCGATGCCGCTGGTGGACCCCGAGATCCGGGCGTACTTCCGGGACGTCACCGACCACCTCGCCCGGGTGACCGAGCAGATCGCCTCGTACGACACCCTGCTCGACTCGGTGCTCCAGGCCCATCTGGCGCAGGTCACGGTGGCGCAGAACGAGGACATGCGGAAGATCACCGCGTGGGCGGCGATCGTCGCCGTGCCGACCATGGTCTGCGGGGTGTACGGCATGAACTTCGAGCACATGCCGGAGCTGCGCTGGACCTACGGCTACCCGGTGGTCCTCGGGGTGATCGCGGTGGCGTGCTTCGTCATCCACCGGGGCTTCCGCCGCAACGGCTGGCTGTGAGACCGCCCGCGTCCGTGGATATGAGAGGTTTGCTCCGTTCATCCGATCAGCGGGCGGAGAGGTGCGGCACGGCATGGCGCGGTGGGACGGTACGGAGACGGCGGCGGGTCCCGCCGGGGACCCGGGGACGGCGGACGGCGAGGCCCGCTGGTTCCGGGTCCTGCTCCACGCGGGCTTCTTCCTGCTGCTCGGCTCCTCGCTGACCCGCTTCCTGATGCGGCACACCGGCGACGGGATCGCCCCCTGGGTGGTCGCCCTGTCCGCCGTCCTCGCCGCGCTGTACGTGGCCGAGCCCGCGATCGGCGACGAGCGGCGGCACCGGCACCTGTGGCTCGGCGCCTGCGCGGCGGTCTGGGTCGCGCTGGTCCTCCTCGCCCCCAGTTTCGCCTGGTGCTCGATCCCGCTCTTCTACCTCGGGCTGCGGCATCTGCGGCCGCCGGCCGCGGGGGTGCTCGTCGGGCTGCTGACCGTGGTCTCGGTCACCGCCCAGCTGCGGCTCGCGGGCCGGTTCGAGTTCGACCTCCTGCTGGCCCCGCCCGCCGTCGCCGCGATCTGCGTCGCCGTCTTCGTCCGCATGGACGAGCAGACCCGGCGGCAGCGCGAACTGATCGCCGACCTCGTCCGGACCCGGCGCGAACTGGCCGCGACCGAGCGGCGCGAGGGCACCCTCGCCGAGCGTCAGCGGCTCTCCATGGAGATCCACGACAGCCTCGCGCAGGGCCTGTCGAGCCAGCGGATGCTGCTCCAGGCCGCCGACCGGACCTGGCGCTCGGACCCCGCCACGGCCCACCGCCACGTACGGGCGGCCGGCGAGATCGCCGAGCGCAACCTCACCGAGGCCCGCCGCTTCGTCCACGACCTCGCCCCGGCCGACCTCGCCGGGGGCGGCGGCCTGGACGAGGCGCTGCGCGCCCTGGCCCGCCGGGAGTCCACGGCGGGACTCGCGGTCCGCTGTCACATCGAGGGCGCCCCGCCGCGCCGGGTGCCCGACCGGGTCCAGTCGGCGCTGCTGCGGATCGCGCAGGGCGCGCTGGCGAACGTCCGGGAGCACGCGGCCGCCCGTACCGCCGCGCTCACCCTGACCTACCTCGACGACCAGGTCGTCCTCGACGTCGCCGACGACGGACGCGGCTTCGACCCGGCGGCCGTCCGCGCCGACGGCGGGGTGCGCGGCCACGGCCTGCCGGCCATCCGCACCCGGACCGACCAGCTCGGCGGCACCCTCACCGTCGAGTCGGCGCCCGGCGAGGGCACGGTCCTGTCCGCCGCCGTCCCGCTGCCCGCGGTCTGAGGGCGGGGCGGCGACGGTCTACGGCCGGCCGGCGCGGGCGGACAGGAGGTCCCGGTACCAGGGAAGGTGGCGGGCGAAGGCGTCGGGGAAGGCGGGGCCCGGGCCGCGGCCGAAGTCCTCCCAGGGGCGCTCGTCGGCGAACCAGTGGTCGACGGCGAACATCTCCAGGTGGTGGGCGGCGACCGGGTTCCCGGCGAGCAGCGCGCGGGCCTCGGGGAGCTCCAGCGCGGGAAGACCCCGGGCGGCCCGTACGGCCTCCGGCAGCAGGGGGTCGACGGCGGCGAGGAACGCGGCGTCGGAGACGGGTTCGGGGTGGGAGACGTAGTACGCGCCGGGCCGGGTCGCCGGGGAGAGCGCCGCGCCCAGCAGGGCGCCCGCCAGGCTGTCCACCTCGACCGTCGAGTGGAGCGTGCCGGTGCAGGCGAGCGGTCGCGGCAGCGCGGCGAGCAGCGTCAGGAGGCCGGGGACGACCTGCCGGTCCCCCGTCCCGTAGACGAGGTGCGGGCGCAGCACGCTGCCGCCGGCGTCCAGGACGTACCGCTCCCCGGCCGCCCTGGTCCGGCTGGTCGTGGACCCGGGGGCGAGCGGGAGGCTGCCGGGCGCTGCGGCGCGGAAGGGGCCGCGGCCGTGCACGGAGGCGGTGCTGAGGGAGACGATCCGGCCGGTGCCGGCCCGGACGGCGGCGGTCACGAGGTCGCGGGTGCCGTGGTCGTTGACGGCCCGCTGGAGGTCCGCGGGGCCGCCGATCGCGGAGGCGCAGTGGACGACGGCGTCGACCCCGTCGCAGGCGCGGCGCAGGCTCTCCGGGTCCCGGAGGTCGCCGTGGACGGTCTCGACGACGGGTCCGCCGGCGGCCGGTCCGGCCGTGGGCGGGGCGGGGGGAGCGTCGGTGCGCCGGACGAGGAGGCGTACGTGGGCGAGGCCGGGGTGCGCGGCAGCCGCGGCGGCGACCCGGCTGCCGATGAAGCCGGTGGCGCCGGTGACGAGGATGCGGGTTGCCATGGGACCTTCCGGGGCGCGGGTGGGCCCTGCGAGTTTACGCCCCGGTCAGCCCGTGAGACGCCGGTCGAGCCGGGCGAGCGCGGGGGCGTCGGCCGGCGAGGAGAGCGTGCAGTGGAAGACGGGCTCGCCGTCCTGGTGTCCCTCGACCCGGACCGCGACCAGTTCCGGGTCGGTGGAGGGGACGAACTCGGCCGTGATCCAGCAGGGCGGTGCGAGTTCGACGTAGCGGGAGAAGGACATGTTCACGACCGACGGAAAGAACGTTTCCGTACCGGTCACCTGGTGGGCCGCCTGGCGGGCCGCCTCCAGGAGCAGCATGCCGGGGACGTGGTCGTTGGGCCGGCGGAAGAGGGTGGGGTGGGCGGTGTTGATGCGCAGCCGCCATCGGTTCCGGCCGGTGGCGGGCGCGAGGACGACGTCCTCGGGATGTTCCCTGCCGACCTCCTCGGGTGCCACTCCGGGTATGAGGGGGACGGGGGTGGTGAGGGCGTCCATCCGGGCGCCGCGTATCCGGCGGTAGGCGAGCGGGGAGGTGCAGCTGATCCGGCCCCGGGCGGTCGCGACCCGGCGGCCTTCGCGGTGGATCACTCCGTCGGCGCGGAAGGTGCGGAGGTTCCGGCCCCGCCCGCGGACCTCCGAGAAGACCAGGCCCACCGCCACCTCCGGGGAGAGGCCGTAGAGGGAGAGCGCCTCGGGGTCGACGCGGTAGGTGAGGTCCCACATGACGAACTGATGGTCCACCGGCACCCCGATTTCCGCGTGGGCCACCAGCATGGTCGCCTGCCGCAGCGTCTCGGCCACCAGGACGGGATCGTGCAGGCCGCCCACGAGCGGGGAGAAGAAGGCGTGGGCGTCGGGCCAGCGGGCGGAGACGGAGAAGCGGTTCTCGTCCTCGCGGGCCCATCCCGTGGGCATGATGTCGGCGGGGTTCGCGCGGTGAACGAACTCTCCCGGGACGCCCGTTGACGACTCTCGCCCGGTGCTGTCCATGGGTCTCCCTCGCGTCCCGGCACCCCGGCGGGTTGACCGGCCCGGCGTAGAATACGTACAACGCGGTTTTCATTTCAATGCTTCATGTCACACGGTGAGCACGGACGAGCGAGACAGCAGGAGGCACCGTTGGCGCAGCAAGCGCGCGCGATACGAACCAGGCAGCTGATCCTGCAGTCCGCCGCGTCCGTCTTCGCCGAGCGCGGCTACGAGCGGACGACCATCGGGGAGATCCTGGCGCGCGCCGGGGTCACCAAGGGGGCCCTCTACTTCCACTTCGCGTCGAAGGAGGAAGTGGCACTCGGGGTGCTCGGCGCACAGATGTTCGACGACCCGATCCCGCCGCAGACCCTCAAGGTCCAGGAGCTCGTGGACCAGGGCTTTCTCCTCGCACACCGCCTCCAGCACGACGCCCTGGTGCGCGCGAGCGTGGCCCTGGCCCTCGACCCCGGAGCCACCGGGGTGAACCGCGCGGCGCCGTTCCGCGTCTGGATCGACTCGATCGCGGAGGCCCTGACGGTCGCGAAGGAGCGGGGGGAGCTGCTGCCGCACGTGAACCCGCAGGACTCCGCCGAGCTGTTCTCCGCCGCCTTCTCGGGCGTCCAGGCCACCTCCGCCGTGCTGTGCGACCGCGCCGACCTGATGCACCGGGTGGCGGTCCTCGTCCACCACGTGATGCCGAGCATCTGCACGCCGGGGGTCCTGATCTCCCTGGACGTGAGCATGGAGCGCGCCGAGCTCCTGGCGGCCGAGTACGAGGCCGCCCGGCGCCGTTCGGAGGAGAACCTGACGGACTCGGAATGAGAAACGGACCCGACGGTTCGGAAAGCGGATCGGGCGCCCCGACGGCATCAGCCGTCGGGGCGCTCTGGCGTCATGGCACTGAGTGTGTTTTGCTGAGGGTACTCAGTGCCATACGCGGTGCCGCGGGCGTTTCCGGGTACCACCAGCCAGGTGCCACAAGCATTTCCAGGGAGCTCAAGACCATGGGCAAGGACTTCGACCTGTACCGGACCTCCGAGGAGCACGAGATGCTCCGGGAGTCGGTGCGCGCGCTGGCGGACGCGAAGATCGCCCCGTTCGCGGCGGCGGTGGACGAGGAGGGGCGTTTCCCGCAGGAGGCCCTGGACGCGCTGGTCGCCAACGACCTGCACGCGGTGCACGTGCCGGAGACCTACGGCGGCGCGGGCGCGGACGCGCTGGCGACGGTGATCGTGATCGAGGAGGTCGCCCGCGCCTGCGGTTCGTCCTCGCTGATCCCGGCGGTGAACAAGCTCGGCTCGCTCCCGGTGATCCTGTCCGGCTCGGAGGAGCTGAAGCACAAGTACCTCGCGCCGCTCGCGGCGGGCGAGGCGATGTTCTCCTACTGCCTGTCGGAGCCGGACGCCGGCTCGGACGCGGCCGGCATGAAGACCCGCGCGGTGCGCGACGGCGACTTCTGGGTGCTGAACGGCGTGAAGCGGTGGATCACCAACGCCGGCGTCTCGGAGTACTACACCGTGATGGCCGTCACCGACCCGGAGAAGCGGTCGAAGGGCATCTCGGCGTTCGTGGTGGAGAAGGGCGACGAGGGCGTGTCCTTCGGCGCGCCGGAGAAGAAGCTCGGCATCAAGGGCTCCCCGACCCGCGAGGTCTACTTCGACAACGTCCGCATCCCCGCCGACCGCATGATCGGCGACGAGGGCACCGGCTTCGCCACCGCGATGAAGACCCTCGACCACACCCGCATCACCATCGCCGCCCAGGCCCTCGGCATCGCCCAGGGCGCCCTCGACTACGCCAAGGGCTACGTCAAGGAGCGCAAGCAGTTCGGCAAGCCGATCGCCGACTTCCAGGGCGTGCAGTTCATGCTCGCCGACATGGCCATGAAGCTCGAGGCCGCCCGCCAGCTCACCTACGCCGCCGCGGCGAAGTCCGAGCGCGTCGACGGCGACCTGACCTTCTTCGGCGCCGCCGCCAAGTGCTTCGCCTCCGACGTCGCCATGGAGGTCACCACCGACGCCGTCCAGCTCCTCGGCGGCTACGGCTACACCCGCGACTACCCCGTCGAGCGCATGATGCGCGACGCCAAGATCACCCAGATCTACGAAGGCACCAACCAGGTCCAGCGCATCGTCATGGCCCGCAACCTCCCGTAACCCCACCCCTCGTCGAAAGGAGACAGGCCGTGACCCTGAGGATCGCTGTCTGTGTGAAGTACGTGCCCGACGCGACCGGCGACCGCGGTTTCGCCGACGACCTGACCGTGGACCGCGACGAGGTCGACGGTCTGCTGTCGGAGCTCGACGAGTACGCGGTGGAGCAGGCGCTGCGGATCTCCGAGGAGGCCGACGACGCCGAGGTCACCGTCGTCACGGTCGGCCCGGACGACGCCAGGGACGCCCTGCGCAAGGCGCTGTCGATGGGCGCCGACAAGGCCGTCCACGTCAACGACGAGGCCATCCACGGCTCCGACGTCATCGCCACCTCCGCGGTGCTCGCCAAGGCCCTGGAGAAGACCGGCTTCGACCTGGTCGTGTGCGGCATGGCCTCGACGGACGGCACCATGGGCGTGCTGCCCGCGCTCCTCGCCGAGCGGCTGAGCCTGCCCCAGGCCACCCTCCTCTCCGAGGTCTCGGTGGAGGGCGACCTGGTGAAGGGCCGCCGGGACGGCGACGCCGCCACCGAGCTCGTCGAGGCCCCGCTGCCGGCCGTCGTCTCGGTCACCGACCAGTCCGGCGAGGCCCGTTACCCCTCCTTCAAGGGGATCATGGCCGCCAAGAAGAAGCCGGTCGAGGAGCTGGAGCTCGACGACCTGGAGATCGACGAGGACGAGGTCGGCCTGGCCGGCTCCTGGACCCTGGTCGAGTCGGCGGACGCCCGCCCGGCCCGCACCCAGGGCACGATCGTCACGAACGAGGACGGAGACGGCGGCAAGCAGCTGGCCGCCTTCCTCGCCGCCCAGAAGTTCATCTGACCGACCGTCACCCCACCTCAGGAGCAAGGAATCATGGCTGAGATCCTGGTTCTCGTGGACCACGCCGACGGTGCGGTCCGCAAGCCGGCCCTCGAACTGCTCACCCTGGCCCGCCGCCTGGGCGAGCCGTCCGCGGTCGTCCTGGGCGCCGGCGAGGCCGCCGCCTCCGTCGCCGCCACCGCCGCCGAGTACGGCGCCGGCACCGTCTACGTGGCGGACGGCGCCGAGTTCGCCGAGCAGCTCGTCGTCCCCAAGGTCGACGCGCTCACCCAGATCGCGAAGGAGAAGGAGGTCGCCGCCGTCCTGGTGACCTCCTCCGGCGAGGGCAAGGAGATCGCGGCCCGCGTCGCGCTCCGCCTCGGCTCCGGCCTCATCACCGACGCCGTCGAGCTGGAGGCCGGCGCCGACGGCCCGGTCGCCACGCAGTCGGTCTTCGCCGCCTCGTACACGGTGAAGTCCCGCGTCTCGCACGGCGTCCCGGTCATCACCGTCAAGCCGAACTCCGCCGCCCCGGAGGCCGCCCCGGCCGCCGGCACGGTCGAGAACGTCACCGTCGCCTTCACCGGCAACGCCGCCACGGTCGTCTCCCGCACCGCGCGGGTCTCCACCGGCCGTCCGGAGCTGACCGAGTCCGCCATCGTGGTCTCCGGCGGCCGCGGTGTCGGCGCCGCCGAGGGCTTCGAGGTCGTCGAGAAGCTGGCCGACTCGCTCGGCGCGGCCGTCGGCGCCTCCCGCGCCGCGGTGGACGCCGGCTGGTACCCGCACTCCAACCAGGTCGGCCAGACCGGCAAGCAGGTCTCGCCGCAGCTGTACGTCGCGGCGGGCATCTCCGGGGCGATCCAGCACCGGGCCGGCATGCAGACGTCGAAGACGATCGTCGCGGTCAACAAGGACCCCGAGGCCCCGATCTTCGACCTGGTCGACTACGGCGTGGTCGGCGACCTCTTCGAGGTGCTGCCGCAGCTGACCGAGGAGATCGGCGCGCGCTGACGCCGTCGGACACGCCCAAGGGGGTGGCACTCTGTGCCACCCCCTTCGTCTGCGCCCGGGCTCAGATCCAGCCGTCCAGCGGGACCTCCTCGCACAGCCGGACGACCGGCCGGCGGCCGGTGTCGGCGGCGCTCGCGAGCTTGACCCGGACGCCCGGACGCACCGCGTGCGGCGGCCCGTCGACCCGGCAGCGGACCACGAAGCCCTCGGCCATGTGCACCGGCCAGAGGTCGGCCTCGGCGGCGGTGTGGGCCCTGCGGACGGTGATCACGCCCTCCCCCTCGCTGAGTTGGGGGGACAGGTCGGTCGACCCGCAGGTCGGGCAGAGCAGGCGCTGGAAGGTGGTGGTGTGGCACCAGGCGCAGCGCTGGAAGTAGAGATCGGTGCCGGCGGCCGATTCCTCGGTCCGGACGGCGCCGGGGGTCCTCAGTCCCGTGTGGAACACGATGCCTTCTCCTCGCACTCGGCGGCTCGACCGTGCATGGAGCCCAAGATATGGCACTCAGTGCCAGCAAAGAAAGACCTGAGTTCCCTCAATTCGAGATACTGAGATCCCCCTCAGCTCTCGTCGAGGCTCGACTCCACCTCGCGCACCACGCGCCACATCGGCGTGGACCGCTTGGTGATGACGACGACCACGTCGTCGGCCCCCTCCGCCGCGTCGCCGCCGGTGCCGGCCGGAGTGTCCGGGCTCCAGGTGGCGCGGACGAACTCCAGGGCGCGGTCCACCTCCGCCAGCTGGTCGCCCTCGCCGCCCGAGCGCAGCCAGTGCCGCAGGGCGTGGTTGTGGGCGGCGACGACGGCCGCGGCGGCCACGTTGGCGCGCAGGGTGCCGTCCTTGCGGTCGGCCCAGCGGCCCCTCAGGTAGTCGCCGAGGGTCTTCTCGTACCGCCACACGACGGAGAGCTCGTACGTGCGCAGCCCGGCGACCTCGCGGGTCAGCCGGTAGCGCTGGACGGAGAAGGTGGGGTTCTCGGCGTACATCCGCATGACCAGGCGGGCGGCGTCGCAGACCCGGACCATGGGGTCGTCGGTGTCGGCGCTGGCGGCGAGGAAGCGGGTCATGTCGTCGAGGCACTGCTCGTGGTCGGGGAAGACCACGTCCTCCTTCGACGGGAAGTAGCGGAAGAAGGAGCGCCGTCCGACGCCCGCGAGGGTGACGATGTCGTCGACGGTGGTCTGCTCGTAGCCCCGCTCCAGGAAGAGCTGGAAGGCCGCGGCGATGAGGGAGTCGCGCATCGCGGGCTTCGGAGGGGTCCGGGGGTTCGTCGCCGCTGCTGCCATGGCATGAACCTAACACCGTCGACGCCTCCGTGCGGCACTCGGTGCCGGAATTTTCCGGCACCGAGTGCTCTCGTCAGGGGTCGCGGTCAGCGGGCGGCCATCCGCAGCGCGCCGTCCATCCGGATCGTCTCGCCGTTGAGGTAGTCGTGCTCGGCGATCATCGTGATCAGGCGGGCGTACTCCTCCGGCTGGGCGAGGCGCTGCGGGAAGGTGACGCTCGCGGCGAGCCCGGCCCGGATCTCCTCGCTGAAGCCCGCCATCATCGGGGTGTCGACGATGCCGGGGGCGACCGTGACGACCCGGATGCCGAACTGGGCGAGGTCGCGGGCGGCCGTGATGGTCATGCCGGCGACGCCGGCCTTGGAGGCGGCGTAGGCGATCTGCCCGACCTGGCCCTCGAACGCGGCGATCGAGGCGGTGTTGACGACGAGGCCCCGCTGGCCGTGCGCGTCGGGCTCGTGCCGGGCGATGGCCTCGGCGGCGAGCCGCATCACGTTGAACGTGCCGATCAGGTTGACGTTCACGACGGCACGGAACAGGTCGAGGTCGTGCGGGCCCTTGCGGCCCAGCACCCGCGCCGACGGGGCGATGCCGGCGCAGTTGACCGCGAGCCGCAGCTCGGCGCCGTCGGCGTCGATCTCCGCGAGCGCGGCGCGGACCTGCTCCTCGTCGGTCACGTCGGCGGCGATGAGCCGTACGCCCTCCGGCAGGGCCCCGGCGGCGGCGACGGCCTTCTCCAGGTCGAGCCCGTAGACCGTGGCGCCGCGCGCGGCGAGCGCGGCGGCGGTGGCGGCGCCGAGCCCGGAAGCGGCACCGGTGACGAGAGCGGCGGAGCCGGCGATGTCCATGGAACTCCTCGTTCGTGTCGTGCGGGTGACCCTGCCGGCGGGTTGGCCGCCGGACCGGGGGCGCGTCCCCGCGGGGGACCGCGCGGTCTGCGCGATCTGCGCCGCCACCATAGAACCCCGCGGGCGGGGCGGACGGGACGGGGGTCATCCGATCGGCGGACCCCGGGGTCCGCCGATCCGCGCGCGGTCCGCAGCCGGTGCGCCGACCGCCGGGGCCCGGACCGGCGCCCAGGATGAAGCGTCAGTCGATCATCATCCCCCTGGAGCGAACGCCCTATGCAGCACGCGAAGAAGAAGGCCCGCCGCACCCGTCTGACGACCGGCGGCGCGGTCGTCGCCCTCGGCCTGGCGGGCGTCGGCGCCTACTCCGCGAGTGCCGGCGGCGGCCGGGACGCCGCCCCGGCGGTCGCCACCGAGGCCGCGCCCGCGCACACGACCGCCACCACCCGCCTGACGGTCGCCGCGGCGACGGAGGCGGCCAGGGCGGCGCTGGCCGCGGCCGAGGCGGAGAATCAGCGCGTCACGGTCGCGGTCGTCGACCGCGACGGCAAACCGCTCGTCACCCTGCGCGGCGACGGCGCGGGCCCGCAGTCCCCCGAGTCGGCGGAGCGGAAGGCGTACACGGCGGTCTCGTGGAACGCCCCCACCTCGGTCCTCGCCGGCCGCCTGGCCCAGACCCCCCGCCTGAAGGACATCCCCGGCACCCTCTTCCTCGCCGGCGGCGCCCCGGTCACCGCACAGGGCGCCCCGATCGCGGGCATCGGCGTGGCGGGCGCCCCCTCGGGCGACCTGGACGAGAAGTACGCCCGCGCGGGCGTGGCGGCCCTGGAGCGGTAGTCCGCCCGGCCCCGGAAACGCCGGACCCCGGTGCGCCTGAAACGGGGGAACACAGGCGTACCGGGGTGGCGCTCCCGAGCATACGCCGGAAATGGTTCAACACGAAATCACTACGCGATCACCTCGTCCCCCGCCGGGACGCCTACTTCTCCGGGCGGGCCAGGCCCCGGCTGATGACCAGTCGCTGGATCTGGTTCGTGCCCTCGAAGATCTGCATGATCTTCGCCTCGCGCATGTAGCGCTCGACCGGGAAGTCGCGGGTGTAACCGTAGCCGCCGAGGACCTGGACGGCGTCCGTGGTGACCTTCATGGCCGTGTCGGTGGCGATCAGCTTGGCCGCGCTGGCCTGGCGGCTGAAGGGGCGGCCGAGGTCGCGGCGGCGGGCCGCGTCCAGGTAGGTGGCGCGGGCCGCGTCGACGGCGGCGGCCATGTCGGCGAGGAGGAAGCCGAGGCCCTGGTGGTCGACGATCCGGCGGCCGAAGGTGGTGCGCTCGTTGGCGTAGTCGACGGCGGCGTTCAGGGCGGCCTGGGCGAGGCCGGTGGCGCAGGCGGCGATGCCGAGGCGGCCGTTGTCGAGCGCGCTGAAGGCGATCTGGAGGCCCTGGCCCTCCGCGCCGATGAGCCGGTCCTCCTCGATGAGGGCGCCGTCCCAGTAGGCGGAGGTGGTGGGCACGGCCTGGAGGCCCATCTTGCGCTCGGGGGCGCCGAAGGAGAGGCCCTCGGCCTCGCCGGGGGCGAGGAAGCAGGAGACGCCGTGGCTGCCCGGCGCGGTGCGGGCGAAGAGGGCGTAGAAGCCGGCCCGGCCGCCGTGGGTGATCCACGCCTTGGTGCCGGAGACGCGGTAGCCGCTGCCGTCCTCCTGGCGCTCCGCCTTGCAGGCGAGGGCGGCGGCGTCGGAGCCGGCCTGCGGCTCGGAGAGGCTGTAGCCGCCGACGAGCCGGCCCTCCAGCATCGACGGGAGCCAGCGCTCCTTCTGCGCGTCGGTGCCGAAGGCGTACAGCGGGTGGCAGGCGAGGGTGTGCACGCTGGTGGCGACCGCGACGGCCGCCCAGCGGGCCGCGAGCTCCTCCAGGACCTGCAGGTAGACCTCGTACGGCTGGCCGCCGCCGCCGTACTCCTCGGGGTACGCGAGGCCGAGCAGGCCGGCCTTCCCCAGGGTGGCGAAGAGCCCCTCGGGATAGCTCTCGGCTGCCTCGTGTGCGTCCACCCGGGGAGCGAGCTCGCGGTCGGCGATCTCCCGGGTGAGGGCGATGAGGTCCGCCGCCTCGGGGGTGGGGAGCAGGCGGTCGACATCCATGGCGACTCCATCGGCGCGCAAAACGGTACTTGGACTGGTACTCCAGTACCGCTAAAAATAGCGCATGCGTGCGCGGGGGGAACCCCTTCGGCCGAGTGGCCCGGCATACTGTTCGGGTGATCGAGACCTCCGCCACCGACACCCCGAAGCTCACGGGGCGCGGTGCGGCGCGCCGTTCCGCCCTCTTCGAGGACCTGGTCGCCCTGCTCGTCGGCGAGGGCTTCGCCCGGCTGACCCTGGACGACCTCGCGGCCCGGCTGCACTGCTCCAAGCGCACCCTGTACGGCCTGGCCGGCAGCAAGGAGCAACTCGTCAGGGCGGCCGTCGTGCACTTCTTCCGGCGCGCCACCAGCCGCGTCGAGGCGGTCCTCGCCGCCGCGAACGGGCCCGCCGAGCGGCTCTCCGCCTACCTGCGGGCCGTCTCCGCCGAGCTGGCACCGGTCTCCCCGCAGTTCTTCGACGACGTGGCCGCGTTCGAACCGGCCGCGGAGGTGTACGAGCGGAACACCCGGGCCGCCGCCGGCCGGGTGCAGCAGCTCATCGAGGAGGGCGTCACCGCCGGCGTCTTCCGGGAGGTCCACGTCGCCTTCGCCGCCGACGTGATCGCCTCCGTGATGGTCCGCATCCAGCGCCGCCAGGTGGCCGCGTCCACCGGCCTCGCCGACGCCGAGGCGTACGACCAGCTGGCCGAGCTGCTGCTCAGCGGGCTCCGCCGGGCCTGAGCCGGCCACCCGATGCACCGCCCGACCGACGACTACCGCGAGGGGCCCCAGTGACCAGACCGAACGGCCGGACCGTGCGGGACCTGCGGCGCGAGAACCGCACCGCGGTCCTCCGGCGGCTCTACTTCGACGGCCCGCTGAGCCGCTTCTCGCTCGGCCCCGCCACCGGGCTCAGCTCCGGCTCGATCAGCAACGTGGTCGCGGAGCTGGTCGCCGAGGGGCTCGTCGAGGAGGCCGGCAGCGTCGACTCGGCCGGCGGCCGCCCGCGGATCCTGCTGCGGGTCGCCCCCGACAGCGGCCGGATGATCGGCGTGGACGTCGGCGAGACCCGGGTCCGGGTCGAGCTCTTCGATCTCACCCTCACCGAACTCGCCCGCGCCGAACGGCCCTTGACCGCCTCGGGGCAGGACACGGGACGGTACGAGGTCGGGGTCGTCGTCGACCACATCCGCGACGCCATCGCCGAGGTGCTGCGCACGGCGGACGTCCCCGCGGAGTCGCTGCTCGGCGTCGGCATCGGCGTCCCCGGCATCGTCGAGCGGACGGCGGAGGCCGGGGCGGTGGTGCACGGGCAGACGATCGGCTGGGACGCGGTCCCGCTGGAGCGGCTGCTCCGCGAGGCGGTCGACCTGCCCGCCGGGGTCCCCTACCGGATCGACAACGGCGCCCGGACCCTCGGCCAGGCCGAGATGTGGTTCGGCGCCGGCCGGGGCGCGACCAGCGCGGTCGTGGTCCTCTTCGGCTCCGGCGTCGGCGCCTGCGTCACCACCGATCCGTCCGGCCCCGGGCGGGCGCTGGAGTGGGGCCATCTGAAGGTCCAGGTCCGGGGGCGGCGGTGCCGCTGCGGCGCCCAGGGCTGCCTGGAGGCGTACGCCGGGGCCGGCGCGCTCCTCGAACGGTGGCGGGAGGCGGGCGGGCCCTCGCCGGCCGGCGCGGACGAGGAGACGGCGCTGGCGGCGCTGGCGTCCGCGGCGTACCCCGAGGACGGCGGTACGCCGGACCCGGCCGCGGTCGCCGTCCTCGCAGAGACCGCCGAGTACCTCGGCGCCGGTTTCGCCGACCTCGTCAACCTCTTCCAGCCGGAGCGGATCCTGGTCGGCGGCTGGGCCGGACTGCTGCTCGGCCCGCGCTTCCTCGCGGAGGTCGAGCGGCACGCGCGCGCGTACGCGCTGGCGTACCCGGCGGCGCGGGTCACCCTCGGCATGGGCACGCTCGGCCCGGACGCGGTCACGGTGGGCGCGGCGATCCTCCCCCTCGCGGACTTCTTCGCCCGGGGCGGCCGCCGCGAGTCCCCCGCCCCACCCGAGGCACCCCCCGCCTGGACCCGGTCCCTCCGGGACCGCACGACCCGCTGACCGGGTAGGCGGACACGCCCGCGTGAGTACCGCTACTCACGCGGCGGCGGGCGCTGCGGGCCTACCGTCGGGGCAGGACACGACAGCGGGGGTGGGCTGATGGGGCGGCGGATGGCGGGGGTCGTCGCGGGGGTGCTGGTGGCGGTCGGCGTCGCGGGATGCGGGACCTTCTCGACCGGCGACGACCGGGAGCGGGCGGTGGAGGTCGCGGAGCGGGTCGCGCCGGGGCAGCTGGAGGTGGTGGACACCCGGTCGCTCTTCCCGCAGGACAACGGCGCCGAGGTGAGCTTCCGGATCAAGGGCGACGCCGACGCCGTGGTCCGGCTGCGGGTGAACGCGGAGAAGGACGACTGCGGGGGGCAGTCCTGCGACGACCGGCTGACCGCCGCGCTCGCCGACGCCCGGCGCCGGGCCGACGGGTTCCGGGCGTTGCGGCGGGAGTTCCGGGCCTGCGGGTACGAGGTCCACGGCCTGTCCGCGGACGGCACCGGGCCCTGGATCTCGGCGCGGCTGGGGGCGGACACCGCGCGGACCGTCGTGGCGTCCGTCGGGGAGTGCCTGGACCGCTGGTCCCGCGTGCGCGGCGAGACCGCACCCGCCTCCCTCGCGGTGAAGGTGGCCCCGCCGGAGGTCCTGGACGGGCTCCCCGACGACCCGGGGCGCCCCACTCTGATGCGGCTCACCGCCGGGAAGCGGCTGGCCGCGCTGAGCCGGGGGACGTACCACCGGGTGGTGTTCCGGGGCGGGCCGCGCGGCGTCGACCGGGACTCGGGCGAGGTGCACCTGGTCCAGCCGTTCGCCGAGCGGCAGCGCTTCGCGGCGGCCGCGCGGACGGCGGCCGAGCGGTGGCTGCGGACGGAGAACGGAGCGCCGGACGCGGTGGCCGGGGAGTACGTCGGCGTGTGGAGGCTGGTCCCGGGCCGCGTCGACCGGGTCGGCGGCTGGGTGCTGTTCTGCGACCGCCCCGAGGGCGAGCGCCCGCGCTGCGTCGGCCGGCACGCCCTGGCGGTCACCGTGGGCCTCGACGGCGCCCTGGCCGCCGATCCGCGGGTCTTCCGCGGCGTCCGGGACGCCGAAGGCCCCCTCGGTCTGCCGACCGAGGAGGACGGGGCCCCGTCGTACGCGTGGGAACGGGGTCGGGGCCAGGCCGTTTCTTTCTGATCAGGCCGGCATGCTCCGGAAGAGACGGCCTAGGCGACGGAGCCGATGCGGCCCGCGACCGGGGCGTCCGGGCCGTCGTGGTGGATCGGGGTGTGGGCGCCGGTGAGCGAGGCGCCGCTGCCGCCGCGCCGGTCGGCGACGATCTCCGCGCCGATCGACAGGGCGGTCTCCTCCGGGGTGCGGGCGCCGAGGTCGAGGCCGATGGGCGAGCGCAGCCGGGCCAGTTCGAGCTCGGTGACGCCGACCTCGCGGAGGCGCTTGTTGCGGTCCTCGTGGGTGCGGCGGGAGCCCATCGCGCCGACGTAGGCGACGGGCAGCCGCAGGGCCGCCTGGAGGAGGGGGACGTCGAACTTGGCGTCGTGGGTGAGGACGCACAGCACGGTCCGGGCGTCGACCTCGGTCGACTCCAGGTAGCGGTGGGGCCATTCGACGACGATCTCGTCGGCCTCGGGGAAGCGGAGCCTCGTCGCGAAGACGGGCCGGGCGTCGCAGACGGTGACGTGGTAGCCGAGGAACTTGCCGACCCGGACGAGGGCGGAGGCGAAGTCGATGGCGCCGAAGACGATCATGCGGGGGGCGGGGACGGAGGACTCCACGAGCAGGGTCAGCGGCTGTCCGCAGCGGCTGCCGTCCTCGCCGATCTCGACCGTGCCGGTGCGGCCGGCGTCCAGCAGGGCGCGGGCCTCGGCGGCGGCGGTGCGGTCCAGCTCCGGGTGGCCGCCGAGCCTGCCCTCGTACGAGCCGTCCGGGCGGACCAGGAGGGCCTGCCCCAACAGGTCCTCCGGGCCCGAGACGATCCGGGCGAGGGCCGCCGCCTCCCCCGAGACGGCGGCGGCCAGGGCGGCGGGGAAGACCCCGCCGCGGACCGGGGTGACGAGGATGTCGATGACGCCGCCGCAGGTCAGGCCGACCGCGAAGGCGTCCTCGTCGCTGTAGCCGAAGCGCTCGACGGCGACCTTGCCGTCGTCGAGCGCCGCCTGGCACAGCTCGTAGACCGCGCCCTCCACGCACCCGCCGGAGACCGAGCCGATCGCGGTGCCCTCGCTGTCGACGGCGAGGGCGGCGCCGGGCTGCCGGGGCGCGCTGCCGCCGACGGCCACCACGGTGGCCACGGCGAAGTCGCGTCCCTGCTCGACCCACCGGTGCAGCTCTTCGGCGATGTCCAGCATGTCGGTCTCCTTGGCGGTGTGGGGAGGGCGGGGGCGTCAGCTGACGCCCAGCCAGCCCTCGATGGGGTGAAGGGCGAAGAACACGATGAAGATCGCGGACAGGCACCACATGAACGCGCCGACCTCGCGCGCCTTGCCCTGCGCCACCTTGATGACGGTGTAGGCGATGACGCCGGCCGCGACGCCCGGGGTGATGCTGTACGTGAACGGCATCAGCACCACGGTCAGGAAGACCGGGATGGCGACGGAGCTGTCGCCCCAGTTCACGTGCTTGGCGTTCATCATCATCATCGCGCCGATGACGACCAGGGCGGCGGAGCCGACCTCGCGGGGCACGATCTGGGTGATCGGCGTGAAGAAGAGGCAGGCCGCGAAGAACAGGCCGGTGATCACCGAGGAGAAGCCGGTGCGGGCGCCCTCGCCGACGCCGGTGGCGGACTCCACGAAGACGGTCTGGCCGGAGGCGCCGGAGACGCCGCCGATCGCGCCGCCCGCGCCGTCGATGAACAGCGCCTTGGACAGGCCGGGCATCCGGCCCTTGTCGTCGGCGAGGTTGGCCTCGGTGCCGACGCCGATGATGGTGGCCATGGCGTCGAAGAAGCCGGCGAGCACCAGGGTGAAGACGATGACGCCGACGGTGATGTAGCCGACGTCGCCCCAGCCGCCGAAGGAGACGTCGCCGAAGAGCGAGAAGTCCGGGGTGGAGACCGCGCTGCCCTTGAGCTCCGGGGAGCCGTTGGCCCAGGAGCCGGGGCCCTTGGCGGGGATGTCGGCGACGGCGTTGACGATCAGCGAGATGACGGTGCCGGCGACGATGCCGATGAGGATGGCGCCCGGGACCTTGCGGGCCTGGAGGGCGAAGATCGCGAGCAGGGTGACCGCGAAGATCAGGACGGGCCAGCCGACCAGCTCACCGCCGGCGCCGAGGGTGACGGGCGGGCCGAACTGCGGGCCGGCGCCGACGAAGCCGGCCTTGTTGAAGCCGATCAGGGCGATGAAGAGGCCGATGCCGATGGTGATGCCGTGCTTGAGCGGCAGCGGGATGGCGTTCATGATCATCTCGCGGAGGCCGGTGACCACCAGGAGACAGATCACGACACCGTAGACGACGCACATGCCCATCGCCTGGGGCCAGGTCATCTGGGGCACGACCTGGGTGGCGAGCACACCGGAGACGCTGAGTCCCGCCGCGAGGACGAGCGGCACCTTGCCGACGAAGCCCATCAGCAGGGTGGTCACCGCCGCCGCGAAGGCGGTCGCGGTGATGACCGCGGAGGAGGCGAGGACGTTCTTCTCGACGTCCGGGCCTCCGAGGAGGATCGGGTTGAGCAGGAGGATGTACGCCATCGCCATGAAGGTGGTGACGCCACCGCGGATCTCCGTGCCGACGGAGGATCCTCTCTCCGAGATGTGAAAGTACCGGTCGAGCCAAGACCGTCCGGCGGGGTTGCGCGAGCCGGAGCCCGCGTCCTCCGCGGCGGTCTTCGGCTCCACAGACGACTGGGTCATGGGGCCTACTCCCAAGGTTCAAAGGGGCACCCGCATCAGACTTCGGGAGCTCTGACGGTGAAGCTGCGGGATTTGGGATATTTCGTTGGCTGCACGACCCGGGGGACGGCCCGAGACGAACGGGGTACTGCGGGTACTTCGGAACTGCGGGTACTGCGGTACTGCGGGTACTGCGGGGTACTGCGCTCCGGGCGGTGCGGGCGGGGAGGGAAGTGTGACGTTCCTGGGAGGCGCACACCGCCCGGAGGGTCCTACAGGGTGCCGGTGAGCGCCTCGGGGCGGACCGGCGTCTTGTTCAGCTCCAGCCCGGTCGCCGCCCGGATCGCCGCGAGGACGGCCGGGGTGGACGACAGGGTCGGGGCCTCGCCGATGCCCCGGACGCCGTACGGCGCGTGGGGGTCGGCCAGTTCGAGGTAGTCGACCGGGATGGTCGGCGTGTCGAGGATGGTCGGGATCAGGTAGTCCGTGAAGGAGGGGTTGCGCACCTTCGCGGTCTTCGGGTCGACGATGATCTCCTCCATCACCGCGACGCCCAGGCCCTGGGTGGTGCCACCCTGGATCTGGCCGACCACGGAGAGCGGGTTGACCGCCTTGCCGACGTCCTGGGCGCAGGCCAGCTCGATGACCTTGACGAGGCCGAGCTCGGTGTCGACCTCCACCACCGCGCGGTGCGCGGCGAAGGCGTACTGGACGTGCCCGTCGCCCTGGCCGGTGACGAGGTCGAAGGCCTGGGTGGGGCGGTGCCGCCACTCCTCCTCGACCTCCACGGCCTGGTCCTCCAGGACGTCGGCGATGGAGGCGAGGGCCTCGCCGTTGTCGGTGACGACCTTGCCGCCCTCCAGGAGGAGTTCGGCGTTGGCCCACGCGGGGTGGTACGAGCCGAACTTGCGCCGGCCGATCTCCAGGACCTTCTCGCGGACGAGCTCGCAGGAGTTCTTGATGGCGCCGCCGGTCATGTACGTCTGGCGGCCCGCGGAGGTCGAACCGGCCGAGCCCACCTGGGTGTCGGCGGGGTGGATGGTGACCTGCTGGACGCCGAGCTCGGTGCGGGCGATCTGCGCGTGGATGGTGACGCCGCCCTGGCCGACCTCCGCCGCGGCGGTGTGGACCATCGCGACGGGCTCGCCGTTGATGACCTCCAGGCGGATCTTGGCGGTCGAGTAGTCGTCGAAGCCCTCGGAGAAGCCGACGTTCTTGATGCCGACCGCGTAGCCGACGCCCCGGACGACGCCCTCGCCGTGCGAGGTGTTGGAGAGGCCGCCCGGCAGCGCGCGGACGTCCGCGCCCTCGCCGGCGGTCTCCCACTGGCGCTCCGGCGGCATCGGGCGGGCCTTGACCATGCGGAGCAGCTCGGCGACGGGCGCCGGCGAGTCCACGACCTGGCCGGTCGGCATGATCGTGCCCTGCTCCATGGCGTTGAGCTGGCGCAGCTCCACCGGGTCCATGTCCAGCTCGGCCGCGAGCTTGTCCATCTGGGCCTCGTAGGCGAAGCAGGCCTGGACCGCGCCGAAGCCGCGCATGGCGCCGCAGGGCGGGTTGTTGGTGTAGAGGCCGATCGCCTCGATCTCGACGTCCTCGACGACGTACGGGCCGATCGAGAGGGAGGAGGCGTTGCCGACGACCGAGGCCGTGGACGAGGCGTACGCGCCGCCGTCGAGGACGATCTTGCACTTGACGTGCGTGAGCTTGCCGTCCCTGGTGGCGCCGTGCTCGTAGTACAGCTTCGCCGGGTGCCGGTGGACGTGGCCGAAGAAGGACTCGTACCGGTTGTAGACCATCTTGACCGGCTTGCCGGTGCGCAGGGCGAGCAGCGAGGCGAGGATCTGCATGGAGATGTCCTCGCGGCCGCCGAAGGCGCCGCCGATGCCGGCCATCGTCATGCGGACCTTCTCCTCGGGCAGGCCGAGGCAGGGGGCGATCTGCTTGAGGTCCGAGTGCAGCCACTGGGTGGCGACGTACAGGTCGACGCCGCCGTCCTCGGCCGGTACCGCGAGGCCGGACTCGGGGCCGAGGAAGGCCTGGTCCTGCATGCCGAAGGTGTACTCGCCCTTGACGATCACGTCGGCGCGCCGGGCGGCCTCGGCGGCGTTGCCGCGGATGATCGGCTGGCGGTGCACGATGTTGGGGTGCGGGACGTGGCCGGAGTGGTGGTCGTCGCGGTTCTCGTGGACCAGGATCGCGTCCGGCGCGAGGGCGGAGGCCTCGTCCGTGACGACCGGGAGCTCCCGGTACTCGATGACGATCTTGGCGGCGGCGCGGCGGGCGGTCTCCGGGTGGTCGGCGGCCACGAGGGCGACCGGCTCGCCGTGGTGGCGGACCTTGCCGTAGGCGAGGACGGGGGTGTCCTGGAACTCCATGCCGTAGTTCTTGGCGGCGGGGAGGTCCTCGTGGGTCATGACGGCGTAGACGCCGTCCATCGCGAGGGCCTCGGAGGTGTCGATGGACACGATCTCGGCGTGCGCGACGGTGGACCGCAGGACCTGCCCCCACAGCATGTCCTCGTGCCACATGTCCGAGGAGTAGGCGAACTCGCCGGTGACCTTCAGGGTGCCGTCGGGGCGGAGGGTGGACTCGCCGACGCCGCCCTTGACGTGGTTCTGGGTGACGTCGCGGGGGATGCCCGTGGTGGTGCCAGCCATGGTCAGACCGCCTCTCCCTGACGGGCGGCCGCGAGGCGGACCGCGTCGAGGATCTTCTCGTAACCGGTGCAGCGGCAGAGGTTGCCGGAGAGCGCCTCGCGGATGTCCGCGTCCGTCGGGGACGGGTTGCGCTCCAGCATCTCGTCGGCGGCGACCAGCAGACCGGGGGTGCAGAAGCCGCACTGGACGGCGCCGGCGTCGATGAACGCCTGCTGGATCGGCGAGAGTTCGACGCCCTCGCCGGTCTGGGAGTCCTGACCGGGCTTGGCTTCCCACCGCTTGGCCTCGTCGATCGAGGTGCCGCAGGCGCCGGAGGCGCAACCGGCGTGCTCAGCACGCTCCTTGGCGTAGTCGGCGAGGCCCTCGACCGTGACGACCTCGCGGCCCTCGACCTGGCCGGCGGCGACGAGGCAGGAACAGACCGGCACGCCGTCGAGGCGGACCGTGCAGGAGCCGCACTCGCCCTGCTCGCAGGCGTTCTTGGAGCCCGGCAGGCCCAGCCGCTCGCGGAGCACGTAGAGAAGGGACTCGCCCTCCCAGACGTCGTCGGCTTCCTGCGGACGACCGTTGACCGTGAAATTGACGCGCATGATCAGGCAGCTCCCTCAAGCGTGCGGCCGGCGCCGCGGTACTGCTCCCAGGTCCAGCCGAGCTGGCGGCGGGCCATGATTCCGACGGCGTGGCGGCGGTACTTGGCGGTGCCACGGACGTCGTCGATCGGGTTGGCGGCGCCCGAGCAGAGGTCGGCGAACTGCTTCGCGATCGACGGGGTGATGATCTTGCCGCTCTCCCAGAAACCGCCCTCCTCCAGGGCCGCGTTCAGGAAGTTCTCGGCCTCCTTGGCGCGGATCGGGGTCGGCGCGGCCGAGCCGATGCCGGTGCGCACGGTGCGGGTCTCCGGGTGCAGCGCCAGGCCGAAGGCGCAGACGGCGATGACCATCGCGTTGCGGGTGCCGACCTTGGAGTACTGCTGGGGGCCGTCCGCCTTCTTGATGTGAACGGTCTTGATGAGCTCGTCGGGCTGGAGCGCGTTGCGCTTCACGCCGGTGTAGAACTCGTCGATCGGGATGAAGCGGCTGCCGCGGGCCTGCGACTCGACCTCGACCTCGGCGCCGGCGGCGAGGAGGGCGGGGTGGGCGTCACCGGCCGGGGAGGCGGTGCCGAGGTTGCCGCCGACGCCGCCGCGGTTGCGGATCTGCGGGGAGGCGACGGTGTGCGAGGCGAGCGCCAGGCCCGGCAGCTCGGCCCGCAGGTTCTCCATGATCTGCGTGTACGGAACGGAAGCGCCGAGTCGGACGTTCTCCTCGCCGACCTCCCACTCGCGCAGCAGCTCGATGCGGTTCAGGTCCAGCAGGTACTCGGGGCGCCGGTGGTCGAAGTTGATCTCGACCATGACGTCGGTACCGCCGGCGATGGGCACGGCCGTGGGGTGCTCTGCCTTGGCGGCGAGCGCCTCCTCCCAGCTGGCGGGGCGAAGGAAGTCCATGGTGGCTCTCTTCTAGTGATTCTGGTGATCGGGGACGGTCGTCCGGGCACTGGGGGACGTCCGGCCCTCGACTTCGGTGTTCATGTCCTGTTCACGCGGTGTGTGGCCTAGTACACAAGCCACGGTGGCCGGGGTGCAGTCACCGAAAACATGAAGGAATTCGCCGGTGCCCCGGGACGTCTTGTAGATTCGAACGAAAGGCGGGGAACGGATACCTCGCCGTTTCCCCCTGGAAACAGGGACACCACCCGAACGACCCCACCGTCGAATACACGACAACCCCACCACCCACTCGAAGGAACGGCGGCGACACGATGCGGCTGCGCGCACTGCTGGAGAACGACGCGCTCGGGCTGCGCCTGCTGGGCGGCGAGGACGAGCTGGACCGCTCCGTCCGCGGCGTGATGACCACGGACCTCAAGGATCCCAGCAGGTACCTGTCCGGCGGCGAGCTGGTCCTCACCGGCCTGGCCTGGATGCGGGAGCCGGCCGAGTCCGAGCCCTTCGTCCGGGTCCTCGCCTCGGCCGGCGTCTCCGGGCTCGCGGTCGGTGAGGTCGGGGTGGCGGCGCTCGCCACGGGCGAGGCCGGACGGGGCGACGTCCCCGACGAGCTCGTGGAGGCGTGTTCTCGCCACCGTCTGCCGCTGTTCATCGTGGAAGAATCCGTTGCGTTCGCGACGATCACCGAGCACGTTGTTCGACAGGTCTCCGGCGAGCGGGCGGGCGACCTGGCCGCCGTCGTCGATCGGCACAGGCGCCTGATGACCTCCGGCCCGGCGGGCGGCGGCCCGGAGGCCGTCCTCGACCTGCTCGGCTCCGACCTGGATCTGCGCGCCTGGGTCCTCTCCCCCACCGGACGGCAGGTCGCGGGCGCCGGAGAGCCGCTGGACCCGGCCCTCGCGGCCGGTCTGGCCGCCGAGCACCTGGCCGCCACCCGGACGGGCAGGCGCGGCCCGCACCGGCTGACCGTGCACGGCACGCCGTACTCGCTCTTCCCGATCCGCAACACCGGCCGGGCCGCCGCGCCGGCCTCCCGGGACGTCCGGGAGACCGTGCTCTCCGACTGGCTGCTCGCCGTCGAGGCGGACGCCGGAGACTGGCCGGCCGCCCGGCTGGACCTGCTGCAGGGCGTCACCCAGCTGATCTCGGTGGAGCGCGACCGGCGCGACGCGGCCCGTACGGTGCGCCGCCGGCTCGCCCAGGAGGTGCTGGAGCTGGTGCAGACGGGCGCCGCGCCCGCCGAGATCGCCGCCCGGCTGCGGGTCGCCGCCCCGGTGCTGCTGCCCGGCCTCGGCGCCGCCCCGCACTGGCAGGTCGTCGTCGCCCGCGTCGAGTGGGACCAGGAGGGCGGCCAGCCCCCGGTGGAGGCCGGACCGGTCACCCAGGCGCTCCTGGAGGAGATCCTGGTCGACCCGGCGACCGTCGGCGCCGAGTCCGCCGACCGGATCGCCGTCGCCCACACCGGCGACGAGGCCATCGCCCTGGTGCCGCTGGCCGCGGGACCGATCCCGGAGAGCGAGGACGACGGCGCGGCGCCCGCCCTGGGCCTGCACGCCGACGCCCTGCTCGCCGCGGTACGGGCTCCGCTCTCGGCCGGCCTCGCCGACGACGGGCGGCTCACCCTCGGCGTCTCCGCCTCCGTGCACTCGGCGGAGGGGCTGCGCGGCGCCCTGGAGGAGGCCCGGCACGCCCGCCGGGTGGCCGCCGCCCGCCCCGGCCGGGTCTGCGCGGCCGGCCACCACGAGCTGGCCTCGCACGTCCTGCTGCTGCCCTTCGTCCCGGACGACGTGCGGCGCGCCTTCACGGCCCGGCTGCTGGACCCGCTGCGGGACTACGACCGGCGCCACCGCGCGGAGCTGATCCCGACCCTGGAGGCGTTCCTGGACTGCGACGGCTCCTGGACGCGCTGCGCGACCCGGCTGCACCTGCACGTGAACACGCTGCGCTACCGGGTCGGCCGGATCGAGCAGCTGACCGGCCGCGACCTGTCCCGCCTGGAGGACAAGCTCGACTTCTTCCTGGCCCTGCGGATGAGCTGACGGACCGCCCCCGCGGTTCCGGAATTCACTCCTTCGGTTGAGTCCGCAGGAGTGACGGACGGCCCTTCCGGCCGCGCTCCCGTGGCCGCCCGCCGCACCACCGCTCTTCCCTGATCACCGCCGTGATCACGGGCCTCGGCAGCCCCTGACGCCCCGTCGGACCCGGTTCCGGCGGGGCGTCACGCCTGCCCCGCGGCTTTGTGAAATTTTTCACCCGACCCCTTGGCCGGGTACGGCCGTTCGTGCTGAGATGCCGTCCTACTCAACAGCTCGATGGCGCGCTCGGGGAGGGCAATGTGGCGGACACCGCCATGTCTGGTTCCGAATCAGGGGGCGGCGCACGTCCGTCCCTCGCCTACGGCAAGGAGACTCCGGTGGAGACCGCCATATGGCGGCTCCGCTCCCGCGGCTGCTGGGCCGACGCGGCGGCGCTGCTCGCCCCCCGCGCCCACGAACCGGCCGCGGCACTCGAACGGGCCGCGCTGCTGATCGAGCGCTGCCTCTACACCGAACAGGGCTGGGCCGAGGCGGAGGAGGCGCTGCGCGCCGCCGAGGCGGTCGCGAGCAGTGACGAGGAGCGCGGGGCGGCGGCCTGCGAGCGCGGCTATCTCGCCTACGCCTCCACCCTGTTGGGCGTCCGGGACCGCGCCGACGAGGCCCGGATGGCGCTGGGCCGGGCGGCGGCGCTGATCGCCCCCTCGGAGCCGGGCCGTCCGCTGCTCGACTACCGGCGCGGGCTGATGGCGCAGAACCTGGGCGACTCCCCCCAGGCGGCCAGGGCCGCGTACCGCCGTGCGCACGCGGGGGCCACCGCTCAGGGCGACTCGCTGCTGCTCTCCTCCACCTGGCGCCATCTCGCGGGCCTCGCGCTGCGCGAGGGCGAGCTGGCCGAGGCCCGGCACGGCTTCGCCGAATCGCTGCGGATCCGGGAGGAGTTGGGCTACCTGGTGGGAACGGCCCCGGCGCTGACGGCGCTGGCCGAGACGGAGACGGAACCGGAGGCGGGCCGGCTGCGCGCCGAGGCCGGCCGCCTCTTCCGCCTCCTCGGCGGGGTACCGACCTGGCTGGCGGCCCAGTTGACGCCCAGGACCGCCATGTGAAGCGCCGGAGCGCCTTCTTGATGGGCCGTCACTTCCCGTGCGGTTCAAGGCAGATGAGGCTCTCCTCGGTGCCGACCAGCAGGGCTCCGGTGGCCGTGACGGCGACGGCGCGGACCGCCGGCCCCGGCCGGAAGACACGCCGCCGGCCGCCCTCCGCGGGGATCAACTCCACCCGCCCGTCGGCCCAGGCGGCCGCGACGAGCGGACCGCCGGGAGCGGGTGCCGCGTGCAGGGCGACCACCGGCGCCCGGCGCTCCGCGAGCGGTTCGGGGACCGGCGGCCGCCCCGGCGTCCAGAGCCGTACGGTGCCGTCGGCGCCGCCCGAGCAGACGAACGGCGTCTCGGACTCGACCGCGGTCACGGCGGTGACCCGGCCGCTGTGCGAGGCGGCCTGGTGGAGGCCGTTGACGCCGAAGGCGTGCACCGAGCCGAGCCGGTCCCCCACCACCACCGAGCCCGCGATGGCCGCGAGCGCGGTGCCCGGGTGCCGGGACAGGGTGGTGGAGACGGCCTCGGTGAGCCGTTCCAGATAGGGCGGGCGCGGCGCCGTGCCCCGTACGGTGTGCAGCCGGCCGCGCTCGTCGAGCAGCAGCACCGTCCCGTCGGCGGTGGGCGCGAGGGCGGTGACCCGGCCGCCGGCCCGGTGGGCGAGCCGCCCGGCGCCGGAGGCGTCCGCCTCCCGCAGCAGCCGGACGGTGCCGGTGCGGTCGCCGACGAGGACCAGATCGGCCGTGGGCCCGCCGGCCGTCGCCCCCAGCGCCGCGACCGGGCCCGGCCACGGCGGGGTGACGTCGCCCCGGTGCCGGGCCCAGCGCACCCGCCACGGCGCCGGCGCCGCCCGTTCGGCGAGGGCGGGCCGCAGCCGGGGGTCGGCGCCGTCGCCGAGCGCGGTGAGCAGCACCAGCGCCCGGCCGGCCGGCCCGTCCGCCGCGCACACCGCCTGCCCGGCCCGCAGCCAGGCGTCGCGCAGCCCGCCGTGGTCGTCGGCGGAGGCGGTCGCGTACCCGGTGGTGACGAGGAGCGGATCGGCGGCGCAGACGGCGGCGGGATCGGAGAGGTCGGGGAGCGGCGGGGCGGGCGGGGCGGGTTCGGGTCCGGCGTCCCCGTCGAGGTCGACCACGGTGGTGCGGGCGGCCCGCGGCGGCCGGGTGCCGGTGCGGGCCTCCACCACGATCCGGATCCGCCCGACCTCGGCGAGCCCGGCGAGCAGGTCGGCGACGGCCTCCGGCTCGGCGGCGGCGTGCAGGTCGGTGAGGAGGAGCACGGTCCGGCCGGTGCGGCGGGCCTCGCTGGTGGCGAGGGTGTGGACGAGGTCGGCGGGGGTCCTGGCGACCACGCCGAGCCGGTTCGCGAGGGTCCAGGCGACGCCGAGGGCGCTCTGTCCGGCGAGCGGCACGAGGATCCGGTCGGTCCTGGCGCGGCCGCGCCGGGCCCGGGTCTCGTGCGCCGCGAGCCAGCCGAGGAGGGCGGTCTTGCCGCTGCCGGGGGCGCCGGTGACCAGGCACAGGCGGGGCGCGTCGGGGTCGGTGAGCCAGCCGAGCAG
Organism: Streptomyces roseofulvus; assembly: GCF_039534915.1. Lineage (NCBI taxonomy): Bacteria > Bacillati > Actinomycetota > Actinomycetes > Kitasatosporales > Streptomycetaceae > Streptomyces > Streptomyces roseofulvus. The sequence goes on along the minus strand of NZ_BAAAWE010000001.1, from coordinate 6,287,319 downwards.
GGCGGCGGCCTCGGGTTGCGTACCGATGGAGGGTCGGCGTCCGTCCGGCGGGGACGGGATCGCGGACGGCATGGGGCAACCTCACGGGCGGCGCGGTGCGGGCGGCTGTCGTCCACGACCTTAGTGGGCGCGGGGGGCGGGGAGACGGCCCGTTCGCGGGACCGCTCGCTCCGGGGCGGAGGTCGCCGCGGCCGGCCCGGCCTCAGCCGTTCGCGCCGGTGAAGTGCTCCCGGACGAGCTCCTCGACGACGGGGAGGTCCTGGGCGGTCAGGGCGTCGAGGAGCGCGGAGTGCTCGGCGGCGTCCGCGACGAGGTCCGCGTGGCGCGGGACGGGGGTGCTGAGGAGCGGCCACTGGGAGCGGCGGTGGAGGTCGTCGGCGATGGCCAGGAGCTGTTCGTTGCCGGCGAGGGCGAGGACCGCGCGGTGGAAGGCGCGGTCGGTCTCGGCGTAGTGGGCGCGGTCGCCGCGGGCCGCGGCGGCGCCGGTGGCCTCGGCGAGCGGGCGCAGCGCGGCCCAGTCGTCGGCCGGGACGGTGCGGGCCAGCCGCAGCATGACGGGGACCTCGATCAGTGCCCGCACCTCGGCCAGCTCGGCCAGCTCGCGGGGGGTGCGGACGATCACGCGGAAGCCGCGGTTGGGGACGACCTCGACGGCGCCCTCGACGGCGAGGCGCTGCATGGCCTCGCGGACGGGGGTCGCGGAGACGCCGAAGCGCTCGCCGAGGACGGGGGCGGAGTAGACCTCGCCGGGGCGCAGCTCGCCGGCGACGAGGGCGGTCCGCAGGGCGTCGAGGATCTGGCCCCGGACGGAGTGGCGCCGCACGGTCCGCGGGCCGTCGCCGGGGAAGGGGTACGGGGCCTCGCCGCGGGGGTGCTCGCCATGGGTGTGCTCGCCGCGGGCCTGGTCGCCCCGGGGCTGGTCGCCGCGGGCCTGCCCGGGGACGCGGGCGGTCTCCTGGGCGGCTCCGTACGCGTCGTCCGGCCGCCCGTCGGCGGGGTCGCCGAATCGCACGGACGACCCTTCCGTCGCCCGCTCGCGCGCTGCGCCCTGCTCCACCCGGGTCCTCCTGCGGCCTCGTGCCGGTCCCGGCTCGCGATGCCGGGGTCCCCTGTGCACCATAGGCGAACGGACCGTTCCGCGGGACCGCGCCCGTCCGGCGCAGGTGGGAAGGGGTCCGCAGGTGGTGAGACGTGATGCCGTTTCGGGTAAGGTAAGGCTAACCTGCTAACGATCGCGATTCGGTGGTCCGCATGACCGTCCCCGCTCTGCTGCCTTCCCCGCTCGTCTCGCCCGTCGCGGCCGCGTACGCCCGGCTCGCCGAGGCGTTCCCCGGCCTGCGCGTGGAGGAGACCGCCGGGGACGCACGGCTGCCGAGCGGCGCCGGCTGGGTCCGCGCCGAGGAGCTCGCCGCCGGCGGGGCCGCCCTGGACGCCTTCCTCGCCTGGGACAACGCGCAGGTGCTCCGGGACTACGGCCGGCAGGCCCGCCCCGACGTCGTCGCGAGCTTCGGACTGCACCGGTACGCCTGGCCGGCCTGCCTCCTGGTGACCGTCCCCTGGTTCCTGCACCGCCGGGTCCCCCGCCTCCCCGTGGGCGCGGTCTCCTTCCAGCGGGCCCTGGGCCGGATGGCCGTCCGGGTCGGGGAGTTCGCATGCCTGCCGGACGACCCCGCCGCCGCCCTGCCCGGCGCCCGGGTGGTCTCCGGCGAGGACGCCCTGCGCGCCGAGGTGCGCGCCTCGCTCGCCGAGCACTTCGAGGCCCTGCTCACCGGCTTCGGCCCGCGGATGCGGCGCGGGCAGCGCGCGCTGTGGGGCATGGTGACGGACGAGATCGTGGAGGGCCTCTGGTACATCGGTGCCCTGCTCGGCGAGGAGGAGCGGGCGACGGCCGAGCTGGAGGAGCTGCTGCCGGGGAGCTCCGGCCGGCCGGAGAAGCCGTACGCGGGCGGCGCCGGGTTCCGCCCGCTGCCCGGGGCCGAGGGGCCGGACGGCACCCCGCGCGCCACCCGGGACCGGGCCGCCTGCTGCTTCTTCTACACGCTGCGCCCCGAGGACACCTGCCTCACGTGTCCGCGCACCTGTGACGCCGACCGGGTCCGGCGGCTCACGGCGACCGCCTGAGGAATACGCCACCCGAACGGGTGACGTGAATCGAACACAACTCCGCCTGCACGGGGGAACGTTCGAGCAGAAGGTACCTATTCGTATGCCCTGAGCCCCCGTTGGCGTGCTCTTGCCCCGAAACCCCGTGAGCCCACCGATCGGTCGGACAGTATGGGCGGCCAAACGCCCCACTGCGATGCGAGGGACACCGCATGAGACTGACCGACATATCGCTGGACTGGCTGCTTCCGGGTGGCGTGATGGTGGCCGGAGTCCTGACGGCGGTGGCGGTGCTCGCGCGCGGGAAGCGCGCCGGTGACCAGGCCGCGGCCGAGGACTCCTGGGAGCGCAGCGAGGAGCGGCGCCGGCGCAAGGAGGCCATCTACGGATTCGCCTCGTACGGGCTGCTGTTCTGCTGCGCCGCGGTCGCGGCGGCGCTCTCCTTCCACGGCCTCGTCGGCTTCGGCCGGCAGAACCTCAACCTGACCGGCGGCTGGGAGTACCTGGTCCCGTTCGGCCTCGACGGCGCCGCGATGTTCTGTTCGGTGCTCGCCGTCCGCGAGGCCAGCCACGGCGACGCGGCCCTCGGCTCCCGTCTCCTGGTCTGGCTCTTCGCGGGCGCGGCGGCCTGGTTCAACTGGGTGCACGCGCCGCGCGGCCTGGGCCACGACGGGGCCCCGCAGTTCTTCGCGGGGATGTCCCTGTCGGCGGCGGTCCTCTTCGACCGGGCGCTGAAGCAGACCCGCCGGGCTGCGCTGCGCGAGCAGGGCCTGGTGCCCCGCCCGCTGCCGCAGATCCGGATCGTGCGGTGGATAAGGGCTCCGCGGGAGACCTTCGCCGCCTGGTCGCTGATGCTCCTGGAGGGCGTACGGACCCTGGACGAGGCCGTCGACGAGGTCCGGGAGGACCGGCGGGAGAAGGAGCAGAACCGGATCCGCCGGCGGGAGCAGGCCAAGCTCGACCGGGCGCAGATCAAGGCGCTCAACCGCCAGCACCGGGCCTTCGGGCGCGGCGGCGGGCGTCAGGTGGAGGTGGCGGCGCTGTCCGCCGGCGGGACCGGCGGGGGTCAGGCCGCCGGGTCCGGGCCGGGTTCCGCGACGGCGGCGGCGGTGTCCGCCGCCGTCGCGGAACCCGCCATAGCGGACCCGGGACAACTGCCGCTACGACCCCGGCCCTCCCTGCAAGCCGTCAGGCACGGTGAGCCGCGGACGGTGGACCTCACCGCCGAGGACGACACCCAGGGGCTGCTGCTCGACAATCTGGAGGCGAAGATCTCCGAGATGGAGCGGAAGCTCGGCTGACGGACCGCGTCACCCCACGGCGGGGCCGCCCTCAGGCGGCCCCGCCGTTCAGTTCGAACCAGACGACCTTGCCGGTGTCGCGCTCCTCGATCCCCCAGGAGTCGGCGAGTTCCCTGACGAGGAAGAGCCCCCGCCCGTGCGTACCGTCGTCGGCGGGCGGTACGAGCGGAGCGGTGAGGCCGGCCTCGAAGTCGCGGACCTCGACCCTGAGCTGGCCGGGATCGACGGTGGCGGTCACGATGGCGCCGTGGCCGGTGTGGACCAGCGCGTTGGTGACGAGTTCGCTGGTGAGCAGTTCGGCGACGTCGCCGGCGCCCGGTCCGCCCCAGGTCCCGAGGAGTTCGCGTAACGCGTGGCGCACCTCCGGCACCGCGGTCAGGTCGGCTCCCCCCACCTTTCTGAGCAGTTGAGTCGGCTGTCGTGCCTTCCCGGCCATAGCCCCCACCCACGGTCGTGTCGAACAGGCTCACGGGGAAGCCTGCCCCGCGAGCCCGTGGGCATGCGCCGGGCTCCGGGAGCTCAGGGCCGGGGCACGTTGCGCAGATTGGAACGGGCCATCTGGAGCATCCGGCCCACTCCCCCGTCGAGCACGATCTTGCCGGCGGAGAGGGCGAAGCCGGTGACCATCTCGGTGCTGATCTTCGGCGGGATGGAGAGGGCGTTGGGGTCCGTGACGACGTCGACGAGGGCGGGGCCCCGGTGCCGGAAGGCGTCCTTCAGGGCGCCGGCCAGGTGCTTGGGCTTCTCGACGCGGACGCCGTAGGCGCCGGCCGCGCGGGCGACGGCGGCGAAGTCCGGGTTCTTGTAGCCCGTTCCGTACGAGGGGAGCCCGGCGACCAGCATCTCCAGTTCGACCATGCCGAGCGAGGAGTTGTTGAACAGCACGATCTTCACGGGGAGTTCGTACTGGACGAGGGTGAGGAAGTCGCCCATGAGCATGGAGAAGCCGCCGTCGCCGGAGAGCGAGACGACCTGCCGGCCGCGGTCGGTGAACTGGGCGCCGATCGCCTGCGGCAGGGCGTTGGCCATGGAGCCGTGGCTGAAGGAGCCGATGATCCGGCGGCGCCCGTTGGGGGTGAGGTACCGGGCCGCCCAGACGTTGCACATGCCGGTGTCGACGGTGAAGACCGCGTCGTCGTCGGCGAGTTCGTCGAGGACGGAGGCGACGTACTCGGGGTGGATCGGGGTGTGCTTCTCCACCTTGCGGGTGTACGCCTTCACCACGCCCTCCAGGGCGTCGGCGTGCTTCTTCAGCATCTTGTCGAGGAAGCGGCGGTCGGTGCGGGGGCGGATCCGGGGGGTGACGCAGCGCAGGGTCTCCCGGACGTCCCCCCAGACGGCGAGGTCGAGCCGGGAGCGGCGGCCGAGGTGTTCGGGCCGGACGTCGACCTGCACGATCCGGACGTCGTCCGGGAGGAAGGCGTTGTACGGGAAGTCGGTGCCGAGCAGGATCAGCAGGTCGCACTCGTGGGTGGCCTCGTAGGCCGCGCCGTAGCCGAGGAGCCCGCTCATGCCGACGTCGAAGGGGTTGTCGTACTGGATCCACTCCTTGCCCCGCAGGGCGTGCCCGACGGGGGCCTTCAGCCGCTCGGCGAACTGCATCACCTCGGGGTGGGCGCCGGCGGTGCCGCTGCCGCAGAAGAGCGTCACCCGTTCGGCCGCGTCGATCATCCGGACCAGGGCGTCGATCTCGGAGTCGCCGGGGCGGACGGTGGGGCGCGCGGTGACGAGGGCGCTGCCGGTGCTCTTCTCGGGGGCGGGCTGGTCGGCGATGTCGCCGGGGAGCGAGACGACCGAGACGCCGCCGCGTCCGACGGCGTGCTGGACGGCGGTGTGCAGCAGCCGCGGCATCTGCTTCGGGCTGGAGATCAGCTCGCAGTAGTGGCTGCACTCGCGGAACAGCTGGTCGGGGTGGGTCTCCTGGAAGTAGCCGAGCCCGATCTCGCTGGAGGGGATGTGGGAGGCGAGGGCGAGGACGGGGGCCATCGAGCGGTGCGCGTCGTACAGGCCGTTGATGAGGTGGAGGTTGCCGGGTCCGCAGGAGCCGGCGCAGGCGGCGAGGCGGCCGGTGATCTGGGCCTCGGCCCCCGCGGCGAAGGCGGCGGTCTCCTCGTGCCGCACCTGCACCCAGTCGATGGCGGGGTTGCGCCGGATGGCGTCGACGACCGGGTTCAGGCTGTCGCCGACCACGCCGTAGAGCCGCTGGACGCCGGCGCGGACGAGGATGTCGACGAACTGTTCCGCTACGTTCTGTTTGGCCATGGGTCCATCAACACACGGCCCCGCCCGTCACGCCTCCCAGACGGCCGCCCCCGTACGGTCATCGGCGTACCCGGTCACCCTCAGCTGGGTGTCGGCGAGGAAGGCGGCGAGGCCGGGCGGTTCGGCACCGGACCAGCGGGCCGCGAGTTCGCGGGCGAGGCCGGGCTCGCCGCGCATCGGCTCGGCCAGTCCCGGCGAGGCGAGCAGGAGGGTGTCGCCGGGCCTGGCCACCGAGGCGCGGAACCGGAAGGGTTCGGCCGGCGGCGGGACGGGCTCCTCGACGAGCGGCCCGGGCGCGGTGGTGATCCCGAGGTCCATGGTGAGCCGGTCGCCCTCCTCGGTGACCTCGGGCGTGCCGTGCGGCGGCGTCGAGCCTCCCCCAGCCTCCGGCCGGGGGGACCCCCCTCTCGCTTCGCTCGCCACGACCGGTTCGCCGGTGACCGAGGCCGGGTCGGGCAGCAGCGGTTCGATGTCCTGCCAGGAGCCGTCGCGGAGCCGGAACAGCCCGCCGCCGCCGATGCCGAAGAAGACCCGGGTGCGGCAGTCGGGGTCGGCGGGGATCAGCAGGCAGCGCAGGGTCGCGGTGTACAGGTCGGGTGCCAGGCCGCGTTCGGCGGCGCGGGCCCGGAGCCGTCCGTAGGTGCGGTCGGTGAGCCGGTGCAGTCCGGACTTGAGGTCGCCGCGGCGGCCGGAGCGGATGTCCTCGGAGAGCCGGGCGTGGCTGCGGCCGACGGCCTCGCCGATCCAGCGGCAGGCGTCGGCGGCGGCGAGGTGGGCGTCGTCGGCGGCGCGGGAGCCGGCGGCGACGGCGACCAGCACGAGGGCGGTCTCGTCGTGGCCGAAGCGGGCGGTGAGCAGGGCGTCCCGGCGGGGTTCGCCGCGGTAGCGGGCGGAGTCGCCGCGCACGGAGGCGGCCCGGAGGGTGGCGGTGCCGTAGCGGGCGCCGTCGAGGACGGTGTCGGCGACCAGGTCGCCGAGTTCGCCGGGCCGCGCGGTGGGCAGGGCGGTGGGTTCGGGCTCGTACGTGGGCGGGCGGCTGCCGACGAAGCCGGTGCGGGGCCGGGGCATCGCCACCTGGACCGTCGGCTCGTGCCCGGCGGGGGCCTGGGCCCGCGCGGTGGCGTCGCCGCCCCGGGGCTCGGGCGTGCCTTCGGGTTCGGGCTCCGGCTCCGGCGCGGGTGCGCGTACGGGCGGCGGTGGAGGTGACGGGAAGGTACGGGGTCCGCTGACGGGGGCCTCCCACGGCGCGGGCCCGAGCACGGCGGGCGCGGCGGTCGGCCGCGGCGGCGGGAGCACGGACCGGGCCGGGCCGGGCGCCTGTGCCGGTGCCGGAGGTGTCCGGGGTGCCTCGGCGGCGGGCGGTGCGGGTACGGCCGGGTGGGCCGGCGGAGGCGGCGGTGCCAGGGGAGGTGCCGGGGCGGCCGGTGGCGGTGCGGTGGGTTCGGGTTCGGGTGCGGTGGCGCGGGTGGCGGAGGCGAAGCGGGCGTCGAGGGTGTCACCCGGGGAGGCCGGGGTGCTGTCCTCCGCCGTGTCGTCGTAGAGAGCGTCCCACCAGTTGTCCCCCTGCTGCGTCATGCCCTTATTGTCCACCGCGGGCGGCCCGGGAAAACGGGACACGGGAAAAACCGTTGCTGCGAATGGGTGGTCCGCCGGACGACCCCACCCCCCACGGGAAGGACGTCCGGCGGACCGGCGTGGTCAGCGCACGTCGTAAGCGCGGACCACGGTCTGGGTGACGGAGTTGCCGTGGGCGTCCGTCAGTTCGGTCTTCAGGGTGACCTGCTTGCCGGTCGCGCCCGTGTGGTTCACGGTCGCGACCCAGGCGTCGCCGTCCCTGGCGACCGGGGCCTCGGTCCAGGTGACGCCCTCGTCGTAGGAGTAGGAGAGGGCGGCCGAGGCGAGAGCCCCCGCCTTGTATCCGGCGTGACCGGTGGCGCCGAGGCGGATCCGCTGGCCGTCGGTGGCGGCGAGGGTCTTGAGTCCGTCCACCGGCAGGTCGTACCGGGGGAAGAGAATCGGGATGCCCTGAGAATAGACCGTCTCGTCGAGCTGGGAGGTGAATTTCCAGATCGACCGCACGGAGGTGGAGCGGGCCCAGTTCCGGTTGCCGAGCTTCATGGTGTTCTGTTCCAGCTCGTACGTGCCGGCTTCCGCGGGCACCTCGAAGACGCCGAACGGCCAGGCGCTCTCGCCGATCGTCTCGCCGTCGCGGCGCAGCCGCAGGTTGCCGATGTCGCCGAAGGAGCCGGGCTCGGCGTGGTGGCTGCCGTCGCCCCACATCGCGGCGGCGAAGCCGATCAGGTTGCCCTGCCGCTCGGAGACGAGGACGGGTTCGCCGGCGGCGTCGCGCGGGGCGGTCGGGGCGAGGACGCCGCCGTACCAGTGCTCGGTGCGGCGCTCGCCGGGGGCGTAGCCGTGGATGTCGCCGATCATCAGCTCGCCGAAGGGGAAGCTGCTGCCGGTCATCTGCTGCCAGTCCGTGTCACCCGGCGTGTAGTACTCGGCGCGGGTGCCGGGGGCGGGGACCGTCTCCAGGCCGGCGAAGCCGACCTGGAGGCCGTTCGGGCGGTGGGCCACGGGGAAGTTCATGAAGTCCGCGGCGACGCCCGCCGAGCCGTAGGTGATCTCCGAGCGGCCGAGGCGCGCGTCCCGGACCCGGTAGCGGCGCTCGTCCTCGATCTCGCCGGTCTCGGGGAAGGCGAGGCTGTAGACGTACGGGGTCTCGGCGGTGGCGTTCCAGTGCAGGGTGACCTCGCCGGCCGCGAGCCTGCCGAGGAGCGCGGACGCCTCGGCGGCCGGGATCGCGAGGACGGGCAGGCCGGCGCCGGTGAAGCCGCCGGCCGGGTACCAGCGGGCCGGCGAGGCGTGGTGGACGACGACGCCGATCGCGCCGGCGGCCTTGGCGTTGCGGGCCAGGGTGCCGACGGCGGTGGTGTCGTCGGGGAGGCGGACCAGGGCGAGGCGGCCCTGGACGCCGGCGGCCTTCAGCTCGTCGGGGGTGCCGGTGCCGGCGTCGACGAGGGCGGCGGAGCCGGTGCCGTCGAGGTTGTCCGAGCCGGTGGAGGCGGTCACCGGGTGGAGGGCCAGGCCGTCGCCGGTGCGCAGCGAGGTGATCTGCGGGGCGGCGGCGCGCCAGTAGCTGCCGGACTCGAAGTCGCCGTCGCGGGCCTCGCCCTCGACGGAGGCGTAGTGGGCGCGGAGGGTGCGGGGGCCGGTGACGGTGCCGGCGTGGGTCCAGGTGTCGTCCCAGGAGCGGGCGAACGCGAGGGTGGTGCCGCGGAGTTCGGAGGGCCGGTCGGTGCGGACCGAGAGCCGGTGGGCCTCGCGGGCGTCGAGGACGACGGTGGTGTCGTCCCTGAGTTCCAGCTGCGGGCGGGCCAGGTGGGTGAGCGAGTCGTCCAGGGTGGCGCCCTCGCCGGCGTCGCGGGTGGTGACGAAGGAGGTGAGGAAGTAGGAGCCGGGCCGGACCCGGAAGACCTGGTCGGTGGCGCCCTCGTTGAAGCGGCGTTCGCCGGTGGCGGTGTCGAGGCCGATGACGTCGAGCGAGGAGGCGCCGTCGGCGGGCTTGCCCTGGCGGTCGATCAGCTTGACGCGGAGGGTGACCGTCTCGGGCTCGACGTAGAGCGAGAAGGGGGTGGAGACGTGGACGCCGCCGGGGCCGGTGGCGACGATCCGGCCGGTGACGTCGCCGTACTGGGCGCGCTGCAGGCGGGCGGTGGGGTCGATCGCGAGCGGGACCTCGACGGTGGCGCCCGCCGGGACGGTGACGGTGGGCCGGCCGAGGCGGGCGACGGTGGACGCGACGGCGGAGCCGTCGTTGCCGGTGACCTTCTCGACGGCGAGGGCGAGGGTGACCGGTGCGTCGGAGGTGTTGGTGTAGGGGACGGTGACCGTGGTGCGGTCGCTCTTCGCCTGCGGCCAGTGGTACGTGCCGCCCTGGACGGCCGGGGCGGAGAGGACCGTCTGGTCGATCGCGGCCTTGACGTCGAGCCGGCCGCCGCCGGTCTCCCGGACGTCGCCGGGGATGCCGGTGTCGGCGGAGGAGACGAGGGCCGCCTTCAACTGCTGTGCGGTCCAGTCGGGGTGACGCTGCTTCAGGATCGCGGCGGCGCCGGCGACGTGCGGGGTGGCCATCGACGTACCGGACATGGCCTGGTAGGCGTAGAGGCCCCGGCCACCGGCCGCGGCGGCGGAGATGGCGACGCCGGGGGCGGCGATCTCCGGCTTGAGGGTGTGCGCCTCGTTGGCTATGGGGCTGCGGCTGGAGAACCAGGCGGTGGAGTCGTCGCGGTCGGTGGCGCCGACGGTGAGGACACCGGGCGCGCAGCCGGGCGAGGAGACGGAGTTGAGGGAGGGGCCGGAGTTGCCGGCGGCGACGACGAACAACGTGCCCTGGTTCTGGGCGAGTTCTTCGGCGGCGGCGCTCATCGGGTCGTCGCAGTCGGTCTCGGAGGGGTTGCCGAGGCTCATGGAGACGACGTCGGCGCCCTGGGCGACGGCCCACTCCATGCCGGCGATGATCCACGACGTGGCGCCGGAGCCGTAGTCGTTGAGGACCTTGCCGTTGAGCAGCCGGGCACCCGGGGCGATGCCCTTCTTCTTTCCGTCACTGGCGGCGCCGGAGCCGCCGACGGTGGAGAGGGTGTGGGTGCCGTGGCCCTGGTGGTCGGTGGCGCTGTCGGAGTCGGTGAAGTTCTCCGAGGCGACGATCCGGCCCTGGAGGTCGGGGTGTCCGGCGTCGGCGCCGGTGTCGAGGACGGCGACCGTGGTGCCGGTGCCGTCGTAGCCGGCGGCCCACGCCTCGGGGGCGTGCACCTGCTGGGCGGAGCGCTCCAGGGCGGCCTCGACCTTGCGGTCCAGCCACAGCTTCTCGATGCCGGCGGCGGCGGAGCGGGCGGCGGGGGCGGAGACCTCGGCCCAGAAGGTGCCGGCCTGCTTCTTGTCGGCCTGGAGGGCGACGCCGTCGATGGTCTTGAGGACCTGGCCGCGGCGGGCGCCGCGCGGGGCGGCGGGGGTGGTGCGGGCGGTGGCGCCGGAGCCGTAGACGGCGATCAGCGGCAGGGTGGTGGTGGAGGCGTCGTCGTAGCCCTGGCGGACCAGGCCGGTGACGTTGAACAGCTCCTCGTCGACCCGGTCGGCGGCGAGCGCGCCGGTGGCGTCCTCGGGGTAGACGTAGAGGTCCTGGCCGGAGCGGCGGGTCTGGACCAGCGGGACGGTGCCGTCCTCGCGGGGCAGCACGGTGGCGGCGGGGTTGCCCCGCTCGTCGCGGGTGACCAGGACGCGGTCGCCGGTGACCAGGGTCACCGTGGCGGCCCGCTCCCCGGCGCGGGCCTGGGCCTCGCTGCCGACCAGCGGGCGTTCGGCCGGCCCGCCGGCCGGCGGCTGGGCCGCGACGGACGGCAGGGCCGCGGTGACGGCCAGGACGGCGGCGGTCGCCGCCCCCAGGGCCGTACGCGAAATCGGGCGCATCGCTCTCCCCATCAGAATCCGGACAAGATGGCGCAAGTCACCTGTATCCGGAGGCGGTTGGTGCTGCGGTGGCGCCACATTGGCAGAGCCGAGGGCGGTACAGGGATGATGGGAGAGGCGGGAATACGCCGTGGCCGTTTCCCGCCAGGTCACCAACGGAACGAATGACTCCGGAGAACACCCGCGGAACATCGCGCGCGGTGCGCCGGAGGCACGGCGAGGGGCGGGAACCGATGCTGGGAGCGATAGGACTGGACGAACGGCAGGAGTCCGCGTACCGCGCGCTGATCGCGCTCGGGGCGGCCGAGGTCACCGACCTGGCGCACCGGCTCACCCTGCCCGAACGGGACGTCGAGCGGTCGCTGCGCCGGCTGGAGGCGCAGGGACTCGCCGCCCAGTCCTCCGCGCGTACCGGCCGCTGGGTGGCGGCGCCCCCGGGGGTCGCGCTCGGCGCGCTCCTCACCCAGCAGCGGCACGAGCTGGAGCAGGCCGAGCTCGCGGCGGCGCTGCTCGCCGAGGAGTACCGGGCCGAGGCCACCGAGCCGGCCGTGCACGACCTGGTCGAGGTGGTGACCGGCGCGAGCGCCGTGACCCACCGCTTCCTCCAGCTCCAGCTCGGCGCGCAGGAGGAGGTCTGCGCGCTGGTCACCGGCAAGCCGATCGCCGTCACGGGCCTGGAGAACGACGCCGAGGAGCTGGCCGCCGGACGCGGCGTGCGCTATCGGGTGGTGATCGAGCGGGAGGTGCTGACCCTCCCCAGCGGCCTCCTCGAACTGTCCGCGGCGCTCGGCCGCGAGGAGCGCATCCGGGTCGTCGACCGGGTGCCGACCAAGCTGGTGGTGGCCGACCGCACCCTCGCGATGGTCCCGCTCACCGGCCGGGGCGCGGAGCCGGCCGCGCTGGTGGTGCACGCGAGCGGGCTCCTGGAGTCCCTGATGGGCCTCTTCGAGTCGGTGTGGCGGGAGGCGCTGCCGCTGCGGCTCGGCGCGGGCGCGCAGATCACCGAGGACCAGGCCCCCGGCCCGGACAGCACCGACCTGGAGATCCTCTCCCTGCTGCTGGCCGGGATGACCGACGCGAGCGTGGCGAAACAGCTGGACCTGGGGCTGCGGACGGTCCAGCGGCGGGTGAAGGGGCTGATGGAGCTGGCGGCGGTGACCACCCGCCTCCAGCTCGGCTGGCACGCGTACGAGAAGGGCTGGGTCGCCAGGACCTGACCGTACGGTCCACCCCGCCACCGGCTCGTCGCGACCTGACCGGGCGGTCGCTCCCGTCGCGGGTCGCCAGGACCCGACCGTACGGTCCACCCCGCCTCCGGATCGTCGGGACCTGACCGGCGGGCCACCCCATCGGCCCTCGCGACCTGCGGGAACCCTTCGGGTGGGGGAGGCTGGGCGGGTGGGTGTGTGGCAGCTCCTCATGGTCGCGGCGGTCATGCTCCTCGGCCTGTTCGGGGTCCTGGCCCCCGGTGTGCCGGGCAGTTGGCTGATCTGGGCCGCCGTGCTCTGGTGGTCGCTGCACGAGCAGACCGGCCTCGCGTGGATCCTGCTGGTCTCCTCGACCGCCCTGCTGCTGCTCACCCAGGTGGTGGTCTGGCAGCTGCCGCCGCGCCGCTTCCGGGGCGCGGGGCTCACCCGCCGCGCGATCGGGTACGCGGGCGCCGGCGCCCTCCTCGGCTTCGTCCTGGTCCCGGTGCTCGGCGCGGTACCCGGCTTCGTCGGCGGGATCTACCTCTGCGAGCGGCGCCGGCTCGGCGGCCACGGCCAGGCCCGCGCCGCCACCCGGACGGTCATGCGGGCGGCCGGCACGAGCGTGCTGGTCGAGCTGTTCGCCTGTCTGCTGATCGTGGGCGCCTGGGTCGGCGCGGTCATCTGGGGCTGACGTCCCGGTAGCGCTGCGCGTACGACCGCCAGGGCGCCCACTCCGGCGCGTCGGCCCCGTCCGGCGCGGGCACGTCCGGGTCGCCCAGGGACCGGACGCGGATCCGCGCGGCCGCGCGGGCGCCCACTCCGGGTACGGCTCCGAGGACGCGGGCGGCCTCGTCGCGGTCGGCGCCCGGGTCGAGGCGGAGGACGCCGTCGGCGAGGGCGCGGGCCAGCGGACCGGCGACCGGATGGCCGGTGAGCTCCGCCGGCGCGGGGAAGAGCGCCCGGAGCGAGCCGTCGGGCGCGTCCAGCGGGGTGCCGGACTCCGCCAGGACCCGCGCGGAGCCCTCGGGGCCCAGCACGGTCCGGAGGGCGTACTCCTCCGGGTCGGCGGCGCCGGGCGAGCGGACGCCGGGCCGGGCGGCGACCGCGGCGGCCAGGCGGGGGTCGGCGCCGAGCCGCTCGGCGACCGCGTACGGGTCGGCGTCCAGGTCGAGGAGGCGGCGCAGCCGGTGCACGGCGGTGGTGAGGTCGCGCAGCTCGGCGAGGTGCAGCCGGGCCTCCAGCCAGCGGCCGGGCGCCCGCTCGCCGACGGCGACGACGCCGGGCCCGTACGGCAGCCGCAGGGTCCGCCGGTAGGTGCGGTCGCCGGGCGGCCCGGTGACCTCCTCGACGCCCGGCAGGGCCTCGGCGGCCAGCAGGTCGAAGACCTCGCGGGTGGCGTACGGCCCCCGGTACGCGAGCCGCAGCGGCACGCCCGCGGCGTCCCTCGGGCCCGGGGCGCCGGGCGTCTCGGCGCGCAGCTCGGTCGGGGTGCGGGCGTACACGGCGCGGATGGTGTCGTTGAACTGCCGGATGCTGCTGAAACCGGCCGCGAACGCCACCTCGGTGACCGGCAGCGCGGTGGTCTGGAGCAGCAGGCGGGCGGTGTGGGCCCGCTGGGCGCGGGCGAGCGCCATCGGGCCGGCGCCGAGCTCGGCGGTGAGCTGGCGCTGGACCTGGCGGGCGCTGTACCCGAGGCGGACGGCGAGCCCCGGGACGCCCTCGCGGTCCACCACGCCGTCGCCGATCATCCGGACCGCGCGCCCGACGACGTCGGCCCGCACGTTCCACGCGGCGGAGCCGGGCACCGCGTCGGGCCGGCACCGGCGGCAGGCCCGGAAGCCGTGTCCCTGGGCGGCGGCGGCCGTGGTGAAGAAGGCCACGTTCCGCCGCTTGGGGGTGACGGCGGGGCAGCTGGGCCGGCAGTAGATGCCGGTGGTCCGCACGGCGAAGAAGAACTCTCCGTCGAACCGCGCGTCCCGGCTGCTCACCGCCTGGTAGAGGGTGTCCCCCTCGTCGTCCGTCATGCCTCCAGTGTGCGGCGGCGGACCGCCGCACACTCGCGGGATTCGGACACGACGCTCCGGGGACCGCGGGGGCCAGCGGAGCCGGAGCCCCGGAGCTAGCGAAGCCGGCCCTCGCGCTTGAAGGCCAGGGCGGCGCGTCCCTCGGCGCCCTTGCGCTTCCAGTCCTTGCGGATCTCGTGGCGCATCCGGGCGTCGGTCTTGGCGACGAGCCGCTGGTTCTCGCGCAGCAGCTTGCGGTAGCTCTCCAGCCGGCGCACGGAGAGCGAACCCTCGTCGAGGGCGGCGACGACCGCGCAGCCGGGCTCGGACTCGTGGGAGCAGTCGTGGAAGCGGCAGTCGGCGGCCAGCTCCTCGATCTCCGAGAAGGTCTGCCCGACCCCGGCCTCCGCGTCCCAGAGGCCGACCCCGCGCAGCCCCGGCGTGTCGATGAGGACCCCGCCCCCGGGCAGCACGAAGAGGTTCCGGGTGGTGGTGGTGTGCCGCCCCTTGCCGTCCACGTCCCGGGCCGCCCGCACGTCCATGACGTCCTCGCCGACGAGGGCGTTGGCGAGGGTGGACTTCCCGGCGCCGGAGACGCCGAGGAGGACGGTGGTGCCGCCGGAGACGACGGCCGCGAGGACGTCGATCCCCTCGCCGCTGGCCGAGCTGAGCGGCAGCACCTCGACGCCGGGCGCGACGGCCTGGACGTCCTCCACGAGGTGGGCGAGGACGACCGGGTCGGGCACCAGGTCGGCCTTGGACAGCACGACGGTCGGCTGGGCGCCCGACTCCCACGCGAGGGCGAGGAAGCGCTCGATCCGGCCGAGGTCCAGCTCGACGGCGAGCGAGACGGTGATGACGGCGTGGTCGACGTTGGCCGCGAGGATCTGCCCCTCGGACCGCTTGGAGGAGGTGGACCGGGCGAACGCGGTCCGCCGCGGCAGGCAGGCCCGCACGTACCGGGGGTCGCTCGTGCCCTCGGGGTCGACGGCGGCCCAGTCCCCGGTGCAGACGACCCGCAGCGGGTCGTGCGGCGTCACGAACGCCGTGTCGGCCCGGACGACGCCGTCCGCGGTGGCGACGTCGCACTGCCCCCGGTCGACGCGGATCACCCGCCCCGGCACGAGCCCCTGGGCGGCGTACGGCGCGAAGCTCTCGGCCCAGCCGGAGTCCCAGCCGTGCGCGTCGAGCGAAGAGGAGGAGAAGGAGGAGGAAAGCGAGAAAGACAAGGGGAACCCTTCACAGGGTGGCCCCGGCCGCGCGCTCCGCGCGCGAGAGGTCGAGTGATGTCAGCCGGAGACCACAGGGGTGGGAACGATGAACTCCTGAATGCGGGCAGAGCCCGTCACCGTGACAGTCATCAATGTCCTCACCTCCTGCTTCTTCTCTACGTACCGACGCCGCCCCTCGGGGACGGACAGGAGCACCATAGTCCGCCCCGAGGCACGGCACCACCGAATTTGGTTCAGTTGACGGCCGGGCTGCTGCCGAAGGCCTTCACGGCCTGGTAGTAGGTCCAGGCGGTGGAGTCGCAGGAGGTGCGGGTCAGGCCCGAGTAGCGGGCGCAGACGCGCTTGAGGTCGGCGTAGAAGGCGTCGTCGAGGCGGGGCTTGTTGGCGCTGAAGGTGCCGGCGGCCTTGTAGTTGCGGTAGCCGAAGTCGTGGCGGGCGCAGGCCGTCTGGAAGGGGAAGCCGAGCGGGTTGTCCGGCGAGGACGAGCAGTAGTCGGTCGACCAGTCGAAGCCGTAGGCGGACCAGGCGCTCTGGTTCGCCCGGGCGGTGACCCAGGCGTTGTAGCTCGTCGCGGTCGTCTGCGTCCAGCTGCTGAGCACCTGCGGCTTGTCGGCGGGTGCGGCGGAGGCGGGGGTGGCGAGGGCGATCAATCCGGCTGTCACGGTGGCGGTCACGGCGGCGACTCGACTGCGCATCAGCGATCCTCCCGGGGGAAGGCGCCGGGGATCTCCCGGCGCCGAAGTCGTGATCCTGGGAGAACGGGTACCAGCTCCGCTGACGCGACGTCATGGAATCGGCGAGAGTTCGCTCCGACGTCGTCCGGTGGAGCAGTCCCGGTTGCCGAACGGCGGCTTCCGGACGGCGGATCGGGCCGAATGTCCGCGTCCGATTCGTACAAGACCGGGGGCGGGGGGCGGGCCTACGGTGGCGCCATGGACCTCACCCCTCGTCTCGACCTCGTCGGCCTCGTCGTCTCGGACATGGCCGCCTCGCTCGCGTTCTACCGGCGCCTCGGCCTGGACATCCCGGCCGGCGCGGAGTCCGCACCGCACGTGGAGGCGGTGCTGCCCGGCGGGCTGCGGATCGCCTGGGACACGGAGGACGTCGTCCGCTCCTTCGACCCCGGCTGGACGCGGCCGGCCGGCGGCCACCGGATCGAGCTCGCCTTCCGGTGCGGGTCGCCGGCGGCGGTGGACGCGGTGTACGAGGAGCTGGTCGCCGCCGGGTACGGCGGGCACCTGAAGCCCTGGGACGCGGTGTGGGGGCAGCGCTACGCGGTGGTCCTGGACCCGGACGGCTCGGGGGTGTCGCTCTTCGCGGACGAGGCGGCGGAGCGCGCGTAGGCGGTGAGCGTCGTGCCGGCCAGGGCCCGGGTCTCGCGGGCGAGATGGGCCTGGTCGGCGCAGCCCGCGCGCAGTGCCGCCTCCGCGAACGGCGCCCCGGCCCGGACCAGGGCGAGCGCGCGCTGGAGGCGCAGCACGCGGGCGAGGGTCTTGGGGCCGTAGCCGAAGGCGTCGAGGGAGCGCCGGTGCAGCTGCCGGGCGCCGAGCCCGACCGCGTCGGCGGTCTCGGCGACCGTCCGCCCGGCCGCGAGGCGGGCCACCACGGCCCGGAGCAGCGGATCGGGTCCCGGGGTGTCGGCGGCCCTGCGCAGCGCGAACTCCTCCAGGGCGGCGGCCGGGTCGGGGGCGTCCGTGATCCGCTCGGCGAGCCGCCGTGCCGCGGCCTCGCCCCAGAGGGCGCCGAGCGGGACCCGCCGGTCACGGAGTTCGTGGGCGGGGACGCCGAAGAAGCCGGGGGCGTCGCCGGGGGCGAAGCGGAGGCCCGCGTAGCGGGCGACGGGCGTGTCCGCGCGGTACGCGCGCGTGTCGGCGCCCGCGACGAGGAGCCGGCCGTCGGCCCAGATCAGGTCCATGCAGCCGTCGGGGACGACGAGGGCGTCCGAGACGACGGGGGCGGGCGCCGTCCGGGTCCACAGGACGGCGCCGTCGAGCCGGGCGGGGCGCTCCTCGTACATCCTCCCCAGGCTAGACGGGCTCCGTCAGTCCTTCTCCCAGCCCGTGTGGAGGCGGGCCTTGACGTCGTCCGGGGGGAGGAACCGGGACCAGCGTTCGGGGAACTCCGAGGGCATGTCGGGGTCGTCCTCGTCGACGTCCTCGGCCTCCGCGCGGATGCGGGCGACGAGTTCCGCGGCCTGGACCGCGCGGGCGCGCTCGTTGGCCTCGCGGGCGGCGGCCGTGGCGACGGAGGGCCAGACGCGGTCGATGGCCGCGTTGACCGCGGCGCCGACGAGGACCGCGAAGGCGGAGACGCCGATCCAGAGGAGGATGGCGATGGGCGCGGCGAGGGAGCCGTAGATGGTGGGGCCCTCGACCTGGCTCGTCAGGTAGATCCGGAGCAGGAAGCTGCCGAAGGCCCACATCGCGAGGGCGACGAGCGCGCCGGGGATGTCCTCGATCCAGGGGGACCGGACGGGGACGGAGACGTGGTAGAGCGTGGTGAGGAAGGCGATGGAGAGCAGGATGACGGCCGGCCAGTAGAGGACGGCGACGACGTCCGTGCCCCAGGTGACGAGTTCGACGACCCGGTCGGGGCCGACGACCGCGAGCGGCAGCACCACCGCCCCGATCAGGAGCGCCACGATGTAGAGGAGGAACGCGAGGAGGCGGGTCTTGACGATGCCCCGGTGCCCGTCGAGACCGTACATGACGGTGATGGTGTCGATGAAGACGTTCACCGCCCGGGAGCCGGACCACAGGGCGATCGCGAAGCCGAGGGAGACGAGCTCGGGACGTTTCGCCCGGGTGATGTCGTCGAGGACGGGCTGGGCGATCTCGTGGACGCCGCGGTCGGAGAGGACCGTGCCGGCCGCCCGGAGGATGTTCTCCTGGATGGACGCGACCGTGTCGGTGTTGGTCCAGTCGTCGGCGTAGCCGAGGAGGGCGATGAGGCCGAGCAGCAGGGGTGGCAGGGACAGCAGGGTGAAGAAGGCGGCCTCGGCGGCCAGCCCGAGGATCCGGTACTCGATGCACGAGTTCACGGTGTCCTTGAGGAGCAGCCAGACCATCTTCCGCTTGGAGACGTTGCGGTAGAGGACGCGGGCGCGGTGGAGCCTGCTCCAGGGGCGCCGCTCCGGCCGTTCGGGTGTTTCGCTTGCTGCCTGCACCTGCTTACCGTATCGGCATGGAAGCGCCCTCCCACACCGTGACCAATCAGGCTCCGCCCCTGGTGGGGTACGACGTGTACGCGTCCGACCGGGCGCTGGCGGAGGCGGTCGGGCGCCATCTGCCGGCGGAGGTCCTCGACGAGGCCCGGGAGGAGCTGGGGGCGCTGGGCCGGGCGACCGGTTCGGAGCAGGTGCGGGAGTGGGGCGAGCAGGCGAACGCGTACCCGCCCCGGCTCCGGACGCACGACCGGTACGGGCACCGGATCGACGAGGTGGAGTTCCATCCGGCCTGGCACCGGCTGCTCGGCAAGGCGGTCGCGGCGGGGCTGACGGACGCCTGGGGGCGGCCCGGCGGGCATGTGCGGCGCGCGGCCGGCTTCCTGGTGGCGACGCAGGCGGAGGCCGGTATCGGCTGTCCGGTGTCGATGACGCACGCGGCGGTGCCGGCGCTGCGGGCCGAGCCGGAGCTGGCGGCGGTCTGGGAGCCGCTCGCCGCCTCCCGGGTGTACGAGCGGGAGCTGCTGCCGGTCGCCTCGAAGGCGGGGGTGCTGCTCGGGATGGGGCTGACGGAGAAGCAGGGCGGGAGCGATGTACGGGCGATCACGACGTCGGCGCGGCCGCTGGCGGCGCCGGGCGAGTACGTGCTGACCGGGCACAAGTGGTTCTGCTCGGCGCCGATGTCGGACGCCTTCCTGGTGCTCGCGCGGGCGCCCGGCGGACTGACCTGTTTCCTGGTGCCGCGGGTCCTGGAGGACGGCTCCCGCAACGCGTTCGCGCTCCAGCGGCTCAAGGACAAGCTCGGGAACCGTTCGAACGCCTCCGCGGAGGTGGAGTTCCACGGGACGACGTGGGCGCGCCGGGTCGGCGAGGAGGGGCGCGGGCTGCGGACCGTGAGGGGGATGGTGGCGGCGACCCGGTTGGACTGTGTGCTGGGGTCGGCGGCGCTGATGCGGCAGGCGGTGGCGCAGGCCGTGCACCACGCCTCGTACCGCTCGGCCTTCGGCGGTCTTCTCGCGGACAAGCCGCTGATGCGGAACGTGCTGGCGGACCTGGCGGTGGAGTCGGAGGCGGCGACCGTCCTCGGGATGCGGCTGGCGGCGGCGTACGACGCCGCCGGAGGGGGGTCGGAGCGGGACCGCGCGCTGCTGCGGATCGCGGTGCCGGCGGCGAAGTACTGGGTGACGAAGCGGTGCGTGCCGGTGGTGGCGGAGGCCCTGGAGTGCCTGGGCGGGAACGGCTACGTGGAGGAGTCCGGGCTGCCGCGGCTGCTGCGCGAGTCGCCGCTGAACTCGGTCTGGGAGGGCGCGGGGAACATCCAGGCGCTGGACGTGCTGCGGGCGCTGCGGACGGAGCCGGCGGCGCTGGACGCGTATCTGCGGGAGGTCGGGGAGGCGCGCGGTGCGGACCCCCGGCTGGACCGGGCGATCCGCGGGCTGCTCGCGGAGCTGGCCGACCTGGAGGGCGTGGAGGCGCGGGCGCGGCGGCTCGCGGAGCGGATGGCGCTGGTGCTGCAGGGCGCGCTGCTGGTCCGCTGGGCGCCGCCGGAGGTCGCGGACGCGTTCTGCGCGGGCCGGCTGGGTGGCGACACGGGCTCGGCCTTCGGAACGCTGCCGCACACGCTGGACCTGCGGGCGGTGGTGGAGCGGGCGCGGCCGGTGGAGTGAGGGCGCGTCAGGGGCCCGGAGCGCGGAAGGCTGGTCCGCGCGTACCAGGGGTGGACCCGGCGGGCCCGCGGAGCGGGGCGCGGGGTCGGCACGCGCGGAAGGCGGGGGTGGTGCTGCGCCGACACGGCACCACCACCCGCCATCACCACCCTGACGCACGGGGTGCCGCGGGGCCAGAGTTGCAAAGGGTTGCAGGATTACGCGAACCGGGCTCCGTGGAGGGCTTCCGGACGGCACGATGGACCCGCGACACTGCGAGCCACGGCCGGGGACGACAATTCGGACGGGGCCGTACGGCGCTCACGACACTCCGGTCATCCGCCCGGACACTGCAGAACCGATACAGCACTCCGGGTGGCGGGAGGGACCGATGAACAACACGCGGCTCGACTTGAGGCGCCTGGCCACCATGGACGCCGCCCAGGCGGCCCGTCTGCTGCACCGCGTCCGCGAGGAGACGCTGGCGGGACGCAAGCCGCCGATCGCGCCCCGCCCGGAGATCGACGCCTCCTGGCGGCGGATGGCCCGGCTCGGCCTCGACCCCGACCAGGGGACCCGCAGCGTCCTGCTGCGCCGCGACGAGCTGGAGCACCGGCGGCGGAGCACCCTGCTCGCCGAGGTGATGCAGACGCTCAGCTCCGGTCTGGCCGGGATCGCCGACGCCTCGCTCCAGATCATGGTGGTCACCGACGAGCAGGGCCGGGTGCTGTGGCGGGAGGGCCACCCCTCGGTGATCCGCCAGGCGAACGGGATCTGCCTGGAGGAGGGCGCGGCCTGGACCGAGCACACCACCGGCACCAACGCGGTCGGCACCGCCCTCGCCACCCGCCGGGCGGTGCAGGTCCACTCCGCCGAGCACTACGTGCAGTCGCTGCACAGCTGGACCTGCGCGGCGGCGCCCGTCCACGACCCGCGCGACCAGCGGCTGCTCGGCGTCCTGGACGTGAGCGGGCCGGCCTCCACCTTCCACCCCTCGATGCTGGCCCTGGTCGGCTCGGTCGCCCGGCTGGCGGAGGCCGAGCTGCGCGAGCGGCACCGGGGCACCCTGGAGCGGCTGCGGGCGGTGGCCGCGCCGATCCTGTGCCGGGTGGGCGGCCGGGCCGTCGCGGTCGACCCGCACGGCTGGACGGCGGCGGTGACCGGGCTGGCCCCGACGGACCGGATCGTGCTGCCGAAGTCGTTCGGCGCCGGCCGGGTCTGGCTGCCCTCGCTGGGGCTGTGCGCGGTGGAGCCGCTGCCCGGCGGCTGGCTGCTGCGGGTCGAGGAGGACACCGCCCCGGCCGGCGCGGAGTCGGGCGCGGCGAGCCGGGTGGTGCTGGACCTGAGCCGGCCGCGCCGGTGGACGGTGGCGGTCTCCGGGGCGGCGGGGAGCT
Source organism: Streptomyces roseofulvus (assembly GCF_039534915.1). Taxonomy (NCBI): domain Bacteria; kingdom Bacillati; phylum Actinomycetota; class Actinomycetes; order Kitasatosporales; family Streptomycetaceae; genus Streptomyces; species Streptomyces roseofulvus. Next base: position 6,265,556 of record NZ_BAAAWE010000001.1, on the reverse strand, counting down.
GGCAGCAGGAGCTGAGCCCCCGCCACGCGGAGCTGCTGTACCTGCTGGCCCTGCACCCGGACGGGCGGACGGCGGCCGATCTGGCGGAGGACGTGTTCGGCGACCGGACGAGGACGGTGACGGTCCGGGCCGAGATGTCGCGGGTACGCCGCACCCTCGCGGGCGTCCTGGCGCACCGCCCGTACCGCTTCCGCGAGGAGATCGCGGTGGAGGTGCGCCGTCCCGAGGACCCCGCCGACCTGCTGCCGCACTCGGCGGCACCGGCGGTCCGGTCGGCGAGCAGGGTCTGAGCGCACTGTCCACATGGCGGACACTCCGTCCGGCGGAACCCGGAGAGACGGGCCCCACCCTGGCCCGCCTTGGGAATCCGCGGCTCCGCATGATGCGATAAGGGCATGAGCATCACTCTCACCACGTGGTCCCTGGAGCAGACCTCGCCGGACGACCTCCGTCCGGCCCGGGTCCCCGAGGGCGACGACATCACGGTCCGCCGGGCCGAGGTCCCCTCCCCCGAGTTCAGCCGCTTCCTCTATACGGCGGTCGGCGGCGACGTCAACTGGGCCGACCGGCTCCCGCTGAGCTACGCGCAGTGGAAGGAGATCGCGGAGAAGCCGGGCGCCGAGATCTGGGTGGCGTACGACCGGGGGACGCCGGCCGGGTACGTGGAGTTCGACCCGCAGGACGACGGGGTCGTCGAGATCGTCTACTTCGGCCTGATACCGGCCTTCCGGGGCCGCGGGATCGGCGGCCACCTGCTCTCCGAGGGCATCCGGCGCGCCTGGGACCTGGCCGACCGCTGGCCGGACCGGGAACCGACCAAGCGGGTCTGGCTGCACACCTGCTCGCTGGACGGTCCGCACGCGATGGCCAACTACGAGCGCCGCGGCTTCCGCCTCTTCGACACCAAGGTGGAGGAGACCGAGGAGAGCGAGACGCCCGGGCCGTGGCCCGGCGCCCACGCCTGACCCCACGCCGGTCCGCCGGCTCGCGGCCTGACGCCAACCCGGTCCGCCGGCCCACCCGTCCGCCGGCCCGCCCGTCCGCCCGTACGCCGGCCGGCCCTCCGCCGGCCGGCCCTCCGCCGGCCGGCCCTCCGTCGGCCTGCCCGCCCGCCGACTCACGGCCTGACCCCACGCCGGTCCGCCACCTGGCCGGTCCGCCCGTACGCCGGCCTGCCCATCCGCCGGCCTGCCTCTCCGCCGGTCCGCGGCCGGGCCGGTCCGCCGGTCCGGCGGCCTGGTCCGCGCGCCCGCCGGTCCGCGGAGTCCATCCGTCCGCCGAGTCGCCGCGGTCCGCCGCGAAAGGGGCCCCGACCAGGGCCCCTTTGGCGTGACCCAGACCACATCGTCTCGCACAGCGAGACGTTCATGTCCACATAACGGACGATGCTGGACTGGGTCCAAAGTCCCGTGACACGCTTCCGCCATGCCTGGAACTGGAACTGCCTTGGTGAGTCGGCGGCACGTCGACCTCGGCCGCATGTCCAGCGCCATCTGTCCGGCGCGCTGAACAAGCCAGCACCGCCGCACCACCCCCTCTGCCCGACCCTGCTGCGCACCGTCGCGCCACTCTCTGTCCTGCGCGCGAGTGTGCAGGTCAGAGCCGCCCTCTCGCAGTCCCGAAGGACAAGACGCCATGGCCGCCACCCCGGAAAACCCCACTCCCGCCGCCGCCCGCCGCAAGGCCGGACGCCACCGTGGCGAGGGTCAGTGGGCCGTGGGGCACTTCACCCCGCTGAACGGCAATGAGCAGTTCAAGAAGGACGACGACGGTCTCAATGTGCGGACACGTATTGAGACGGTCTACTCGAAGCGCGGCTTCGACTCCATCGACCCCAACGACCTGCGCGGCCGCATGCGCTGGTGGGGCCTCTACACCCAGCGCAAGCAGGGCCTGGACGGCACCAAGACCGGCGTCCTGGAGCCGGAGGAGCTGGACGACGAGTACTTCATGCTCCGCGTCCGCATCGACGGCGGCCGGCTGACCACCCGGCAGCTCCGGGTGATCGGCGAGATCTCCGAGGAGTTCGCCCGCGGCACCGCCGACATCACGGACCGGCAGAACGTCCAGTACCACTGGATCCGCATCGAGGACGTCCCCGAGATCTGGAACCGGCTGGAGGCGGTCGGCCTCTCCACCACCGAGGCGTGCGGCGACACCCCGCGCGTCATCCTCGGCTCGCCGGTGGCCGGCATCGCCGAGGACGAGATCATCGACGGCACCCCCGCGATCGACGAGATCCAGCGCCGGATCGTCGGCAACAAGGACTTCTCCAACCTGCCCCGCAAGTTCAAGTCCGCGGTCTCCGGCTCGCCGCTGCTCGACGTGGCGCACGAGATCAACGACATCTCCTTCGTCGGCGTCGTCCACCCCGAGCACGGCCCGGGCTTCGACGTCTGGGTCGGCGGCGGTCTCTCCACCAACCCCAAGCTCGGCGTCCGCCTGGGCACCTGGGTCTCCCTGGACGAGGTCCCCGACGTCTACGAGGGCGTCATCTCGATCTTCCGCGACTACGGCTACCGCCGGCTGCGCAACCGCGCCCGCCTGAAGTTCCTCGTCGCCGACTGGGGCCCGGGGAAGTTCCGCCAGGTCCTGGAGGACGAGTACCTGAAGCGGAAGCTCACCGACGGGCCCGCCCCGGCGGAGCCGGCCGGCCGCTGGCGCGACCACGTCGGCGTGCACCGGCAGAAGGACGGCAACTTCTACGTCGGCTTCGCCCCGCGCGTCGGCCGCGTGGACGGCCCGACCCTCACCAAGATCGCCGAGATCGCCGAGGCGCACGGCTCCGGCCGGGTCCGCACCACGGCCGAGCAGAAGATGCTCGTCCTCGACGTGGTCGAGGCGCAGGTCGAGTCGCTGGTCGCCGCCCTGGAGGCGCTGGACCTGCGGGTCACCCCGTCGCCCTTCCGGCGCGGCACGATGGCCTGCACCGGCATCGAGTTCTGCAAGCTCGCCATCGTCGAGACGAAGGGCCGCGGCTCTTCGCTCATCGACGAACTGGAGCGCCGCCTCCCCGACTTCGACGAGCCGCTGACCATCAACATCAACGGCTGCCCGAACGCCTGCGCCCGCATCCAGGTAGCCGACATCGGCCTCAAGGGCCAGCTGGTCCTGGACGACGACGGCAACCGTGTCGAGGGCTACCAGGTCCACCTGGGCGGCGCCCTCGGCCTGGAGGCCGGCTTCGGCCGCAAGGTCCGCGGCCTCAAGGTCACCTCGGCCGAACTGCCCGACTACGTCGAGCGCGTCCTCACCCGCTACCGGGCGGAGCGCGAGGACGGCGAGCGCTTCGCCACCTGGGCGGCCCGCGCCTCGGAAGAGGCGCTGTCGTGAGCGAGCGCGCCGCCCCGTTCTACTGCCCGTACTGCGGCGACGAGGACCTGCGCCCGAACGAGCAGGGCCACGGGGCCTGGGAATGCGCCGCGTGCGGCCGAGCCTTCCAGTTGAAGTTCCTGGGGCTCCTCGCCTCGGCGACTTCGGTCGACACCTCTGGAGGGGAAGAGATATGACGGTCACTCAGGTCACCGAGGCGACCACCGACGCCGAGCTGAAGGCGCTCGCCGAGCAGGCCGGCCGCGACCTGGAGGACGCCTCCGCGCTGGAGATCCTCCAGTGGGCCGCCGCCACCTTCGGCCCCAGGTTCTGCGTCACCTCCTCCATGGAGGACGCGGTCGTCGCCCACCTCGCCTCCCGCGCCATGCCCGGCGTGGACGTCGTCTTCCTCGACACCGGCTACCACTTCGAGGAGACCATCGGCACCCGTGACGCCGTCGAGGCCGTCATGGACGTCAACGTCATCACCCTGACCCCGCGTCAGACCGTGGCCGAGCAGGACGCCGAGTACGGCCCGAAGCTGCACGACCGCGACCCCGACCTGTGCTGCGCGCTGCGCAAGGTCAAGCCGCTCCAGGAGGGGCTGACCGCGTACACCGCGTGGGCGACCGGACTGCGCCGCGACGAGTCCCCGACCCGGGCCGGCACCCCGGTCGTCGGCTGGGACGAGAAGCGGCGGAAGGTGAAGATCTCCCCGATCGCCCGCTGGACCCAGGACGACGTCGACGCCTACGTCACCGAGTACGGGGTCCTCACCAACCCGCTCCTCATGGACGGTTACGCCTCCGTCGGCTGCGCCCCCTGCACCCGCCGGGTCGAGGCGGGCGAGGACGCCCGGGCCGGCCGCTGGGCCGGCCGTGCCAAGACCGAATGCGGGCTGCACGGCTGATGACCACCCCCGACACCCCCCTGGAGAATCACGTGACCGGTGCCACCGTCTGGCTCACCGGCCTGCCGAGCGCCGGCAAGACCACGATCGCCTACGAGCTGGCCGGCCGGCTGCGCGAGGAGGGCCGCCGCGTCGAGATCCTCGACGGCGACGAGATCCGCGAGTTCCTCTCCGCGGGCCTCGGCTTCTCCCGCGAGGACCGGTTCACCAACGTGCAGCGGATCGGCTTCGTCGCCGAGCTGCTCGCCTCGCACGGCGTCACCGTCCTCGTCCCGGTCATCGCCCCGTACGCCGACAGCCGCGAGGCGGTCCGCAAGCGGCACGAGGCCGCGGCCACCCCCTTCGTCGAGGTCCACGTCGCCACCCCGGTCGACGTCTGCTCGGTCCGCGACGTCAAGGGCCTCTACGCCAAGCAGGCGGCCGGCGAGATCTCCGGCCTGACCGGCGTCGACGACCCGTACGAGGCCCCCGAGGCGCCCGATCTGCGGATCGAGTCCCAGAACCAGACCGTGCAGGAGTCCGCGGCGCAGCTCCACGCGCTGCTCACCGAGAGGGGCTTGCTGTGAGCGACGTCCGCGCGGCCGCCGGTCCGCAGACGAGTACGACAGCCGCAGCTCTGCGCCGCGTGGGCGGAGATGGGGGTACCCCCTGGACGAAGTCCTCGGCGGAGAACGAAAGGGACGCAGCATGACGACCGTCGCCCACACGCATGACACGATCGACAGCCCGTTCGCGCTGTCGCACCTCGACTCGCTGGAGTCCGAGGCCGTCCACATCTTCCGTGAGGTGGCGGGCGAGTTCGAGCGGCCGGTGATCCTCTTCTCCGGCGGCAAGGACTCCATCGTCATGCTGCACCTGGCGCTGAAGGCGTTCGCCCCCGCGGCGATCCCCTTCACGCTGCTGCACGTCGACACCGGGCACAACTTCCCCGAGGTCATCGAGTACCGCGACCGGGTCGTCGCCGAGCACGGGCTGCGGCTGTACGTCGCCTCCGTGCAGGAGTACATCGACGCCGGCAAGCTCCGCGAGCGCCCCGACGGCACCCGCAACCCGCTCCAGACGGTGCCGCTCACCGAGGCGATCCAGCAGCACCGCTTCGACGCGGTGTTCGGCGGCGGCCGCCGCGACGAGGAGAAGGCCCGCGCCAAGGAGCGGGTGTTCTCCCTCCGCGACGAGTTCTCGCAGTGGGACCCGCGCCGCCAGCGCCCCGAGCTGTGGCAGCTGTACAACGGCCGGCACGCCCCCGGCGAGCACGTCCGCGTCTTCCCGCTGTCGAACTGGACCGAGCTGGACGTCTGGCAGTACATCGCCCGCGAGGGCATCGAGCTGCCGGAGATCTACTTCGCCCACGAGCGCGAGGTGTTCGCCCGCAACGGCATGTGGCTGACCGCCGGCGAGTGGGGCGGCCCGAAGGAGTCGGAGACGGTCGAGAAGCGCCTGATCCGCTACCGCACCGTCGGTGACATGTCCTGCACGGGCGCCGTCGACTCCGACGCCACCACGCTGGACGCCGTCATCGCCGAGATCGCCGCCTCCCGCCTCACCGAGCGGGGCGCGACCCGCGCCGACGACAAGATGTCCGAGGCCGCGATGGAAGACCGCAAGCGCGAAGGGTACTTCTAACCATGAGCACGTCCACCGAGCAGTTCGCCGACGTCTCGGCCACCACCCTGCTGCGCTTCGCCACCGCCGGCTCCGTCGACGACGGCAAGTCCACCCTGGTCGGCCGGCTGCTGCACGACTCCAAGTCGGTCCTCACCGACCAGCTGGAGGCCGTCGAGGCCGCGTCGATCCAGCGCGGCCAGGACGCCCCCGACCTGGCGCTGCTGACCGACGGTCTGCGGGCCGAGCGCGAGCAGGGCATCACCATCGACGTGGCGTACCGCTACTTCGCCACCGCCCGCCGCCGGTTCATCCTCGCCGACACCCCCGGGCACGTGCAGTACACCCGGAACATGGTCACCGGCGCCTCGACGGCCGAGCTGGCCGTGGTCCTGGTCGACGCCCGCAACGGCGTCGTCGAGCAGACCCGCCGGCACGCCGCCGTCGCCGCGCTGCTCCGCGTCCCGCACGTGGTGCTGGCCGTGAACAAGATGGACCTCGTCGACTACGCCGAGCCCGTCTTCGCGGCGATCGCCGAGGAGTTCACGACGTACGCCTCCGAGCTCGGCGTCCCGGAGATCACCGCGATCCCGATCTCGGCGCTCGCCGGCGACAACGTGGTGGAGCCGTCCGCGAACATGGACTGGTACGGCGGCCCGACCGTCCTGGAGCACCTGGAGACCGTCCCGGTCAGCCACGACCTGACGGCCTGCCACGCCCGCTTCCCCGTCCAGTACGTGATCCGCCCGCAGACCGCCGAGCACCCCGACTACCGCGGCTACGCGGGCCAGATCGCGGCCGGCGCGTTCCGGGTCGGCGAGGAGATCACCGTCCTGCCGTCGGGCAGGACGTCGACGATCACCGCGATCGACGCGCTGGGCACCGGTCTTGGATCAAACACGGCCGTGGACATCGCCTGGGCGCCGCAGTCGGTGACGATCCGGCTCGCCGACGACATCGACATCTCGCGCGGCGACCTGCTCGCCCCGAGCGGCGACGCCCCGGCCACCAGCCAGGACGTCGAGGCGACCGTCTGCCACGTCGCCGACCAGCCGCTCACCGTCGGCCAGCGGGTGCTGCTCAAGCACACCACCCGCACGGTCAAGGCGATCGTCAAGGAGATCCCGTCCCGGCTCACCCTGGACGACCTCTCCCAGCACCCGAACCCGGGGCAGCTCGTCGCCAACGACATCGGCCGGGTCCGGGTCCGCACCGCGGAGCCGCTGGCGCTCGACGCGTACGCGGACTCCCGCCGCACCGGCTCGTTCCTGCTGATCGACCCCGCCGACGGCACCACCCTCGCGGCCGGCATGGCGGGCGAGTCCTTCGCCACCGCCAAGGCCGTCGTGGCCGGCGACGACGAGGACGGGTGGGACTTCTGACATGACCCGGGACTTCTTCGGGACCTTCGCGAAGGAAGGCGGCCGGGTCGGCTCCGGCGCCCTCGGCGCGGGCAGCGGAGGTGTCGCGCGATGTGCGTGCTGACCGCCTCCGCGCACGGCCCGCGCCGTGCGACGCCGCTCCACCCGCACCGCCGCAAACGCAGACTTCACTGAATCGAGGGGAAGACCTCCCGTGCCTGCCACCACCCGTACCACCCCGCTCCGCGGCCTCGCCGCCGTCGCCACGCTGCCGCTGCTGATCGGCGCGCTCGCCTCGTGCGGCTACGGCTCGCAGGCCAAGACCGACGTGAAGAAGGTGGCGGCGACGGGCGAGAAGCTGTCCGCCGACTCGGTACGGCTCGGGTACTTCCCCAATCTGACGCACGCCACGGCCCTGGTCGGCGACCAGGAGGGCATCTTCCAGAAGGAACTCGGCGGCACCGAGCTGAAGGTCTCGACCTTCAACGCCGGCCCGTCCGAGATCGAGGCGCTCAACGCCGGCTCGATCGACATCGGCTTCATCGGCCCCTCGCCGGCCATCAACGGCTACACCAAGTCCAAGGGCCAGAACCTGCGCATCGTCGGCGGCTCCGCCTCCGGCGGCGTCAAGCTCGTGGTGAACCCGGCGAAGATCAAGACGCTGGACGACGTCAAGGGCAAGCGGATCGCGACCCCGCAGCACGGCAACACCCAGGACGTGGCCTTCCTCAACTGGATCTCCGAGAAGGGCTGGAAGGTCGACGCGGAGAGCGGCAAGGGCGACGTCTCGGTCCTGCGCACCGACAACAAGGTGACCCCCGACGCCTACAAGTCCGGTGCCATCGACGGCGCCTGGGTGCCGGAGCCGACCGCCTCGAAGCTCGTCAGCGAGGGCGCGAAGGTGCTCCTCGACGAGTCGACGCTCTGGCCCGGCGACAAGTTCGTCATCACCAACATCATCGTGTCCCAGAAGTTCCTGAAGGAGCACCCGGACGTGGTGGAGGCGGTCCTGCGCGGCTCGGTGAAGACCAACGCCTGGATCAACGCCCACCCGGACAAGGCCAAGGAGTCCGCCAACTCCCGGCTCAAGGAGCTGTCCGGCAAGCCGCTCGGCGCCCGGGTGATCGACGGCGCCTGGCCGTCCATCACCTTCACCGACGACCCGCTGGCCGCCACCCTGCAGGCGCAGGCCGACCACGCGGTGAAGGCCGGTCTCCTCGAGGAGCCCGACCTGAAGGGCATCTACGACCTGCGACCGCTCAACAAGGTCCTGAAGGCCGAGGGCCGGCCCGAGGTCCCCGACGCCGGTCTCGGCGTGAAGTAACCAGCCCGCAGCTCATACCCAGGAGGTGACGACCATGGCCACGACCACGACGCCCGCCAAGGCCGAGGACCGCGCGACCCGGACCGGGCACGCCGCGCGCCTCGAGCACGTCTCCAAGTCCTTCGGCGGTCCCGCCGGCGGCCAGCTCGTCCTCGACGACATCTCCCTCGATGTCGCGCCCGGCGAGTTCGTCACCCTGCTGGGCGCCTCGGGCTGCGGCAAGTCCACCCTGCTCAACCTGGTCGCCGGGCTCGACCGGCCGTCCGCGGGGTCCATCGAGACCCCCGGCGGCCGGCCGGCCCTGATGTTCCAGGAGCACGCCCTCTTCCCGTGGCTCACCGCCGGAAAGAACATCGAGCTGGCGCTGAAGCTGCGCGGGGTGCCGAAGGCCGAGCGCCGCCCCGAGGCGGAGCGCCTGCTCGAACTGGTCCGGCTCGGCGGCTCGTACGGCAAGCGGGTGCACGAGCTGTCCGGCGGCATGCGGCAGCGGGTGGCGCTGGCCCGCGCCCTCGCGCAGGCCGGCGACCTGCTCCTGATGGACGAGCCGTTCGCCGCGCTCGACGCCATCACCCGGGACGTGCTGCACGACGAGCTCACCCGGATCTGGCGGGAGACGAACCTCTCCGTCCTCTTCGTCACGCACAACGTGCGCGAGGCCGTGCGGCTGGCCGAGCGCGTCGTCCTGCTCTCCTCCCGGCCCGGCCGGATCGCCCGGGAGTGGACCATCGACATCCCGCAGCCGCGCCGCATCGAGGACGCCGCCGTGGCGGAACTGTCCGTCGAGATCACCGAAGAACTGCGTGGGGAGATCCGCCGACATGGCCAGCACTGAGACCACCGTCCGCAAGGGCGACGACCTCGCGGGCCTGGAGGCCGGACTCGACGCGCTGGACAGCGTGCAGGTCCGCCGCACCCCGCTGCGCGAGGTCCTGCTGAAGAAGGTGCTGCCGCCGGTCCTGGCGATCGTGCTGGTCCTCGGCGTCTGGCAGCTGCTCGTCACCCTGGAGGTCGCCGACGCCGGCAAGCTGCCGTCGCCCGGCGCGGTCTGGGCGAGCCTGGAGACGATGTGGCTGGAGGGCACCCTCCTGGAGGTGCTGTGGACCAGCGTCTCCCGGGCCCTCCTCGGCTTCCTCCTCGCCCTGGCGATCGGCACCCCGCTGGGGCTGCTCGTCGCCCGGGTGCAGGTGATCCGGACGGCGATCGGCCCGATCCTCTCCGGCCTCCAGTCGCTCCCGTCGGTCGCCTGGGTGGCGCCCGCGGTGCTCTGGCTGGGCCTCAACGACTCGATGATGTTCGCGGTGATCCTGCTCGGCGCCGTCCCGTCGATCGCCAACGGCCTGGTGGCGGGCGTGGACCAGGTGCCGCCGCTCTTCCTGCGGGCCGGGCGGACGCTCGGCGCGACGGGTCTGAAGGGCGCCTGGCACATCGTGATGCCGGCCGCGCTGCCGGGCTACCTCGCCGGCCTGAAGCAGGGCTGGGCGTTCTCCTGGCGGTCGCTGATGGCCGCCGAGATCATCGCCTCCTCCCCCGACCTGGGCCTCGGCCTCGGCCAGCTGCTGGAGAACGGCCGCAACAACTTCGACATGCCGGGGATCTTCCTCGCGATCTTCCTGATCCTGCTCGTCGGCATCGCGATCGACCTGCTCCTCTTCAGCCCGCTGGAGCGCGCGGTGCTCCGCCGCCGCGGCCTCCTGGTGAAGTGAGCGACCGCCCATGACCTCCCCCACCCTCCTCGTCGTCGCCCACGGCAGCCGCGATCCGCGGCACGCGGCGACCGTCCAGGCGCTGGTGCGCCGGGCCGGTGCGCTGCGGCCCGGGCTGCGGGTGGAGACCGCGTTCCTGGACTTCAACCTGCCGTCGCCGGCGGGCGTCCTGGACCGGCTCGCCGCCGAGGGGGTACGGGACGTGGTGGCGCTGCCGCTGCTGCTGACCCGGGCCTTCCACGCCAAGGCCGACGTCCCGGCCGTCCTGCGGCGGGCCCCGGCCGGGCTGCGGATCCGGCAGGCGGAGGTCCTCGGCCCGTCCCCGCTGCTCCTCGCGGCGGTGGAACGGCGCCTGTACGAGGCCGGGCTCACGCCCGGCGACCAGAGCACCACCGGGGTCGTCCTGGCCTCGGCGGGCTCCACCGACCCGGAGGCGATCGCGGCGATCGCAGAAACGGCGCGGGAGCTGCGGCGCACCGGTTGGTGCTCCGTGCGACCCGCGTTCGCCTCCGCATCCCTCCCGCGCACCGAGGAGGCCGTACGGGCGCTGCGCGCCGAACCGGGCGTCCGCCGGGTGGCGGTGGCCCCGTACGTGATCGCGCCGGGCCGGCTGCCGGACCGCATCGCGGCCGGTGCCGCCGGGGCCGACGTGCTGGCCGGGGTCCTCGGACCCGCCCCCGAACTGGCCCGGCTCCTCGTGGAGCGGTACGCGGAGGCGGTCGGCGCCCCGGAGCGGGTGGCGGCCGCGGTCGGCTAGGCGGTCATCTCGACCAGCTTGCGGACGGTGTTCCAGTTGCGGGCGGTCGCCACCAGTCCCTTGGTGAGGGACGGCCTCATCACGGCCTCGGCGAGCTTGGAGCGGCCGAGGCCGTCGGGCGTGTAGAGGTACATCACGCGGTCGCCGAGGGCGAACGCCTCGGGCGCGAAGGACTCCGCGTCGACCGCCGCGAAGCGGTCCGGGGCGACCGGCGCGGAGTAGTACACGGCGTGCAGCTGCTTCCCCTCCAGTTCGCCGGCGGGGAAGGGGCAGGCGTCGGCGACGGCCGCGAGGTAGGCGCCGTCGCGGACCAGACAGTCGCAGCGGAAGCCGAGGCGCCGCTCGATCTCCTTCTCGACGGCGGCCGCGAGCGCGTCCCCGGAGGCGTCCGCGTCGGTGGTGAAGGCGGCGTTCCCGCTCTGGAGGTAGGTCCGCACGCCGGTGTGCCCGAGCCCTTCCAGCAGGGCGCGCAGTTCGGCCATCGGGAGCTTGCGGTGGCCGCTCACGTTGATGCCGCGGAGGAGGAGCGCGTACGTCGTCGTCATGCGGTCAGCGTAGAAGGCCACCGCGCCTCGTGGGGGGTGGCGCGGTGGCTGGTCCGAACCCTCCCCGATGAACGGCTGCCGGGGGAAGGCCCGTCACTCATCTGTGACTTATTGAACAAGGTTTCGTAATGACGGGCCGTGCTGCCAGGGATGGGACACTGCTCGCGGACACGTACCACCGGGTAGGGAGAGAGTGATGGACGAGGCGAGGGCCCGGGAGATCCTGGCCGCGGCGGGGCTGCCGGCCGGCGGGGCGCGACTCCTCGCGCTGGGCGAGAACGCGGTCTTCGCCGTGGACGGTCTGGTCGTCAAGGTGGGCCGGTCCGCCGAACTGTTCGAGCGGGCGGAGCGGGAGGTCGCGCTGGCCGGCTGGCTCGCCGAGGCCGGGGTGCCGGCGGTGCGGGCGGCGGAGCGGAAGCCGCGGCTGGTGGAGGGCCATCCGCTGACCTTCTGGCACCCGCTGCCGGAGGCGGTGCGGCCGGCCGAGCCGCGGGACCTGGCCCCTCTCCTCACCGCCGTGCACGCGCTGCCCGAGCCGACGGGCTTCGCCCTGCCCCGGCGCGAGCTGCTGGGCGGCGTGGAGCGCTGGCTGCGGCTGGCCGGGGACGCGATCGACCCGGCGGACGCGGCCTTCCTGCGGGAGCGCCGGGACTCCTTCGCGCCCGAGGCCGCCGCGCTCACCCCGCACCTGACGCCCGGCCCGATCCACGGCGACGCGCTGCCCCGCAACGTCCAGGTGGGCCCGGACGGGCCGGTCCTGATGGACCTGGAGACCTTCTCCTCGGACCTGCGCGAGCACGATTTGGTGGTGCTGGCGCTCTCCCGGGACCGGTACGGCCTGGACCCGGCGGCCTACGACGCCTTCACCGAGGCGTACGGCTGGGACGTGCGGGAGTGGGAGGGGTGCGCGGTGCTGCGCGGGGCGCGGGAGACCGCGAGCTGCGCCTGGGTGGCCCAGCACGCGCCGCACAACCCGAAGGCGCTGGCCGAGTTCGAGCGGCGGGTGGCCTCGCTGCGGGACGGCGATCCCGAGGTCCGCTGGTATCCCTTCTGACCGGCCTGACATCATGATCCCTTCGAACGGACCGAGGGGAACGGGGTGTTGGGATGCGGGTCGAGCTGACCGAGGTGGCTCTGGAGGTCGAGACGGGCGGCGAGGGGCCGGTGGTCCTGCTGCTGCACGGCTTCCCCGACAGTCACGCGCTGTGGCGCCACCAGGTCCCGGCGCTCCACGCGGCCGGCTTCCGCACGGTCGCGCCGACCCTGCGCGGCTTCGGCGGGTCGGACCGTCCGGAGGGCGGCCACGAGGCGTACCACCCGGCGAAGCACGTCGGGGACGTGCTGGAGCTGATGGCCCGGCTGGACGTGGACCGCTTCCATCTGGTGGGCCACGACTGGGGGTCGGGGGTCGCCCAGGGGATCGCGTCGGTGGTGCCGCACCGGGTGGACAGCCTGAGCCTGCTCTCGGTGGGGCATCTCGGGGCGATCCGGGGCGCGGGCTGGGAGCAGCGGCAGCGCTCCTGGTACATGTTGCTGTTTCAGCTGGCCGGGCTCGCGGAGGACTGGCTCTCCCGGGACGACTACGCGCAGCTGCGGGAGATGCTGGCCGAGCACCCGGACGCGGAGTCGGTGATCGCGCCGCTGCGGGCCCCGGGCGCGCTGACGGCGGCGCTGAACATCTACCGGGCGGGCGTGCCCGCGGAGTCCCTGTTCGGTCCGGAGGGGCCGGTGGCGCCGCTGCCGCGGCAGGTGCCGGTGATGGGCCTCTGGTCGACCGGGGACCGGTTCCTCACCGAGCGCTCGATGGAGCGGACGGGCGAGTTCGCCGACGGCCCGTGGCGGTACGAGCGGGTCGAGGAGGCGGGCCACTGGCTCCAGCTGGACCAGCCGGAGAGGGTGAACGAGCTGCTGCTCTCCTTCCTCAAGGAGCATGCCTGAGCATGCCCGGCGGCAGACCGGGAGAACGTCAGGGAGTGACGGCCACCGGTTCGCCGCGCAGCGGCCACACCGGGTCGACGACCGCGTCCGGGTCGCCCTTGCGGCGAAGGAAGTCCTGGAAGTTCTCGGCCCAGGCGCGGTACCAGCCGATCTGCCGCTCGTGCAGCTCGGCCGGGTCGAGGGCGGCCACCTGCGGATGCCGGGCGGCTATCGCGAGGGCGACCCGGACGGCGGCGAGCGCGTCGGCGGACGCCTGGTGGGCGCTGGTGAGCTCGACGCCGTACTCGCCGCAGACCGCCTCCAGGGTCCGCTTGCCTCGCCGGTAGCGGTCGACGGCCCGGTCGATGGTGTACGGGTCGAGGACGGGCCCGATGCCGGTGCCGCCCATCCGCTCGGCGAGCGAGGGCAGCCCGTGCCGCCGCAGCTCGGCGGAGAGCAGGGTGAGGTCGAAGGAGGCGTTGTAGGCGACGACGGGGACGCCCTGGGCCCAGTAGCCGGTCAGGGTCTCGGCGACCTCGTCGGCGACCTCGCGGACCGGGCGGCCCTCGGCGGCGGCCCGCTCGCTGCTGATGCCGTGGATGGCGGACGCCTGTTCGGGGATGCGGACACCGGGATCGGCGAGCCAGTCCCGCTGCCGGACCACCGCTCCGCGGTGGACGCCGACGATCGACGCGGTGACGATGCGGGATTCGAGCGGGTCCGTCCCCGTCGTCTCCAGGTCGAAGCCGACCAGTGGTTCCCCATGCCAGGCCATCGGGTCCTCCTTACGTGATCTCCCCCGTGGTGCTCACACCCTCGCACGCGCCTCTGACAACGCGGCCGGAGGGGCGGGGCCGGGGTCTCAGGAAACGGGCCGGGAGTCGAGCCAGACGGACTCGAACTCCTCCCGGTAGGTCTCGAAGAGTCCGTGGTCCGCGTCACGTCCGGGGCCGTCGGGCCGGACGACGGTCCGGCCGCCGCCGCGCAGCACGAGGACGGGCGCCTCCATGCCGCGGGCCCTGCGGAGGTAGGACTGGACGACGCCGACCCCGTCGGGGCCGTCGCCGTCGACGAGGTAGGCGGTGAAGCGGGGGGTCTCGTCGAAGACGTGGATCTGGAAGGCGTCGGGGTCGCGGAGCTTGGAGCGGACCCGGCGCATGTGCAGGATGTTCATCTCGACGGACCGGCTCAGCTCGCCCTTCCTGATGCCGAGCTCCCGCTCGCGGCGCTTGACGGCGCTGCTGGCGGGGTTGAGGAAGAGGAGCCGTATCCGGCACCCGGACTCGGCGAGGCGGACCATGCGGCGGCCGGAGAAGTTCTGCACGAGCAGATTGAGGCCTATGCCGGTGGCGTCGAGGCGTCGGGCGCCGCCGAAGAGGTCCTCGGCGGGCAGCTGGCGCTGGAGCCGGACGCGGTCGGGGTGGACGGAGACGACGTCGGCGTACCGGTCGCCGACGAGGTCCTCGACGGCGTCGACGGGCAGCCGGTCGGCGGAGGGGGCGCCGGCGCCGCTGCCGAGGATCTCCAGGATGCGGGCGGAGGCCCGTTCGGCCTGGGCGAGGACGGTCGGCGAGAGGGCCCGGTTGCGGGAGACGACGTTCCGGGTCACCTCCAGTTCGTCGAGGGCGAGTTCGACCTCGCGCCGGTCGTCGAAGTAGGGCTCGAAGCAGGGCCAGTGCTGCACCATCAGCTCGCGGAGCTGGGGCAGGGTGAGGAAGGAGAGGACGTTGTCGTCGGCGGGGTCGAGGAGGTAGCCCTTGCGGCGGGAGACCTCGCGGACGGCGACGGCCCGGCGGACCCATTCCTGGCCGGCCGGGCCGGCGGCGGCGACGACCCACTCGTCGCCGTGGACGGGTTCGTAGACCGGCCGGAGGACGGCGGCGACGACGGCCCGCATCCGCTGTTCGACGAGATTGAGCCAGATGTAGGCACGGCCGGCGCGCTGGGCGCGGGTGCGGACCTCGCTCCACGCCTCGGCGCCCCAGTCGAGTTCGGCGCCGATCTCCACCGGGCGGGCCACGGGGACCGCGCCGGTGACGGTGCCCGAGGGGAGGACCACCGTGGGCGGCGCCTCCCCAGGGTCGGCCGGTCCCCCCTCGTGACCCGCGTCACCTGGGGGCAGCTCAAGACCTCCCGAGCTCACCCGCGCACCGCCTTCTGCTCTGGACGCCCGTCCCGATTCTTCCGACAAGATCAAGGAAGGGTACTCCGGGAGCGGGAGGCGGTGCAGCAGGATCGTCCGGCCGCTTGCCCAACTCGGCGTCGGCGGCCGCCCGTTCCCGGAGGCGAGATCGGGCGGAGTGAGGGGATTCATAGCGGTTCCGCCCCCGGGCGCGAGCCGGAACCCGTGCCGCCGGCCGGGACGGGGCCGGCGGCCCCGTCCGGGGCGACGCGGCGGAACCCGATGTTGACCCGCGCGGCCGCTCCGGCCGCCGCCACCCCGGCGGCGGAGCGTTATTTCGTACACATTTCCCCCTCTATCCCCCGCTTGGTCTGCGGTCACCCGGTAGGACCGGGCGAAATCCCGGGAGGTGGCGTCTCTTTCCGGCAGGATCGGGCCGAAGAGCATGCATGAACCCGGACAGAAGAGGAATATTCGTATCCATGCAGGTCTGGCCGGGACAGGCGTACCCCCTGGGCGCCACCTATGACGGAGCGGGCACCAACTTCGCGGTCTTCTCGGAGGCGGCGCACCGCGTCGAGCTGTGTCTCATCGACGACGACGGCACGGAGACGTCCGTCGAACTGCGCGAGACGGACGCCTTCGTCCGCCACGCGTACCTGCCGGGCGTGATGCCCGGCCAGCGGTACGGCTTCCGGGTGCACGGGCCGTACGCGCCGGAGCGCGGGCTGCGCTGCAACCCGGCGAAGCTCCTCCTCGACCCGTACGCGCGGGCGATGTCCGGCTCGGTCGACTGGGGCGAGGCGGTGTACGGGTACCCCTTCGGGCGGCCCGACGCGCGCAACGACCTGGACTCGGCCGGGCGGACGATGACCTCGGTGGTGGTGAACCCCTACTTCGACTGGGGCGACGACCGGCGGCCGCGCACCGAGTACCACCACACGGTGATCTACGAGGCCCATGTGAAGGGCCTGACCAAGCTCCACCCGGACCTCCCGGAGGAGCTGCGCGGCACCTACGCGGGGCTCGCGCACCCGTCGGTGATCGGGCACCTGAAGGAACTCGGCGTGACCGCGCTGGAACTGATGCCGGTGCACCAGTTCGTGCACGACCACCGGCTGGTGGACGCGGGGCTGTCGAACTACTGGGGCTACAACACGATCGGCTTCTTCGCGCCGCACAACGCCTACGCCTCCTGGGGCGACCGCGGGCAGCAGGTCCTGGAGTTCAAGTCGGCAGTGCGGGCGCTTCACCAGGCGGGCATCGAGGTCATCCTCGACGTCGTCTACAACCACACGGCCGAGGGCAACCACCTGGGCCCGACGCTCTCCTTCCGGGGCCTCGACAACCCTTCGTACTACCGGCTCGCCGACGACCCCCGGTACTACATGGACACCACCGGCACCGGGAACTCGCTGCTCATGCGGTCCCCGCACGTGCTCCAGCTGATCATGGACAGCCTGCGGTACTGGGTGACCGAGATGCACGTGGACGGCTTCCGCTTCGACCTGGCGGCCACCCTGGCCCGCCAGTTCCACGAGGTGGACCGGCTGTCGTCCTTCTTCGACCTGGTGCAGCAGGACCCGGTGGTGAGCCAGGTGAAGCTGATCGCCGAGCCGTGGGACGTCGGCGAGGGCGGCTACCAGGTGGGCAACTTCCCGCCGCTGTGGACCGAGTGGAACGGCAAGTACCGGGACTGCGTGCGGGACCTGTGGCGGGGCGAGCCGCGCACGCTGGCCGAGTTCGCCTCACGGCTCACCGGCTCCTCCGACCTGTACCAGGACGACGGGCGGCGCCCGCTGGCCTCGGTCAACTTCGTGACCTGCCACGACGGCTTCACCCTGCGGGACCTGGTCTCGTACAACGAGAAGCGCAACGAGGCCAACGGGGAGGGCAACCGGGACGGCGAGAGCCACAACCGGTCCTGGAACTGCGGGCAGGAGGGCGAGACCGACGACGTCGGGATCATCGAGCTGCGGGCCCGGCAGATGCGCAACTTCCTGGCGACGCTGATGCTGTCGCAGGGCGTGCCGATGCTCAGCCACGGCGACGAGTTCGGGCGCACCCAGGGCGGCAACAACAACGCCTACTGCCAGGACAGCGAGATCTCCTGGGTGCGGTGGCCGAAGGAGAACAGCGAGGCGGAGGCGACGCTGCTGCGGTTCACCCGGGCGATGGTGCGGCTCCGCCGCGAGCACCCGGTCTTCCGGCGGCGGCGCTTCTTCCACGGCCGTCCGGTGGAGGGCACCCACGACGAGCTGACCGACATCGCCTGGTTCACGCCGGAGGGCGAGGAGATGACGGCCCGCGACTGGCAGGCGGCGCACGCCCGGGCACTGACCGTCTTCCTCAACGGCAACGCGATCTCGGAGCCGGGGCCGCAGGGCGAGCGGATCGCCGACGACTCCTTCCTGCTGATGTTCAACGCCTCGTCGCAGGAGCTGGAGTTCGCGGTGCCGGACAGCCACGGGCGGTGCTGGCGGACCGTGGTGGACACCTCCGATCCGGAGGGGATGCCGCCGCTGGCGGGGCCGGAGATCGCGGCGGGCGAGCGGGTCACCCTCGCGCCGCTGAGTCTGACGGTGCTGAGCCGCCCGGCCTGAGCGCGCCGCTCGGCGCCCCCGTCCGGACGGTCCAGGAGAGCGCCGCGCAGGCGACGGCCGCCCCCACCGCCACCGCGAAGGCGGCGGGGGCGCCGTGCTGTTCGGCGAGCCGGCCGGAGAGCGCCAGGGCGAGCGCCTGCCCGCCGACGATCCCGCTGGTCAGGAAGGCCATGGACTCGGCGAGCCGGCCGGCCGGGACGGACCGCTCGGTCAGCGCGAAGACCGTGATGAGGTGCGGGGCGTAGGCGGCGCCGAGCACGGTCACCACGGCGTACAGGCCCGGCAGGGAGTCGACGGCGAGCAGCGGGAGGGAGAGCAGGACGAGCCCGGCGGTCGCGGTCCGCCAGCGGAGGGTGAGGCCGATCCGGGCGGGCAGCGCGGCGAGCGAGAGGCCGACGGCGGCGCTCATCACCCCCATCGCCGCGTAGACGAGCCCGGCCTGGGCGGGCGCGTCGAGCGCGGCGGTGAGCGCGGTGATCCCGGCCTGGGAGGCGCCGAACATGGCGCCCTGGAGGACCATCGTCACCCGGAGGGCGTACGTGGAGCCGGGCAGCCGCGTCCGTTCGGCGGCGCCCGTGCGGGTGGTGCTCGCGGCCGGTTCCGGGGCGGTGGCGCGGGCCGAGGGGTGGAGGGCGAAGCCGGTGCCGCAGAGGGCGAGCAGCAGGGCCGCGCCGAGCAGGGCGGTGCCCGGGTGGGCGAGGGCGGCGGCGAGGCCGACGAGCGCCGGGCCGAGGACGAACGACACCTCGTCGAGCGTGCCCTCGAAGGAGAGGACCGCGCCCACGGTCCGGTCGTCCGCGCCGGCCCGGCGGGCGAGGGCCACCGAGCGGGTCCGGGCCAGCGGCCCGATCTGGGGAACGGTCGCCCCGGCGAGCAGCGCCAGCGGCACGAGGAGGCCGGTGGGGGCCCGGGCGACGGCGGCGAGGACCAGGGCGGCGACCGCGACCGCGTTGGCGAGGGACGCGGCCAGGACGGGGCCGCGCTGGCCGCGCCGGTCCGCGAGCCGGCCGAGCAGCGGCCCCGCGACGGTCTGCCCGGCGGCCAGCGCGCCGCCGGCGAGGCCCGCCGTGGCGAGCGAGCCGCTGGTCTCCGCGACCAGCAGCACGCTGCCGAGCTGGCACATGGCGGTCGGCAGCCGGCCCAGGAAGGAGAGGACCGGGAGGCCGGGCCCGAGCAGGGAGAGGGTGTCGCGGTACATCCGGTGGGGGCACCTCCTGGCCGTCGGGGGGGGCATCGGCCGAAACTAGCGCGATGCACCCGAACGGGTGCATCGGGTGATGACACGGAAGCTTCCGTACGGGGTACGTACGTTCGCATGACGTCCCACCGCCACGCGCCCGCCGTCGTGCCCACCGCCACCTACCGGCTCCAGCTCCAGCCCGCGTTCCCGTTCGCCGCCGCCGAGCGGGCCGTGCCGCACCTGGCCGGTCTCGGCGTCTCGCATCTGCACCTCTCCCCCGTCCTGGAGGCGGTGCCCGGCTCCGCCCACGGCTACGACGTCACCGACCACCGCGCGGTCCGGGCGGAGCTGGGCGGCGAGGCGGGGCTGCGCTCGCTCGCCGCCACCGCCCGCGCCCACGGCCTGGGCCTGGTGGTGGACCTGGTGCCCAACCACATGGCCGCTTCCCCGCGCCACAACCACGCCCTGCGGGAGGTCCTGCGGGACGGCCCGGAGTCGCCGTACGCCCGCTGGTTCGACCTCGACCGGTCGGCCGGCGACGGCGACCGGCTGCTGCTCCCGGTGCTGCCCGCGCGCCTGTCGGAGGTACGGGACCGGCTGCGGGTCGAGGACGGCGTGCTCCGCCTGGACGGGCAGGAGTTCCCGCTCCGCGCGGGCACCGAGGAGCTCCCGCTGGACGAGCTGCTCGCCGCCCAGTGGTACCGGCTCGGCTGGTGGCGGCTGGCCCGCACCGAGCTGGGCTACCGGCGCTTCTTCACCGTCTCGGACCTGATCGGGGTGCGGGTGGAGGACCCGGAGGTGTTCACGGCGACCCACGCGAAGATCCTGGAGCTGGTCGCCGACGGGGTGATCGAGGGGCTGCGGATCGACCATCCGGACGGACTCGCCGATCCGCAGGGCTATCTGGAGCGGCTGGCGGAGGCGACCGGCGGCCGGTGCTGGACGGTGGTCGAGAAGATCCTCACCGGACCCGAGACGCTGCCGGACGCCTGGCCGGTCGCCGGGACCACCGGCTACGACGCGCTGCGGCTGGTCGACGGCGTCCTCACCGACCCGGAGGGGGCCGCCGAACTCACCGCACTCTACCGGGAGTTCGCCGGCCGCTCGGCGGACCGGGGCGGCGAGTGGGAGGCGACCGCCCGACGCGCCGCGTACGAGGTGGTGCGGCACGACCTGGCGGCCGAGACGGCCGTCCTGACCCGGGCGGCGGCCCGGCTGTGCGCCGCCGATCCGGCGCTCCAGGACCACGCGCCCTGGGCCCTGCGCACTGCGATCGAGGAACTCCTCGTCCGCGTGCCGGTCTACCGGCCCTACCGGACCGGCGCCGAGCGGGTCCTCACCCCCGAGGCGGCCAGGGGCGCGCGGGCCGCGTTCGCGGTGCCGGAGGAGGCCGCCGCCGTGGACGCCGTCCGGGGACTGCTCCTCGGGACGCACGGCGACTCCCCCGGACACCGCGCGTTCCGGGCCCGGTTCGCCCAGACGTCCTCGGCGCTGCGCGCCAAGTCCACCGAGGACACCGCCTTCTACCGGTACGCCCCGCTGCTCTCGGCCAACGAGGTCGGCGGCGATCCGGGCCGGCCCGCCGTCGGCGTCGCGGAGTTCCACGCCGCCTGCGCCCGGCTGGCCCGCGACTGGCCGGCCGGCGGCACGGTGCTCACCACCCACGACACCAAGCGCAGCGCGGACGTGCGGGCGGCGATCGCGGTGCTCGCCCAGTGTCCGGACGTGTGGGCCGGGCTGCTGGCCGAGGTCGCCGGGGTCCCGGCGCCGGACCCGCACCTCGCCTGGACGGCCTGGCAGACCGCCTTCGGCTTCGGCACGCCGGATCCGGAGCGGATCGGTCCCGCGGTGCTCAAGGCGGTGCGGGAGGAGGGGCTGCGGACCTCCTGGACCGAGCAGGACCCGGCGTACGAGCGGGCGGTGGCCGACTTCGTCGCCGCCGGGCCCGGTCGCGTCCCGCTGCGGACGGCGTCCGAGGCGGCGTTCGCGCTGGAGCCGCACATCCGGGCGCACGCGGACGGCGCGGCGCTGGTCCAGCTGACCATGCCGGGCGTGCCGGAGCTGTACCAGGGCACCGAGCGCGAGTACCGGGCGCTGGTCGACCCGGACAACCGGGCCCCGTTCGCGCCGGGTCCGGACGACGGGCGGACGGCGCTGGTCCGGGCCGCGCTCCGGCTGCGCCGGGAGCGTCCGGCGGCCTTCGGCCCCGGCGGGACCTATCTGCCGCTGACGGCCGAGGGCCCGGCCGCCGCCCACTGTCTGGCCTTCGCGCGCTCGGGCGAGGTGGTCACCGCGGTGACCCGGCTCTCGCTGCGGCTGGCGGAGGCGGGCGGCTGGCGGGACACGGAGCTGGTGCTGCCGGCGGGCCGGTGGGCCGATGTCCTCGACGGGGTGCGGGAGTTCACCGGCGGACCGGAGAGCGAGCTGAAGCTGGCGGAGCTGTTCGCGGACCGCCCGGTCGCGCTCCTCGCGCGGATCCCGTCCTGACCGCACACTGACGGGTACGCGCACGAGGAAGAGGGGGAAGCCGATGGCGAGGGGAATCCTGTTCGCGGTCCTGGGGATCTCGTCGTGGTGCTGACGGTGGTGCTGCTGCGCCGCGGCAGGTCCACGACGGAGCACGCGGAGGGCCTCCGCGTCGAGGAGCAGGCCCGCCTCCAGGCGAGCCGGGACCGGGTCTCGTACAACTCGTGGGCGGCGCACGACGCGCCGCCGACCCAGACCGACGCCTACCGGCGGCGCGGCTGACGACGGCGGGTGGG
This sequence comes from Streptomyces roseofulvus, assembly GCF_039534915.1. Classification (NCBI taxonomy): domain Bacteria; kingdom Bacillati; phylum Actinomycetota; class Actinomycetes; order Kitasatosporales; family Streptomycetaceae; genus Streptomyces; species Streptomyces roseofulvus. The sequence goes on along the minus strand of NZ_BAAAWE010000001.1, from coordinate 6,243,458 downwards.
CGGGGACCCCGTCGGTCCCCGCCCACCCGTTCTTCCGCCGCCGGCGCGTCAGAGGCGGCTGGCGCGCGTGACCTCGCACTTGGTGTACTCGGAGCCGTCGCCGGTGCCCGGGTACGGGGTGCTGAGCTCGGCGGTCGCGGAGGCGCCCGCCGCGACGGCGATGCCGCCCTTGAACGCGGTCGCGGAGGTCGCGCCGGTGCCGGTGAACTTCATCGTGACGGAGTAGTCGTAGTCGAGCGCGCCGTCGTTCTTCACCGTGATCCGGGCGGTGAGGTTCTTCGTCGCCGGGTCGTAGGCGCACTTGTCGATGGTGACGTCGCGGGCCGCCTTGTCCGCGCTGCTGCCGCCGCCGGGGACGGAGCCGCCGGAGCTGCTGCCGGACCCGTCGTTGTCGTGGCTGCCGCCGCTGGAGCTGGAGCTCGAACCGCTGCTGCCGCCGCAGCTGGCGCCGTTCGAACCGCGGGCACCGGTGAGGGCGAAGACGGCGATGCCGAAGACGGCGATCGCGCGGGCATGACGAAGCTTCACTTGATCGTTCCCCGTTGGAAGTCGTACGTGCGAAAGAAGGCTCGCTTGACGAGCGCACGTCACCCTAGCAGCGGGGCGGCACCGCACAGAATCAGCCGTTCGGCAGGACCGCCAGGGTGCGCGGGGCGCGGGTGATGAGCCCGGCCGGCGCGGGACGGAAGCCGTCGGCCAGCCGCAGCCGGGGCATCGCCTGGAAGAGCACGCGGACCGCGTACTCCGCTTCCAGGCCGGCCAGGATCACCGCCGGGCAGAATCCGGGGCCGTAGGTGAGCTGGTGCGGGTCGTCGCGGAGCGGGTCGAAGCGGTCCGGGTCGCGGAACCGCTCGGGGTCCCGTCCGGCCGCGCCGATGAGCAGCGCGACCGAGGAGCCTCCGGGCAGCACCCCGCCGCTGACCGGCACGTCCTCGCGGGTGCGCCGGACGGCGATCTGCACCGGAGGGTCGCGGCGCAGCGACTCGGCCCACGCCCGGGCCACCAGGCCCGGCGGGGCGTCGCGCAGGGCGGCGACCTGGTCGGGGTCGACGAGGACGTTGGCGAGGAAGGAGGCCAGCGCCTTCTCCCGTACCGCGATCTGCCCGCCGCACTCCCCGGCGAGCGCCGTCGCGGCCCGGCCCCGTACCAGCCGCATCATGTCCCGGTAGGGGACGCCGACGGCGGCGGCGACCGTGCCGGCCGGCAGCCAGTGGCAGAAGTCGGCCACCAGGTCGGCCCGTTCGCGGCCGGCGATCCGGCGGGCCAGCACGAACGCGGTGCGTTCCGCCACCGACCGCAGCTCGCCGAGGTCCACGTCGGTGTGGGCCCGGGCGCAGGCCGGGTCGCCGGGCCGGTGCCCGTGGGTGAAGCGGGGGTCGGTGAGGGCGGTGGCCACGTCGGCGTACCGGCTGAGGACCCAGGCGCGCAGCAGCGGGTCGTACGTGAGCGGGAACTCCTCGCGCAGCCTGCGGTGCACGGGGTGCGGGTCGAGGGCGGCGCCGGGGTCCAGCGGGCTGGGGGCGACGGTCAGCCCGCCGGGCGGCGCGGTCGGGTCGGCCACCGGCCGCACCCGTGCGGGCCCGGCGGCCCGCCGGGCGGGCGCCATGACGGGCACCCGCTCCCAGGGCCCCTCGCCCGTCCGGCCCTCGGTGTCGCGGCTCGGCTCGTCGCGCATCGCGCGCCCCCTGTCGTTCGGCCCCGGCCGGCTCGTACGGGACCGGCTCGGTCAGCCCGATCGGTGCGTACGGCTCGTCCGGCGGTGACGGACCGCGGCCGGAGTCGTGGCGCGCGTCCCCCCAGCCCACCATCCGCGCCCCCGCGCCGCCCGTCACGTTCCGCCGGACGGGTGAGGGGGCACCGCGCTGACCTGGCCTGTCGACAGAGAGCACAGCAACCGGCGGAGAGCTCGCCGGCCGGCGCGAAGCTCGTCGGTCGGCGGAGGGCACGTCAGTCGACGGAGAGCCGGAAGCTCATCTCGCCGAAGCCGACGACGTCGCCGGCCCGCACCACGACGGCGCCGACGACCCGGCGGCCGTTGACGGTGGTGCCGTTGGTGGAGCCGAGGTCGCGCAGCACCCAGAGGCCGCCCTGGAGGGAGAGCTCGGCGTGCAGCCGGGACGCCGTCTCGTGACTGAGCCGCAGCCCGTTCACCGGGTCGCGGCCGATCCGCAGCGGGTACGGCCCCGGCTGCGGCAGCAGCAGCTTGGGCAGCCGCTCGGCGTGCCAGGCTCGGCGGAGGCGGGCGGTGAAGCCCGAGACGGCCTCGACGGCGCCGATCACCCGCCGGCTCCAGCCGCTCTCGCCGCGCAGGTCGGCGGTGAGCACGGCCAGTTCGTCGGGGCGGCGGGCCTGGAGGGCTCGCTCCATCCGGAAGAGGAAGGTGTCGTGCGAGAGACGGCCCTGTGCGGCGCCCTCCCGGAGCAGCACCAGCGCGCGGTCCCGCTCGGCGTCGGTCAGCCGCGGGGAGTGCGCCGGAGGCTCGTAAGGGGTCGTCACACCGTGATTGTCCGCGTGCCCGGGCCGGGCTGTCCAGAAGCGGCCCGTCCCGGGGCCGTATCGGCTCCGGCACAAAACCCGCGCCACCGTCCCAAGATCGCTGTTACGGTCTGCGGGCTCACCCGCACCGACCCCTGGGGGAACCACCGCATGACCGACGGCCTCGTCGTCCGCCCGCTCGACGGGACCGGGGAACTGGACCTGTTCCTCGGCCTCACCTACACGCTCGACCACGAGGTCGCCGACGACCTCCGCACCGGCCGCCGCCGCCCCGAGTGGCTCTGGGTGGCCCTCCGCGACGGCCGGCTGCTCGGCCGGATCGCCTGGTGGACCAACAAGGAGGGCGGCGAACCGCTCGCCCTCGACTTCTTCGACCTCGACCCGGAGCTGCCGGCCGGGGAGGCGGCGGAGGTGGGCCGGCGGCTGCTGCGCACCGCCATGGCCGCCGTCGTACCGGCCGGCACCGTGCCGCCGGAGTTCAACCGCTATCTGCCCGCCGACTGGCGGGAGGTCCCGGAGACCCGCGACCGGGTGGAGCTGCTGTTCTCCCTCCTCGCCGAGACCGGGGCCCGGCCGCTGGTCGAGCGGCTGCGCCTGGAGTGGCTGCCCGGGACACCGGTGGCCGAGCGCACCGGCCGGCTCGCGTTCCGCCCGGTGCGGGACCGGGAGGACCTGCTGGCACTGATGACGCCGGTGATGGAGGGCACGCTCGACGCGCACGGGCAGGCCGACCTGGGCGAGGGGCTGACCCTCCGGGAGGCCGCCGAGCGCCACTACGACGAGGAGTTCCCGCACTACGCCTCGCCGCGCGCGTGGTGGCAGGTGGCGGAGCTGCCGGGCACGGGCGAGCCGGTCGGCTTCGTGATCCCCGCCCGCAACAACTACAACCCGATCATCGCCTACATCGGGGTGCTGCCCGCCCACCGGGGCCACGGGTACATCGACGAGATCCTCGCCGAGGGCACCCGGATCCTCGCCGACGCGGGCGTGCCGCGGGTGCGGGCCGCGACCGACCTGGGGAACGTGCCGATGGCGGCGGCGTTCGCCCGCGCCGGATACGTGAACTTCCAGCGCCAGATCGACTACGTGTGGGACGCGCCGGGCGCGTCGTCCTCCTGACTGCCAGGATGGGAGCGACGTAGCCGACCGCACCGACGACCGTACCGACGTCTGCGAGGAGATCCGCCGTGCTCTTCGAGGTCTGGGCGCCGCACGCCCGCGACCGGGTGACCCTGGAGATCGAGGGCAGCGGGCACCCGCTGGACCCGGACCCGCTGCGGGAGGGCTGGTGGACCGGCACCGTGCCGGCCGCCGACGGCGACCGGTACGGCTTCCGCGTCGACGGCGGGCCCGTCCGCCCCGATCCGCGCGGCCGCCGGCTGCCGGACGGGCCGGACGGGCTGAGCGCCGTCGTCGACCACGCGGGCTACGCCTGGCGTCACGAGCCGCCCCGGCTGCGGCTGCGCGGCGCCGTCCTGTACGAGCTGCACGTCGGCACCTTCACCCCGGAGGGCACCCTCGACGCCGCCGCGGCCCGGCTCGGGGAGCTCGCCGGGCTCGGCATCACCCATGTGGAGCTGATGCCGCTCTGCCCGTTCCCCGGGGTGCGCGGCTGGGGGTACGACGGGGTGGCGCCGTGGGCGGTGCACGAGCCGTACGGCGGGCCGGAGGCGCTGAAGCGGTTCACCGACGCCGCGCACGGCCTGGGCATGGGCGTGGTCCTCGACGTGGTGCACAACCACCTGGGCCCGTCCGGAAACTACCTCCCGGTCTACGGGCCGTACTTCACCGAGACCCACCACACGCCGTGGGGCGCGGCGGTGAACCTGGACGCGCCGGGCTCGGACGAGGTGCGGGCGTACTTCCTCGGCAGCGCGCTCGCCTGGCTGCGGGACTACCGGATCGACGGGCTGCGGCTCGACGCGGTGCACGCGCTCGCCGACGACCGTGCCCTGACGTTCCTGGAGGAACTGTCGGCGGCGGTCGACGAGTTGGCGAAGGAGCAGGGCCGCCAGCACTTCCTGATCGCCGAGTCCGACCTGGCCGACCCGCGCACCACCACCCCGCGCGCCCTCGGCGGCCTCGGTCTGCACGCCCAGTGGAACGACGACTTCCACCACGCCCTGCACTGCGCGCTGACCGGCGAGTCCCAGGGCTACTACGCGGACTTCGCGCGCGCCCCGATGGCCGCGCTGGCCAAGACCCTCACCCGGGTCTTCTTCCACGACGGCACGTACTCCTCCTTCCGCGGCCGGCACCACGGCCGCCCGGTCGACCGGGAGCGCACCCCCGCCCACCGCTTCCTGGGCTATGCGCAGACCCACGACCAGATCGGCAACCGGGCGCTGGGGGACCGCCTTTCGGCCTCCCTCTCCCCCGGGCTGCTGGCCTGCGCGGCGACGCTGGTGCTCACCGGCCCGTCGGTGCCGATGCTGTTCATGGGCGAGGAGTGGGGCGCCCGCACCCCTTGGCAGTACTTCACCGACCACACCGACCCGGAGCTGGCGGAGGCCGTACGCCGGGGCAGGCGGCGGGAGTTCGCGGCGCACGGCTGGGACGAGGCCGAGGTGCCGGACCCGCAGGACCCGGCGACCCGGGACCGCTCGGTCCTGGACCGGACGGAGCGCGAGCGGGACCCGCACCGGCGGATCCTGGCCTGGCACCGCGAGCTGATCGCGCTGCGCCGTACACTGCCCGACCTGACCGACCCGGACCTGGGCGGCGTGAAGGTGGCCTTCGACGAGGAGGCCCGCTGGCTGGTCTTCCGGCGGGGTGACGTGCGGGTGGCGGTCAACCTGGGCAAGGAGCCGGCCTCGATCCCGCTGGGCTCCAACGGCCGGGACCGGGTCCTCGCCGCCTGGGAGCCGACCGAGGCGCCCGCCCGGGACGGGCTGCTGCGCCTCGGCGGCGAGTCGGCGGTGGTCCTCGCCGACGGGTAGGCGGCGGCTACTCGACGAGGGCCATCTCGTGCGGGGTGGCGTTGAAGCGGCGGCCGGTGCCGTCCTCGGTCAGGGTGACGATGTCCTCGATGCGGACGCCGAAGCGGCCCGGCAGGTAGACGCCGGGCTCGATGGAGAAGCACATGCCGGGGACGACGGGCCGCTCCTCGCCCTCGATCATGTAGGGCGGTTCGTGGGTGGTGACGCCGATGCCGTGGCCGGTGCGGTGGATGAAGTACTCGCCGTACCCGGCGTCGGTGATGACCTTGCGGGCGGCGCGGTCCACGTCCTGGCAGGCGATGCCGGACTTCACGGCCTCGAAGCCGGCCTGCTGGGCCTCGCGGACGAGGTCGTGGACCCGGCGCTCCTCGTCGGTGGGTTCGCCGACGTGGACGGTGCGGGTGGTGTCGGAGCCGTAGCCGTGCTTGAGCCCTCCGAAGTCGAGGACGACCATGTCGCCGCGCTCGATGACCCGGTCGCCGGCCTCGTGGTGCGGGTTGGCGCCGTTGGGTCCGGAGCCGACGACGGTGAAGTCGACCTGGGAGTGGCCGAACTCCAGGAGCAGCCGGGCGAGGTCGGCGGCGACCTCGGTCTCGCGGCGGCCCGCGAACCGCACCTTGAGGATCTCCTCGTAGGCCCGGTCGGCGGCGGCCCCGGCGGCGGCGATCCTGGCCAGCTCGTGCGTGTCCTTCACGGCCCGCAGCATCGGCAGGGCCTCGGTGAGGGAGACGTACGTGGTGGCGGGGAGGGCCCGCTGGAGGCCGATGAGGTGCATGGCCCAGGCGTTGTCGCTGACGCCGAAGCGTCCGTCGACGTCGAGGAGCGGGGCGGTGACGCGGTACGGGTCCGTGCCGTCGGTCCAGTCGCGGAGGGTCAGCGCGGGCGCGCCGACGGCCTTCTCCGCGTCGGGGGCCTCCAGGGTGGGGACGACAAGCACGGGGTCCCGGCCGGGGGCGATGACGAGGACGGTGAGCCGTTCGGTGATCGCGGTCGGCTGGTAGCCGGTGAGGTAGACCAGGTCGGGGCCGGGGGCGACGAGCACTCCGGCGAGTCCGGCTCCGGCGGCGGAGGCGGCCGCCCGGTCCATCCGGGCCCGGTAGTCGTCGGCGGTGAAGGGGGTGGGGGTGTCGTCGGAGGGTGCGGCCGGGGTCGGCATGGGGGTCTCCTTCGCGGCGGCGGGCGGGCGTCCTCCAGCATCCTCTCCGGCGGCCCCGGCCGCCGCGACCGCGCGGGGCGCCGTCAGCGGGGCCCGGGCCCCTGGGCGATCAGCCGTTCGAGCAGGTCCTGGAAGTCGTCGCCGACGACGATCCGCAGCTCCCCGCGCTCCTCGTCGTGCTCGCTGAGCTGGGTGAGGGTGCCGTCCCGCCACCAGAAGACGTAGGGACTGATGGCGCCCGGCGTGTCCTCGTACTCGGAGGCGGCGAAGGAGGCCATCGCGCCGAGCGCCGGGATGATCGAGGTGTCCCGGATCGGGTGGAAGGCGATCTGGTGCCGGAAGGGCACCGCGACGAGGGCGCCGTGCTCGCCGAGCGGCAGTCCGGTGACCTGCTCGGCCAGGGCGTCGAGGTCGAGGACCCGGCTGGCGGTGTAGAAGGAGTCGCCGACGACGACCTCGAAGGACATGCCGTCGGCGTCGCGGACGGTCTCGTGCTCCTCGACGGGCAGCCCGCGCAGGTTCTTCAGGGCTCGGGCGCGCAGCTGGGCGGGGTCGCCGATCCGGTCGAGGGCGTCGTCGGTGAGCATCATGACGCTCTCCGGCAGGTCGAGCGCCAGCACCTCGTACAGGCCGGGGGCGAGCGTCCGGGCGTAGCCGAAGGCGCCGGGGTCGATGCCCTCGCCGTTGACGACCCGGGGGTAGAGCTGGGCGCGGATCTGCTCGGGCGGCAGCGTGTCGAGGGCGGACGGGCCGTCCAGGGTCCGCACCACGAGGGTGACGTGCCGGCGGATCAGCTCGGGCCAGACGCGGGGGCCGCGCCGGTCCCGGTGGCAGACGGCGGCGAGGTTGCCGAGGCCGAAGCGGCGCTGCCTGTCGTCCTGGACGGAGGCAGCGTAGACGGTGACCTCCAGGCCGAGTTCGGCGAACGCCTCGCGGACGGTGGCCCGGAAGAGCGCGGCCTCGCGCTCGGAGAAGAAGGCGAACTCCGGATCCCTCGGCGCGTCCTCGCCGTCCCGCCTGGGTCTCCTGCGCAGCCACCCCACGTCAGCCCGCCTTCCGTCGCCGTTGCGTTCAGCCTAGCGAGTGGTCCCCCGCCTCCACCGGCCGCCCGCGGAAGTCGGCTCAGGAGCCGTCGGGGGCGGTGAGCAGGGCGCGCGCGTAGTGGGCGAGGGAGCGGTTGTAGCGGGGCAGCAGCGGGGCGAGGGCGCCGAGGGCGAGGGAGGCGGCCTCCCGGTCGCGGCCGGTGTCGGCGAGCGCGAGGGCGAGGAAGGCGTCCACGGCCGGGGCGAGCGCCCGCTCGTCGGCGTCGAGCCGCTCGGCGGGCAGGTCCCGCTCGACGGTGAGCAGTTCCACGCTCCGGTCGGGGCGCCCGAGGTTCCGCAGGCTGCTCGCCAGCTGGATGACGGCCCGGCGGCGGCGCAGCCCGGTGAGGCCGAGGCCGAGCGCCCGCTCGTAGTAGCCGACGGCCTCCACGGGCAGCCCGGTGGAGTCGTGGGCGGCCCCCCGCTCGAAGAGGGCGACGGCGTCGTCGTCCCGCTCGGCGGCGAGGTCCGCGATCCGGGCCCGGAAGTCCTCGGGCGCGTACGTGTCGATCTTCTCCCAGAGGGCGGCGACCCGCTCCTCCCACCCGGTGGCCCCGGCGCGCTCGTCGTTCATGGCGTCACCCTACTCGGGGGTCAGTCGCCGCCCCCGCCGCCACCGCCGTCGCCGCCGCCTCCGCCGTCGCTCCCGCCGTCACCGCCGCCGGAGTCGCCCGCGTCTCCGCCGTCCGAGCCCCAGCCGTCGCCGCCGCCGGGTTCGTTGTCGGCGCTGCCGGTACCGAGGTTGCTGAACCAGGGGCGCAGCCAGTCGGTGTCGACGGCGGCGGGCTCGTAGCCCTCCCTCGGGCGCCACTGGGCGGGGAAGCGGGCGAGGCCGGTGGTGTCACCGAGGCCGAACGCGGCGGAGAAGGCGTGCGCCATGACCGCGTCCAGCGGGTCGGAGGTCTCCAGGCCGACCGGGGCGAGCGGCAGCAGGAGCTCGTCGGGCCGGGCGGCGGGGCGGCGGCGCGCGGGCCGGGCGAGGAGGGCGACCCGCCGGTCGTCGCGGAGCAGCCACGAGCCGGTGGTGCTCTCCCGCCGCAGCTCCCAGCGCTGCCCGGGAAGTTGCGCGAGCACGAAGCTCTTGGACTTGCGGAGCTTCCGCCGCTCCAGGTGCAGCTCGGCCGGGGTGTCACCGACGGTGAGCGTGAGGCCGCGGGACGGGTGGACCTCGTCGGGGTGGAAGCCGAAGGGCGCCCGGATCCGTACGACGGGGGCGTGCGGGCCCCACACGTCGACCCGGACCAGGCGCCGGTCGACGGCGACGGTGACGTCCCCGGCGGGGCCGGGCGCGGTCCGCCGGGCCAGCCACAGCGGCACGCCCTCGGCGGCGGCCCGCCGCCCCAGCTCGGCGACCCGCTCGGGGCCGCCGCTCAGCCGGACGGCGAGCTCTCCCAGCTCGCGTGCGAACGCGGCGGCGCGGCGCACCTTGAGCGGGGTGCTGGTGCCGGAGACCCGGGTCAGCGGGACGACGCCGGCTCCTTCCTCCAGCCGTTCCAGCGGGCGCTCGGACCCGCCGCCGCCGAGCCACCGCCCGCGCCGGTAGGCCTCCGCCATCGCGGCCAGGTTCAGCTCGCCGAGCGGCGTGGTCCGGCCGCCCCTGCGGATCCCGGCCTCGGTCAGTTCGACCGTCCTGGCCAGCGGGTTCCGCGACCGCTCGCCGTACAGAATCTCCGTCATCCGTTCCCCCTGTCGTCAGGTACATGGTGACGGACGGCTGGACGGGCGGTCGGGTTCCCCCTCTCCGCCGGAGTGCGGTCGGTCTTCCCCGGTCAGTCCATCGGGACGACGAGGTCGGCGCGGTGGCGGCCGGCCGCGATCAGCCGGGCGTTGGCCTCGTCGGAGCGGGCCACCCATGCCTCGGCCTCGGGTGCGGCCCTGCCGAAGCGGACGTGCCGGGCGACGAGCCGGGGGACGCGGACGGCGTCGGGCAGGTCGAGGTACCAGACCTCGTCGAGGAGCGGCCGGACCGCCGCCCAGGAACCGTCCCCGTGGAGGAGGTAGTTGCCCTCGGTGACGACGAGCGGGATCCCCGGCGGCACGGCGATCGACCCGGCGACGGGCTCCTCCAGGGCGCGGTCGAAGGCGGGCGCGTAGACGACGGTGCCGGCCTCGGGGGTCCGGAGCCGGGCGAGGAGGGCCGCGTAGCCGGCGGCGTCGAAGGTGTCGGGCGCGCCCTTCCGCCCGGCGCGGCCGAGCCGGGCCAGCTCGGCCCCGGCGAGGTGAAAGCCGTCCATGGGCACGAGCACGGCGCGCCCGTCGAGCCGCTCGACGAGCCGTTCGGCGAGCGTGGACTTCCCGGCCCCGGGCGGTCCGGCCAGCCCCAGGACCCGTCGCCCCTCGCCCCGGGCGAGCCGCCGCGCCCGCGCGACGAGCCGGTCGAACCCCTCTGCGTCCATGGGCGGCATTGTCGCACCGGGGGCCCGCCCGGCACCCCTCGCACGGACCCCCGTCCCGCCCTGTCCGGACCCGCCTCCGTCCCTCCCCCGACCCTCGTGCCGACCCTCGCAGCGTCGAGGGTCGCGGCGGCGGCGACGCGGGTCGCCACGGGTGGGTTCCGTCCGGTTCGCGCATTACGTTGGGGCGATGCCGTCCATCGCACTCGTCACGCTCGTCGTCCGTGATTACGACGAGGCCATCGCCTTCTACACCGACGCCCTCGGCTTCGACCTCGTCGAGGACACCGACCGGGGCAACGGCACCCGCTGGGTCGTCGTCCGCCCGCGCGGTGCCGGCGGCTTCGGCGGGATCGGGAACGCGGGTCTGCTGCTGGCCCGCGCCAGGAACGACGACGAGGAGGCCGCCGTCGGCAACCAGTCGGGCGGCCGGGTCGCCTTCTTCCTGCACACCGACGACTTCGCCCGCGACCACGAGCGGATGACGGCCGCCGGGGTGAAGTTCCTGGAGGAGCCCCGGCACGAGCCGTACGGCTCGGTCGCCGTCTTCGAGGACCTGTACGGCAACCGCTGGGACCTCCTCCAGCCGGCCGGGGCGCCTACCGGTACGTGAGGCCGGAGCCTCGGCTACCGGTACGTGAGGCCGGAGCCTCCCCGGCCGCCCTTCACGCGGACGACGGGGGCGTGCCGGTCCCCGTTGCCCTGGGGGCCCACCCGCTGCACCACGGCCTCGAACCGCGCCGACGGATCGTCGATCGCCCGCACGACGGCGGCGGCGATCTGCCGCAGGTCGTCGAAGACGGGCAGGGTCACGACGGCCGTGGACCCCGCGGCCGTCTGGACGACCAGCACCGGCCGGGCCGGTGCGAAGACGTCCTTGAGCGCGAGGAAGACCAGGGCGGCCAGGACGACGAGCACGGGGAGTCCGCCCCCGCCGGGCACGGCGTCGCCCTGGACGGCGCTCACCCCGAGGACGACCAGGCCGACGACGAGCAGCCAGCGCAGCACGGCGTCGGGCTTGACCCGGGTCACCTCCACCGAGGTGAGGTGCCGCAGCGGGAGCGCCGCCGTGCCGATCCACAGCACCCCCTCGCCCACCGAGAGGTCGACCGAACGGGGGCGCAGCTTCGCCGGCCGGGGCTGTTCGAGCAGCGGCCGCCGGGTCGGCGGGTCCGCCGGCGGAGCGGGCGTGCCGTCCGGTCCGGGCGGCGGCCCGGGCGGTGCGGGCGGTGCGGGCGGTGTGCCGGGCTCGTTCGTCGCGTCCATGAGAGAGTCCCCCGTCTCCTCGCGTGTGCGCCTCGTACGCGTGTGCCAGTGGTGCGCCCATTAAGCACGCGCCGGCGCCTTCTGGACAGACGAGATACGGCCACGCGCGCCGGTGCGGGAAAACCGCTGTCGCGCCCCTCCCCCGGCTCCCTACACTCCCGTCACGGCGCACCGGACCGGCGCGCCGCAGCGAGCCGTTCGACCGACCCGGGGGGAGCCGACCATGCGTCACCAGTACGCCGTCGCCGTCCTCCCCCGTGCCCGCCGGTACGACGTGATCCTCGCCTCTTCCGCCTGCCGGTGACGGCTGCGCGCCCGTCATCGCAGGCCCGCTGACGCCTTCCCGCGTCCGGGAATCGCGCTGCCCTGTTCTCTTCTCCGCAGCAGCGAAAGGCACATCACCGTGCGCTCCCTCCCGAACACCCAGGTCCGCAACCTCGGCATCCTCGCCCACGTCGACGCGGGCAAGACGACCGTGACCGAGCGGATCCTCTTCCTGACCGGCGCCGTCCACAAGCGGGGCGAGGTCCACGAGGGCACCACCGTCACCGACTTCGACCCGCAGGAGCGGGAGCGCGGCATCACCATCTCCTCCGCCGCCGTCACCTGCTCCTGGGCCGGTCACCGGCTCACGCTCATCGACACACCCGGCCACGTCGACTTCTCCGACGAGGTCGAGCGCGCGCTCCGCGTCCTCGACGGCGCCGTGGCCGTCTTCGACGCGGTCGCGGGCGTCGAGCCGCAGAGCGAGTCGGTGTGGCGGCAGGCCGACCGGTACGGCGTCCCCCGGATCGCGTTCGTCAACAAGATGGACCGGGCCGGCGCCGACCTGGACGCGGCCGTCGACTCGATCCGGGACCGCCTCGGCACCGTCCCGCTCCCCGTCCAGCTGCCCCTCGGCCGGGAGGACGGCTTCCGGGGCGTCGTGGACCTCGTCCGGATGCGGGCGTACGCGTGGGAGGACGGCGTCCGGGCCGAGACGGAGGTCCCGGCGGGCGTGCGCGACGAGGCGGTACGCCGCCGGCGCCTGCTGGAGGAGGCGGTGGCGGAGCTGCACCCCGACGCCCTGGACGAGTTCTGCGTGACGGGCTCGCTGGCGGCGGGGACGCTGGTCCGGGCCCTGCGGGAGCTGACCCTGGCGGGCACCGCCGTGGTGGTGCTGTGCGGTGCGGCGTACCGCGACCGCGGGGTGGAACCGCTCCTGGACGCGGTCGTCGCCTATCTGCCCGCCCCCGCCGACCGGCCTCCGGTCGGCGGGGGCGGGCGGGCGGCCGATCGGGACGCGCCGCTCGTCGCGCTCGCGTTCAAGGTGAGCGCGGCGCCGACCGGCCGGATGACGTACGTCCGCGTCTACGCGGGCACCCTCCGACAGGGTTCCACCGTGCTCGACACGGCCACCGGCCGGACCGAGCGGATCTCCCGCGTCCTGCTCGTGCAGGCCGACCGGACGGTGGACGTGCCCGTCGGCCTCGCCGGGGACATCGTCGCCGTGGTCGGCCCGAAGACCGTCCGCGCCGGGGCCACGCTGTGCGCCCCGGAGGCGCCGGTCGTCCTCGAACCGCCGGTGCCCGCCGCCCCGGTGGTCTCGGTGGCCGTGGAGGCGCGCCGGTCCACCGACACCGGCCGGCTGGCGACGGCCCTCGCCCGGCTCGCCGAGGAGGACCCGTCGCTGGTGGTGCGGGCCGACCCGGAGACGGGCCAGACCGTGCTGTCGGGCCTCGGCGAACTGCACCTGGAGGTCGCGGTGGAGAAGCTGCGGCGCGAGCGCGGCCTGGAGGTCACGGCCGGCCGCCCGCAGGTCGCGTACCGCGAGACGGTGACGGAGGGAGTGACGGGAGTGCTCTACCGGCACGTCAAACAGGACGGCGGCGCGGGCCAGTTCGCCCATGTCGTCATCGACGTCCAGCCGCTGGACGGGGAGGAGGAGTTCGTGTTCACGTCCACGGTGACGGGCGGGCGGGTCCCGCAGGAGTACGTCCGCGCGGTCGAGGCCGGCTGCCGGGACGCGCTCGTCGACGGCCCGCTCGGCGGCCACCCGGTGACGGGCGTCCGCGTCACGCTGACCGACGGGGCGACCCACCCGAAGGACTCGTCCGAGCCGGCGTTCCGCGCCGCCGGCCGCTTCGCGCTCCGCGAGGCCCTCCGGTCGAGCGTCCTGACGCTGCTCGAACCGGTGGCGGACGTGACGGTCACCGTGCCCGCCGACTCCGTCGGCACGGTCCTCGGCGACCTCGCGTCCCGCCGGGGCCGGGTCACGGACTCCGAGGTCCGCGGCGGTACGTCGGTGGTGACGGCGACGGTCCCGCTGGCCGAGCTCTTCGGCTACGCGACCCGCCTCCGCGGCCGCACCCAGGGCCGCGGCACCTTCACCACCCGCCCGGCCGGCTACGCCCCGGCCCCGTGACCCCACTGCCGTGGGCCCGCTCCTTGAACGGTCAACGAGCGGGCCCACGGCGCGAGTTGCGCTCGCTCCAGCCGAGGGCCAACGACGCCGGCGACAAGTGCCTCGCCGACGACTACCAGGCGGGCACGGTGACCCTGGGGAACCGGGAGGATCCCGGCACCCGATGGCTGGGCTCGGTCCTGGGCGACTCACTCGTCTTCACCTGCCTGGGCGTCTCCCACGGGCCGAGGATGCTCGACGGCCGGCCGGGGCCCGACTCCGTGCAACTCAGGCCGCACACCGACTTCCTGGGAACGAGGTGGGAGACCGTCACACCCTTCTGAGGTCCAGCTCGGCCCGTACCGTCTTCCCGACCGGTACGCGGTCGAGCACCTCCCACCGCGAGGCCAGCGCCCCGACGAGCAGCAGCCCCCGCCCGCCCTCGTCCAGCGGCCCCGCCGCCATCCCGCGCTCCGGCCGCCGCTCGCCCCGGGTGTCGGAGACGTCGATCCGCAGCAGCAGCCCGGGCGAGTACAGCAGCGCCAGCTCGCAGTCCCGCCCCGGGACGCGCCCGTGAAGCACCGCGTTGGCCGCCAGCTCGGCCACGATCACCGCGGCGGAGTCGGACAGCTCGGCGCCGTACGGAACGCCCCACTGGTGGAGTTGGTGCAAGGCCAGACGGCGGGCGAGGCGGGCGCCGCGCGGGGTGGAGCTGAAGCGTTGCGCGAACATACGTACGGTGACGGGTCGTTTGCGCACCAGAGGAGTCGTCATGCGGCCAATTTCGCTGCGATCATGGCGAGTTCCCAGCTACTCGACTCGTACTGAGCGGTTGTACGGGTCGGCTCGCTGGACTGTACCGGTGACGTTCCGTGAACCTGGACGGGTTCAACGCGAGCACGCGGTGCGGGAGGTGGCGGGGTGGCGGACGACGTTCCCAAGGGAAGCGAACCGGAGACTTCGGAGAGCCTGAAGGCTTTCGGGGAAGTGGTCAAGGCCTTCCGCAGACGAGCGGGGCTGACGCAGGAACAGTTCGCGCCGAAGGTGGGCTACTCGGTCCCCATGGTCGCGTCGATCGAGCAGGGCCGACGCGTGCCGTCGAAGAAGTTCGTGGACAAGGCGGAGGAGGTGCTGGACGCGTTCGGGGTGATCCGGGCGGCGGCGAAGCATCTGACGCGCAAGGCGGGGCTGGCGAAGTGGTTCGAGGAGTGGGCGGAGCTGGAGCCGCTCGCGGTGACGCTGTACACCTTCGAGAGCCGGATGGTCCCGGGCCTGTTCCAAACGCCGGCGTACGCCCGGACACTCTTCGAGAAGCAGATCCCGGCGATGAGCGACGACAAGATCGAGTCGAACCTGGTCACACGTGTCGAGCGGGCGAGCATCCTCACCGACCGCCCGGAAACGATCTACAGCTTCACCATCGAGGAACACGCCGTGCGTCGCCAGGTGGCCAGCGCGGAGGTCATGCGGGAGCAGATCGACCACATCCTCGCGCTCGGCGAACGCCGCAACATCGACATCCAGATCATGCCGCAGTCTCGCGGCTACCACGCTGGCCTCGGCGGTCCCCTGCGCCTCCTGGAGACCGAGGAGAACGCGTGGTACGCGTACTGCGAAGGCCAGGAGACCGGCCAGCTGTTCTCCGACCTCAAAGTGGTCAGCATCCTCCAGCAGCGGTATGCCAGGATGCGAGCACAGGCCCTGTCTGCAGAGGCATCCGTGGGCTTGTTGCGGGAGATCCGAGGAGCACTATGAGCACCACTGACCTGGTCTGGTTCAAGAGCAGCTACAGCAGCGGCAGCGGCGACGACTGCGTAGAAGTCGCCCTCTCCTGGCACAAGTCCAGCTACAGCAGCAGCGGCGACGGTGACTGCGTCGAGGTCGCGGCTTGCCCCTCCACCGTCCACGTCCGCGACTCCAAGGTCCCGGACGGCCCCCAGTTCACCGTGGCGCCGGCCGCCTGGACGGAGTTCGTCGCCCAGCTCGCCTGACGCGCGGCTGTGTCAGGATGCGTGTACCTGCCCCCTACCGCGCACGGGCGGGCCGGTACACGCACGTCCTGAGGAGCGACACGCATGGGAACCGACTACCTCTCCGGCCTCTTCTCCCTGGAGGGCCGCACCGCCCTGGTCACGGGCGGCAGCTCCGGCATCGGCCGGGCGATCGCGGGGGCGCTGGCGCGCGCGGGGGCGAGCGTGGTCGTCCTGGCGCGCAAGGAGGCGGATCTCGTCGCGACCGTCGAGGAGCTGACGGCCGACGGCTGCCGGGCCGGCTGGGTGAGCGCGGACCTGAGCACCCGGGAGGGGATCAGGGCGGGCGCGGAGGCGGCGGCCGGGGTGTTCGGGGAGCCGGACATCGTGGTCAACTCGGCCGGGATCAACCTCCGTCCGCCCCTCGGCGAGCTCGGCGAGGAGGTCTGGGACACCACGATGACGGTGAACCTGGAGGCGCCGTTCCTGCTGGGGCAGCGGTTCGGGCCGGGGATGGCCGAGCGCGGCTTCGGGCGGTTCATCCACGTGACCTCGCAGCAGGCGCACCGGGCGTTCGTGCAGAGCGGGGCGTACGGGGTGTCCAAGGGCGCGCTGGAGTCGCTGGCGCGCTCGCAGGCGGAGGCGTGGTCCGCGTACGGCGTCACCGCCAACACGCTGGTCCCCGGCTTCGTGATGACCGCGCTGAACCGGCGGCTGTCCTCGGACCCGGAGAAGGTCGCGGCGCTGGCGGCCCGCACGATGGTGGGCCGCAACGGCCTGGCCGAGGACTTCGCGGGCGCCGCCGTCTTCCTCGCGAGCAGCGCCTCCGCGTACGTCACGGGCCACTCGCTCTTCGTCGACGGCGGCTTCTCGGTGCACTGACGCCGCTCGACGGACGGCCCGCGCCGCAGGGCATGCGGCGCGGGCCGTCCGTCACCGGAGGGTCAGGGTGCGACGGTGACCGTCGACCACCCGCGGTAGAAGGCGTGGTCCGACAGCTTCAGGTACTTGCCGTTGGCGTCCTTGGCGGCGTCGGCCTTGTTGTACGTGATCTTCGTGCGCGCGGCATCGCTGAAGTACAGGGGGTACACACCGCCGCTGAGCGTGCCGGTCGTGGTGGCCTCGGAGAAGAAGAGGTGGTCGATCTTGCTGTTGCGCTGGTCGTCCTGGAGCGGGGACAGGTCGAGGGTGGTGGACTCGCCGCTGCGGCAGGTCGTGGCGGGGGCGACGCAGTCCGGCTCCGGCAAGGTCCAGAGGCCGGGGTCGGGGCCGGTGCCGTCGGGGTCCCTGTCGTCGGTGGTGTCGGCTTCGTAGAAGCGGCCGATGCCCCCGCCCGGCGCGGCCTCGGGGCGGTAGAAGCTGTCCAGGGCCGGACCCTTGTGCGGCTGCGCCACGGAGTTGAAGTCCCCGCCCACCACGACGACCTTGCCGGCGTCGATGTCCTCGTCGAGTTCGGAGGCGAGACGCGCCGCCTGCGCGGAGCGGGCCCGGTCGTTGACGCCCTCGGGGTCGTCCCAGGCGCGCAGGTGCACGCTGCAGCCCTTGACCTTCCCGGGGACGCCGGTGAGGGCCACGTCATGGCAGAGGGCGTTGAACGTCCGCGGCAGGGGGATGGGATTGCCGCTGGAGTCGATCTGGTGGCTCTCGCCGCCGAGGGGGATCTCGTCCTTGGCGCCCAGCAGCGCCCCACGGGCACCGAGGACCTGGCCGACCCAGCAGCGCCTGTCGTCGTTGTTCGGGTCGCTGTCCTCGTTCACCGCACAGTTGGACTGACCACAGCTCGGGTAGTTGGTGAGCAGGGGCGTGAAGCTGAACTCATAGGTGCCCGCGTACTTGCTCCGGAACCACTCGAACTGCGAGTAGCACACCTCCTGGAGCATGATCAGGTGCACCGGCGCGAACCTGGTGATCTCGTTCTCGACGTGCTGCAGCAGGTCGGTGCCGCCCTTGTTGCAGTAGCCGCCGCACATGTTGAAGGTGACCGACCGGAGCTGGACCTGGGTTCCGGGCCCGGCGTCGGCCGCCGCGTCCGTCGTCGTGCGCTCCGTCTGCGTCACCGCCGGGCGGTCCGCCCGCAGCAGGTCCGCCCCGCTCTGGGCCAGACCGGCCATCAGGACGACCGAGAGGGCGACCGCGAAGGCCGCCAGAATCCCGCGTATTCTCATCGCTTTCCTTGTGTCGAACTCGGCAAAGACGATGATCTTAAGCAGCGCGTGGACATGTCATGTTCGGCGGGCCCGGGCCCGGGCCAGGTGCACGGATCACGCCGACCCCGCCCGGACCCGGAGGGGGACCAGGGGTGAGCTCCGGGTGGCCTCAGGGTGATCACCGATGCTCAACGGGCACTGCGGGGGCGAAGGTTGATCCAGCGCAGGTCATGCGCCGATCCGAGCGTCCGCCCGTCCCCAGGAGCAACCGATGACCACTGGTCCCCGTGCCGCCCGCCGCCTCACCGTCGCCTGCGTGGCGCTGGCCGCACTCGCCACCGGCGTGGCCGCCGCCCCCGTGGCCACGGCCGCGCCCGGCGCGGTCGTCTCCCATGACGTCCCCGCCGCCCGCGACACGACCGCGGTGCGGGAACTGCTGGCCACTCTGCCCGACGAGGTGACGGACGCGGCCCTGGTGCGGGTCGGCGGCCGGGGCATGCCCACCCCGTACACCGGAACGGCCGGACCGGTGGCGGCGGATGCGCGCTTCCCGGTGGGCAGCGTGACCAAGATCTTCACCGATGCCCTGGTGCTCCAGCTGGTCGCCGAGCACCGGATCGGCATCGACGAGCCCGTCCGCCGCTACCTGCCCACGTCGATCCCGTCCGCGTACGCGGACGTGACGGTGCGCCAGCTGCTGGATCACACCAGCGACCTGCCCCGTCCGGCCCGGGTCCCCCTCGGGCCGGAGGGGGTGGTGGCCGCCTCCTTCGCGGCGGACGCCGAGGCCCGCCCCGGCCGCACCCCGGCCCCCGGCACCGTCCAGCAGTACAACGGGCTGAACAGCTTCGTCGCCGGGCTGCTGGTGGAGCGGGTCACCGGCCGCTCCTTCGCCGGTGAGCTCGACCGGCGGATCCTGCGCCCGCTGGCCCTGCGCGACACCGGGCTCTCGACGGACCCCTCGACAGCGTGGGCCTGGTCGGAGGGCGGGCTGACGTCCACCGCGGCCGACCTGGACGCGTTCATGCGTGCCCTGCTGGACGGGCGGCTCCTCCCGCCGGCCCAGCAGCGGCACCTCTTCGAGGTGCCGACGGTGCCCAGCGCCCCCGAGAACACCAGCTGCCCCACGGCCGCGGCCTGCTTCAGCGCGGGCGGTCTGATGGGGATCGAGCTGAACGGCACCAGGATCTGGGGCAAGACCGGCTCCAGCGGCGGCTGGACCAGCGGCGTCTTCGCGAGCACCGAACGGCACCGCCGGACGGTCTACACCCTGCGGCCCGACGCCCTGGCCACCCCCGCGCAGCAGCGCGGCCGCGTCGAGGCGGTGGTCGAGGCGGCCCTCACGTCGACGGAGCGGCGGGGCCGTTGACGGGAGCCGCGCGGAAGCCGCTCAGGCGCGGGGCCGGTGGACGTAGCCGTTCAGGGGTGCGAGCACCTTCCAGCCGAGCGTCTCGTAGAGGGCGCGGCCCTGGACGGTCGCGCCCAGGACGCCCTGGGAGACGCCCTTCGCGAGCGCCGCGCCGGTGAGGGCGCCCATCACCACCGTCCCCAGGCCCCGTCGGCGGTGGTCCGGTTCGGTGACGATCTGGTCGTAGACGCAGGCGCTGTCGGTCAGGCCGGCGAGGCCGGACGCGGCGAGCCGACCGTCGGCGCTCCGGACCCGTACCGAGACGAGCCCGCCGTCGGTCTCGACGGTGGCGGTGTACCCCTCCGGCGTCCGCGCGGCCGACGGGCGCAGGTCGACGGCCATCAGGAAGCAGGGGTCGACGGGCTCCCAGGGCGGCGGGAACCACGGGGCCATGTCGTCCTGGGAGAGGAACGCCTTGACGACCGTGGTGGGTTCGGTGATCGAGTCGATCAGGCCGCGCGCGGTGTCGGCGTCCGTGCCGGCGCCGAGGAGCACGTGGCGCACCCTCTGGGTCGGCTGCCCGACCTCAAGGCGCAGCCCCCAGGGCACCTCCACCGGCCGGGCGATCCGCCGGCACACGGCCCAGCCCTCCACCCACTGCCGTCCTGTCTCCGTCATGGGCCGCACTCTACGGCGAGACCGGCGGCGACATCGATGATGTGATCTTTTAGCTCGATCGGGGGTGATAGGTCCGATTCGCGGAACCGGTGGTTCCGCAGCCTGGATGATCTTGGGCGTTGCCTTCGCCCGGGGCCACGTGACCGACCCGGGCGTCTTTTGCCGATCCTGGAGGATCCATGCGACACCCTGTCTCCCGCCTGCGCTTCCGCGCCCTGACCGTGGGGCTCGCGCTGGCCGCGTCCGCCCTCCTGCCCGCCGGTTCCGCCGGTGCGGCCGAGCAGTACGAGTGGGCCGCGCTGGGCGACTCGTACACCGCGGGCGGCTTCGTCGGCGACCCGCTGCCCGCGCTGGGCGACCCGTCCCGCGACGGCTGCGACCGCACCTCCGGCGCCTACCCCGGCCTGGTCCAGCAGGAGCTGGAGGAGTTCCCGCCGGGCAAGCTGGTCCACCTGACCAACGTCAGCTGCGGCAACGCCACCATCAAGGACATCGCCGAGACCCGGCAGACGCCGATCAGCCCGGTCCAGCCGCCCGCCGAAGGCTGGAGCGCGGTCGACACGCAGATCAAGCGAGCGGGTCTGAACGAGAACACCGACGTGGTCACCATCGGCGTCGGCGGCAACAGCCTGCCCTTCGGCGGCATGCTCCTCAAGTGTCTCGAGGAGGGGGCCGAGATCGGCGGCTCCTGCCGTGAGCACTACACCAACCCCCCGGAGGGGGAGGAGAGCGTCGAGGACAAGCTCGCCCGGGTCCAGGACGAGTACGTCCAGATGCTGGCCCTCGTGCACCAGGCCGCGCCCAACGCCAAGGTGATCACCGTCGGCTACCCGGCCGTCCTGCCGGAGGACGGCAGCGCCTGCAACCGCGCCGCGCTCACCGAGCTCAGTCTGATCAAGCACGCCGACGTCGACTGGCTCCGTGACGACGTGCTGATCCGGCTGAACAGCACGATCCAGCGGGTCACGGAGTTCTTCGGCGACCGCTACGTCGACGTCTACTCCTCCAGCGTGGGCCACGACGCCTGTCAGCCCGCCGGCGAGAAGTGGGTCGAGGGCATCTGCGGCGACGCCGCGGACTACTGGCCCGCCTCGGTCGGCAAGCTGCACTGCGGCCTCGTCGGCAAGCGCGTCACCCTGGTCCACCCGAACGCGGACGGCTACCAGAACACGGCGAACCACGTCGAGCGCGCCCTCCGCATCGCCCTCCTCGACCGCTGACCGAAGTCCCCACGGGAGCCCCGGGACCCGCGCGCCACGCGCGGCCCGGGGCTTTCCCCTTCCTACCCGAAGGACAGGCGTCCCGTGCGCTCCCGCTTCAGCTCGAAGAAGTGCGGGTTCCCGGCCAGGACGCGGACCGCGTCGAAGAGTTCGGCGGCCTGCTCGCCGCGCGGGATCGCGTCGAGCACCGGGCCGAAGAACGGGGTGCCGTCGAGGTGGAGGGTGGGCGTGCCGACGTAGCCGCCCGAGGCCGGGTCGGTGCCGGCGTCGTGGGTGCGCCCGAGGGCGGCGTCGTACGCGTCGGTGTGCGCGGCGGCGGCCAGCTCGGCGGGGAGGCCGAGTTCGGCCAGCACCTCGGCGGTCACCCGGTCGAAGTCCTTGTCGCCGCCCTGGTGGATGCGGGTGCCGTAGGCGGTGTAGAGGTCGCGCAGGATCCCGTCGCCGCACCGCTCGGCGGCGGCCACGGCGACCCGGACCGGGCCGAGCGAGCGGTCGACCAGGTCCCGGTACCAGTCGGGGAGGTCGTTGCCCTCGTTGTGCAGGTACAGGCTCATGACGTGGAACCGGACGTCGAGGTCCCGCAGCCGCTCCACCTCCAGGATCCAGCGGGAGGTGATCCACGCGAACGGGCAGGCGGGGTCGAACCAGAAGTCCACCCGGGTCCGGGTGGCGGCGGGGGCGGGGGCGAGGGGGCGCGGGGCCGCGTCGATCGTCATGGGTCCATCCTGCCGCGCGAGCGGCCCAGATGCATGGGCAACTTCCGCCGGGTCTTCGTGGGCCACTTCGCGCGGGTGCGCCCGCCCGCGCGCCCGCGCGCCCGTGCGCCCGCGTGTGCTTCGACGCCCCATGAAGATCGACGCGTCCCTCACCACCGTCCGCCGCCGGACCGACGCCGATCTCGACGCCTGCGTCGACCTGCTCCGGGAGGTCCACGAGCACGACGGCTACCCGGTGAGCCGGCCCGAGCGGCCGGCGGCGTGGATCACCCCGCCGACCACCGTCGGCGCCTGGGTGGCGGAGCGCGGCGGGCGGCCCGTCGGGCACGTGGGGCCGGCCGGGCCACGGGAGCACGACGCGGCGCCCGGGGTGTGGAGCGCGGCCACGGGCAGGGACGTCGGCCAGGCCGTCATGGTGAACCGGCTGTACGTGCCCCCCTCCGCCCGCGGCCACGGCCTCGGCGCGCCGCTGCTCGCGGAGGCGGTAGCCGAGGCCGGGGTTCTCGGCCGCCGGGCGGTGCTGGACGTGGCCGCCCACGACACCGCCGCCACCGCCCTCTACGAGCGGCTGGGGTGGCACCGGACGGCGACCGTCGCGCAGGAGTGGGGGCCGCACGGGACGGTCGCCGTCCACTGCTGCGCGGCACCCGGGGCGCACCCTCCGCATCCGGTCCGGCACCCTCGGTGATCTGCGTGAAAGGACCTGCGTCCGCCTCTTTCTTCTGCTGAGATGTACCCCTTGCGAAGCGGGGAGCGCGAGCGCGAAGGGTCGGGGGATGCGGCGGGGGTTCGGTGAACGGCTGGGCCTGCCCGGCGCCCTGGGTCCGTTACCGCTCGCCCCGCTGGCGACCGAGTACCACGCACTGACGGAGGCTCAGGCGGCGGCCGGATTACGGTACGCCGGCGAGGCGCTGACGGATCCTCAGGAGGCCGCCGACGGCAGCGCCTTCGTCTCCGTGCTCGACGGGGTCGCGCTGTGCGGCCCGCGCCGGCGGCGGCTGCTCGACGGCCCCGCCCTGGACGCCCTGGCCGACGCCCGCCCCGCGCACGCCCCGGTGCTGCGGCTGCTCGCCGCGATCCGGCGGCGCGACCCGGCCCTGCTCCGGCGGGTCCTCCTCTACCAACTCCTCCCGCTCCTCCGGCAGCGCGCCACCGGCCTCGGGCTCGACCCCGCCGAAGTCCGCGTGCTGGCGAAGGCGTTACCGACCGTGCCGGTCCTGGACGACCGGCAGCGGAGGGCCGCCGAATCGCTCGCCCGGCTCTGGTCGGCACGACGGCTGCGCGGCTGCGACCGGGCGGTCGCGGCCGTGGGACCGGAAGCGCTGGCCGCCGATCCGTGGCTCGCCGCCTTCGAGGCGCGGCTGCGCCGGAGGCTCGGCCGCTGCGACCGGATGCTCGCCGAGGCGGCGGCCGGCACCGACCCCACCGGGGCCGAGGCCCGCTATCTGCGGGTCCTGGCCGTCACCGCCGACGACGACGAGGCCGTCCGGGGGCTGATCCGGCTCG
This sequence comes from Streptomyces roseofulvus, assembly GCF_039534915.1. Taxonomy (NCBI): domain Bacteria; kingdom Bacillati; phylum Actinomycetota; class Actinomycetes; order Kitasatosporales; family Streptomycetaceae; genus Streptomyces; species Streptomyces roseofulvus. The sequence goes on along the minus strand of NZ_BAAAWE010000001.1, from coordinate 6,220,158 downwards.
GCACCGCCCCCGACGGCGGCGACTCCGGCCTGACCGCCCGGCCCGCCGCCGGGGGCGCGGTGACGCTCTCCTGGCCCGACCGTCCGGGCGTCCGCTGGCGCGTCCTCCGCACCGGGTCCGGCCTGGACCGCCCGGACCCGGTGCGCGGCGCCGGCGCGGGCGGGTCCGCCGTCGACGCCGACCCGCCGGTGGGGCTCCGAGTGCGGTACGCCGCCTTCCCCGTACGGGACGGGCAGCCCACGGGGGCACCGCTCGTGTCGCGGGCGCTGCTCGTGGCGCCCGCCGTCGAGGACGTCGCCGTCGAGGACGGGCCCGCGCGGCTCACCGTCCGGTGGCGGCTCCCCCGGACGGCCTCCGGCGTCGTCGTGACCCTGACCGGGCCGCGGGCCGCGGCAGGCCACCACACCCTCGACCGCGCGGAGGAACACGTCTTCACCGGTCTCGAACCCGGCAGCTACGAGGTGCGGTTGACGGCTCGTCATCCCTCGCCCGCCGGGGGCACCGTGGACGCGCCGGAAGTGGCGGGGAGCGGCACCGTGCACGCGTGGCCCCGGCCGCTCACCGGGCTCACCGCCGAGCCCGGGCCGGAGGGCGGGGTGCGGTTCGCCGGGCACGGCGGCGAGGGCGCCGAGGTGCGGCTCGTGGTGTGGCCGGAGGGGGCCGCGCCCGCGCCCGGGAGCGAGCTGCGCGCCGCCGACCTGCCCGCACCGCTGCCCTGGGCACGGTACGGGGACCCCGGCTTCACCACGCCGGACGGCGCCTTCGCCGGGCTCGTCGGCGCGGCGACCGTGCTCGGCGAGCGGGCGCTCGCCGGTCCCGCGGTGCGGCTCGACGTGCCGGGCCCGGTCGGCGCGCCCCGGGCCGTGCGCGAACCCGGCGGGCGGGTGCGGCTGTTCTTCGACTGGCCGTCCGGGGCCGGGACCGTGCGCGCCGCCTGGGACGGCGGCGACCTGACCGCCAGCCGCAGCCGGTACGTCCGCGAAGGGCTCCGGCTCCCCCTCGGCCCCGGCCCGGCCCGCGTCACGCTCCAGCCGCTCGCCCCCGACGAGCGGCCCGGCGCCGCCGCCGTCCCCGTCCGCCGGGCGCCCGTCACGGTGGAGGTGCCCGCGGAGGCCGTGGTGCGTTACCGGCTGCTGACCCGGCGGCGCGGGCTCGGCCGCCGGGCGGTGCCGTACGCCGTCGAGATCAGCGCACACGGGCACGACCCGGCCGCGCCGCTGCCCGCCTTCGTCCTCGTCCACCGGGGCGGCGACCGGGCCTCCGCCCGGCCCCGGCACGCCGAGGACGGCACCGAACTGCTCAGGGTCGACGGCACCGAGCTCGCCGCCGCCCCGCTCCACACCCTGCCGCTCCCGCCGGACCCCGACCTCTCCCGCCCGCCCTACGCGCTCCGCGCCTTCCTGCTGGGCGACGGCGCCGGAGCCGTACGACTCGACGAACCCGCCCTCACGACCCTGGTGGTGCGCTGACATGACGACGGTCATCTGCCCCTACTGCTTTCATCGCGCGCAGGCCGCACGGCTCCCGTACCGCTGTCTGATGGCGCGGACCGGGCTGCGCGGCGGCTCGCCCTGCGATCCCGAACGGGACGACCGCTGGGCGAGCTTCACGGGCGCCTCCCACGCCCCGGCCGCCTATCTGAAGGGCCCGGTCTTCGTCGCGCCGCGCACCCTCGGCGGGCTGCGCGGGCCCGGGCCGCGCGCCGAGTGCCCGCACTGCGGGGTGCCCACGCCGGTCCGGGTCTGCGCCAACTGCCACAGCGACCTGCCCAGCGACTACTGCGAGCAGGACAGCCGGATCATCGCCCTGGTCGGCGCGAAGGCGTCCGGCAAGAGCACCTACGTGTCCGTCCTCGTCAACGAGCTGCGCCACCGCGTGGGGCAGGCGTACGGGGCCGCGCTCGCCGCCATGGGCGACGAGAGCCAGCGGCGCGACCGCGAGATGGCCGAGGACCTCTACGACCGGCTGCGGCTGCCCGACGCCACCATCCCGTCCGCCGTCGGCTTCAACGACCCGCTGCTGTACCGGCTGAGCCTGCCCCGCAAGGGCTTCGGGCGCGACGGCAGCCGGCACACGGCGCTGGTCTTCTTCGACGCGGCCGGCGAGGACCTCAAGTCGGCCGAGGCGATGAACCGCTACACCCAGTACCTGAGCGCCGCCCACGGCATCGTGCTGCTCGTCGACCCGCTCCAGCTCGGCGCCGTCCGCGACACCCTCGGCGACGCCGACGGGCCGATGCCCGCCAAGGACACCCCCGCCCTCCAGATCGCCGCCGAGATCGCCACCCAGCTCCGCTCGCACGGACACGGCGGCTCCCGGGGCCGGGTCGGGATCCCGCTCGCCGTCGCCGTCACCAAGACCGACACCGTGCGGGGACTGCTCGACCCGCACTCGCCGCTGCTCGGCAACGCCCCGCACTCCGGCGGCCGGTTCGACGAGGCCGACCGGCTCGCCGTCCACGAGGAGACCCGCTCGCTCCTGGAGGGCTGGGACTCGGGAGCGCTCTGGCGGCAGCTGGAGCGGGACTTCTCCGACGTCTCCCTCTTCGGGATCTCCGCGCTCGGCGCCCCGCCGCCCGCCGGCGCGCCCGCCGACGTGCCCGCCGCCGGACCCCAGCCGGTCCGGGTCGAGGACCCGCTGCTGTGGCTGCTCGCCCGGCGCGGCCTGCTGCCCGTCGCCCGGCCGCCGCGCGAGAACGGCAAGGGGGTGCCGGCCGCGTGAGCCTCCTCCAGATGCACTACACCTCGGCGCCGCCCGGGCCGGACGGCTCCGGCTTCCGCTTCACCGCCGTCAGCCCCGGCGTGCCGCACTCGGTGCTCCGCGAGGCCGAACAGCTCGTCGGCTACGAGCCGCCCCGGGACGCCCCCGCCCGCCCGTCCGAGGCCGAACTCGCCGCGTTCCCCGAGATGTTCGGCTTCGCCCGGCTCTCCGACGGCAGCGGCCTGCTCAGCCGCACCGTCTACACCGGCGCCGACTACAGCGGCCGGTGGGGCAACTTCCACGCCCACGCCGTCCTCGTGCCCGCCGGCGAACCGCTCCCCGGCGACCTGCCGCCGATCGCGCTGTGGGGCGCGGCCGAGTGGACCGACCGCTCGCCCGAGGCCGGGACTCCCGCGCCGCTGGTCCGGCTCACGCCCCGGCTCCCCGCCGGGCTCGGCGGCGAACTGGCCCGGTTCGCCGCCGAGCTGGGCCCCCGGCTCGCCGCCGTCCTCGCCGACCTGCGCCGGGTCACCGAGGACCCGGCCGCCCCGCAGGTGGTGCTCGCCGAGAGCGACGCCCGGAGGGTCGCCCACTGGCTGCTGCTCGCCTCCGGGGCGCTGCCCCGGGACGCCGCCCGCGGCCTCACCTTCACCACGTACACCCGGCGGCCCCAGCACGCCCGCCAGCAGGTCGTCGGCGTCCGCCCCGAGGACGCCCGGGCCGTGACCGGGCAGCCGCACCGGTACGCCGTCCACGACCGCTCCGACACCCGCGCCGACGCGCCCGCCACCGACGACCTGTGGGCGCTCACCGCCGCCGCCGTGTGGGCGGCCGGCGCCGACGCGCTCTTCCGGCGGGCCCAGGACCTCCCCGGCGCCGAGCCGTTCGCCGTCGGGCCGCTCGCCACGCTCGCGCTCGCCGAGGGCGTGCCGGTCCCCGCCGCCGCGTACGCCCCGGCCGCCGCCTGGGCGACGGGCCACCACCACGCCCTCGGCGAGGAGGAGCTGGAGACCTTCCTGCGGGCCGTCTGCGCCGAGGGCCGCCCCGGCGCCCTCGCCCCGGACGCCCTCGCCGCCCTGCTCACCGCGCTCCGCGACACCGTCCCGCTCGCCGTGACCGCCCCGATCACCGCCCGGCTCGTCGAGGCCGCCGTCCGGGACCCGTCCCTCGCACCGCCGCCGCTGCCGCCGGGCGCGCTGCCGGAGCCGTACCGCGGCCGGCTCACCGACGGGCTCGGGGAGGCCGTCCGGGCCGGACTCGGCACGCCCGGCACCCCGCTGCCCCGCACCGCCGGGCTGCTGCGGATCGCGGCGACCCTCGGCATCGACCACGACGACCTGCTGCCGGGGCTCGCCGACCGGCTGTGCCGGCGCATCGTCGACGGGGCCGGCGCCGCCACGGGCGCCGGGGCGGGGGCCGTACCGGAACTCCTCGACGTCCTCGACGAGTCCGCGCCGCTGCGGATCCACCTCCTCGACCTGCTGGAGGCCCGCGCCGCCGACCATCCGGCCGCCGTGGCCGCCGCGCTGCGCACCGTCCCGCTGCCGCGTGACGGGCTCGGGCACCGGCCCCACCTGCGGATGTGCGCGGCCGCCGGGACGCCGGCGCCCCCGGCCGGGAACCGGACGCCCGCCCTGCACGCGCTGCTGCGCGCCTCCGGCGGCTCCCACCTGGTCACCCCGCTGCTGCTGCGCACCGCGGTGAGCCTGCTCTGGCAGGACCGCGCGCCGACGGCCGAGGAGGCGTCCCAGCTCCTCGGCGAGAGCGGGGCCGAGGTCCACCGGTCCGCCGGCACCTGGGACGACCTGGTGAGCGCCGCCGTCGACGCGCCCGCCGACGACAGGGCCGCGCCCACCCTCGCCAAGCAGCTCCTCAAGTACGGGCGGGACGCGGTGGGCCGGGCGGCGTACCACGACCTGGCGCTGCTCGCCCACGTCCACACCCTGGAGCACGCCGACACCGACCCGAGCGCCCCGCACGGCAACCTCGTCGAGCGCGCCCGGTCGCTCTCCTCGCAGGCCCGCCCGGCCGCCCAGGAACGGGCCGCGCAGGCACTCGCCCGGCTGCTCCTGCGGGCCGACCGGCCGCCCCGGGAGCTCCAGGCCCTCGCGTACAGCAACGACCCGACCCTGATCGACGCCTACGCCGAGGCCGCCCGCTCCCCCGTCCTCACCGACTTCCTCACCGTCCCGTCCCGGCTCGCCGACTGCTACCTCGCCTGGAACATGCACCAGGGCGCAGGGCCGGTCTGGAACCTCACCCGCCGCACGCTCCTGGAGGAGGTCCTGCGGCCCGCGGCGCGGAAGATGCCGGACGACCAGCTGCGGCTCGCCGCCGAGCACGTCGGGCGGTACGGCGCGGCCCACCGGGACCTCTTCGAGGAGTGGGCCCGGCCGGCCGGCGGCGTGAAGCAGCTCCTCCGCCGGTTCGGCGGACGGCGGCAGGACCGGACGCGGGAGCCCCGGTGGGGCGACGTCGAGCCGCCCCGGGACGGGGGGAGGTGACCGCGCGATGGACGGTGGGGACCTGACCTGGCTGATCGTCGTCGTGGTCGCCGCGGTGTGGGCCGTGACGGCCCTCGCGGTCTGCGTGTTCCGGGCGTTCTGGACGCTGCTCGCCGCCACCTCGCGGGCGGCCGTCGCCGCGCTCGGCCCGCTCGGCGCGGGCCGCGCGGACCCGCGCGTGGTCCCTATCGGCGCCGAACCCGCCCACCCCTCGTACTGGGCACGGCAGTTGTGGGTCGACACGGCCGGTGCCGTCGGCGCCGGCCTGAGGACCCCGTGGCAGCTGTGGCACCGGCACTGGATGAAGCGGGTGGTCGCCCGGCTGTTCCAGCGGCGGCGGCCGACCGGCGGGCGGCGCGGGGTCAACGCCTTCACCCGGACGTGGCTCTGGCTGGCGGCCCCCGGCACGGCGCTCGGCGCGACCGTCGCCGTGCTGCTCGTCGCGGTGCTGCACGCCGCCGCGCTGCTCCTCTTCGGGGTGTTCGTCGCCGTCCTGTGGGCCGGCTGGGCCGTCGCCGTCGGCGTGCTGCGCGGGGCGGAGCGGGCCCGGCTGCTGCTCTTCCGGATCCGGCCGGTCTGCCCGCACCCCGGCTGCCACCGGCCGGTGCCGCTGGCCGCCCACCGCTGTCCGCACTGCGCCACCGCGACCCACCGGGAGCTGCGGCCCGGGCGGTACGGCGTCTTCCGGCACACCTGCCGGTGCGGGAAGCGGCTGCCCGCCTCCCCGCTCACCGGCCGCGACCGGATCGCCGCCGAATGCCCCTCCTGCGACCGGCCGCTGCCGCCCGCGGCGGCGACCACCCGGGTGGTCCACGTGCCGCTGATCGGCGCGTCCTCCTCCGGCAAGACCATGCTGATGGCCGCCGTGGTCGCCGGACTGCGGTCCTGGGCGACGAGCGGCAGGCTCACCCTCGACTACGCCTCCGACGCCGACCGGCACGACAGCGCCCTCCTGGACCGGCGGCTGCGGGACGACGACTGGGCGCTGAAGACCCAGGGCGACCAGCGGGCCTGGATGATCCTCGTCGGCAAGGGCCGGCGCCGCCGGCTGCTCTATCTGTACGACCCGATGGGCGAGGCGCTCCAGGGCGCCGACCGGCTGCGCGAGCAGCAGTACCTCGCGCACGCCGACGGCGTCCTCTTCGTCGTCGACGTCCTCGCCGACCGGGCCGTGCGGCAGCGCATCGCCGCCGCCGACGGCACGGTCGCCGCCGAGGCCCGGCCCGCCGCCCAGGGGCCCGTCGAGACCTTCGACGGGCTCAGCGGCGAACTCACCGCACTCGTCGGACGGAGGGGGAAGCTGCCCGTGGCCGTCGTCGTCACCAAACGGGACGTGCTGGACCGGATCGCGTCGCTGCCGCCCGCGGGCGCCGAGGTCGACACCTGGCTGACCGCGCTCGGCCTCGGCGGTCTCGTCCGCAACTTCACCCACCAGTTCAGGACCGCCCGCTACTGGTCCGTCAGCGCCTTCACCGCCACCGGCACCGGCGCCCTCGACCCCGAGGGCCGGCGGGCCGCCGAGCCCGTGCTCTGGCTGCTCGCCCGGTCCGGGCTGCGGGTCGGGGCGCTGGTCGACGCGCGGGACGGCGGAGCGGGGGTGCGCGGCCGATGACCGTGGTCACCCCCCGGGTCGCCCGCTCCCGGAAGGCCGTCCTCGTGCTGCTGCGCACGGCCACCGGCCTCGTCCTCGCGGCGGCGGCGCTCGGCGCGGTCTACGGACTGCCCGGGCTCGTCGACGCGGTCGTCCGGCTGGCCGGGGACGTCCCCGCCCTCTGGGAGGAGCTGACGGCCGACCGCCCCTGACCTTCCCCGTCTCCCTTTCCCTCCCCCCTCCCCCCGTTCCCGTTCCCGTTCCCGTTCCCGTTCCCGTTCCTGTTCCTGTTCCTGTTCCTGGAGGACATCGTGACCGACCTCCCCGGCGGCGCCATGGCGAACCGCCCGGTGCACTTCATCTGGCTGCTCGACACCTCGTACTCGATGCTCGGCGAGAAGATCGGACAGCTCAACTACGCGATCCGGGAGGCGATCCCGGAGATGCAGTCGGTGGCCCGCGACAACCCGGCCGCCCAGCTGCTGCTCCGCACCATCACCTTCTCCACCACCGCCCGCTGGCACCACAAGGACCCGGTGGAGGTGGACTCCTTCACCTGGCAGGACGTGGCCCCCGACGGCACCACCAACCTGGGCGAGGCGCTCCACCTGGTCGCCGGGGAGCTGCGGACACCGCCCATGCCGGAGCGGGCGCTCAAGCCGGTGATCGCGCTGGTCTCCGACGGCGCCCCGACCGACGACTGGCGGGCCGGGCTGCGCGCCATCGAGGCCACCCCGTGGGGCCGGAAGGCCGTCCGGGTGGCCATCGCGATCGGCGCGGACGCCGACCGGGGCGTGCTCCAGGAGTTCCTGGCCAACCCGGAGCTGCGCCCGCTGGACGCCAACAGCCCCAAGCAGCTCGCCGCCGCCATCCGCTGGGCGTCGACGGCCGCGGTGAAGGCCGCCTCGCAGCCCGTCGCCGGGGGCCACGTGGGCGACGGCCCCACCAAGCCCGCCGCCCCCTACGCGCCGCCGGTCCTCGCCGACGACGACGAAGACGACGTGTGGTGATCCCCCTGGCGGACTGGGAAACACTCTGCGCGAGCGTCCAGGGGTTCGGCAAGAAGCGCAACCAGGACTGGAGCGTGGCGGAGGGCACCGGGTCGGCGGCCGACCCGCTGGTCCTCACGGTGGCGGACGGGCACGGCTCGCCCTCGTACCCCCGCAGCGACGTGGGGGCGCGGTTCGCCGCCGACCGGTTCGTGGTCCGGGGGCGGGAGTTCGCCGCCTGCCTCGGCGCGGACCGGCCCGGCGGCCGGCTGCGCCGGCTGCACGACTACGCCCGGTACGAACTGCCCGAGCGGCTGGTGCGGGACTGGCAGAACGAGGTGTGGGGGCACTGGCGCCGGCAGCCCGGCCCCGAGGGCGCCGACGCGCCCCGGGAGGACGTGCTGCGGCTGTACGGCTCCACGCTCGTGGGGGCCGTCCTGGTCCCCGGCCTCTTCGTCGCCTGGCAGTTGGGCGACGGCGAGCTGACGGTGGTGGACGAGGACGGGCGGGTGCGGCTGCCGCTCGCCCCGGAGCGGGCCGAACTCGGCGACGAGACGGCCTCCCTGTGCCTGCCGGAGGCCTGGCGGCTGGTCCGGGTGCACTGGGAGCCGCTGCCCGATCCGGAGCGGGGGCCCCGGCTGCTCGCGCTCTCGACGGACGGCCTGTCGAAGAGCTTCGCCTCGGACGCGGGGTTCACCGCGTTCACGGAGGGGCTGTACGAGCGGCTGGCCGGCCGGGGCCTGCCGGGGATCGCCGAGGACGTGCCGCGCTGGCTGGCGGAGGCGTCCCGGCACTCCGGCGACGACACCACCCTGGCGCTCGCCCACCGCGCGGAGCGGGGCGACGGCCCGGGGCCGGCCTGGGCGTCGGCGCCGGAGGCGGCGCGGCCCTGGGGCCCGGAGCCGGAGCCGGAGCCGGAGCCCGGGGCGGAGTCCCCGGCGGAGCCGGACGGCACGACGAACGACGACGAGGAGACGGAACGACGATGAGTGGCATGCTCGACAGCGGGGACACCCTGACGACCGACACCGGGGAGACGCTGGTCGTCGACCGTCTGCTCGGCCAGGGCGGCCAGGGCGAGGTCTACCGGGTGACCCTTCCCGACGGCTCCGCCAAGGCGCTCAAGTGGTACTACCCCGACAGCGCGACCCCGCAGCAGCGGCAGGTGGTCGAGGACCTGGTGGCCCGGGACTTCCAGGACGACCGCTTCCTGTGGCCGACCGCGTTCGTCGGCGCGGCCCCGGACCGCTTCGGCTATCTGATGGACGTGCGGCCGGACCGCTTCCGCGGGCTGCCCGAACTGTTCCGGAGGACGGTCACCACCAGCTTCCGCGAGCTGCTGACCGCGTGCCTGTACACGGTGGAGGCGTACCAGGCGCTGCACTCGCGCGGGATCGCCTACCGGGACATCTCGTGGGGCAACATCTTCTTCGACCCGGCCACCGGCGAGGTCCTGGTCTGCGACAACGACAACGCGGTGGTGGAGGGCGACCGGAGCGGCATCTCCGGCACGATGGGCTTCATGGCGCCCGAGCTGGTGCGCGGCGACCCGGGGGCGATGCCGGGCACGCAGAGCGACCTGCACTCGCTGTCGGTCCTGCTCTTCATGTTCCTGACGAACCACCACCCCTTCAAGGGGGCACGGGAGTTGGCGATCCGCTGCCTGGACGAGCACGCGGAGCGGAAGCTGTACGGGCGGGACCCGCTGTTCCTCTTCGACCCGGACGACCCGGACAACCGCCCGGACCCGGTGGAGCACACGACCGTGCTGGCGCTGTGGCCCCTCGTCCCGCCCTCGCTCCAGCGGCTGTTCACGCAGAACTTCACGGTGGGGCTGCGGGAGCCGTCGGCGCGGGTCCGCGAGTCGCAGTGGCGGGACGCGCTGCGGGCGGCCCGGGACGCGGTCGTGGAGTGCCCGAACTGCGGCCGGCAGAACATGACCGAGCCGGGCACGGCGACGCCCGGCACCTGCTGGAAGGACGGGTCGCCGCTGGTGCTGCCGCCCCGGCTGGTGGTGACCACCCCGCCGCCCCGGACGGAGCGGCACGTGCTGCTCGGGCGGGCGGCGCGGATCCACCGCCACCACCTGGCGGCCGAGCCGACCCGGCACGACTACACGGACGGCAGCCTCGTCGCCGAGCTGGTCGAGCACCCGCAGAAGCCGGGCCGGTACGGCCTCGCCAACCGCTCGGCGGACGCCTGGACCGGCACCCGCTCCGACGGCACCAGCCAGCGGATCGTGCCGGGCCAGACGGTGCCGCTGCGCTCCGGCCTGGAGCTCGAACTGGCCGACGGCGCACGGGCCGTGGTCCGCGCCCGCTGACCGGACTCCCGCGCGCGTGCGGTCGCTCAGCGAGCGCACGCGCGTGTCAGGAGTCTTCCGCGGGCTTCAGGCGGAGCGAGATGGAGTTGATGCAGTACCGCTGGTCCGTGGGGGTCGGGTAGCCCTCGCCCTCGAAGACGTGGCCCAGGTGGGAGCCGCAGCGGGCGCAGCGGACCTCCGTGCGGATCATGCCGTGGGAGGTGTCCGCGAGCAGCTCGACGGCCTCGCTGTCCTTCGGGTCGAAGAAGGACGGCCAGCCGCAGTGCGACTCGAACTTCTCCTTCGACGTGAAGAGCTCGGCCCCGCAGGCGCGACAGGAGTAGACGCCCTCGGTCCTGGTGTCCGTGTACTCGCCGCGGAAGGCGGGCTCGGTGCCGGCCAGCCGGAGCACCTGGTACTCCGACGGGGTCAGCTGCGCCTGCCACTCCTCGTCGGTCTTCTCGACCTCGTACGCCATCGTGCGTCCACTCCCTCAGTTCGCCAGGCGGGCCAGGATCTGCGGACCGAGGTCCGTGACGTCGCCCGCGCCCATGGTGAGAACGAAGTCGCCGGGGCGGACCATTCCCGCGATCGTCCCGGGGACGGCGGTCTTGTCGTGGACGGCGGTGACGTCGGCGCCGGCCGCGCGGGCCGCGTCGAGGATCAGCTCGCTGGTGACGCCGGGGATCGGGTCCTCGCGGGCCGGGTAGATGTCGAGGACCACGGAGGCGTCGGCGAGGGCGAGGGCGTCGCCCATCTCCTTGCCCAGCTCCTGGGTGCGGGAGAAGAGGTGCGGCTGGAAGACGACGAGGAGCCGGGAGCCGCCGGCGGCGCCGCGCATGGCCTCCAGGTCGGCGGTCATCTCGGTGGGGTGGTGCGCGTACGAGTCGATGACCTGGACGCCGGCGGCCTCGCCCTTGAGCTGGAGGCGGCGGCCGACGCCGGTGTAGGCGGTGAGGGCCTGGGCGAGGGCGGCCGGGTCGAGGCCCGCGCGGGCGCCGGCGGCGAGGGCCGCGGCGGCGTTGTGGGCGTAGTGGCGGCCGGGGACGGAGACGGTGAAGGTGTGCTCGGTGCCGTCGAGGGCGACGGTGACCTCGCTCTTCATCCCGTTCGGGACGATCCGGAGGATGCGGGCGTCGGAGTCCTCGCCCTCGCCGACGGTGACGACCGCGAGGTCCTGGCGGCCCTCGGCGGCGACGCGGCGGGCCAGCTCGCGGGCGCCGGCGTGCTCGCCGACGACGAGGGTGCCCCCGGGTCGGATCTTGGCGGCGAACTTCTCGAAGGACTCGTAGATCTCGTCCATGGAGGCGTAGTTCGCGTGGTGGTCGAGCTCGACGTTGAGGACGATCGCGACCTGGGGGTCGTACTTCTGGAAGCTGCGGTCGCTCTCGTCGGCCTCGGCGACGAAGACCGGGCCGGCTCCGTGCCGGGCGTTGGTGCCGGGGCCCGCGAGGTCGCCGCCGATCGCGTACGAGGGGTCGGCGCCGAGCTCGGTGAGGGCGACGGCCAGCATCGAGGTGGTGGTGGTCTTGCCGTGGGTGCCGGCGACGGCGATCGCGGCCAGCCCGTCCATGAGGGAGGCGAGCGCGTCGGAGCGGTGCACGACCGGGATGCCGAGCTCGGCGGCGCGGGCCAGCTCGGGGTTGTCGGCGCGGATGGCGCTGGAGACGACGACGGCGGAGGCGTCGTCGGCGAGGTGGTCGGCGGCGTGGCCGATGTGCACGGTGACGCCGTGGGCGCGGAGCGCCTCGGCGGTCGGGGAGTCCTTGGCGTCGCTGCCGGCGACCTTGGCGCCGCGCTGGGCGAGGATCTTCGCGATGCCCGACATTCCGGCACCGCCGATGCCGATGAAGTGCGGCCGTTCCATGGCGGCAGGGATGGCGGGTGCCATGTGGTTCTCTCCCCGGGTGTGCGTACGACGTGACGGTCCCAGCCTAGTGGCTGGGACCGGGCGGCCCGGGAACGCGGCGCGCGTCCCCGGACCGCCCGGCCGCGGCTACTCGCTGTGCGCGAAGAGCTTCAGGACGGGGACGCCGACCTTGTGGCGGGCGCGGGAGGCCCAGTCGCGGTGGAAGAACTCCTCCACGTAGTGCGGGGCGGTGAGGACGATCACCTCGTCCGCCTCCGCCTCGTCGACGACGGCCTTCATCTTGTCCAGGGGGTGGTCCTCGACCACCTGTCCGACCGCTTCGCAGCCGGCCCCTCTCAGGGCCCGGAGCGAGTGCTCCAGGGCCAGCTCGGCCGGCTCGCGGGCCTCCTTCCCCTCCGGTTCGTCGCCCTCCCGGGTCGCCTCCTTGAGCTCGCCCATGGCGACGTCGTCGATGGCGCGCAGCAGGAGATCGGCCTGGTCACCGCGCGGCTGCATCAGCACGATGAAGGACACGGTCTCGTCGCCGTGCAGGGTGGTGACGAATTCCACGTCCACGGACGTCAGGGGCTTCTCGATCATCAGAACGCTTGTGAACACCTCAGGAGCCCTTCTGCGGAAACCATCCTTCCCCGTGACCGCACGGGGACTGCGACTGTGATTGTGCCCAGCCGACGCTAAGCGGAACGGGAAATTCCGCCGATTGTCAGATCCGACGGTAGCGGCTGAAGAGGAAGCCGTCCTGCTCCAGCAGAGAAGCCAGCCCAAAGCGTGTCGGACGCGCGAGCGAGGACCCGTGGGCGATCCGCTGGGCGTCACCCGCCGTCATCGTCGGGGAGACCGTCAGGCACAGCTCGTCGAGCACCCCGGCGGCGGTGAACTGGCCGAGCAGCCGGGGCCCGCCCTCGGTGAGCTGCCGGCGCAGCCCGCGCTCGGCGAGCAGCGCGACCGCCCGGGCCGGGTCCACGGCGGCCCCGTCGCCGGCGAGGAGCACCTCGACGCCGGCCGCCCGGGCGGCGTCGATCCGGTCGGCGGGGGCGCCCGCGCCGGTGAGGATCAGGGTCGGGACCAGCGGGGAGGTGTAGAGGGGGAGGGCGAGGTCGAGGTCGAGCGAGGCGGTCACGACGGCGATCGCGGGCGCGGGGCCCTGGCCGGCGGCGGCGCGCCGGGCGGCGAAGACCTCCCGGGCGCGGGCGGGCCGGTACCCCTCCAGACGGACCGTCTCCGCGCCCACCACCACGACGTCCGCGAGCCCCCGGAGGGTGCCGAAGATCCGCATGTCGGTGTCGGAGGAGAGCGGCTGCGAACGGCCCTCGTGCTGGCCGGCCCCGTCCAGCGAGGAGACCATGTTGGCCCGCAGCCAGCGCTCCTCCCCCTCGGGGTAAGCGTAGGCGTCGGCCAGCTCGTCGAGGGACCACTCGCGGTCGGCCCCGGCGTCGCTGACCTGGGTCTTCGGGGCTGTCATGTCCGTCACAGGGAAGAGCTGTCGCATTCTCGCAGTCTGACACGGCGCTTACAGTGGGGAACTGTGTCGACCCGTGCCCTGAACGAAGCCGCCTCCGCAGCGGCGACCCCGCTCTCGCTGTGCTCGCGCGAGCCCCACGTCCCCGCCGACCGGCTGGTCGCGGAGATGGTCCCGCCGCCGCGCTTCGACTCGGTGCGCTTCGACACGTACCTCCCCGACCCCAACCAGCCCAGCCAGTGCGAGGCCGTCAAGGCGCTCTCCGGCTTCGCCGAGTCCCTCGGCGGGGCGCACGCCACCGGCGCCGGCAAGCGCCGCTGGTTCGCCCGCAAGCCCGCCGCCCCGGCCGCCCCGCGCGGGGTCTACCTCGACGGCGGCTACGGCGTCGGCAAGACCCACCTGCTCGCCTCGCTCTGGCACGCCACGCCCGCCGAGCCCGCGCTGAAGGCGTTCGGCACCTTCGTGGAGCTGACGAACCTGGTCGGCGCGCTCGGCTTCCAGCAGACGGTGCGGACGCTGAGCGGACACCGCCTCCTCTGCATCGACGAGTTCGAGCTGGACGACCCGGGCGACACCGTGCTCGTCTCCAGCCTGCTCGGCAAGCTGGTCGAGTCCGGCGTGGCGCTCGCCGCCACCTCGAACACGCTGCCGGGCAAGCTCGGCGAGGGCCGCTTCGCCGCCGCCGACTTCCTCCGCGAGATCCAGGGCCTCTCCGCGCACTTCCGGCCGCTGCGGATCGACGGCGAGGACTACCGCCACCGGGGCCTGCCCGAGGCCCCCGCGCCCCACTCCGACCAGGTGGTCACGGAGACCGCGTACCGCGTCCCGGGCGCCTCCCTCGACGACTTCCCGCACCTCCTCGAACACCTGGCCAAGGTCCACCCGAGCCGGTACGGCGCCCTCACCGACGACCTCACGGCGGTCTGCCTCACCGACGTCGGCCCGGTCCCGGACCAGTCGACCGCGCTGCGGCTCGTCGTCCTCGCCGACCGCCTCTACGACCGCGAGATACCGGTGCTCGCCTCCGGACTTCCGTTCGACCAGTTGTTCAGCGAGGAGATGCTGAACGGCGGCTACCGCAAGAAGTACTTCCGCGCCATCTCCCGGCTCACCGCCCTGGCGCGGGACGCAAAGGGGCTCCTGGCACAGTAGGTTGGGGCCATACCCGATCGAAAGGGATCCACCATGGCCACCGTCCGTCACGCCCACACCGTCTGGCAGGGCGACCTCCTCAAGGGCTCCGGCGTCGTCACCCTCGACTCCTCCGGTCTCGGCTCGTACGACGTCTCCTGGCCGGCCCGCGCCGAGGAGCCGAACGGCAAGACCAGCCCCGAGGAGCTCATCGCCGCCGCGCACTCCTCCTGCTTCTCGATGGCCTTCTCCAACGGCCTGGCCAAGGCGGGCAACCCGCCCACCCGCCTGGAGACCAAGGCCGACGTCACTTTCCAGCCGGGTGAGGGCATCACCGGCATTCACCTCACCGTGCGCGGCGAGGTCCCCGGTCTGGACGCGGACCAGTTCCAGTCGCTCGCCGAGGACGCCAAGAAGAACTGCCCGGTCAGCCAGGCGCTCACCGGCACGACGATCACGCTGACGGCCGAGCTGGCCTGACCTCCCGTCACCCTGTCGTCACAGGGTCGGGATTAGGCCACCCGAGGGCCCGTGGACCCGCGTCCTGGCATCACGCAGACCGCTGCGTGGTACTGAAAGCGGGTCCACACCTGTTCCGGCGGGAAGGCCCCCCTTCATGGCAGTGACACGACGTCAGATCCTGGCCCGCACCGGCGCCTCCGTCGCCGGGATCGCCTTCACCGGCGCCCTGGCCGACCTCTTCGCCGGCTCCTCCGCCGCCGCCGAACCGCGCGGCGGCTACGGCCCGCTCCTCCCCGACCCGGCCGGCCTGCTCGACCTCCCCGCCGGCTTCTCCTACCGGGTCCTCTCCCGCCAGGGCGACCCGCTCCGCTCCGGCGAGGGCACGGTCCCCGGCCGCTTCGACGGCATGAGCGCCTTCGCCGGACCCCGCGGCGGCGTCCGCCTCGTCCGCAACCACGAGAACCGCCCCGACGCGCCCCTCGCGGTCCCGCACGTGCCCGGCCTGGTCTACGACCGGGGCGGCAAGGGCGGCTGCACCGTCCTCGGCCTCGACGCCGCCGGCGCGGTGCTCCCGGGCGCGCCCGGCGAGCGCGTCGGCATCGCCGGCACCGCGGTCAACTGCGCGGGCGGGCCCACCCCCTGGGGCACCTGGCTGACCTGCGAGGAGACCGAGGACAAGGCGGGCAGCAAGGGGTACGAGAAGGACCACGGCTTCGTCTTCGAGGTCGACCCGGCCGACCCGCAGCGCACCGGGGCCGTCCCGCTCACCGCCCTGGGCCGCTTCGCGCACGAGGCCGTCGCCGTCGACCCGTACACCGGGATCGTCTACGAGACGGAGGACGCCTTCGACCGCCCCTTCGGCCTCTTCTACCGCTTCCTGCCCGAGCGCCCGCTCGGCGGCACCGGCTCGCTCCGCGCGGGCGGCACCCTGGAGGCCCTGCGGGTGCCCGGCGTGCCCGACCTCTCGGTCGTCCAGGAGGCCGGGACGGTCTTCGACTCCGTCGAGTGGGTGCCGGTGCCGGACCCGCAGGCGGTCTCGACGCCCATCCGCTTCCAGGACTTCGGGCGGGGCGGGATCACGCACGCGCAGAAGCTGGAGGGCTGCTACTGGGGCGGCCGCTGCGTCTACTTCGTCTCCTCCTTCGCCCGGGCCTCCGACGGCTCCGGCGCCACCCACTTCGGGCAGGTGTGGAAGTACGACCCGCACCGCCGGCGGCTCACCCTCGCGGTCGTCTTCGGCCCGGACACCGACCTGCAGCTGCCCGGCGAGTCCCCCGACAACATCTGCCTGGCCCCCACCGGCGGCCTGATGGTCTGCGAGGACGGCGACGGCGCGCAGCACGTCTTCGGAGTGAGCCGGCGGGGCGAGGTGTACGCGGTCGCCCGGGGGCGACAGGACATCGGAGGCCCCGGAGCCCCCGAGTGGGGCGAGTTCGCGGGCGTCACCTTCTCCCCCGACGGCGCCACGATGTACGTGAACTGCTACACCCCCGGCACCACCTTCGCCGTCACCGGCCCCTGGCGCTGACGCCCGGGCGATCCCGGGGCGCGCTCGCGGTCTCCCCCGATCCGGCGCAGGATCGGGGGAGGGCGAGCGGCACGGCGAAAGGGGCGCACGGTGGCGAAGAAGGACGGCGGCAGGAAGGACGACGGCCGGCGGGACGGCGGGAGGCACGGGGGTGCCGGGCCGGCCGCGCCGCTCGGCGACGCGCTGCGGCTCCCGCCGGGCGAGCCCGTCGACCTCTCCGCGTACGACCCCCGGGCCACCCCCCGCGCCCCGGAGGGCGGCCCCGACCGCAAGACGGCCGGGCGCGCCGCCACCGCCCTCCTCGCCCCCCGGCTCGCCGCCCTCCAGGAGCGGCTGTACGCGGCGAGCACGGCCGGCGACCGGCGCAGGGTGCTCCTCGTCCTGCAGGGCATGGACACCAGCGGCAAGGGCGGCACGGTCAAGCACGTCGTCGGCACCCTCAACCCGTCCGGCTGCCGGATCCACGCCTTCAAGGCGCCCACGCCGGAGGAGCGCGCCCATCCCTTCCTGTGGCGGATCACCCGGGCGCTGCCGCTGCCGGGCGAGATCGGCGTCTTCGACCGCTCGCACTACGAGGACGTGCTGATCGCCCGGGTGCGGGAGCTGGTCCCGCGCGAGGAGGTGGAGCGGCGCTACGAGGAGATCGCCCGCTTCGAGCGGGCGCTCGCCGACGAGGGGGTGACGGTCGTGAAGGTCTTCCTGCACCTGTCGTACGAGGAACAGCGCAGCCGCCTTCTCGAACGCCTGGACAACCCGGAGAAGCACTGGAAGTTCGACCCCGGCGACATCGAGGAGCGGACCCGCTGGCCCGCCTACCAGGAGGCGTACGAGCGGGCCCTGGAGCGGTGCTCGGACCCCGCCGCGCCCTGGTACCTGGTCCCGGCGGACCGCAAGTGGTACCGGAACTGGGCCGTCAGCACGCTGCTCCTGGAGCATCTGGAGGCGCTGGACCCGCAGTACCCGCCGGGCGGCTTCGACGTGGCGGAGTGCCGGCGCCTGCTGCTCGCGACCTGAGCCGCCGGGCCCTGGGTCCTGACGGGTGACGCGGCGCGCCGCGTGCCCGGGTCCGACGACGGGGCTTCATATCCGATCGGATAACTTCCGTTCGTGACCATTTCAGTACGTAATGTGGCGGCGCTCGGTCTGCTGGGCGCCGTTCTCGTCGGCTGCGGCGGGGGCGCCGACACCGTTTCCTCCCCGGCGGCGGGCGCCTCCCCCACGGCGGCGACGGCGAAGCCGACCGCGGCCCCGGGCCCGAAGCACGCGCGGCCGGCCCCCGCCGCGCCACCCACGATGGCGGCCGGGCCCCAGGGCCGTACCCCCGTCTACGAGCGGCGGACCGGACGCGGTGCCGAGAAGGTCGTCGCGCTCACCTTCGACGCCGACATGACCGCCGACCAGGGCCCCCGGGCGGCGCGCGGCGAGCGCTTCGACAACCCGGAGCTCATCGCGACCCTGCGCCGGCTGCGGGTGGACGCGACGGTCTTCATGACCGGCCGCTGGGCGGAGGAGTACCCCGACCAGGCGCGGTCCATCGGCACCGACCCCCGCTTCGAGATCGCCAACCACTCCTACAGCCACTACGCCTTCGCCGAGCCCTGCTACGGCCTGCCGACCGTCGCCGAGCCGGACATGGCGGCGGACGTGAAGCGCGCCTTCGACTCCTTCCGGGACGCCGGCGCCGTCAACGTCGTGCCGTACTTCCGCTTCCCCGGGGGCTGCTACGACGACGCGGCGCTGCACGCGCTCGCCCCGGCGCGGGTCACCGCCGTGCAGTGGGACGTGGTCGGCGGGGACGCCTTCGCGAAGGACCCGGACGCGGTGGCGGAGCAGGTGCTCTCCGGCGTCCGCCCGGGCTCGCTGGTGGTGCTCCACTGCACCCGCAGCGCCGCCCCCGCCACGGAGCGCGCGATCCGCCGGATCGTCCCCGAACTCCGCGCCCGCGGCTACCGCTTCGTGAAGGTCTCCGAGCTGATGCGCGCGGGCTGAGCGGCGCGCCCCGGGTCAGCCGGAGCAGGCGGTGCGCTGGGCCTCCTGCCACTCGCAGACCGGGCACAGGACGACGCCCTTCACCGACTCCGCGTACTCGGTCGGCTCCAGGCACAGCACGCAGCGCGCGTACGGGCCCTCGGCCGCCTTCGGCGGGCGGGGCGCGGGCTCGGGGGTGCAGAAAGCGCCGGATTCCGTGGTCATGACACCGAGGCTACTCCGGTGCGCACCCTGGACCGGAGCGGACGGGACTCACTCCAGGCGCGCGGCCGCCAGGCAGGACGCGGCCGCCGTCGCCGCGGCGGCGAGGACGGCGGCGGCGCAGGCGGCCCACGGCGGGCTCGCCGCCCCCTCGGCGGCGACCAGGGCGGTGACCGCGTGCTTCGCGGGCGAACCCGTGGTCACCAGGACCAGCAGCGAGCCCAGCAGCAGCGCCGCCACCGACCAGCCCGCCGCCCGCACGAAGGGGCGGGCGGCGAGCGCGCCGACCGCCCCGCCGGTGAGGGCACAGGCGGTGGCGGCCAGGACCCCGGCGAGCAGGGCGTCCGGCCCGCTCGTCCCGGCGTGGTCGCCGGTGGCCGTCACCGCGACCGTCGCGACCGCCCCGGCGAGCACCGGCCAGCCGGCGCCGGTGAGCAGGGCGGCCAGGTGCGCGCGGGACCGGCCGCCGGCCGCGGCGGCCACGGCGCGGGCGGCGGCCGGTTCCTGCGTCAGACAGATCCGCACCGACCAGGCGGAGACCGGCACCAGACCCGCCGCCGCGATGCCGAGCGACCCGAGGACGGGATCGCCCGGCCGGACGCCGACCGCGACGAGGGCCGCGTACAGGAGCAGCGGGGCGAGCCACCGCTGGGAGCGGAAGAACAGGGCCGAGTGGTACCGCAGCAGCGCCGTCACGCCCGCTCCCCCGCCCGGCCGGACTCCACCCGGTGCACGTGCCAGGCGGCGTCGAGCAGCACGCGGAGCAGATCGTCGGAGGCGGCGGCGTCCACCCGGAAGAGCGTGCCCTCGCCGGTCGCGGCCGGGACGGCCCCGCCGGGGAGGCGGTCGGGCAGCGGCCGGTCCCCGGAGGCGACGATCCGCACCGGGGCGGGACCGGCCGGGTGCGCCTCCGCACGCACCCGGCCGCCCTCGACGCGCAGGGTCGTGTCCGCCTCGCCCGCCAGCCGGCGCGGGTCGTGGTCGACGAAGACGACCGTGGCGCCGGCCGCGACCCGCTCGCGCACGGCGCGGTCGAGCTCCGCGCGGGCCCCGGCGTCGAGCCCCGTCCACGCCTCGTCGAGGACCAGGAGGCCGGGCGCGGCGAGCAGCGCCTGGGCGACGGCCACCTTCTGCGCGCTGCCCTTGGACAGGCCGGCCAGGGCGGTCCCGGCGTACGCGCCCGCGCCGAACCGTTCCAGCCACTCCCCCGCCCGGGCCCGGGCCGCGGCGCGGCCGAGGCCCTGGAGGCGGCCGAGGTGGACCAGATAGCCGAGGGCCGTGAACGGCAGGGCGGGCGGGAAGCGCTCGGGGACGTACGCGGTGCGGGACGGGCGGCCGGTGATCCGGCCCTCGGCGGGGGCGTCGACCCCGGCGACCAGGCGGAGCAGCGTCGACTTGCCGGTGCCGTTCGCGCCGGTGGCCCGGACGAGCCGTCCGGCGGCCAGGTGCAGGTCGACCCCGCGCAGCACCCACGGGCCGCGCGCGCCGTACCGGCGCCCGACCCCCGCGAGCCGCACGGGCTCCCGTTCCCTCACCGACGTCGTCATGCCGCCGATCCTCGCCCGGCCGCCGCCCCGGCGACAAGATCCGGCGGTCGGGACCGGCCACAAGATCCGGCTGTCGGACCGCGGTGGCAGACTTGCCGGGTGAGCAGCCACGACACCGACCCGAGCACCGAACCGAGCGCCGATCCCCGCGACGAGAAGCCGCAGTTCGTCCTGCCCCTGGTGGTGCGCATCGAGAAGGACGCGCCGCCGGCCCGTACCGACGCCCTGGAGACCGCGGCCCGGGCCGTGCTCCGGCTCCTGACCGACGGGCGGGCGGCCGGCGAGGGCGCGTGGGCGCGGGCCGTCGCCGACTGGGAGGACGCCCGCATCCGCAAGGTCGTCCGGCGGGCGCGCGGCGCGGAGTGGCGGCGCGCCGGGGCCCTGCCCGGCATCACCGTGACCGGCGCCGGGGCGGAGGTACGGGTCTTCCCGCCGGTGCCCCTGGACGGCTGGCCCAAGGACCTGGCCAGGCTCCAGGTCTCCGGCACCGACCTCGACGACCCGGCCGCGCCCGGGCCCGTCCCGGACGGTGCGGCCGTGCTCTGGCTCAACCCGGGGCTCGCGATGTCGGCCGGCAAGGCGATGGCGCAGGCCGGGCACGGCGCCCAGCTCCTGTGGTGGGCGCTGGACGAAACCGCCCGTACGGCCTGGCGGGAGGCCGGCTTCCCGCTCGCCGTCCGCACGGCGGCCGAGGCCGACTGGCCCGCCCTGGCCGCGAGCGGCCTGCCGGTCGTCCGCGACGCGGGGTTCACGGAGATCGCGCCGGGCAGCGCCACGGTGGTGTCGGCGTTCCCGGGCGTCCTGGACGCTCCCGGGGCGCCGGTGGCCGGGAACCTCAAATGAAGCTCTGAACCTCTTCCCTCCGGGGTTCGACCGGCGTCGCCGGGGTCATCACGTGGATGACTGAGGACCGAAGGAGGGGGACATGACGGAACTCGGCATCGGCATCGGCTGGCGTCCCGAGATCGCGGACGCGGTCGGGGAGCTGCCCGTCGACTGGGTGGAGGTCGTCGCGGAGAACGTGTGCGCCGGCCATCTGCCCGACGCGCTCGCCCGGCTGCGGGCGCGCGGCGTCACCGTCGTACCGCACGGGGTGTCGCTCGGGCTCGGCGGTGCGGACCGCCCCGACCCCGAGCGGCTGGCCGCGCTCGCCGCGAAGGCGGAGGCGCTGGGGGCGCCGCTCGTCACCGAGCACATCGCCTTCGTCCGGGCCGGCGGCCCGCTGACGGCGACCCCGCCGCTGGAGGCCGGGCACCTGCTGCCGGTCCCGCGCACCCGGGACGCCCTGGACGTGCTCTGCGAGAACGTGCGCATCGCGCAGGAGTCCCTGCCGGTGCCGCTGGCGCTGGAGAACATCGCCGCGCTGTTCTCGTGGCCGGACGAGGAGCTGTCGGAGGGGCGCTTCCTGGCGGAGCTGGTGGAGCGCACGGGGGTACGGCTCCTCATCGACGTCGCCAACCTGTACACCAACCACCGCAACCGGGGCGAGGACCCGGCGCGGGCCCTCGCCGAACTGCCGGTGGAGGCCATCGCGTACGTGCACGTGGCGGGCGGGGTCGAGCGGGACGGGGTCTGGCACGACACCCACGCCCACCCGGTCCCGGCGCCCGTCCTGGACATCCTGGCCGACCTCGCCGGCCGGGTCGCCCCGCCGGGCGTCCTCCTGGAGCGCGACGACCACTTCCCGGCGGCGAGCGAGCTGGCCGCCGAACTCGCCGCGATCCGCACCACGGTGACGACGGCCCGCCGCGCCGCACGCCCGGCCCCGGCCGGCCCGCTCGCCGCCCGCCACGGCGTCGGCGCCGCCGCCCTGCGCGCCGGCCGCGCCCTCACGGGTGGCGACGCCCTGCACATCGGCGCGGGCGCCCGCGTCTCGGGCGGTCCGATGCCGACCTCCCGGCCGGCCGCTTCGGCTCCGGAGCCGGGCCGGGCCCCCGTGGCCGGCGGCCCGGACACGGACACGGCCCCGTCCGACGGCCCGCTGGCCGTCCTGACGCGCCCCGGCCCGCCGGCCGGGACCTCCGGAGCCGCCGTGGCCGCCGACGAAGCCGAGCCCTCGGCGACCGGGGCCGCGCGGCAGCGGCTCGGGGTCGCGCAGGCGGCGCTGCTGTCGGCGCTGGTCGCGGGGACCCCGGTGCCGGAGGGCTTCGACGTGCGGCGGATCGGCGTGCAGAGCCGGGCGCTCGCCGCCAAGCGGGCCTCCGTCGTGGCGCGGATCGCGCCCGAGCTGCCGAGGATCCTCGGCGACGAGTTCCGGCCCGCCTTCCTGGCCTACGCCCGCAGACGGCCCATGCCCGGGAGCTACCGGCGGGACGCGCTCGACTTCGTCGAGGGGCTGCTCCTCGACGGGCAGCGTCCCGACCGGCGGGAGCTGACCCGCTGGTGGCGGGAGCGGACCGAGAGCCGGCCGCCCGGCCTGGTGACGCGTGCCGCCCGGCGCGTGTTCGGGGGGCGGTGACCGTCATGGACCTGCTCCTCCTGGCGCTCCACCTCGCCGCCGCGGCCGCGCTCGTCCGGCTGTTCGTGCTGGCCCGCCGCATCCGGGGCGGGGGCGGCGGACCGCTCCACGACGTCTACGAGGCCGCGTTCCTCGGCGGCGGCCCCGGCCGGGTCGCCGACACGGCGCTCGCCGCCATGCACCTGGACGGCCGGATCGTCATCGGCGGGCCCGGCGTGGTCGCCGTCGTCCACCGGATCGCCCACGACCCGGTGGAGCGGGCCGTGCTCGACACCCACGCGGCCGCCCCGAGCGGCTCCCTGCGCGGGTTGCGCCTCGGGGTGATGACCCACCCGGCGGTGCAGGAGATCGGCGACGCGCTCGCCGACCGGGGACTGGTGACCGCGCCGGGTCCCCGCCGCGCCCTGCGGCGCTGGTGCGTCGGTCTGGCCGTCGGCTCCGTGCTGCTGTTCCCGGTCGGCATCGCGGCGACCGTCGTCCAGTTCGCGGCGGACGGGCCCACCGTGCCGTTCTTCGTGATGCTGCTGCCGCTCTTCTTCGTCTGCTTCCTCACCGCGCTGATCTGCGGCACCGGCTCCACCCGCCAGGTGAGCACGGCGGGGCTCGCCGCGCTGGCCGCCTACCGGAACGCGTACGGCCACGGCGGCGCCAACACCGTCGCCCTCGGCGGGATCCGGGCGCTGCCCGACCGCGACCTGTGGGAGCGGCTGCGGAACGCGGCCCGGCCCGGCGGTCCGTCCCGCGGCGGCCGGAGCCGTACCGGGTCGTCGACGCACTCCTCCGACGCGACCGCCGCCGCGGCCGTGGTCGTGTGGTGCGCGGGCGCGGCCACGGGCGGCGGGGACGGCTGGGGCTCGGACTCCGGATCGGGCGGCTCGTCCTGCTCGTCCTCGTCCTGTTCGTCCTCCTCCTGCGGTTCCTCCTCCTCGTCCTGCGGCTCCTCGTCGTCGTCCTGCGGGTCGTCGTCGTCCTCGTGCGGCGGAGGCGGCGGCTCCTCCTGCGGCGGGGGCGGCGGCTGAGCCGTTCGGGTGGCGGGGCCGGCGGTCCTGCCGTACAACTCGATCATGGTCTGGATCCCGCTGCTCCTCGTCGCGTGCGCCGTGACCGCCGTCGCCTGCGCCCGGCTCTGCCGGGCCGCGGTGGCCGCCGGCGGGACCGGCGCCGGGACGCCCGGGGAGGCCGAACTCACCCTGGGCGAGGCCGCGTTCCTCGCGGGCGGGCCGCGCCGGGTCACCGATCTGGCGCTGGTCTCGATGCACCGGGCGCGCCGGCTGCTGCTCGCGCACACCGGCTGGGCCACGGTCGTCGACGGCTCCGGCGGGGACGAGCTGGAGCGGGCGGTGCTCGGCGCGATCGGGCCGGACGGCCAGGCACCGGTGCCCCGGCTGCGTCCCGCGGTCGCCGCCGCCCCGTGCGTACGCCGGATCGAGGAGGGTCTGGTGGAGCGGGGACTCGCGGTGCCGGGGGCGGGCCGGCGGGAGGTCGCGGCCGGGCTGCGGGCGGTGCGCGGGGCGTTCCTGCTGACGCCGGCGCTGGCGGCGGTCTCCGTGCCGCTGGCGGCGGAGGCCGAGAGGGCTCCGGCACTCGCCGGGTTCGCGCTGCCGCTGACGGCCGCGGGGCTCTGCTGGGCGATCGGCCGGCACCCGCGCGGGCGGTGGGCCTCGCACGCCGGTCAGCGGCTGCTCGCCGGGCTCTCGGCGGAGGATCCGCTCACGGCGCTCGCCACCCGGGGGCCGGCGGTGCTGGAACCGGAGCTGCGGGACGCGCTGGGAGGGCCCTGAGGGGAGGGGACGCCGGTGCGGCGCGCTCGCGCGCGCCGCACCCGGTGCCGGACCCGGTGTCGCTGGAGCGGCCGGCCATGGCGTGGCGGCCGTCTGATCTTCCGGGTCGAGGGGCGAACGCCCCGGCTGGGAGCCGGGGCGCCACCAGGTCGTGGGGCGGCCGTCAGGCCAGGCCCGCCACCAGGTCCGCGACGCTCTTGCGGCGGCCGGTGTAGAAGGGGACCTCCTCGCGGACGTGCATCCGCGCCTCGGAGGCGCGCAGGTGGCGCATCAGGTCGACGATGCGGTGCAGCTCGTCGGCCTCGAAGGCGAGGAGCCACTCGTAGTCGCCGAGCGAGAAGGAGGCGACCGTGTTGGCCCGGACGTCCGGGAAGCCGCGGGCCATCTTGCCGTGGTCGGCGAGCATCCGTCGGCGGTCCTCGTCCGGCAGCAGGTACCAGTCGTAGGAGCGGACGAAGGGGTAGACCGAGACGTAGTCGCGCGGGGTCTCGTCGGCGAGGAACGCCGGGATGTGCGACTTGTTGAACTCGGCCGGGCGGTGCAGCGCCATGTTCGACCAGACCGGCTCCAGGGCGCGGCCCAGCTTCGTGCGGCGGAAGAGGTTGTACGCCGCCTGGAGCTCGTCGCTCGTCTCGGCGTGCCACCAGATCATGACGTCGGCGTCGGCGCGCAGACCCGAGAGGTCGTACGTGCCGCGGACGGTGATGTCCTTGGCCGCGAGCTGGTCGAACAGCTCCTGGACCTCGTCGGCGTAGCCGGCTCGGTCGGCGGGCAGGACGTCGCGCAGCTTGAAGACGGACCACAGGGTGTAGCGGATGACCTCGTTGAGGTCCTTCGCCTTCTTACCGGCGTTCGGGATCTTTTCGGGCGCACTCATACGCCTATTCTCGCCCGTCACGAGGAGTGCCCCGCACCGGGGTGCCCCGTTTCCGACGTGGCGATGATCTCGTCCGCGACGGCGTCGGCCGCGCGGTGCGCCGAGGCGACGCAGGCGGGGATGCCGACACCGTCGTACGCGGCCCCGGCGAGGCGCAGTCCGGGCAGTCCGGCGAGGGCGGCACGGGCCCGGGCGACGCGGTCCAGGTGGCCGACGGGGTACTGGGGCAGGCCGCCGGTCCAGCGGGTGACGGTGGTGGCGACCGGGCGGGCGGCGAGGCCGGTGGCGGCGCCCAGGTCCTTGAGGGAGGCGGCGACCAGGTCCTCGTCGTCACGGTGCAGCCAGCTCTCCTCGCCGTGCCGGCCGACCGAGGTGCGGAGCACGAAGAGCTCGGGGGCGGCCTCGCCGACCCAGCGCCACTTCTGGCTGGAGAAGGTGGACGCCTTGATGGTGTGGCCGTCGACCGGCGGCACGAGGAAGCCGGAGCCGGGCAGCTCCGGCAGGTCCGCGCGGCGGAAGGCGAACGTCACCAGGGCCATGGAGGCGTAGGCGATCGCGTCGAGGAGCGCGGCGGCCTCGGGGGCGAGACCGCCGAGGAGGCGGGCGGCGACCGGCGCGGGGGCGGCGAGGACCACGGCGTCCGCGTCGAGGGTCCGCTCCGGGGTGACGACCCGCCAGCCGGTCCCGGCCCGCAGCAGCGCGGTCGCGGGGGTGTCGGTGAGGATCGTGCCGCCGGCGGCACGGACGGCGTCGGCGACGGCGCCGGGGAGGATGCCGATGCCGCCGACGAGGCCGGCGAAGGCGGACCCGCCGAGGCCGGTGGCCGCGCCCGCCGCGTCGGCGGGGACGGCGGCGCCGGCGGCCTGGACGGCCCGGACGGCGGCGGTGAGGGTGGGGTGGCGGCGGGCGGCCTCGAAGAGGGCGGGGACGGCGGCCCGCATCGAGATGCGGTAGGCGTCGCCGGCGTAGACGCCGCCGAGGAGCGGTTCGACGAGCCGGTCGACGACCTCGCGGCCCATGCGCTCGGCGACGTACGCGCCGATGGCGGTGTCGTCGCCCGGCTCGGTGGGCGGCAGCTCCAGGTCCCGGCCGATCCCGCGCAGCCCCTCCGCGGAGAGGAGGCCGGCGACGGCCGCGGCGTCGCCGGGGACGCCCATGACGTGGCCCTTGGGCATCGGGACGAGCCGGCCCCGGGACCAGACGGAGGCGGTGGTGGTGCCGGGGGCCTGGAGCCGGTCGCCGAGGCCGACCGCCTCGGCGAGGGCGACGGCCTCGGGGCGGCGGGCGAGCAGCGACTCGGCGCCCAGGTCCACGGGGGCGCCGGCGATCTCCCCCGCGAGGAGCTTGCCGCCCAGCCGGTCGCCCGCCTCCAGGAGGGTGACGCGCGCCCCGGCGGCGAGGAGCCGGCGGGCGGCGGCGAGGCCGGTGATGCCGCCGCCGACGACGACGGCGTGAGGTCCGGCGTGGGGTCCCGTGGTGTCCGCGTTCATGGGACCACTCTCTCAAATCGCCCGCCCGGTCCGTTCCGAGGCCGGAACGTGACCGCATCGCTACCGGGAAACGCAAACCCGCGGCGGGTCCCGTGCGTCCTAGGAGCATCGATTCCGGCGACCCTGGGGGGCTCGGTGCACGTTTCGGACAGGACGAAGAGGTCGTCCCGGCGCGGCAGAGCGGGGGCGGCGCTGCTGCTCGCCGCCTCGCTGGCGCTGACGGCCGGCTGCGGCGCGGACTCCGCGGACGGCGGCAACGACGGCAAGGCGGCCGCCGCGCAGGGCAAACTCGACCACAAGGGGGCGGCGGACGGGACCACGGGCGGCTCCTCGGGCGCGGAGGCCGACGCGAAGCCGGGCGCGACGAAGCCGGGCGGGACGCGGGCGCCGGCCGTGCAGCACCTGATCCGCACGGCCTCGCTGTCGGTGGAGGTCGAGCGGGTCGCGGAGACCGCCGGCCGGGTGCGGGCGGTGGCGACGGCGGCGGGCGGCCGGGTGGAGTCCGAGTCCACCGAGCGCGTCGACGAGCGGTACGACCACTCCACCCTGGTGCTGCGGGTGCCGCAGGACCGCTACGACCAGGTCCTCGCCGACCTGGCCGGCACCGGGAAGCTGCTGTCGCGCGAGGCGAAGGCGCAGGACGTCACCGACCAGGTCGTGGACGTGGAGAGCCGGATCGCCACCCAGCGGGCGAGCGTGGCCCGGGTGCGAACGCTGATGGACCGGGCCGAGCGGCTGGCCGACGTCGTGACGCTGGAGGGCGAGCTGAGCCGGCGGCAGGCGGACCTGGAGGCGCTGCTGGCCCAGCGGGCGTCGCTGAAGGACCGGACCTCGCTGGCGACGATCACGGTGAGCCTGAGCCAGCAGGAGCGGCCGGCCGCCGGGGACGAGGTGACCGACGACAGCCGCCCGGCGTTCGGCGACGCCCTGTCGGGCGGCTGGAACGCGCTGGTCGCCGTGGTCGCCTGGACCCTCGTGGTGCTCGCCGCGCTCGCGCCCTGGCTGGCGGTCGCGCTGGCGGCGTACGCGGTCTGGCGCTGGGGCGTCCGTCCGCGCCGCCGGGCCCGCGCCGCCGTCGCGGCGCCCCGGCCGGAACCCGTCCCCGCCGCCGTACCGGGGCAGGGGGCGCGGACGAACGCGGCCGGGCTCCCGCTGCCCGAGGAGGAGCCCGCCGGAGCACCGGACGAGGAGGGCTCGGCGCCGTAGCGTGGGCGCATGAGCGAACGACTGGTGGTCATCGGGGGCGACGCGGCGGGCATGTCCGCCGCGTCGCAGGCGCGCAGGCTCAAGGGGCCGGAGGAGCTGGAGATCACGGCCTTCGAGCGGGGCCGGTTCTCCTCGTACTCGGCCTGTGGCATCCCGTACTGGGTCGGCGGGGACGTGACCGGGCGCGGGGAGCTGATCGCCCGCTCCCCCGAGGAGCACCGGGCGCGCGGGATCGACCTGCGGACCCGGACCGAGGTGACGGAGATCGACCTCGCCGGACAGCGGGTTCTGGCCAGGGACCTGACGGCCGGTACGGAGGCGTGGACGGGCTTCGACAAGCTGGTGATCGCGACCGGGGCGCGCCCGGCCCGGCCGGCGGTGCCGGGGATCGACGCGGCGGGCGTGCACGGGGTGCAGACCCTGGAGGACGGGCAGGCGCTGCTCGACTCGCTCGCGGGGACGGCGGGGCGGCGGGCGGTGGTCGTCGGCGCCGGGTACATCGGCGTGGAGATGGCCGAGGCGCTGCTGAACCGGGGCTACGAGGTGACGGTCCTCAACCGGGGCGAGCAGCCGATGGCGACGCTCGACCCGGACATGGGGCGGCTCGTGCACCGGGCGATGGACGGACTGGGGATCCGTACGGTCGGCTCGGCGCCGGTGACGAAGATCCTCACCGGTGACGACGGCCGGGTCCGGGCGGTGGCGACGGACGCGGACGAGTACCCGGCGGACGTGGTGGTGCTCGGTACGGGCGTGGTGCCGGAGACCTCGCTGGCGGAGGCGGCGGGGCTGCCGCTCGGCGCGCACGGCGGCCTGCTGACCGACCTGGCGATGCGGGTGCGGGGGCACGGGAACGTGTGGGCGGGCGGCGACTGCGTGGAGGTCCTGGACCTGGTGTCGGGCCGGGAGCGGCACGTGCCGCTGGGCACCCACGCCAACAAGCAGGGGCAGGTCATCGGCTCGAACGTGGGCGGCGACTACGCGACCTTCCCCGGTGTGGTGGGGACGGCGGTGTCGAAGGTCTGCGACCTGGAGATCGCCAGGACCGGGCTGCGGGAGAAGGACGCCCGGGAGGTGGGGCTGCGGTTCGTGGCGGTGACGGTGGAGTCGACCAGCCGGGCCGGCTACTACCCGGGGGCGGCGCCGATGACGGTGAAGATGCTGGCCGAGCGGCGGACCGGGCGGCTGCTCGGGGTGCAGATCGTGGGCCGGGAGGGCGCGGCGAAGCGGGTGGACGTCGCGGCGGTGGCGCTGACGGCCGGGATGACGGTGGAGCGGATGACCGCCCTGGACCTGGGGTACGCGCCGCCGTTCTCCCCGGTGTGGGACCCGGTGCTGGTGGCGGCCCGGAAGGCGGTGGCGGCCGTTCGGGCGGCCGGATGACCCGAGCGGCAGAGTCACGCGCGGTGACGGGTTGCGCGCTTTTCGTCACCGTGCGTGACTCTTCACATGATCAGACACACCGCGCGTGCGCTCTGCGCCGCCTCGCTCGTCATCGCCCCGCTCGCCCTCACCGCGACGCCCGCCCACGCGGCGACGGTCTGCCGCGTCAACGGCGTCCCCGCCTCGGGCCCGACGGTCAACGGGACCGCCGGGGACGACTTCATCGAGTGCTCCTCGGTGGACCCCGGCCACACCGTGAACGGCCTCGGCGGCCGTGACCACATCGCGCTGACCGGCCCGACCGCCGGCACCGTCACCGGCGGGCTGGGCCGCGACTACATCACCTCGCGGTCGGACGTCGTGGTCAGCGGCGTCCTCGACGGCAACGAGGACTCGGACTACCTCGTCGTCGACGGCCTGCTGGCCGCCGGCGGCATCGTCCGCGGGAACTTCGGCAACGACTACCTCAAGGTCGACGTCAGCGACGGCACCACCAACGGCGGCCCGGGCTTCGACGTGTGCCGGGTGACCACGGGCAACCCACCGGTCAACTGCGAGTACTGACCCCGTCCCGGCACCGCCGCGCGGACGGCTCGCCTCAGCGGGCCGTCCGCGTGTGCACGTACTCGACCAGACGGGTCAGGGCGTCCGGGTCCATCGACGGCATCACGCCGTGGCCCAGGTTGAAGACGTGGCCCTCCAGGTCCTTCGCGGCGGCCAGCACCTCGTCGGTCTTGGCCTCGACGACCTCGGTGGCGGCGAAGAGGACGGCCGGGTCGAGGTTGCCCTGGAGCGCCTTGCCGGGGCCGACGCGGCGGGCGGCCTCGTCGAGCGGGACGCGCCAGTCGACGCCGACGACGTCCGCGCCCGCCTCGCCCATGAGGCCGAGGAGCTCGCCGGTGCCGACGCCGAAGTGGATGCGGGGGACGCCGTAGCCGGCGACCGCGTCGAAGACCTTCGAGGAGGCCGGGAGGATCGAGCGGCGGTAGTCGGCGGGGGCGAGGGCGCCCACCCAGGAGTCGAAGAGCTGGATCGCGGAGGCGCCGGCCTCGATCTGCACCTTCAGGAAGGCGGAGGTGATCTCGGCGAGGCGGTCGAGCAGGTCGGCCCAGAGCTGCGGGTCGCCGTACATCAGCGCCTTGGTGTGCTCGTGGTTGCGGGACGGGCCGCCCTCGACGAGGTAGCTCGCGAGGGTGAAGGGCGCGCCGGCGAAGCCGATCAGCGGGGTGTCGCCGAGCTCCTCGGTGAGCATGCCGATGGCCTCGGTGACGTAGCGGACGTCGTCCGGCGTGAGGTCGCGCAGCCGGTCGAGGTCCGCCCGGGTGCGGATCGGGTCGGCGACGACGGGGCCGACGCCGGGCTTGATGTCGAGGTCCACGCCGATGGCCTTGAGCGGGACGACGATGTCGCTGAAGAAGATGGCGGCGTCGACCTTGTGGCGGCGGACGGGCTGGAGGGTGATCTCCTTGACCAGCTCGGGCCGCATGCAGGACTCCAGCATGGGGATGCCCTCGCGGACCTTCAGGTACTCGGGGAGCGAGCGCCCGGCCTGCCGCATGAACCAGACGGGGGTGTGCGGCACGGGCTCGCGCCGGCACGCCTTGAGGAACGCGGAGTCGTACGTCCGCGACTGCTGCTTCGTCTGCTGGCCCGTCGGGCTGTTCATGGCGCTCACGCCCAAATCTTCGCATGTGGCCGGAAGCCGCTCGTGCCGGGCGGGTGTCCCTCCCCGCATGGCGGCCCCGTTCCGCCTACTCTTCCCCGCATGGCTGCGGCTCAGGGACATTTTTCCGATCATTCCGACGGCATTCGAGGGACGGGCGACAAGGCGGACAGTACGGCGGGGACCCCGGTGCCGGCGGCGTTCCGGAGGGCGGTGGACGCCCTGCGGACGGCACGGCTGCGGTCCGAGATGGAGGTCGAGCCGACCCGCCCGCCGCAGCGGCTCGCGCCGTACGCGTACGCGGTGGAGGCGGCGGTCGTCGACGGCGAGGAGGACCTCGCGGACGGGCGCCTGGTGCTGCTGCACGACCCGGCGGGCCACGAGGCGTGGAAGGGCACCTTCCGGCTGGTGACGCTGGTGCGGGCGGAGCTGGAGCCGGAGATGGCGGCGGACCCGCTGCTGCCGGAGGTGTGCTGGTCCTGGCTGACCGGCGCCCTGGAGGCGCGCGGCCTGGCGTACGGGGAGGCGAGCGGGACCGTCACGATGGCGGGCTCGCACTACTTCGGCGGGCTCGCGGAGCGCCGGCCGGCCACCCAGATCGAGATCCGGGCCTCCTGGACGCCCCGGGAGGGGCTCGGCGGGGTACCGGACACGGCGGCCCACCTGGCGGCCTGGTCGGACCTGCTCTGCCAGATCGCGGGCCTGCCGCCGGCACCGGTCGAGCCCCCGGGGGCGACCGGCCCGACGGGGGCGACGGGTCCGGCGGGGACGGTGTCGGGGGCGGGGGTCGTCTCGTTGCCCCAGCGCCGGGGGCCGCAGGGGGCCTGAGCGCCGTCCGGAGCGTGTGCGCGAGGGGCCCTTCGGGGCCCCTTCCCGCGTTCGTACAGGGGTCCCCCGTGGGGGTGAGAGAACGGGGGCTGCTCGTAGGATGATCGATCGCGCGTCCGAATTGCCCCAATTGTTACTCACTAAATCGTGATCTTTCCCTAAAGGCGGGCGCCCCTGCTGCCGAAGGATTCCTTGACCCCTTCAGAGCACGGGTTCGCCCCCGGCTTCTTCCCCGAGCCGGCTCCGTCCCGCACCTTCCCCCCAGGAGGCCGAGTGTCCGTTCTGCTCGAGCAGCCCGCTAGCCTGGTCGCCTACCGCCCGAACAAGCCGACGGCCATGGTCGTCGTGGCCGACCCGCGCGTCCGCTCCACCGTCACCCGCCACCTGTGGGCGCTCGGCGTACGGGACGTGATCGAGGCGTCGTCCATCGCGGAGGCCCGTCCCCGCGTCGGGAACCCGCGCGACATCTGCGTGGCCGACGTCCACCTTCCCGACGGCAGCGGCCTCACCCTGCTGTCCGAGACCCGCGCCGCCGGCTGGCCCAACGGCCTCGCCCTCTCGGCCGCCGACGACATCGGCGCGGTGCGCAACGCGCTCGCCGGCGGCGTGAAGGGCTACGTCGTCACCGGCACGCGGACCAATATCGGCCACCCGACGCGCCCCGGCGCCGCGCCCATCGGCGCCGCGGCCGCCCGGCTCGGCCACCGCCGCCCCCCGGGTGCCCCGAGCCACCCGGGCGGCTACCGCGAGCTCTCCGGCCGCGAGGTCGAGGTGCTCCGCCTGGTCGCCGAGGGCCAGTCCAACAAGGCCATCGGCGTCTCCATGGGGCTCTCCGCGCTCACCGTGAAGAGCCACCTCGCCCGGATCGCCCGCAAGCTGGGCACCGGCGACCGGGCCGGCATGGTCGCGGTGGCCCTGCGGACCGGGATCATCCACTGACACGAGGGTGACGGAGACGCGGCGCCTGCCGACGGAACGTTCCGTCGGCAGGCGCTTGCCGTCGGCGGATACCCTTGACAGGTGACCGACGCCCAAGAGACCGCAGCAGACACCGCACTGCGCACCACCGGGGGCGGCCCCCCGGACGAAAACGTCCCTGCGAATGGGCTTCCGATCCCGTTGCTGGAGCCCCGTGAGGGCATCCCGCCGGTCGTCGCGAGCGAGCAGGCCCTCGCCGAGGTGATCGCCGCCTTCGCCGCCGGGCGCGGGCCCGTCGCCGTCGACGCCGAGCGCGCCTCCGGCTACCGCTACGGCCAGCGCGCCTACCTCGTCCAGCTCCGCCGCGAGGGCGCGGGCACCGCGCTCGTGGACCCGGTGGGCTGCCCCGACCTCTCCGGCCTCGGCGCGGCCCTCGACGGCACCGAGTGGATCCTGCACGCGGCCACCCAGGACCTGCCCTGCCTCCGCGACATAGGCATGCGCCCCTCCTCGCTCTTCGACACCGAGCTGGCCGGCCGGCTCGCCGGCTTCCCCCGGGTCGGCCTCGGCGCGATGGTCGAGTCCGTCCTCGGCTACGCCCTGGAGAAGGGCCACTCGGCGGTCGACTGGTCCACCCGCCCGCTCCCCGAGCCCTGGCTGCGCTACGCGGCCCTCGACGTCGAGCTCCTGGTCGACCTGCGCGACGCGCTGGAGAAGGAGCTGGACCGGCAGGGGAAGCTGGAGTGGGCCCGCGAGGAGTTCGACGCCATCGCCGCCGCCCCGCCCGCCCCGCCGCGCAAGGACCCCTGGCGCCGCACCTCCGGCATGCACAAGGTGCGCCGCCGCCGCCAGATGGCGGTCGTCCGCGAGCTGTGGACGGCCCGCGACCGGGTCGCCCAGCGGCGTGACGTCTCCCCCGGCAAGGTGCTCAGCGACGCGGCGATCGTCGAGGCGGCGCTCGCCGTCCCGGTGAACGTCGCCGCCCTCACCGCCCTGCCCGGTTTCGGCCACCGGATGGGCCGGCGCCAGCTGGAACAGTGGCAGGCCGCGGTGGACCGGGCCCGCGCCCTGCCCGAGAACGAGCTCCCGCAGCCGGGTGCCCAGGTGGCCGGGCCGCCCCCGCCGCGCGCCTGGGCCGACAAGGACCCGGCCGCCGCCGCCCGCCTCTCGGCCGCCCGGGCCGGCGTCACGGCCCTCGCGGAGGAGCTGAACCTCCCGCAGGAGAACCTGATCACCCCGGACACCGTCCGGCGCATCTGCTGGGAGCCCCCGGCCCCGCCCACCCCCGACACGGTCGCCGCCGCCCTCACCGCCCACGGCGCCCGCCGCTGGCAGGTCGGCCTGGTGACCCCGCTCCTGGTGGAGGCGCTGTCGGCGGGCGCGTAGCCCTGCCTGCGAGAGCCCCCGGCGCCCCTCCGGGCGCCGGGGGCTCTCGCCGTTCCCGGGAGGGGTTTCCGGGAGGGCCGGGAGGGGTTACGGGGCCGGACTGAGGATGCCGTCGGGGTCCATGTCGAAGACGCCCTGGGTCTTGCCGTCGACCTTGAGGTGGTCGAGCCAGTGCTTCGAGAGGTTGTGCAGGTTCTTGTGCTGCATCTCCCACACCACCGAGTGCCCGGCGCAGGCCAGCCTGACCATCAGCTTGTGGGAGCCCGCGATGGAGTCGTAGAGCTCGGGGACGGAGAAGTTGAGCTCCGGGTCGGGGTTGTGCGGCGAGGTGTTCGCCTGGGTGTCGTTGTCGCCGTACACGATGAGCACCGGCACGCTGCCGCCCAGCACGCCGCCCTGCGCCGCGGTGGTCCTGTTCCAGCCCCACCGGACGAAGTTCCTGATCCGGTTGAACCCGGTGGGCGGCCCCCAGGTGCTGCCGACCGGGTCGCACTTCATGATCGTGGCCCATGCCGCGTCGGCGACGCCGGGTTCACGCTGGTCGACGCAGTGCACCTCGCTGTCCAGGGCCCGGACGAAGCCCGTCTTCCCGCCGATGAACATCGGGAAGCCGGGCTGGGGCAGCGGGGACGGCGGGGTGGACGAGCCGTCCGCCGGGAAGATCGGGGCCAGCAGGAACAGGCTCGCGACCCGGTCGGGGTGGTCGATCGCGTACGGCCCCATGTGGAAGGCGGCGGCGGACCAGCCGATGAAGGCGACCTTCGCGGCCCCGGTCTGGTCCAGGACGAACTGCACGACGGTGTCCAGCTCGTCCCGGTCGCTGGAGGAGTTGGTCAGCTGGTACGGGTAGCTGGGTGG
Source organism: Streptomyces roseofulvus (assembly GCF_039534915.1). Classification (NCBI taxonomy): domain Bacteria; kingdom Bacillati; phylum Actinomycetota; class Actinomycetes; order Kitasatosporales; family Streptomycetaceae; genus Streptomyces; species Streptomyces roseofulvus. Next base: position 6,185,037 of record NZ_BAAAWE010000001.1, on the reverse strand, counting down.
GCCGGGGGTGAATCCGGGTGGCCTCGGCGTCAGCAGCTGCTGCTGGGACGGGTTCACGTTGTGGGGGTCGTCCATCTCGGGGCGCGGCGACAGACCGGATCCCTGGAGCTCCATCAGGAAGACGTCGTACCCGGCCTTCGCCAGCGACTCGGCCCAGCTGTACGTCTTGTACGGGAGGTCGAAGCCGGCGACCGCCGGGACGCTCCGGCCGTGAAGCATCAGGACCGGCTTGCGCGGCTGCCCCGGGGGCGTGCCGTTCCGCTCCCGCACGAAGAGCTCGACGATCTCGTCCTTGTTCGCCGGAACGGTGGACTTGTGGGTGACCTTGTGGTCGGTCGTGACGACGGGCATGGAGGTCCCTTCTGTGCGCCGGTCGCCGGGTCTTCGCGCCCGGCTCCCGGCCAGCCTCCGTTCGGCCCGGAAGCGGCGCCACGGCACGGCTTCGCGTCTGGGCCCATCGGGTTGTGGAACCCTCCGATCGGGCGGGCGCGCGGCGGGGGCGCGCGCCCGGGCCGGATGTGACCTTCGCCGCTTGGCCCCCAAGGGGTGGGCAGTCTGGTTACCCGCAAGTAGCATGGGGGAAGCAAGCGCACGCTTAGTGGTGCGCCGCAGCAGTGCCGTCCCGCACCTGGAGGAGAGCCATCGTGCCTCGTACCGTCAGGGACGTCGTCTTCGTCGACGGCGTCCGCACCCCGTTCGGCAAGGCGGGCCCGAAGGGCATCTACCACGAGACCCGCGCCGACGACCTCGTCGTGAAGGCCATCCGGGAGCTGCTGCGCCGCAACCCGGCCCTCGACCCGGCGAAGATCGACGAGGTCGCGATCGCCGCGACGACCCAGATCGGCGACCAGGGCCTCACCCTCGGCCGTACCGCCGGCATCCTGGCCGGGCTGCCGCAGTCCGTGCCGGGCTACTCCATCGACCGCATGTGCGCCGGCGCGCTGACCGCGGTGACCTCGGTGGCCGGCTCCATCGCCTTCGGCGCGTACGACGCCGTCATCGCCGGCGGTGTCGAGCACATGGGCCGTCACCCCATGGGCGAGGGCGTCGACCCGAACCCGCGGTTCGTCAGCGAGAAGCTGGTCGACGAGTCCGCCCTCTTCATGGGCATGACCGCCGAGAACCTGCACGACCGCTACCCGCACATCACCAAGCGCCGCGCCGACGAGTACGCCGTGCGCTCGCAGGAGAAGGCCGCCAAGGCGTACGCCGACGGCAAGATCCAGCAGGACCTGGTGCCGATCTCGGTGCGCCGCACCGACGCCTCCACCGGCGAGACCGGCTGGGGCCTGGTCACCGCCGACGAGCCGATGCGCCCGGGCACCACCCTGGAGTCGCTGGAGGGCCTGAAGACGCCGTTCCGCGTCCACGGCAACGTCACCGCGGGCAACGCAGCCGGCCTGAACGACGGCGCCACCGCGTCGATCATCGCCTCCGAGGAGTTCGCCCGCGAGAACGGCCTCCCGGTCAAGATGCGCCTCGTCTCGTACGCCTTCGCCGGCGTCGAGCCGGAGGTCATGGGCTACGGTCCGATCCCGGCCACCGAGAAGGCCCTGGCCAAGGCCGGTCTGACGATCGACGACATCGACCTGTTCGAGATCAACGAGGCGTTCGCCGTCCAGGTCCTCGCCTTCCTCGACCACTACGGCATCGCCGACGACGACGCGCGCGTCAACCAGTACGGCGGCGCCATCGCGTTCGGTCACCCGCTCGCCTCCTCCGGCGTCCGTCTGATGACGCAGCTGGCCCGCCAGTTCGAGGAGCAGCCCGAGGTCCGCTACGGCCTCACCACCATGTGCGTCGGCTTCGGCATGGGCGCGACGGTCATCTGGGAGAACCCCCACTGGGAGGGCAAGTGAGCACCACCGCCGAGCTTCTGAAGGGCGCCGCCGAGCTCTTCCCCGACGAGGTCGTCACCCAGGCCCACGTGCGCCACTTCGAGCTGCCCTTCGGGGCCGGCCGGTTCGCGCTCATCACCCTGGACAACGGCTTCGACCACACCAAGCCGACCACCTTCGGCCCGCAGTCCCTCGCCAACCTGAACGCGGCGATCGACCAGGTCGAGGCCGAGGCCGCCAACGGCGAGATCGTCGCCGCCGGCCTCACCGGCAAGCCGTTCATCTTCGCGGTCGGCGCCGACCTCAAGGGCGTCGAGCTGCTGAGGAAGCACGACGAGGCGCTCGCCATCGGCAAGGGCGGCCACGACGTCTTCAAGCGGCTCTCCGCGCTCGCCGTGCCGACCTTCGCGTACTACAACGGCGCGGCCATGGGCGGCGGCGTCGAGGTCGGTCTGCACTGCACCTACCGCACCGTGTCGAAGGCCCTCCCGGCCTTCTCGCTCCCCGAGGTCTTCCTCGGCCTGGTGCCCGGCTGGGGCGGCTGCGCGATCCTCCCGAACCTGATCGGCGCCGAGAAGGCCGTCCAGGTCATCATCGAGAACTCGCTCAACCAGAACCGTCAGCTCAAGGGCAAGCAGGTCTTCGAGCTCGGCATCGCCGACGCGATCTTCGAGGGCGCCGACTTCCTGGAGCAGTCGCTCGTCTGGACCGCCGGTGTCCTCAACGGCACCGTCACGGTCGAGCGTCCGGAGATCGACCGGGGCGAGGGCTGGGACGCCGCCGTCGCCAAGGGCCGCGCGATCGCCGACTCCAAGGTGCACGGCGCCGCCCCGGCCGCCTACCGTGCCCTCGCCATCATCGAGGCCGCCAAGGACGGCGACCTCCAGAAGGGCTTCGACGCCGAGGACCAGGCCCTCGCGGACCTGATCATGGGCGGCGAACTCCGCTCCGGCATCTACGCCTTCAACCTGGTGCAGAAGCGGGGCAAGCGCCCCGCCGGCGCCCCGGACAAGAACCTGGCCCGCCCGGTCACCAAGGTCGGCGTCGTCGGCGCCGGTCTGATGGCCTCCCAGCTGGCCCTGCTCTTCCTGCGCCGCCTCGAGGTGCCGGTCGTCCTGACCGACATCGACCAGGAGCGCGTGGACAAGGGCGTCGGCTACGTCCACGGCGAGATCGAGAAGCTGCTCGGCAAGGGCCGCATCAACCAGGACAAGGCCAACCGTCTCAAGGGCCTGGTCTCCGGTGTCCTCGACAAGGCCGAGGGCTTCGCGGACGCGGACTTCATCATCGAGGCCGTGTTCGAGGAGATGTCCGTCAAGCAGAAGGTGTTCGCGGAGGTCGAGGCGGTGGCCCCGGCGCACGCGATCCTCGCCACCAACACCTCCTCGCTGTCGGTCTCCGAGATGGCGTCCAAGCTCCGGCACCCGGAGCGCGTGGTCGGCTTCCACTTCTTCAACCCGGTCGCCGTCCTGCCGCTCCTGGAGATCGTCAAGGGCGAGCAGACCGACGACGCCTCCCTCGCCACCGCCTTCGGCGTGGCGAAGAAGCTGAAGAAGACCGCGGTCCTCACCAAGGACGCCCCGGCGTTCGTCGTGAACCGCATCCTGACCCGCTTCATGGGCGAGATCCAGAACGTCATCGACGAGGGCACCCCGGTCGAGACGGCGGAGAAGGCGGTCGAGCCGCTGGGCCTGCCGATGTCGCCGCTGGTCCTCCTGGAGCTCGTGGGCCCGGCCATCGGCCTGCACGTCTCCGAGACCCTGAACCGCGCCTTCCCGGAGCGCTTCACGGTCTCCCCCAACCTGAAGGCGGTCGTCGAGGCCGGCAAGCGCGGCTTCTACGTCTACAAGCCGGAGAACGGCTTCAAGCCGGAGCTCGACCCCGAGGTCGCCGCGCTGCTCAAGCAGGGCGACACCGTCCTCACCGAGCAGCAGGTCCGCGACCGCGTCCTCGACGCGGTGGCGCAGGAGATCGGCCTCATGCTGGAGGAGGGTGTCGTCGCCGAGGCGCAGGACATCGACCTCTGCCTGATCACCGGTGCCGGCTGGCCCTTCCACCTGGGCGGCATCACGCCGTACCTGGACCGCGAGGGCGTCTCCGAGCGCGTCAACGGCAAGCGTTTCCTGGCGCAGGGCGTGGCGAGCGTTCCCGCGTAAGACCCGGGACCTCATGAGGAAGGGGCCGGTGGCAGTCGCCACCGGCCCCTTCTTCCGTTCTCTCCCGCCCCGGGTCCTACAGCCGCGTCCAGGCGGCCAGGGCGAGGCCCGGCTCGGCCTTCTGCCGGGTGACGACCACGCCGCCGTCGGCCGCCAGCGCGGCGACCGCCGCCGCGCCGTCGGCGTCGGCCGTCAGCGTCGGCGGGCCGAGCACGGGCGGGCCGGACGGGGTCCAGTGCAGGCCGGTGTCCTCGCGCTCCGTGAGGTACGCCGCCAGGGCCGCGCCGCCCTGGTCGTCGCACTGGGCAAGCAGGGTGCAGTCGTAGCCGTCGATCATGCAGCGCCCGGCGTTCAGCGGGCCCGCGCCGACCGCGTCGGCGAACGGGGTGGGCTCCAGGCCGCGGCCCGGGGACCAGGCGCAGATCCGACCCTCGCCGTTCGCGTAGAAGAGCGTCACGTGCCCGGACTCGCCGGTCACCGCGGCCAGGGTGCCCTGGACGACCGGGGTCGTCAGCAGCGGTTCGAGGACCGGGCGGGCGCCCGGCTCCTTCTGCACGTAGCGGAGCAGTCCGCGGTCGGTGGCGGTGTACAGCTCGACGAGGCCGTCGCCGTTCACCGCGGCCACCGGGTTCTGGTCGGTGCGGCCGCCCTTCAGGTCCCACCAGGGGTGCCAGCCGCCGGCGTCCTTCTGGACCCGGGCGCTGACGCCGCCGCCGCGGTTGCGGACGAAGACGTGGACGCGGCCCTTGGCGTCCACGGCCACCGCCGGGTTGCCGTACCACTCGGCCTTGCCGTTGGCGTTGCCCACGGACTTCCACTCGACGTTGGGTCGGCCGGTCTGGAACTGGACGCTGTGCACCAGCTCGACGTGGTCCTCGCCGGCCTCCGCGCCGGTGTCGGTGGGCCGGAGGCCGACCAGGTGCACATAGCGGTCGGGGCCCTGGGCGGCCGCCAGGAAGGGCAGCAGACCGCCGCCGCCGAGCTTCTCGGGGCCGGTGAACCGGCCGTCGGCGCCCTCGGTCCAGCGGACCACCTCGCCGTCCCGGGGGACGTACACGCTGAAACGTCCTTCGGCACCCCGGGCCAGCCAGCCGCCGTGCATGCGGGGGGCGCGCGGGGTGCCGCGGGAGGGGTCGGCGGGGGCCTGGGGTCGGTTCACCATGGGGGGATCCAGCGCTCCGGGTCGAGTGGGGGTCGGTTCCCACCGACTGTATCGGCCCGGCCCGGCCGCCTTCCCCGCGCCCGCCGCTACGCGGCCGGAACCGGATCTAGTACGGGGCGTCCCGGCCCTCCCGGCCCAACCGGCTGTGCCCGCGCCCGTACAGGAAGTACACGACGATGCCGATCGCCATCCAGACCGCGAAGCGGAACCAGGTCTCGCCGGGCAGGTTGAGCATCAGCCAGAGCGAGGCGGCGATGGAGAGGATCGGCAGCACGGGCACCCACGGGGTCTTGAAGGCGCGGTGCAGGTCGGGGCGGGTGCGGCGGAGGACCATGACGCCGGCGGCGACCATCACGAAGGCGAAGAGGGTGCCGATGTTCACCAGGGTCGCGAGCTCGTTGATGCTGGTGAAGCCGGCCACGACGGCGATGATCACGCCGAGCAGGATGGTCGGGCGGTACGGGGTCTTGAACCGCGGGTGGGTGACCGAGAAGAAGCGGGGCAGCAGTCCGTCGCGGCTCATGGCGAAGAAGACGCGGGTCTGGCCGAGCAGCAGGATCAGACAGACCGTGGTGAGGCCGACGGCGGCGCCGAAGCTGATCACGCCCGCGTAGAAGGGATGGCCGGCGGCCTTGAAGGCGTCGGCGAGCGGGGCGCTGACGGACAGTTCGGTGTAGTGCTGCATGCCGGTGACGACCAGGGCGACCGCCACGTACAGCACGGTGCAGATGAAGAGCGAGCCGAGGATGCCCCGGGGCATGTCGCGCTGCGGCAGCTTGGTCTCCTCGGCGGCGGTGGCGACCACGTCGAAGCCGATGAAGGCGAAGAAGACGATGGAGGCGGCGGTGAAGATGCCCATCACGCCGAAGTTGGTGGGCTCGTAGCCGAAGAGGAGCTGGACCAGCGGGGAGTCCCAGTTCGAGCCGCCGCCCTCGGGCGTCACGGCCGGCGGGATGAACGGCTTGTAGTTGTCGCCGACGATGAAGAACAGGCCCGCGACGATCACGATCATCACCACGGTGACCTTGATCGCCACCACGACGGCGGTGATCCGGGCGGAGAGCTTCATGCCCAGGACCAGGATCACGGTCAGCACCAGCACCAGCAGGAAGGCCAGGATGTCGAAGGTGCCTCCCGGCGCGTCCGGTCCCTCCAGAGCGGCCGGCAGATGCCAGCCGATGTTGTCCATCAGCGAGCGCACGTACCCGGACCAGCCGACCGCCACCACCGCCGTGCCCAGCGCGAACTCCAGGACCAGGTCCCAGCCGATGATCCAGGCCGGCAGCTCGCCGATGGAGGCGTACGCGAAGGTGTACGCCGATCCGGCCACCGGCACCGTCGAGGCGAACTCGGCGTAGCAGAGGGCGGCCAGGGCGCAGACGATGCCGGCCGCGACGAAGGCGAGCGCGGTGGCCGGTCCGGCGTTCTCCTTGGCGACCTTGCCGGTCAGGACGAAGATGCCGGTGCCGATGATGACGCCGACGCCGAAGACCGTGAGGTCCCAGGCGGACAGGGACTTCCGGAGCGCGTGCTCCGGTTCCTCGGTGTCCCGGATGGACTGCTCGACCGACTTGGTCCGGAACATTCCGGTGTTGGCCCGTGGGGGGCGTTGGTCCGTGCTCACCGTCGTACCTCCGCGTCGTCTCTGACGTCGGGTCTCGTGCCCCGCGGACGGGGGTGCGAGGGGACGCTGCCCGCGGTGAAGCCAGGATGCACGCGAAAGGGCCGGTCGGCACCCCGGAGGGTGAGCCGCCCGGCCCCATGGTGACGCCGTGTGAGCGGTCCGCCGGGGCGGAGGTCAGTCGCGGGCGGGCTCCACGGCCTGCTCCCGGGCCTCGAAACGTCCGTCGAGGCGCGAGACCAAACCGGTGACCTGGCGCGCGATGTCGGGGGCGGTCAGGCCGATCTCGGCCATGACCTCGCCGCGGGAGGCGTGGTCGAGGAAGACCGGCGGGATGCCGAAGTCACGCAGCGGCACGTCGACGCCCGCGTCGCGCAGCGCCTGGGCGACGGCCGAACCGACGCCGCCGACGCGGCTGTTGTCCTCGACCGTGACGACGACCCGGTGGTCGGCGGCGAGCGGGGCGAGGGCCTCGTCGACCGGCTTGACCCAGCGGGGGTCGACCACGGTGGTGGTGATGCCCTGCCGGTCGAGGAGGCCGGCGATCTCCAGGCACATCGGGGCGAGCGCGCCGACGGAGACCAGCAGGACGTCGGGCCGGTCGGTGCCGGCCTCGCGGAGCACGTCCATGCCGCCGACCCGGCCCACGGCGGGGACGGCGGGGCCGACCGCGCCCTTGGAGAAGCGGACCACGGTGGGGGCGTCGGTGACCTCGACGGCCTCGCGCAGCTGGGCGCGGACCTGGTCGGCGTCGCGCGGGGCGGCGAGCCGCAGGCCGGGGACGACCTGCAGGATCGACATGTCCCACATGCCGTTGTGGGAGGCGCCGTCGGTGCCGGTGACGCCGGCCCGGTCGAGGACGAAGGTGACACCGCACTTGTGCAGGGCCACGTCCATCAGGACCTGGTCGAAGGCGCGGTTGAGGAAGGTCGCGTAGACCGCGAAGACCGGGTGCAGACCACCGGTGGCGAGGCCCGCCGCGGAGACCGCGCCGTGCTGCTCGGCGATGCCGACGTCGAAGACGCGCTCCGGGAACTCCTTGGCGAAGCGGTCGAGGCCGACCGGCTGGAGCATGGCGGCGGTGATCGCCACGATGTCCTCGCGCTCCTTGCCGAGCGCGACCATCTCGTCGCCGAAGACGCTGGTCCAGTCGGCGCCGGAGGTGGCGATCGGGAGGCCGGTGTCGGGGTGGATCTTGCCGACGGCGTGGAAGCGGTCGGCCTCGTCCTGCAGGGCGGGCTGGTAGCCGCGGCCCTTCTCGGTGAGGCAGTGCACGATGACCGGGCCGCCGAAGCGCTTGGCGCGGGTGAGCGCGGACTCCAGGGCCTCGATGTCGTGGCCGTCGATGGGGCCGACGTACTTCAGGCCCAGGTCCTCGAACATGCCCTGGGGGGCGATGAAGTCCTTGAGGCCCTTCTTGGCCCCGTGCAGGGTCTCGTACAGCGGCTTCCCGACGACCGGGGTGCGCTCCAGGATGTCCTTGCCGCGGGCGAGGAAGCGCTCGTAGCCGTCGGTGGTGCGCAGGGTGGCCAGGTGGTTGGCGAGGCCGCCGATGGTGGGCGCGTACGAGCGCTCGTTGTCGTTGACGACGATGACGAGCGGGCGGTCCTTGGCGGCGGCGATGTTGTTGAGCGCCTCCCAGGCCATGCCGCCGGTGAGGGCCCCGTCGCCGATGACGGCGACGACGTGGTCGTCCTTCTTCAGGATCTGGTTCGCCTTGGCGAGGCCGTCGGCCCAGCCGAGGACGGTCGAGGCGTGCGAGTTCTCGATCACGTCGTGCTCGGACTCGGCCTGCGAGGGGTAGCCGGAGAGGCCGCCCTTCATCTTGAGCTTCGAGAAGTCCTGGCGGCCGGTGAGCAGCTTGTGCACGTAGCTCTGGTGGCCGGTGTCCCAGAGGACCTTGTCCTTCGGGGAGTCGAAGACGCGGTGCAGGGCGATGGTCAGTTCGACCACGCCGAGGTTGGGGCCGAGGTGTCCGCCGGTCTTGGACACGGCGTCGACGAGGAAGGTCCGGACCTCCGCGGCCAGCTGGTCCAGCTGTTCCGGGGAGAGCCGGTCCAGGTCGCGCGGTGTCCTGATACGGGTCAGCAGGGCCACCCGTGCCTCCTTGCGTTCTGAGCTGGTCGAGCTTGCCGATTTTGCCGAGTCTAATGTTCCGTCTTGGATCGTGGGCATCGGGCCAGGCGGAGCGGCGTCACCCGGATGGGGGATGTACTGCTCCGGACGCGACGGTGCCCGGCACCGGTTCACCGGTGCCGGGCGAATGTGGCGCGTCTTACCCGAGACGTGTCACACGCGTCGCGCGTGTCCCGCGTGTCACGCCCGTCCCGCCGACTTCTGGGTCTTGCGGGAGACGGAGTCGATGATCACGGCGATGAGGAGCACCGCGCCGGTGATCATGTACTGGATGGCGTTGGACTCCAGGTTGAGCTGGTTGAGGCCCTGGACGATCGACTGCAGCACCAGGATGCCGAGGAGCGCCGACCAGACCTTGCCGCGGCCGCCGAAGAGGGACGTGCCGCCGATGACCGCCGCGGCGATGCACATCATGAGCTGGTTGCCGCCGCCGAGGGAGCGGTCGGCGCCGCCGGTCGCGGAGGCCAGGAAGAGGCCGCCGATGGCGCCGAGGGTGCCGGAGATCATGAAGACGGAGATCCGGATCCAGGCGACGTTGATGCCGGCCCGGCGGGCCGCCTCGATGCCGCCGCCGACCGCGAAGACCTGGCGGCCGTAGGTGGTGCGGCGCAGGACGAAGTCGGTGACCAGCAGGATCACCAGGAAGATCACCAGGGAGAGGGGCAGGCCCTTCTCCTGGTTGAAGCCGTACGCGGCGACCAGGACGAGGGCCGCGAGGACGCCGGTGCGCAGCAGGATCTCGCTGTGCGGGCGGTGCGGCAGCTCGGCGGCCTTGCGGCGGCGGGAGTCGCGCAGCTGGGCGAGGTAGAAGGCGGCGACCACGACGACGGCGAGGCCGTAGGCGGCGGCGACGTCGGAGAAGTAGTACTTGGTGAGGTCGCCGACGAAGCTGCCGATCGGGGTGGGGATGGTGGAGCGCTCGCCCATCACCCAGGTCTGGAGGCCGGCCCAGCCGAGGAAGCCGGCCAGGGTGACGACGAAGGCGGGAACGCCGATCTTGGCGAAGACCAGGCCGTGGAAGGCGCCGAGGAGGGTGCCGGAGAGGATGCCGAGGAGGATCGCGAGGGAGTCCGGCATGTCGGTGGCGAAGACGCCCCAGACGGAGCCCGCGAGGCCGGCGACGGAGCCGACGGCGAGGTCGATCTCGCCGAGCAGCAGCACGAAGACGATGCCGACGGCCATGATGCCGGGGCCGGCCGCGTACAGCGTGATCTGGTCGAGGTTGTACGAGGTGATGAAGTTGCCGGTCAGCGCCTGGAAGACGATGCCGATGACGATGAGGCCGACGACGACGGGCAGGGAGCCGATCTCGCCGGAGCGGATCTTGCGCTTGAACTCGTCGACGTAGCCCTTGAAGCCCTGCTCGCGGACGAGGAGGCGGGGGTCGACGGCGGGGATCGCGGCGGCGGCCGGGGCCTCGGTGGCGGCGTCCTCGGAGGTACGGGGCTCGGGCACGGGCGCCTCGTCGGTCGCCTTCGGGGTCGTGCTCACTGGGCTACCTCCGCGGTGCGGGCCTGCCGGCGGGTCACGGCGTTGTCCGTGGCACCGGTGATCGCGGCGATGATCTCTTCGTGCGTGGTGGTGGCGACCGGGAAGGTGCCGTTGTTGCGGCCGAGGCGCAGGACGGCGACGGTGTCGGCGACCGCCTTGACGTCGGCCATGTTGTGGCTGATGAGGATGACGCCGAGGCCCTGCTCGCGCAGCCGCTCGACCAGGTCGAGGACCTGGGCGGTCTGCTCGACGCCGAGGGCGGCGGTGGGCTCGTCCAGGATCACGATCTTGGGGTCGCCGACCAGGGCGCGGGCGATCGCGACGACCTGGCGCTGGCCGCCGGAGAGGGCGGCGACGGGGATCCGCACGCTGGGGATGCGGATGGAGAGGGTGGAGAGCAGGTCCTTGGCGCGCTTCTCCATGGCGACCTCGTCGAGGACGCCGCCCTTCTTGAGCTCGCGGCCGAGGAAGAGGTTGGCGACGACGTCGAGGTTGTCGCAGAGGGCGAGGTCCTGGTAGACGGTCGCCACGCCGAGGTGCTGGGAGTCCTGCGGGCGGGAGATCTCGACCGGGCGGCCCTCCCACTCGATGACGCCCTCGTCGATCGGGTGGACGCCGGCGATCGTCTTGACCAGGGTGGACTTTCCGGCGCCGTTGTCGCCGACGAGGGCGACGACCTCACCGGCGTGGACTTCGAGGTCGACACCGGAGAGGACCTGGACCGCTCCGAATCGCTTGAAGATCCCGCGCAACGCCAGGACAGGCGTCTGGGACACGTGAACCAACTCCTTCGCCGCCCGTGCGGTGGGCGGCGGCATGTCGCGCCGTGCGGCGCCGAGTTCGAGGGGGGCTGTGCTCGTCCGGCCCCGGACCGACAGCGGGGTCTGGGTCGGCCGGGGCCGGACGGGTCGAGGGCGGAACCGCGGCTCGGGAGCGCGTTCCGCGCCCTGCCGGGGCCTGACGCCCCCGGCGGGCGGGTCGGGCCCGGAAGTCCGGGCCCGGGGGCCTTACTTGATGCCCAGCTCGGCGCACTTGGCGGCGAGGTCCGCGGAGCAGATGTCGGCGGCGGCGTAGATGCCGTCCTTGATCACCGTGGACTGGATGTTGGTCTTGTCGACGACCACCGGGGCGAAGAGGGTGGACTTCACGCCGTCGGTCTCGCCCTGGGCGCCGAGGTCCTTGCCCTTGAGCAGGTTGACCGAGAACTTGGCGGCCTCGGGGGCCAGCTGGAGCGGCGACTTGTAGATGGTGAAGGTCTGGGTGCCGGCGACGATGCGCTGGATGCCCGCGACCTCGGCGTCCTGGCCGCCGACCGGGATGCCCTTGATGCCGGCGTTCTCCAGGGAGGTGATGATGCCGCCCGCCATGCCGTCGTTGGCGGAGTAGACGGCGCCGATCTTGTCCTTGCCGACGGAGGAGATGGCGGCGGCCATCTTCTCGCCCGCGACCTTCGGGTCCCACTCGCCGGACGCCTCGTAGGCGATCTTGCCGACCTTGCCGTCGAGGGCGGTGTGGGCGCCCTTCTTGAACAGACCGGCGTTCGGGTCCTTCTCGTCGCCGTTGATCATGACGATCTGGGCGGTGGCGGCCTTGGCGCCGAGGGCGGAGAGCAGGGCCTGGCCCTGGAGCTCGCCGACCTTGTTGTTGTCGTGGCTGACGTAGGCGTCGGCGCCCTCGATCGCGCGGTCGTACGCGACGACCTTGACGCCCTTGCCCTGCGCCTCCTTGACCCAGCCGGCGGCCTTGGCGGAGTCGACCGGGTCGAGCGCGATGACCTTCACGCCGTCGGCGATGAGCTGGTCGAACTGCTGCTTCTGCTTGACGACGTCGGCGACGGCGTTGTTGTACACGACCTCGCAGTCGCCGCAGGCGTCCTTGACGGCCTTCTCGAACTGCGGCTTGTCCAGGGCCTCGTACCGCGCGGTCTTGTTCTCCGGGAGGAGCAGACCGATCTTGGTCGAGCTGCCCTTGTCCTCGCCGTCACCGCCGCCGGCCTGGCCACAGGCGGAGAGCGCGAGGGCCATCGAGACCGCGGCCGAGCCTATGACGACACGACGAGTCATTGCGTTCATGTGGGGTTGCCTCCCTGACGAGGCCGCGACGGTGCGGCCGAGGTGTCACGAAGTCAACTCGGCCGCAACACCGTCGTCAAGAAGTGAAAACTTAACGAGATGACAACGGTGGTTATCGTTCTCTAAGTGAAGGCGGGCACCGATACCGGCAGCGTGGTCGGCTGAGCACTCTCCGTTCCCGCCAGCAGGGTCGCGTCCCCCATCTCACTCAGCACCAGCGCCAGCGCGCCCAGCACCTCGGCGCGGCCGCCCAGCGCCCCCTGGACCAGGGAGAGCTGGCGGGCGGCGCTGGGGATCGCGTAGCGGCCGACCGAGTCCCGGATGGGGGCGAGCACCAGCTCGCCGGCCTCGGCGAGGTCGCCGCCCAGCACGACCCGGCTCGGGTTCAGGAGATTGCAGAGGTTGGCGATGCCGCTGCCGATGTGGCGCCCGACGTCGGCGATGACCCGCCGGCAGCCCGGGTCGCCCTCGCGGGCCAGCTGCACCACCCGCTCCATGGTGAGGTCCGGCCCGTGGCTGGGCTGGAGCAGCGGCAGCACGTACCGGGCGGCGGTGAAGGTCTCCAGGCAGCCGCGGTTGCCGCACCGGCAGACCGGGCCCGACTCGTCCAGGGTGATGTGGCCGATCTCGCCGGCCGTGCCGCCCGGCCCCCGGTAGACCCGCCCGTCGATCACCAGCCCGGCGCCCACACCGCTCGCCACCTTGATGTACGCCAGGTCCTTCACGCCCCGGCCGCTCCCCCACACCAGCTCGCCGAGCGCGCCCAGGTTGGCGTCGTTGTCGACGTGGACGGGGACCCCGAGCCGGGCGGAGAGCTCCTCGGCGGGGTTGATGCCGCTCCAGCCCGGCAGGATCGACGTCGAGCCGAGCGTGCCGGAGGAGACGTCGATGGGGCCGGGGACGCCGAGACCGACGCCGATCACCTTGTCGCGGCCGATGCCGGTGGCCTCGATCAGCCGGTTGACCAGCTGTTCCGCCCGGTCGAAGCCCTCCGCGGCGGAGGCGTCCACGTCGAGCGGTTCGGCCTCCTCGGCGAGCACCTGGTGGGCGAGGTTGCCGACCGCGACCCGCAGGTGGGTGTGGCCGAAGTCGACGCCGATGACGATGCCGGCGTCGCCGGAGAGGGAGACGCTGCGGGCCCGGCGGCCGCCCGCCGAGGTCGGGGTGACCTCGACCGTGCCGCCGTCCTTGAGCTCGCGGACGATGTTGGAGACGGTCGCCGCCGACAGTCCCGTCGCCCGGGCGATCTCCGCCTGGGTCAGCGAACCGGCCATCCGCACCGCCCGCACGACCCGCTCCAGATTGGCCCTGTGCAGCGACGTCTGCGACCCCGGAGTCTCCATCGACTCTCTCACTCCCACCGTTTTCTCCAACATGTGAACTCTAAGGGGACGCTTTCGCCTTCGCTTCCGTCAAGACCCGGAGCACCCCAGGGGGCGCGCGGAGACAGGCGAAGGCCCCCGCGCGCCGAAGCGCGCGGGGGCCTGAGAGCGCTCTCCCCCTTCCGGGGCGCCTTTTCTCCTACTTGACGGCGCCGGCCGTGAGTCCCGCCACCACCTGCCGCTGGAAGACGATGTACGCGGCGAGCACCGGCAGCATCGCCATCACCAGGCCGGCGAAGAGCCCGGACCAGTCGCCCTTGTAGCCCTGGCTGACCGCGAGCTGCACCAGGCCCTGGGAGAGCACCTTGTTCTCCGGGTCGGTGTTGAGCACCGTCGGCAGCAGGTACTGGTTCCACTGGCCCAGGAAGTTGAAGATGCCCACGCTGATCAGGCCCGGCTTGGCCATCGGCAGCATCACCTGGAAGAAGGTGCGGGTGTGCGAGGCCCCGTCGATGAAGGCCGCCTCCGCCACCGAGGTCGGCAGCGTCCGGAAGAAGGCGGTCAGGAAGAAGACGGTGAAGGGCAGCGAGTACGCGATGTAGACCAGGATCAGGCCGTGCACGGTGTTCAGCAGGGCCATGTTCTGCATCACGTAGAAGAGCGGCACCAGCGCCAGGATGATCGGGAAGCTCATCCCCCCGATGAAGAGGAAGTAGAGGAAGCGGTTCCCGGGGAACTCGAAGCGGGCCAGCACGTACGCCGCCATCGAGCCGAAGAGCAGGGTGCCGGCCAGCGAACCGCCGACCACCAGGATCGTGTTGAGGAAGTAGTCGCTCATGTGCGCCTGGGTCCAGGCGCGCGACCAGTTCTCGAAGTGCAGGGTGTCCGGCAGCGACCACGGCGAGGTGAAGATCGCCCGGTCGGCCTTGAAGGAGGTCATGACCGCCCAGAGCAGCGGCAGCACCACCATGATCGCCCAGATGATCAGGACGCCGTGCGAGAAGACGTTGAGGACGGCGCCCTCGCGCTTCTCCCCCGCGGGGGCGGCGACCTTCCTGACCTCGGGGCCCTGGCCCGCCCGGGGGGCGGGGATCTGCGCGTCGCCGGTGGGCGGGGTGTCGGTGGTCTTCATCAGAACTCCAGCCGCTCGCGCCGGCCCAGCTTCATCACGACCGCGGCGAAGGCGAGCGTGACGAGGAGGAGCGCGACACCGATGGTCGTGGCGTAGGCGGCCTGACCGTCCCGGAACGCCTTCTGGTACACGTACAGCGGCATGACGATGGTCGAGTAGTCGGGCCCGCCGCCGTTGGGGCCGACGGTCATGATCTGCACGACCGCGAAGGACTCCGCGCCGAGCGCGAGGATGCCCATGTAGATCCAGCCCGACTGCACGGTGTCCCAGAGCAGCGGGAGGGTGATGCGGAAGAAGGTGGTGAAGCGGCTGGCGCCGTCGAGCAGCGCGGCCTCGTAGAAATCGCGCGGAATGGACGCCATGCCCGCCGAGAAGAGGACCACGAAGAAGCCGACGGTGGACCAGACGAGAACCACCATCACGCAGATCAGGGCGAGATCCGGGTCACCGAGCCAGTCCGGCTGGATGGCGCCGAGACCGACCGCCTTCAGGAACGAATTGATGGCCCCGCTGTTCGGGTTGTACGCGAACTGGAAGAGCAGCGCCACGATGACGATGGACAGCACCTGCGGGAAGAAGTAGACGATCTTGTAGAACGAGGAGCCGCGCACACCGGTGACCGCCGCCCCCTTCCTCCGCCGGCCGCCGACATTCAGCATGAACGCCAGGAAGAGCGCGAATCCGACCGTCACCAGCGGAAGGACGACCGCGAAGGTCAGACTGTGCTGGAGCGACTTCCAGAAGATCTCGTCCTGGAACAGCCGGGTGTAGTTGTCGAGTCCGACGAACCCGAATTCGGGACTCAGGCCGGTCCAGTCCGTGAGCGAGTAGTAGATGGACTGGATGAACGGCCAGATGACGAAGAGCGCGTACAGCGCCAGGGGGACCGCCAGGAACCCCACGATGAAACGGTACTTGCCGTGCTGCATTCCTAACCGACCCCGATCTCCGGCGAAGGGCGCGCCGCGGCGCCGCGCGCCGAGGGGCCGGGGCCCGCTCCCGGTCGGCGGGAAGGGGCCCCGGCACGGCTGTCACTGGTGCTTGTAGTGCTTGATGTTCGGGTCCTTGGCCGCGTCGTCGGCGAACTTCTGGATCTTCTTGATCGTCTCGGCCGGAGTGGCGCGGCCCGCCATCATCTCGCCGATGCCGGCGACGCCGATCTTCTCCTTCTGGAGGGCCACGTACCAGTCCTGGAGGCGCGGGTTGACGACGTTGGCGCCGGCCTTCTCCAGGGCCGCGACACCGGACTTGAGGCCCGGGGACAGCTCGATGCCGTCCGTGCCGCCGTTGAGCGCGCTGAGCGACTTCACGGACTGGGTGAAGTTCTTGGAGGAGGCCTCGCTGAGCATGATGCGCAGCTGCTCCATGGCGCCCTCGGGGTTCTTCGCCTTCGCCGGGACGATGAAGGGCTCGCCGCCGGCCGCCCACAGGGTGCCGAACGGCATCTTGTCGGAGGAGTCCAGGCCGGTCGGCGCGGAGACCGCCAGGCCGAAGTCGGCCGGCATGGTCTTGGCGGCCTCGTTCTCGACCCAGGAGCCGTTCGGGATGAACAGCGCCTTGCCCTCGGTCCAGGCGGTCTGCGACTGGATGTGGTCGAGGCCGGGGGTGCCCTGGAGGATGTACCCCTTCTTGTAGAGCTCGTAGTACGCCTCGAAGCACGCCTTGACGGCGGGGTGCTCCCAGGCCTTCGGCTCCAGGTTGTCGATGGCGTCGAGGACCTCGCGGCCGCCGACCTTGCCGATCATCGGGTAGAGCGAGAAGGGGATGTAGTACGGGTGCTTGCCCGCGTACGTCCAGGGCGCGATGCCCTTCTTCTTGGCCTTCTCGCAGAGGGCCAGCATCTCGTCCCAGGTCTCGGGGTACTTGGCGTCCAGCGAGTCCAGCGCCTTCTGCGAGTACCACACGCCGTAGACGGTGTAGGCGTAGTTGAGCATCCAGCAGGGCTCGCCGTCGAACTGGCCCATCTCGATGATGCCGGGGCGCAGGGTGTCGCGGACCTTCTTCGACGGGTCGTCGACGGAGGGCGCGTCGAGCAGCGGGGTCAGGTCGGTGAGCTGCTTCTGGCCGACGAGGACGCCCATGTCCATCTGCTCGGCGCCGGAGTTGTCGATGAGGTCCGGCGGGGTGCCGCCGTTGAACCGCGGCTGGAGCTCCGTGGTGATCTTCTGCGTCGGGGTGAACTTGACCTTGGCCTGGGGGTGCGCCTGCTCGTAGAGCTTGATCGCGTCCTTGGCGTACTGCTGGCCGAATCCGCCGTCGAAAAGGACGAAATCGAGCTCGGCCGTCTCATTGACCCCGAGCGGGTTCTTGTCGGACTTGACGCCCTTCTCGACCTTGTCGTTGGTCTTTCCGCCGCCGCTCGCGCAGGCGGAAAGGAAGCCCATGGCCGGCACGGAGACCAGACCGAGAGCGGCGGAACGCTTGATCAGATCACGACGGCCGAGGCCGCCCTCGTTCGAGTGGGCGGAGGTGGATCCCATGCTCAAGTCCTCGCCTTCATTCAGGACTCAGGCGGTGTGCCGGTCGCCCGTACTTCGTCTCGCCACCGGCGAAGGGCCCCGCCACCGCGGTCATTTGAAGCTGGGTCGTGCAGGCGTCGGGCCGTCGCCGGAGGATTCCGACGGGCTGGACGCCGACAGGTATAGTCCACTTCCCTCGACCGGAGCAAGATCGAAAGCAGCATTCGTCAGGCTTCTTTCCCGAGTTGAGACCTCGGGGATTTCCCGGCCCCCTCCGCGGCAAGCCTGCCCCGCCGAGCCGGAGCGCATCCCTCCGTAACGCCTTCAGAAGATGAATGGTCCATTCGAAATCCGGCGAAGCGGACGGGACCCGGGAGAAGTTGCGGTGTGGCTGGAACCGGAGGGGCGCGGGCGCCGTCTTCCTGTCATGTACGGACTCGCCGCCGGGTGGGTGGAAACGGGGGAAATCCCGCCGAACCGGGCCGAGTTCGGTGGCCGTCCGTACTGTCCTGTTCTCGATACGGATCTGGAGATTTACGTGGCCAAGACTTCTGGCCTGAACCGCACGGGCGTGCTCGCCCGTGTCACGGTCGCCGCGCTGACCGCCGCCCTGGTGGGCACCACGACGGCCGCCGTGGCGGCGGAGCCGGGCCCGACGTTCAAGCCCGCGCAGCAGGCGGACCTCGCGGGCTCCGCGAGTGCCGCCTCGGCGACCTCCGCGGCCGCCGCGGCCGCCCCGGCGGCGCTCAACAACCTCTACGGCGTGCACAGCAACGGCGACGTCGTCGGCTACACCCCCGTCGGCGGGGGCGCCATCCAGCGCATCGCCGGCCTCTCCGGCACCGGCTGGGTGAACTACAAGCACATGAACCAGGCGGACACCGACGGGCGTCTGGAAGGCGACTGGTACCACTCCGACGGCTGGTACGCCGTCACCACCGGCGGTCGGCTGCACTACGCCAGCGACGGCCCGGTCCGGGACCTCGGCGGCGGCTGGAACATCTACAACAAGGTCGTCTCGGCCGGCAACACCGGTGGCGGCGCCCCGGACGACGTGCTGGCCCGCGACTCCTACGGCGTGCTCTGGCACTACCTGGGCAACGGCAACGCCTCGCTGACCCAGCGCTACCGCGTCGGCTCCGGGTGGAACGCGTACACCCAGATCGCCGGCAAGGGCGACGTGACCGGCGACGGCCGCGCCGACGTCGTGGCCCGCGACCGGAACGGCATCCTGTGGCTGTACAAGGGCACCGGCAACTACCGGGCGCCGTTCACCACCCGGACCCGGGTCGGCTCCGGCTGGAACACGTACAACCTGCTGTTCTCCCCCGGTGACCTGACCGGCGACGGCCGCGCGGACCTGGTCGCCCGCGACGGCGCCGGCGCGCTGTGGCTGTACAAGGGCAAGGGCAGCTCGACCTCGCCGTACACCACCCGCACGAAGATCGGCACGTCGGGCTGGAACGGCTTCCGCATGATGTTCTGATCTCTCCGGAGAGACGGAAGGGCCCCGCTCCTCGTGACGAGGAGCGGGGCCCTTCCCGCTTGCTACCGGATCAGCGGGGTCAGCCGCGACTGTGCTTAGCCACGAATGAGGTTGCGGAGCACGTACTGCATGATGCCGCCGTTGCGGTAGTAGTCCGCCTCGCCGGGGGTGTCGATGCGGACGACCGCGTCGAACTCGACACCGGTGTCGGTGGTGACCTTCACCGTGCTCGGGGTGGTGCCCTCGTTCAGCTCGGTGATGCCGGTGATGGAGAAGGTCTCCTCGCCGGTCAGGCCGAGCGAGTCGGCCGACTGGCCGGCCGGGAACTGGAGCGGGAGGACGCCCATGCCGATGAGGTTCGAGCGGTGGATGCGCTCGTACGACTCGGTGATGACGGCCTTGACGCCGAGGAGCGCGGTGCCCTTGGCGGCCCAGTCGCGGGACGAGCCGGAGCCGTACTCCTTGCCGCCCAGGATGACCAGCGGGGTGCCGGCGGCCTGGTAGTTCTGCGAGGCGTCGTAGATGAAGGAGACCGGGCCGCCCTCCTGCGTGAAGTCACGCGTGAAGCCGCCCTCGGTGCCCGGCGCGATCTGGTTGCGCAGGCGGATGTTGGCGAAGGTGCCGCGGATCATGACCTCGTGGTTGCCTCGGCGCGAGCCGTAGGAGTTGAAGTCACGACGCTCCACACCGTGCTCGGTGAGGTACTTGCCGGCCGGGGTGTCGGCCTTGATGGCGCCGGCCGGGGAGATGTGGTCGGTGGTGACCGAGTCGCCGAGCTTCGCGAGCACGCGGGCGCCCGTGATGTCGGTGACCGGGGTGGTCTCCATCGTCATGCCCTCGAAGTACGGGGGCTTCCGGACGTAGGTGGACTCGGCGTCCCACTCGAAGGTGTTGCCGGTCGGGATCGACAGCGCCTGCCACTGGGCGTCGCCGGCGAAGACGTCCTGGTAGGACTTGGCGAACATGTCCTCGCCGATCGCGTTGGCGACGACGTCGTTCACCTCGGCCTCGGAGGGCCAGATGTCCTTCAGGAAGACCGGGTTGCCCTCGGTGTCGACACCCAGCGCGTCCTTGGTGATGTCCACCTTCATGGAGCCCGCGATGGCGTACGCGACGACCAGCGGCGGGGAGGCCAGGTAGTTCATCTTGACGTCGGGGTTGATGCGGCCCTCGAAGTTGCGGTTGCCCGAGAGCACCGAGGTCACGGCCAGGTCGTGGTCGTTGACCGCCTTGGAGACCTCCTCCGGCAGCGGGCCGGAGTTGCCGATGCAGGTGGTGCAGCCGTAGCCGACGAGGTTGAAGCCGACCTTGTCGAGGTACGGGGTGAGACCCGCCTTGTCGAAGTAGTCGGTGACGACCTTCGAGCCCGGGGCGAGGGTCGTCTTGACCCACGGCTTGCGGGTCAGGCCCTTCTCCACGGCCTTCTTCGCGACGAGCGCGGCGGCGACCATGACGTACGGGTTCGACGTGTTGGTGCAGGAGGTGATGGCCGCGACCGTCACCGCACCGTGGTCGAGGGTGTAGGTCGAGCCGTCGGGGGCGGTGACCTCGACCGGGTTCGACGGGACCGTGCTGGAGACGGCCGGGGCGTCGGAGGCCGGGAAGGACTCCTTGCCCGCCTCGTCGACCGAGTCGACGTAGTTGCGCACGTCCTGGGCGAACTGCGCGGCGGCGTTCGCGAGGATGATGCGGTCCTGCGGGCGCTTCGGGCCGGCGATGGACGGGACGACCGTGGAGAGGTCGAGCTCCAGCTTCTCGGAGAAGTCGGGCTCGGCCTTCGGGTCCAGCCAGAGGCCCTGCTCCTTGGCGTACGCCTCGACGAGCGCGACCTGCTGCTCGGAACGGCCGGTCAGCTTCAGGTAGTTCAGGGTCTCGTCGTCGATCGGGAAGACCGCGGCGGTGGAGCCGAACTCCGGCGACATGTTGCCGATGGTGGCGCGGTTGGCGAGCGAGGTGGCGGCGACGCCCTCACCGTAGAACTCGACGAACTTGCCGACGACACCGTGCTTGCGCAGCATCTCGGTGATGGTCAGCACCAGGTCGGTGGCGGTGGTGCCGGTGGGCAGCTCGCCGGTCAGCTTGAAGCCGACGACGCGCGGGATGAGCATGGAGACCGGCTGGCCGAGCATGGCGGCCTCGGCCTCGATGCCGCCGACGCCCCAGCCGAGCACACCGAGGCCGTTGACCATGGTGGTGTGGGAGTCGGTGCCGACGAGGGTGTCGGGGTACGCCTGGCCGTTGCGGACCATGACGGTGCGGGCCAGGTGCTCGATGTTCACCTGGTGGACGATGCCGGTGCCCGGGGGGACGACCTTGAAGTCGTCGAAGGCGGTCTGGCCCCAGCGCAGGAACTGGTAGCGCTCCTTGTTGCGGCCGTACTCCAGCTCGACGTTCTGCGCGAAGGCGTCGTTGGTGCCGAACTTGTCGGCGATGACGGAGTGGTCGATGACCATCTCGGCCGGGGAGAGCGGGTTGATCTTCGCCGGGTCGCCGCCGAGCGCCGCGACGGCCTCACGCATGGTGGCGAGGTCGACGACACAGGGGACACCGGTGAAGTCCTGCATGATCACGCGCGCCGGCGTGAACTGGATCTCCTGGCTCGGCTGGGCCTGCGAGTCCCAGTTGCCGAGGGCCCGGATGTGGTCGGCGGTGATGTTCGCGCCGTCCTCGGTGCGGAGCAGGTTCTCCAGGAGGACCTTCAGGCTGTAAGGGAGGCGCGCGGAGCCCTCGACCTTGTCCAGCTTGAAGATCTCGTACGACTCGTCGCCCACGCGCAGCGTGCTGCGGGCGTCGAAGCTGTTCGCCGACACGACAGTCTCCTTCATCAATGTGCGCGTACTACCGTCATGCTGCCGCCACGGCTCCTCGCCGATCCGCTAAGGTAAGGCTAAGTTAGGTAACCCTCACCGACCAGGCGGCCACGGTGCGCCGTAAGCAGTTATCTCGATGTCGAGATAACTCTAGTGCATCCCCGCCGATCGGTCATGCCTGGGCCGGGGTGGATGTGCCGTGGCGCGGGCCGACGTGCGGCGGCGCGGGCGAAGCCGTGCCCCGCCGGCCTCAGCGGCACCGGGGCCCACGCACCACGGGTATCCGGCGGCACCGGCGGATCCCACGCACCACAGGCATCCGGCGGCACCGTCGGATCCCGCGCACCACCTGCACCCGGCGGCACCGGCGGATCCCGCGTACCACCGGCGGGTCGCGCGCCGCCGGTCGCCCCGAGGCTCCCACCCGTCCGGCCGCGCGCGCGTTGCCGGGATGGCGGGGCGGGCCGAGGATCGGGGCATGTTCAGCGGCGCGCACGTGATTCTGTACACCCGGGACGCCGAGGCCGACCGGGCCTTCCTCCGGGACGTCGTCGGCTTCCCGCACGTGGACGCCGGACGGGGCTGGCTGGTCTTCCGGCTGCCTCCCGCCGAGGTCGCGGTCCATCCGACCGACGGCGAGCCGAAGCACGAGGTCTATCTGATGTGCGAGGACCTCACCCGCACCCTCACCGCCCTGGAGGACAAGGGCGCGGAGATCTCACGGGCCATCACCGACCAGGGCTGGGGCCTGCTGGCGGCGGTACGACTGCCGAGCGGGACGGAGCTTCCGCTCTACGAGCCGCGCCACCCCACGGCGCTCGACCTCCCGGCATGACCCGAACAGGGCCTATAGCCTGATTCCTCACGAGATGTCACCCGACTGGCGCACCCCGATGATCGCCACATCTCATATCTGAGATAACGTGACGGCATGGCAGACGACTACCTCGTACGCATCGGCAAGCTCATCCGTGACGCCCGGCAGCACCGTGGCTGGACCCAGACGCAGCTCGCCGAGGCCCTGGCCACCAGCCAGAGCGCGGTCAACCGGATCGAGCGCGGCAACCAGAACATCAGCCTTGAGATGATCGCCCGCATCGGCGAGGCCCTCGACAGCGAGATCGTGTCCCTGGGCTACGCCGGACCGATGCACCTCCGCGTCGTCGGCCGCCGCCGGCTCTCCGGCTCCATCGACGTCAAGACCAGCAAGAACGCCTGCGTCGCCCTGCTCTGCGCCACCCTCCTCAACAAGGGCCGCACGGTGCTGCGCCGGGTCGCGCGCATCGAGGAGGTCTTCCGCCTCCTCGAAGTCCTCAACTCCATCGGCGTCCGCACCCGCTGGATCAACGACGGCGTGGACCTGGAGATCGTGCCCCCGGCCGAGCTGGACATGGAGTCCATCGACGCCGAGGCCGCCATCCGCACCCGCTCCATCATCATGTTCCTCGGCCCGCTGCTGCACCGCATGGACCGCTTCAAGCTGCCGTACGCCGGCGGCTGCGACCTCGGCACGCGCACGATCGAGCCGCACATGATCGCGCTGCGCCGCTTCGGCCTCGACATCACGGCCACCGAGGGCCTGTACCACGCGCAGGTGGAGAAGGCGGTGGCCCCCGACCGCCCGATCGTCCTGACCGAGCGCGGCGACACGGTGACCGAGAACGCGCTGCTGGCCGCCGCCCGCCACGACGGCGTCACGGTCATCCGCAACGCCTCCTCCAACTACATGGTCCAGGACCTGTGCTTCTTCCTGGAGGCGCTCGGCGTCCGCGTCGACGGCGTCGGCACCACCACGCTGACCGTGCACGGCATCCCGGAGATCGACGTGGACGTCGACTACTCCCCCTCCGAGGACCCGGTCGAGGCGATGAGCCTCCTCGCCGCCGCCGTCGTCACCGAGTCCGAGCTGACGATCCGCCGGGTGCCGATCGAGTTCCTGGAGATCGAGCTCGCGGTCCTGGAGGAGATGGGCCTCGACCACGACCGCTCGGCCGAGTACGCCGCCGACAACGGCCGCACCCGCCTGGTCGACCTGACGGTCCGCCCCTCCAAGCTGGAGGCGCCGATCGACAAGATCCACCCCATGCCCTTCCCGGGCCTCAACATCGACAACGTGCCCTTCTTCGCGGCGATCGCGGCCACCGCGCAGGGCCAGACCCTCATCCACGACTGGGTCTACGACAACCGCGCCATCTACCTCACCGACCTCAACCGCCTCGGCGGCCGGCTCCAGCTCCTCGACCCCCACCGCGTCCTGGTCGAGGGCCCCACCCGCTGGCGCGCCGCCGAGATGATGTGCCCGCCGGCCCTCCGCCCCGCCGTCGTCGTCCTCCTGGCGATGATGGCCGCCGAGGGCACCTCGGTCCTGCGCAACGTGTACGTCATCAACCGCGGCTACGAGGACCTGGCGGAGCGCCTGAACTCGATCGGCGCGCAGATCGAGATCTTCCGCGACATCTGAGCAGTCTCGGATACAACGCCGCTGATCCCCTCCTGACCTGCATGTATGCGAGCCAGGAGGGGATTCGTCGGCGTCTGTGGGACTTGTCTGGGACTTTGGGTCGGGATCGGGAGACACGCACCGGCTCAGGTATCCGAGAAACTCCCAGAGGGCGCACTGCCCTGAAGCGACATTGCTGAGCCGTGAAGCATGCGCCGAGCCAGTGCGTCGATCTCGGCAAGCAACCCCGCGGGCTGCTGTTCCAAGTCAATGGCGTGTTGGTGGAGGACCGTACCGACATGTCGCACACGGTGGCTGATGTGTGGAGCGTTGCCCTTCGCGTACACCAGGTGCCCCTCCGGCAGCCCCATTGCAGTGCAGTAAGCCAGCATTTGGTACAGATCCTCATTCGGGAAGCCGCGTTTTCTGCGGGCCTTGTACTTGGCGTCCGCGACGATCAGTGGGGTGCCGGACTCTCCGTACCAGACGAAATCGGGTCGCAGGCGGATCGCATCCCCTTCGTCCATGTGGATGTTCCGGGCCTGGAGGACACTTCTGCCGCCGTAGGGGCGCATGGCTTCCCGTAGTGCCGTACAGATGAAGTCCTCGTAGATGCCGTTCATGTCGAACAGGAATCCGTTCACGCGCAGCTGCCCGGGCAGGTGCTCGGCCGACCATCCCCTCAGCACCGTTTCGGAGAGGTGGAGTGCCGGGTGATAGCGGGTGTTGAGCCGCGTCGGATGCCAGCCGGGTGGTGTCTGCCCCCGGGTGAGCGGTGTGATGTCCACCAGCCGGGACCGCTGGTGCATCAGGCGCGTACGTACGGTCCGGGGGACACCGGGGAGGCGCAGCAGCCGGTCGACAGCCGCGCGGAGGAGGCGGTTCTCGGCGATGTCCGTGGTGAATTCGTCGTACGTCACCTCTGCGGGCACGGGCATGCCGAACCGGCGGCGGATCTGTTCGGACTCGCGGAGCCGGCCGCGTACGACGGGGGACGACTTCTCGGCCGTCCGGTAGCCCTGGAGCAGGCCCTGCCGCAGTGCGCGGTCGATCTGGCGCTCGACGGCGTGCGCGAACGCCGGGAGGAGGTCGTCGTGCGCGGCCAGGTCCACGGCGCCGTCCCGCCAGCCCCGGGGGTCGCTGCTGTAGCCGAGCAGGAAGAGCAGGCGGGCGATCGGCACCTTGGGGGTGATCCGCACCGTGACGCCTTCGCCGCCGGGGACGGCGAGCGTGACGGCGCCTACCCTGCTGCCGGCGCGCAGTCGCCAGGCGCCCGGGTCGTAGGGATCCGGACCGGCCTCTTCCAGGATCCTGGAGGCGGCCAGTACGCGGCCCACGGCGCCGGGGAGCCGGACTGAGCGCGCGGGTCCGTGTTCGACGAGCGGGACGTCGAAGGTCACTGCGCGCTGGTCCCGTCGCTCGGTTCGGGCGGGGTGGTGCGTGACGCGAGCGTCCTGCGGAGTGCCGGCAGGCCGTAGCGGCCCTCGATGTCCACACCTTCGCCGTAATGGTGCTCCTCCAGGAGCGGGAGGATCTTCGTCCGCCAGGTCCGTTCCAGTCCGCCCTCGCGGTAGACGCCGGGCTTCATCAGGTACGACGGTCCGATCTTGAAGTCAGGTTCGTCGATGCGGGCGTTGAGGGCATCGAGCAGGTCCGCGGGTTCGGGGTCCTTCTCCTCGGACTCCAGCCAGGAACGCAGCAGTCCTCGGGTCGGATCGATGCGCGGGGACAGCTCGACGAACGCGAAGCGCCGGCGCATCGCCGCGTCGACGAGGGCGATCGAGCGGTCGGCCGTGTTCATGGTGCCGATGACGAAGAGGTTGGGGGGCAGGAAGAAGTCCTCGTCCGAGTAGGTCAGCCGCACCGACAGGTCGCGGTATTCGAGGAGGAAGTACAGCTCGCCGAAGACCTTGGCGAGGTTGGCCCGGTTGATCTCGTCGATGACCAGGAAGTGTGGGATGTGCCGGTTGCCCTCCTTGCGGGCCAGTTCGGCGAACTCGCGCAGCGGGCCGGCCGTGAGCCGGAAGGCGACCTCGTGCGTGCCGGGATCCTCTCGGGGGCGGAAGCCCTCGAAGAAGTCCTCGTAGGAGTACGACGGGTGGAACTGGACCAGTTCGACCTGTTCCGGTCCGCCGCCGAAGAACACGGCGAGCTTCTGCGCGAGGAAGGTCTTGCCCGTCCCGGGAGGGCCGTAGAAGATCAGCTGCTTCTCGTCGTGGAGCAGTTGCCTGATCTCCTGCAGCCATTCGAGGCGGTGCACGTGGAGCTCTTTCCGCAGCTCCTCGGTGGGCTCGGGCAGCTCCACCTCGCGGCGGGCGGCGACGGCCAGGGGCTCGACGCTGATCCCGGTGCCGTCGGCCAGGGCCTCCTCCACCAGTTCCTCGTCGCTGACCCCGAGGCCGTCGACGACGGCCTTGACGGTGGTGAGGTCGACCACGTCGTGGCGCGACGAGAGCTTCTGACGCAGTTCCTGAGGCAGTTCGTCCAGTGGGAAGCTCTCGCCTCCCCACTCCACGGGGCGCCACAGGACGCGGCTTCCGTCGTCGGCGACGAGGTGCTCGACGTTGCCGGTGATCTTTCCGGTGTGGAGCCGGCCGTCGGCGAGTGCGCACACCGTGTCGCCCGGGCGCATCCTGGAGAGGAAGGTGTGCAGCTCGTCGACGAGCTGCGGCTTCTCGGTGTACGTCGCCGTCGACCCGTAGTCCTCGTCGACGAAAGTGCGCAGCTCTTCCTTGCTGATGCCCTGGGTGGCGGCGGGACGCAGGTGGGCGGCGGTCAGGGACACCCTGCCTTCGGGGAGCCACGCACGCCGGAACAGGTCAGGGCCGGCCGAATGCGGCCCCCGCACCAGCCAGGCGCGGCTCGGACCCGACCACACCTGGCCGAGGAAGTCAGCCAGCGGCCGACCGTCCTCGGTCTTCCACTCCATCCACCCGTTGCTGCTGCGGCCCAGGAGGATCTCCCCCGCAGCGGAGGGTGAGTTGCACTCCACATCCTCGACCACTTCGAGCCAGCCCGGCCACGTGGACGTTTCGCGTATCACCCCGTCCGCGATGAGCCGTTCGCGCAGGCGGTACGAGGAAGGCGTCTTCGCCGGGAACGACGGGACGACGTCGGGTCGCGCCGGGGAGCCCGCGAGCACCACCATCTTCTGGCTGCCGTTGGTCCCGCTCTCGGTCAGCAGCCGGCCTCTGGCCGTGGGCCCGCCATACGGCAGGCGCAGCTGGAACTCCGGGTACGAATCGGGCATCGGTGTCCTTGGATCGGAGGGTAGGGCCGGGTGCATTGTGGAGTGCTCGTGATCCACTTCGGCGTCGCTTCGTGTATTTCCGGCCAACTCCGACGCCTCGGCCGACACAGATCCGGCCGCGCGTTGCCGTGCAGGGCGGCCGACGCCCATGATCGGGAGCGGAGCACCGGCACGGCGAGGGGGAACGGTGGGCACCGGAACGACGAGCGGACCGACCAGGCAGCGGCACACCGAGGACCTGCCGGCGGCGCTGTCCATGACGCCCGCGCAGCTCGCCCAAGCGGTCGGCCGGTTCGACGGCGACACAACGGCCATGGTGACGGCCGCCATCCGCGCAGCCGGGCGCGCCTTCGAGGAGCTCGACGCCTGCTACGAGGTCATCGACGACGCCTCGGTCACGAGCCGGGCGATCGCCGCCCGGCTGAGCGCCCTGCTCGCGGCGGAGGACGAGCCGGGCGTCGGTCGGGAGCTGGACGCCCTGGACGCGGTCTCCGCTCGCGCCCGCGGCACGGACCGCGCCCGAGAGCTGCTGCACCGCGTCCTCGGACGGGAGGAGGCGACCGAGCGCGCCCTGCCGGCGGTGCGCCGTCTCACCGGGGCGGACCTGCCCGCTCTCCCTTCCGCGTACGCGGACGACGCGGGTTTCGACGACCTGATGGCCTTGGCCGCCCGCGAGGAGGAGCTGGCGCCACGGCTGCGTGAGGCGCATGCCGAACGCCTCCGCGAGGTGGCCGCGCACCTCGTCCACGTGGTGGAGCAGGTCGCGGTCGTGGGGTTCACCGACGAGGCCTTCCCCCGGGAATCGGCGCACGAGGCCCGCCGGGCCCACGCACTGTGGGTCCGGTGCCTCGCGGAGCGCAGGCGCGACCTCGGATAGCGGGCCGTCTCCGCGCCCGTACGGCATCGGTCTCCGGCCGGATACCGTGTGCGGTGCGACCGGACACGTCAGCTCCGTCCTCCCGCTCACGAGCAGAAAGGCCCCTCGTGCACATCGCTCCCCTCAGCCCGCATGACCCCGTCGAGCTGGGCGGCTACGAGCTGCTCGGCCGCATCGGGCACGGTGGCATGGGGCAGGTGTACCTGGGCGAGTCACCCGGCGGGGAGCCCGCGGCCGTCAAGGTGATCAAGCCGTCGGTCGTGGACTCCGAGACCCGGCAGCGCTTCGCCCAGGAAGTGGAGATCCTCAAGACGATCTGGGGTGCGCGGATCGCGGCGCTGCTCGACGCCGACGCGGAGGCCGATCCGCCGTGGCTGGCCACCGAGTACATCGAGGGCCCCGACCTGAGCCGGCACGTGGCCCTGCACGGCCCGCTGCCCTCGCTGCTCGCCGCCTCCCTCGGGGCGACGCTCGCCGAAGCGCTCGCCACCGTGCACAAGCAAAGTCTGCTGCACCGTGACCTCAAGCCCGCGAACGTGCTGCTCGGCCCCAACGGGCCGAAGGTCATCGACTTCGGTCTCGCGGTGTTCGCCGAGTCGAGCGTGTCCCTGACCGCTCCCAACGCCGTGGTCGGCACCCCGGCCTGCATGGCGCCCGAGCAGGCGCGGGGCGACCGGCCGCTGACGCCCGCGGTCGACGTGCACGCGCTCGGCGCCGTGATGCTGTTCGCCGTCTCCGGCCACCTCCCGTACCAGGCCGCGAACATCCACGTCCTCTTCCACCAGGTCACGGACCCGGAGACGGCTCCCGACCTGTCGGGGGTCCCCGACGAGCTGGTGCCCCTGCTGACGGCGATGCTCGCGCACCGGGCCGAGGACCGGCCGGCGCTGAGCGACGTCGTCCAGCAGTGCCGGGCGGTCATCGAGGCGCAGGGCTTCAAGGTCGCCCAGGCACGGCGCCGGCTCACGACGCACACGGCGGCGGCTCCCTCGCATCCGCTGGACAACCTGCCGCCGACGGTCGCCCTCCCGCTGCCGCCCACCGTCCCGGCGGCCCCGGCGGTTCCCGGGCCGAGCACGTCGCCGACGACAGGGCCGACCGTGGCGCTTCCCCCGGACACCGTAATGCTCCCCCCGGACGCCACCCCGCCGGCCGTCCCCGCGCCGGACACCGACGAGCAGGTCGTCCCCGAGCCGACCCCCACGCTCGTCGACCGTCCCACACCGCGGTCCGGAACCGCCGCGCCCTCGTCCGCGCCCGCCGCTCCGCGGCCCTCCACGGACACGGACGGCCCGTCGTCCACTCCCCGCGCTCCCCGCGGCCGCTCCGGGCAGCGCCTCCCTTCCGCCCAGGCCCGGATCACCGCACAGCGGCTCCGCGAGGTGTACGCGGCCCAGGCGCCGTTCTGACACCGGCGGGCTCCCGATGCCGGCGGACCCGCGATACTGAGGGGTCTGCCACCACCGTCACGAAACACCACAGGAGGACACGGGTGACCGCCGTCCAGACCAGCCCCGAGCAGCACGGCGACGCGGCGGGGCAGGAGCAGTTCCCGGCAGGCGCGCAGGTGCTCGTACGCGACGAGGTGTGGCTGGTCAGGAACGCGGTGCCGACCGCCGACGACGGCACCCGGATCGAGGTGGTGGGGGTGTCCGACTTCGTGCGGGACCAGGAGGCCGTGTTCTTCACGGGCCTGGACACCGTCGAGCTCATCGATCCGCGCGACACCCGGCTGATCGCGGACGACTCCCCCACCTACCGGCGCTCCCGGCTGTTCCTGGAGGCCGTGCTGCGTCGCACGGCGCTGCCCCAGTCCGAGCGGCGGCTCGCGCTCGCGGACTCCTTCCTCCTGGACCCGCTCCCCTACCAGCGCCGCCCCGCCGAGCTCGCGCTCTCCGGCGCCAATCTGCGCCCCCGGCTGCTGATCGCGGACGTGGTGGGACTGGGCAAGACGCTGGAGATCGGTCTGACGCTCGCCGAGCTCATCCGGCGCGGCCGGGGCGAGCGCATCCTCGTCGTCACGCCCCAGCACGTCCTGGAGCAGTTCCAGCACGAGCTGTGGACGCGGTTCGCCATTCCACTGGTCCGCCTGGACTCGGTGGGCATCGAGCGGATCCAGCGCGAGATCCCCGCGGGACGGAACCCGTTCACCTTCTTCAAGCGCGTGATCGTCTCGATCGACACGCTGAAGAACACCGACCAGTACCGCCACCACCTGGAGCAGATCCGCTGGGACGCGGTCGTCATCGACGAGTCGCACAACCTGATCAACCGCGGTTCCCTGCGCAACCAGCTCGCCCAGACCCTGGCGCCGCGCACCGACGCCCTGATCCTCGCCTCCGCCACGCCGCACAACGGCGACGCGAGGTCGTTCGCCGAGCTGATCGCCCTGCTGGACCCGGCCGCGATCCGCGACCCGGAGAACTACCGTGCCGAGGACATCGAGCACCTCTTCATCCGCCGTACGAAGGTCAGCACCGAGGTCCGCGAGCAGATGAAGGGCCAGTGGGCGGACCGCGGCCCGTCCCAGGCCGTGCACTGCCCGGCCACCCCGGCCGAGGAGCGGATCTTCGAGGAGCTGGCGGCGGTCTGGCTGCCGCGCGACGGCAGCCCGTCCGTGAGCTCGGTCCCGCTCTTCCCGTACACGCTCCTCAAGTCCTTCCTCTCCTCGCACGCGGCGCTCAAGGCCACCGTGAGCGCCCGCATCAAGACCCTGGAGAAGAAGGACGACGCCCGCGCCACGGCGGCGGAGCTGGCCGCCCTGCGCCGGCTCGCGGAACTGACCGCCGACCTGACGGAGGCGGACTCGGCGAAGTTCGGCGGGCTGGTGGAGCAGCTGAAGGGCATCGGCGTCGGCCCGTCCTCCGGCACCCGCGTCGTGGTCTTCTCGGAGCGCGTCCAGACCCTGGAGTGGCTCGCCACCGTCCTGCCCGCCGCCCTCGGCTTCCGGGGCCGGACCGCGAAGGACTGCCTGCGCGTGATGCACGGCGGCCTGTCCGACGAGCAGCAGATGCGGGTCGTGGAGGAGTTCGGGCTGGCCGGCGCCCCGGTACGGATCCTGTTGACGGGCGACGTGGCCTCCGAGGGCGTCAACCTGCACCGTCAGTGCCACCAGCTGGTCCACTACGACGTTCCGTGGTCGCTGATCCGCATCGAGCAGCGCAACGGCCGCATCGACCGCTACGGACAGGCCCACCCGCCGCAGTTCCGCGCCCTGATCCTCACCAGCGACACCGAGGGCGCGAAGGACGACACCCTGGTCTCCGAGCGGCTCCTTGAGCGCGAGGACCAGGCGCACCGTTCGCTCGGCACGGCGGAGGCCGTCACCGGCCTCTACCGCGCGGAGGCCGAGGAGAAGTCCCTCATCCAGGATCTGCTGCGCGGCAGGACCGTGGACGAGTCCCTCGACGGGCGCCGGTCCGGCGAGGGCGCCGGCACGGATGCCATGGACGACTTCCTGGCGGACTTCTTCGGCTCGGTCGGGGACGAGCCGCAGGCGGAGGACGGCACCGCGGCCGAGGAGTCCGCCCCCGAGGCGGCGGCCGGAGGCGCTGCCGGCGCAGGTACGGGCGAGGGCACGGGCTCCGTCCTCCCCCGTCTCTTCGACTCGACCGCCCACTTCCTGGACGAGGCGCTGCGCGAGGTGTACCCGGACGCCCGGGACCGCCTGGACCTCGACCGTGACGAGCAGTCGGGCCTGCTGTCCTTCCGTCCCCCGGCCGACCTCCTCCACCGCCTCAAGGCGCTGCCCGTGGACTACCTGCGCGAACAGCGACTGCGGGAGCGGCTGCTGGTCACGTTCAACCGGCGGCTCGCCCAGCACTCGCTCCAGCGGGCCCGCGGGGCGGGTTCCACCTCCAGCTGGCCGGAGATCTCGCTGCTGACCGACCTGCACCCGGTCGTCGAGTGGCTGACGGACAAGGTCCTCGTCCGGCTCGGGCGCCAGGAGGCGCCGATGATCACGGCCGAGGTGGCGGAGCCCACCTATCTCGTCCAGGGCGTGTACTCGAACGCCCTGGGCCGGCCGACGGTCGTCAAGTGGATGGGCGTGACGCGCGGCGGGACCGTGGACGACGACATGGTGTCGCTGCTGCGCCGCTCCGGGGTCGGCCCGACGATGGCGAACAAGCTCCGCCACCGGGACCCCGCCCCGCTGGCCGCCGCCATCCCCGCCGTGCTGGAGGCCGCCGAGGCCTTCATGGAGCGGCACCGGGACGCCTGGGACCGGCCGCTGCGCGAGTCGATCGAGCGCCACAAGCTGCGGCTCGGCGACTGGGAGCAGCCCACTCTGGCGGGCGAGCACACCAAGCGGCGGCTCACCGACCTCGCCGACGACCTGCTGACCACCGGGCAGCGCCCGATGCTGCGCGTCCTCGCGGTGCTGCTGCCCGACCCCGACGCACCACCGGCCGCGTCCGCACCCCTGTCCGCCACGCCCGCCGCCCTCTGAGAGAGCCACTGTCATGACGTACGACTCCCTGGTCAACCGCGGCGACTACTTCTCGGCCCACTACCTCGCCGAGGTGCTGCCCAAGGACCTCAGGACGGGCCTGCTCCAGACCTGGAAGGAGCGGGAGGAGGCCGCGAAGCCCCCGATCGGGACGGACGACGCCGGGGCGGCGCCCTCCGAGGGTCCCGACATCCTGCGCGAGGACACCAAGCGGGCCCTGCCCGTCACTCCGCGGGCCGGTCTCCGGGCACTGCGCCGCGACTACTTCCGGGCCCGCTCGTTCTTCGCCCTCCCCGAGGACGCCGAGGGCACCGCCTCCACGCCCGACGCGGGCGACGACGCGCTGACGTACGACGCCCCCGCCTGGCGGGAGCGGGTCCACGCGCTGAACGCCGAGGTCCTGCACGCGCTGGGCTACGACGCGAAGCCCGGCAGCCTCACCGTCTGGCGGGCGGGCCAGAGCCATGAGATCACGGTCGCGCACGCCGAGAAGGGCCTCGTCGCCCTCGACTGCGGCTGGGCCGCCGAGGCGGACGCCGCCCTGGACCCCGACGGCCCGGGGCGCCTTCTCGACCCCGTCGTCCTCGACGGCTCGAACAGCCTGACCACCGGTTCCAAGCTGGCCTCGTTCCTGTTCGCCTGCGACGAGGCACCGCGCTACGTCCTGCTGCTCGTCGGCGGCGTCGTCGTCCTCGCCGACCGGATGGCGTGGGGCGAGGGCCGCTACCTCGCCGTCTCCCTCGACATCGCGCTCCAGCGCAACGACACCCGCCCGGGCGGCGAACTCGACACCGTCGCCGCGCTGTTCGGCGCCGACTCGCTCCGCACCCCCGAAGAGGGCGGCGAGAACCCGCTCGCCGAACTCGTCGGCAAGTCCACCAAACACGCGGTGGGCGTCTCCAGCGAGCTGCGCGACGGCCTGCGGCTGAGCGTCGAGCTGATCGCCAACGAGGTCCTGGAACGCCTCCGCGAGCAGGGCGTACGCCCCCAGGACATCGGCGAGCTCCCCGAACTCGGACGCCAGCTGACCCGCGAGTCGCTGCGCTACCTCTACCGCATCCTGTTCCTGCTGTACGCCGAGGCCCGCCCCGAGCTGGGCATCCTGCCGTCCGACTATCCGGAGTACCAGCTCGGCTACGGCCTCGGCCGGCTCGGTGAACTCGTCGCGGAGCGCGACCTCGTCGACGAGAAGTCCCGCCGCGGCTTCTATCTGTACGAGTCCCTGGACCTGCTGTTCCGTAAGGTCCAGGACGGCTACCGGCCGCGCCGCACCCACGGCGAGGCGGCGGAGCCGACGGAGAGCGCCGAGGCCTTCGGTACCGTCGGCGCGAAGACCAGCGAGGACCTGGGCCTGCGCTTCGAGCCCCTGCACTCCACGCTCTTCGAGCGGGACTCGATCAAGCTGATCGGCGCGGACGCCGTCGTCGACCCCCGTCACGACGCCGACGAGGCCCTCGCACGCGGCGAGGCCGTCCGCTACCTCGACACCCGGCTCCGCAACGCCACCCTGTACGAGGTCCTGCACAAGCTCATGCTCACCAAGGGGAAGAAGGGCGAGCGCGGCGGGTTCATCTCGTACGCCCAGCTGGGCATCAACCAGCTCGGCGCCGTGTACGAGGGCCTGATGTCTTACTCCGGCTTCATCGCGGGCGAGGAGCTGTACGAGGTCGCCAAGGGCGGCGACCCGAAGGACGGTTCCTGGCTGGTGCCCAAGTCGAAGGCCGACGAGTACCCGGACACGGTCTTCGTCCGGCGCCCGGACCGCGACACGGGCGAGGAACTGCGCGTCCGGTACGCCCCCGGCTCGTTCGTCTACCGGCTCTCCGGTCGCGACCGCCAGACCTCGGCCTCCTACTACACCCCGGAGTCCCTCACCAAGGTCACCGTGCAGCTCGCCCTCCAGCACCGGCTGGACCAGGACGGCACGGACACCGAGGCGCGCGAGCTGCTCGACTGGAAGATCTGCGAGCCGGCCCTCGGCTCGGGCGCGTTCCTCAACGAGGCCATCAACCAGGTCGCCGCCGAGTACCTCCGGCGCCGGCAGAAGGAGCTCGGCCGCTCCATCGACACCGAGCAGTACGCCGTCGAGCTCCAGAAGGCCAAGGCGTACATCGCCCTCCACAACTCGTACGGCGTCGACCTCAACGAGACCGCCGTCGAGCTGGCCGAGGTGTCGTTGTGGCTCAACACCATGCACCCCGGCATGGAGGCCCCCTGGTTCGGCCTCCATCTGCGGCGCGGCAACTCCCTCATCGGCGGCCGGCGCGAGGTGTACGGCCCCGAGCGCCTGAAGAAGGGCGGCTGGCTGGGCTCTACCCCGGAGCGCTACCCGCTGGCGGACGCGCAGGCGGGCGTCCCGCTGCCGGAGGGCGCGGTGCACCACTTCCTGCTCCCGGCGAAGGAGTGGGGCGCGGTCGCCGCCGAGAAGGAGGCGAAGGCACTGGCGCCGGAGGCCGCGAAGGCGCTCGGCTCGTGGCGCAAGGCGGTCACCAAGTCCCCGACGGCCAAGCAGACGGCCCGCTTGCAGGGCCTCGCCCGGCGCGCGGAGTACCTGTGGGACCTGGTCGTGCAGCGGCTGACGATCTCCGAGCGAGAGATCTCGCGGCGGGTCGACGTGTGGGAGGCGGAGCCGGAGTGGCTGCGCCGCCCGAAGGAGGCCGTGCCCCGGGAGAAGGTGCTGGCCGACCTCACGGCGGTGGACACCCCGTACTGGCGGCTGAAGAAGCTCATGGACACGTGGTGCGCCCTGTGGTTCTGGCCGGTGCAGGAGGCTGCGCTGCTGGACGGGACGGACGCGCGGTACGAACGGGCGGAGGTCGTGCCCGCGCCGCAGGGCGGGGCCGCTGCGGAGTCCGGAGCGTCGGACGTGATCCGTACGTACGAGGAGGTCGACCTTCTCGGGAACATCACCGTGAAGGAGGTCAGGCGCGGCGACATCGACAAGCGGCGGAAGGGTACGAGGAAGGGCGAGCAGTCCTTTGCTGGCCAGCGCCGCGAGGTCATCCCGCTGGCGAACCTGGACGACTGGCTGGACTTCGCGGAGGCGCTGCTTGGCACGCACGACGTGCCGGCGGAGTCGCTGGTGGCGTCTTTCGATTCGCTCGGCGACCTGGAGCGGTACGAGGACGAGCTGCCGGACTGGATGGGCATGGACCGGTCGTATTGGCTGGAGGGGCGGTTCCCGTGGGTGGGAGTTGCCGGGGATGTGGCCAAGCGGCAGGGGTTCTTCCATTGGGAGTTGGAGTACGCCCAGGTGTTCTCGGGGCGGGGTGGGTTTGATCTGCAGGTGGGGAATCCGCCTTGGGTGAGGCCAAGGTGGGAAGAGAACGTTGTTCTTGCGGAGCTGGAACCGTGGTTTGTCTTGGCCGACAAGCCCAGCGCTGCGGAGTGGAGGCTACGTAAGGACGAAACTCTGGTCCCTGGAGAATGCGGACGGAGCTACTTGCTAGGCGAACTGGCCTCCCATGCTGGAGCTGTGGGCGTGCTTAGCAGCCCAGTCACCTACCCGCTCCTTGTCGGCACCCAAGGGGATCTGTATCGGGCGTTCATGACACAAGTGTGGCGACACATTGCGGTAAACGGCAGCTCAGGGATGCTTCACCCGGATACACACTTCGGCGGGGCGAAGGAGGGACGAATCCGAGCTGCGGCATATCGCCATCTACGGGTGCACGCACACTTCGTAAACTCGGCTAACTGGGCTTTCGAAGATCTTGACCGCGGGTGGGAGTTTGGGGTGCATATCTATAGTACTCCGCAGACACCCGACTTCTTGCACCTCAGCGAGCTACGTGACGCAGACGTGCTACCTAACTCCCTCACCCATGACGGCCAGGGCGAGGCGCCAGGTATCAAGCACAACGGCTCATGGGACATCCGACCACACGCCGAGCGAGTGGTGCATGTGAATTCCAGCCTGCTGGCCAGCTGGCAAAGGCTGACAGGCTCAACAGGAAGCACCGCAGAGGCACCCCTACTCTACCCGGTACTGCAAGGCGAGCAGGGAGCAATCCAATCGCTGGCTTCCTACGGTGCCCGCCTCGGGGATTCTCAGCCTCCCATCACGCGCGGGTTTGATGAGGCCAACGCGAAGAAGGACGGCCTAATTCGCTGGGAGAACAAGGCTGTCCAAAATTTGTCCGACGTCATCCTTCAGGGGCCACACTTTGCCGCCACACTTCCCTTCTCGAAGCAGCCCCGAATCCCCTGCCGAAGCAACCGGGACTGGGACCTGGTCACTCCGATGGATCTTCCTTCTTCCTATGTCCCCGTAACCAACTACGTTCGGGCCACCGACGAGAAAAATTACCTTGCGGCCCAGGACTCATGGAGTGGAGAGCCGCCCACCTCCTACTTCCGCTTGGCCTGGCGGAGGATGATTCCCTTCAACAGCAGTCGCTGCCTACATGCTGCACTCATCCCGCCAGGCCCGGCGCATGTTAATACAATCCAGTCCACAGCCCTGGAAAGCAACCACTCGACAGCGCTGAACGCTGGCTTCTGGGCCTCGCTTCCTGTCGACTACCTGCTGCGTATCACTGGCCGTTCCGACCTTCATATCGCCGAGGCCCGGAAGATGCCCGCTCCCGACTCAGAACAGCATCCTCTCGCCCCTGCTCTACTCCTCCGAACCCTCCGCCTCAACGCTCTTACGAACCACTACGCCCCCCTTTGGCAGGAACTCTTCGATCCTCGTTGGGCGGGCTACGAGGACTGGGCCAATCCCAACTGGCCGTGCCTGGCGCCGCTCGCTGCAGGCCTGAAGCCCACCTGGGAGTACAGCACCCCGCTCCGCACCGAGCACGAGCGTCGCGCCGCAATGGTCGAGCTGGACGCCCTCGTCTCCGTATGGCTCAGCATCACCGCCGACCAGCTCGTCGCGATCTTTAAGTCGCGCTACCCGCAACTGCACGACTACGAGGCGAAGACCTGGTTCGACGCCAACGGTCGGAAGATCGCGGAGAACTTCAACACCTACGGCCACGACCAGACCAAGCAGGACTGGCTCGACTTCGAAGCCCACCTCGCGGACCCGACCAACACCCCGCCCCCCGCCGGCTACGTCGGGCCCTTCTACAAGGCCGACCGTGAAGCCGAGATGCGGGCCGCGCATGCGCACTTCCAGGCGCGGCTGGATAAGGAGATCGAGCTCGGGCGTTGGACGCCTCCGGCGCGCAAGGCAGCCGTCGAGAACGTGGCATGACATGCGGCTGCCCCGGACCCTTCAAGGTCCGGGGCAGCCACGTCGTTGCACTACCGGCTTGCGAAGCCGAGGAAAGCGGTCCATGCAGAACCGTCGACCACGAGCCCGGGGCGGGTCGTGTCCTTGGAGTCGCGCACGTGGACGTTGCCCAGGCGTTCAGCCGCCTCGACGCACTGGCCGCCCTCGCCGCTGCTGTAGCTGCTCTTGACCCACCGCAGGTCCGGCCCGCTCGGGTCAGGTGTTGCCTTCTTCATGTCGCTCCAAGCAACTTCTCAATGAGGTCCAGCGATTCACGCGGAGTGAGGGCCTGGGCGCGGAGAAGGCCGTACTGTTCTTCAAGCTCCCGGACAGACTTCCGCTCCGTGTAGAGGCGACTGTGTTTGTAGGCCTCCACGTAGGCAATCCTCCGTCCATCGATCGTTTCGATCAAGGTGAAGGGTCCGGCCAGGCCGGCATGCTCCTCCCGCCCGTTCGGCATCACCTGAATCTCCACGTTACGCCGCTGGCCGCTGAGCAGGAGATGCTCTAACTGGCCTCGCATCACGCCTCCGCCACCGAGGGGGCGCGTGAGTACCGACTCCTCGATGACGAAGCTTGTGGTCGGCAACGGCTGCCGGATGAAGATGCCTTGCCTGGCCAGTCGGGCCTGCACGCGCTCTTCAATGGTGTCCTCGCTCAGGAGCGGCCGCCTCATGGTGAAGACGGCTCTGGCGTACTCCTCGGTCTGCAGCAGCCCGTTGACGATGTGCGTGTCGTACACATGAAGCTCAACCGCCTCCGCCTCCAGCTTCGCCGCGTCCCGGAAGAACGCCGGGTACTGCGCCCGCGCCACCTCCTCCTTCATCTCCTTCAGGACCTCGCCCGCGTCCAGCAGCTCGTCCGCCTGGTCGATGAAGCGCGGCGGCGGGACCCGCCGCCCCTGTTCGTACGCGGCGATCGTGGACGCCGAGTACCCCAGCCTCGCCCCAAACTCCGACCGCTCCACCCCGGCCCGTACCCGGAACCGTTTCAGCTGGCGGCCGAAGACGCGCAGGATGCCCGAGCCCCCGTCCGGGCCGGCGGCGTCGCCTGCCGCATCGTCATCGTCTGCCCGCTGGATGGATTCGTTCATGCCCGCCCTCACCTCCACCGGCCAACGCCGCTCCGCGTCGGCCGTCACGCTCCGCGCCGCCTACAGGCACCGACACCGCGCCTACCGCTGCCCCCTGTACGCGCATCGAGCCTTACTCAGCGTAAGCGGCAGGCGCCAGCCTGTGTCCCATGAACAGCGAAACTTCCTCCGCGTCCAGCGCCCTTCAGTTCGCGATGCGCTTCACGTCCTCCCCTCGCGGGGCCCGCCTCGCCCGGCGGCTCGTCTCCCACCGTCTGGACAGCTGGGGGCACCCGTACACCTCGACCGCCAACGAGACCATGACGCTGATCGCCGCCGAGCTGACCGGTAACGCCGTGCGTCACGGGCACGTGCCCGGGCGGGACTTCCACCTCAGGCTCACCGACTCGGCGGACACCCTGCGTATCGAGGTCACCGACACCCGTACCGAGCGCGTACCGCTGCTCTCCTCCCATGAGCCGCCCGGGGAAGCCGAGTCGGGGCGGGGGTTGCTGGTCGTGGCGCGGCTGGCGAGTCGGTGGGCGGTGACGCCGCGCGTGGGTGCTCCCGGCAAGACCGTCTGGGCCGAACTGTGCCTTTCACGCCAATGACCAGCGAGTTTTCGGAAATTGGCCGACGGTCTGTCGGCGCGTGCCGCTAGGGTCGTGCGTCCGTGTGTGCACTGCACGGGGGAGCCCAAGGGGGGAACAGCGCACGTGAGCAGCACCACCCACACCGACCCGGCCGCCGGTTACCGCATCTCCATCGTCGACGAGGATCCGCTGCGCGCCCGGCGTGAGGCCCGCGAGTTACTCGCCGCCCTCGCCGAGGCGGACCCGCAGGCCGCGCTCGACGTTCCGGCCGGCCCCGCACCCACTGGCACCACCACCGACAAGGGCGGACCGGTCGCGGAGCTCCTCGGTCTGGTGTTCGGCGGCGGGTCCCTGGCCGCCGCCGCCCTTCAGGTCTGGCTGGCGCGCGTGCCGCAGCGGACGATCGTCGTGACGCGGCCCGACGGGGCGACCCTGACGATCTCCGGGAAGCAGGCCCGTGCGGACGACGCACAGATCGAGCGGTTCCTCAACGGTGGTGCGGGTTCGGCGGACGACGACGGCGCGCAGGGCGGGCCGGGCGCGGCGTGAGTGACAACGACCGGTACGCCGTGCTCATCGGCGTATCCACGTACGACAGCGACCGGTATCACGACCTGCCGGCGGTGCGGGCGGACCTGCACTACATGCAGGCGGTCCTGGAGAGCACCGAGATCGGCATGTACAACGACTGCGCGATGGTCGCGGAGCCGACGCGCGCCGAGATGCTGCACGCCGTGGAGACGTTCCTGGAGGAGCGGCAGGCCAGCGAGACGGCGCTGCTCTACTTCAGCGGGCACGGAGAGTTCTGCGAGGCGGACGGGCAGCTGTACTTCCTGACCCGGGACGCCGATCCGGACGACCTGCCCGGTACCGCCGTGCCGGCCGAGTTCCTGGAGCGGATGCTCACGTCGTGCCGGGCCTCCTCGAAGGTCGTGCTGCTCGACTGCTGCTCCAGCGGGTCCGTCGTGCAGGGCTGGACGGCCAAGGGAGCGGCCGACGACGTACGTCCCGCGCCCAGCACGCTGCTGCGGCCGACCGGCGTGTACTTCATCACCGCCTCGGACGCCCTCCAGCCCGCCTCGGCGCTGGCTCCGGCCGGTTCCTCGCTCGGCACGTCACGGTTCACCGGGGAGATCGTCGAGGGGCTGCGCAGCGGGCGGATCAAGGACAGCGGCTGGATCACGCCGGACGACCTGTTCGAGTACCTGACCGCGCAGATGGTCCGCATCGGCGTGCCCGAGGAGCAGCGGCCCACCAAATCCACCATCCGTGCGACGCATTCCCTGCCGCTGGCCCGCTCGGTGGCGCGGTCCGTCCAGCTCCCCGAGCCGCCGCCGGAGGCCGGTCGCGGTCTGCCGGTCTCCTCGGCGCTGTCGAAGGCCCGCGGCCTCGTCGCGCAGGACGCGCACGACGGCGTGGACCGGGAGCGTCTGCTGCGCTACTACGCGCACTGCCTGCGGGCGCAGGCCGAGTCGAAGATGCTGCCCGACCGGGACGGCGGCCGGAACTCCGATTACTTCCTGCTGGGGCAGGGGCCGGAGACGATCCAGTCCGGACTGGGCTCCGGTCTTCCCGCGCCCGGTGGACTGCCCAAGGCGAAGAGCACGGGTGCGAAGGTCGACGAGGCCGGACTGCAGGAGTACTGGTACGGGTACCCGGCCGTGACGCTGCCCGAGCGCGGCGGGAACGGCGGCCGGCGGGCCGCGGTGCGCATCGCGCCGCTGCTGGTACAGCCGATGGAGCTGGCGCCCGACGAGGACGGGCGGGACCGGCTGCGGCCGAGCGGGGTGCCGTCGCTGCACAGCGGTGTGCTCGCGGAGCTGCTGGAGGACGAGGAGGCGGCCGACCTGCTCGGCCGCTGGCAGCCGACCTGGCAGGAGGGCAACGCCGCCCAGATGGTGAAGGCGGTGCGGGAGCTCCTGACGCGGCTCGAACTCCCGGAGCTGGAGCCGCTCGACCTGTCCGCGCTCAGCGAGCGGTCCGTCATGGACTCGCTGCGTCCGGGCGCCCACAACGCCGCTGTCCTCCTCACGCCCTCGGGGCTGGAACGGACCGCGTCCGAAGGGCTCGTGGAGAATCTGCTCCAGATGTCCACGCGCGCCGACCGGATCCCCGGCACCGCCCTGGACGCACTGCTCACCGGTGGTGGCGACGGCGGACCGGCCGGGCTCGACGCGCCGCCCGTCCTGGTCTCCCCCGGGCCATGCAATGAGAGCCAGGCGCAGGTGATCACGTCGGCGATGACCCGACCGCTCACCGTCTCCACCGGGCCGCCCGGCACCGGGAAGAGCGAGGTGGTGGCGGCGGTGGTCGCCACCGCGGTGGCCGCCGGGCAGTCCGTCCTCGTCGCGTCCACGAACAACGAGGCCGTGAACGTGGTGGCCGAGCGCTGCGACGCCATCTCCCCCGGGCTGCTCATGCGGACGGGGAACTCCGAGGCCCTGGAGGCCGAGGCCGCGAAACTGGAGCGGCTGCTCGCCGAGCCCGTCGAGGCCCCGGCGCGAGGTGCGGCGACCGTGGCGGGCGACCTCAGGAACCGGCACGCCCGGGCCGCCGTGCACGAGGCCGAGGCGGCGCGGCTGGTCGGGGAGGAGGCGCGGCTGCTGGAGCTGCTGCGGGAGCGGGCGCGCCGCGCGGACGAGCTCGGGCTGCCGGTGGAGCTCCTGGAGCGGGCGTGGTTTGAGGGCGGGGCCCCGTCGCTCGCCGACTGGGAGGACCGGGCGCGCAGGGCCGCTGTCGCCCGCTGGTACTCCTTCGGCCGGTGGCGCAGGGGGCGGGCGCTCTCCGCGTTCGTCGCCTCGGCCGGGGAGGGCGGTGCGGGCGCGTGGCCGGACTGGGCCGCGGAACGGCCCGTACCGTCCGAGCTGCTGCTCGCCCTCGCCGAGGCCGCCGGAGTGGAAGGCGCGCTCAGGAGCCTCGTACCGGAGCATCTCGCCCTGGACGAGGAGGCGCTGAAGCGGGCGCGGCTGGAGAGCCGGGCGGGTCTGTCGGAGGTGTCGGGCGAGCTGGCCCGGGCCGTGTCCGCCGAGGCGATGACCCGGGGGCGGTCGCTGATGGCCCAGCGGCTCCAGGCCCTGCGCCGGCGCTCCGGCTTCTGGAAGAGCCAGCGCAATCTGATGGCGCACCTGAAGGGCTGGGCCATCAGCACCCACTCGGTGCGTCAGCTCGAACTGGTCCCGGAGCTCTTCGACCTCGTCGTGATCGACGAGGCCAGCCAGTGCTCGATCCCGTCGGTGCTGCCGTTGCTGTTCCGGGCGAAGCGGGCGCTGATCATCGGGGACCCGATGCAGCTCGGGCACATTCCCGGGATCACGGCGCAGCAGGAGCGGCAGGCCCGTGTGCGGGCGGGGCTGAGCGCGGCGCAGCTGGAGGATCACCGGCTCGCCTACCACGTGTACTCCGCGTACCACGCGGCGGCGCAGCACGGCGAGGAGACGCTGCTGCTCGACGAGCACTACCGGTGCCACCCGGCGATCGCCGATGTCGTCAACGGTCACTGCTACGCGGGGCAGTTGCAGGTCCTCACCGACGTCAGGAGGCAGGTTCCGGCGCTCGATCCGATCGGGTCGGGCGGCCCGGCGCCGGCCCTCGGCTGGGTGGACGTGCCGGACGGCGCGTCGGCACTGGGCCCGGGTGGCCGGTCGTCGCGGAACGCGGCGGAGGCCGCCCGGGTGCGGGAGACGGTGGACGAGCTGCTCGCGCGGCTTCCCGAGGACGCGACGGTAGGCGTGGTGACGCCGTTCCGTGCCCAGAAGGACGCCCTGGCGCGGGTGTGGGCGGACGACGACCGCGTGCGGGTCGGCACGGTGCACGCCTTCCAGGGCGGCCAGCGGGACGTCATGGTCCTCAGCCCGGTGGCCACCTGCAACACCCCGCCCCGGACGACGCACTGGGTGTCGAGCCAGGTCAACCTGTGGAACGTCGCCGTCACCCGGGCGAAGTCGCAGCTGATCACGGTGGGCAGCCACGACTTCTGGCAGGGGCAGTCGGGGCTTCCGGCGCTCCTCGCGGGGCGGTCGGAGGTGCTGGGCGCGGGATCGTCGGCGGACCGGCCGGGCGCGGGCTTCGGCGCGAGGTCGCGGAGCACCTTCCGGGAGGAGCTCACGGACCGGCTCCAGGACTTCCTGGGGCGCCGTGGTGTGACCGACCTGGAGCGCGAGGCGGTGGTCGGCGGGCACATCGTCGACCTGCTGTTCACGGTGGACGGCGCCAACACCGCCGTCCTCGTCGACACCGGGCCCGAGCACGGGCAGGACCCTGCCCGCCACCTGCGTCTGACGCACGCGCGCGGCGACCTGCTGTCCGGGCTGCCGTCCGGCGGCTCCGGCGCGAAGCCCGGACCGGTGGCACGGACGGTCCGGGTGCCGGCGTGGCGGATCCTGGCGGGCGAGACGATGCTGGAGCCGCTCTTCGCCTGAGGGCGGACCGCGACCGGGTCAGGGCTGCAGGCTCCGGGCAACATACGTCATGTGCTGGACGTTGCCCATCTGCAGCCAGACCGCTGCGTTTCCGGTGCCTTGCGGGCCCTGGCCTCGCGCGCAGTCGCGCAGCCAGGTCTCGCCCGCGCCGGCCGTCGTGCCGCGGAAGTCCGGTAAGGCGAGGATCTCCTGAGCGGCTGCCCGGATGGTGGCGGCCCGGTCGTCGCCTCGCGTCGGCACCTTCATGAGGACGAACGACTCGTCAGTGGTGTACCGCAGTACGCCCCAGGGTGGACCGCCCTTGCCGGAGGAGGGTCCGCGAGTGATGCCGCGGGTGGAGTCGATGCCGTAGTCACCGTACACAAGCCGGCGGACGAACTCGCGGGAGCTGCTGGTCAGCTCGCGCCAGGCGAGCCAGTCCCAGCGGGGCTCCACAGCCGTGCCGTGCTCCAGGAGTCGGGCCGTCACATCGGGGAAGCCGCCACCCAGGACGGCGGCCGTCCGCCACGGCATCAGCGGTACCAAGGCGTCGAGCGCGCGCAGAGACTCCTTCGCCGCGTCGGGCCGGTCGGCACGCACGGCGCCCAGGTCGAGCAGGAGGTCCGCCTCGACTGCGGGATCGACGCGGGCGACCAGATCACGGACGTCATGACCGACGGCGTCGTCCCACTCACCGGGCATCATCACCCGTATGGCGAGCCCGTTCCCCGTGGACCGAGCGTGCTCCAGCGTCGCGGCTTGATGCCCCTCAGGACGCTCGGGACCCGTCACGGGGCGCAGCGGACTCACTTCGGCGTCCACAGACAACACCTCAGCCAGGGCCGACAGTTGTGCTTCGTCGGCGAAC
Source organism: Streptomyces roseofulvus (assembly GCF_039534915.1). NCBI lineage: Bacteria > Bacillati > Actinomycetota > Actinomycetes > Kitasatosporales > Streptomycetaceae > Streptomyces > Streptomyces roseofulvus. The sequence goes on along the minus strand of NZ_BAAAWE010000001.1, from coordinate 6,140,184 downwards.
GGGGCGTCGACCCAGGCCGGATGGTGGCGCTGGACTCTGCTCACGTCGCGTACGTCCTGTCGCACGTCGGTGACGAGTACGTCAGGGTGCAGGCCCGCACGGGGCGGAAGGTTCCACAGCGGCACGACAGCCACCTGTACAGCTGGACTCAGCTGCCGGTACGCCTGACGAGCGTGCGGCTTCGCCGGCAGGACGGGAACGTACAGCGGTCCGGACATGGCGGCTCCCCCTCGGCTCGGCCCGCGTCCTCTTCCCTCGCGCTTCTCCCTCGTTCCTTCTTGCTCGCCGCTTCAGGATCCGCCGCATCGCCGCTGTGCGTAATGACGCCTTTTCAGCCTTCTTGGCTGGAACGTTCAAGAACCTGGTAGCGCTGTGACCAGCGAGGTACTGTTCGTGAAGCTCGGCAGCCGACCCCCACGACGTCTGCACGTACATGACCGTGCGTCTGCCGTGGCACCGCTTGTCGACACCGGCCGTGCTGCGCCCGGCTGCTCCACGATTGGGCACGCGTTTGAACCACCGGATTCTCGGACTGACGGTCCGGAACTTCCGCACCCTGACGGACGTGAAGCTGCCGCTGGGCCCGCTGACGGTCATGGTCGGACCCAACGCCGCGGGCAAGTCGAACGTCCTGCACGCCCTGAACTTCCTGGGCGATGTGTCCCGTGAGGGGATCGAACCGGCGCTGAACACCCAGGGCGGGTTCGATGTGCTGGCCTTCCGCGGCGGCCCGAGGCCGGTGTCGCGTATATCGGTCGGCATCGAGGGCATCTGGTCGGACTTCGCCTCGGAGGACGAGCCCGACCGGTACGAGCTGAGCATCGACCGCCGCCGGCTGCCGGAAGGCTCCCGGCAGAGCCACACCATGTACCGGCGTGAGCGGTTCACCCAGCATCCGCTGGAGGGTGTCGAGACCACGGTCGGACTGACGAATGATGCGCTGACAGTCGACAGCCCGCTCGAGGCGGACCATCCGTGCGGGACGGCCAAGATCGGTCGACTGTCCTCCGCCCTGCAGGGCGATCGGGCACTACCCCTTCACAGAGACAGCCCGTCGGCCAGGGCCATTGGCAACGTACGGCATCATCTCGCCCGGATCCGCGTGTTCGACCCGGACGTCAGGCTCGCCCGCAAGCCGTGGGGCATCAGCGAGTCCGGCGGGCACCTCAGAAGCGACGCCGCCAACCTGGCCGACTTCCTGCGCGGGCTCAAGGAAGACGGGGACGCCTGGGAGCTGCTTGTCGAGGACGTCCGGAAGGTGGTTCCTCAGATCCGGAACATCCATCTCGTGGACCCGCCCGGTCTCGTGTCGCATCGAACCGCGGTGGAGCTGGAAGAGAATGGGCTACGAGGTCGAACCCGCCTGGCGGAGGCGTCTTGGGGCACCGTCCGTATCCTGTGCATGCTCGCGATCTTCCATGATCCGAACCCTCCGCTCCTCACCTGTATCGAAGAGATCGACCACGGAATCCATCCGCACGCCTTGAGCCTGATGTCGGAGCGACTCCGCGAGGCGAGCGAGAGAAGTCAGTACCTGGTCACCACCCATTCACCTGTCTTCGTCAGCGAGCTGGAGCCCGAGGAGTTCGTCCCCTGTGAGCGCGGCCCCAATGGAGCCTCCGTCATCCCCGCCCGCAGGCTCAAGGACCTACGTGAAGTGATCGAGGAGTCCGAGTACGAGCCCATGGGCAACCTCTGGTACTCCGGGTCCCTGGGAGGCGCCCTGTGAATCAGCGGTCTCGGAAGCCCCCATCCGTCATCATCGTCGCCGGCGAGAGCGACAACGACCGTGAGGTTCTCCGGCATCTGATACGCGCGCTGCATCCCGGTCCGTGCCCGAAGATCGAAATGATCAAGGACAAGATCAAGCTGGCGGCGGCAATCAATCAGCTCAGCCCTCGCGTCGAGACCCTCCGCAAGAACGCTCTGGCCAAGGCGAAGGACTGCAAGGCCGAACTGGCCGGTGTCGTTGTCCATGCGGACCTCGACGGTGTGGCCGACGAAAACTACGACAGAGTCCGAGCCCGGGTCTCTGCTCAACTGGCCAACGGCCTGCCCTGCCCGTCCGCTCTGGCATTGGCAGCAGTGGAGATGGAGGCGTGGCTAATGCAGTTCCCCGACGCCTTCCCGAAGGTGCGACGAGGCTGGGCGATGCGCCCCGAGGACTGCCGCAGAGACCTCGCGTATGTGCCGAACCCCAAGGAACATCTGCGACGACACCTGGGCAAGCCTCCGTATCGCGAATCCGACTCGCCGCTGATCATGGAGGCAGCCGTACAGAACGGCCATGTCAGCGCTAAACCCAAGGGCAACAATCGGTCATTCCGGGACTTTGCTGCAGAATTGGCCACTTGGGCTACGTAGGTCACCTCCACCGCTCCCCTCCTGCAGAGGGGCGTCAGTGTAGGGATCGGCTTCCTTATACGGTGGTATCGATCATCAGGGCATCGGCAAGAAAAAGGGGACCGTCGTGAAGCCCACCATGGCCGCCGCCCAGTTGCGCGGCAGTCTGACGCAGTACCTCACGACGACGTACGCCCTCGCCGACGAGGGCACCCGGCGTGCCCTGGAGCGCTTTCTCGGGCATCCCGAGACGGGGATCTTCCGGGGGCCGTACCTCCGGATCCGGACGCCGTTCCACGTGGCCGACGACGGCTGGCAGCGGGAGCTGGAGTGGACGGCCGGGTTCCCCGGCTTCGCCCCGTACCGGCACCAGGCCCGGGCGTGGGCGCGGCTGTCCACGCTGCACGGTCCGGCCCGGCCGACGCTGGTGACCACCGGGACGGGCTCCGGCAAGACGGAGTCGTTCCTGATCCCGGTGCTCGACCACTGCCGCCGCGAGCGGGCGCGCGGCAACCGGGGCGTCAAGGCCGTCCTGCTGTACCCGATGAACGCGCTCGCCACCGACCAGGCCGGCCGCATCGGCGACTACCTGGCGCGGCCCGAGCTGGCGCAGGTGACGGCCGGTCTGTACATCGGCGACCGTCCCGACACGGACTTCCGCCGGGTGATGACCCGGCGCGAGGAGATGCGCGTGTCGCCGCCGGACGTGCTGATCACCAACTACAAGATGCTCGACCTGCTGCTCCAGCGCGGCGAGGACCGCTCCCTGTGGGAAGGCGCCGACCTCACGTACGTCGTGCTGGACGAGTTCCACACGTACGACGGGGCGCAGGGCACCGACGTGGCCATGCTGCTGCGGCGGCTGGCCGCGGCGACCGGTGCGTCACGGCCGGGCCGGCCGCTCGGGTCGATCTGTCCGGTGGCGACCTCGGCGACCCTGGGCGAAGGCCCGGCGGACGCCGCGGGCAAGGAGGCCGGCGGCATCCTCGACGTGGCGTCGCGGGTGTTCGGGATGCCCTTCCCGGCGGACGCGGTGGTCGGCGAGGAGCGGATGTCGGCCGAGGAGTTCACGGGCGCCGTGGACTACGAGCTGCCCGAGCCGCCGACACCGCAGGAGGTCATCACGTGTTCGGGCGGTCCCGGTGTGGAGGCCCAGCCCGATCTGCTGGACCTGGACGGGCTGGCGGAGCGGCTGCTCGGCCGCTCCGGCCTCGACGCCTTTCGCATCGGACGGCTGCTCAAGCGCCACGACTTCACCCACGGCGTGCTGTCGCTGCTCGGCGGGGATCCGCTGGACGAGTGGGGGCTGCGGGACCGGCTGGCCCGCTTCGGGTACGCGTGGGGCCGCACCGCGCGGGAGAACCCGCAGCTCGTGCTCCAGGCGCTGTCGCGGTTCGTCGCCCTCCTGTCGGCAGCGCGCGACCCGGAGTCCGACGAACGCCGGCCCCGGCCGCTGCTGCACATCGAGGCCCACCTGTGGGTCCGGCCCGTCACCCGGGTGCTGCGGGGCGTGGGGGCGGCCCCGGAGTTCCGCTGGTACGAGGACGACCGCACGGCGGCGCGCCGTGCCGCGCTGCACGCCGCCCCGGCCGGCGACGAGGAGTCCGACGGGTCGTCCGCCGGCTGGCCATCGGCCTCGGCGCGGCCGCAGCCGCTGCCCGGGGCGGACACCGCGGTCCGGCCGGCCGAGGTGCATCTGCCAGCGGTGTACTGCCGCAACTGCGGCCGTTCCGGCTGGGCCGCGCTGTCCCCCGAGGCGGACCCGCAGCGGCTGGTCATGGCCCAGGACCGGATCTGGCGGGCGTCCGTGGGCCGGGACAAGCGGCGCCTGCGCTACTTCATCGCCGCCACGCAGAGCGAGCGGCAGCAGACATTGGACGCGCTGACCGGTGCGCGCCCGTCGGACGGCGGCGGGGTCGACCCGCTGTCGGTCGTGGTGCTCGACGGCGGGCAGGGCACCTACCGGCTGCCGACGCCGTCGGACGCGGGCGACCTGATCGACGCCTGGTTCGCCCTTGCCGTGCTCGACAAGAAGTCGGCCGACCGGGCCGCCAAGGACGACCGCTGCCCGGCCTGCCACACCGACAACAGCATCCGCTTCCTCGGCACCGCGCAGGCGGCGCTCGCCTCGGCGACCGTCACCCAGCTGTTCACGGGCGGCGACATCGCGCTCGTACCGGAGGAGCGCAAGACGCTGCTCTTCAACGACTCCACGCAGGACGCCGCCCACCGGGCCGGATACGTCGCGAACGCCTCGTACAAGTTCTCGCTGCGCTCGCTGCTCGCCCACAACCTGGACGAGTCGGGCGCGCCGACCGCGCTCAACGACCTGATCGGGCACGTCCTGGAGTCGGTGGACGACCCCGAGGCGCTGGCCGCCGTCGTGCCTCCCGACCTGCACGACGAGCCCGGAGTCGACCGGCTCCTGTCGGGACGCGGCACCGGCGACGCACGGACGTGGAAGCTGATCGGCGAGCGTCTCGCCTTCGCCACCGTCATGGAGTTCGGGCTGCGCAGCCGCATGGGCCGCACCCTGGAGCTGACGCGGACCGCCGCGGCCGAAGTGGTCGTCGCGGAGCCCGAGCGCGTCACGGCGCTCGCCCGCGACATCCACCTGGCCCTGCCGGGCCAGCTCCTCGTCGCCGGCGGACTGCCCACGCCCGACCGCTACCTCGCCTACGTCCGCGGCCTGCTGGAGCGGCTGCGGCTGCGGGGCGCGGTGCACCACCGGTGGCTCGACACCTGGATGAAGGAGGCCGGCACCAACCGGTACCTCATCTCCGGCCGCAGGCCGGAAGGCATGCCCGCGTTCCCCGAAGGCGTGGCTCCGCCCCGCTTCCTGCTGGACGGGCAGAAGGACAGGTCGGAGTTCGACGCGATCACCGGCCGGCTGGGCTGGTACCAGGACTGGACCCGCCGCTGTCTCGGCCTGGACGCCGCCGGCGCCACCGAGTACCTGCGGCGGCTGCTGCCCGCCCTCGCCGACGAGCGGGTCCTCGCGGTGCGCACCGCCCGGGACCGGCAGACACGGCTCTACGGACTGCAGCCGGGGCACATCGAGGCACGACTGCTCGACGACGCCGTCGTCAACAAGGCGTTCGTCAGCTGCGAGGACTGCGGCTGGCAACAGGTCGTGGCGCCGGAGCGGCGCACCCGCTGGTACGGGCACCCGTGCCCGCGCTACCGGTGCAAGGGACTGTTGACCCCGCCCCAGGCGGGCATGCCGCGCAGCGGGTCCGGTACCTCCGGGTTCGGATCGGCGGTCCGCGAGCGGGACTACACCGGCGACTACTACCGCCGGCTCTACCTGACCGGCGGGACGTTCCGCGTGGTCACCGCGGAGCACACGGGCATGCTCACCAGGCCGGAGCGGGAGCGCGTCGAGCGCAGCTTCAAGGCGGGCACGCACTACACCGACCCGAACGTGCTGTCGTGCACGCCGACGCTGGAACTCGGCATCGACATCGGCGAGTTGTCCGCCGTGCTGCTCGGTTCCCTGCCCAAGGGCCCCGCCAACTACGTGCAGCGGGCGGGCCGCGCGGGACGCCGGACGGGCAACGCGCTGGTGGTCGCCTTCGGCGGGCGCCGCGCCCGCGACCTGTACTACCTGGACGAGCCGTCGGAGATGATCGCGGGGGCGATCCTTCCTCCCGGCTGCTACCTGTCGGCCGTGGAGATCCTGCGCCGCCAGTACACGGCCCGGCTCCTCGACCTCGCGGCGAGCGGCGGGCTGCGGACGTCCGACGGCGAACTCCTGCAGCCGGTGCCCCGGTTGTCCTCCGCCCTGTTCGGCACCACGGGCTGGTGCCAGGACCTGGCGGACGCCGCACAGACCCACGGCGCCACGCTGGTCGAGGAGTTCCTCGCCCTGTTCCCGGGGGGCGGCGACGATGCCGACGGCGGCGTCTCGCCGTACGCGGCGGACGAGCTCAGGGCGTACGCCACCGGCGGCATCGTCCGGGCGCTGCAGGAGGCGGAGGAGGACTGGACCGGCCGGCGCGAGGAGCTCCGGCGCCGGATCGCCGCGATCGACGAGGCCGCCGAGCACCTGGTCCGCACGGACGTCGTCCAGGACCGCGAACGCCGGGAACTGCTCGCCGAACGGCGCAGCGCGGGCGACCTGCTGCGTGAACTCAGCCAGTCGAGCGCGCACGGCACCCTGGTGGAACTCGGACTGCTGCCGAACTACAGCCTCACCGACACCACCACGCAGCTGGAAGCGACGCTGTACTGGACGGAGACGGCCGACGACGAGGAGGACACCCGGCCGGAGAACCCCGCGGGGGACCCGGCCAAGCGGGTGTATCGCAGCGAGACGCGGGACTACGAGCGCTCCCGCAAGCTCGCCCTGACCGAACTGGCCCCCGGGAACAGCTTCTACGTCAACGGCTACCGGCACGTGGTGCGCGCCCTCGACGTGGGCACCCCGGACCGACGGGCCTGGGCCGAGTGGCGGCTCTGCCCGGCGTGCGGGTACGTCCGTACGCACGACGCCAGGAAGGACACCAGCCCGTGTCCCCGCTGCGGCGGGCGGGAGATCGCCGACGCGGGCTGCGTGCAGTACGTGCTCCAGCCGCGGCGCGTCGTCTCCCGTGACAAGCGGGACGATGCCCGGGTGCGGGACGACCGCGACGAGCGGGACCGCCGGCACTACGCGGTGCTGACGACTGTCGACGTCGACCCGGAGCGGATCACCCCCGGGTCGTGGCGGCACGAGACGGCCGTCTTCGGCGTGGACTTCACCCGGCACGCGAAGATCCGCACGCTCAACCTGGGTCTCGACCGGGAGGAGGGCAGCAGCACCGTGCCGCTCGCCGGCGCGGACGTGCGACTCAACCCCTTCTACGTGTGCACCGGTTGCGGCGGCGCGACGGCCGAGGGCCGTCCGGTCGTGGACGTGCCCCAGCACGCGCTGACGGACTCCAGCGCGGCGAGCACCGCGGCCGCCGCCCACCACCTGCTGTGGTGTCCGCGCCGCCGCACCAGGGAAGCACCGGCAGCCGGACCGGCCGAGCAGCAGGGCAAGAGGGAGGACGTGCCGCTGCTGCTCGCGCACGAGCTCACCACGGAGGCGGTGCGCATCCTGCTGCCCGCATCCGTGGCCCGTGCCAAGGAGCGCCTCGCGTCGTTCACGGCGGCGCTGTTCGCGGGCATCGCGGCCCAGTACGGCGGCGATCCCGACCACATCGACATCGCCGAGGCGACGATGCCCGACCACCTGGGCGCCGACGGCTCCGACTGGCCTCGGCGGTTCCTCGTGGTCTACGACCGCCTCCCGGGAGGCACCGGCTACCTGCACCGGCTCGCGTCCGCCGACGGCTTCCGGGACGTGCTGCTCAAGGCGCGGGACGTCATCGAGGACTGCGGGTGCCGCGAGAAGGGTCTCGACGGCTGCCACCAGTGCCTGCTGCGGCGCGTGCCTGCGGCCGACTACGACAAGGTCAGCCGCAACGAGGTGCGGCAGATGCTGGAGGACCTCCTCGGCGAGGACGGTTCGCGCTGGCGGACCTCACCCGTCGCGACGACCCGGCACATCCCGCTGGAGCGGCAGGCCGAGAGCGATCTGGAGATCCTGTTCATCGAGACGCTCCAGGAGTGGGCGAGGCTCGCCGATTCCGGAGCCACCGCCGACGCGTACACCACGTCGGCCGGCACCTACGCGCTCGACCTGCGGCTGACGGGTGACGACGGGACGACGGTGAGCTGGCGTGTCTCGCAGCAGCGCGCCCTGGACGGCACCCGGCCCGACATACTCCTCGAACGCCTCGACGCGCCCGGCCCCCGCGTCGCGGTGTACCTCGACGGCTTCGCCTACCACGCGACCCCCGAGCACAACCGGCTGGCCGACGACGCCACCAAGCGGACCGGCCTGCGCAGCGAGGGACTGCGGGTGTTCCAGCTGTCGTACGACGACGTCAAGGAATGGCGCGAGCGCGTCCGGGACACCGGATACGCGGCGGCGGGCCCGGCCGACCCGGTCTGGCAGCCCTACCCCGCGGACGCGCAGAACCGGGCACGCGACTACTACAGCCGCATCGGCGGAGGACTGCCCGGCGAACTGTCCGACGCCGTCTGGGTCAACCCCGCCCGGCTCCTGCTCGCCTATCTGCGCACGCCCGATGCCGCACGCTGGCAGCGGCGGACCGAAGCCGCCGCCGCGGGGCTCATCGGCGCGGCCGGCGTCCGCGCCGCCGCCCTCGGGACGGACGGCCTCGGGCCGGCCCTGCTGTCGGCGCTGGGCGGCGGTACGGTCACGGGTCCGGCGGGACCGGTCCGGCTGGTGTACGGGCCCGACGCCTCCGGCTGCCGGCTCGTCCTGGCCGCGGACGGCCGGCGCACCCCGCCGGTGTGGACGGGTCTGACCGTGCTCGACGACAGTGCCGAGGCCATCGCCGACGCGCGGGCTCACCGGAGGCGCTGGCGGGCCTGGTTGTACTGGAGCAACGTGCTGCAGTTCCTGGACCACGGGGGCGGCGACAGCGCCCAGCTCACCACGAGCCTCGTCGACGGCTTCGCCACCGAAGCGCTGACCGTGACCGGCGGCGAGGGATGGCTGCAGTCCGCCAGGACCGAGATTCCCCGGAAGGAGTCGGCGCCGGTCGCGGCCGAGGCGGCGGCGGTCGAGGTCGGCGCCGTCCGGGACGGCACGCCGGCGGCCGCGGTCGCCGCTGCCGCGGCCTCCGCCGGAGTGACGGCAGCGGCCGCCGAGCCGGTCGCGGCAACGGTGACCGGCCGGGATCCGGGCTGGGACCCGGTGCTCGAATTCCTCGACCCCGACGAGGCGGGCCTGGCCGAGCTGGCCCTGTCCCTGGCGGAGGCCGGGGTGCCCGCGCCCGAGGACGGTCACGAGCTCGACGAGCGGGGCTGGCAGGCCGAACTTGCGTGGCCCGCGGCTCGCGTCGGCGTGGTCCTCGCCGCCCGCGACGACGGCCCGGAACCCGACCACGAGGCCGCGGACCGGGACAAGGCCTTCGCGGCGGCCGGCTGGGACGTCCGTACGGCGACGGCCTGGGACGCTGCCGAACTGGCCGCCCGGCTGCTCGGACGGGGCCGGGACACGAACCATGACAGCACCAGTGACGGGGAGCACACACGATGACCGCCTCGGGCGTGACGCTGCGCCTGCTCGACAAGGCCGACAAGGAGATCCTCAAGCTCCCCCGCACGGTCAAGGGCGCCTTCTTCGACTTCCAGCACAAGTTCAAGGCCAACCCGCACACCACCGGCCTCAAGCTCCAGCAGCTCAAGGGAGACAGCCGGCTGTGGTCGGCGCGCGTCAGCGACGACTACCGGGCGCTGCTGATCCGGCTCGCCGAGGACGACTGGCTGATCGTCTCCGTCAAGCATCGCAAGGACGTCTACGACCAGCTGTCGGCGCAGGTCAACCAGGTCACCGGTGGCATCGAGTACGTCGACCTGGAAGTCGTGGAGGAGAGCGTCCTCCGCCGGCTTCCCGCCCCGTCCGCGCCGTCGCCGGCCGCACCCGAGGCTCCCGCGCCCGAAACGGCCAAGCCGCAGGAGCTCTTCGCGTCCTGGACCGACGCCCAGCTGTCGGAGCTCGGCGTCGCCGAGCCGCTGCTCCCGGTCATCCGGACGCTCACCACCGAGGACCAGCTCCTCGGCCTCGTCGAGTACGCGCCCCAGCTCACCGGCGAGGTCCTGCTCGCCCTCTTCGACGGCAAGGCGTACGACGAGGTCCTCGACCAGGTGACGACGCCCGTCGCCGTCGCCGAGCCGGTCGACCCCGACGACTTCCAGGCCGCGGCGCAGCGCCCGGCCACGGTCGTCACCACCTCCGACGAGGCGCTCCGGGAAGCCTTGGAGGGCGGCGACTTCAGCCGCTGGAAGGTCTTCCTCCATCCCACTCAGGCCAAGCTCGTGGAACGGCGTTATTCGGGTCCGGCCCGGGTCGGCGGCGGTCCCGGCACGGGCAAGACCATCGTCGGCCTGCACCGGGTGCGTCATCTGGTGCGGCAGCTGCCGCCCGGCCGCGACAAGCCGATCCTCCTCACCACCTACAACAAGAACCTCGCCGCGGACCTGCGCTCCCGCCTGCTGGAACTGGGCGGCGAGGAGCTGCTGGCACGGGTCGAGGTCAGCCACGTCGACCAGCTGGCGCTGCGCATCGTGCGCGAGGCCGAACCGGGCAGCGGCAAGCAGGTGATGGACGACAGCCAGGCCGTACGGGAATGGCGGGCGCTGCTCGACGAGCTGGGCGAGGAAGGCTGGGACCCCGAGTTCCTGCACGACGAATGGACCCAGGTGATCCTGGGGCAGGCCGTCGCCACGCGCACCGACTACTTCCGCGCCCGGCGGGCCGGCCGCGGCCGGAACGTCACCCGAGGCGAGCGCGCCGCAATCTGGCAGCTCGCGGAACGCTTCACCCAGCGCCTGGACCGGCTCGGACGCCAGACCTGGGACCAGGTCGCCGAGCGCGCCGCCCGGCTGGAGATGGGCCGCGAACAGCGCATCCTCTCCCTCGTGCGGCAGCGGGAGGAGGCCGGCGGCCTCGACAACATCCACGTCGCGGACGGCTCCGGCGGCTGGCTGCGCTACCGGTACCGGCACATCGTGGTGGACGAGGCCCAGGACCTGCGCCCGGCGCACTGGAAGATGCTGCGCGCGATGGCGCCCCGAGAGGCGGACGACCTGTTCCTGGTCGGCGACACCCATCAGCGCATCTACAAGAACCAGGTGACGCTGGGCAGCCTGGGCGTCAACATCCGGGGCCGGTCGTCGAAGCTGAGCCTGAGCTACCGCACGACGCGGCAGATTCTCCGCTCCGCGCTCGACGTGCTGGGCGAGACGGACTACGACGACCTCGACGGCGACAAGGAGACGCTGGCGGGCTACCGGTCCGTACTCAGCGGACGGCAGCCGTCAGGGCACTCCTACCCGGACTGGGCCGCCGAGCGGGAAGGCATCGCGGCCCTCATCGCAGGCTGGGACGCCGACCCCGATCTGGCCATTCCGCACGAACAGATCGCCATCTGTGTGCCGACGAACCAAATGGCCGCCGAGATCGGCTACACGCTCGGCACGCACGGAATCCGGCCGGTGGAGATCCGTGCCGACGGCCCGCAGGGCGACGGCGGCGTGCACATCGGCACGATGTTCCGGTTCAAGGGACTCGAATACCAGCGGATGATCATCGCGGGCGTGTCGGACGGCCTGGTGCCGCGCGAGGCGGTGAGCCGGCTGCGCACGAGCGACCCGGTGCGGTACCGCCACGAGATGCAGCGGGCCCGGTCGCTGCTGTTCGTGGCAGCCACCAGGGCTCGGGACAGCGTGGATGTCTTCTGGCACGGCAACCCCAGTCCGTTCCTGGGCCCCGGGCTGACGCAACAGGAGTAGCGCGGAGCTGGGCGAGAGCCCACGAACACGCCCGGTGGGTGCCCTCTGGGACTTCTCTGGGACTTTCGGCCGAGTCAACGAGCACGACCGTGAAACAGCCGAAAGACGATCTGCACAGGTCAGCGACTCAGGAAGACGGATCGTGGCAGGTCACAGAACCGCGGAATCCTTTCCGGGACATCTGACGCCCGATCCGCCACGACGGTGCGCCGCCGGCTCGGCGGCGCACCGTCGTCGCACGTCCCCTCCAAGGCGAAATCCCGCCAAGGTCGACCTGCCCGCCGGGAGCGCGTTGACCTCGCCGACACGCCTCCCTACGGTGGTTGTCGCTGCGTCGGGGGCGGAGCGAGGGGGGCACGGGCTTGCGGGTGGACACGAACGGCGGGGGCGGTCCGCCCGTCACGGCGGAATCCCTGCTGGACGCCGCCGTACAGGCTTTCCTGCGCGCCGAGTTCGACATCGTGCGGCCCCTTCTCCACCGGCTCCGGAGCGAGTTCGGCGCGCCCGGCGCCGATCCCGCCGCGGTGCGGTACGACGTGCTCCTCGGCGCCCTGGCCGCGCGGGCCGGCAACTGGCCGGAAGCGGTCAGGCGCTGCCCGGACGCGCCCTACGGGGCGGAGACCGGCGTCGTCCACGCCCTCGCCGTCAGCGCGCTGCGCGAACTGGCCCGGGAGGGACGGCACGAGGACGCCGGCGTCGCCGCGATCGTGATCGTGCTGTGGGCGTACCTCCTGGAGGACGAGGACCTGGGCGGCTTCCGCGCCCTGCTCCAGGAGCGGCGGGGCGCGCCCGTGTCCGACGAGCTCTGGGAGCAGGCCATCGGACAGCTCCGGGGCCGCGTCGCCGAACTGCTGCGCGCCCACGACGCGCGGGCCGGGCGGGACGCGCTCGCCGCCTGGCACACGGCCTGGGAGGCCGAGTGCCAGATCGGTGCCGTCTTCCTCGCCGACGTGCCCACGGACGCGGGACCGCACGCCCTGGTCTCCGTCGAGGAGGCCGCCCGGCAGCTCGCCCACCACGGACGCGGAGACGACCTCCTCGCCGCCTACGCCACCCGCCACCCGGCTGTGGGCCGTTGGTCCGAGGAGGCTCCCGAACACCGCGCGTGCGCGCCCTTCCTGCGCCGGGCCCTGGTGGACCGGGGCCGGGACCGGGTGCGGGCCGGCGCGTGGGGCGAGGCGCTCGCCGACCTCGGCGCGGCGGTACGGCTCGGGCACCCCCTCGGCGCCGAGGAGCGGGCCGACGTCCTCCGCGCCGGGAAGAACGTCGGGCGCAGCCGCACCGGGCGCGACAACGCCCCCCTCGCCCGGATCGAAGGCCTCGAACAGGCCCTCGCCCTGCTGCCGGAGGACGAGCTCCTGGCCGGAGAGCTCACCGCCGAGCTGGTACGGCAGGGCGAGCGGACCGCCGCCACCGATCCCCGGGCGAGCCGAGACTGGTACGCGCGCGCCCTCGCCGTGACGCCGGGTCACCCCGCCGCCCTCGCGGGCCTCGACGCCCAGCTGCGGGCGGACCTGGAGAAGGCGCTCCAGGGGACCTACACGGGGGACGGCATCCCGGCCGACCAGGTGCGCGGGCTGCTCAGCCGCCACCCGGGCCACGGGCCGGCCCGGCGGTGGCTGGAGAACCACTACACCGAGCACGCCGTGACCGCAGCCGTCGCCGGACGCTCCGACGAGGCCCGGGGCGCCGTCCTCGCGCTGCTCCGCCACCAGGACCCGGCCGGCGCGTACGACGGCGAGCTCGTCGACGACCGGCTCGCGGCCCTCCTGGTCGCCGCGGCCCGGCGCACGGACACCGGGACCCCCCTCGCCGGCCCGGAGGACGGCGCCGCCCTGGAACGCCGGGTCGCCTCGGAGGTCGCGGCCGCCCGGCAGCGCGGCGTCCTCCTCGCCCGCCGCGCCGCCCTGGAACGCCGGGCCGCGCTGCTCTCCACGGCGGCGGCCATCCCGGGCCCCGGCCGGGGCGACGTCGCCAGGATGGCCGACGGGGCGCTCCTCCACCTCGCCCTGCACCTCCAGGCCGACGCGGCCTGGACGGACCTCATCGACCTGTTCCTCGGGGGCCGGATCCCGACCGGCGCCGACCCGGCCCTCGCCCGGGCCGTGCGGGGCGCCTACCTGTGCCGCGCCCGGGCCCGCGAACAGGCCGGCGACACCGAAGGGGCGCGGCACGACCGCGCCTGCGCGGACGGCGTCCGCGCCGGGACGCCCGCCCGGGCCCCCCTCTACCGGCGCGAGCGCCGCACCCCCCGACCCTCCTCCGACTCCGGACAGGACACCCTCTGGTGAGCACCGGCGGCGAAAGCCCGCGGACCTCCTCCGCCCCCTCCCCGCTCCCCTGGTTCGGGCCCACGCTCCACGAGCTCCTGCCCGACGCCCCGCCCGGCACCCGGCCCGTGGACCTCCGCAGGAGGGCGGCCCCGGAACTGTCCGCCGCCGCGGCCCGGAAGGACCCGGCCAGGCACGCCCTGGTCCACGGGGCCAACCAGCACTCCCGTACGCCCGTCGCCGCGCTCGTCGCCGAGATGCTCACCCCGCCCCTGCCGCCCCACGCCCCCGAGGAGCGCCCATGACCGGCCCAGGTCCCCTCCCCGCCGAAGCGGGCGGCCCGCCGTCCGAACTGGACCGGCTGCGCCGCCGGGTCGCCGCGCTGTCCGAGAAGCGCGACGAGGCCGAGGCCCGGCTGCACGCCCTGCTGGGCGCGCTGCTGTCGCTGGACGACGTGCTCGCCGACACCCGTCTCCGGGCCGGGGTCCTGCACGAGGCACGCTCCGCCCGGGAGACCGCCTCGGCGGCGCTCGCGCTGGGCGAGCAGATCGACGCGGCGCATCTGATGCTGCGCGCCGAGTTCGAGCGGCACGACGTCAGCCCGATGGAGGTCGTGGGCAGGGCCGTCGACCCCGCCGAGATGCGGGTCGTCGGCACGGAGCCGGACCCGGACCGTCCGGGCGGAACCGTGCTGCGGGAGACGGTCACCGGCTTCCGCCGGGGGCCCGTCACCCTGCGGGCGGCGCAGGTGGTCGTGTCGGTGCCGGGGCCCGCGCCGGTGCCCGCGCCCGATCCCGTACCGGAAGCCGGGGGGACGGCCGAGCCCGTGCCGGGAGCCGGGGCCGCGCCCGATCCCGTACCGGCAACCGGGCCCGCGATCAAGCCCGTACCGGAAACCGGAGCCGCCGCCGAACCCGTACCGGAAACCGGGCCCGCCGCCGAACCCGTACCGGAAACCGGGCCCGCCGCAGAGCCCGTATCCGATCCCGTAGCGGAGTCCGGGGCCGCGGCCGAACCCGTGCGTGCCCAGGCTCGGCGCACCAGTCGTGCGCAGCGGCGGCTGCTCCGCAAGCCGTCGGTGCGCCGGACGCGCCGGCCCCGGCGGCCCCGCCGCACCGACTGATCCTCCCCCGTCACCGTCCCTTCCGACCACCGCCCCCCGCCTCCGCCGGACCACCACGATCAGGAAGCGCCCCGCCATGCACCGGACCCTCGGCATCGACCTCGGCACCACCAACTCCGTCACCGCCTGGATGCGCGAAGGAGTCCCCGTCGTCCTGCGCAACCGGGACGGCGGCCAGGCGACCCCGTCGGCCGTCGGGGTGGACCCGCTCGGCACCCTGCTCGTCGGGCAGGAGGCCCTCAACTGGCGCTCCGCGCAGCCCGGTTCCGTGATCACGGAGGTCAAGCGGCTGATCGGGCGGCGCTGGGACGACGACCTCGTCCAGAAGGCGCTGGCGACGCGCCCCGCCGACGCGCCGCCCGTCCGGGAGGGCCCGGACGGCACGGTGCAGGTGCGGCTCGGCACCCACTGGCTCTCCCCCGTGCAGGTCTCCGCCGTCCTGCTCCGCCGGCTCCGGAAGGACGCCGAGGACGCGGCGGGCGTGCCGTTCCGGCGGGCCGTGATCACCGTGCCCGCCTACTTCGCCGAGCCGCAGATCGCGGCGGTGCGCGAGGCGGGCCGGCTGGCCGGGTTCCACGTGGCGCGGGTGGTGCAGGAACCGACGGCCGCCGCGCACGCCTTCGGGGTCCGGACGGGCGAGGACGGGCTCAAGGAGTACGCCACCGTGCTCGTCTTCGACCTGGGCGGCGGCACCTTCGACGTGTCGCTCCTGACGATCGGCCCGGGCCACTTCTCGGTGGCCGGACTCGGCGGGGACAACCTCCTCGGCGGCGCCGACTTCGACGCGGTGCTCGACGGCTACCTGCGGGACCGGCTCGGCGGCCGGGAGCCCAACGGGGAGGGCGACGCCTTCCGGATCCGGAACGCCGCCGAGCGCGCGAAGATCGAACTGTCCGGGCAGGACGCCTCCGAGGTGGTCCTCTCCCCGCTCGGGCGCCAGGGCGGCTCCTGGGCGGGGACCGTGCGGCGCGCCGAGTTCGAGCAGCTCCTCACCGGCCACCTGCGCAGGATGCGGGAGACGGTCGAGCAGGTGCTGACCGAGTACAGCGCGACGCCGGAGGACGTCCAGCGGGTCCTGCTGGTCGGCGGCTCCACCCTCGTGCCGGCCGTCCGGCGCGGCCTCCAGGACCTCTTCGGCATGGACACGGTGTCGGACGCCGTGGACCCCATGACGGCGGTCGCCCACGGCGCCGCCGTGGAGGCCGGGCTCCTCGACACGCTCGACTGCCCGTCGGAGACCTGCACCCGGGAGGGGATCCCCGTCGACTCCGACGCGTGCCCGGCCTGTGCCACGCCGCTGCTCGGCCCGGCCACCGTCGACTGCCCGGGCTGTCACGTCCCCGCCCCCGAGGCCACCGCCGCCTGCCCGGTCTGCGCCGCGGACCTGTCCGGGCTGCGCGCGGCCGCCCCCGCCGTCGCGCTCGTCACCTGCCCGGAATGCGGCCGCGACGACAACCCGGCCACCGCGGCGGTGTGCGGCGACTGCGACACCGCCCTGGACACCGGCGGCCTGAAGTGCCCGGGCTGCGACATGATCAACGCCCCCGGTCTGAGCGCCTGTTCGAACTGCGGGAGCGACTTCGGCACCGCGCTCGCCGAACAGGTCACGGCCCAGCCCATCGGCATGGAGCTGCGGGACGGCACCCTGAAGGTGCTCTTCCCCGGGGGCACCCCGTACCCGACCGACTGGCACCGGATCGACGACCTCGCGATCCGCGGCGACAACGGCACCGCCGTGCGGTTCAACCTCTGGGAGGGCCGCCACCTCCGCTCCGCGCAGCGCAACGACTTCTGCGGCGGCTTCCTCCACGAACAGCCCGAGGGGCTCCGGGGCGACCTGCCGCTCACCCTGTACGTACGGCTCGACGCCGACCGGACCATCGCCCTGAAGTACCGCATCGGCTCCGGCGACGAGCACGGCGCCCGGCTGCGGCGCAGCGTCGTCTCCGCGTCCGTCGGCCGGAAGGCCGCCGCCCTCCGGGCCGGCTACGCCACCTTCCTGGACACCTGGCGGCAGGAGCTCACGCACGCCGAGCTCGATGCCCTCACCGAGATCGCGGACGACCTCGCGGCCCTGGGGCGCGGCGAGCCGGTGAACCGCTCCCTCGACGGGTTCCTCGACACCGCCCGAGACGCCCTGGACCTGTGCACCCGGGCCAGGAGCGCCCAGGTGGGTGCGTGGCTCATCTCCCGGGGCGGCCCGGGCCTGCTGGCGCCCACGCTCCTGGACGACCTGCGGAAGGCGGGCGAGGCCGTCAAGGACGCGCGCGAGACGATGGACACCGAGGCCATGCGGACGGCCACGGAACGGGTCGAGACCCTGTGGCCCGGCATCGACCCTGCGGTCCGCACCGCGCTGTACGCCATCCGCTTCGCCGAGCAGGACTCGTACCCCGCCACCCTGCGCACCGAGGTGCTCGCCGCCCGGGACGCCCTGCGGAGCGCCATGGCCTCCGGCGACCGGGCGGCGCAGGACACGCAGCTCGTCCGGCTCGGCCGGCTCGGCGAGCAGGGCCGCGGGCAGTTCGCCGAGGACCGCGACCTCACGACCCCGACGAGCGTCCTGCCGTCGCAGCGGTGACGCGCGGACCCCGCCGGGTGGTGGTCACCGGCGGGGCGGGGCGGGGCCGGCTGCCCGGTCGGGTGAACCCGCCCGGGGCGGGTTCACCCGGGCGGCATCATCCCTCCGCCCTTCAGGCGTTCGATGTCCGAGGGGCGGACCTGGATGACGAAGAGGGCGATGAGGAAGGCCACCACCGCGAAGGCCGCGGCGACGATGAAGCCGGCCGAGACGCCCGCGGTGAGGACCTCGTCGCCCCAGGGGGGCGGGAGCTGGCCGGTCTCGGCGAAGCGGGCCTTCTCCGGGGGGCTCGCCTGGGCGAGGAAGGCGGGGACCTGGTCGTCGGCCTCGTTGCGGCTGGCGGTGCCGAAGACGGTGACCAGGATGGAGAGGCCGAGCGAACCGCCCACCTGTTGGGTCGCGTTGAGCAGACCGGAGGCCGCGCCGGACTCGGCGGGCTGGACGTTGGAGAGGGCCATCAGGGTCAGCGAGACGAACATCAGGCCCATGCCGGCGCTGAAGACGAGCATCGGGCCGAGGATCGAGCCCACGTAGGTGGAGTGCACGTCCGTCAGAGTGAGCCAGGAGAGGCCCGCCGCCAGGCAGAGCGCGCCCAGCACCATGAAGGGCTTCGGGCCGAATTTCGGCAGGAGCTGGGAGGTGATGCCGGCCACCACCGCGATCACCGCGCTGACCGGCAGGAAGGCGAGTCCGGCCTCCAGGGCGCTGAAGCCGAGGACCTGCTGCACGAAGAGGGTCAGGAAGAAGAACATCCCGAAGATCGCCGCCGCCAGGCAGAGCATCATGCCGTACGTGCCCGCCCTGTTGCGGTCCGCGAACATGTGCAGCGGGGTGATCGGCTGGCGGCTCCTTCGCTCCACCAGGATGAACGCAGCCAGCAGGACCACCGCCGCGCAGAACGAGGCGATCGTCCACGGGTCGCTCCACCCCTCCTGGGCGGCCCGGATGAAGCCGTACACCAGCGCCACCATGCCGAGCGTCGACGTCAGTGCGCCGGCGAGGTCGAAGTGGCCGGGATGCCGCTCCGACTCCTTGACGTGACGGGGCGTCAGCAGGGCGATCATCAGCGCGATCGGCACGTTCACGAAGAAGATCCAGCGCCAGTCGAGCCATTCGACGAGCATCCCGCCCGCGAGCAGACCGATCGCTCCGCCACCCGCCGAGACACCCGCGAACACGCCGAACGCCCGGTTGCGTTCCGGGCCTTCCTCGAAGGTCGTGGTGATGAGCGACAGCGAGGTCGGCGAGGCGATCGCGCCGCCGACGCCCTGGAGGGCTCGGGCCGCGAGGAGTTGCCACGACTCCTGCGCGAATCCGCCGAGCAGGGAGGCGAGTCCGAACAGCAGCACGCCGAAGATGAAGACGCGGCGCCTGCCGAGGATGTCGCCGGCCCGCCCGCCGAGCAGCAGGAGACCGCCGAAGGTCAGCGTGTAGGCGTTGACCACCCAGGAGAGGCTGGTGGTCGAGAAGTCGAGGGCGCTCTGGATGTGCGGGAGCGCGATGTTGACGATGGTGATGTCCAGGACGACCATCAGCTGGCAGGAGGCGATGACGAAGAGGGCGATGCCCTTGCCGTCGCCCGAGCTGGTGGGAGTGGAGGCCACCGCCGGATCCGTCCGCTTCGGTGTACTACTCATGATCGTTCATGGCGCGTCGCGCCCTCACCGCAGGCTCCGTGGGCCGGTTGGTCCACCTTTCGACCCTAAGCCCGGCCCCCGGCCGCGACCAGTCGATCAAGCACGAGGCCCCAAGCGTCCGCCGGTGGGCGCCGGTCAGGCACCGCCAGGCTCCTCCAGGACGGCGAAGCCGTCGAGTTCGACGAGCGCCCGCTCCTCCCGGAGCCGTACGACCTCCACCACCGTCAGCGCCGGATAGTCGATGCCCGCCATCCGGCGCCAGACGCGGTCCAGTTCGGCGGACTCGGCGCGGTAGGCCGCCATGTCGGTCGTGTGGACCGTGAGCCGGGCCAGGTCCGCGGGGGCGCCGCCGGCGTGCCGCAGGGCGACGAGGAGGTTGCCGAGCGCCGCGGCGAACTGCTCGGTCAGCGTCGCGCCGACGACAGCGCCCGCGCCGTCGAGCGCCGTCTGCCCGGAGAGGAAGACCAGCCGGCTGCCGTTGGCGGTGACCGCGTGCGCGAAGCCGGTGGGCGGGGCGAGTTCGGCGGGGTTGTGGCGGTGCAGGCTCATCGGGCGGCTCCTCGACCGGACGGGGGATGAAGGGACGCGGGGTGCGAGGTGAGGGGTGCGGGGTTGCGGGGTTGCGGGGTGAGGGGTGAAGGGCGAGGGAGGAGGGAGGAAGGGAGAGACCCTCCCGCCGTCAGGCCGTCGCACTCGCCCCGCCGGGTCCTTTGC
Source organism: Streptomyces roseofulvus (assembly GCF_039534915.1). Classification (NCBI taxonomy): domain Bacteria; kingdom Bacillati; phylum Actinomycetota; class Actinomycetes; order Kitasatosporales; family Streptomycetaceae; genus Streptomyces; species Streptomyces roseofulvus. The sequence goes on along the minus strand of NZ_BAAAWE010000001.1, from coordinate 6,120,162 downwards.
CAGGTTTTGGGCGAGAATGCCGGCATGCGGGCTCTCTCCGACGTCCTCGGGCGTCCCGGTCGCCGTCTCCGGCCCGGACCAGGCGGTGCGGTGGTGCCACCCTGTCGCGGATCAGTGACGTCCGTCATCGACACGATACGCCGCCTGGCCGCCACCCGCCTGTCCCACCCGCCGCGCGGAGGACGGGACCCGTGGAACTGACGCCCTCCGGGCACCTGGACGGCTTCGCCCGGGACCGGCTGCCGCCCGCCGCGCACTGGCCTCGCCTGCTGTTCGAGCTGCCGGGGCTCGCCTACCCCGAACGGCTCAACTGCGCCGCCGAACTCGTCGACGCGACGGCGGAACGGTTCGGCGCCCCCCGCCCCGCCTTCCACGACGGCGAGGGCGGCACCTGGAGCTACGGGGAGCTGCGCCGGCACGTCGACCGGATCGCCCACGCCCTCACCGGCGACCTGGGGCTGCGGCCCGGCAACCGGGTGCTGCTGCGCGGGCCGACCACGCCCTGGCTCGCCGCCTGCTGGCTCGCGGTCGTGAAGGCCGGCGGGATCGCCGTCACCGTCCCGGCCCAGCAGCGGGCCGCCGAGCTCGCGTTCACCGCGGAGACGGCCGCCTGCTCGCTGGCGCTGTGCGCCGCGGACGCGCTCACCGAACTGCGGGCCGCCGGGGTGCCGGGCCTGGCGGTCGTCCCGTACGGCGGCGACGGGCCCGGCGACCTCCTCGCCCTCGCCCGGCGCCGGACCGCCCGCCCGTTCCGGGCGGCGGACACCGCGGCCGACGACGTGGCGCTGATCGCCTTCACCTCCGGCACCACCGGCCGGCCCAAGGGCTGCGTCCACTTCCACCGGGACGTCCTGGCCGCCGCCGACACCTTCTCCGCCCACGTCCTGCGGCCCCGCCCCGACGACGTCTTCGCCGGCTCCCCGCAGCTGGCCTTCACCTTCGGCCTGGGCGGGCTGCTCGTCTTCCCGCTGCGCGCCGGGGCCAGCTCCGTCCTCCTCGACCGGGCCGGGCCGCAGCAGCTGCTCGCCGCGATCGGCCGGCACCGGGTCTCGGTCCTCTTCACCGCGCCCACCGCCTACAAGGCGATGACCGGCCTGCTCGACGGCGGCTCGGCCGCCGACCTGTCCTCGCTGCGGCGCTGCGTCTCGGCGGGCGAGAACCTGCCCGACGCCGTCTGGACCGCCTGGTACACCAGGACCGGCCTCCGCCTCATCAACGGCATCGGCACCACCGAACTCCTCCACATCTTCGTCGCCGCCGCCGACGCCGACAGCGGCCCCGGCACCACCGGCCGCCCGGTGCCCGGCTGGCAGGCCGCCGTGCTCGGCCCGGACGGGCGGCCCGTTCCCGACGGGCGGGAGGGGCTGCTGGCGGTCCGCGGCCCGGTCGGCTGCCGCTATCTGGCCGACCCCCGGCAGACGGAGTACGTCCGGCACGGCTGGAACATCACCGGCGACCGGTACGTCCGCGAGCCCGACGGCCGCTTCCGGTACGTCTCCCGCGCCGACGACATGATCATCTCGGCCGGTTACACCATCGCCGGACCCCAGGTGGAGGAGGTGCTCCTCGGCCACCCGGACGTGGTCGACGCGGCCGTCGTCGGCCGCCCGGACCCGCTGCGCGGCCAGATCGTCGTCGCCTACGCGGTGGTACGGGACGGGGTGCCGCGCGACGCGGCCACCGCCGCCGCGCTGCGCTCCTACGTCCGCGCCCGCCTCGACCCGTACAAGTCGCCCCGCGCGGTCGTCTTCCTGGACTCCCTCCCCCGCACCGCCACCGGCAAGCTCCAGCGGCACCGGCTGCGCGACCGGCGGGGACCGGAAGCGGACCCCGCGCGGCGGGGACCGGGAGCCGCCCCCGCGCGGCGGGGACCGGGGGCCGACCCGGCCGCGCGCGGCACGGCCTAAAGTGATCACGTGGCCGAGCAGCACACCCCCCGTTCCCTGATCGTCTCGCTCTACGGCGCCTACGGCCGCCCGTCCGAGGGGACGCCGATGCCGGTCGCGGCGCTGATCCGGCTGCTCGCGGCGGTCGGCGTGGACGCGCCGTCGGTCCGCTCCTCGGTGTCCCGGCTGAAGCGGCGCGGACTGCTGCTGGCCCGCCGGACCCCCGACGGCGCGGCCGGCTACGCGCTCTCCGACGACGCCCGGCGGCTCCTGGAGGACGGCGACCGGCGGATCTACGCCCAGACGGAGCCGTCCCTCGCGGACGGCTGGGTCCTCGCCGTCTTCTCGGTCCCCGAGCAGGAGCGGCACAAGCGCCACCTGCTGCGCTCCCGGCTCGGCCGGCTCGGTTTCGGCACGGCGGCGCCGGGCGTGTGGATCGCGCCGGCCCGGCTGTACGAGGAGACCCGCCACGCCCTGGAACGGCTGGAGCTCTCGTCGTACGTGGACTTCTTCCGGGGCGAGCACCTGGGGTACACGGCCACGGCGGAGGCGGTGGCCCGCTGGTGGGACCTGCCGGCGATCGCGCGGCTGCACGAGGAGTTCCTGGCCGGTCACGAGCCGGTCCTCGCCGCCTGGCGGACGGCCCCGGGGACGCCGGCGGACGCCTACCGGGACTATCTGCTGGCCCTGGACTCCTGGCGCCGACTGCCGTACGCGGACCCGGTGCTGCCGGCCGAGCTGCTGCCCGCGGACTGGCCGGGGCGGCGGTCGGCGGAGGTCTTCGCGGAGCTGCACGCGCTGCTGTGGGAGCGCGGCGCGGAGCACGTACGGGCCGTGGAGAAGGACCTGTAGGGCGGGCCCTCCTAGGTCCCGCCCCGGCGGGGCCTCGGTCCCGGGGGGCTCGGGAGGGGGGCCTCTATGGCCGGGAATCGCCCCCCTCTATGGTTGAAACCAGGACGTCTCGGGTCGTCCCCCTGTCCTTTCCCGTCGCCCGCGCCCACCCCCGGCAAAGGGAGCCCGCCCCCATGCCCGACGTCATCGGTCCCGCGCCCGCCGCGCCCGTGGCAGCCGCCGCGCCCGGAGCCTGCCGGCGCCTCACGCTGCCGCGTACCACCGCCGCGGTACCGCTCGCCCGCGCCCTGGTCCGTACCGCGCTCGGCGAGATCGGCTCCGACGTGCCCGAGCGGCCCGACCGCGACACGGCCGAGCTGCTCACCGCCGAGCTGGTGGCCAACGCGGTCGAGCACACCTCGGGCGAGGGGCCCATCGAGCTGATCGTGGAACTGCTGGCCGCGCCGGGCGGCTGTCAGATCGAGGTGCACGACCCCGACCCGGCCGCTCCCGGGCAGCTGGCGTGCCCGGATCCGGACGCCGAGGTCGACCCCTGGCAGGAGCACGGCCGCGGGCTGCTGCTGATCCGGGCGCTCAGCAGCGACTGCGGCCACCGCCCCACCCCGCACGGCAAGGCGGTCTGGTTCACGCTCCCGCGGGTGCCTTGCCAGCGGAGCCGGCCGCGGAGGTGAGGGGCGGCGGTTGCGGCGGGGGAGGCGAGCGGCGGGCCTGAGCGGCGGGGCGCCTCAGGCCGGGGCGGGTCCGGCGAGGGTCGCGACGAGGACCGCCTTGATGGTGTGCAGCCGGTTCTCGGCCTCGTCGAAGACCACCGAGTGCGCCGACTCGAAGACCTCGTCGGAGACCTCCAGCTCGGCGAGCCCGTACCGCTCGTGGATCTCGCGGGCGACCTTCGTCCCCAGGTCGTGGTAGGCGGGCAGGCAGTGCATGAACTTGACGTCCGGGTTCCCGGTGGCGCGCAGCACGTCCATGGTGACGGCGTACGGGGCGAGGGCGGCGATCCGCTCGTCCCACACCTCCTTGGGCTCGCCCATCGACACCCACACGTCGGTGACGACGAAGTCGGCGCCCCGGACGCCGTCGGCGACCGACTCGGTGAGGGTGAGGGTGGCGCCGCTCTTGGCGGCGAGCTCACGGGCGGCGGCGACGACCTCGTCGGCCGGCCAGTACGCCTGGGGGGCGACGATCCGCACGTCCATGCCGAGCAGGGCGCCGGTGACGAGGTAGGAGTTGCCCATGTTGAAGCGGGCGTCGCCGAGGTAGGCGAAGCCGATCTCCTCCAGCGGCTTGTCGCTGTGCTCGGTCATGGTGAGCACGTCGGCGAGCATCTGGGTGGGGTGCCAGTCGTCGGTCAGACCGTTGAAGACGGGCACGCCGGCGAAGGCGGCCAGCTCGTCCACGGTGGCCTGGCTGTCGCCCCGGTACTCGATGCCGTCGTACATGCGGCCGAGGACGCGGGCGGTGTCCCGCACCGACTCCTTGTGCCCCATCTGCGAGCCGGAGGGGTCGAGGTAGGTGGTGGAGGCGCCCTGGTCGGCGGCGGCGACCTCGAAGGCACAGCGGGTGCGGGTGGAGGTCTTCTCGAAGATCAGGGCGATGTTCCGGCCGCGCAGCCGCTGCACCTCGGTGCCGGCCTTCTTGGCAGCCTTCAGCTCGGCGGCGAGGTCGACCAGGCCGCGGAACTCCTCGGCGGTGAAGTCCAGCTCCTTGAGGAAGTGGCGGCCGGAGAGATCAAGGGCCATGGCGGGGCGCTCCTGGGGGTTACGGTCGGGACGGTGACGGTGACGGTGGCGGACGAGGCGGCCTGCGGGACCGCGGGACTGCGGCACCTCGGGACGGTGGAAGTCTATACGTAACCAGGCATGCTTATACAGGCCCTGGGTGCGAGACCCCTCACACCCCCCGCCGCGCAGGGGCACAGGGCCGCCGGCGCGGCGCCGCGCCCCTCGTCGTGGCAGGGGGCGCGGCGCCGGCCGGCGCCCCCTCACACCGCGTCCCGCACCACCGGGCAGCTCATGCAGCGCGGGCCGCCCCGTCCCCGGCCCAGCTCGCTGCCCGGGATCTCGATCACCTCGATGCCCCGCTTCCGCAGATGCGTGTTCGTGGTCACGTTCCGCTCGTACGCCACCACCACCCCCGGCTCCACCGCCAGCACGTTGCACCCGTCGTCCCACTGCTCCCGCTCCGCCGCGTGCACGTCCTGCGTCGCCGTCAGCACCCGGACGTCCTGCAGTCCCAGCGCCGCCGCGATCGCGCTGTGCATGTGCTCCGGCGGGTGGTCGGTGACCCGCAGCGCCTGCCCCTCGTCGCCCGGCTCGATCGTGTACGAGCGCAGCATCCCCAGCCCCGCGTACTGGGTGAAGGTGTCCCCGTCCACCATCGTCATCACCGTGTCGAGATGCATGAACGCCCGCCGCTTCGGCATGTCCAGCGCCACGATCGTCCGCGCCGAACCCGCCGCGAACAGCCCCCGCGCCAGCATCTCCACCGCCTGCGGAGTGGTCCGCTCGCTCATCCCGATGAGCACCGCGCCGTTGCCGATGACGAGCACGTCCCCGCCCTCGATCGTCGACGGGTAGTCCGCCTGACCCTCCGACCAGTGGTGGAACGGCCCCGCCTCCGGCCCGGTGAAGAGCGGATGGTGCTTGTAGATCGCCTCGAAGTGGACCGTCTCGCGCTGCCGCGCGGGCCAGCGCATCGCGTTGATCGACACCCCGTCGTAGATCCACGCCGAGGTGTCCCGGGTGAAGAGGTGGTTCGGCAGCGGACCGAGGACGAAGTCGTCCAGTTCGAGCGCGTGGAAGCGGACCGACGTCGGCTCCCGGTGCGCCGCCAGGAACTCACGCTTCGTCATCCCGCCGACCAGCGCCTCCACCAGTGCCCCCGGATCGAGCGAGTCGAACGCGGCCCGCAGGTGGTCGGCGGCGAGCGGACCGTACTCCTTCTCGTCGAAGACCCGGTCGAGGACGAGCGCCCGGGCCGCCGGCACGCCCAGCGCCTCCCGCAGCAGATCCCCGAACAGGTGCACCTCGACGCCCCGGTCGCGCAGCACGTCCGCGAAACCGTCGTGCTCCTGGCGGGCCCGCCGCACCCACAGCACGTCGTCGAAGAGCAGGGCGTCCTTGTTGGACGGGGTCAGCCGCTTCAGCTCCAGATCGGGGCGGTGGAGGATCACGCGGCGGAGCCGGCCGGTCTCGGAGTCGACATGGAATCCCATGCGCCCATCCTGACGGAGCGGACGGCCGTGCGCGTGGGACGCGCACGGCCGAATTCCGCACCGGGGCGCTCCCGGTGGGGCTCGGGGGGGGTGGGGCCGTGGCCAGGGTCGGGCGGGGGGCGGGCCGGAGGTGAGGGCCGGAGGTGAGGGGACGTGAGGGCCGGACGTGAGGGGCGGACGTGAGGGCCGGAGGTGGGGGCCGGAGGTGGGGGCCGGACGTGAGGGGCGGAGGTGGGGGCCGCGGGCCGAGTGTGGAACCGGGCGGGCGGTGCCGGGATACGGACCGCTCACGGTCGGGCCCTCCCGGTGGGCCCCGGGTGGACCGCTCCCGGTGGACTCCGGGGCGGCCTCTCTCGGTAGGGCTACCCGCCGACCCGTCCCGGTGGGACGACCGGCCGACCCCTCTCGTGGGGCTACCGGCCAGACCCACCCGGGGCCCCGGGTCGGCCTCTCGCGGTAGAGCTACCCGCCGACCCCTCCCGGTGGGGCCGCCAACCGGCCCCACCGGGGTGGGCTCCGGGGCGGGCCCCTCCCTGTAGGGCTACCCGCCGACCCCTTCCGCTGGGGCCGCCAACCGGCCCCGCCCGGCGGCCCCCGCGCCTACAGGCGCGGGTCCACCGGCTCCGACTCCAGCGCCAGCACCGCGAAGACCGCCTCGTGGACCCGCCACAACGGCTCCCCGGCCGCGAGCCGCTCCAGCGCCTCCAGGCCGAGCGCGTACTCGCGCAGGGCGAGCGAGCGCTTGTGCCCGAGGAACCGCTCCCGCAGCCGGGCCAGGTTCTCCGGACGGGTGTACTCGGGGCCGTACACGATCCGCAGGTACTCCCGGCCGCGCACCTTCACGCCCGGCTGCAACGGGCGGCCCGAGCCGTCCTTCACCAGCGCGGCGAGCGGCTTCACCACCATGCCCTCGCCGCCGGCGCCGGTCAGCTCCAGCCACCAGTCGGTGCCCGCGCGGACGGACGCCTCGTCGCCGGTGTCGACGACGATCCGCCGCGTCACCTGGAGCAGCCCCGTCGGATCGTGCTCCACGAGCCGGTCCAGCCACCCCAGCTGGGTGTCGTGCGGCACGTCCGCGAGCATCCGGCCGCGCCCCGCGAGCAGCTGGAACGGCGCGAACCGCACCCCGTCCAGCCCCTCCGTCGGCCAGCAGTACCGTCGGTACGCCTCCGTGAACGCGCCCGCGTCCGCGGCCCGCTCCCGCTGCGCGGCGAGCAGCCCGTCCAGGCCCTCGACCCCGCGCGCCACCGCCGCCTCCAACGCCCTTACGGCATCCGGAAGTACGGCCCCGGAGGCCGCACCGACCGCCGCGTACTGGTGCCGCAGCAGACCGCCCGACTTCAGCGACCACGGCATCAACTCGCCGTCGAGCAGCAGCCAGTCCGTGTCCAGCTCGTCCCACAGCCCGGCCGCGCCGATCGCCGTCCGCAGCCGCGCCAGAACCTGCTCGGTGGCGTCCGGGTCGTCGAAGAACGGCCGGCCGGTACGGGTGTGCAGCGCGCCCGTCGGCCCGTCCACCCCGAACCGCTCCCGGGCCGCGTCCGCGTCGCGGCAGACCAGCGCCACCGCCCGCGAACCCATGTGCTTCTCCTCGCACACGACCCGCTCGACACCGTCCGCCCGGTACTGGGCGAACGCCTCCGCCGGGTGCTCCAGCCAGCCCTCCGCCCGCGCGGTCGGCGTCGGCGCCATCGTCGGCGGCAGATACACCAGCAGCCGGGGATCGACCGCGAACCGGCTCATGACCTCCAGGGCCGCCGCCGCGTTCTCCTCCCGCACCGCCACGTTGCCCAGGTGCCGGGTCTCCACCGTGCGCCGCCCGTGCACGTCGGCCAGGTCCAGCGGCCGGCCCTGGTGCCCGCCGGGCGCCTCCGACGCCAGCGGACGGGCCGGCTCGTACCAGACCCGCTCGGCCGGCACGTCGACGAGCTCGCGCTCCGGCCAGCGCAGCGCCGTCATCCGCCCACCGAACACGGCCCCCGTGTCCAGGCAGATGGTGTTGTTGATCCAGGACGTCGTCGGCACCGGCGTGTGCCCGTAGACGACCGTCGCCCGGCCCCGGTACTCCTCCGCCCACGGGTAGCGCACCGGCAGCCCGAACTCGTCGGTCTCCCCCGTGGTGTCGCCGTACAGCGCGTGCGACCGTACCCGGCCCGACGTACGCCCGTGGTACTTCTCCGGCAGACCGGCGTGGCAGACCACCAGCCGGCCCTCGTCCAGGACGTAGTGGCTCACCAGACCGTCGATGAACTTCCGCACCTCGTCGCGGAATTCGGCCGACTCGCGCTCCAGCTGCTCGATCGTCTCGGCCAGGCCGTGGGTCTGCTGGACCTTGCGGCCCTTCAGCCAGCGCCCCAGCTTGTTCTCGTGGTTTCCCGGCACGCACAGCGCGTTCCCGGACGCCACCATGCCCATCACCCGGCGCAGCACGCCCGGCGAGTCGGGCCCCCGGTCCACCAGGTCGCCGACGAAGACCGCCGTACGCCCCTCGGGGTGCACGCCGTCCACGTAGCCGAGCCGGCCGAGCAGCGTCTCCAGCTCGCTCCGGCAGCCGTGGATGTCACCGACGATGTCGAACGGGCCCGTCAGGTGCCGCAGGTCGTTGAACCGGCGCTCCAGCCGGACCTCCGCCGCCTCCACCTCCTCGACCGACCGCAGGACGTGGACCTTGCGGAAGCCCTCCCGCTCCAGCCCCCTCAACCCCCGGTGCAGTTCCCGCCGGTGACGGGGGATCACATGGTCGGGCATGCCGGACCGGTCGGCCCGCAGCGCGTTCCGCGCCCGGCAGACCGACTCCGGCAGGTCGAGCACGATCGCGATCGGCAGCACGTCGTGCGCCCGCGCCAGGTCGACCAGCTGACGGCGCGCCTCGCGCTGCACGTTGGTGGCGTCGACGACGGTCAGCCGGCCGGCGGCGAGCCGCTTGCCGACGATGTAGTGCAGCACGTCGAAGGCGTCCCGGGACGCCGACTGGTCGTTCTCGTCGTCCGCGACGAGCCCCCGGCAGAAGTCCGAGGACACCACCTCCGTCGGCTTGAAGTGCCGCCGCGCGAAAGACGACTTGCCGGAACCGGTCGCACCGATGAGCACGACGAGGGACAGGTCGGTGACGGGCAACACCCGGCGGTCCACGGTGTCCGCCGTGGCGGTGGTGGTCGTGGTCGTGGTCGTGGTCGTGTCGGCACTCATGCCCGGTCCTCCCTCTTCGTCTCGTCGTCCCCGGTGCCGGCGCCGGCACCGGCGCGGGTGAACACCGCCATCTGCGTGGGCGCGCCGACCTCGGGGTCGTCCGCCCCGACGGGCGCGAACTCCACGCCGTACCCGTACTGCCCGGCCACTCCCTCGGCCCACTCCCGGAACTCCGCCCGGGTCCACTCGAACCGGTGGTCCCCGTGCCGGACGTGCCCGGCGGGCAGCGACTCCCAGCGCACGTTGTACTCGACGTTCGGCGTGGTCACGACGACCGTACGGGGCCTGGCCGAGCCGAACACCGCGTACTCCAGGGCCGGCAGCCGCGGCAGGTCCAGATGCTCGATGACCTCGCTCAGCACAGCGGCGTCGTAGCCGCCGAGCCGCTTGTCCGTGTACGTGAGCGAGCCCTGCACCAGCTTCACCCGGGCCGCCTGCCGCTCCCCCAGCCGGTCCAGCCGCAGCCGGCGAGCGGCCACGGTCAGCGCGCGGACGGACACGTCCACCCCGACGATCTCGGTGAACCGCGCGTCCTTCAGCAGCGCCTGCACCAACTGGCCCTGCCCGCAGCCCAGATCGAGGACACGCGCCGCGCCCGCGGACCGCAGGGCGGCCAGGATGGCGGTCCGCCGGTGCTCGGCGAGCGGCACCGGCCGCTGCTCCGTGTCGCTCGTCTCGTCCACGGCGTTGTCGACGTCCTCGACGTCGAGCCCGTCGGCCTCGGCCAGGCGGACCAGTTCCAGCCGCTCCGACGCCTCACGGGCGAGGCTCCGGCGGCGCGACAGATAACGGGTCGTGATCAGCTCGCGCCGCGGGTGCGACGCCAGCCAGCCGTCACCGGCCCGCAGCAGCTTGTCCACCTCGTCGGGCGCCACCCAGTAGTGCTTGGCGTCGTCGAGGACCGGCAGCAGCACGTAGAGCTGGTTCAGCGCGTCCGCCAGCCGCAGCTTCTCGCTCTCCAGCACCAGCCGCACATACCGCGAGTCACCCCACTCGGGGAACTCGGCGTCCAGCGCGACCGGTTCGGCGTCCACCGTCGTCCAGCCCAGCGGACCCAACAGCTCCCGCACCAGCTCGGCACCGCCCCGGGCGGGCAGCACCGGCACCTCGATCCGCAACGGCAACGGTTCCGCCGCCCGCTCGGGCAGTGCCTTGCACACCCCGTGCAGCGCCGTCTTGAAGACCTGCGCCAGGGCGACCGCGAGCAGCGAGGACGCGGCGTACGGCCGGTCGTTCACGTACTGCGCGAGCGCCGCGTCCGGGGCGCCGCCCCGCCCCTTGCCCTTGCCGCGGCGCACCAGCGCCACGGGGTCCACCTCCAGCAGCAGGGCCGCGGTGCAACGCTCCGCGGTCGCCTCGGGGTAGAGCACGTGCGCGGTGCCGTGCGAGGTCGAGAACGCCTGCGCCCGCTCGGGATGCTTGTGCAGCAGAAAACCGAGATCGGTCGCAGGACGCTCCGGGGTGCCGGTGGTACTGATCGTCAGGAACACACGCCCGAGTATGGGTGCGCCACCCCCAGCCCGACCATTGGTTTTCCCTCCCCGACCACGCCACCGGACCGCCCCACCCCGGGCCCGGCCGATCCGCCGGGCAACCGCGCCACCCCGGGGAATCCCGCTCCGGCGGACGGCCATGCCTACCCGGGGGCGGCAGGTCCGGCGGGCGGCAGGTCCGGCGGGCGGCCGGGCCCGGGGGTCCGTTCGGCCAGGGCGGCGATCGTGTCGGGGCCGACGCGGCAGCAGCCGCCGACGAGGCGGGCGCCGGCGCCGGTCCAGGTGGCGGCGAGGCGCGGGGCGGCGGCCGGGCCGTAGGCGGGAGCGCCGCGCCAGCCGCGGGCACCGGCGTCCCAGCGCTCCCCGCTGTTCGGGTAGACGACGGCCGGCAGGCCGGTGGCGTCAACGGCCGCCGCGACGGCGTCGACGGCCTCCGCCGGTTCGCAGCAGTTCACCCCGACGGCGACGACCTGCTCGTTCCCCGCCGCGACCGCGAACGCCTCCGCGAGCCCCTGCCCGGCCCGGGTCCTCCCCCCGGCGACCGTGTACGACAGCCACACCGGCACCCCGCACCCCTCGACCGCCCGCAGCAACGCCTCCGCCTCGTCGGCGTCCGGCACCGTCTCCAGCGCCATCACGTCCGGCCCCGCCGCCGCGAGCGTCTCCACCCGCGGCCGGTGGAAGGCCGCCAGCTCCCGCACCGACAGCCCGTACCGTCCCCGGTACTCACTGCCGTCGGCGAGCATCGCACCGTAGGGGCCTACGGAGGCGGCCACCCACACCTTCCGCCGCGTCCCGCTTCCCGGGGGCCCCTCCCCCTCCCCCACCCCTCCCTGCCCCGTCCCCTCTCCCCCCTGCGGCCCCTCGGCCCCCTCCCGCCCCTCTGGCCCCCGGCCCGCGTGCAGCGCCGCCGCGCGGGCCAGGGTGACGCTGCGGGTCAGCAGCGCGGCGGCTTCGTCCCGGCCGAGGCCGTGGCGGGCGAAGCCTTGGCAGGTCGCCTGGTAGCTGCCGGTGATCAGCACCTGGGCACCGGCCCGGACGTAGGCGGTGTGGGCCGCCTCGATCTGTTCGGGCGCGTCGGCCAGCAGCCGCGCCGACCAGAGCGCGTCCGACAGATCGCAGCCCTGGGCCTCCAGCTGGTTGGAGAGGCCGCCGTCGAGGACGAGCACGTCGTCGGCGAGTGCCTGGGCGAACGTCCGGGCCGGTGTCATCGGCTCAGCCCAGCTGCGGTGCGACCTGGGCGGAGATCAGCTCCAGGTGGTCCAGGTCGTCCAGGTCCAGGACCTGGAGGTAGACCCGGGAGGAGCCGACCGCCGCGTAGCGGCCGAGCTTGTCGGCGACCTCGGCGGGCGAGCCCGCGAGGCCGTTGGCCTTCAGTTCCTCCACGTCCCGGCCGATGGCGGCGGCGCGCCGCGCCACCTCGGCGTCGTCCTTGCCGACGCAGACGACCAGCGCGTTGGAGTACACGAGCTCGTCGGCGTTCCGGCCGGCTTCCTCGGCGGCGGCCCGGACGCGCCCGAACTGCCGCTCGGTGTCCTCCAGCGACGAGAACGGCATGTTGAACTCGTCCGCGTACCGCGCCGCCAGCCGGGGCGTGCGGCTCGCGCCGTGACCGCCGATGAGGACCGGGATCTTCTGCTGGGCGGGCTTGGGCAGGGCGGGCGAGTCGGCGAGCCGGTAGTGCTTCCCCTCGTAGGAGAAGGTCTTGCCGGTCTCGGTCCCCCACAGGCCCGTGATGATCGCCAGCTGCTCCTCCAGCCGGCCGAACTTCTCCTTCGGGAACGGAATGCCGTACGCGCTGTGCTCCTCCTCGAACCAGCCGGCGCCCAGGCCGAACTCGATCCGGCCGCCGGACATCTGGTCGACCTGGGCGACCTGGATGGCGAGGACGCCCGGGAGCCGGAAGGTGGCGGCGGTCATCAGGGTGCCGAGGCGGATCCGGCTGGTCTCGCGGGCGAGGCCCGCGAGGGTGATCCAGGCGTCGGTCGGCCCGGGCAGCCCGTCGCCCGCGCCCATCCGCAGGTAGTGGTCGGAACGGAAGAAGGCGTCGAAGCCGAGGTCCTCGGTGGCGCGGGCCACCTTGAGGAGGGTGTCGTAGTCGGCGCCCTGCTGGGGTTCTGTGAAGATGCGAAGATCCATGCCTCCATCCTGCACCGTCGGGTGCGTGTCAAGCCGCGCGTCAGCGCGAGAGGCCGCCCGGCCCGGTCGGGTGAATATCCGTCCCCCTGGCGGGACGCCTCGCCGCGGGCCAGTGACCGTCACCGGGCGTCGTCGTTGGCTCGGGCGGAGCCGGACCGCCCGGCCCGCGTGCCGGCGGCAGCAGCCGGTGCGTCGTTCTTCTCCCGTGATCCCGTCCGCACCGGCCGGGGCTCGGGTCGAGGAGGCCGCGATGTCCCAGGAAGCCGCGTCGGAGCAGGCCCTGCCCGAACAGCAGATGCCGGAGTCCGTGCCCGGCCAGCAGGCTCCCGGAGCGCCGAAGGGGCTGCTCCAGCAGATGGAGGAGCTCATGGCGGCGCTCTCCGCCGACCTCTCCCAGCTGGACGCCGACCTCCAGACCAGTGGACGTGAGGACCGGTACGACGGCCGTGACGACGGCGGTGCCGGACTGCGCTGAGTCCTCTTCCCTCCCCTCTGCCGGGCCCGGGACCGTCACCGGTCCCGGGCCCGGTCGCGTTCCCGCTCCCGGTCCTGGTCCCGTTCCTGGCTCGGCTCCCGTTCCTGTCCCGGGTCCCGCACGGGCTCGGGGTCCGGGCGGGGTGTCTGGGGGACGGGCGTGGGGGCCGGGGTTCGGGGGCCGGGGTTCGGAATCGCCGGCAGGGGTCCTGCGCGGCCCCGGGGCGGGTCGGGAGGCCGGGCCCGGGTCTGTTCGCGCACGTCGAGGCGGCGCAGCATGCCCCGGACCCGGTCGCCGGCCTCGTCGGCGGCGTCGATGGCCTCCATGCACTGCCAGTACAGCCCCTCGTCGTCGGTGACCGAGGCCACCCCGACGAGGGCGATGCCGACCTCTCCCAGGAGCTCCCCGAGCGCGGTCAGCGCCGAGCGCGGGTCACCGACCTCGGTGAGCCGGGCGGCGCGGGGGCCGGCCGAGCCCCACGCCGGGTACTCCCCGGCCTCGCTCAGTCCTCGTGCCTCCCCGCGCAGCTCCAGCGGGCCGCAGAGCGCGAGGTGACTCCCTATCGCCTGGGCGAGAGCCCGGGCCTCCCAGGCTTCCGCCACGATGTCGTGTGCCGTCCGGCTCTCGGCCAGTGCGTGCAGGCCGGCTTGGACGAGCCGCTCCGCTTCCATCAACTCCGCCCCCGTTCGTACGACTTGCCTTCCCTTCAATCCACTACCCAGAGTGAGGCCGCCCGAGCCTTCGCACCAGAGGAATTCGGAAATCTGTGGACAGGCGGCTCGATGGAGGTAAGGCGATCACTCCGAAGAGTGACGACCGTCGCCGATGCTGCCCGACTCGTCCGTTCCGTCCCTTCTGCGGGCCGGGAAGCGGAGCTCGTTCCGGTCGATCTTGGCGGCGAGGGCGGCCAGCGGGTCGATGCCCAGCACCTGGCAGAACTGGAGGAGGTAGGCGAGGACGTCGGCGACCTCGTCGGTGACCCGGTGGGCCGAGTCCGGGTCCTCCATCACCCGCTCCGCCTGCTCGGGCGTCGACCACTGGAAGATCTCCAGGAGTTCGGCCGCTTCGACGCTCAGCGCCGCCGCCAGGTTCTTGGGCGTGTGGTAGGGCTGCCAGTCGCGCGCCGCCGCGAAGTCGGCGAGGCGGCGCTGGAGCCCGGCCACGTCGTGTTCGGTGTCCGTCACGGGGTCAGGTCTACCACTGCCACCCCGGGGATCCGTCGGGCGTCCGCCGCCGCGGCCGCCCCGACCGAGCCGACGAGCCGCATGTGGCCGTCGGCGGAGATGGTCGCCGCGAGCCCGAGGAGTGCGGCGGTCTGGCGGGCGTCGCACCCCCGGTCGAGGTCGTCGGCGAGGAGGGTGAGGCACTGCATGGCGTCCGGCACCTCGGCGATCCGGTCCATGGCGAGGACGCCCGGGCCGGTGAGCAGCGTCAACGCGAGCGCGAGATAGCGGAGTTCGCCGTCGCCGAGGCGTCCGAGCGGGGTGGCGGGGCCGGCTCCCCTGGCGAGGAGGGCCTGGACCGCGCCGTCGGGGAGTTCCTGGACGGCGACGGCGGTGACGGGGCCCGCGCAGCCGGCGCCGGCGACGGTCGCGAGGCGCTGGTGGCGGCGGGGGCAGGCGGTGTGGGTGCGGTGCAGGACCTCGGCGAGGTTGCCGCAGTGGCGCAGGAGCCGTCCCTCGCCGGGGAGGACGGGGGCCCGCATCCTGGCCGGGTCGGGGGTGCAGGGGAAGAGGGAGCGGAGGCCGACGACGGTCTGTTCGGCGGCGGCGAGGACCTCGCGCTGGCCCGCGGTGGCGCCGGCGACGCGCAGCGGGAGGAGGGCGGTGCCGAGGAGGTCGTCGGGGAGCGGGGCCCGGGTGACGGGGGTGGCGCCGGCGGTGAGCCAGGCGGCTTGGACGGTGGCGCGGCCGGGGTCCCTGAGGGCGGTGGTGAGGAGGGTGCGGCCGTGGCAGGTGAGGCGTTCGCCGGCGATGCGGAGTTCGGGCTCGGCCTGGACGGCGAGGTCGAGGCGGACGGGTCCGACGGGGCCGTCGACGGTGCAGCCGATGCGGAAGCCGCGGCGGCCCTGGTTGTCGGGCCGGGCGCCGTCGGGGACGAGGGCGGCGGGGTCGGGGAAGACCTCGCCGAGCGGGTCGCCCGCGCCGAGCCGGGCGAGGGCCTCGTACGCGCCGAGGACGGTGGACTTGCCGCTGCCGCTGGGTCCGGCGAAGAGGGTGACGGGGCCGAGGGGGTGGATCGCGCGCCGGCGTCCGGCGTAGGCGGAGAGCCGCAGTTCGGTCACGACGGGCCGTGCGACGGCCGGCCGTTCGGCGCCGGTTCCCGCTCCGGCTCCGGCCGCGGGCAGGCCGCGCTTCCCGGGCGCCGCGCCGTGGCCGGGGCGGGCGTCGCGGTCGGCGGCCGCCGCCGGGGGCCGCGCGGGGGCGTGCGTACGGACGCGGCTGCGCGATCCGGCACCGGCCGCGCTCGCGCCCGTACCTGTCCCGGCACCCAGCCCCGTCCCCGTACCCGTACTCGTACGCGCGTCCACGTCCGCGCCCGGACTCGTACCCGATCCCGATCCCGATCCCGGACGCGGCCTCGTGTCGGCGCCGGTGCCCGGGCCGGGTCCTGCGGCAGCGGGTGCCGGGGGCTGGGCTGGGGCAGAGCGCGGGGGCGGGGTCGGGCGGGGATGGGGGACCGTGTCCGGGCACGGGGTCCGGGGGGCGGTCGTACGGGGATCGGGGGTACGGGGGCCGGGGGTGCGGGCGAGGGTGGGGCCGCCGGTGAGGTCCATGATCGGACCGTATGCGGGGGCCGAGCTGACGAACCGTTACGGCGAGATGACCTTCCTACGATCGGGGGACGCTCGCACGAGGGGCGCCGACCGGCTCGTCCTCCTCGTCGGCCGCGGGGGCGTCGCCGGTGTTCTCGACCTCGGTGCCGGGCGGGGCGAGCAGGAAGACGTTGCGGTCGACGCGGTGCATGCCGCTGCCGAGGCCGAAGACGACGCCGCTGCTGAAGTCGAGGACGCGCTTGGCGACTTCGGGGTCGGCGCTGGTGAGGTCGAGCAGGACCGGGATCTGGGCGATGAGGTACTCGGCGACCTCGCGGGCGTCGGCGAAGACCTGGACCCGCAGCACGACCATGCGGCGCTGCTCGACGGACTCGTACTGCTCGGGGATGGTGCGGTGATCGACCCTGGACGGCCATTCGTCGCGGCCGCGCAGGGGCAGGACCTGGGCCAGACCCTCCCACTGCTCGTCGGTGACGTCGTACCTCTCGTACCTACTCATGGCACCATCCTCCCGCCCCTCACCCGTTCGGCCCAACAACGACACGGGTGAAGGGGCTCCGGGGTGCCGGGCGGGGCCGGGGGACGGAGCCGGGGGCTCACGCGAAGGCCTTCGCCAGGCGGCGCAGGCCCTCGGCGATCTCGTCGGGGGCGTGGGTGGTGAAGGAGAGGCGGAGGGCGGCCGGGTCGGGGGTGCCGCAGAAGAAGGGGGCGCCGGGGACGTAGGCGACGTGGTGGCCGACGGCGGTGGCGAGGAGGGCGGTGGCGTCGTGGCCCCCGGGGAGGGTGGCCCAGACGAACATGCCGCCCTCGGGCCGGTTCCAGCGGCTGCCCTCGGGGAGGGCGGCGGGCAGTCCTTCGAGCATGGCGTCGCGGCGGGCGCGGTAGGCGGCGCGCACGCCGGCGACGTGGGCGTCGAGGTCGCTGTCGCGGAGGTAGCGGGCGGCGGCGGCCTGGTCGACGCTGGAGGTGTGCAGGTCGGCGGCCTGCTTGGCGATGACGCAGGCGCGGCGGAGGGCGGCCGGGGCGCGCAGGTGGCCGAGGCGGAGGCCGGGGGCCATGACCTTGGAGAAGGACCCGAGGAGGGCCGTGCGGTCGGCGGCGGCGGGGTGGCCGGCGAGGTACGGGACGGGTTCGCCGTCGAAGCGGAGTTCGCCGTACGGGTCGTCCTCGGCGATCCAGAAGCCGTGGCGGGCGGCGGCCTCGGCGACGGCGGCGCGGCGCGCGGCGGGGAGGGTGCGGCCGGTGGGGTTCTGGAAGGTGGGGACGACGTAGAGCAGGGTGGGCTTCTCGCGGGCGGCGATCTCGTCGAGCGCCTCGGGGAGGATGCCGTCGTCGTCGGTGGGGACGGGGACGACGCGGGCGCCGGCGAATCCGAAGGTCTGGAGGGCGGCGAGGTAGCAGGGGTCCTCGACGAGGACGACGGCGCCGGGTTCGAGGAGCGCGGTGGCGAGGAGGGCGAGTGCCTGCTGGGAGCCGGTGGTGACGAGCAGGTCGTCGGCGTCGGTGGGGAGTCCGCGGGCGGTGAGCCGGGCGGCGACGGCCGTGCGGAGCGCGGGGTCGCCCTCGGTGGTGGAGTACTGGAGGGCGGCGTGCGGGTGGTCGGTGAGGACGGCCTGGTAGGCGGCCCTGATGCCTTCGGTGTCGAAGAGTTCGGGGGCCGGGAGGCCGCCGGCGAACGAGATGACCTCGGGTCGTGCCGTGAGCGCCAGGATCTCGCGTACGGGCGAGGAGGCGACGTTTCCCAGCCGGGCGGCGAGCGGGGCCGTGGGGGCCGTGCCGGGCGGGACGGCGGGGGTCGGGGGCGTCGTGGCGGCGGAGGGCATGCGGTTCAGTGTAGGGAGCAACTGTTTGGTGTCCAGGGTTGTCTCAGGGTCCGGCTGCGGGGCGGGTGGGGGGCGTCGGGGGCGCCGCCGGCGGTGAAGGTGCGGGTGTACGGGATGTGGTGGGCGTCGAGGGCGCGGCGGGTCTCGTCGGCGCGGGCCGCGGCGCCGGGGGTGTGCGGGTCGTGGAGGACGCCGGCGACGGAGCCGCTGTGGGAGATCTGGACGCCGACGGCGCCGGTACGCCGGGCGAGGGCGACGAGCGCGTCGAACTCCGGGTGCCCGAGCGTGCGTTGGGCGCGGCGGGCGCTGGCGGTGGCGACCCGGCCGACGAGCGCGGTGTCGCCGTCGGCGAGGGCGCGGCGGAGCCGGTCGCGGAGGTGGGCGTAGGCGCGGAGGTCGGCGTCGTCGGCCGTGGGGGCGGGGAGGGCGAGGGTGTCGACGGGGGTGCCGCCGCCGAGGAGGCAGCCGACGACGAGGAGCGGCGGCAGGGCGGGGCCGAGGACGTCGAGGACGCGGCCCTCGCGCTGGGCGAAGAGGACGGGCCGGGCGTCGAGCATGAGGGGGTCGCTGGCGCGTTCGGCGCGGACGGCGAGCCGGGCGGTGGTGCCGGGGTCGAGGCGGAGCCCGTACGCGTCGGCGACGGCGCGCACGGTGGCGAGGACGTCGCTGGTGGAGCTGCCCATGCCGAGGCCGAGCGGGACGGCGCCGGTGAGGTGGAGGGTGCCGCCGTGGGCGGGGCGGCCGGTGCGGGCCGCGCAGGCGGCGACGGCGAGCCGGGCGGCGCGGGCGGCCTTGGTGCGGTCGGCGGGGACGACGGTGACGGCGTCGGGCGGGGTGCCGGGGTGGGGGGTGAAGTCGGCGCGGGTGCCGGGGGTGGTCGTGGGGAGGGTGACGAGGCCGGCGCACGGGCGGCCGTCGGAGTCGGCGAAGACGCCCTGGAGGAGCTCGCCGTGGTGGGAGGGGGCGTGACCGGTGCCGGGGCGGGGGTGGAGGTGGGGGCGGAGGTGGGGGCCGTTGTCGGGGGCGGGGATGGGCCGGTGGGCGGCGGAGGAGGTGCTGGTGGTCACGAGGGAGAGTGTGACCTCTGGCGCGGGAGCGGCGCGGCGGCGGGGTCGGCCGACGGGCGGCCGAGGCCGCGGCGGCGGCGCTCGCGGAGGGAGGTGCGGCGCCGCGGCGGCGGACACCGCCGGGCCCGGACCCGGGCGAGCCCGGCGCTCGAGGTGGCGCACGCGCGCGTGGCGGCGGGCCGACGCCTGCGGGCCGCGCGGGCTGCGGGGTGGGGACTGCGGGGTGCGGGAGCTGCGGGGCTGCGGGGTGGGGTGGCCGCGGTGCCGGGTGGGGTGGTCGGCGCCGACATCGTGCCGGCGTCTGGACGCGCGTCCGCGCGCGGTGCCGCCGGGTGCCAGTGCCTCAGGCCCCAAGGCCCCAGGGCCCGGGGCCGCCGGGTCACGGCCGAGGGGGCACGACGCCGCCGGGGCGGTGAGGGGGCTCTCCGACCGCCGGCGCGCCGCCGGCGGGTCGGCCGACGTCCTCGACGTGTCGACGGTGCCGTTGCCGGCCGCCCTGAGCGAGCGGCCGGAACTGGTCACGCGGGCCCCCTGCCACGAGGGCCTGGAGGCGTTCGTCGACGGGCTGCTCGCACAGCTGGTGGGTCCCCGGCCGCCGAGCGGTGGCGGGTGCCGCCCCGCGCCGGCCGGGCACGCGTCGTCGGCCGGACCGCGTGCCCCATACCGGCCGTTCCTATGGCTGATTGACGACGGTGGCCGGAGCTGTGCCGGTGGTGTTGTGTGAAGCTGGCGTCGACACCGCTCCGGTGCGGATTCTCCTCAGTACGGTGACGACGAGAGGCATGGCGCTATGCGTGTTGCGGAGTGCGTTCCCCCACTCACCGCGTCAGGGCCCGCGTTACGCGGAGAGGGCCCCCGGATCCACGCGCGGGCTCCCTTCCCTGCGTACGGACGCCCGGTCGTGGCGGCCGGTCGCGGGGTGCGGCGGTCGGCGGGAGCGCCGGCATGACGACGCGCAAGGCGCCCGTGATCGGCATCATCGGGGCGTACGGCGCGGTCGGCCGGCACGCGGCCCGCAGCCTCGCCGCCGAAGGCCGGTACCGGCTCCGGATCGGCGGGCGTCACACGGACGCGGCGCGCGCCTTCGCGACCTCGCTGCCCGGGCGCGCCGAGGCCATGTGGGTGGACGCGAACAACGCCGACAGCCTGGTCCGCTTCAGCGAGGGCTGCCGTACCGTCCTCAACTGTTCGGGCCCCGCCTACCTGCTGGTCGACCGGGTCCGCCGGGCGGCCTTCGAGGCCGGGGCGGACTACGTGGACGTCATGGACGACGGCAGTGCGTCCGAGCCGGTGCCGGAGCGCACCGCGGTCCTGTCGGCCGGGCTGTCCCCGGGACTCTCCGGGCTTCTGCCCGAACTGCTGGCGCACGGTCTGGGCAGCGGTGGGACGTTCACGGGCTGCTACGCGGGGGTGGGGCCGCTGACCCGCGCCGGGGCGGTGGACGCCCTGCTGAGCGTCGACCGCGGCTACGGCACCCCGTCGGCGGTGTGGCGGGGGCGGGTGGTGCCCTCGGCGCTGGAGATCGAGCCGCGCTTCATGGTGCCCGGGGTGTCGCGGCCGCTCACGGCGCATCCGTTCCTGACGGAGGAGCTGGTGGACCGGGCGCGGACGCTCGGTCTGCGGGAGGCGAAGTGGTACAACGCCTTCGACGGACCCACGCTGCTCGACACCCTGGTCCGGTCGCACGGTGAGCACTCGGCCGGGCTGAGCCTCGCGGCCAGGGCCGACGTGCTGGTGCGTTCCAGCGCGCTCGACGCGGCCGGCCGCACCCCGTACCACGTGCTGTGGGGACGTCTGGACGGCTGGAACCAGGAGGGCGTCCCGGTCACCCGGGCGGTGGTGATCCGCGGCGACGACGCCGCGCGGCTGACCGGGGCGGTCGGGGCGTTCGCCGCGGCCGCGGTGACCAACCGGCAGGTGCTGCGCGGGATCCACCAGGCCGCGGCGGTGCTGTCGCCGCAGGCCGTGGTCGACTGGCTGCGGCGCCGCGTCCCGGGGGTGACGGTGCAGCAGACCACCGTCCTGTCCCCCGTGGACGCGCCGGAGGCGGCCGACCCGACGACGTCCGGGGAGGGCGGGCCGGAGCCGGAGGCAGGGCTTCAGTGATCGGGCGCGGCGGGCGGCACGGTTCACCGCGCGCCGGGGCCGGGCCGAGTCCCTCCGGCCGGGGCACGAGGTCCTGAGCCGGGCCGTGTCCTCCGGCCGGGGCACGTGGTTCTGAAGTCCCGGGTCGCGTCCGACCTGGGTACGGCGGGTCCGCCTGTCCGGCGGAATGCGATGCCATGCCGTGCCGTGCCATGCCGTGCGGTGCCGTGCCATGCCGTGCCGAGCCGTGCCGTTGAGCGCGCCGCGGTCCGTCTGACGGCGCGGGAGGCGCAGGCCGGGACGGCGGGACGGTCGGCTCGATGATCCTGCGGGGGCGGCGGCCTCGCCTTCCAGCAGACCCGTCGCGGACGGCGTCCGGCAGTCGGGTTCCCCGTTCCGGCTCGGTCCGGTCGACCTGGGCGGTCCGCTCGGCCGGTACGCCGGTGCTCGGGAGCAGCCCCGCGCGCAGCGGCGTCGAGTTCCTGCCGTTCGCGTTCGGCGTCGTCCTCGGCTCGGTGCTCGCCGTCAGGCCGGGCGGCGCCCTGGTTCCGCGGACGGTGCCGGCGATCGGCGGTCCGCTGACCGGCGTCGGCTTCGCCTGGTTCAGCCTCTTCACCGCCGACGGCTCGTTCGCCGTCGACGTCCTCGGGCCGTCGCTCGTCTCCGGCGTCGGCATCGGTCTCTGTCTCGCCCCCATGGCCTCGCTCGGCACGAGCGGCGTCGAGGAGCACGAGGCGGGCTCGGCCTCGGCCCTCCTCACCGGTTCGCGCCGGATCGGTGCCGCGCTCGGCCCGGCCGCCCTGGGCACCGTCGCCGACGCCCGCGCCGGGGACACCGGCACCCCGGAAGCCCTCGCGGACGGCTGTGCGCTCGGCATGCCGACCGGTGCCGCGATCGCGGCGGCCGGCGTCCTCATCGCCCTCGCGGTGCTGCCCGCCATCGCCCCCGACACCGAGGACGGGCGACGCGCCCGTGACCACCGCCATCAGGTGAAAACCGCACACACACACGTGGAATGACACCGTGTTCGGACGACAAGCCCGCTGGTAACGTCGACGGCGTTCCCGGGATCCAGGCACAGGCCGACGTCGCAGCACGGCTCGGAAAACTCCAGATGAAGCCCCCGTCACCCCATCCGGTCGCGGGGGCCGCGCTTCACCTCGGCGGCCGCCGCGCCGCCCGACGTACCCCGGGTGCACCCGGGGCCGAACCCCACACCGTGCCGGACCCGGCCGTGGTCGCCCGTGTGACGACGCGGCTCCTCGCTCGTCGGCGCGACCGCACGCCCGGACCGAACGCCACGGCTCGAAGAGAGACAGCCACGGCCGCACAGCCCAGGAGGATGCCATGCACCACGCGAACTTCCGGAGTCGGTTCGTTCGTCGCCGACGACCGGACCGGCGAGTGGCGACTCCCTGCCCGGCGCCCCGCGCTCGTCGGCGGGTCCGTCCTCTGCCTGCCGCCTCCTGCCCTCCACTCCTCCCCTTACCCACAACTCCTCTGTGCAGATACTGAGTTGGGATTCTCGACGACAGGGTGAGCGCATGGAGTCGCGTCGGTGGGAGCACCTCGCGGCCGTGGCCGGGACGGCCGGCGCCACCCCCACCACCGCACGCCTGCCCGTCACCCGCCGCTGATCGCAGCGGCGGGGTGCCGGGGGCTTCGGCCCCGGCACGCCTTCTCCGGCACCACGTGACCGGGGGGACACCCACCTGGAGTTGGTTCGTATGCGTTCCCGAAGACAGCTGGACGTCGCCTCCGAGGAGTTCAACGCGGAGGTGGCACGGCTCGATCCGCTGCACCTCGACGCGGACCTGCGGCGCCTGCCCAAGCTGAACGAGACCGCGGACGTCGACGCGTTGACGCGGGTCCTCGGCGAGGCGCTCCCCACGGAGGAGCGCGTCGCGGGCTTCACGCTGCCGGAGTGCCTCGCCGCGATGCGCGACCTCGGGATGTACCTCGGCAGCCTGAAGCGGCACGGCGTGGTCGCCTTCGACGTCCTCCCGGACGCCGGGGTGCCCTTCGAACTGCTCGGCCGGCGGACGCGTCTGATACCGCGCGACACGGTCTACCACTACACGTCCTGGAACCCCCCGGGAGAGCGGGAGCGGCTCTACACCGGGCACGCGATGGAGCGCGGCCTCATCGGCGCGGTGCGGACGTGCGTACCGGAACTGGCGCGGGCTCTGGAGGCCGGCCGCTCGCTGTGCGCGGCGGATCCGCGCCGGTCCGGGCACGACGACGACTGGGCGTGCCTGGTCGCGTGCCTCGGCGCGGTCGACGCGACGATGAAGCGCGTGCTGCTGGGCGTCTCCCCCGAGTTCTTCGCCCGCGAGCTGCGGCCCTACTTCGAGGACGTCCGCGTGGCGGGCCGCCTGTACATGGGCCCGGCCGCGGCCCACATCCCCCTCTTCCTGGTCGACGTGCTGCTGTGGGCGTCGGACCGGGGCGGGGCGGAATACCTGGCGTTCTGTGACGAGGTCGCCGCGCACACGCTGCCCGACTGGCGGGACCGGTACGCGGAATGGCGGGCCTCGCCGTCCCTGGCGTCCCGTTACGCCGAGGCCCTGGAGGACTCCCTCTCCCCGGACGAGACGCGGCACGTGCAGGCCGGGGCGAGGGCTCTGCGGGAGGCGCTCAGAACGCTGGCCTCGTTCCGCGGAAAGCACCTGGTCATGGCGCGGCGCGCCTATCAGGAGGAGCTGCGGCTCTACGAACTGGGCAGCGGCGGCGGAAGCACGGAGCTCCTCGACGAGATCCTCGCCCTCACCCGGCAGAACCACGCCGCGTTCGGGCCGACCGCCGCGCGGTGAAGCCACCGTCACGATCCGGAGTGAGAGCACGGGCCATGAGAATCACGATAGTCGGGGCCGGAATCGGCGGGCTGGCCACCGCGACGAGCCTGCACGCCGCGGGGTTCGAGGACGTCACCGTCTTCGAGGCCGCCGCCCGTCCGCGCCCGCCGGGGTTCGGTCTGAACGTCCTGCCCAACGCCGTCCGCGAACTGGCGGAGCTCGGACTCCTCGACGCGCTGCGCCACCATGCCGTGCAGACCCGGGAGCTGGTGCTGTGCACCCCGGCGGGCCGCCTGGTCTGGCGGGAGGACCGGGGGCTGTCGGCGGGTTACCGCTGGCCCCAGCTCTCGGTGTCGCACGCCCGTCTGCACGCGGTGCTGGAGGCGGAGGTACGGCACCGCCTGGGCGACCGCGCGCTCGTCACCGGCGCCCGGTTCACCGGCCTGGACGACGGGCCGGGCGGGACGCGGGCCGTCTTCGCGGACGAGGGCGGCGGCACGCGCGGAGTGGAGACGGACGTCCTGGTCGGGGCGGACGGCATCCACTCGGCCGTGCGCGCGTCCTTCTACCCGGACGAGGGCCCTCCCCCCGGCAACGGCGTGACGATGCACCGGGGGACCGTGTGGGCCCCCGGGTTCCTCACCGGGGCCTCCATGACCGTCCTCGGCGACGACCGGAGACGGCTGGTGCTGTACCCGATCGACCGGGACGAGACGACGGGCCGGTGCCTCGTCAACTGGGTCGCCGCCTTCCCGGACGCCTCCCCCGGCGGGCGCTCCGCCGCGGACGTCGACGGCCTGCGGCGACGCCTCCTGGGCGAGTTCGGCGACTGGTCGCCGCCGGAGGTGGACCTCGCCCGGCTGTTCGCGGACACCGAGCGGATCCACCGGTACCCGATGACCGACAGGGACCCGCTCCCCCGGTGGACCTTCGGCCGCGCGACCCTCCTGGGGGACGCCGCCCACGCGATGTACCCCGCCGGGTCCAACGGCGCCACCCAGGCCGTCGTCGACGCGCGGGTGCTGGCCCGGCACCTCGCCACGTGCTCCGACCCGGGCGACGCCCTGCGCGCGTACGAGGCGGACCGGCTGCCGCAGATGACGGAACTGCAGAGGAGCAACCGCTCCATGGGGCCGGAGAAGGTGCTGACGCTGGCGCACCAGCGGGCGCCGGGGGGCTTCGAGCGGATCGAGGACGTCTTCGGCGCGGAGGAGCTCGCGGAGATCTCCCGCGGCTACGCGGCGACAGGGAAGTTCGATCAGGACTGGGTCAATTCGCGGCCCACGCTCTCCGTCGGCCCGCGTCGGCGGCCGGCCGTGCGGCGCGAGAAGGAGAGTGCGGAATGACGGACACGGACACGGGTACGAACACGGGCGCGGGCACGGTCACGGCCACGGCCACGGGCACGCGGGGCGACGAGGCCGCCGCCGTCAAGGAGACCGGCTTCATCACGGCGGTCATCAGGGCCATGGAGCACGAGCGCCCCGACGCCTACCTGGCGGACCACCACGCCGAGCTGCTGAGCACGCCGCGGTCGCGGCTGATGGCGCGGGAGGCGCTGGCGGCCGGCGGCACGGTCGGCTCGGTGATCGTGCGGGGGCGGTTCGGCGACATCGCTCTCCAGGAGGCCGTCGCCGACGGGGTCACCCAGGTGGTGTGCCTGGCGGCGGGCAGCGACACGCGGGCCTGGCGGCTCGGACTCCCGGCCCGCACCCGGTACTTCGAGGTCGACCTGCCGGGCCAACTGGAGGCGAAGGAGGCCCTGCTGGCCCCGGTCGCGGACCAGCTCGCGTGCGACCGGGTGGCGTTGAGCGAGGACCTGCGCGGCGAGACGTGGCCGCGGCGGCTGAGGGAGGCGGGTCACGAGCCGGGCCGCGCCACGGTGTGGATCGTCGAGGGACTGCTCCCGTACCTGCGCCTCGAGCACTTCGCCGGGCTGCTCTCCCGGATCAGGAGCCTGTCGGGCCCGGGTTCCGTGCTGCTCGTCGACGCCCCGCACAGCGCGTACTTCCGGGACCCGGCCAATGAGGAGTTCCTGGCGTTCATGGCGTCCCGGGGGTCGGCGTTCCGGCTCGGCCTGGACGACCTGGGCGGTCTGCTGGGCGCGCACGGCTGGCGGGCGGAGGCGTACACGCTGGGCGGGCTCGCCGAAGGCACCTGCTCCTGGGTGCCGGCGCCGCCCGCGCGGCTCTGCCCGCCCCGCGACCACCACTGGGTGGCCCGCGCGCGGCTCGCCTGAGGTCCCGCCGCGGCTCGTCCGCACCCGTGCGCGACACCGGGGGCGCCACGACGCACCGCCGACCACCGGCGCGGGGTGAAAAGCCCACGTGCACACGTGCAATGACACCGTGTCGGGGCGACGACCCCGCTGGTAGCGTCGACGGCGTTGCCGGGATCCAGGCACAGGCCGACGTCCGGGCACGGCTCGACGAACCTCAGAGACGAAGCCCCCGTCACCCCCTGGTCGGGGGCGCTTCACCCTGACAGCCGCCGGGCCGCCCGGCGCTCTCCGGGTAGCACGACCCGGGCCGGCGACCCGCACCGCGCCAGACCCGGCGGTGGCGCCCGCGTCACGACGCGGCGTCACCCCAACTCCTGTGTTCGAATGCCGAGTTGAGATCTTCGTCGATAGGGTGAGCACATGGAGTCGCGTCAGTGGGAGCGCCGCGCGGCCGATGCCGGGACAGCGGGCTCCCCCCACACCACCGCACGATTACCCGTCGCCCGCTCCTGGGCGCATGCCGCCGACCACAGCGAGGAACGCCCCCGTGAACACTGCTGACCTCGCCCGCCTCCAGTTCGCCGTGACGGCCGGGCTGCACTTCCTCTTCGTCGCCCTGACCCTGGGCCTCGTCACCGTCGTGGCCGTGACGCAGACCCGCGCCACCCGGGCCCGCGATCCCGAGGCACGGGCCACGGGCCTGCGGCGGGTGCGCTTCTGGGGCGGCCTGTACGTCATCAACTACGCGCTCGGCATCATCAGCGGCATCGTGCAGGAGTTCCAGTTCGGTCTGAACTGGTCCGGCCTGTCGCACGCGATGGGCAACGTCATCGGCGCCCCGGTGGCCATCGAGACCATCGTCGCCTTCTTCCTGGAGTCCACCTTCCTCGGCATGTGGGCCTTCGGCTTCGGGCGCCTGTCCGCCCGCGCCCACCTCGTGCTGATCTGGCTGGTCGCGCTCACCGCGTACCTCTCCACCTTCTGGATCATGGTGGTGAACGGCTTCATGCAGAAGCCGGTCGGCCACGAGACGAGCGGCGGCGTCACCCGCGTCACCGACTGGGGCGCGCTGCTCACCAACGGGGCGACCTGGTACGCGCTGGTGCACATCGCCGGCGCCGTCGCCCTGCTCGCCGGCCTCTTCCTCGCCGCCGTCAGCGCCTCCCACCTGCGCCGTGACCACGAGGTCGCGTTCTTCCGGCCCACCCTGAAGCAGGGCGGCATCCTGGCGGCCGCCGGCGCGCTCGTCACCGTCGTGGCGGGCCTCGTCCACCTGGACGAGCTGAAGAGCTACCAGCCGGCCAAGCACGCGGTGGTGTCCGGGGAGGGTCCCTCGCCGGAGGAGCTGAACGCCGCCCAGGTGGCGCAGTACGGCCCCGGTGACTGGCTGCCGCCGGAGTGGGTGGCGACACCCGCCCTGATCATGATCTTCATCGGCATCGTCATGCTGTTCGTGTCGTGGATCCCGGCGACCGCCGCCCGCCGGACGGCCGTGCCGCCGTCCCGCAAGCGCATCCGGATGTGGTTCGCCATGGCGCTGCTCCCCTTCGGGTTCATCGCCCTGCTCGGCGGCTGGCTCACCCGCGAGGTGGGCCGCCAGCCGTGGGCGGTGAACGGCGAGCTCACCGTGGCGGAGGCCGTGTCGGACACCTCCTTCGGCGCCATGCTGGCCACGGTCGTCGCCCTGACGACGGTCCTCGTGCTCCTCGTCGTCGTCGACTGGGCGCTGATCACCCACTACGCCCGGCTGGGCCCCGACGCGGCCTTCATCGGCGGGGCGGACCCGCTGCCCGGACCCCGGGACCCGTCGGACCCCGACTCCCCGCGGGACCCCTTGGACCCCGCCGCCCCCGGCGGTGCCGATGTCCGCTTCTCCTACTGACCGACCGACCCCACCATCTGACGGGACGCCACCGTGGAAGTCTTCTGGTACGCCCTGACGGGCCTGTTACTCGCCGGATACCTGGCCCTGGAGAGCATCGACTTCGGCATGGGCATGCTGCTCCCCTTCGCCCGGTCGGAGCGGGACCGCGAGCGCGCCCGCCGGGCCGTCGTCCCTCTGTTCCTCGCCAACGAGGTGTGGCTGGTCGCCTTCGCCGGCCTGCTGCTGGGCGCCCTGCCGCTGCTGGAGGGCCCGCTGCTGACCGCCCTGCGGATCCCGATGGTCCTGGTGCTGGCCGCCTGGGTGCTGCGGGACGCCGCCCTGTGGTTCCGTGCCGCGCTGCCGTCCGACGGCTGGCGCCGCCTGTGGGACGTCGTCCTGCCCGCCGCCAGTCTGGTGCTGGCCATGGCGTGGGGGACGCTCCTGGCGGCCCTGATCCGCGGGCTGTCCACGGACGGCGACGGGCAACCGGTGGCCGCCCTCTCCGATCTGGCCCACCCCTTCTCCCTCGCCTGCGCGGCCGTCGTCGTCGTGGGCGGCCTCCGCCAGGGCGTGCTCTTCGCCGCCCGGCGGCTGCCCGGGGCCGACCCCGAGCAGGCCCGGCTCGCCCGGCTCGCCGGCCGGCTCCACTGGCCCCTGGTCGGTCTGGTCCTGCTCGCCGCGGTGACGGCGGCCGGAGTGACCGGCGCCCCGGTGGCGGTGACCCTGGTGGGCGTGGCCGCCGCGCTCGGCGTCTTCGCGTCCGAACGGCTCCGTACGGCGGGCCGCCCCGGCGCGGCGCTGCTGCTCGGCACCGCCCCGGTGCTCGCGCTGCCCGCGGCGGTCGGCGTCGTCAACGGCACCACGGTCCTGGCCACCCGCTCCGGCACCGGCGCGCTCACCCTCACCGAAGCCGTGGCGGACTCGGCCTCCCTCGGCCTCCTGGCCGTGGTGGTGCTGCCCGTCCTGGCCGCCATCGCCTACGGGCAGGTCTGGATGTGGCGCGTCTTCGCCCCGCAGGGCCCCCGGGCCCACTGAGCGAACACCCGGAGCCGCGCACGCGCCCGCATCCGTCGGGCCGTCCGCTCCGAAGTACAGGTGAGGCACGGCGGTCGAGCGGTGGGGCGAAGGGCGGGAGCGGACGTGGTGGAACGACGCAAGGCGGCGGTCGTGGGCGCGGGGGTGGCGGGTCTCACGGCCGCCTACGTCCTGGCGGCCTCGTACGAGGTCACCCTGTACGAGGCGGAAGGGCGGCTCGGGGGGCACGCCCACACCCGGGAGCTCCCCGGACCCGGCGGGCGGGCGATCGCCGTGGACTCGGGGTTCATCGTGCACAACGAGCGCACCTACCCCACCCTGCTCCGGCTGTTCCGGGAGCTGGAGATCGGTACGCAGGACGCCGAGATGAGCATGTCGGTGCGGTGCGACGGTTGCGGTCTGGAGTACGCCGGCGCCCGGGGCCCGGCGGGGCTGTTCGCCTCGCGGGCCGCGCTGCGGGGCAGGTACCTGCGGCTCCTCGCCGAGGTGCCGGCCTTCCACCGCGACGCCCGGCGCCTGCTGGCGCGCGGGGCCCCCGCGGACGTCACCTTCGGGGACTTCCTGCGCGAGGGCGGGTACTCCTCCTACTTCGTCAGTCACTTCGCCCTGCCGCTCGTCGCCGCCGTGTGGTCCTGCCCCGCCCGCACCGCGCTGTCGTACCCGGCCGCGTACCTGTTCGCCTTCCTGCGCCACCACGGGCTGCTGTCGATCACCGGCTCCCCGCAGTGGAAGACCGTCACCGGCGGTTCGTCCGCCTACGTCGCCGCGGCCGCCAAGAGCGTCCACCGCGTCCGTGCCGGCAGCCCGGTCGAGGCCGTCCGGCGCACCGGCGGCGGCGCCCTCGTCACCACCGGTGACGGCGCGGGCGAGGCGTACGACGCCGTCGTGATCGCCACGCACCCGGACCAGGCGCTCCGCCTGCTCGCCGACCCCACCGACGACGAACGGCGGCTCCTGGGCGCCTTCCGCTACTCCCGCAACCCCACCGTGCTGCACACCGACACCTCGCTCCTGCCCCGCTCCGCCGGCGCACGCGCGAGCTGGAACTACCGCATGACCGGCTGCGAGCCGTCCACCGCTCCCGTGCGCGTCAGCTACGACATGGAGCGCCTCCAGCGCCTGCCCGCCGGCTCCGGTTACGTCGTCACACTGGGCGGCGACGACGGCATCGCACCGGACCGCGTGGTGGAGCGGATGGTGTACGAACACCCCGTCTACACGCCCGCGTCGGTCGCGGCGCAGAAGGAACTGCCCCGCCTCAACACCGGGGTGACCGCGTACGCGGGCGCCTGGCACGGATGGGGCTTCCACGAGGACGGCTGCCGCTCCGGCGTCGAGGCCGCCCGCTCCCTGGGAGTCCGCTGGTGACCCGCACCGGAGGCGGCGTCGTGTCCACGGCCCCCGTGCGCGGGACCTCCGCGGCGCTGTACGAGTGCGTGATCACGCACGTCCGCCGCACGCCGCTGCACCACGCGCTGCGGCACCGCACCTACCTGTGGTGCGTGGACCTCGACCACCTGCCGGTGCTGCCCCGGCCGCTGCGCCCGCTGGCCCGGTTCGACGCCCGCGACCACTTCGGCGGCACCTCCGGGTCCCTCCGCGCCGGGCTCGACGCCTTCCTCGCCGCGCACGGCGTCGACCTGGGCGGCGGGCGGGTGGTGATGCTGGCGCACGCCCGGGTGTTCGGGTACGTCTTCAACCCGCTGAGCGTGTACTGGTGCCACGACGCGTCCGGCGCCCTGGTGTGCGTCGTCGCCGAGGTCCACAACACGTACGGTCAGCGGCACTGCTACCTGCTGCGGACGGACGAGGCGGACGAGGCGGCGGTGGACAAGGAGTTCTACGTCTCCCCGTTCTTCGCGGTCGAGGGCCGCTACCGGATGCGGCTGCCGCTCCCCGGGGAACGCCTGGCCCTGACCGTCCACCTGGAGCACGACACCGGCAGGGCGTTCACCGCCGTCGTCCGGGGCCGCCGCCGGCCCGCCACCGTGCCCGGTCTGCTGGCCGCGGCCGCGCGCAGGCCCTGGTCCACCGCCGCGGTGTCGGCCGGCATCCGCCGCCACGGTGTCCACCTGCTGCTGCGCGGGCTGCCCGTGCACCCCCGTCCTCGTTCCGCCCCGCAGAAAGGCATGCCGTCGTGACCCGCTCCGCCCTCACCTCCGAGAGCCGCACCCTGGACGTCCCCGGGCGGACGCCGCCGGGCAGCCGTGCGGACGTCGACGCCGGCCGCTGGCCGGACGTGGCCCGGATCCCCCCGGCCGGCCCGGCCCGGACCGCCGTCGCCCGGTACCTGGTGGGGCGCGCACTGCGCCGGCTGGACCTGATCGCACCGCCGGCGGGTGCCCGCCCGGCGACCG
Source organism: Streptomyces roseofulvus (assembly GCF_039534915.1). NCBI lineage: Bacteria > Bacillati > Actinomycetota > Actinomycetes > Kitasatosporales > Streptomycetaceae > Streptomyces > Streptomyces roseofulvus. The sequence goes on along the minus strand of NZ_BAAAWE010000001.1, from coordinate 6,088,891 downwards.
TCGGGCCGCGACTGGTCCTGCACGACCCGGACGCCTTCCACCGGCGCGTCGGCCGGCACGGGCTGATCGGCTTCGGCGAGTCCTACATGGCCGGCGAATGGGACAGCGACGACCTGGCCGGCGTCCTGACCGTCCTCGCCGGCCACGTCGACGAGCTGGTCCCCGCCCCGCTGCGGCGGCTCCGCGGCCTCTGGGTGTCCGCCCGCCCGGCCGGCGACCGGAACACCCGCGACGGGGCCCGTACCAACATCCAGCGCCACTACGACCTGTCCAACGACCTGTTCGCCGCGTTCCTCGACCCCACCCTCACCTACTCCTCCGCGATCTTCCGTGCCTTCCCCGCCCGCTTCGACTCCCTCGCCTCCGCCCAGCACCGCAAGATCGACCGGCTCCTGGACCTCGCCGGCGCCGGCGAGGGCACCCGACTCCTCGAGATCGGCACCGGCTGGGGCGAACTCGCCCTGCGGGCCGCCGCCCGCGGCGCCCGGGTCACCACCCTGACCCTCTCCGAGGAGCAGGCGGCCCTGGCCCGCGAGCGGATAGCGGCGGCCGGGCTCGCCGACCGGGTGGACGTCCAGCTGCGCGACTACCGCGACATCGAGGGCCGGTACGACGCCGTCGTCAGCGTCGAGATGATCGAGGCGGTCGGCGCCGACTACTGGCCGGCCTACTTCACCGCCCTGCGGCGGGCGCTCGCCCCCGGCGGCAGGATCGCCCTGCAGGCCATCACCATGGGCCACCGGCAGATGCTCCACACCGCCGCCACCCACACCTTCATCAGCAAGTACGTCTTCCCCGGCGGCCTGATCCCGTCCCGCGAGGCCATCGCCGCGCACTCCGCCGCCGCCGGTCTGCGCACGGCCGCCGACGACGGCTTCGGCGAGCACTACGCCGAGACGCTGCGGCTGTGGCGCGAACGGTTCACCGCCCACCGCCCGGTCGTCACCGGCCTCGGCTTCGACCCGGTCTTCCAGCGCATGTGGGAGTTCTACCTCGCCTACTCGGAGGCCGGATTCCGCTCCCGCTACCTCGACGTCCGCCAGCTCCTCCTCACCGAGGGAACGCCCCGATGAGGGCCGCCGACCGACCCGCGCGGCCCCTCGGCCACGTCGTCCCCGGCCCCCTGCCCGTGCGCGTCCGCGCGTGGGACGGCAGCGTCGCGGGCACCGCGGACGCGCCCGACCTCGCCGGCGCGTCGCCCGCGTTCCCCGAACGCCGCATGGGCGGCGTCGACCAGATCCGCGCCGTACGGCCCACCCGCGAAGGAGCGTCGGACATGCCCGCCACCCCCGCCGCCTGGCACGCCCCCGCGAGCCCGGCGTGAGCGCCACCGACTGGAGCGCCCTCGGCGTCAACCTCGCCGCCACGGCGGGTGCGGCGCTGACGGTGCTCCTCGCCACCTTCGCCGTCGGCGTACGCCGCGGTCTGCACCGTATCGTCGACATCGCCTGGGGCATCGCGTTCGCCGCCGTCGCCGTCGTGACCTGGCTGCTGTCCGCCGGGCACGGCGACGACGGCCGCCGCCTGCTCGTCGCGGCGGCGACCGTCGTCTGGGGCCTGCGGCTGGCGGCGCACATCGCCCACCGCTCCCGGGGACACGGCGAGGACCCGCGCTACACCGCCCTCCTCGACAAGGCGCCCGGCAGCCGGACCCTGTACGCGCTCCGTGTCGTCTACCTCGGCCAGGGGGCGCTCGTCTGGCTGATCTCCCTCCCCGTCCAGGCCGCCTCCTACAGCTCCGCGCCCCTGGACGCCCTGGCGTACGGCGGGCTCGCGGTGTGGGCGACCGGACTCGCCTTCGAGGCCGTCGGCGACCGCCAGCTGGCCCGTTTCAAGGCGGACCCGGCCAACCGGGGACGGATCATGGACCGGGGCCTGTGGGCGTGGACGCGGCACCCGAACTACTTCGGGGACAGTCTCGTCTGGTGGGGCCTGTACCTGCTCGCCTGCACCGGCTGGCAGCCGGCCCTCGCCGTCCTCCTCTCCCCGGTCCTGATGACCCTGCTCCTCACCGTCGGCAGCGGCAAGCGCCTCCTGGAGAAGCACATGGCCGACCGCCCCGGCTACGCCGCCTACGCCGCCCGCACCAGCGGCTTCTTCCCGCTGCCGCCGCGCGGACGCGCCCGGCGCGACCCGTGAGGGGGGACCCGCCGCGGGGCGGCTCCGGCCCGAACGGCCGGAGCCGCCCCCGGCGGGGACGTCCCCTCGGTCAGGAGGGATCGCCGTACTGGAGGCCGCGGCCGTTGGTGCCGACGTAGACGCGGCCGTAGGTGTCCGGGTCTCCGGTGATGACGCCGACGCCGCCGATGCTGCCCCACTGGTGGGCGTCGTCGTTGACGCGGAGCCAGGTGGCGCCCTTGTCGGTGGAGCGGAAGACGCCGGTGACGTCCTTGACCGTGCCGATCAGGTACAGGGCCTGGTAGGAGGCGCCGGGTGCGGCCTTGCCGAAGCCGAGGGCGGAGGCGGACTTCACCGTGGTGAGCGCGGTGAAGGTGCGGCCGCCGTCGGTGGAGTGCAGCAGCCCCCGGCCGCCGCCGGCGATCCACAGGTCTCCGGCGACGCCGGGCACGGCCGTGAGCCGGCCGTCGGCCGGCAGGCCGGTGGCCCGGGCGGTGAAGGTCGCCCCGCCGTCGGTGCTGGCGTGCAGCGTGCCGCCGGACAGGGAGTAGAAGGTCCTGGCCGAGGCCCGGTCGGCGACGACGACGGCGTCGGTGCCCAGTCCGCCGACCCTCGACCAGCTCGCTCCCCTGTCGGTCGACCGGTACGGAACCTCGCCGGCCTGGGTCCAGACGACGGTCGTGCCGTCGGCCGCGAGCGCGACCCGGCCGTCCTGGGCACCGGCCACCGGCTCGGACCCGAAGCCCTTCCAGCTGATGCCGCCGTCCGTGGAGTAGGCGCCGTCCTGCGCGCCGCCGCGGCCGACGCGGACCATCGTCGACGGCGTGGACTGGGCGAAGTCGATGTCCGTGCTGTTGGTCATCATCGGACTGCTCAGCCGCCCGGCCGGCACCTTGTTCAGGTCGACGTGGCGGAAACCGCCCTGGTCGCCCATGGCGGTGACCACCGTGGCGCCGCCGGGCGGGGCGACCGCGTCCATCAGGGCGGTCTCCTCGAGTCCCCGCGCCCCCGGGGTCCAGTGGCTGGTGCCGCCGGTGTCGGTGGCGGCGGCGTCCTCGCTGCGCCAGATGCCGTTGCCGGTGCCGTACAGCACGTGCCCCGAGTCGAAGGGGTCGATGGCCAGGGCGGTCATCCAGTGCCCGGTGTGGTCGCCGATGTAGGGAGCGGCGGAGGCGTTCCGCACCGTCTTGTCCGCCAGCGCCTTCCAGGTCGTGCCGCCGTCGGTGGAGCGGTAGATCTCGTCCTCGGGCCACCAGCGGCCGAGGGTGGTGACCATCACCGTGGACGGCCTGCGCGGGTCGACGGCGAGGCCGGAGAACCCGTAGCCGCCCCGGGACGGGGAGACGTCCTTCCACGTCCCGCCGGCGTACTTCCAGACCGAGCCCCCCGTCACGCCGTTGGGCCCGAGGTTGTCGGTGTACGTCAGGTACAGCGAGCCGTCGCCGGAGAGCACGCCGTGCTGCGGCAGTCGGCCGGTGGGCTGCCCGGGGACGGCGTGCCAGGTGGAGCCGCCGTCGGTGGAGCGGTAGAGGGAGGCCGAGCGGTCGGCGACGCCGACGTAGATCGTCCTGCTGCCGGCCGGACCGTACGTCACGAAGGAGACGCCGGCGCCGGTGCCCGCCCCGTCCTTGACGGGGAACGACGACACCTGCCGCCAGGTCGCGCCGCTGTCCGTGCTGCGCCACAGGCCGTTCTTCCGGGTGCCCAGCAGCAGCACGCGGTGGTCCGACGGGTCGACCACGAGCCGCTCGCCGGCTCCGCGCCCGTCCTCGTTGCCGCCCAGTTTGAACGGCAGGTCGGTGCGCCGGAAGGTGCGGCCGCGGTCGGTGGAACGGAGGATCGCTCCGTTGCCGGCCCACTCGTTGGTGTAGGTGCCGGTCGCGAGGTAGAGCCGGTCGGGGTCGACGGGGTCGGTGGCCAGCGCGTCGATGCCCAGCAGGTTCCAGTCCTTCTCGCCGAGCCAGTCGGTCAGCGGGATCCACTGCTCGGCGGCGGCGTCCCAGCGGTAGGCGCCGCCCATGTCGGTGCGGGCGTACAGCAGCCCCTTCGCCCGGGGGTTGAAGACCAGCCCGGTGACGTAACCGCCGCCGACCACCTGCGCGTTGCGCCACCGGTACGGTCCGGCCGCGGCCGACGGGGCGGTGGCCACCTTGACCAGCTTCCACTGCTGGTTGGCGGTGCCCCTGCCGGGGTACTGGATGATCCCCGCGCCCTGGGCCGTGGATCCTCCGGAGACGTCCAGGACGAGGCCGCTGGCGCGGGAGGTGAAGGTGACGGCGTCGGAACCGCCCACCGTGTCGATCCGCCACTCCTGGGAACGGGACGCGCTGTCGGTCTGCTGCTCGGCGGCGGCGGACCGCGCGGTCGAGCCGCCCGCCACGCCCAGCACCTTGCCGCTGTTGCGGTTCACCAGCTCGTGGTAGCCGTCCCCGGTGGACCGCAGCCTCCACTGCTGGTTGGCGGTGTTCTGGTCGGTCCACTGCTGGATCCGGGTGCCGTCGGCGGTGGAGAAGCCGTTGACGTCCAGCACCTTGCCGCTGCGCACCGACACCAGCCGGTAGTAGGCGCCGGCGTCGACGGTCGCGGCCTGGGAGTCGTCCTGCGTGAGCAGCAGGTACGGGACGACGGCGGCGGGGACGCCGATCACCAGGGCGGTGGCGCTCCAGCGGCGGCGGTGACGCCCGCGGATCCTGCCGTGCTTGGAATTGCTCATGGGGGTGTGCTCCTTGCGTGTCGCGGGGGATCGGGCGGCTCAGCGCCGCAGGGTGAGGACACCCGGCCGGTACGGCAGCGCGTCGTACGGGCCGCCCGCGCGGGGGGACTTGCCCTGGTAGAGGAACTGCAGGTTGCAGGGGTCGACGGTCATGGTCTGGTCGGGGCCGACGCGGACCAGATCGCCGTGGCTGATGTCGTCGGTCCAGGTGGCGCCGCTGTTGGCCTTGCCCGCGAAGGGGTTGCTCTCGGTGGCGGCCTGCGGGGTCCACGTGCCGTTCAGGCTGGTGGCGGTGAACGAGCGGAAGTAGCGCCGCTCGTTCGCGCCCCGGGCCTCGACGATCATCAGGTACTGGTTCCGGCCCTGGACCCTGTAGACCTGCGGGGCCTCGAAGAGGTTCTTCTCCGTGTCCTTCATGACCGTGGTGTACGAGGAGCCGAAGCTGCCGGGGAAGTTCCCGATCGGCATGCTCGCCCGGTAGATCCGCCCGTTGTCGCCGGCGAAGAACAGGTACATGTTCTTCTCGTCGGCGATCAGGGTCTGGTCGATCGGCCCGGTTCCGGACTCGGCGCGCGGAATGCCTCCGGTGAACAGCGGCTGCGGCGCGGACCAGCCGTGGGGGTCGGCGGGGTTGCCCGACGTGCGGTAGCTGAAGGGCCAGGCACCCCACTGGTAGGCCAGCACCCAGATCTTCTTGGGCGCGAAGTAGAAGAGGGTGGGCGCCACGGCGTTCTGGCCCATCTTCGTCTGCGTGGCCGACGCCATGCCGGACCACTCGGCGAAGGGGCTGAACGCCATCGAGCCGTACGAGGTGCCCGAGGCGCTCGACGCGTAGACGAGGTGCTTGCCGCCCACCGTCGCATGGGTGAAGTCCTTCACCGCGGCCCACCCGTTCGCCGGCTGCGCGAGGGGACCGGTCGAGCTCCACCTGTACGTCGAGGGCAGCGGGCAGGTGCCGCCGCCCGTGCCGGTGCGGACGGTCCACTTCTGGTTGCCGACGGAGGCGCAGGCGTACAGCTGGAGTGGGGTGCCGGTCGCGGTGGCCGCGCCGACGGCGTCGAGGCACCGGCCGGACTGGACGCCGGTGATCGAGCCGTCGCTGTTGACGTTCCACCGCTGGTTGGCGCCGTCGTTGCAGTCCCAGACGATCACCGGGGTGCCGTTGGCGGTGCCCTTGCCCTGGGCGTCGAGGCACTTGCCGCCGGAGACCTTCAGCTGCTTGCCGGCGGTGTGGGTCCAGCGCTGGCCGGGCTGTCCGTCGCAGTCCTCCAGCCGCACGCGGGTGCCGTTGGCGGATCCGGGGACGCCGACGCAGCGGCCGGAGGCCGTGCCCTTGATCTCGCCGCCGCCGGCGGCCGGCTCGACCGGGGCGGTGCCGGAGCCGAGGGCCTTCACGACCGCGCCGTACGCGGGCTTGGGCTTGCCGCCGCCGTCGAAGAGGAGGGGGCTCTCGTCGCCGCGCCAGGAGTCGCTGTCGCGGACGCCCCACACCGTGATGCCGGTGCAGCGGGGCACGGACAGGCAGGTGCTGACGGTGCGCGCGTACGCGGCGGGGGACGCCTGGGCGATGTCCAGCTCGGTGATCTGGACGTCGACGCCGAGGGCGGCGAAGGCGTCCAGGGTGGTCCTGAAGCTCGCCGGCGGGCCGTCCGCCCCGAAGTGGCTCTGGAAGCCGACGCAGTCGATGGGCACGCCACGGGACCTGAAGTCCTTGACCATGCGGTGGACGCCCTGGGTCTTGGCGTCCGACCAGTTCTCGATGTTGTAGTCGTTGTAGCAGAGCTTGGCCGAGGGATCGGCGGCGCGGGCGGTGCGGAACGCCTCCTCGATGAAGCCGTCGCCCAGCACCTTCTGGAAGACCGAGTCGCGGAGCCGGCCGCTGCCGCCGTCGGCGAAGGCCTCGTTCACCACGTCCCAGGCGTAGATCTTGCCCTTGTAGTGGCCTATCTGGGTGGTGATGTGACGGTTCATCACCTCGCGCAGCGTCTTCGCGTCGCGGATGGCGGCGACCCAGGAGGGGAGCTGCGAGTGCCAGACCGTGGTGTGGCCGCGCAGCCGCTGGCCGTGCGCCAGGGCGCGGTCGACGATCCGGTCCGCGGCGCCGAACTCGAAGCGGCCGCGGGACGGTTCGACGGCGTCCCACTTCATCTCGTTCTCCGGGGTGACCATGGAGAACTCCCGGTCCGCGATCGCGGTGTACGCGGAGTCGCCGAGCCTGCCGGCGGCCACCGCCGTGCCGAAGTACCGGCCCGAGGGCGCCGCCTGGGCGCCCAGTCCGGCGGCTCCGGCGGAGCTGGGGAGGAGCGTCACGACTCCGGCCACCAGTGCCGCGGCCGACAGTCCTGTCACCCAGGTCCGGCGCCGCCGGCGGAGCCGGTGCAGGCCCTTGCCGGTCGCCCGGGGTTCGAGGGTGTGTTGCGTCATGTGAGGGGAGCTTTCTTCAGGGGATGCGTCAGCGGGGGAAGCCGTGACCTCGCCGCGCCCCCATGCGAGGACGGGTCGGCGGGAAGGCCCCCCTGAAGTGGAGGCTTCCGGGCAGGCGGCCGCGTAACAGAAAACTCGCGCCGCCCGGTGGATCGCCCGGTGACACATCTCGCAGGCGGAAAGCGTTATGCGGGACGCCGTTCCCCGGTCGCGGCCGGTGAGGAGGGGGCGCCGCGCCGACGGTCCGGCTCAGGCCCCGGGGCCGCGCACGAGGAAGGATGCCTGGCCGGCGAAGGCCCGCGTACCGTCGGAGCCGTCGAGCCAGATGCCGCCGTCGCGGTGGCGGAGGACCGATCCCGGGTAGTTGTGCGCGTGCAGGGTCACGGACCCGGCGACCGCCCCGGGACGGGGGCAGAAGGTGGCGTCCTCGCGGAACAGGGCGCTGCCGTCGTCGGTGCTCAACCGCAGCCGCAGGTAGTGGTGGCGGAGGTACCGCCCGTCCGCGGCGCGGAAGGTGACGCACCGCGCGTCGGCCAGTCCCCCGACGACCGTGAAGGTGGCCCGCTGACGTGCCTGCGCGCCGCTGGACGCGGCGACGCCGCCGAGCGCCGCGAAGTCGCCCGTGTACGTGACGAACCGGCCGGGACGGTCCGCGGACTCCAGCGACCGCGCGCCCAGCGGGACGGTGCCCGGGACGGCGGACGGACTCGCCGGGGACGGTGCGGCCGGGGCAGCGGTGGTTCGGGACGCAAGGGGCGTGGGTGTGCCGGCCGTGGGAGCGGCGGTGGCGCCGGGCGCCCGGGGCGCCGGTTCGGGCCAGGTCAGGTAGGTCGCCGTGCCGGCGACGAGCACCGCGCCGGCCGCGAGGCTCACCAGCGGATGGGCGGTCACCGCCTGGAGCTTGCCGATCAGCGCGCCCTGCACACCGCCTCCGCCGGTCGCCGTGGCGACGGCGACCGGGGCCGCGGCCAGCCCGGCGGCGCTCGCCGCCGTACCCGACAGCAGGCCCTTGGCGGCCAGCGCGGCGATCAGCGCGGCCGGGACGGCCAGCGTCGTGAGGCTGAGGGGCAGCAGTTCGGCCGGAACCCGCTCCGCCGAGGTCGCCGTGCACACCGGGCAGTCACGCGTGTGCCGCGCAATCCGCTTGCGCCACACCGACGCCGGCCGGCCGTCCCAGCCGGCGACGGTCTCCCCCAGGCCCGGGCAGCGCGGGTCGGCCTCCAGCGCGGCGACGATCGTCCGGCACAGCTCCAGCTGCTCCCGCATGCGCTGCAGGCGCACGCCGGCGTGCGCGACCGTGAGCCCCGTCGCGGCGGCCATGTCCTCCCGGCTCAGCAGACCGGCGCATTCCTGCCACCACAGCGACAGCAGCACCCGGTGGTCCGGGTCGAGCCACCGGCCCGCCTCGACGACCCGGCGCCGCTCGTCCGACACGTGCAGCCGCAGAATCGTCACGTCCACCGGCTCGGCGCCGGCGTCGGGTATCCGGCGCGCCTCGTCGATGCCCGTGGTCCGGTCGGCGAGGGCGTGCTGCCGCTGCCAGTGGGTGTTGATCTGCCGGAGCGTGATCGACACCAGCCAGGACCGGAAGCTCTCCGGGGCGCGCAGCGCGGGCAGGTCCCGCACCACGCGCAGCAGGGTCTCCTGGACGACGTCGTCGACGTCGGCATGTCCGCTCAGCGCCCGCCCGACGATGTTGTAGACCAGCGGCAGGTAGGCGGCGACCAGCTCCTCGCGCGCCCGCCGGTCCCCGGCCTGCGCCGCGACGACCAGCCGCGCGTGGTCCCCCTCGATGAGCCCCATTCCCACCTTCTCCAGGGGAGCGCCCCTCCCCGTACGGCCCGCGGGCCGGCGCCCCTACTTCACCGGCTCCAGAATCGCCACGCACTCCACATGATGCGTCATCGGGAACAGGTCGAACGCGCGCAGGGTGCGGACCCGGTAGCCCGACTCGCGGAAGTAGCCGAGGTCGCGGGCGAGGGCGGCGGGGTCGCAGGCGACGTAGGCGATGCGGCGGGCGCCGAGGCCGGCGAGGTGGCGGACGGTCTGCTTGCCGGCGCCGGCTCGGGGCGGGTCCAGGACGATGAGGTCGACCTCGGTGATGCCGGTGCGCGGGAGGACCGCCTCGACCTTGCCCTGTTCGACGCGGACGCGGGGGAAGCCGGCCAGGTTGTGGCGGGCGTCCTCGACCGCGCGCTTGCCGGACTCGATGCCGAGGACGGCGCCCTGGTCGCCGACCCGGTCCGCGAGGGCGCCGGCGAAGAGGCCGACGCCGCAGTAGAGGTCGAGGGCGGTGTCGCCCTTGCGCGGGAGGAGGCCCTGCATGACGGCCCTCATGAGGGTGTCGGCGGCCTTCGGGTGGACCTGCCAGAAGCCGCCGCTGCCGACCCGGTGGGTGCGCTCGTCGGCGCGCTCGCGGACGAAGGCGCGGCCGTGGACGCGGTGGACGCCGCCGTCCTTCTCGTCGACCCGCATCACCGAGACCGGCTTGTCGAGCTCGACGAGCGGCAGGCGGGCGCCGGGGCGGGGGGTCAGGATGACCTGGCGGTCGTTCGAGCCGGAGGCGGCGATGGCCTCGACGGCGGCCATGCCGTCCCAGGTGCGGGATTCGATGCCGAGCTCGGAGACGCCCTGCGCGGCGATCATGCAGTGGTCGATGACCTGGACCTCGTGCGAGCGGTGCTTGCGCAGGCCCGCGCGGCCCTCGTCGTCGACGGCGTACTGGACGCGGGTGCGCCACTGCGGGACCTCGCCCGCCGGGAGCTTGTCGCCCTCGGCCGGGACGACCGTGCCGTCCCAGCCGGCCTCCTCCGGGGTGAGGCCGGCGAGCCGCTTCAGCTGCTCGGCGATCACCTCGCCCTTGAGGCGGCGCTGGGCGCCCGGCTTGGCGTGCTGCCAGTCGCAGCCGCCGCACTTGCCGGGGCCGGCGAAGGGGCACGGGGCCTCGATGCGGTCCTTGGAGGCGTCCAGGATCTCGACGGCGTCGGCGCGCAGGAAGCGGCTGCTCTCGTCGCCCTCGGTGACGCGGGCCCGGACGCGCTCGCCCGGCAGCGCGTGGCGGACGAAGAGGACGCGGCCCTCCTCCGTACGCGCGATGCAGTGGCCGCCGTGTGCCACCGGGCCGACCTCGACCTCGTACTCCTCCCCGATCAGGGACGTCACAGGGGTGTTCTGCATGATCGGGGGCTCCAGAGACAGAGGGGGAAGAGAAAGGGGGCTGCTGTTCGGACAGCAGCCCACCAGTCTAGTTGCTCTTCGCGGTCGGTTCCTTCTTGGCCTTCTCGACCGGTCCGCGGCGGACCGAGCCCGGCGCGTTCCACTCCTGGCGCTTGCCCGCCCGCTTCTTCGCGGCCTCGGAGGACTGGAGCTGGTACGGGACCGAGGTCACCATGACGCCCGGGGTGAAGAGCAGCCGGCCCTTGAGGCGGAGCGCGGACTGGTTGTGGAGCAGGTGCTCGTACCAGTGGCCGACGACGTACTCGGGGATGTAGACCGAGACGGCGTCGCGCGGGCTCTCCTTGCGGAGGTTCTTCACGTACTCGATGACCGGCCGGGTGATCTCGCGGTACGGGGAGTCGAGGATCTTCAGCGGCACGTTGATGCCGCGCCGCTCCCACTCCTCCTTGAGCGCCTTGGTCTCCGCCGGGTCGACGTTGACGGTCAGCGCCTCCAGCTCGTTGGCGTGGAGCAGCTTCGCGTAGGCGAGGGCCCGGAGGGTGGGCTTGTGGAGCTTGGAGACGAGGACGATCGAGCGGACCCGGGAGGGGCGCACGTACTCGTCGGGGCGCTGCTCGGCGGCGGCGATCTCCTCGGCGACGGAGTCGTAGTGGCGGCGGATCGCGGTCATCGTCACGTAGAAGATCACCATGCCGAGGAGGGCGACCCAGGCACCGTGGGTGAACTTGGTGGCGAGGACGACGACGAGGACGAGGCCGGTGAAGAAGCCGCCGAAGGCGTTGATCGCGCGGGAGCGGATCATGTGGCGGCGCTTGGCCGGGTCCCGCTCGGTGGTCAGGTGCCGGTTCCAGTGCCGGACCATGCCGATCTGGCTGAGCGTGAAGGAGACGAAGACGCCGACGATGTAGAGCTGGATGAGGCGGGTGGAGTCCGCGCCGTAGATCCAGACGAGGAGGGCGGCGGCGCCGGCGAGGAGCACGATGCCGTTGGAGAAGGCGAGGCGGTCGCCGCGGGTGTGCAGCTGGCGCGGCAGGTAGCGGTCCTGGGCGAGGATCGAGCCGAGGAGCGGGAAGCCGTTGTACGCCGTGTTGGCGGCCAGGAAGAGGACGAGCGCGGTGGCGGCGGCGAGCAGCACGAAGAAGAACGTGCCGTCGCCGAAGACGGCCGCGGCGACCTGGGAGATCACCGGGTCCTGGACGTAGCTCTCGCCGACGGGGACGCCGTTGACGAGCAGGTCCTCGGCGGGCTTCTCGGCCATCCGGACGTCGGTCGCCTGGGCGAGGAAGATGATGCCGCAGAACATGGTGACGGCGAGGCCGCCCATGAGCGCGAGGGTGGTGGCGGCGTTCTTCGACTTCGGCTTGCGGAAGGCGGGGACGCCGTTGGAGATGGCCTCGACGCCGGTGAGGGCGGCACAGCCGGAGGAGAAGGCGCGCAGCAGCAGGAAGATCAGGGCGAAGCCGGCGAGCCCCTCGTGCTCGGGCTTGATCTCGAAGCCGGCGGTGGGGGCCTGCATGGTGTCGTCGAGGACGAGTCCGCGCCAGGCGCCCCAGGCGATCATGCAGAAGACGCCGAAGACGAAGACGTACGTCGGGATGGCGAAGAGGCTGCCGGACTCCTTCACGCCGCGGAGGTTCATCACGGTGAGGAGGACGATGACGCCGACGGCGCAGGCGACCTTGTGCTCGACGACGAAGGGGATCGCGGAACCGAGGTTCTCGATGCCGGAGGAGATCGAGACGGCGACGGTGAGGACGTAGTCGACGAGCAGGGCGCTCGCGACGGTGAGTCCGGCCTTCGGACCGAGGTTGGTGGTGGCCACCTCGTAGTCGCCGCCGCCGCTCGGGTACGCGTGCACGTTCTGCCGGTACGAGGCGACGACCGTGAACATGAGGACGACCACGGCCAGCGCGATCCACGGGCTGAAGTGGTAGGCCGACAGACCGGCGGCGGAGAGGACGAGGAGGACCTCGCCCGGTGCGTACGCCACCGACGAGAGGGGGTCGGAGGCGAAGACGGGGAGGGCGATCCGCTTGGAGAGCAGGGTCTCCCCGAGCTTGTCGCTGCGCAGGGCCCGCCCGATCAGGATCCGTTTGGGCACGTCGGTCAGTTTGGACACGCAGAGGATCGTAAGCGTTCGAAAAGAGCCATGCGCACCGGCACCCCCGATCGGCACCGAATCTCCCTGAGTATCACCTCGGATGCGGTCCCGGCCAGCGTTGCCGCTTAAGCTCGGACCGGGCAACCCGGCAGGGCGTTGCCCGCCACGGCCCGGGCCGATCGGGCGAGGAAAGTTGTGAGCAGGGTGTTTTCGCAGGTCAGCAAGGCGATCAGGAGTGCGGGGTAACGGGGACGTGCACATCGTCATCATGGGCTGCGGGCGAGTGGGAGCCGCTCTCGCGCAGACCCTGGAGCAGCAGGGCCACACGGTCGCCGTCGTCGACCAGGACCCGACGGCTTTCCGCCGTCTGGGCTCCGGCTTCGGCGGGCGCCGCGTCACCGGCGTGGGCTTCGACCAGGACACGCTGCGTGAGGCGGGGATCGAGGAGGCCGGTGCCTTCGCCGCGGTGAGCAGCGGGGACAACTCCAACATCATCGCCGCCCGGGTGGCCCGCGAGATGTTCGGCATCGAGAACGTGGCGGCGCGGATCTACGACCCGCGGCGCGCCGAGGTGTACCAGCGCCTGGGCATCCCGACGGTGGCGACGGTCCGCTGGACCGCCGACCAGATGCTGCGCCGGCTGCTGCCCTCGGGCGCGGAGCCGCTGTGGAGCGACCCGAGCGGCGGCGTGCAGCTGGCCGAGGTGCACACGTCCCCGGCCTGGATCGGTCACAAGATCAGCCGGCTGCAGGACGAGACCGGGGTGCGGGTGGCCTTCCTGACCCGGCTGGGCGAGGCGATCATCCCCACCTCGCAGACGGTCCTCCAGGAGGGGGACCTGGTCCACGTGATGATGCGGGTGGACGAGATCACGAAGGTCGAGGCGGCGTTCGCCGAGGGTCCCGAGGAGGGCGGTCACTGATGCGGGTCGCGATTGCGGGCGCGGGTGCGGTGGGCCGTTCCATCGCGGGCGAGCTCCTGGAGAACGGCCACGAGGTCCTGCTCATCGACAAGGCGCCGACCGCCATCTCGGTGGAGCGGGTTCCGCAGGCGGAGTGGCTGCTGGCCGACGCCTGTGAGATCACCTCGCTGGACGAGGCGGCGCTGCAGCGCTGCAACGTGGTCATCGCGGCGACCGGCGACGACAAGGTGAACCTGGTCGTGTCGCTGCTCGCGAAGACCGAGTACGGCGTGCCGCGGGTGGTCGCCCGGGTGAACAACCCGAAGAACGAGTGGCTGTTCAACGAGGCGTGGGGCGTGGACGTGGCCGTCTCGACGCCGCGTCTGATGTCGGCCCTGGTGGAGGAGGCGGTGAGCGTCGGCGACCTGGTCCGGCTGCTGCGCTTCAGCCACGGCGACGCGAACCTGGTGGAGCTGACGCTGCCGCCCGAGTCGGCGATGGCGGGGACGCAGGTGGGCGAGGTCGCCTGGCCGCAGGACACCTCGCTGGTGACGATCATCCGCGGTTCGCGGGTGCTGACGCCGGGCGCCGAGGAGACCCTGGAGGCCGGCGACGAGCTGCTGTTCGTGGCGGCGCAGGCCCGTGAGGAGCAGCTGGAGGAGCTGCTCCAGGTCCGCCGGGAGCCGGCGGAGTAGCGGGAAGCGGACACGGGGAAGGGCCCGGGACCGTCGACTGGTCCCGGGCCCTTCGCCGTACGTCGGGGCGGGCGTGCTACGCGTCCGGACCGGCCTGGGCGGCGGCCTTTCGCTCCCGCTCGGCCTTCTCCTCCGCCTCCATCTCGGCGAAGACGTCGATCGGCGGCGGCGCCTTGGCGAGGAAGACCCAGGTGAGGTAGACGGCGAGCAGGAAGGGCGGGATCTTCAGCGCGACGAGGACCCAGCCGAGCTGGGTGGTGTCGGCCCACCAGTAGAGCGGGAAGAGGATCGCGCACTTGGCAAGCAGGATGAGGCCCCAGGCCCAGCTGGCCTTGGCGTACGCCTTCTTCCGTCCCGGGTTCCGGGTCCGCCAGGAGAGGTTCTCCTTGAAGACCGGGCCGAGGATGAGGCCGATCAGCGGGACGCCGGCGAGCGTGGTGATGATGTACGCGAGGCCGAGGCCCAGGGTGTACAGCATGCCGGGGAGGTAGAAGTCCTTGGCGTTGCCGGTCATCATCGCGAAGACGACGCCGAAGCCGACGCCGAAGACGCCGCTGAAGGCGTGCTTGACGGTGTCGCGGCGGGCGAGCCGTACGACGACGAGCAGCAGGGAGACGGCGAGCGCGGCGATGGCCGAGCTCTTGAGGTCCTTGTTGATCGTGTAGATCGTGACGAAGAGCAGTCCGGGCAGGACCGTCTCGACCATGCCCCGGACGCCGCCGAACGCCTCGAACAGCGCGGCCTCGGTCACCGCCTTGTCGGTCCGGGCGTCCTGGTCCGGGGTCGGCGGTGCGGTGGTCGGCTTGTCGACGGACGTCACCGGCTACTCCTGTCCGAGCGGTCGGAGCTCGTATTTGGGGTTGAAGAGGACCCGCCGGCCGTGGCTCATGGAGATCCGGCCGGAGGCGATCAGCTTGCGGCCCGGTTCGATGCCCACGATGGAGCGGCGGCCCAGCCAGACGACGTCGAGCGGCGCGGTGCCGTCGAAGAGCTCGGCCTCCAGGGCGGGGACACCGGCGCGGGGGCGCAGGGTGACCGTGCGCAAGGTACCAGTCACCTTGACGATCTGGCGGTCGGAACAGTCCGAGATCCGGGTGCAGCCCGAGGCCGCCGTGTCCTCCTGGAGCTCCTCCGACTCCAGGTCCTCCGGCGAGGAGGAGAGCCGGTCGAGCATCCGGCGGAACCGGCCTGCCGGCTTGTCGGTACGGGGTGCAGCACTCATACCTGAAAGCGTACCGGCCACGGCCTCGGCCGGAAGCGGCCCGGATCAACGTTCGAAGCGGTATCCCATGCCCGGTTCGGTGACGAAGTGGCGCGGGTGGGAGGGGTCGGTCTCCAGCTTGCGGCGCAGCTGGGCCATGTAGACCCGGAGGTAGTTGGTCTCGGTGCCGTACGAGGGTCCCCAGACCTCCTGGAGGAGCTGCTTCTGGCTGACCAGGCGGCCGCCGTTGCGGACCAGGACCTCCAGGAGGTGCCATTCGGTGGGGGTGAGCCGGACGTCGCGCCCGTCGCGGTGGACCTTCTTGGCGGCGAGGTCGACGGTGAAGTCCTCGGTCTCGACGACGACGACGCCGTCCTCGGCGCCGCCGACGGGTTCGGCGCGGCGGACTGCGGCGCGCAGCCGGGCCAGGAGCTCGTCCATGCCGAAGGGCTTGGTGACGTAGTCGTCGGCGCCGGCGTCGAGCGCCTCGACCTTCTCGTCGGAGGTCTGGCGGGCGGAGAGGACGATGATCGGGACCCGGGTCCAGCCGCGCAGGCCCTTGATGACGTCGACGCCGTCGAGGTCGGGCAGGCCGAGGTCGAGGACGACGACGTCGGGGTGGCGTTCGGCGGCGAGCCGGAGGGCGGTGGCGCCGTCGGGGGCGGAGTCGACCTCGTACTTCCGCGCCTTGAGGTTGATCACCAGGGCGCGGACGATCTGTGGCTCGTCGTCGACCACGAGGACCCGGGTCATGTCGGGGGGCCTTCCTTCGCTGTACGGGGGTGGGTGCGGGCTGCTGGTACGGGTGCGGGCGCGGGGTCAGGTGACCGCGTGGGCCGGCAGGGCGGCCGGCGGCGCGGTTCCTCCTCCGGCGGCGCGCAGGGTGAGGACCATGGTGAGGCCGCCGCCGGGGGTGTCCTCGGCGCTGAGGGTGCCGCCCATGGCCTCCACGAAGCCGCGGGCGACGGCGAGGCCGAGGCCGACGCCGGAGCCGCGCGGGGCGTCGCCGAAGCGCTGGAAGGGCTCGAAGATGCCGTCCTTGGAGTCGTCGGGGACGCCGGGTCCGCGGTCGACCACGCGGAGTTCGACGCGGTCGCCGAGGGCGCTGGCGGCGACGGCGACGGGGACGCCGTCGGGGCTGTACTTGACGGCGTTCTCGACGATGTTGGCGACGGCCCGCTCCAGGAGGCCCTTGTCGACCTCGACCATGGGCAGGGTCTCGGGGATGTCGGCCTCGGCGCTGCCGTCCGGGACGCCGCCGAGGGCCATGGGGACGACCTCGTCGAGGTCGACGGCGCGGATGAGCGGGGTGACGGTGCCGGTCTGCAGGCGGGACATGTCGAGGAGGTTGCCGACGAGGTGGTCGAGGCGGTCGGCGCCGGCCTCGATGCCTTCGAGGAGTTCGGCCCGGTCCTCCTCGGACCACTCGACGTCGTCGGAGCGGAGCGAGGAGACGGACGCCTTGATGCCGGCGAGCGGGGTGCGCAGGTCGTGGCTGACGGCCGCGAGCAGGGAGGTGCGGATCTTGTTGCCCTCGGCGAGCTTGCGGGCCTCCTCGGCCTCGCCGACCAGCCGCTGCCGGTCGAGCACGACGGCCGCCTGGGCGGCGAAGGCGCCCAGCACCCGGCGGTCCTCGGCGGGCAGCACCCGGCCGCTGAGGGCGAGCGCGAGGTGGTCGCCGACGGGCATGTCCACGTCGGCGTCCTCGGGCCGGGCGGCCGGGTGCGGCCCGACGGCGGCGGCCTGGACCCAGGGCTCGGCGCCGTCGGCCCGTTCGAGGAGGGTGACGGACTCCATGGAGAAGGTCTCGCGGACCCGTTCGAGGAGGGCGTCGAGACTGGTCTCGCCGCGCAGCACGCTGCCGGCGAGGTAGGAGAGCACCTCGGACTCGGCGCGCAGCCGGGCGGCCTGCTGGGTGCGGCGGGCGGCGAGGTCGACGACGGAGGCGACGGCCATGGCGACGCCGAAGAAGACCGCGATGGCGACGATGTTCAGTGGGTCGGCGATGGTGATCCGGTGGATCGGCGGGGTGAAGAACCAGTTGAGCAGCAGGGAGCCGGCGGCCGCGGAGGCGAGCGCCGGCAGGAAGCCGCCGAGCAGCGCCGCGCCGACGGTGAGCGCCAGGAACAGCAGCATGTCGTTGGCGAGGCCGAGGTCGGCGTCGGTGTGGGTGAGGAGCAGGGCGAGCGCGACGGGGCCGGCGACGCCGACCAGCCAGCCGCCGAGGATCCGGGAGCGGCCGAGGCGGGCACCGCGGGCGACCGGGAGGCCGCGGCCCTTGGCGACCTCGCCGTGGGTGACGATGTGGACGTCCAGGTCGGGGCCGGAGTCGCGGGCGACGGTCTGGCCGACGCCGGGGCCGAGGACGTACTGCCAGGTGCGGCGGCGGCTGGAGCCGAGGACGATCTGGGTGGCGTTCACCCCGCGGGCGAACTCCAGGAGGGCGGTCGGTATGTCGTCGCCGACGACGTGGTGGAAGGTGCCGCCCAGGTCCTCGACGAGGGTGCGCTGGACGGCCAGCTCCTTGGGCGAGGCGGCGGTGAGGCCGTCGCTGCGGGCGATGTAGACGGCGAGGACCTCGCCGCCGGCGCCCTTCTCGGCGAGCCGGGTGGCGCGGCGTATCAGGGTGCGGCCCTCGGGTCCGCCGGTGAGGCCGACGACGATCCGTTCGCGCGCCTGCCAGGTGGAGCGGATGTTGTGCTCGCCCCGGTAGCGGCGCAGGTACTCGTCGACCCGGTCGGCGGTCCACAGCAGGGCCAGCTCGCGCAGGGCGGTGAGGTTGCCGGGGCGGAAGTAGTTGGAGAGCGCGGCGTCGACCTTGTCGGGGGTGTACACGTTGCCGTGGGCCATGCGGCGGCGCAGCGCCTCGGGCGACATGTCGACGAGTTCGATCTGGTCGGCGCGGCGGACGACCTCGTCGGGGACGGTCTCCTGCTGCCGGACGCCGGTGATCGCCTCGACGACGTCGCCGAGCGATTCGAGGTGCTGGATGTTGACGGTGGAGACGACGTCGATGCCGGCGGCGAGGAGTTCGGCGACGTCCTGCCAGCGCTTGGGGTTGCGGGAGCCGGGGACGTTGGTGTGGGCGAGTTCGTCGACGAGGGCAACGGCGGGGCGGCGGGCGAGGACGGCGTCGACGTCCATCTCGGTGAAGGAGGCGCCCCGGTACTCGACGGTGCGGCGGGGCACGGTCTCCAGGCCGTGCAGCAGCACCTCGGTGCGCGGCCGGCCGTGGTGCTCCACGAAGCCGACGACGCAGTCCGTGCCGCGCTCCACCCTGCGGTGGGCCTCGGCGAGCATCGCGTACGTCTTGCCGACGCCGGGTGCCGCGCCGAGGTAGATCCGAAGCTTGCCACGTCCCATGGACCGACCATACGTCCGGCTGATCGGACATTCCGCACGCGGAGGATCACCCCGGATCGGTCTTGACGTGATTCTGATGCGCGCCGGGGCGACGGTCGGTCCCGGTCCGGCTCAGCCTTCGGCTATCTCGCCGTCGCGGAGTTCGAGGACCCGGTCGGCGAGGCCGAGGAGCTGGTGGTCGTGGGTGGCGACGAGGGCGGTGCAGCCCTCGCTGCGGACCACGGCCCGGAGCAGTTCCATGACGGCGAGGCCGGTCTCCGCGTCGAGCTGGCCGGTCGGCTCGTCGGCGATGAGCAGGGCCGGCCTGTTGGCGAGGGCGCGGGCGATGGCGACCCGCTGCTGCTGGCCTCCGGAGAGCTCGCCGGGGCGCTGGTTGGCGTGGTCGGCGAGGCCGACCAGGGCGAGGAGCAGGGCGACCCGCTCCTCCCGCTCGGCGGGGTCCGCGTCGCGCAGCCGCAGCGGCACGCCGACGTTCTCCGCGGCGGAGAGGATGGGCAGCAGGCCGAAGGACTGGAAGATGAAGCCGATCCGGTCCCGGCGCAGCTCCAGGAGGCCGCTCTCGCCGAGGGTGGAGAGGTCGGTGCCGTCGATGACGATCCGGCCGCCGTCGGCGCTGTCGAGGCCGCCGACCAGGTTGAGCAGGGTGGTCTTGCCGGAGCCGGAGCGGCCCTTGAGGGCGACCAGCTCGCCGCGGGAGACCTCGAAGGAGACGCCCTTGAGGGCGTGGACCGCGGCTTCGCCCTCGCCGAAGGTGCGGCGCAGGCCCTCCACCCGGATCATCGGCCCCGTGGCGGGGTCCTCGGCGACGGCCGTCGCGGACCGCGTGCTGTTCTCGCTCACCCTGCGCTCCCCCTCCTCGAACACGTGCGCAGACCAGTATGGTCGGCCGCCGCCCCCGAGACCAGGGTCCGGACCCCGGAGGACACCCCGGTCTTCGGACGCCGTTCCCCGCCCTCCGGACGCCCGGCCCCGTAGGGGCGGCCCCCCAGGGAAGCCGTACGACCTCCCAGGGGAGCCGGCCGCAGGGCCGTCAGGAGGTCTTGTACGGGCCTTCGGCCGCCGGTCACCGTGCGCCCGGGGAAACGGCCGGTGGGCCGCCGCCCGTACGACGTGCGTACGGGCGGCGGCCCACCGGACCGGGGTCTCGCGGGTGCGTCAGCGGATCTCGGAGATCTCCGGGCCGCGCTGAAGCTGGCCCATGCCGCCGGAGAAGCGGGACCCGGCCTGCTCCTCCTGCTGGACGCCGTCCGGCACCATCTGCGCGTCGTTCGGCAGCTTGAGGACGATCGGGTCGCGCGGGGCCATCGGGCCCTCGCCGCGGGCGACCACGGTGTCCCGGACGATCTGCTCCAGGAGACCGGCCGCCTCGGGCTGGACCGCGCCCTGGCCGGAGATGACGCCGCGCAGGAACCAGCGCGGGCCGTCGACGCCGACGAAGCGCACGATCTGCACGCCGCGGTTGCCGTCGGGCAGCTGGACGGGGACCTGTGCGCGCAGCTCCCAGCCGAGCGGTCCCTCGACCTCGTCGATGGCGCCGCCCTGCTGGACGATGCCGGTGGCGATCTCCTCGCGGACCTCGCCCCAGATGCCTTCCTTCTTGGGCGCCGCGAACGCCTGGAGCTGCACGGCGCTGTCGCGCAGCACGATGGTCGCGGCGACGATCGCGTCGCCCGCCACCTCCACGCGGAGCTCCATGCCCTCGACCCCGGGCACGAAGAGGCCGCCGAGGTCGACGCGGCCCTCCTCGGGCTTGGCGACCTCGGAGACGTCCCAGGGACCGTCGGGCCGGGGCGCCGGCGGAAGGTTCACCTTGCGCGGCTGGTCGGCCGCCTCCGCGGCGTCCTCGCCGGTGACGGCGTCGACGACCTGCTCGGCCTCGCCCGCCTTGTCGGCGGCACCGCTCTTCTTGCGACGTCCGAACACGTCACTGTCCTTCCCGGTCGGATACGACCGAAGCGTATCGATTCCCACCCGTGGTGCCGTCCACGGCGGCATGACCGCCGGTGGACCCGAAGCCCCCCTCGGCCCGCGCCGAGCCGGGAAGCTCCGCCACCTCGTGGAAGCGCACCTTCTCGACCTGCTGGACGACCAGTTGGGCAATCCGGTCGAACCGCTCGAACCGCACCGTCTCGCGCGGGTCGAGATTGACCACGATCACCTTGATCTCTCCACGGTACCCGGCATCCACCGTCCCCGGGGCATTCACGAGCGCGACTCCGCAGCGCGCGGCCAGTCCGGAGCGGGGATGGACGAAGGCGGCGTAGCCGTCGGGGAGGGCGATCGACACGCCGGTGGGCAGCACGGCGCGCTCGCCGGGGGCCAGCTCGGCGGCCTCCGTGGTGACGAGGTCGGCGCCGGCGTCACCGGGGTGGCCGTAGGCCGGGATCGGCACGTCCGGGTCGACCCGGCGGATCAGTACGTCGACGGGAGGGCGCATCAGGGGTTCACCTCGAAGGCGCGGGCGCGCCGGACCTGGTCGGGGTCGGACATGGCGGCCTGGATCTCCTCCGGCCGGCCGTTGTCGATGAAGTGGTCGACCTTGACCTCGACGAACATGGCTTCGGCCCGGACGGCGACGGGGCCGTCGGGGCCGCCGATGCGGCCGGTGGCGGTCGAGTAGATCTTGCGGCCGTGCACGGCCGTCACCTCGGCCTGGAGGTGGAGCACGGTGCCGACCGGCACGGGGCGGCGGAAGTCGGTCTCCAGGCGGCCGGTCACGGCGATGACGCGGAGCAGCCAGTTCAGGGAGCCGAGGGTCTCGTCGAGCGCGGTGGCGAGCACCCCGCCGTGGGCGAGCCCGGGGGCGCCCTGGTGGTCGGCGGTGACGGTGAACTCGGCGGTCACGCTCACGCCCTCGCCCGCGCGGGCCTCCAGGTGGAGGCCGTGGGGCTGCCCGTCGCCGCACCCGAAGCAGTGGCCGTAGTGCGAGCCGAGCGACTCGCCGGGAGCGGGCGCGTCCGGATGGCGGGTCGGCGCCACGGCGTCGGCCGGCGGGGTGAGAGCGGCAGATGTTCCAGTCACAGGCGCAGACCTTACCCGCGCGGCCGGGCGCGGGTCGCGCCGTGCCAAGCTTGGAGGCATGCAGCCTTCCGCATCGAACCCCGCGCCGACTCCGCCGTCGGGGGCCTCCTCCCCCGCGTCTCCCGCCTCCCCCGCGGCGCCCCGCTTCGACGAGCGGCTGACCGTGCCCGGTTCGTGGTGGGTGATCGTCGCCCTGCTGGCGGTCTCCGGCGGTCTGATCATGTTCCCGCTGGGCACGGTGCCGATGCTGGGCGGTCTGATCGTGGCGGGGGTGGCGGCCGGTGTGGCGGCGTCCTCGTACGGCTCGGCCCGCATCCGGGTGGTGGCCGGTTCGCTGGTGGCGGGCGAGGCCCGGGTGCCGGTGTCCGCGCTGGGGGCGGTCGAGGTGCTGGACGAGGAGGGGGCGCGCGCCTGGCGCACGCACAAGGCGGATCCCCGCGCCTTCATGCTGATGCGCAGCTATGTGCCGCGGGCGGTGCGGGTGGTCGTGACGGATCCGGCGGACCCGACGCCGTACCTGTACCTGTCGAGCCGTGACCCGGAGGGGCTGGCGGCCGCGGTCGAGGCGGTGCGGGCGGAGGGCTGAGCCCTCCTTGCCCACGGTCCGTCCCGGGGCCGCCCCTGGCGGCCCGGGGCGGTCTAGAAGCCCAGTTCCTTGGGGTTCTCCGGCTGTTCCAGCGGGGGCAGCCCGGTGAGCCTGTCCCAGGGGACCTGGCGGGCCCTGAGGTCCTTGCGGATGTGCCCGGCGAGCTTCTTGGTGTCGCGCCGGTTCATGACCGCGCCGACGGCCGCGCCCACCATGAACGGGGTGAGGTTCGGCAGGTTGCGGACCATGCGTTTCATGATCTGCTGGCGCAGTTCGCGCTTGAGCTGTCCGCCGAGGGCCGCGTTGATCGTCGTGGGCTTGGTGGGGTCGATGCCCCGCTCCTCGGCCCAGGAGGTCAGGTAGGCGGCCGAGCGCTGGGGCAGGGTGCCGGGCGGCCGCAGTCCGTAGACCTCGTGCAGTTCGGCGATGAGCTTGATCTCGATCGCGGCGACGCCGGTGATCTCCGCTGCCAGCTCGGCCGGCATGGCCGGCGGTACGGGGAGCATGGCGGCGGCGCCGATGCCCGCGCCGACGGTCGAGCTGGCGTTGGCCGCGCCGAAGACCAGCTTGTCGGCCAGTTCCTCGGGGCCGAGCCCGGGGAACTGCTTGCGCAGGGTCGCGAGGTCGCGGACGGGGACGCGCGGGGCCAGGTCGATCAGCCGGTCGGCCAGGTAGGCGATGCCGGCCTTGGCGCCGTCGCCGCTCCGCTTCACGCCCTGCTTGACGCCGTCCACGCTGCGGCGGACCGCGTCGATGCGCGCGGCGTCGATCCTGAGGCGGTCGAGCTGCGCGCGCGCCGGGTTGGCCAGCCGCCTGACGGCGTCCAGCCTGCCGTGACGGCTCGCGTCACGCTCCTCGGGCGCCTCGGGGTCCGAGGGGCCTTCGGGGTCCCGCTCCGCGGGAAGGAGTGCCTCGCCCTGTCCGTCGTCGCCGGCAGCTGCGAGCGAGGCCGTGGGGCCTCGCCCGTCGTCCACCACGCCGAGGGAGGCCAGGGGGGCGGCCTGCGCGGCGTCGGGAGCCTCCTGGGCGCCCTCCGTCGGGCCCGTGCCGCCCTTGTACGCCCGGGGCTTCGCGGGAAGCCTCAGACGCCGCTTCCGGGACGGTGTGTCGCCTGCCACGGCCGCGCCTGACTCAGTCGCAGTCGCGGCAGATCGGCTGGCCGTTCTTCTCGCGCGCCAGCTGGCTGCGGTGGTGCACCAGGAAGCAGCTCATGCAGGTGAACTCGTCGGCCTGCTTGGGCAGGACCCGGACGGCCAGCTCCTCGTTCGAGAGGTCGGCGCCGGGGAGCTCCAGGCCCTCGGCGGCCTCGAACTCGTCGACGTCGACGGTCGAGGTCGACTTGTCGTTCCGGCGGGCCTTGAGCTCCTCAAGGCTGTCCGAGTCGACGTCGTCGTCGGTCTTGCGTGGGGTGTCGTAGTCCGTTGCCATGTCGCTCTCCCCCTCTGGGTGGTTGCGGGTGTCTCAGCGCACGTAACGCGTGAGAGGTCGGACTTGTGCCCGACCTGAGGCGCAGATTTTGCCTCACATCAAGGTCTGTTACTCAATCGACACCCGTCCCGCGCTCTCAAGGAGTGATCGGTACGAGTGGCGATGCGGACCGTACACGGTCCTCGGGGCGGCCGTGCGGGCCGCCACCCCGTGTACTTTCCGCCCGTCGACGCCCGGGAAACCCGGACTTTTCCGGGTTTTCCCCCGGAATTCACGGTCACGGAGCGCGACCCCGCGGGCACTCGCGCTTGTGATCGATCACACATGTCCATCTCAGGACGGGGGTCCCGAAATTCCGCTCAAAGCGAACAGATCGGGCCGCGTCCCCGCAGTCTGTCAGATCGGCAGAGTGACGCGCATCACCAGGCCACCGCCCTCGCGGGGCTCCGCGCTGATGCGTCCGCCGTGCGCCCGGGCCACCGAGCGCGCGATCGACAGACCGAGCCCGACGCCCTTGTCGCTGCCCGTCCGCTCCTGCCGGAGCCTGCGGAACGGCTCGAAGAGGTTGTCGATCTCGTACGCCGGGACCACCGGGCCCGTGTTCGACACCACGAGCACCGCCTGGCCGTGCTGGGCCTCGGTGGTGACCTCGACCCATCCCCCGTCCGGGACGTTGTACCGCACGGCGTTCTGGAGCAGGTTCAGGGCGATCCGCTCCAGCAGGACGCCGTTGCCCTGGACCACGACCGGGGCGCGCTCGCCGCGCATCTCGACGCCCCTGGCCTCGGCCTCCGCGTGCACCTGGTCGACCGCCCGCTCGGCGACCTCGGCGAGGTCCACGGGTTTGCGGTCGATGATCTGGTTGTCGCTGCGGGCCAGCAGCAGCAGGCCCTCGACCAGCTGCTCGCTGCGCTCGTTGGTGGCCAGCAGGGTCTTGCCGAGCTGCTGGAGCTCGACCGGCGCCCCCGGGTCCGAGAGGTGGACCTCCAGGAGGGTGCGGTTGATCGCCAGCGGGGTGCGCAGCTCGTGCGAGGCGTTGGCGACGAAGCGCTGCTGGGCGGTGAAGGCCCGCTCCAGGCGGTCCAGCATCTCGTCGAAGGTGTCCGCCAGCTCCTTCAGCTCGTCGTCCGGGCCGTCCAGCTCGATCCGGCGGGCCAGGTCGGAGCCGGCCACCTGGCGGGCGGTGCGGGTGATCCGGCCGAGCGGCGAGAGCACCCGGCCGGCCATGGCGTAGCCGAAGGCGAAGGCGATGATGCTCAGCCCCAGGAGGGCGAAGAGCGAGCGGCGCAGGAGGTCCTGGAGCGCCAGGTCGGTCTCGTGGCGCAGGCAGATGGAGACCGCGGCGTTGAACTGCTCGCCGGTGCCGTTGTCGGGCAGCACGCACTCCGCCGTGGTGGGCAGGACCTTGCCCTCGACGATCTTGAACGGCAGGCTGGCGACGCTGTCGGTCAGGCTCTGCGCCGTGAAGAGGTAGATGATCGACAGCAGCAGGATGCCGGCGATCAGGAACATGCCGCCGTAGAGGAGCGTGAGCCGTATCCGGATGGTGGGCCGCAGCAGCGGCCTGACCGGGTCCCGCGGGTCCCAGGTGGGCTTCGGTGGCGCCTGCGGGTGCGGCGCCGGGGTCGCGGCCATCGGATCAGATCCGGTAGCCGGAGCCGGGGACGGTGACGATGACGGGCGGCTCGCCCAGCTTGCGCCGGAGGGTCATGACGGTCACCCGGACCACGTTGGTGAACGGATCGGTGTTCTCGTCCCAGGCCTTCTCCAGGAGCTGCTCCGCCGAGACGACGGCGCCCTCGGAGCGCATCAGCACCTCCAGGACGGCGAACTCCTTGGGCGCGAGCTGGACCTCCCGGCCGTCCCGGAAGACCTCGCGGCGGTTGGGGTCGAGCTTGATGCCGGCCCGCTCCAGGACCGGCGGCAGCGGCACGGAGGTGCGGCGCCCGAGCGCGCGCACGCGCGCGGTGAGCTCGGTGAAGGCGAACGGCTTCGGAAGGTAGTCGTCGGCGCCCAGCTCCAGGCCCTCGACCCGGTCGCTCACGTCGCCCGAGGCGGTCAGCATCAGGATCCGGGTCGGCATCCCCAGCTCGACGATCTTGCGGCAGACGTCGTCGCCGTGGACCAGCGGCAGGTCGCGGTCGAGGACGACGACGTCGTAGTCGTTGACCCCTACGCGCTCCAGGGCGGCGGCGCCGTCGTACACGACGTCGACGGCCATGGCCTCCCGGCGCAGTCCGGTGGCCACCGCATCGGCGAGCAGCTGCTCGTCCTCGACGACGAGTACGCGCACGTCGTTCTTCCTTCCTTCGGCGCTCCGGTCCGGGTGGACCGGGGGGCGTTCCTGAACACTGACTGTGCGTGTCCATCCTGCCCCGTACGCGCGTAAACCGGCTGTAAGACGGCGGTGGGCGGCCGCCCGGCGGGACGGGCCGCGGCGGGCCCGCGCAGGGGGCGCGGAAGGGGGCGCGAAGAATTCACCTGATTCAGGGGGCAGTTGAGGTTTCCCCCCGGAGAGGGGTGGGGAGGAGGTCTGCACACCCCGCGATCACGCCCTGTATGTGGCACGCCCACGGCTCTTCCGTCCCCCGGGAGCGGACAGTGTGTGATCCACCCACCCCCCGGCACACCCCCGTGCCGCCGGACCCATGAGGAGGGGCGCATGGACGCTTTCACCGCAGGGCTGCTGCAGCGCATCAGGACGACGCAGTCGGACCTCACGCGGGCCCGCGAGACCGGCGACGACTACCTGGCGGACGTCGAGCAGGCCGAGCTGGAGGACCTCCACCGGCTGGCCGCGGAGCACGGCGTGGAGGTCGCGACGGTCTGCGCGCAGAGCGCCTGAGCGAGGCCGCTCCCCGTGGGAGCGGCACGGCGGTGCCCCGGAGCCGGACGGCTCCGGGGCACCGCCGTGTCCGGGGCCGCTCTCAGTCGTGCCAGGCGCCCAGCCGGTCGAGCAGCTCCTGGAGGGGCTCGAAGAGGCCCTCGGGGGCCGCTACGGCCAGTTCGCCGGAGAGGGGCTCTCCCGGGCGTCCGCCGGTGCGCGCGCCCGCCTCGTGGGCGATCAGGGCCCCCGCGGCGTGGTCCCAGGGGTTGAGCCCGCGCTCGTAGTACGCGTCGAGCCGGCCGGCCGCCACGTCGCAGAGGTCGATGGCGGCCGAGCCGCCCCGCCGGATGTCCCGGACCAGCGGCAGGACCTCCCGGACCACCTCGGCCTGGTGGGCGCGGCGGGACTGCACGTAGCCGAAGCCGGTGCCGAGCAGGGCCTGGTCGAAGGGGGGCGCGGTGCGGACGGCGAGCCGGCGCTCGCCCAGGTACGCGCCGCCGCCGCGGACGGCGTGGAAGGTCTCGCCGCGCAGCGGGGCCTCGACGACGCCGACGACGGTCTCGCCCTCGTACTCGGCGGCGATGGAGACGGCCCAGGAGGGCAGGCCGTAGAGGTAGTTCACGGTGCCGTCGAGCGGGTCGATCACCCAGCGGACGCCGCTGGTCCCCGGGGTGGCGGCGCCCTCCTCGCCGAGCAGCCCGTCCTGGGGGCGGTGCTCGGCGAGGAAGCCGGTGATCAGCTTCTCGGCGGCGATGTCCATCTCGGTGACGACGTCGATGGCGCTGGACTTGGTGGCGGCCACGGCCAGGTCGTCGGGCCGGCCGTCGCGCAGCAGCGCGCCGGCCCGCCGGGCGGCCTCCAGGGCCAGTTCGAGCAGGGCGTCGGGCGAGGGCGGGGATGCGGGGGTCACGGCATGGCTCCTCAGGCGTAGGGGCTGTCGGCTCCGGCGGCGGCGGGGCGCTCGGCGCGGGCCGGGCAGCAGCCGATCGGGCAGAGGTCGTGGGAGGGGCCGAGGGCGCCCAGGAAGCACCGCTGCGCGTGCGTGCCGCGCTCGGCGGCGGCCCGTTCCAGGACCAGGTCGCGGATGGCGGCGGCGAACCGCGGGTCGGCGCCGACGGTGGCGGACCGGCGGACGGGCAGGCCGAGCTCGGCGGCCTTGGCGGTGGCCTCGGTGTCGAGGTCGTAGAGGACCTCCATGTGGTCGGAGACGAAGCCGATCGGCACCATGACGGCGGCGGGGGCGCCGGCCGCGCTCAGCTCCTCCAGGTGGTCGCAGATGTCCGGTTCCAGCCAGGGGATGTGGGGGGCGCCGCTGCGGGACTGGTAGACGAGCTTCCAGGGGTGGTCGGCGCCGGTCCGCTCGCGCACCGCGTCGGCGATGACCCGGGCGACGTCGAGGTGCTGTGCGACGTAGGCGCCGCCGGGGCCGTGGTCGGGGACGGGGCCGGAGGTGTCGGCGGCGGAGTCCGGGATGGAGTGGGTGGTGAAGGCGAGGTGGGCGCCGGACCGGACGGGCTCGTCGAGGTCGGCGAGGGAGGCGAGGACGCCTTCCACCATGGGTTCCACGAAGCCGGGGTGGTTGAAGTAGTGGCGGAGTTTGTCGACCCGGGGCAGGGGCAGGCCCTCCGCCTCCAGCGCGGCGAGCGCGTCGGCGAGGTTCTCGCGGTACTGGCGGCAGCCGGAGTAGGAGGCGTACGCGCTGGTGGTGAGGACGGCGATGTGGCGGCGGCCGTCGTGGACCATCTCGCGGAGGGTGTCGGTGAGGTAGGGGGCCCAGTTCCGGTTGCCCCAGTAGACCGGCAGGCCGAGGCCGGCCTCGGCGAAGTCGGTCCGCAGCGCGTCGAGCAGGGCGCGGTTCTGGCCGTTGATCGGGCTGACGCCGCCGAAGAGGAAGTAGTGCTGCCCCACCTCCTTGAGCCGCTCCTTGGGGATGCCGCGGCCGCGCGTCACGTTCTCCAGGAACGGGACGACGTCGTCCGGGCCCTCGGGGCCGCCGAAGGAGAGCAGCAGCAGGGCGTCGTACGGGGCGGGATCGTGCTGATCGGACATGGCACCGATCCTCCCACCCGGCGCCGGCGGCCCGGGGCGCGGCCCGTCCGGAAATACGGGGATGACCCGACGGCTTCGAACCCTTAGGCTTTAGACGTCAATTACACGTGTTGACCGTGCCGAACGGGCGGCGCGCCGCGTCGCAGAGCCGGAGAACCCCTTGTCCAGTCCCTACCGCGCGATCTTCTCGGCGCCCGGTACCGCGTCGTTCTCCGTGGCCGGCTTCCTCGGCCGGATGCCGCTGTCCATGATGGGCATCGGCATCGTCACGATGATCTCCCAGGTCACCGGCCGTTACGGACTGGCCGGTGCCCTCTCGGCGACGCTCGCGATGTCCGCCGCCGTGCTCGGCCCCCAGGTCTCCCGCCTGGTCGACCGGTACGGGCAGCGGCGGGTGCTCCGCCCCGTCACCCTGATCTCCCTCGCCGCCGCCACCGGGCTGCTGCTCTGCGTGCAGCAGCAGGCCCCGGACTGGACGCTCTTCGCCTTCACGGCCGTGATCGGCGTGGTGCCCAGCGTCGGGGCGATGACCCGGGCCCGCTGGGCGGGCATCTACCGGGGCGACGCGCGGTCGCTGCACACCGCGTACTCGTGGGAGTCGATCGTCGACGAGGTGTGCTTCATCTTCGGCCCGATCATCTCCATCGGACTGTCGACCACCTGGTTCCCGGAGGCCGGCCCGCTGCTGGCCGGGGTCTTCCTCGCGATCGGCGTCTTCTGGCTGACCGCCCAGCGGGACACCGAGCCGGAGCCGCACCCGCAGCCCGCCGCCAAGGGCGGTTCGGCGCTCCGCTCCCCCGGCCTCCAGGTCCTCGCCCTGGCCTTCGTCGCCACCGGCGCGATCTTCGGTTCGGTGGACGTGGTGACCGTGGCCTTCGCCGAGGAGCGGGGCCAGAAGGCCGCCGCCAGCCTGGTCCTCGCCGTCTACGCGCTGGGCTCCTGCCTGGCCGGAGCGGTCTTCGGACTGCTCCACCTCAAGGGCGAGCCGTCCCGCCGGTGGCTGCTGGGCGTCTGTGCGATGGCCGTGAGTATGATCCCCCTCCTACTGGCCGGGAACCTGCCGTTGCTGGCCGTGGCGCTCTTTGTCGCGGGCCTGTCCATCGCGCCGACGATGGTGACCACGATGGCCCTCGTCGAGAAGCACGTACCGCACACCCAGCTCACCGAGGGCATGACCTGGACCGGCACCGGCCTCGCGATCGGCGTGGCGCTCGGTTCCTCGGCGGCCGGCTGGGTGGTCGACGCCTCGGGGGCGGAGTCGGCGTACGTGGTGCCCGTCGTCTCGGGCGCGCTCGCGGTCGTGGTGGGCCTGCTCGGCCACCGCCGGCTGCGCAGGCCGGCGCCGAACCGGGAGGGGCGAGATGAGCACGAGGACAGCGGGACCGGGGAGCGCCAGGACGGGCAGCCCGTGGCGTAACTGGGCGGGGAACGTCACCTCCCGCCCGGTGCGGGAGGCCACCCCGGCCTCGGCCGAGGAGCTGGCCGCCGAGATCCGCCGGGCCGCCGAGGAGGGGCTCCGGGTGAAGACGGTCGGCACCGGCCACTCCTTCACCTCGATCGCGGCCACCGACGGCGTCCTGATCCGCCCGGACCTGCTCACCGGGATCCGCCGGATCGACCGCGAGGCGATGACGGTGACGGTGGAGTCGGGCACTCCGCTGAAGCGGCTCAACGTGGCGCTGGCCCGGGAGGGCCTGTCGCTCACGAACATGGGCGACATCATGGAGCAGACCGTCGCCGGGGCCACCTCCACCGGCACCCACGGCACCGGCCGGGACTCGGCCTCCATCGCGGCCCAGATCCGTGCCCTGGAGCTGGTGACGGCCGACGGGACCCTGCTGACCTGCTCCGAGAAGGAGCACCCCGAGGTCTTCGCGGCGGCCCGGATCGGGCTCGGCGCGCTCGGCGTGGTCACCGCGATCACCTTCGCCGTCGAACCGGTCTTCCTGCTCACCGCGCGGGAGGAGCCGATGCGCTTCGACCGGGTGCTCGCCGACTTCGACGAGCTGCACGCGGAGAACGAGCACTTCGAGTTCTACTGGTTCCCCCACACGGACAACTGCAACACCAAGCGCAACAACCGCAGCGCCGGTCCCGCCGCCCCGCTGCCCCGCCTCGGCGGCTGGTTCGAGGACGAGTTCCTCTCCAACGGGGTCTTCCAGGCGGCCTGCTCGCTCGGCCGCGCGGTGCCGCCCGCCATCCCGGCGATCGCCCGGATCTCCAGCCGCGCGCTCTCCGCCCGCACGTACACCGACATCCCGTACAAGGTCTTCACCTCACCGCGCCGGGTCCGCTTCCTGGAGATGGAGTACGCGCTGCCGCGGGAGGCCGCGACGACGGCGCTGCGCGAGCTGAAGGCGATGGTCGAGGGCTCGCCGCTGAAGGTCAGCTTCCCGGTGGAGGTGCGCACCGCGCCCGCCGACGACATCGCGCTCTCCACGGCCTCCGGGCGGGAGACGGTCTACATCGCGGTGCACCTCTACAGGGGAACGCCCCACCGCGGGTACTTCACCGCGGTGGAGCGCATCATGACCGCCCACGGGGGCCGGCCGCACTGGGGGAAGGTGCACACCCGGGACGCCGCGTACCTGGCGGCCGCCTATCCGCGCTTCGCCGAGTTCACGGCGCTGCGCGACCGGCTCGACCCGGACCGCCGCTTCGGCAACGACTACCTGCGGCGGGTGCTGGGCGACTGACGGGCCCTCATCCGGCGGTGTCGCCGGACGGGGCCGCGGGGGCGTCCTGGACGGCCGGGCCCGTGGTGGGGGCCTCGGTGGGAGCGGACGGGGTGGCGGGGGCCGTGGGGTCGGCCGTCGGGCCGTCGGGCTCCCGCGTCGGGTCCGTGCCGGCGTCCCCGGAGCCGGTCGGGTCCGGGGTCGGCGCGGTGGTGGGGTCCCCGGACGGCGTCCCCGTCCCGGGATCGGGGGTGGCGCCGGTGGACGGGGTGCCCGCGTCCGTGGCGGTCCCGTCGCCGGGCTCCCGGGTGCCGTCCCGGCCCGCGGAGCCGGTCGGGGCGGGCGCCTGCGGCTCCTCGTCCCGGTCCTGCCGCCGCTGCTCCCGCTCGGGGGCGTTCCGCTCCCCGCCGTCGCCGCCGCGGACCGCCGAGCCGAAGGTGGTGGTGCCCTTGGTGCCGCTGAAGTCCTCGCCGGAGACCAGCTCGTAGGCGGTGATGCCGCCCATGGTGACGCCGAAGACCAGCGCGGCGGCCAGCACCGGGCGCCTCCAGCCGCGCAGCCGGGTGCCGTGGGTGGTGGCCGCGCCGAACGCGTCGTCGTACGGGAACGGCGCCGCGGCCTCGGGGACGGTGCCGAGCATCAGCGTGTGGCGGTCGTCCGCCGGGAAGGCCTCGGGGGCGGCCGGGACCTGACGCGCCTTCGGCCTGGCGGCGGTGGTCACGTCCCGCACCTGCTCGCCGGTGCGCTTGAGGAGCTGCTGGAAGAGCGGTCCGCCGCAGGTGGCGATGACGCTGATCACACCGGCGCCGAGAATGGTCCCGTACACGCCGAGGGTGGAGGCGAGTTTGGCGGCGATCACCGCCGCGAGGGCGCTGCCGGCGACCTGGGGCACGCTCAGGTCGATCTTCCGCCTGGCCTCCTCCCCGGATGCCGGGGGCTCGCTCCCGGGCCCCGGGGTCCGTATCTCCGGTTCGTCCGTGTCGGCCGGCTGCCTGTGACGCATCTCCACCCTCTGCCTGGTCATCTGTTCCCTCGTGCACCCAGAAGGGACAAATGAGCGAAGCGAATAGTTCCGGTTCAGGGGGTTCTGTGAAGAGTGCCACGCGGGAGGAATGGAGACGGAGGCTCAACTCCCGCGCACCCCGAGAAGTTGGGCGGCGCGCCGGTCCACCCGAGTGGCCCGAATGGAGTACATTGACGAACCCTGGGTCCGGACGCCTTCCGGGGCGCCCGGGAACGGAACCGCTACCCAGTGTGACGCCCAGTCACTCCGGGTAGTGAACAGGTAACCGTGCCATAACGGCGGACCGGGGTCCACGCCCGACACGCCGGGCAACTCGGCAAGGTAGTGGCAGGCTGCACCCGGGCAGGCCACACTCGACTAGCGGAAGCAGCGACGCACGTGACGTCGGCAGGCACCACCCGGGAGGTCCCCATGCCCGAACTGCGTGTCGTGGCCGTCTCCAACGACGGCACACGACTGGTGCTCAAGGCTGCCGACAGCACGGAGTACACGCTTCCGATCGACGAGCGGCTGCGGGCCGCCGTGCGCAACGACCGGGCGCGCCTCGGCCAGATCGAGATCGAGGTCGAGAGCCACCTCCGCCCCCGCGACATCCAGGCGCGGATACGAGCCGGTGCCTCCGCCGAGGAGGTCGCCCAGCT
Source organism: Streptomyces roseofulvus (assembly GCF_039534915.1). Classification (NCBI taxonomy): domain Bacteria; kingdom Bacillati; phylum Actinomycetota; class Actinomycetes; order Kitasatosporales; family Streptomycetaceae; genus Streptomyces; species Streptomyces roseofulvus. The sequence goes on along the minus strand of NZ_BAAAWE010000001.1, from coordinate 6,055,947 downwards.
CGCCGGCATCCCCGTCGACCGCGTCCGCCGCTTCGAGGGCCCCGTGCTCGCCGAGCGCGCCTTCATGGCCGAGCGCGCCCGCAAGACCCCGGTGCGCCGGCCCGGTGAGAACAGCGGCCCCCAGCTCGGCGAGGCGGTGCAGGAGCGGCTGCTGCTGCGCGGCGCCGAGAAGGACACCGTGCAGTGGGACTCCTGGCGGCGCGACGACGGCACCTGGGAGGTGCTGCTCGTCTACCGGGTCGCCGGCGAGGTGCACACCGCCAGCTGGACCTACGACCCGCCGCGCCGGCTCGTCCAGGCCGTGGACGACGAGGCGCGGGCGCTGATCGGCGAGACCGACGACACCCTCGCCGCCGCGCCGGAGCCGAGCTTCCCCTTCGTCCCGAGGATCGCCCGGCTGCCCCGGGACCGGCCGCTGGACCGCACCCTGGACCGGCCGCTCGACCGTGCTCTGGACCGGCAGCTCGACCGGGCGCCGCTGACCGCTTCGGCGGCGGAGCCGGAGGAGGAGCGGGACTCGCTCACCAGCCTCCTGGAGGCGGTGCCGAGCTTCCGCGGCGACCTGGTGGTCCCCGAGCAGCCCGACTCGGAGCCGTCCGACGAGGTCGAGGCGGAGGAGCCGCCCGCTCCCGCCGCCTCCGCCGGGGCGGGCGCGGCCTACGCCGACGTCCTCATGCCCCGGTCGGTCTCCGGCCACCGCGACCGGCTGCACGGCGCCACCGACCGGCAGGCGGAGGCCGACGGCGTCCGCCCGGGCCGCCGCGCGGCGGTGCCCAGCTGGGACGAGATCGTCTTCGGCACCCGCAGGAAGAAGCAGGACTGACGCACGCCACGGCGGGCCCGCACCGGACGGCCGGTGCGGGCCCGCCGTGCGCCTACCGCGGGTCCGGTCCCGTGGCCACCGGGCGGGACGGGTCCGAGGACCACTCCGACCAGGAGCCGGCGTAGAGCGCCGCCGGGATGCCGGCCAGCTCCAGGGCCAGCACCTCGTGGGCGCCGGAGACGCCGGAACCGCAGTAGACGCCGACCTCCGGCGCCTCGGTCGCGCCCAGCGCGGCGAACCGTTCGCGCAGCTCGCCGGCGGCCAGGAAGCGCCCGTCCGCGGCCACGTTCTCCGTCGTCGGGGCCGAGTGGGCCCCCGGGATGTGACCGCCGACCCGGTCGATCGGCTCCACGTCGCCCCGGTAACGCTCGGCGGCCCGGGCGTCCAGGAGCAGCCCCGACCGGGCCAGCGCCGCCGCCTCGTCCGCGTCGAGCAGCCGCAGTCCGCCCGGCTTCGGCGTGAAGTCGCCGGGCTCCGGCTCCGGCACCTCCACCGACAGCTCCCCCGGCCAGCCCGCCAGGCCGCCGTCGAGCACCCGCACGTCCGGGTGGCCCGCCCAGCGCAGCAGCCACCAGGCCCGGGCGGCGCCCCAGCCGAGCCCTCCGTCGTACACCACCACCGGACGGTCGGCGCCGACCCCCGCCCGGCGCATGGCCGCCCCGAAGGCATCCGGGTCGGGCAGCGGGTGCCGGCCGCCCGCCCCGGGCGGTCCGGCCAGTTCGGTGTCGAGGTCCACGTAGACGGCGCCGGGCAGGTGCCCGGCCTCGTACGCCGGGCGGCCGGGCGGACCCCCGAGGGTCCAGCGCACGTCCAGCAGGACCGGCGGACGGGGTCCCGCCGACTCGCTCGCGAGTTCGCTTGCGGAGATGATGGGCTTCATGGGGCCATCCTCGCGCAGTCACGCCCGCGCCGGGGACGGACCCGGCGTCACCCGAAGGATCGCGCCAGGAGGGGTGCGACCGGGGCGCGCCGTGCGCGGCCCGGCGGATCCACCCGGCGGCGGGGCACGGTCACGACCACGGCCGAGGAGAGAGTGACCATGACCGAGGCGGCTCGTCGCAGCCCGGGGACACCCTGCTGGGTGAGTCTGATGGTGCACGGGATCGAAGCGACGCAGGAGTTCTACCAGGCACTCTTCGGCTGGGAGTTCGTCCCGGGACCGCAGCAGCTCGGCCCGTACGTACGCGCTCTGCTGGGCGGCCGGGAGGTCGCCGGCATCGGCCAGCTCCCCCCGGACCGGCACCTGGACATCGCCTGGACCACCTATCTGGCCACGGACGACGCCGACGAGACCGCGGAGATCATCCGCTGCTGCGGCGGCACGGTCGCGGTGGGCCCGCTGGACGCGGGCGAGGCCGGCCGCATGGTCATCTGCGCCGACCCGGCGGGAGCCGTCTTCGGCGTCTGGCAGGCGGAGGCCCACCACGGCACCGCGCTCGCCGGTCCGCCCGGGACACCGGTGTGGAACGAGCTGCTCACGTACGAGACGGCCACGGTCGCCAAGTTCTACCGGACGGTCTTCGGCTACGAGGTCGAGCCGCTGGTCTCGGCCGACTTCGACTACGCCACCCTGCACGTGGACGGGCGCCCGGTCGCCTCGCTGCACGGGGTGGGCGAGGAGCTGGCCCGGGACCGGGGCCCGCACTGGATGACGTACTTCGAGGTGGCCGACGCCGACGAGGCGGCCGTGCTGGTGGAGAAGCTGGGCGGCCACGTGCTGCGCGCGCCCCGGGACGGCACGGCCGGGCGGCTCGTCCTGGTCGCGGACCCGGAGGGCGCTGTGTTCACCCTCGTGAGGTCCCGCGACCGTTGACGTCGCCGCGCCCGGTGGTCAGCGGCGGCCGCGGACGAGCCCGCGGCGGAGCGGCGCCCCCGCGGCCGGGGCGGGCTCGCCGCCGGGGAGGCCCAGCTGGGTGAGGCGTACGGCGCCGAAGTGGTGGGCGACCGCCGGGTCGGCGTGGTGCGCCGCCAGGTACCTCTCGGTCTCCGCCCGCAGGCCCGGGTGGGCCTTGTGCCGCATGCAGAAGCCGACCGCCCGGACCAGCGGGGCGAGCGAGTCCGGCGCCGGGCCGGGCACGGCCGGGGACCCGCCGTCCTCCAGGTCGGGGACGAGGTGGTCGACCACGGTGAGCGGGATCCGGTTGCTGTTCTCGAAGGGCGTCAGCCGCTCCAGCAGCTCCTCGGTGCCCACCCGGGCGATCGGCACCCCGTAGTAGACGGCGGCGGTGAGCATCGCCGTGGAGAAGCAGCCGACGACGAGCTCCAGCGCGCAGCGCTCGTAGAAGGTCTCGGCGAGCAGGGGCACGTCGAGGACGGTGAGCCGGACGCCGGCCTCCTCGGCCGCCTCGCGGAGCGCGGTCGAGTAGCCGGCCGGCGCGGTGGGGTGCGGCTTGAAGACGATGCTCCGGTGGCCGAGCCCTGCGGCGCCGCGGAGCATGCGCACGTGCAGGTCCTCCTCCTCCTCGACGGTGAGCAGGCCGAGCGCGGCGAGGTACTGGCCGAGCAGCAGCGCGGTCGGGCGCGCGGCGACGGCGGCGGTGATCGCCGGGTCGTCGCCCGCGTCGGCGGCGATCTCGGCGAGGACCGCGCGGAAGGCGGCGTCGGGGACGAGCTCGGAGGGGGTGCCGTACTCGGTGAGGAGCATCGGCGTCAGCCCCGGCACCAGGTCGAGGTGGAGCAGGCGGCGGATCCGGCAGGCCAGGGACTGGGCGACGTCCGTGCGGGTGGGGCCGTAGCTCATCAGCCCGTCGGCGTACACCTCCACGCTGCTCTCCGGGAAGCAGGCGCCGAGCGCCTTGGCCGGGTTGACCTGGATGGACTCCACGATCAGCTCGACGCGGGCGGTGCCGAGGTCCCAGGCGGTGCGCAGCACGCGCTGCCAGAGCGGGGTCTCCTCGGGGCGGGGGGCCCAGGCGGCGGGGTGGTACGGGTGGATCGTCTCGTTCCAGTCGAGGACGCCGTCGAAGCGGGCGGCGATCCGCGGGTAGCCGGTCATGGTCTCCAGGCGGAGCGCGGTCTCCGGGATCTCGGCGTTGTGCGAGAGCAGCAGCAGACGGCGGGCGTCGGCGGGGGCGCCGTACAGTCCGGCGTCGATCGCGGCGGCGACGGTCGCGGCGCCGTAGAGGGTGGAGACCTGGAAGATCTGGACCGTGCGGGCCCCCGCGGCGGTGTCGGTGGTCATGGTCAGACGGTCCTTCCGGTCTCGCGCAGGCTCCGCAGAAGGGTGGCGCGGGGGGTGTCCATGGTGGCGAGGGTCTCTTCGAGCACGTCCTGCGGCATGCGGTGCAGGGCGTCGGCGACGTCGGCGCGCAGCCGCTGGGCGACCTCGGGCTCGTACTTCCCGGCCTTGTTCACGTGGAAGGCGATCATCGCGCAGTAGGTGCGGACGGCCTTCGGCAGGAAGCGGTCGGCGTCGCGGTCCCGGGAGACCTCCTCCAGGAGCAGGTCGTAGGAGGGGATGAAGTCCAGCTGACGGTTGTCGCTGATCTGGGTGAGCGAGGTGGTGACGCCCCGGCGGTAGAAGACGCCGTGCAGGGAGAGGGCGGCGTAGGTGGTGGCCTTGAGGTGGAGGCGCCAGACCCAGAGGCGGTCCTCGGCGGTGCGCAGCTTGGTCTCGAAGCGGGACGCGCCGTTCTCGAAGAGGGTGCGGCCGTAGATCCCGAAGGGGACGAAGGGGTAGTCCACCATCGTGATCATGCTGGCCGGGGCGATGCCGTCGCGGGGGTCCATGACGGCGTCGCGGACCTTGGCGGGGGCGTACTTGATGTTCCGCTTGCGGCCCTCGGCGAGGACGTGGTCGGTGCGGGCGAAGTCGCAGCCGAGGCGCTCTATGCCGTCGACGGCGGCACGGAGGTGGCCCGGGGCGTACCAGTCGTCGCCGTCGAGGAAGGTGAGGTAGTCGCCGGTGGCGGCGTCGATGCCGGTGTTGCGGGCCTGGGCGACGCCGAGGTTGGTCTCGTGCCGGATGACGCGGGCGTTCGGGATGCGGTCCTTCCAGCGGTCCAGGACGTCCGGGGTCTCGTCGGTGGAGCAGTCGTCGATCAGCAGGAACTCGAAGTCCGGGTCCGCGTTGTGGGCGAGGCTGCGCACGGTGTCGGGCGCGTACGGCCCGACGTTGTGGAAGGGGACGACGACGGAGAGTTTGGGCACGCGGAGAATCCCCACACTGGATCGGAGGCGGACACGGGTGGAATCGGGGGTGTCTTCCGGCTGTCAGGCGCCGGTACGGCGGGCAGCGTAATCGGCGTCCTGACCGCCCGAACGAGCCTCGTGTGGACGGTCGGTGAACTCTTGTCGTCCCTCGTGCGAACCGTCCGCCGACCGCCGCGCGCGGCGCCGGGCGAGAAGTCCCGTGGCGAGCAGGGCGAGCAGGGCGGAGGTGCCGACGGCGGCTCCGAGCCGGACGCCGGGCGGCCGGAAGGTGCAGCTCACACGGGTCGCGCGGCCGTCGAGGGGGACGGCGAGCAGGCCCCGGTGGGAGCGGGCGGAGACGGGCTCGGCGTCGCCGGCCGCGCACCGCCAGCCGGTGGCGCGGGGGACGGCGACGACGGCGACGCCGGTGCTGCCGGGCGGCAGTTCGGCGGTGAGGCCGTGGCCGGTGGCGGCGACCCGGGTGGCGCCGGTGGCGGTGAGGCGGGCGACGGCGGTGGCGAGCCGGCCGCGGTCGAGGCAGCCGACGGGCTGCCGGGGCAGGGTGGGCGTCCCGTCGGCGACCAGCTCGATCCGGACCTCGCCGCCGGCCGGGACGGTGCCGAGGGCCCGCATGGCGGCGCGGACGGCCGGCGGCCGGCCGTCGAAGTCGGCGGGGGCGGCGCCGGCGAGGGCGGCGGTGCCCTTGTACTCGGGCGCCCAGAACCAGACGTCGGTGCCGGCCGGGCAGCGGGCGGTCAGCGTGGTGCCGGCGCGGCGGACGGCGGGCAGCGCGTACACGGCGGAGCCGAGGAGGAGTTCCTGGTTGCGGAAGGCGGACTCCTCGGGGGCCACGGTGGCGTTCCCGGCGGGGTGGACGGTGACGAGCGGCGGTACGGGGGTGGTGGCGGCGGTCGCGGTGCCGCGGGGCGCGGCGTCCTGGCGTACCGGTTCGGTGGCCTCGGAGCGGATCCGGGTGCCGATGGAGAAGATCGCGTCGGTGACCGGGTTGTCGAGGGTCTCGGGGTGCCGGCCCTTGGCGTAGTGGCCGAAGCCGAGGGAGTCCAGGGTCCGGGAGGTGTTCTCGGTGGTGAGGCTGGAGTAGGCGTCGGCGCCCTCGCCGCCGAGGAGCAGCGGTTCGTTGCCGCCGGGCAGCGGGCCGGGGTCGGTGCGGTACGCGGGCCAGCCGTCGGCGCGGGCGACCTCGGCGGCGACCGCGCGCTGCCAGGGGCCGATCCGGGGCGCCCAGGCGACGTCGGCGCGCTGCCGCGCCTCGACGCGCGCCCCGCTGACGGCCGCCTCCCCCGCCTGCGCGGCGAACAGCAGCACGGCGGCGGTGACGGCCAGGGCGGACTTCCGGGCGCGGGGGGCGCTGCGGGCGCGGAGGGCGAGGAGCGCGGCGGCGAGGGCGAGCAGGGCGGCGGCACCGGCGGCGGGGTAGGTCCAGGTGTCGAGGTCGGCACTGCCCCGGGCGGCGAGGGCGAGCGCCCCGAAGAGGGCGGCGGCGCCGAGCAGGGCGGCCGGGCGGGGCGGGGCGGGGGCGGCGGACAGCCAGGCGGCGATCAGCAGCAGACCGCACACGACGAAGGTCTGGCGGTAGGGGTTGCCGTTGGGCGAGGCGCCCGCGTGCCAGAGGAGGTGGGTCGGCCCCCACTGGAGGGAGAGCGTCACGAGGACGACCAGCACGGTCCAGGCGAGCCGGACCCGCGGGGCGACCGCCCGGTTGAAGGGCAGGCTGAGGGCGAGGACGAGCGCGGGCGTGCCGATGAAGAGCGCCGGCGTGTTCACTTCGGCGGTGGCGGGCAGGAAGCGGCCGAGGAGCTCGGTCCAGCCGGCGGGCGCGAAGACGGTCTCGGGCGTCGGGTCGGCGTACTTCGTCCCGCTGAAGACGACGAGGACGAGCGGGGCGGCCAGCCCGACGCCGAGGACCACGGCCCGCACGGCGCGCAGCAGGGCGCCGGGCCACGGGCGCGCGGCGCCGTCCGCCGGGTCGGCCGTGCAGAGCCGGACGGCGAGGAAGAGCGCCGCGCCGAGGGTGGCCATGTAGGCGGTGTAGAAGTTGGCGATCCAGGCGACGGCGACGACGAGCGGGCCGAGCACCGGCCGGCGGCCGGCCCTGGCCCACTCCGCCACCAGGCAGAGCAGCGGGAAGGCGATGAGGCCGTCCAGCCACATGGGCACGGAGGCGCCGTGGTTGAAGGTCCAGCCGGAGAGCGCGTACGCGGCGCCGAGGAGCGCGGCGAGCGGCCACGGGCCGGGGCGGGCCGCCGGGCGGAGCCGGATCAGCAGCGCGGCCATCGCCGCGCCCGCGGCGGTGATCTTCAGCGCGGTGATGACGTACAGCGCCAGTTCCGGCCGGTCGGCCGGGAAGAGCACGACGAGCAGCGAGAAGGGGCTGCTCAGATAGGTGCCGATGTCGCCGAGGAAGCCCGCACCGAAGCCGGAGTTCCAGTTGAGGAAGGCGTCGCCGTGGGTGTCGCCGAGCAGGAAGGCCCGCCAGTAGGCGTGGTACGGCAGGTACTGCTGGCCCAGGTCGACGACGTTGCGGGTGTACGGGCCCAGCGGATGGCTGCGGGCGAGCGCGGTGGCCAGCACGAACACGGCCGCCGTGAGCAGTCCGGCGCCGGCGGGGGCGAGCAGCAGCGGGTTCCGGGCCGGGCGGGGGCCGCCCCGCGCCCCGTCCCGGACAGGGTCGGGCACGGGCGTGGCGGCGGGTGGCACGGGTCCTCCAGGGAGCACGGAGCTCTCGTCGATCACCCGCGGCGAACGCACGGCGGGACGGACCCATTACTCCTGGTTCGGGCGACCCGAAGTGGATCACCCGGCGAGGTCCGGGCAGCGCCCAGGTGAACACCCGGTGACAGCGCCCGCCGGCGGACCGCCTCAGGCCGGGGTGACCGGCAGCACGTCCGGCGAGAGGGAGGCGGCGCGGGGCCGGCGCCGGTCATCCGTCGGCGGTGGTGGCGGCACGGTACCTCGTACCCGACGACCTCCGCGGCCGTGTTCACGTCGCCGCCGACGACGACCTGCTCGCCCGACGTCGTGGTCAGACGAAGCCGTAACGAACGAGTTCCTCGACCGCCTCCGCGGAGGAACAGGCCCCCAGCAACTCGAAGTAGTGGCGGGTACCGGGACGCGCCAGCTGCGGCGGGACTGGGCGCCCGGTTCGCGCGTCACGCGGACGACCTGCCCGCCGGCGCGCTCGGCACGGTCGAACATGGGCTGGTCGTGGTGGTGGTCGTCCGCGAGCAGGGCCACCGTGCCCCCGCGTCGAGGATGCCTGTGCCGGTGGAGGACTTGAGGGCGCCGTCGACGACGGTGCCGAGCCGGCAGTGTCTCCCGTCGAACTCGATCGCGTGCCGACTACGTCGTACCGCTCGGAACGGGCGAAGACAAATGCGTAGATGCCCTGGTGGTCGACATGGAAACGATGGTTGACAGGACCCGCGTAGGATGCCCGGATGACTCGTCCTCGCCTGGTCGCCACTGACCTCGACGGCACTCTGCTACGCAAAGACGGAGTGATTTCGGAGCGGACCCGACGGGCCCTCCAGCTGGCCGGAGACGAGGGGGCGGAAGTGGTGTTGATCACTGCTCGGCCGCCTCGTTTCGTCGACGTCCTGACCGCGGCGTACGGCCTGTCGGGGACGGCGGTGTGCAGCAACGGCGCGCTCGTGTACGACATGGGCAGGCGCACCGTGCTCACCACGCGTACGCTGTCGGCCGGTTCGGCCCGGCGTACGGCCGATGCCCTGGCGGAGGCGGTACCCGGCATCGGATTCGCCGTCGAGACGGGCCACAAGGTGATGTGCGCCCCGGGTTACGGCCTGCGCCTCCCCGAGGACGCCGACGCGGAGTTCGCGGTCCCGAGCGTCGAGGACCTGTGGACCGCCGACATCCCCATCGTGAAGCTGCTCGCCTGGTCGGCCCGCCACGACGCGGACACCCTGCTCGCCGCCGCCGAGCACGCCGCCGGCCCCGTCGCGCAGTTCACCCACTCCGGTGGCACCGGGCTGCTGGAGGTCAGCGCGGCGGGTGTGACCAAGGCCGGGACTCTGTCGGCCCTGTGCGCCGACCGGGGAATCGACGCGTCCGAGGTGATCGCCTTCGGCGACATGCCCAACGACCTGAGCATTCTGCACTGGGCGGGAACCGGTTACGCGGTGGCCAACGCCCATGCGGACGTGCTGTCGGCGGTCGCGCGGCACACCGCGTCCAACGAGGAGGACGGGGTCGCGGCGGTACTTGAGCGACTCTTCGAGCACTGACACGACGGGCGCGCCCAGGGGGCCGCGCGGGCCGGAGTCCCGCTCCGGGCCGTGACCCCATCATCGGCAGGGTGCCCGTCACGATCAAGCCGTTCGGCGGCGGGCGAATCTCCCCGTCCCCCCGCCTGGGGCTGACCCTGCCTGCCGGACGGAGGCGAACCCTGGCACGCCTCCGTCCGCACGACCGACCTTGATCACATCTGGTCGATCACGTGCGCCCGACGACCGGGCATCAACTACCGTGCATCCCAGGTCGATCAGCCATGTGGCCAATGGCTGACAACTGACGTCCGTAACAACACTCCGCGTACGGGCTCAACCTGAGGTTCACACAGGAATGGGGGGAGGCCTATGGTCAGCCATGCGCACAAGCAGGTGAGATTCGCCGTCCTGGGGCCGCTTGAGGTCAGTGCAGGGAATGTGCGATTGCGACTGGGCGGGCCCGTTCCCGTCCGGATCCTCACCGCGCTCCTGCTCGACCCGGGACGGGTGGTACCGATCTCCCGCCTGGTGGAGGCGGCGTGGGACGAGGATCCGCCGGCCACCGCCGCGCACCAGGTGCGCAAGGCGATCGCGGATCTGCGGCAGCGAATCCTGCACGGTCCGGACGTCATCATCACCGACGGGCCCGGCTACCGCATCGACGTGGGGCCCGACCAGCTCGACGTCAGCAGGTTCACCCTCTGACTGCAGGAGGCCCGCCAGGCGCTGGACGGGGGCATGGTGCCCGAGGCCGTGGCGAAGCTCCGCAACGCCCTCGCCCTGTGGCGCGGCCCGGTACTGGCCGGGAACTGCGGATCGGTGATCGCCGCTGCCTCCGCCGTGCTCGAGGAGCGCATGCTGGCCGCCACGGGACAGCTCGCCGAGCTCAGGCTGGCCATGGGCGAGACGGAGGAACTCATCGGCGACCTGCGCGAACTGACGTCGCATCACCCCCTGCGGGAGAGCTTCCGCGGCCAGCTGATGCTCGCGCTGCACCGCGCCGGCCGCCAGGCCGAGGCACTGGCCGAGTACGCGGCCATCCGCAGGCTCCTGGCCGAGGAACTGGGCATCGACCCGGGCAAACAGCTCAGCACCCTCCACGAGGCGATCCTGCGCGGAAGCCCCGACCTCGCCCTCCCCGGACCCTCCCGGCAGCCGCACGCCCCGACCGCACTGCACCCGCTGCCGGCACGCCAGGCCCCCTGCACACTGCCGTACGACCTGACGGACTTCACCGGTCGCGATCGTGAACTGCAGCTGCTCATCGGACAGGCCGGCGGGCAGGACGCGGGAACCGTCCGGATCGTCGCCATCGACGGGATGGGCGGCTGCGGCAAGACGGCCCTCGCGGTGCACGCCGCGCACCGCCTCGCCGAGGCGTACCCGGACGGTCGGATCCACGCCGACCTGCGCGGCTTCACCCCCGAGGAGGAGCCCCGCCGGCCGGGCGCGGTGATCGGCTCGCTGCTGAAGTGCCTGAGCGTGCCGGCCGAGCACATTCCCGAGGGCCTGGACGACCGGGTCGCCCTGTGGCGGGCCACGCTCGCCGAGCGACGGATCCTGCTGCTCCTGGACAACGCCAGCGACGCGGCTCAGGTCCGGCCGCTGCTCCCGGCCTCCTCGGGATGCCTGGTGCTGATCACCAGCCGGAACCGGCTGGTCGGACTCGACGGAGCGGTGTCGCTCTCCCTCGGCATCCCCTCGGCCGCGGAGGCCCGTGCGCTGGTCACGGAGGCGCTGGGGGCAGAGCGGGCGGCGAAGGAACCGGAGGCCGTGGACGCGCTGGTCGAGTTGTGCGGTCGCCTGCCGTTGGCCCTGCGCATCGCCGCGACCAGACTGCGCAGCCGCCCGCAGTGGACCGTGCAGCACCTGGTGGACCGGCTCCGCCACTCGTCCCGGCGCCTCGACGAGCTGCGATCCGGAGACCGAAGCGTCGAGGAGACGCTGTGGCTCTCGTACCGGGCACTGGACGACGAACACCGCAAGTCCTTCCGGCTGCTCGCCCGCCACTCCGGTGCGGAGATCGGCGCGTCCACGGCCGCCGCTCTGCTGGGCACCCGGCCGCACACGGCCGAGAACGTGCTGGAGCATCTGATGGACATGCATCTGGTCGAGCAGCACGAAATCGGCCGGTACGCCTTCCACGACCTGGTGCGGGGCTTCGCCCAGCGCCTGCCGGAGCCCGAGGCGCTGTTGCGCGTCCCCCGTCCCGGCAGCTGTGTGCCGGCCTCCGCCGGGTAGGAGTCGGTCCAGGCCCTCGACCGGTGCCTCGTACCCGGGCAACCGGGCACGAGGCGCGCCGCGTTCACGCCCGGGCGGCCGGCTCCCGCGGGGTCAGCCGCAGCGGCAGCGTGCGCAGTCCGTTGACGACGATGGAGTCCAGTCGTTCGGGGGCCCCGTCCAGCGCGACCTCGCCGACCTGGGCGCAGAACTCCCGCAGCACCGCACGGATCTCCATCTTGGCGAGCTGCGTGCCGATGCAGTAGTGCGGGCCGGCGCCCAGGGCCAGGTGCCGGTTGGGGGTGCGCCGGATGTCGAGGACGTCGGGGTCACGGAAGTGCCGCGGGTCGAAGTTGGCGGAGGTGAGCCAGCAGGCCACCAGGTCTCCGCTGCGGATCCGCTGTCCGCCGAGCACGACGTCGCGGGTGGCCCGGCGCATGATGTGCGTGGCGCTGGAGGTCCACCGGAGCAGTTCCTCGATCGCGGTGTCCACGGTGCCCTCGAAGTCGCCGCGCAGCAGCTCCCACTGGTCCGGGTGCTCCAGCAGGGCGAGCATCCCACCGGACATGGCGAGCCGGACGTTCTCGGTCCCGCCGACGAGGAGGTTGTCGCAGTTGAGCACCACCTCCTCCAGCGGCAGCAGTTCGCCTTCGTGGCGGACGCCCGCGAGGACGCTCACCAGGTCGTCGCCGGGACGTGCCCGGCGCTGCTCCACGAGATCCCCGAAGTAGTCGAGGATCTGCAGGTGGGCGAGGGTGCGCTCCTCGGCCGTCCCGGCGCAGAACGCCTCGGAGGACCATTCCACGAGGGACGGGCGGTCCGCGTCCGGGATGTCCAGGAAGGTGCAGACGACGTCGAGCGGCAGCGTGGCGGCGACATCGGTGACGAACTCGGTGCGCCCGGCGGCGACCGCCTTCCGGACCGTCGACTCCGCCGTGGTGTCGAGGGTCTGCGACAGCCGTCGCAGGTTCCTCGGCGCGAACCAGCCGGCGATGGCGCCCCTCAGCACGTTGTGCCGCGGCGGGTCGGACAGCGCCAGGGTCCGGTTGCTGCCGGGATCGTCTCCCTGGGCGAGCGGGCGCAGCAGGATGCCGGAGGAGGAGCTGAACGTCGAGGCGTCGCGCAGTACCTCCTTCACCTCGTCGTACCCGGTCAGGGACCAGAAGCCGGGGAAGACGCCGGGCTCGTGCCAGGCCACCGGCTCGTTCTCCCGCATCCACCGCCACAGTGCGAAGGGGTTTCCGTGACGGTAGGTCTCGCCGTCGACGAGGCTGCCGATCCGCTCTCTCACGTCGCTTCCCGTCATGAGGACGCTCCCGTCACCGCAGCGGACCGGGCGAGCTCGGCGTCGATCAGCGCCACCGGCGGATCGCCGCGGAGGTAGAAGTGCCCGCCCGGCACCACGACCGGGACGAACGTGCCGTCGGTGTGCTGCCGCCACGTGGAGAACCCGGACCGGATCTCCGGTACGTCGTCGTCGCCCACCACGGCCGTCAGACGGGCGCCGATGCGCTTCCCGGCGAACCCCGTGTACTGCGCCACGAGCCGCAGGTCGCTCTTGCTGTAGTCGAGGATCAGTTCGAGGAGTTCCTCGTCGCCGCTGATCTCCGGGCTCAGCGGTTCGTAGCGTTCGAGGTAGGCGCGGACGTCGGCCGAGTGCTCGTAGGGAACGGGAGCCCGCAGGCCGGGCGCGGCGGCCGAGGAGACGATCACGCCGGGCACGGGCTCCCCGGCGCTCTCCAGCAGTCGCGCCACCTCGAAGGCGACATAGGCGCCCATGCTGTGGCCGAACAGCAGGGAGTACCGCCGGGGCCCGGCGAGGATCTCCTCGGCCACGAGGCCGGCGAGCTCGACGAGGCTCTCGGGCGCCTCGTCCGCGATCCGCTCCTCACGGCCGGGGTACTGCACGGCGTGGACCCTGGACGCGGGCAGCAGACCGGCCCAGGGGCGGAAGAACGAGGCGCTGCCGCCGGCGTGCGGGAAGCACAGCACGGCCGGCGAGGCACCGGGGTCGGCGGTCCGGTCGCGCTCGGGTGCGAACGTCGTGATGGAGGGGTTCGACGACGACATGGTCAAGGGCACTGCTCACCCATCTGTCGAGGGAGGTACGGCGGACCGAGTGGCGGACGTGGGAGATCTAGGGGGTGGACAGGAGCTCCACCTGCTGCGCGATGGTGCCGCGCCGGTACACCTCCTTGACCCCGATCGGGTGGCCGGCGATCTTTCCCAGGGCGCGGGCCAGCCGCATGATGCTGAGGGAGTTCCCGCCGAGCTCGAAGAAGCCGGCCCTCTCGGTCTCCAGGACGTCCACGCCCAGGACGTCCGACCAGGCACGCGCGATCTGCGCGGCGAGGCCGCCGCCGGCGTCCGGTCCCGCGACGGGCGCGAGCGGCCGGACCGAGGCCAGCAGAGCGGCCCGGTCGATCTTGTCGTGCGCGGTGCGCGGCAGCGTCTCGGCGAACACCACGCGGTCGGGCGTCACGCCGGATCCGAGAACGGCCTCCGCCCTGGCCCGCACCGAGGCGGCGTCCGCCTCGGCCCCGGGCGCGACGGTGACGAAGGCGAAGGTGGTCGAGGTCTCGGCGTCGTAGGCGACGGCGGCGGCGTGCACGCCGGGGTGGGAGACGAGGGCTTCCTCGATGGACTCGATCGTCACCCGCACGCCGCGGATCTTCACCTCGTTGTCGATGCGGCCCGCGAACTCCAGGCCGTCCTCGTCCGACCACCGGCCGAGGTCGCCGGTCAGATAGGCGCGCGCCGTGGCGCCGCTCGCATCGGTCAGGGTGACGAACCGAGCGTTCGTCTGCTGGGCATCGGCGACGTACCCACCGCTCACGCCCGGGCCGGAGAGTGCGATCTGCCCCACGCCTCCCGCCTCGGCGGGCTGCAGCCGGTCGTCGAGGAGGTGGACGGACGTGCCGGGGATGGGACGGCCGATGGTCGAACGGCCCGGCCGCTCATAGACGCGGTACGTGGCCCAGACGGTGCATTCGGTCGGACCGTACTCGTTGGCCAGGGCGACGCCCGGCAGCAACGCGAAGTGGCCGTCGATCACGCTCTGCGGGAGGGCCTCGCCGGCGCAGATCGCCATCCGCAGCGAGGCGACGGCCTCGCCGGCCGCCGTGTCCTGGCCGAGCGTGAGCAGGAGTTCGGCGTAGAAGCTCGGCACGGCCAGCAGATGGGTGACGCCGTACCGGGCCACGAGCCCGAAGAGCGCGGCGGGGTCGCGCCGCTCGTCCTCGCGCGCCACGACCACGGTGCCGCCGGCCGCGAGCGTGCCCCAGACACCTGCCACCGAGGAATCGAAGTGAAACGGGGACAGGAGCAGGAAGACCGGGGTGCCGTACGGCTCGTACACGGTGAGGCGTGCGGCGGTGGAGCTCGCCAGGTTCCGCTGGGAGACCGACACTCCCTTGGGCCTTCCGGTGCTGCCCGAGGTGTACAGCACGTACGCCTCGTCGTCGAGCGACCGCTGCCGCGCAGGCTTCGGCGCCGCCGGATCGGTCCCGGGGCCGGTGTGCGGGGTTCCCGTCCGGGGGTCGGTGATCAGCGAGACGTCCGCCGTCGTGCGGATGTGCTGGACGACGGCCTCGGGCGCCTCCGGGTCGACGAAGACGAACGACCGGCCGCCGAGGCTGACGCCCAGGGCGTGGGCGACGGTGGCCGCCGTGCGGTGTGCGAGGATCCCGATTCGCGCCCCACCGGGCCGGAGCCCTGCCAGGTCCTGTTCGGCGGCGACGGCCTCGGCCGCCGCGGCGAGCTGTCGGTAGGTGAGGTGGTCGCTCCCGCAGACGACCGCCAGGCGGTCGGGGTGTCGTCGTGCCTGCTCCATCACCTCGTCGCAGACGGGTCCCACAGGTTCGGCCAGATGCGGCCCGTCGGCGATCCCGCTGAGCTGAAGAGTCGTCATGGAGGGAGGGTCTTCGCCCGCCTTCCCGGATGGCTCCCAGACGGTTCCGGGAACGAAACGGGAATCCCCCGGTACCCCGTGCGTCTAGAACTGCGGACTGTCAGCGTCAAGTAGCCCGATGGTGGGAAGGCACGCGGTGTACAAGTCATTCGCCGAGAAACTCTCCGAGCCGGACCTGATCGATCTGGGAGACGGGATCTACGTCGTCCGGTTCGAGGTCATGAAGGTCACCTCGGTGTACGCGGCCGTCAAGGACCTTCTCGACCGCGGCGTGATCCAGCCCGGGCAGACCCTGGTGGACAGCTCCAGCGGCATCTACGGTCACGCTCTCGCGCTGGTGTGCCGCGCCCTGGGCCTCAAGGCCCACATCTTCGCGTCCGTCGCGGTCGACGCGGCGATCAGGACCCAGTTGAAGTACCTCGGGGCCACGTACACCCAGGTCCCCTCGTCCGGCGACGACGGGCTCCAGCACGACCAGGAGACGCGGGTCCGGCTGGTGCACGCGTACATGAAGGAGCACCCGGACGCGTACTGGATGCAGCAGTACCACGACGACGTCCACTACATCGGCTACGAGAGCGTCGCGAACACGATCGTCAAGGAGCTCGGCTCCACCGGGATCACGGTCGTCGGCGGCGTCGGCACCGGCGCCTCGACCAGTGCCATGAGCCGCTACCTTCGAGCCTCGTGCGCGGACGTCCGGGTGGCCGGCATCCAGCCCTTCGGAAGCCGGTCATTCGGTTCGGAGGCCATCCCGCTCGACGGATTCATCATCGCGGGCATCGGCAGCGGCATCCGATTCGACAACATCGACTACTCCGCGTACGACGACATCCACTGGATCAACTTCGATGCGTCGGCCGCGGGTTGCCGAAGCCTGCTCTCCCAGACCGGCGTCTTCGCCGGACTCTCGGCGGGAGCGGGCTGGCAGGTGGCCCGCTACCTGCGGGCGGAGAACCCCGACGGCGGCCCGATCGTCTTCATGGCCGCGGACCCGGGCCACCGGTACGTCGAGCGGGTCTTCCCGCCGGACGGCCCCATCGAGCAGGACCCGGACTTCCGCCCGAAGGTCATCACCGACCTGGCCGACATGGCGGGACCGTGGAGCACCATGAACTGGGCCAGGCGGCCGTACGCCGTCGAGGACGACCTTCCGGTCTACGTCCCGCAGACCTGACGCGCCGGCGCCCCTCTCCCTCCCTGACGAAGTCCTTCCCCTGCAATGCGAGGCCGCACCATGCCCAACGTCGCCGTCATCAACTACGGCCCCAAGAGCGACTACGCCGCCATGCTCCCCGAACTCGCCGACGTGCTCCACGTGTACAGCCACAACGCGCTGGCGAACACCGACGGCTTCGCCGAGTACGAGCACGTCGAGGACTGCGAGTTCGTCCCGTACGCGGAACTGCGCATCCGCGAGCTGGCGAAGAAGGCTCCCTTCAGCCACCTCATCACCGACAACGAGTACGACCTGGAGCGGGCGGCGCGCATCCGGGAGGACCTCGGGATCCCCGGCCAGTCGGCGGCCAGCGCCCTGTCCTTCCGGGACAAGGCGGTCATGAAGCAGGTGGCGAGCCGCACCGTGCGCACGCCCCGCTACGCGCGGCTGCACACCATCGTCGACCTCACGGACTTCGTCGCGGAGGCGGGCTACCCCGTCGTCGTCAAGCCGGTCAAGCAGGGTGGCTCGCGCGACATCTCGGTGCTGCGCGGCGAGGAGGACCTGATCGCGTTCAGCCGCCGGCACTGGCGCGAGGACCTCATGGCCGAGGAGTTCGTCGACGGGCAGATGTACCACGTGGACGCCGTCATCGCCCCCGGGTACCGGTTCGTCGCCTCCTCCCGCTACGTGCGCAGCTGCCTCGGTGTCTTCTCCGGGCACAACAACGGATCCCTCCAGTTGCATCCGGAGGACAAGTTCGCCGTCCGTCTGGAGGAGTTCTTCGACCGGGTGCTCGACGCCTTCGAGACCCCCGAGGTCAGCGCCTATCACCTGGAGGTGTTCCACACCCCCGACGACGAGCTCGTTCTGTGCGAGATCGCCTCGCGGGTCGGTGGCGACCGCATCCCGGCACTGACCCGCGCCACCTACGGCGTGGACCTGCACGCCACCTGGCTGCGCCAGTCCTGCGACCTGCCCGTGCCCCCGGCCCCGGCCGGCGTCCCGGACAAGGTGCACGGCTCGATCTCCATCCTGCCGCAGGGCCGTCCGGTGAAGGCCCCCGGCAGGCCCCCGTTCGAGTGGGTGCACCACTACGAGGTGAACGAGGCGCTCGCGCCGGACGCGGTGACGCAGAACAGCACCTCGCACCTGTGCTTCGTGATCGTCGAGGGTGCCGATCTCGCCGAGGTGGAGCAGCGCGTCCTGCAGGCCGAGGCATGGCTCATGGAGAACCTCGAAGAAGCAGCCGGCGCGTGAACACCTGGCGTCAGACCTCGCCGACGGGCCGTGCCCTTCTGGTGGCGGTGCTCGTCACCGGCCTGACGACGTTCATGTTCCTGCCCCTGCTGGCCATCGAGTTCACGGCACAGGGCATGCGGGCCGGCCGGGTGGGGTTCCTCGTGGGGCTGCTCGCCTTCTGCGGCCAGGGCTTCTCCCTCGTGTCGGGCCTGGTCGTGGACCGCTTCGGCACCCTGCCGGCTCTGTCCTGCGGCTTCGGTCTGCGCATCGTCGGCTACCTGTTGCTCGGCGCGGGTCTCGCGGGGGGCACCGTGATGGTGCCCCTCGTCGCCGGCATCGTGGCCATAGGCGTCGGCGGGTCGCTCCTCGGGCTGTCCATCAAGACCCTCCTGGTGCGGGAGGCCGGGTCGGACCGCAGGGAGATGCTCGCGCTGCGCTCGACGTTCGTGAACGTCGGCGTCATCGCGGGCCCGGCCCTGGGCGCGGCGGTCTACCCGCTCGGCTTCCAGTACGTCCTGGCCGCCTGTGTGGCCTCGCATCTGCTGCTCGGCCTGCGCCTGACGCTCAGGCGGGCCGGTGGCGAGGTGCCCGGCCGTCCGGCGGAATCCGGCGATCCGTCGGCCCCCGCCGAGGCCGGCGAGGCCGGCGGCACCCCGCCGGCCGCCGACGGCACGCGCTGGGCGAGGTGGCAGTGGGTTCCGCTGCTCCTGCTCGGCGTGGTCTTCTGGGCGATCTACAGCCAGCTCAACGTCGTCCTGCCCATCGCCGCGAAGCAGCTGACCGGCAGCACGGCCGCCATCTCCGTCGTCTTCACCGTCAACGGCGCGCTGTGCGTACTGTTCCAGTACTCCCTGCTGCGCCATGTGTTCCGGTCGACGGCCACCCGCAGCCTGCTCGTGATCGGGTTCCTCGCCTTCGCCGTCGGCTACGCGCTGCTCATCCCGTTCACCGGCTGGGGCGCGCTGCTGGCGTTCGTCCTGCCGATCACCCTGGCCGAGATGCTGATCGCCCCGAGCCTCGACGAGCAGGCCGTCGAGGCGAGTTCGCTGAAGCGCACCGGGCTGGCCCTCGGCACGATGAGCGCGGCCGGCGCACTCGGCAGTCTGCTCGGCTCCGGCATGGGCGGCTATCTCCTGCAGACCCTTCACGGCAGCGCCGACCTGTGGCTGGTGATCAGCACTCTGTCCGTCGTCGCGGCAGCCTCCTGCTTCCTCCTACCGAAAGGCCGTGCCCAGCATGTCTGAGACCCAGCCGACCGCCGTATTGCTGGGCCCCCGTGACTCCGTCGTCGCAGCGGCGGAGAGCCTGGGCCTGGCCGTGGTCATCGTCGACGATCCCACCCAGCCGCGCCCTCCGGCCACGGACTGGCCGGTCGTCGAGACCGCCTGGACCGAGTCCGCCGACGAACTCGTCGAGCGGTTGCGGGCGATGGAGTGGTCGGGTCCCGTGAGCTGCTTCGGCTTCGGCGAGATCGGCTCCGTCGTCTCCGCGGTCGTGAACCGGGAGCTGGGCTGGCCCGGCAACGCGCCGGAGGCACTGCACGCGTTCAAGGACAAGGCGAAGCTGCGCTCCGTGGTGGGCGACCGGGCCGGGAAGCCGGTCTCCCACGTCGTCTGCCGCACCCGGGGCGAGCTGCTGCCCGCGATCGAGCGGATCGGCCACCCCTGCGTGGTGAAGCCCGTCGACGGCACCGGCAGTTCCGGCGTGCGGTACCTCGCGGACTCCGGCGAGGCCGAGAAGCACGTGGCGGAGATGGCGTTCTCCACCCCGCATCTGGTCGAGGAGTTCCTGACCGGCCGCGAATACAGCGTCGAGGCCATGAGCGGCCCCGCCGGGCACCGGATCGTGGCCGTCACCGAGAAGGCGACCACCGGAGCACCGCACTTCGTCGAGACCGGCCACACCCTCCCGGTGAGCCTGTCCCCGGCGGACGAGGCGGCTGTGACGGAGCTGGTCACCGCGATGCTCGACGCGGTGGACTACCGGTACGGACCCTCGCACACCGAGATCATGCTGACCGCCGCCGGCCCTCGGCTCATCGAGTCGCACGGCCGCCCGGGCGGCGACCGGATCAGCGACATGCTGATCCTGGCCCTGGGCGAGGACGTCTTCGCCCAGACCATGGCCGCCGTGTTCGGGCTCCCCGTCCCCTCCGAGCCCACCGGCCGGCGGGTCGCCGGCATCCGCTACGTCACCTTCGACCGGACCGTGCCCATGCACGACATCAGCACCGCGCTGGTCGCCTCGATGCCGGGCGTGGCCGAGGTGCACATCAGCGTGCCGGCCGGACAACTCCCGCCGAGCGTCAGCAAGTCGGGCGACCGGCACGGATTCGTCGTGGCGGTCGGCGACGACCGCGACGAGCTGGAGACCCGTCTGGAGGGCGCGGTGCGCACCCTCACCGCGAGCCCCTGATCACCCTCACCGCGAGCCCCTGATCACCTCACCGCGAGCCCTGGTTCGTCCGCACCACGCCGCGCCCCGCCCCCCGAACTCCCAGAGAGGCCCTTCCTGTGTCCTACAAGATCCTCGTCCTCGTGTCCGAGGCGTCCAAGTTCGAGCTGGACAACCACTCGATCATCCCCAGCGCCCTGTACCGCGAGGGCCACGAGGTCCACATCGGCGACATCGACACGCTCAACGTCCACGAGTCGGTCGTGGTCTGCGACCGTGTGAAGCTGTCGGAGGAGTTCGCCGCGGGCGGCGACTTCCCGACGATGCGGGAGTCCTACGCCTCCGCGGAGGACTTCGACCTGGTCTGGGTCCTGGCGGGCACGCACCCCGAGGCCGGCAACGCCTCCTTCCAGCTGCTGTGGCTGCTCAATCAGCGCGTGCCGTTCGTCAACGACGCGTCCGCGCTGTTCTACCTCAACACCAAGATCAACCTCGGTGCCATCGTGCCCGCCGAGAACTTGCCCGTCTCGTACGTCACCAACGACTTCGACTTCCTGAACGCGCTGGTCGAGGGTGACGGCGACCGCTCCTGGGTGATCAAGCCGACCAACGACGGCTGCGGCGCGGACGTGTACGTGGTGAACAAGACGGACCGCAACCGCTCGGCCCTCCTCGGCTCGGCCACGGGCAACGCGATGTCCCGCTACGGCCGGTACGGGCGCGACATCATCGGCATGGCCAAGCGCCACACCGCGGTCCAGGAGTACATCCCCAACATCCGCACCAACGAGAAGCGCGTCATCATCGCGGGCGACGTCCCGGTCTCCGGCTTCCTGCGCTTCCACCCCGAGCACGACAACCGGTCCAACGCCACGCTGGGCGCGCGCTTCGAGGCCCTGGAACTGACGCCCGAGGAGGACGCGTTCGTCCGCCGGCTGGGCAAGCGCATGATGGACCTGGGCATCTTCTACTCGGGCATCGACCTCGCCTTCCCCTACGTGGTCGAGGTCAACATGGTCAACCCGGGCGGCCTGAGCTACCACCAGCTCGCCACGGGTGAGGACAAGTCCTCCGAGGCGGTCAACACCGTGCTCGCCGCCCTGCGCGCCGCCGGGAAGCTGAAGTGAGCGCCTGGTCCTGGCTCGACCCGCGAGCCGTCGCCGCCTGGACGGACTTCGCCGCCTCCGGCGAGGCGGAGGCCGACCGCAAGGAATTCACCGAGCGGATCCACCGTCAGGGGTGGACGCACATGTACCCGCCGCAGTTCTTCGGCGCCCGGGCGTCAGAGGAGATGTCGGCGGTCGCGCTGCGGCTCTCCGAGCTGATCTCCTCCCTGCCCGGGCGGATCTTCGGCGACGACCTCGACGCATGGGTTTCCTACCTGGGCGTACCGGCCGACGACGCGCAGCTGATGTGCGAGGCCCTGCGCCGCCCGCACCTGGCTCGCGTGGCCACCGCGTTCATGCGCCCGGACCTGGTCGTCACGGACCAGGGACTCCAGCTCGTCGAGCTGAACGTGGCCACCTCGCTCGGCGGCCTGAGCACCTGCGCCCCGTACACGGCGGCGACCCGGGACTCGGGCTACGCCGGGTTCCTGAAGGCCCGCGGGCTCGCCGTGCGGGGCTTCGACACGTCCAAGGCGTGGCTCGACGTGTTCGGGAGCCTCGTGGAGCGGCATGGGGACGGCCCTCTCCACGTCTTCGAGGCGACCGCGGACCCGGCCGACATCGACTCGGGACGCCGGTTCTTCGTGGACATGGTGCGTTCCGCCGGATACGAGGTCAGCTGCGGCCTCGTGCACGACCTGGAAGCGACCGACGAGGGCGTGTACTTCGAGGGCCGGCGCGTGGACGCGATCTTCACCGCGTACACCTGGCACGAGACGAAGCACTTCGTGCCGCCGGCGCTCACCCGGCGCCTGATGGAGCTCGACACCGCGGGTGTCGTCTCCTTCATCGGCTCACCCGCGGCCGCCCTTTACGACAACAAGGCGAATCTCGCGCTGCTCTTCGACGAGGAGTTCGCCGACGTCCTGAGCCGGGAGGAGCTCGCACTGGTCGAGGCGCACGTGCCGGAGACCTTCAGGCTGCGCGCCGAGACCCTCGACCGGGCGATCGCCGGCCGCGACACCCTCGTCTGCAAGCCCTCGTCCGCGTACGGCGGGAAGGACCTGGTCTTCGGTCCCACCACCGACGCGACCCGCTGGCGCACGGTCCTCACGGAACGTCTTCAGGACCCGACCGAGTGCTACGTGCTGCAGCGTCACGTGCCTCCGGCCGTGGTCGAGCTCCCCGGCACGTCCCCGTCCGGTCGTGAAGTGGTGCTGGCCCCGCTGGTGTTCGGCGGCAGCGTGGCCGGCGTCTTCGTCCGCCAGGCCGTACCCCGGCCCGCCTCCGCGATCAACGCGTCGAGCGGTGCCGAGTCGGCGGGAGCGCTCTGGCTCGCGTAGCGGGTCGCCCCCTGGGGTGACGGGCGAGGGATCTCAGGCCGGGGTGACCGGCAGCACGTCCGGCGAGAGGGAGGCGGCGCGGGAGCTGGCGCTGGTCATCCGCCGGCGGTGGTGGCGGCGGCACAGCACCTCGTACCCGACCACCTCCGCGGCCGTGTTCACGTCGCCGACGACGACCTGCTCGCCCTCGACCACCATGTGGCCGCCGACGGTCCGGGCGTTGTGGGTGGCCCGGGCGCCGCACCAGCACAGCGCCTCGACCTGGAGCTGCTCGATCCGGTCGGCGAGCTCGATCAGGCGCTGCGAGCCGGGGAAGAGCTTGGTGCGGAAATCGGTCGTGATCCCGAAGGCGTAGACGTCGAGCCCGAGGTCGTCGACGATCCGCGCGAGCTGGTCGATCTGGGCCGGGGCGAGGAACTGCGCCTCGTCGACGATCACGTAGTCGGCCTTGCCGCCCTGGGAGAGCTGGTCGACGAGGTACCCGTAGACGTCCATGTCCTCGGGCGCCTCGACGGCCTCGGTCACCAGGCCGAGCCGTGAGGACAGCTTGCCGGCGCCCGCCCGGTCGTCCCGGGTGAAGATCACGCCCTGGAGTCCGCGCGCGTCGCGGTTGTGCGCGATCTGGAGCGCCAGCGTGCTCTTTCCGCAGTCCATCGTTCCGGAGAAGAACACCAGCTCGGGCATGACGGGTCGGGGACCTTTCGGGTCGGGAGGTCGGGAAGGGGATCGGCGGGTTCAGGAGCGGACTTCGAGGAGCGGCACCAGCTGCTCGGCGGGGGTCATCGACCCGTGCATGCCGGTCATCTGGGTCTCCAGCGGCTCGCCGACGGAGGCGACGAGGGCCACGTCCTCGTGGGCGGCGGCGACGACGTCGCCGATCCGGCCGTACACCCGCTCGTCGACGGTGTCGCCGAACCAGCCGAGTGCGATGGCCTCGTCGCGGCCCGCCACCCAGAACTGCTCGCCGAGCACCTCGCGCCAGCAGGTGAGGACGTCGGCCTCGGCACCGGGGACGGCGTAGACGTGCCGGGCGCGGCCCTCGCCGCCGAGGAGGGCGACGCCGGCGCGCAGCTCCCAGTCCTCGTCGACGTCGATGCGGTGCTCCTCGTCGAAGGGCACGTCGACCATGCCGTGGTCGGCGGTGACGTACAGCGCCGAGCGGGCGGGCAGCTGCTCGGCGAGCCGGCGCACCAGCCGGTCGACCAGCATCAGCTGGCCGCGCCAGGCGTCGGAGTCGATGCCGAAGCGGTGCCCGGCGCCGTCGAGTTCGCTGTAGTACGTGTAGACCAGCGAGCGGTCGCCGCCGGCCAGCTGCTCGGCGGCGACGTCCATCCGCTCCTCGCCGGAGAGGTGCCCGTGGAAGGCGCCGCCGCTCAGCGCGATCTGGGTGAGCGGGGTCTGCGCGAAGATCGGAGAGGACACCTGGGCGGTGTGGATCCCGGCCTCGTGGGCCAGCTGGAAGACGGTCGGGTACGGCTGCCAGACCTTGGGCTCGGTCCAGGGGCGCCACTTGAGCTGGTTCATCAGCTCGCCGCTGCGCGGGTCGCGGACCGTGTAGCCGCCCAGGCCGTGGGTGCCCGGGGCGCGGCCGGTGCCGACGGAGGCGAGCGAGGTCGCGGTGGTGGCGGGGAAGCCCGCGGTGATCGGCCGGCCGGTGCCGCCGCGCGAGCCGGCGAGCAGCGAGGTCAGGTAGGGGGCCTCGTCGGGGTGCGCCTTGATCTGCTCCCAGCCGAGGCCGTCCACGAGGAAGACGCAGACGCGGTCGGCGGGGGTCAGCTCGGCGATCCGCGGTTCGAAGCCGGGTACGCCCTGGCCGGCGACGAGGGTGGGCAGCAGGTCGGCGAGGGAGCCGGAGCCGTACTCGGGCACCGGGGCGCTCTCCGGGGCGAGCGGTTCCGGTTCGTCGGGCCAGCCGTGGGCGACCGAGGTCGGCTGCGCCATCAGCGGCCGGCCGTCGGCGCGGTGGCGGCGGTGGCCTCGGAGAGCGCCTGGGCGAAGGTGAGGGTCTGCCGGACGGTGTCCGGGCCGTCGCCGGCCTCGCTGACCCGCAGGCTGAGGTCGTCGGCGGTGGCGTTGCCGGTGTAGCCGTGGTCGGCGTCGCAGTTCGGGTCGCCGCAGGCGGCGGGCTCCAGGTCGATCCGGGAGACGGCGCCCCAGCCGATGGTGAGGACGACCTCGCGGGGCACGGTGCCCGGGGTGTACGACTCCGGGTTGGCGACGACGCGGCTGACCACGACCGACGAGATCCGGTCGAGCTTCACGGACTCGGTGGACGTGGTGGCGTACGGGCTCGGGGAGCTGTTGTCGGCGGCCTGCTCGTCGGTGTGGCTGACGATGAAGCGGCTCGGGGTGAGCACGAGCACGGTGACGTGGCGCCGGACCTCGTTGGCGTCGAAGGTGGTCTCCTGGTGGACCACGTACGACGCGACGTCCTCGCCGCCGACGGCGGCCTCCACCGCCTCGGCCACGAGTGCCGGGTAGTAGCCGCTGCGCTCGATCGCCGCGCGCAGCCCCTGGGTCGTCGTACCGGTCTTCGCCATGGACTCCATCCTACGGGGCTGCGGACCCCCTCCGGCCCGTCAGTAGCCGGGCAGGCGGCGGGGGCCGAGGTCGGTGGTGGGGGCGGCCGGGGCGAGGCGGACCACGGCGCCGAGGACGGAGACGCCCGTCGGGGCGACCACGGCCGGTTCGAGGGCGACGGAGACGATCTCCGGATGGTCGTCGACCAGCCGGGAGACCCGGAGCAGCAGCTCCTCCAGGGCGGGGGTGTCGACGGGGGCCGAGCCGCGCCAGCCGAAGAGCAGCGGGGCGGTGCGGATGGAGCGGACCAGTTCGGCGGCGTCCCGGTCGGTGGCCGGAACCAGCCGGTGGGCGGTGTCGCCGAGCAGTTCGGAGGCGGCGCCGGCCAGGCCGAAGGAGAGCACGGCGCCGGCGGCGGGGTCGATCGCGGCGCGCACGACGGTGTCGACGCCCCGGGGCACCATCGCCTGCACGACGGGCTGGAGCTCGGCGGGCTTGCCGAGGGCCTCGGTGAGCTCGGCATAGGCGGTGCGCAGCTGCTCCTCGGTCGCCAGGTCGAGCCGGACGCCGCCGAGGTCGGGGCGGTGGCGGAGGTGGGGGGCGGTGGTCTTGAGCGCCACCGGGTAGCCGAGCCGGGCGGCCGCGGCCACGGCCTCGTCGGGCCCGGGCGCGGGCAGGGTGGGGCGGACCTCGATGCCGTACCGGCCGAGCAGCTCGCGGGCCTCGTCGGCGGTGAGGGTCACGCCCCGGGACTCCTGTCCGGCGCCCCGCTCGCCGAGCACGCGGTCGATGAGGGCTGCGGCGCCGGTCTCGTCGATGGAGTCGTACTCCGGTACGCGTCCCGGCTCCGCGGCCTGCCGCCGCCACTGTCCGTACCGGACGGCCTCGGCGAGCGCGCGGACGGCCCGCTCGGCGGCGGGGTAGGCGGGGATGTTCCGGGCGGGGGCGGGCGGCTGCGGCTCCTGCGGCTCCGGTGCTGCCTGCGCCTCCTGTGCCGCCTGTGTCTCCTGGGGCGCGGGGGCCGCGGCGGTCTCCGCGGCGGTCGGCGCGGCGGCGACGGTCGGGCGGCGGGTGCGCGCGGGCGGGGGGCGGGTGCTGGTGGCGGCGGAGAGGGCCTCGGCGAGCCCGCCCATCTCGACGTGGACGACGACGACCGGCTTGGCGGCACCCGCGGCCCCGCTGCCGGCGACGGCCTCGCGGAGGGAGGCGGCGAGCACCTCGGTGGTGCCCTCGATCCCGACCCAGGGGATCGCGGTGACGACGACCGCGTCGCAGGAGTCGTCGGCGAGGGCCGCGGCGAGCGCGTCCCGGAAGTCGGCCGGGGTGGCGGTGGTCGTCAGGTCCAGGGGCCGGTGCGGGCGCAGCCCCTCGGTGAGGCAGGCGTCGTACGTGAGGAGGCCGAGGGACTCCGAGTTGCCGAGGATCGCGACGCGCGGCCCGGCGGGCAGCGGCTGTCCGGCGAGGAGGAGTCCGGCGTCGACGAGTTCGGTGACGGTGTCGACGCGGATGACGCCGGCCTGGCGGAGCAGCGCGGAGACGGTGGCGTGCGGGATGCGGGTGACGGGGACGCGGTGGCCGGGCGGGGCGCTGCCGCTGTGGCGGGCGCCCTTGACGACGACGACCGGTTTGACGGCGGCGGTGCGGCGGGCGAGCCGGGTGAACTTGCGCGGGTTGCCGATCGACTCCAGGTAGAGCAGGACGACGTCGGTCGCCGGGTCGTCGTACCAGTGCTGGAGGAAGTCGTTGCCGGAGACGTCCGCGCGGTTGCCCGCCGAGATGAAGGAGGAGAGCCCCGCGCCGCGCCGGTGCAGCCCGGCGAGGAGGGCGATGCCGATGGCGCCGGACTGGGTGAAGAGGCCGATGCGGCCCGCGGCGGGCATCTCGGGGGCGAGGGAGGCGTTGAGCCGGACGTCGGCGGCGGTGTTGATGATGCCGAAGGCGTTGGGGCCGATGATCCGCATGCCGTACGAGCGGGCCTGCCGGACCAGGGCGCGCTGCCGCTCGCGGCCCTCGGTGCCGCTCTCGGCGTATCCGGCGGAGAGGACGACGAGGCCGCGGACGCCGTGCTCGCCGCAGTCGGCGACGACCTCGGGCACCCGCTCGGCGGGGACGGCGACGACCGCGAGGTCGACGGGGGCGCCGATGGCGGCGACGGAGGGGAAGGCGGGCACGCCGTCGAGGTCGGCCGCGGGGGTGTCGAGCGCGGGGTTGACCGCGTACAGCTGGCCGGTGAAGCCCGCGTCCCGCAGGTTCCGCAGGACGGTGCGGCCGACGCCGCCGGGGGTGCGTCCGGCGCCGACGACGGCGACCGAGCCGGGGGCGAGGAGCCGCTGGACGGACCGGGCCTCGGCGCGCTGTTCGCGGGCGCGCTGGACGGCGAGGGAGCGGTCGGTGGGCTCCAGGTCGAGGTGGAGCCGGACGGAGCCGTCCTCGAAGCTGCGCTTCTGGGTGTAGCCGGCGTCCGTGAACACCTTGATCATCTTGGTGTTGGCGGGGAGCACCTCGGCGGCGAAGCGGCGGATGCCGCGCTCGCGGGCGACGGCCGCGATGTGTTCGAGCAGGGCGGAGGCCACGCCGCGGCCCTGGTGGGCGTCCTGGACGAGGAAGGCGACCTCGGCCTCGTCGGCGGGGGACGAGGCGGGCCGGCCGCGTCCGTCGATCCGGTCGTAGCGGACGGTGGCGATGAACTCGCCGCCGACGGTGGCGGCGAGGCCGACCCGGTCGACGAAGTCGTGGTGGGTGAAGCGGTGGACGTCCTTGGCGGAGAGCCGGGGGTAGGGGGCGAAGAAGCGGTAGTACTTCGACTCGTCCGAGACCTGCTCGTAGAAGCTGACGAGCCGGTCGGCGTCGTCGGCGGTGATGGGGCGGACGCGGGCGGTGCCGCCGTCGCGGAGCACGACGTCGGCCTCCCAGTGGTCGGGGTAGGCGTGCTCCTCCGGGGCCGGGGGCTCCCCCGCTCCCGCCCCGCCCGCCCCGTCCGGTCCGTCCGTCTGCTCCGACGCGCTGCGCATGGGGCACAGCCTACGACCGGGGTGGGACACCGGCACCGTTCGCGCGCCGGTCCGCGCCTGGCCCCGGGAGGGGGGTCGAACGTCGTACGGTGGGGGGACCAATGTCGACGGGAGCACTCCGCTTCCCGTGAGAGACTGGTCTAGACAACCCGCCGAAGACCTGAAGGGCAACACCATGGCTGAGCGCCGCGTCAACGTCGGCTGGGCCGAGGGCCTGCACGCCCGCCCCGCCTCCATCTTCGTCCGTGCCGCCACGGCCTCCGGTGTCCCGGTGACCATCGCCAAGGCCGACGGCAACCCGGTGAACGCCGCGTCCATGCTCGCGGTGCTCGGCCTGGGCGCGCAGGGCGGCGAGGAGATCGTGCTGGCTTCCGACGCCGAGGGCGCCGAGGCCGCGCTGGAGCGCCTCGCCAAGCTCGTCGCCGAGGGCCTCGACGAGCTCCCCGAGACGGTCTGACCCGGCGGGTCGGTTCCACGCTTCCCCGGACGGCCGTGTCCCCGGAATTCCCGGCGGACACGGCCGTCCGGCATTTCCGGAACTCCGGAATTCCCCTTTCCGGGCAGCACGAAAGAGGCCCCGGAATTGCTATTCTTTGTATACGGCGCCCGTGTTAATTCCGGACGCTCGCCGTGTTGACGGCATGTTGCGAAACCCTCACACGGCCGCGCTCCGGCCTTTTCAGCCGGTGCAGCGGCAGCGCGTGTTCGGCGTGCAGGGCGGTCAGCGCGCGGGCCCGCTCGGCGTCCCCGCGCGCGATGGCGTCGACGATCGCCCCGTGCTCGGCCCAGGCGTCGACCGGCCGGTCCGGCTGGTCCACCGTGTACATCCAGGCGATCTTGTGGCGCAGCTGGGTGAGGAGGACGGCCAGAGCGGGACTGCCGGACGCCTGCGCGAGCGTCTCGTGGAACCAGCCGCCCAGCGCCCGCAGATCCTCCCCCTGCCCCCTGCGGGCCCGCTCCTGCCCCAGCCTGACCAGGCCGCGCAGCACCTTGAGGTGGGCGTCGGTGCGCCGCTGGGCCGCCCGGGCGGCGCCGAGCGGTTCGAGCAGCGCCCGTACGTCGAGGAGGTCGGCGGCCTCCTGGTCGGTGGGCTCGGCGACATGGGCGCCCGCGTGCCGGCGGCTCACCACGAAGCCCTCGGACTCCAGGGTGCGCAGGGCCTCGCGGACCGGGACGCGGGAGACGCCGTAGCGGCGGGCGAGCTGTTCCTCGGTGAGCCGGCTGCCGCGCTCGAAGACCCCCGAGACGATGTCGTCCCGGATCGCCGTGCATACCGATTGCGCGGGAACCCGCATGTCCGACCTCCGTATTCGCTCCGCGCGCCCCGAATTCGAGCGGCTTCTTCCGCGACTCTATTGCAGTGCGCCGGAAATTCCGATGCCCCCTCGGAATTCGGCCGGTTCACGGCAGCGGGCGTACCGGACGCGGAGCGACGAAAAGGCCCCGGCTCGTGGGAGCCGGGGCCGTTTCGGAGCGGGGTGGCGGGTCAGAGGCTGACACCGCGGGCGCGGAGGTACGCGACGGGGTTGATGTCGGAGCCGTACTCGGCGGTGGTCCGGGCCTCGAAGTGGAGGTGCGGGCCGGTCGAGTTGCCGGTCGAGCCGGAGACGCCGATCTGCTGGCCGGGCTCGACGGACTGGCCGACGTAGACGCCGATGGACGACAGGTGGCCGTACTGGGTGTACGTGCCGTCGTTCATCCGGATCACGATGTTGTTGCCGTACGCGCCGCCCCAGCCGGCCTCGACGACGGTGCCGGAGCCGACGGAGACGACCGAGCTGCCGTAGGCGGCGTGGAAGTCGACGCCGGAGTGGCTGCCGGAGGACCAGAGGGAGCCACCGGTCTTGTAGCCGGTGGAGACGTACGAGCCGGCGACCGGGAGGTTGAAGGAGGCGAGCCGGCGGCGCTCGGCCTCGCGGGCGGCGCGCTCCTCGGCCTCGCGGATCTCCTTCGCGCGGGCCTCGGCCTTGCGCTTCGCCTCGGCGCGCGCCTTGGCCCGGGCCTCGGCCTCGGCGGCCTCCTGCTCCTGGGCGGCGGCCTGCGCGTTGATCTGGTCGGCGATGGACTCGTCGGCGATCACCTTCATGAGGCCGGTGTCCTCGGCGGAACGGTCGTCCGTGTCGGCGGCGAGCGCCGGAGAGGCGAGGGTGCCGACGACGCCGGTGGCGGCGAGGGCGGCCACGCCGGCGATGCCGGCGCTGCGGCGAGCCAGTCGGCTCGCACCACGATGCTTCCCGGTGGCACGGGTGAACGCCAAGACGGTTCCTTTCCTTCCTTCTCGCCTACCGGGTTAGCTGACGGGTTCGGAGCAGGAAGGTCTCCTACGGGCCCCTCCGCGCGGGCGAAGGCGTCCGATTCACCCCAGGGACTGCATGGGTCCCCGGCTCCCCAGGCTCGCGCCTGACGGGGACTCGGCGATGACTGTCCGGTGCCGCGGATGCGGCGCGTGCGTCGGCCGGACAGCCGGATCGACGCTAGGCCGGACGGATGGCGATCGCCAAACAGACGCGCCCTTTTGTAAGACATGCCACAGGTCATACGATCACACTTAACGCCATAACGGACAAAGCGGAGGTCTCCGATGCTTCACCGCATCGGAGACCTCCGCCCGGGGCCGACGGAGCGTCAGCTCACCACGGTCACCTCGCCGATGCCGAGGGCCCGCACGGGCTCCTCGATCTGCGCGGCGTCGCCCACCAGCACGGTGACCAGCCGGTCCACCGGGAAGGCGCTGACGACGGCGGCCGTGGCCTCGACCGTGCCGGTCTCGGCGAGGCGCGCGTACAGCCGGGCCTGGTAGTCGTCGGGCAGATGCTGCTCGACCTGGTCGGAGAGGGTCCCGGCGACCGAGGCCGCCGTCTCGTACTTGAGCGGGGCCACGCCCACCAGGTTCTGCACCGCGACGTCCCGCTCGGCGTCGGTCAATCCGCCCTCGGCCAGCGTGCGGAGCACCTTCCACAGGTCCTCCAGTGCGGGGCCGGTGTTCGGGGTGTCGACCGAGCCGCTGATGGCGAGCAGCGAGGCGCCGTGCCCCTCGCCGTCCGAGCGGAGCACCTGCCCGAAGGCGCGCACGCCGTACGTGTACCCCTTCTCCTCGCGCAGGACGGCGTCCAGACGGGACGTCAGGGTGCCGCCGAGGCAGTAGACGCCGAGGACCTGCGCGGCCCAGACGGCGTCGTGGCGGTCCGGTCCGATCCGGCCGATGAGCAGCTGGGTCTGGACGGCGCCGGGGCGGTCGACGATGACGACCCGTCCGGTGTCGTCGGCGGTGATCGGCTGCATCGGGCGCGGCGCGGCCGGCTCGCCGGTCCAGCGGCCGAGCGTGTCGGCGAGGACCGCGTCCAGGTCGACGCCGGTGAGGTCGCCGACGACGACCGCGGTGGCGGCCGAGGGACGCAGGTGGGCGTCGTAGAAGGCGCGGACGGCGGCGGCGTCGATGGCCTCCACCGTCTCCTCGGTGCCCTGGCGCGGCCGGGACAGCCGGGTGCCGGCCGGGAAGAGCTCCTTGTAGAGCTGCTTGGCCGCGCGGCGGTTCGGGTTGGCCGCCTCGTGCGGGATCTCGTCGAGCCGGTTGGCGACCAGGCGCTTGACCTCGTCGGCGTCGAAGGCCGGGGAGGTCAGGGCCTCGGAGACGAGCGCGAGGGCCTTGGGGAGGCGGGAGACCGGGACCTCCAGGGAGACCCGGACGCCGGGGTGGTCCGCGTGGGCGTCGAGGGAGGCGCCGCAGCGCTCCAGCTCGGCCGCGAACTCCTCGGCGCCGCGCTCGGTGGTCCCCTCGGAGAGGGCGCGCGCCATGATGGTGGCGACGCCGTCGAGGCCCTCGGGCTCGGCGTCCAGCGGCGCGTCGAAGAAGATCTCGACGGCGACGACCTGCTGGCCGGGACGGTGGCAGCGCAGCACGGTCAGCCCGTTGTCGAGCGTGCCGCGCTCGGGGGCCGGGAAGGCCCACGGCCTGGCCTGGCCGGCCTGCGGCTGCGGGTGGAACTCCATGCTGGTCAGGGGCTGGGCGGTGTCCGTCACTGGTCCGCTCCCTCTTCCTCGTCGCTGTCTTCGGCGCCGGTCTCCGCCGGCTCGTACACCAGCACCGCCCGGTTGTCGGGGCGGAGCCGGGCCGCGGCCACCTCGCGGACCTCGTCGGCGGTGACCGCGAGGACCCGGTCGACGGCGGTCAGGGCGAGCTGCGGGTCGCCGAACAGCACGGCGAACCGGCACAGTTCGTCCGCGCGGCCGGCGACCGTGCCGAGCCGGTCGAGCCATTCGCGCTCCAGCTGGGCCTGGGCGCGCT
Source organism: Streptomyces roseofulvus (assembly GCF_039534915.1). Taxonomy (NCBI): domain Bacteria; kingdom Bacillati; phylum Actinomycetota; class Actinomycetes; order Kitasatosporales; family Streptomycetaceae; genus Streptomyces; species Streptomyces roseofulvus. The sequence goes on along the minus strand of NZ_BAAAWE010000001.1, from coordinate 6,023,556 downwards.
CCATCTCCTCGGCGGTCGGGCCCTCGGCGGCGAAGCGGGCGAGCTCCTCGTCGACGGCGGCCTCGATGGCGGGGACCTCGACGCCGCCGGACGTCTTGACGTCGAGCCAGCCGAGCGACGGGGCGCCGGCGAGCCGGAGCAGACCGAAGCCGGCGGCGACGGCCGTGCGGTCGCGGCGGACCAGCCGGTTGTGCAGGCGGGAGGACTCGCCGCCGCCGAGCACGGTGAGGGCGAGGTCGGCGGCGTCGCACGCGCGCGTGCCGTCCTCGGGCAGCCGGTAGGCGGCCATCAGGGCGCGGGCCGGGACCTCCTCGACGACGACCTCGCGCAGCTGCTCGCCGATGACGTCCGGGAGGGCGCCGTCGCGCGGGGCGGGCTTGCCGTCGTGGCCGGGGATGGAGCCGAAGTACTTCTCGACCCAGGCGAGCGTCTGCTCCGGGTCGATGTCGCCGACGACCGACAGCACCGCGTTGTTGGGCGCGTAGTAGGTGCGGAAGAAGGTCCGCGCGTCCTCCAGGGTGGCCGCGTCCAGGTCCGCCATCGAGCCGATGGGGGTGTGGTGGTACGGGTGGCCCTCGGGGTACGCGAGCGCGGTGAGCTTCTCGAAGGCGGTGCCGTACGGCACGTTGTCGTACCGCTGGCGGCGCTCGTTCTTCACGACGTCGCGCTGGTTCTCCATCGACTCGTCGTCGAGGGCGGCGAGCAGCGAGCCCATCCGGTCGGCCTCCAGCCAGAGCGCGAGCTCCAGCTGGTGGGCGGGCATGGTCTCGAAGTAGTTGGTGCGCTCGAAGCTCGTCGTGCCGTTGAGCGAGCCGCCCGCGGCCTGGACGAGCTCGAAGTGCCCGTTGCCGTGGACCTGCTTCGAGCCCTGGAACATCAGGTGCTCGAAGAGGTGGGCGAGGCCGGTGCGGCCCGCGACCTCGTGGCGCGAGCCGACGTCGTACCAGAGGCAGACCGCGGCGACCGGGGTCAGGTGGTCCTCCGAGAGCACCACCCTCAGGCCGTTCGCCAGCCGGTGCTCGGTCGCTGTCAGGCCGCCGGAGCCGGCCTCGGCCGTGGCCGTGTGACCCATGGGCATGTACGTCCCTTCGATCGCGGTACGAAAAGTCCTGCCACTGTATGCAAGCGCGCCGACACCTGGCGAAGTTCCCCGACCCCGGAGATGTCCCTCGTCCGGGTCGCGGTCCGCGCTGTCGGTGGCACGGTCCACAATGGTCCGCGTCAGATCAAGCTTTGTCGGAGAAGGAGCCGCAGCCGCGATGGCCCGCCGCAGCACGAAGACACCGCCGCCGGACGACGCGTACGAGGAGAGGATCCTCGACATCGACGTCGTCGACGAGATGCAGGGCTCCTTCCTCGAGTACGCCTACTCGGTCATCTACTCGCGCGCGCTGCCCGACGCCCGCGACGGCATGAAGCCGGTACAGCGGCGCATCGTCTACCAGATGAACGAGATGGGCCTCCGCCCGGACCGCGGGTTCGTCAAGTGCGCCCGCGTGGTCGGCGAGGTGATGGGCAAGCTGCACCCGCACGGCGACGCCTCGATCTACGACGCCATGGTCCGCATGGCGCAGCCCTTCTCCATGCGCGTGCCGCTGGTCGACGGCCACGGCAACTTCGGCTCGCTGGGCAACGACGACCCGCCGGCCGCGATGCGGTACACCGAGTCGCGGATGGCCCCGGCCGCGCTGCTGATGACCGAGTCCATCGACGAGGACACGGTCGACTTCGCGCCCAACTACGACGGCCAGGAGCAGGAGCCGGTCGCGCTCCCCGCCGCGTACCCGAACCTGCTGGTGAACGGCGCCTCCGGCATCGCGGTCGGCATGGCGACCAACATGCCGCCGCACAACCTCGGCGAGGTGATCGCGGCCGCCCGCCACCTGATCCGGTACCCGAACGCGGACCTGGACGCGCTGATGCGCTTCGTGCCCGGCCCCGACCTGCCGACCGGCGGCCGGATCGTCGGCCTGAACGGCATCCGGGACGCGTACGAGTCGGGCCGCGGCACCTTCAAGATCCGCGCCACCACGTCGGTGGAGACGGTGACGGCCCGCCGCAAGGGCATCGTCGTCACCGAACTGCCCTTCACGGTCGGCCCCGAGAAGGTCATCTCCAAGATCAAGGACCTGGTCGGCTCGAAGAAGCTCCAGGGCATCGCCGACGTCAAGGACCTCACCGACCGGGCCCACGGGCTCCGCCTGGTCATCGAGATCAAGAACGGCTTCGTGCCCGAGGCCGTCCTGGAGCAGCTCTACAAGCTGACGCCGATGGAGGAGTCCTTCGGCATCAACAACGTGGCCCTGGTGGACGGCCAGCCGCTCACCCTCGGCCTCAAGGAGCTCCTGGAGGTCTACCTCGACCACCGCTTCGAGGTGGTCCGCCGCCGCTCCGAGTTCCGCCGCGGCAAGAAGCGCGACCGGCTCCACCTGGTCGAGGGCCTGCTGGTCGCCCTCCTCGACATCGACGAGGTCATCCGGCTCATCCGGGAGAGCGAGAACTCGGCGCAGGCGAAGGAGCGCCTGATGGAGCGCTTCTCGCTGAGCGAGGTCCAGACCCAGTACATCCTGGACACCCCGCTGCGCCGGCTCACCAAGTTCGACCGCCTGGAGCTGGAGACCGAGCGGGACCGGCTGACCGGCGAGATCGACGAACTGACCGGGATCCTGGAGTCCGACTCCGAGCTGCGCAAGCTGGTCTCGGCGGAGCTGGCCGCGGTCGCGAAGAAGTTCGCCACCGACCGGCGGACGGTCCTCCTGGAGTCGGCGGGCGCGCCCGTCTCGGCCGTCCCGCTGGAGGTCGCGGACGACCCGTGCCGGGTGCTGCTCTCCTCGACCGGGCTGCTCGCCCGGACGGTCTCGGCGGAGCTGCCGCCGGCCGAGGCGGACGCCAAGCGGGCCAAGCACGACGTCATCGTCTCGTCGGTGGCGGCCACCCAGCGCGGCGACGTGGGCGCGGTGACCTCCGCGGGCCGGCTGCTGCGGCTGGCCGTGATCGACCTGCCGCAGCTGCCGGACACGGTCGCCGCGCCGAATCTGGCGGGCGGCGCGCCGCTGAGCGAGTTCCTGTCCCTGGAGGCGGACGAGACGGTGGTCTGCCTGACCACCCTGGACGAGTCCTCGCCCGGTCTGGCGCTCGGCACCCTGCAGGGCGTGGTCAAGCGGGTGGTGCCGGACTATCCGGCGAACAAGGACGAGCTGGAGGTCATCACCCTCAAGGACGGTGACCGGATCGTCGGCGCGACCGAGCTGCGGACGGGCGAGGAGGACCTGGTCTTCATCACCTCCGACGCGCAGCTGCTGCGCTACCCGGCGAGCCAGGTGCGGCCGCAGGGCCGCCCGGCCGGCGGCATGGCGGGCATCAAGCTGGCGGCCGGCGCGGAGGTGCTCTGCTTCGCCGCGGTGGACCCGGCGGCGGACGCGGCCGTGTTCACGGTGGCGGGGGCGAGCGGCACGCTGGGCGGCGCCGCGGCGACCTCGGCGAAGCTGACCCCGTTCGACCAGTACCCGCGCAAGGGCCGGGCGACCGGCGGCGTGCGCTGCCAGCGCTTCCTGAAGGGCGAGGACGCACTGGTCCTGGCCTGGGCGGGCGCCCTGCCGGCCCGTGCCGCGCAGAAGAACGGCACGCCGGTCGAGCTGCCGGAGCCGGACCCGCGCCGCGACGGCTCGGGCACCCCGCTGCCGAAGCCGGTGGACGTGGTGGCGGGCCCGGCGAGCTAGCCGCCGACCCCCGTACGCGCGAGAAGCCCCCGTTCCCGACCGGAGCGGGGGCTTCGTCGTCGCCGGGTTCAGGCGCGCGCGCCGGGGGCGTACACCGTCTCGATCCCGGCGACGATCAGCCGCAGCCCCTCCTCGAAGCGCTCGTCGTAGCCGGAGAAGAGCTCCGCGCCGGCCGCCGCCGCGAGCGGGTACGCGGCGAGGCGCCGGGCGCGCTCGTCGATGTCGAAGCCCTCCCGGGGCTCGCCGGGGAGGGGCTCGATGCCCTGCTCCTCGGTGACGAACCCGAGGGTGTACATGTACGCCGTGGTGCTGGCCCGCACCGCCTCGCGCAGCGTGAATCCGGCGTCGATCAGGGCGCCGAGCTGAAGCTCCATGTCCTGGGCGTGGTCGGTGCCGGTGAAGCGGGCGCCGCTGTAGACCTTGGCGCCGTCGCGGTAGCGCAGCAGTCCGGCGCGCAGCCCCCGGTTGGCGGCGAGCATCAGCTCCTGCCAGCCCTGCCCGGCGGCGGGGCGGGCCTCCGGCTCGGCGACCATCCGCCGGTACATGACGGTGGCCATCTCGTCGAGCAGGGCCTGCTTGTTCTTGAAGTGCCAGTACAGGGCGGGGGCCTGGACGTGCAGCTCCTGGGCGATGGCGCGGAGGGTGAGCCCTTCCAGGCCGCGTTCGTTGAGCAGCCGCAGCGCGGTCTCCGCCACCGTGCTCGGGTCCAGCTTGGTCGTCTTCTTCGTCGCCACCCCGTCACGGTATCCCCTTGACTCCTTAACGCCGTTAAGGGGATCCTTCGAGGGTCGGCACTTAACAGCGTTAAGGACGGGAGGCGGTCACCCATGTCTGCGGACAACGACGGGGACAGGGACAGGGACAGGGACAGGGACAGCGCCGGTAGCGGGACCGGGCGCAGGGACACGGACGTCGTCATCAGCGGGGCCGGGCCCACAGGGCTCGTCCTCGCCCTCGACCTCGCCCGCCGGGGCGTCCGCACGCTCCTCCTGGAGCGGGCGGACGGGCTCTTCCCCGGCTCGCGCGGCAAGGGACTCCAGCCGCGCAGCCTGGAGGTCCTGGACGACCTCGGCGTCCTGCCCGGGGTACTGGCGGCGGGCGGACCGTACCCCCGCATGCTGGCCTGGGAGGGCACCGAGCGGCGGGGCGAGTGGGACATGGTGCCGCGCTCGGAACCCACCGAGCAGGTGCCGTACGCGAACACCCTGCTGATCCCGCAGTCCCGGACCCAGGAGCTGCTGTACGAGCGGCTCACGGCGCTCGGCGGCGGCGTCCGGTTCGGCACGGCCCTCACCGGCCTCCGCCAGGACCACGCGGGCGTGGCGGTGGAGCTGAGCACCGGCGAGACGGTCCGGGCCGCCTATCTGGTCGGCGCCGACGGGGGCCGCTCCACGGTCCGCCGAGCGCTCGGCGTCGGCATGACCGGCGAGACCGTGGACCCGCGCCCGATGCTCGTCGCGGACGTGCGGATCGTTCCGGGGACGGTGGCAGACCGGGACCACTGGCACGTGTGGCGGGCGCCGGACGGCGGCGTGGCGCTCTGCCCGCTGCCCGGCGACGACACCCTCTTCCAGCTCGCCGCCATCTTCGAGGACCGGACGGCCGAGGTGGACACGACCCCGGCGGGCGTCCGCGCGCTGCTCGCCGCCCGGACCCCGCTGGACGGGGACCGGATCACGGACGTGCCGTGGGCGTCCGACTACCGCGCCAGGGCGGCGCTGGCGGACCGCTTCCGGGAGGGCAGGGTCTTCCTCGCGGGCGACGCCGCCCACGTCCACTCCCCCGCCGGCGGCCAGGGCCTCAACACGGGCGTCCAGGACGCCTACAACCTCGGCTGGAAGCTCGCCCAGGTCCTGCTCCACGGGGCACCGGCCGCGCTCCTCGACAGCTACGAGGCCGAGCGCCGCCCCGTCGCGGCGGACGTCCTGGGGCTCAGCACCCGGCTCCACCGGGCCACCGCCGACGGCGAGGCCACCCAGCGCGGCAAGGACGTCCAACAGCTCGACCTCGGCTACCGGGACTCGGCCCTCGCGGTCGACACCCGCCCGGAGACCTCGGAGGACGCCCTGCGCGCGGGCGACCGCGCGCCGGACGGCCGGCACGGCGAGGGACGGCTCTTCGACCTCTTCCGGGGCCCGCACTTCACCCTGCTCACGGCCGGCGACGCCGAACCTCCCGCGGCGCTCCCGGAGCAGGTCCGCACCGCCCGGCTGACGGCGCCGGGCGGACCGTACGGCACGGGCGTCCTTCTGATCCGCCCGGACGGGTACGTGGGCTGGGCGGGCGACCGCGCCGACGCGGGCCTCGACGCCTACCTGACGGCGGTCGGCCTGGCACCGGCGGGCAGACCGGCCTGAGGCGCGGTCACGCCTCCTCCGCCTCCGGCTCGTCACCCCGCGGCACGTACCGGAGGACGCCCCACATGGAGTGCTCGTCCGGGACGTCCCCGGGTCCGTCCAGCTCGCAGGCGGCGAGCTCCTTGCGGAGAGCGGCCGCGTCGACGCCGGAGCCGATCAGGACCAGCTGCGAGAGGCGCTCCTGGCCGGCCGGCCAGGGCTCCGGGTAGAAGCGCAGGAAGCGGCCGACCGCGTGGACCGCGTACCGGTGGTCGGGGTCGGCGGCGCCGAAGTCCACGAAGCCCTTGAGCCGGTACAGGCCCTCGGGGCGGGAGTCCAGGAAGGCCATCAGACGCCGCGGGTGCAGCGGGACCGCCGTGGCCAGGGAGACGGTGTCGTAGGCGGCGTGCACGTGCGCGTGCCCGTCCTCGTCGCCGTAGAGGATGTCCTCGATCGACATCTGGCCGGCGATCTCGTCGTTCGGGACGACCCGGTCGAAGAGCAGCTCGGGATCGATCCGGCCGTGCGCCGCCTCGATCACCGCGGCCCGGCCCGCGAGCCCGGCGACGGCCTCCCGGACGCTCCGCAGCTCCTCCTCGGGCACCCGGTCGGCCTTGTTGACGACGACGAGGTCGGCGAGGGCGAGATGCCGGTCGGTCTCGGGGTGCCGCTGGCGGGTGGCGCCGAACTCGGCGGCGTCGACCACCTCGACCAGACCGCCGTAGACGATCCGCCGGTTCTCGCTGGCGAGCACCATCCGGACCAGCTCCTGCGGCTCGGCGAGACCGCTGGCCTCGATGACGATCACGTCCAGCCGCAGCTCCGGCCGGGTCAGGACCTCCAGGTACTCGTCCAGCTCGCTCGCGTCCACCGCGCAGCACAGACACCCGTTGCCGAGGGAGACCGTGGACCCGACCTGCCCGGCCACCGTCATCGCGTCGATGCCGATGTCACCGAAGTCGTTGACCATGACCCCGATCCGGGTCCCGCGGGCACTGCGCAGCAGATGGTTCAGGAGCGTGGTCTTCCCGGCCCCGAGAAACCCGGCGAGGACGACGACGGGGATCTGCTGCGCGCTCAAGAAACAAGCCTTTCGCCGGGACGAGAACGGGACCTGGACCGGAGGGCAGGGCGCGGCCGCGCCCCGGAACCGCCCGGACCGGCACCCAGGATAGGCAGCCCGCCCCCGACGGAACGGCTCCCCCGCGCGCGGACACCCACGAGCGCCGCCCACCCCGGACCACCGACCCCACGCCGACCGCTCCCGACCCCGGCCCCGCGCCCGACCCGACGCCGCAACCCAACCCCGGTCTCGTACCGCCTCGGCCCCGCACCCCACCACCGGCCCCGGCCCCCGGCCCCCGGCCCCGGCCCGGACCCTGCCCGACCGCCCCGACCGCGACCTCGTGCCCGACCCGGGCTCGCCCCCGCATCCCAACCCCCTCCCCCGCGCCCGACCCGGCGGCCCCCGCACCCGGCGGCCCCCGCATTTCCGGTCGCCGCCGCCGTCCCCGTACCGTTTCGGGCATGGGCAGCACCGGATCGATCCCCTCCGCGCCGCCGGCCGTGCGCCGGCGGCGCCGGCTGGGGTGGCCGCGTCGGGTGTTCTCGCAGGTGCTGCTGATGCAGCTGGCCGTCGCCACCGGCGTCACCGTGCTGGCCACCGGGTTCTTCCTGGCCCCGCTGAGCGCCCAGCTGGACGACCAGGCCATGCGGCGGGCGCTGGCCATCGCGGAGACCATGGCCTCCTCCCGTACGGCCGCCGACCTGGCCGGCGGGCCGCCGTCGGCGACGGGACCGGTGCAGCGCGAGGCGGAACGGGTCCGGGCGGCGACCGGCGCCGAGTACGTGGTCGTCATGGACACGCGCGGGGTGCGCTGGTCGCACCCCGACCCCGTCCAGATCGGCCGGATCGTCTCCACCGACCCGAGCGAGGTCCTCGCGGGCCGCGAGGTCATGGAGATCGACAGCGGCACCCTGGGCCGCTCCGCGCGCGGCAAGGCCCCGCTGCGGAACGCCGACGGCGGGATCGTCGGCGCGGTCTCCGTCGGCATCGAGTACGACAGCGTCCGCGACCGGCTGCTCTCCGCGATCCCCGGCCTCCTGGCCTACGCGGGCGGCGCGCTCGCGGCCGGCGCGCTCGCCGCGTACCTGATCTCCCGACGGATCCAGCGGCAGACCCGTGACCTGGCCTTCTCCGACATCTCGGCGCTGCTCGCCGAGCGTGAGGCGATGCTGCACGGCATCCGCGAGGGCGTGGTGGCGCTGGACCGCAGGGGCTCCGTACGGCTCCTCAACGACGAGGCGCAGCGGCTGCTCGGCCTCGGCCCCGAGGCTGCCGGGCGCCCGCTCGACGCGCTGCTCGGCCCGGGCCGTACGGCGGACGTGCTGACCGGCCGGGTCACCGGGGCCGACCTGGTGACCGTCCAGGGGCACCGGGTGCTGATCGCCAACCGGATGCCGACGGACGACGGCGGCGCGGTGGCCACCCTCCGCGACCGCACCGAACTGGAGCGGCTGGGCCGGGAGCTGGACTCGACCCGCGGCCTGATCGACGCCCTGCGCGCCCAGGACCACGAGCACGCCAACCGCCTCCACACCCTCCTCGGCCTGCTGGAACTGGAGCTGTACGACGAGGCCGCCGACTTCGTCACCGAGGTCGTCGGGGTGCACCGGGCCACCGCCGAGCAGGTGACCGAGAAGGTCCACGACCCGCTGCTGGCGGCGCTGCTGGTCGGCAAGGCGACGGTCGCGGCCGAGCGCGGGGTCTCGCTGCGGATCGCCCCCGACTCCCTGCTCCCCGACCGGCTGGTGGACCCGCGCGAACTCGTCACCGTCGTCGGCAACCTCGTCGACAACGCCCTGGACGCCGCCGCCGGCAACCCGGACGCCCGGGTCGAGGTGACGCTGCGCGCTGACGGGCGGACGGTGGTCCTGCGGGTCGCCGACAGCGGCCCCGGCGTCCCCGAGGACCGCAGGCAGCTGATCTTCACCGAGGGATGGACGACCAAGGAGCCGCCCTCCCACGGCAGGCGCGGCCTCGGGCTGGCGCTCGTCCGGCGCCTCGCCGAGCGGCGCGGCGGCACCGCGCGCGTGACGGCCGGCCCGGCCGGCGGCGCGGAGTTCACGGTGGTCCTGCCGGACGCCCTCACGGAACCGGCCCCTCCGGCCCCGCCCACCCCTCCGGCACCGGCAGGACCGACCCCACCGGCGGAGCCGGACTCGCCCCCGGCCCCGGACCCGGCCGCGACCCTCGCCCCGGACCCGGACCCGGACCCGGCCCCGGCCCCGGCCGAGGAGCCGTCCCGATGATCGACGTGCTCGTCGTCGACGACGACATCCGGGTGGCGAGGGTGAACGCCGCGTACGTGACCAAGCTGCCCGGCTTCCGGGTCGCGGCCACCGCCCACTCCACCGCGGAGGCCCTCGCCGTCCTCGACGGACGGCCGGTGGACCTCGTCCTCCTCGACCACTACCTCCCCGACGAGAACGGCCTCGCCGCCATCCGCGAGCTGCGGGCCCGCGGCCACCAGTGCGACGTGATCATGGTGACGGCCGCCCGGGACGTGGCGACCGTCCAGGCTGCGATGCGGCACGGCGCCCTCCAGTACCTGGTCAAGCCGTTCAACTTCGCCGGCCTGCGGGCCAAGCTGGAGGCGTACGCGGCCCTCCGCCGCGCCCTGGAGAGCGGCGGCGAGGCGGAACAGGCCGAGGTCGACCGGATCTTCGGCACCCTGGCGGCCGGCACCGTCGCCCCCGACCTGCCCAAGGGGCACTCGCCGACGACGGCCGAACTGGTCCGCCAGGCGCTGCTGGCCGCCGCCGGCCCGCTCTCCACCCAGGAGCTCGCCGAGCGGACCGGCGTCAGCCGCCAGACCGCCCAGCGCTACCTCAAGCTGCTCGAACGGACCGGGCGCGTCCGCCTCTCCCTCCGGTACGGCGAGACCGGCCGCCCCGAGCACCGCTACACCTGGGTCTCGTCCCGCTGAGTCCCCGGGGCCGCCCCGATCTCCTGGTGTCCCGCACCCGCGATCTCGGCGGCGTCAGGCGGCGCCCGCGCCGGTGAGCGCCCGCACCTCGGTCTCGGCGTGCCGCGCCTCGTCCGGCGGCTCGGGCGAGGCGACCGTGCCGAGCCAGCCGGCCAGGAAGCCGAGCGGGATGGAGACCACGCCGGGGTTCTGCAGCGGGAAGACGTGGAAGTCCACTCCCGGGAAGAGCGCCTCGGGGCTGCCCGAGACGACCGGCGAGAACACCACCAGGAGCACCGCCGGGACGAGTCCGCCGTAGACCGACCAGACCGCGCCCCGGGTGGTGAACCGGCGCCAGAACAGCGAGTACAGCAGCACCGGCAGGTTGGCCGAGGCGGCCACCGCGAAGGCGAGTCCGACGAGGAAGGCCACGTTGAGGTCGCGGGCGAGCAGCCCGAGCCCGATCGCGGCGGCGCCGATGACGGCGGCGGCCACCCGCGCCACCGTGACCTCGCCGTACTGCCTCCCGCCGGACCGGCGCAGCGAGGCGTACAGGTCGTGGGCGACGGAGGCGGAGGACGCCAGGGTGATCCCGGCGACGACGGCGAGGATGGTCGCGAAGGCGACGGCCGCGACGACCGCGAAGAGCACGGTGCCGCCGGTCGAGCCCGCCCCGCCGCCGAGGTCGAGGGCGAGCAGCGGGACGGCCGTGTTCCCGGAGGCGTTGGAGGCGCGGACCTCGGCGGAGCCGATGATCGCGGCGGCGCCGAAGCCGAGGACGATGGTCATCAGGTAGAAGCCGCCGATGAGGCCGATGGACCAGACGACCGAGCGGCGGGCGGCGCGCGCGGTGGGCACGGTGTAGAAGCGGGACAGGATGTGCGGCAGGCCCGCCGTGCCGAGGACGAGCGCGAGGCCGAGGCTGATGAAGTCCAGCCGGGCGGTCCAGTCGCCGCCGTACCGCAGTCCGGGGCCGAGGAAGGCGGTGCCGTGCCCGCTGCGCTCGGCGGCGGTGCTGAGCAGGCTGTTCACGTCGCCGTGGAAGCGGACCAGGACGAGGACGGTGAGCGCGACGGTGCCGGCCATCAGCAGCACCGCCTTGACGATCTGGATCCAGGTGGTGGCCCGCATCCCGCCGAGGGACACGTAGATCACCATCAGCGCGCCGACGCCGACGACGGTCCAGGTGCGCGCCGCCTCGCCGGTGCCGCCGAGGAGGAGGGCCACCAGGCTGCCGGCGCCCACCATCTGGGCCACCAGGTAGAGCACGGAGACGGCCACCGAGGAGGTGCCGGCCGCGATCCGCACCGGTCGTTCGGCCATCCGCGCGGCGACGACGTCGGCGAGGGTGAACCGGCCGCAGTTGCGGACGAGTTCGGCGACGAGGAGGAGCACCACCAGCCAGGCGACGAGGAAGCCGACCGAGTAGAGCATGCCGTCGTAGCCGTAGAGGGCGATGAGGCCCGAGATGCCGAGGAAGGAGGCGGCGGACATGTAGTCGCCCGCGATGGCGAACCCGTTCTCCATCGGCGAGAAGAGCCGGCCGCCCGCGTAGAACTCCTCGGCGGATCCGTGCCGGTTGCGGCTGACCCAGGTGGTGATGGCGAGGGTCACGGCGACGAAGAGGCTGAAGAGCAGCAGGGCGAGCGTCTGGTGGTCTCCGGTCACCACTGGCCGGCTCCTCTCGTCATCTCCTGGGTGTCCCAGCGCAGTTCGAGCGCGGCCCGGTCCCGGCGCAGCCGCGCGTGCCGGGCGTAGGCCCAGGTGAGGAGGAAGGTGGTGAGGAACTGGCCGAGGCCGGCGATCATCGCCACGTTGACCGCCCCGGCCACCGGCCGGGCCATCAGGCCGGGGGCGGCGGTGGCGGCGACCACATAGGCGAGGTACCAGACGAGGAAGGCGAGCGTCGCGGGGAAGGCGAACCGGCGGTAGCGGCGCCGTACCTCCTGGAAGGCGGGGCTGCGCTGGACCTCCAGGTAGATCCCGGCCGCCCCGGGCAGCGGCTGCGCGGCCTCGTCGTACCGCCGGCGCGGCAGCTCCGGCGGGATTCCGCCCGGCCCCTCGTACCGCGCCCCCGCGCGTTCCTGTTCGTCCAGTTGTTCCACCGGTCAACTCTCCTTGTCAGCGAACCGTTTCGGCCGCGTGCCCAAGGATGGACAGAGTGGGCAGATCCCGGACTCTTCTCCCTCCGGTCTTCACCCCATCAGGTGACTCTTCGGTCCGGTGCCTGACCGGACCGGGCCGATATGCGTATGGACGCCGAACCGGCCCGGCCCCCGCGGGAGCGGGGGCCGGGCCGGTTCGGCGGAGAGCGGCGGACGGCTCAGGCGTCGATGCGCGAGCGGTCGAGCGTCGCCGCGGAGCTGGTGATGAACTCCTTGCGGGGCGCCACGTCGTTGCCCATCAGCAGGTCGAAGACCGTCTCGGCCGCGTCCAGGTCGCCGATGTTGATCCGGCGCAGGGTGCGGTGGCGCGGGTCCATCGTGGTCTCCGCGAGCTGGTCGGCGTCCATCTCGCCGAGGCCCTTGTAGCGCTGGATGGCGTCCTTGTAGCGGACCCCCTTGCGCTGGAACTCCAGGAGCGTCTGCCGCAGCTCGTTGTCGGAGTACGTGTACACGTACTTGTCCTGGCCCTTCTTGGGCTGGACCAGCTCGATCCGGTGCAGCGGCGGCACGGCGGCGAAGACCCGCCCGGCCTCGACCATCGGGCGCATGTAGCGCTGGAAGAGGGTCAGCAGCAGCGTCCGGATGTGCGAGCCGTCGACGTCGGCGTCGGTCATCATGATGACCTTGCCGTAGCGGGCCGCGTCGATGTCGAAGGTGCGGCCGGAGCCCGCTCCTATGACCTGGATGATCGCGCCGCACTCGGCGTTCTTGAGCATGTCCGAGACGGACGACTTCTGGACGTTGAGGATCTTGCCGCGGATCGGCAGCAGGGCCTGGAACTCGCTGTTGCGGGCGAGCTTGGCGGTGCCGAGCGCGGAGTCTCCCTCGACGATGAAGAGCTCGCTGCGCTCGACGTCGTCGCTGCGGCAGTCGGCCAGCTTGGCCGGCAGCGAGGACGACTCCAGAGCCGTCTTCCGGCGCTGCGCGTCCTTGTGCTGGCGGGCGGCGATCCGGGTGCGCGCCGCGGCGACGGCCTTCTCCAGGACGGCGCGGGCCTGGGCCTTGGCGTCCCGCTTGGTGGAGGTCAGGAACGCCTTGAGCTCGCGGGCGACCACGGTGCTCACGATGCGGCGGGCGGCCGAGGTGCCGAGCACCTCCTTGGTCTGGCCCTCGAACTGCGGCTCGGCGAGGCGGACCGTGACGACGGCGGTCAGGCCCTCCAGGGCGTCGTCCTTGACGATGTCGTCCTCGGCGACCCGCAGCAGCTTGGCCGAGCGCAGCACCTCGTTCACGCTCTTGGTGACGGCCTGCTCGAAGCCGGAGACGTGGGTGCCGCCCTTGGGGGTGGCGATGATGTTCACGAAGGACCGGACGGTGGTGTCGTACCCGGTGCCCCAGCGCAGGGCGACGTCCACACCGAGCTCACGGGTGACCTCGGTGGGGGTCATGTGGCCGCGGTCGTCCAGGACGGGGACGGTCTCCTTGAACGTGCCCTGGCCGGTGAGGCGCAGCACGTCGCAGACGGCCTTGTCCTGCGCCAGGTACTCGCAGAACTCGCTGATGCCGCCGTCGAAGCGGAAGACCTCCTCGCTCTTGCCGATGCCCTCCAGGTCCCGCTCGTCGCGGACGACGATGGTGAGACCGGGCACGAGGAAGGCGGTCTGGCGGGCGCGCTGGTGCAGCGTCTCCAGGGCGAGCTTGGCGTCCTTGAGGAAGATCTGCCGGTCGGCCCAGTAGCGGACCCGGGTGCCGGTGCGGGTCTTCGGCACCCGCTTGCCCTTGATCAGCCCGCTCGCCGGGTCGAAGGGGCTGTCCGGGCCCTGCTCGGTGAAGATGCCCGGGACACCGCGCCGGAAGCTGATCGCGTGCGTGGCGCCGTTCCGGTCGACCTCGACGTCGAGGCGCGCCGAGAGCGCGTTGACCACGGAGGCGCCGACGCCGTGCAGACCGCCGGAGGCCGCGTACGAGCCGCCGCCGAACTTTCCGCCGGCGTGCAGCTTGGTCATGACGACCTCGACGCCGGAGAGACCGGTCTTGGGCTCGACGTCGACCGGGATGCCTCGGCCGTTGTCCCGGACCTCGACGGACCCGTCGTCGTGGAGGATGACGTCGATGTGGTCGCAGTAGCCGCCCAGGGCCTCGTCGACCGAGTTGTCGATGATCTCCCAGAGGCAGTGCATCAGGCCACGGCTGTCCGTGGACCCGATGTACATTCCGGGACGCTTGCGGACCGCTTCGAGCCCTTCGAGGACGAGCAGGTGCCGCGCGGTGTAGTTGGAACCGTCACGGTCTGCGGTCAGCAGCGCACTGGACGGCACGGACGTTTCGGCGGTCACGCGGTTCGCTCCTCGCTGAATTTGAAATCTTGCCCGATGGGGTGAGTACCGGCGTCGCTCACCGCTCAGAGGGTACCGATGCCTGGTGGGGCCGCTGAAACGCCACCCTCCCGGTTTCCTCATGCTAGTCCAGAGTCGCATGGGTGTTCGATCCCTCGAAGGGGTGACGCGAACATCACGTTCCCTTCCAGGCATGAACCATCTAGGCTCCGGGCACGTCCTCATGAACAACCGGCAACCCCGCCGGGAGGACGACCGACACACCACAGCAACGCGAAACCCGTAGAGCGACGCAATACGGCTCATTCGCCGCCAACCGGCAGCAGACAGCCACCTTGGGAAAAAGTTTCAAGGAAAAGCCACGAGCGGGAACGTTTTCGGCCTGGTTGGATGTTGACCCTGGTACGACAGCTCGTCGAGCTAGAGAAGAGGCGACGTGACTACTGTTCTGACCCCCGCGAGCCCCCTGACGGCCGCTGACCGCTGCGACCGCTGCGGCGCCCAGGCTTACCTGCGTGTCGTCCTGGCCAGCGGAGGTGACTTGCTCTTCTGCGCCCACCACGGTCGCAAGTTCGAGCCGGAACTCAAGAAGATCGCCGTTGAGATACAGGATGAGACGGACCGGCTGACCGACGTGCCGGCCCGCACGGTGGGCGACGAGCACTGACGCCGCGCAACCACGACGAGCTCAGGGCCGGTCGCTGACGGCCGGACGACGGGCGGTCACCCCCTCGACCAGGGGGTGACCGCCCGTTCTCGTACCGCCCGGGCACCCTACGAGGGCCCCTGCGGCTCAGATCCGGCCGGGCAACGGCTCAGATCCGCTCAGGCAACACCGTGGAGACCCGCGTGTAGACCCCGGGGTTCTCCGCCTGCCCGCAGCCGCTCCCCCAGGACACCAGCCCGATCAGCACCCCCTTGGCGACCAGCGGCCCGCCGCTGTCTCCCTGGCAGGCGTCCCGGCCGCCCCTGGGGTCGCCGGCGCAGAGCATGGACGCCTTCCGGTACGAGACTCCGAAGCCGCGCGGGTACGCCTGCTCGCAGGCCGCGTCCGGGAGGACCTGGACGGGCGCCGAGCGGAGCGAGGAGGCGTAGCTCCCGTTCCCGGTCGTGTCGCCCCAGCCGTACACGTCGGCCGCCGTCCCCGGAGCCTCGGCCGCGTCCCCGCGCGCCGCCACCTTGATCACGTAGGACTGCGGCAGTGCCTCGGCGAGGGTCAGCACGGCGAGGTCGCCCGCGTTGGTCGACGGGTCGTAGTCCGGGTTCACCCAGGTGTCCGCGATCCGCACCTCCTGCCCGCCCTGTCCGCGCAGCGCCGCCCGGCCCGCGATCACCGAGAAGTCCGGCAGCTGCCAGGGGGCACCGCCGAGCACCTCACGGCCCAGGCAGTGCGCGGCGGTGAGCACCTTGGTGGGCGCCACCACGACGCCGCCGCAGAACTGACCCGCCCGCGTACCTCCGAACCGGTCACGGCTGGACAGCGCCACCACCCAGGGCGCGGCGGCGATCGCCGCCGGGCTGCCGCCCACCACGACGCTGTCCGCGCCGGCCGGGGCGGCCCAGGCCACCTGTCCGGCCACCGCCGTGACCAGGCCGAGGGCACCCGTCAACGCTCGCGCGAAGGGACCACGCATGGAGCCTCCTGACTCTCCGCAGATATCCGTTCACCCAGCGTCGGGCACGGAGGGGTCCGCTGCACGCGCGAACGGCCGAAGGGCCCGGCCCCCGAGCGGGGAACCGGGCCCTTCGGCCACTGCTGTGCGCCTCGGACGGACCGGGAGATCAGTCGAGGTAGTCGCGCAGGACCTGCGAGCGCGACGGGTGGCGCAGCTTCGACATCGTCTTCGACTCGATCTGGCGGATCCGCTCGCGGGTCACGCCGTAGACCTTGCCGATCTCGTCGAGCGTCTTCGGCTGGCCGTCGGTGAGGCCGAAGCGCATGGAGACCACGCCGGCCTCACGCTCGGAGAGCGTGTCGAGGACGGAGTGCAGCTGCTCCTGGAGGAGCGTGAAGCTGACCGCGTCGGCCGGCACGACGGCCTCGGAGTCCTCGATGAGGTCACCGAACTCGCTGTCGCCGTCCTCACCCAGGGGGGTGTGGAGGGAGATCGGCTCGCGGCCGTACTTCTGGACCTCGATGACCTTCTCAGGGGTCATGTCGAGCTCCTTGGCCAGCTCCTCCGGGGTGGGCTCGCGGCCCAGGTCCTGGAGCATCTGGCGCTGGACGCGCGCGAGCTTGTTGATGACCTCGACCATGTGCACCGGGATGCGGATGGTGCGGGCCTGGTCGGCCATGGCGCGGGTGATCGCCTGACGGATCCACCAGGTGGCGTACGTGGAGAACTTGTAGCCCTTGGTGTAGTCGAACTTCTCGACCGCGCGGATCAGACCCAGGTTGCCCTCCTGGATCAGGTCCAGGAAGAGCATGCCGCGGCCGGTGTAGCGCTTGGCCAGCGAGACCACCAGGCGGAGGTTGGCCTCCAGGAGGTGGTTCTTGGCGCGGCGGCCGTCCTCGGCGATGATCTCCAGCTCGCGCTTGAGCTTCGGCGCGATCTTGTCCGAGCCCGCGAGCTTGTCCTCGGCGAAGAGACCGGCCTCGATGCGCTTGGCGAGCTCGACCTCCTGCTCGGCGTTGAGCAGGGGGACCTTGCCGATCTGCTTCAGGTAGTCCTTGACCGGGTCGGCGGTGGCGCCGGCCACGGCGACCTGCTGGGCGGGCGCGTCGTCCTCGTCCTCGTCGGACAGCACGAAGCCCTTGGTCTCGCCCTCGGCCTCTTCCTCGTCCTTGCCCGGCGCGACGTCCTCGAGCAGCTCCTCGCCCTCGATCAGTTCGTCGTCGGACTTCTTGGACGCGGTCTTCTTGGCCGCCGTCTTCTTGGCGACGGTCTTCTTGGCCGCCGTCTTCTTGACGGCCGCCTTCTTCGCGACCGCCTTCTTGGCGGGCGACGCGGCCTCGTCGGCCGGGTCGGCGCTCTCGGCCGCGGGGGCGGTCGAGCCGGTCGCGACGCTGGTCCTCGTCACCGTCGCCGCCCTGGCGGTGACGGTCGTCTTGGCGGCGGTGCGCTTGGCCGGGCTCTTCGCTGCTGCGCTCTTGCGGGCGCGCTTCGGCGACTCCGCTGCACTGACCATCAGCGTCACACCCTCTTCCTCGAGGATCTGATTGAGGCTGCGCAGAACATTCTTCCACTGGGTTGGCGGAATCTGGTCAGCCTCGAAGGCCCGACGCACGTCATCGCCGGCGATCTGCCCATCAGCCTTTCCCCGCTCGATGAGCGCCATCACAGACTCGGACTCGGCGATCTCCGGCGGGAGCGTACGGGATGTGCTGGCCGACACGAACAACCTCTCGGAACGATGGAAACGGCTTCCGGCCCCGCCCGGGATCGGGCCGGAGCCGACGACCGTCGACGGGGAATGAGCCGACGGCGCGGGCTGGACCGGGGAACTGCACAGCGCCTGCACCGGCTGCTGTATTCCTTCCTCGGCTGTCACCTCTTAGGTCATCGCACGGCTCGGAGGAGTGTTACGCCCAATCTTCGTGTCCCGAGTCACACCGCATCCGCGACGAACCGGACGGAAGGGAGTCAAGCGTACATTCGGCGCCGCCGGCACCCTGGCGCGGTCCGGGGAACCCCTCCGGGCTCCCCGGACCGCGCTCGGATCCGGCGGCTCTCCCTGCGTACGCGCCCGTGCGCTTCCGGCCACGGCCCGCGGATCAGTGTTCGCGGGGGGCGGGGACCACGCGGGGCTCCACCTCGGGGTGAACCGTGAGCAGTTGACGCATGGCGGTCTCGGCTCCGAGGGCGTCCCCGGCGGCGAGGGCGTCGACGATCCGGGCGTGGTGCGCCAGGCAGGCCTCGCCGGGGCGGTCGCAGCCGGTGGCGGGGCCGCCGGAGACCTGGAGGGCGGCGGCGACGATGCCGGAGAGGTGCTCCAGCATGCGGTTGCCGGCGAGCTGGATGAGCAGGGAGTGGAACTCGGCGTCGGCCCGGGAGAAGGTGATGCCGTCACCCTGCGCGTACGCGTGCCCCATGATCTCGACCATGTCGGAGAGGCGCTGCTGCACGTCCTCGCGGCCGTGACCGGCGGCGAGGCGGGCGGCCAGCGGCTCGATGGTCCAGCGCAGCTCGTTGAGCTCGCGCCGCTGGTCGTCGCGCTGCGGACCGAAGGCGCGCCACTCGATGATGTCGGGGTCGAGCAGGTTCCAGTCGCTGACCGGGCGGACCCGGGTGCCGACGTTGGGGCGGGCGCTGACCAGGCCCTTGGCCTCCAGGACGCGGAGGGACTCGCGCACGACGGTGCGCGAGACCTCGAAGCGCTGGCCGATCTCCTCGGGGACGAGGGGGCGGTCCGCGCCGAGGTCGCCGGAGACGATCATCTGGCCGAGCTGCTGGACGAGCTGGCCGTGCAGACCGCGGCCGCGGCTGCCGGCGGTGCGGCGGCCGACGCGGCCGAGCTCCGTGTCCACCCCCTCCCAGGAGGGCGGGCTCACACGGTCGGCGACGGGGGCCTCCGCGTAGGGGTAGCGGTCGAGATCGCCCGGGGCGCCGAGGCCGGAGTCGACGGAGCGGGCGGCGGTCATCATCGTATGCGCAAGGGTACTCACGCATCCTTTGTCGGCGTGGCCTCGGTGACCCTTGAGGTCTTTGGTGAAAAGCACACGAAAGGGTGATCGGCACCCGCTACACAATTGACGATTATTCGGACATAAACGGCATTCTTCAAGGGAGTTGCCGCCCATCCGGAACCTATCGATCCGGAAGTGATCACCAACGGGCCTGCGAACGAAGGCCGGTGAGCACATAGGCGCAGAGCAGAACCGTCAACGTGAGCGCGAGAGCCACACCGGCGGGCTGCCCCACCACCTCCAGAGCGCCGGCGATCCAGTGATCGAGGGACGGCGCCCACCGCGGCCCGGCGAACTCGGCGAGCCGGCCCGGGAGTCCGGTGACGGACCGGACCGCGGGGCCGCTCATCACCTGCCCCAGCAGCGGCACGAGCGCGACCGGCACGAAGAGGACCGCGGCGACCCCGGCCGCCGCCGCCCGGAAGACTCCGGCCCCCAGCACCCCCGCCCACGCGCAACCGACCGTGAGGCCCAGCCAACTCGCCGCCATCGGAGCCCAGTTGTCGGGTACGGAGATCAAGTCGGCCCCGTAGCAGAGACGGAGGGCCGCCAGATCGGCCGCCGCCACCAGCGCGCCGAGGAGCAGCGCGCCGAGGGCGGCGACGGCGAGCTTGGCGAGCAGCAGCGCGAGCCGGCGCGGCACGGCTCCGCGCCCCGCCGCCAGTGCGGGGTAGCGGTACTCCTCACCGAAGGAGAGGGCGCCGAGCAGCCCGGCACCGAGCGCGGCGGGCGGCAGCGGCAGCAGGTCGGGCCAGGCGGCCAGCACGGCGGGGAGCGGGGTGCCGCCGCCCCTGCCGAGCAGCACGGCGAGCACGGCCGAGACCGCCAGGACGCCCGCCACCACCAGGCCCGTGGACGGTACGCCGAGGATCCGGCGCAGCTCGTACCGGAGCGGCCGCAGCGGCGAGCGAACCGGCCGCCGTGCCGCCGACGCCCGTCCCGGTGCGCCGGCGCCCACCGCCCGGCCGGCCTCGTGCACCCCTTCCGGCCCCGCCGCGGCGGGGCCCGGGCCCGCGTCGCCGGTCTCGTCCGCGAGCTTGTGGACCGGTACGCCGTGCCGGAACGCGATGTCCCCCACCTGGGCACAGTCGCCGCCGTAGACCAGAAGGAGGTTGCCGTCCTCCGTGACGACCTCGACCGGGCGCCGGGCCGACCGGGCCTCCTGGGTCACGGCGGCGGCGAGGCGGGCCGCCTGCGGGGAGCGGACGGCGACCCTCGGCCGCAGCCGGGTGCGCGCGAAGTCGCCGGCGTCCTGGGCGGCGACCAGACGGCCCGCGTCGACGGTGACGACGTGGTCGGCGTTGCGGGCCGCGTCCTTGGGGTCCCTGGTCGTGTAGAGGACGGTGCCGCCCGCCCGCGCGTGCGCGCGCAGCAGTTCGTGCAGCCGGATCCGCTCCGCCGGGGACAGTCCGGCCCCCGGATCGTCGAGGATCAGCGTGTGCGGTTCTCCCAGCAGGGCGGCGGCCAGGGCGAGTCGGCGGTCGGCTCCACGCGGCAGGGTGCCGAGCCGCCGTCCCTCCAGCCCGCCGAGACCCACGGCGCGGATCACCTCGTCGGCCCGGGCTACCGGAACTCCCGCTCCGGCGGCGAGCATCCGCAGCTGTCCGCGCACGGTACGGGAGGGATGTCCGGGCACGTCGCCGAGGACCACCCCGACCTCGCGCGCGGGCTGGGCGATCCGGCGCAGCGGCCGGCCCCGGAAGTAGGTGAGTCCACGCCCCGGGTCGAGTTCGAGCAGCAGGCGCAGGGCGGTCGTCTTGCCGGAGCCCGGGGGGCCGACGAGGGCGGTCACGGCTCCCGCCGGGGCCTCGAAGGTCAGATCGTCCACGGCGGGCGGGCGGTCGCGGCGGGGGGTGCTGGTCAGTCCGATGGCCTGGAGCATCGCTTCTCTCGCGGTAGGTGTCACCGCTCCGCGGGCAGGGCGGCGCTACCGCAGCAAGATAACGCCAGATTTCGGACTTTTGCCGCAGGGTTGCCGCCTCGGGGGCGGCGGATCCTCTTGGCCCTCAGACCTCGGGGCGCAGCATCGGCGGGTTGAGCAGGGTGGCGCCGCCGGCCCTGAACAGCTGGGCGGGGCGCCCGCCCTGACGGGTGGTGGTCCCGCCGGTCGGGACGAGGAAGCCGGGGGTGCCGGTGACCTTGCGGTGGAAGTTGCGCGGGTCGAGCGAGACGCCCCAGACGGCTTCGTAGACCCGGCGCAGCTCGCCGACGGTGAACTCGGGCGGACAGAACGCGGTGGCGAGCGAGGAGTACTCGATCTTGGAGCGGGCCCGCTCGACCCCGTCGGAGAGGATCTGGGCGTGGTCGAAGGCGAGCGCGTCCGGAGAGTCGCTCCCCGCCGCCCGCGCCTGGTCGAGCAGCTCCTCCACGGGTGCCCAGCGCGCGCTGTGGGCGTCCCCGCCGGGCCGGGGCGCGGGCAGGTCGGGGGCGAGCGCGAGGTGCGCGACGCTCACCACCCGCATCCGCGGGTCGCGCTCGGGCGCCCCGTAGGTGGCGAGCTGTTCCAGGTGCGCGCCGTTGTCGGGCACGGGCTGCGGAGCCGACGGGTCGTGGGCGCACAGCCCGGTCTCCTCGGCCAGCTCGCGGGCGGCGGCGGCACCGAGGTCCTCGTCGTCGCGGACGAAGCCTCCGGGCAGTGCCCACCGTCCCTGGAAGGGCGCTTCTCCCCTGCGGACGACCAGGGTGCACAGGGCGTGGCTCCGCACGGTGAGGACGACCAGGTCGACGGTGACAGCGAAGGGCGGGAAGGCCGACGGGTCGTAGGGAGACATGCCGCGATCATAGTCGTCTTCCTGACGATAAACACGCCCCGCGTGCGCTCCGTCCGTGACTTCGTCACCCGGTCGCGAGGGCTTCCTCGTCTCCGTGCCCGGCATCCGTCACACCCCCAGCTGCAGACCCTCGGCGGCCTCCTCGACCATACCGAGTCCGAGGCGGCTCACCCGCACGGCGAAGGGTTCGCCGGCGACCACGAACCCCGAGAACCGGATCGCCCCCAGCGGCGCGGAGGGCATCGGCTGGACGGCGACGCTCCCGCCGGGGGCGTCGGGCCGGATCCCGGCCAGGGCGGCGAGCGCGTGGACCGCTCCGGCGGCCGCGACGGCGGCGGGCCGGCAGGCGGCCGGGTGCGGCACGGGGCGCGCGCCCGCGGTGCGCTGCTCGCCCGCGTACATCTCGGGCAGCCGGTGGCCGAAGTGTTCGGCGGCGTCGAGGAGGCCCCGCAGCAGGGCGGCCGCCTCCTTCTCGTATCCGGCGGCGGCCAGTCCCGTGACGGCGACGGCCGTCTCGTGGACGCGGACGGCTCCGGCCCGGTGTCCGAACGGGTTGTGGCCCGGTTCCTTGGCGCCGAGGCCGCGCAGTCCCCAGCCCGAGTCGAGCGCCGGGGTGCCGAGCAGGCGCGCGACCTGTTCGGTCTCCGCCCGGTCGAGCAGTCCCTGGGCGTACCGGCCTCCGCCGAGGAGTCCGGTGTCGAGGAGGTGGGCGGCCCATCCGCCGAGCTGCGGCAGGGCGCGCCCGTCCGGTGGCCGGACGGCGGCGGGCCGGCCGCCGGAGAGATCGTCGAGCCAGAAGGCGCTGCGGAACCGCTCGCGGAGGGCCCGGGCCGCCGCCCTGAGGTCGTCCCCGCCGGGACGCCCGCAGGCGTCGAGGAGGTCGGCTCCGAGCAGGGCGGCCCGGTGGGCGTGGGCCTGGGTCTCGGCCCGCCAGGGTCCGCCTGGAGCCGGGTCCGGCAGGAGCCCGTCGGTGTCGAGGCCGCGGCGCAGCCAGCCGAGGCAGCGCTCCGCCACCGGAAGGAGCTCGTCCAGGTCGGCCGCGGGGAGACCCCACCGGCGCGCCTCGGCGAGGACGACGGGGAAGGCGAGGGTGGCCTCGACTCCGGTGCAGCGGGGCGGGAGGTGGGGACCGGCGTCCCGCAGCGGGCCGGGGATGCGGCCGGCCTCGGCTCCGGCGGTGAGCTGGGTGCGGCCGAGGGCGCGCAGCGTGGTGGTGGCGAGCCGGGTGCCGAGCGGCAGGGCCATGCGGGCCGCCCAGAGAGCCTCCGCGGTGACGGGCCCGCAGCGCCACGGGACGCCGGCCGCGAGATGGACGTCGGCGGGGTGCGCGGGATCGCGCTGGAGGAGGGCGCGCAGGTCCTCGACGGAGGCGCGGAGCAGTTCCCCGGCGCGGCGGTCGTCGCCTTCCGCCTGCGCCTCGGAGAGCAGGTGGCCGCCGGGGCGGCCGCCGGGCGGGGCCGCCCCGGGGGCCCGCCCGGCGTGGAGTCGCAGGTGGAGGGTGAGCGCGGCACCGGGGGCGAGATCGGTTTCCCAGCGGAGGACCCCGGCCGCCGCCAGGGCGTCCATGGGCGCCGGGTCGGCCGTGACCGCGACGGACCGTCCGTCGGGGGCGGTCCAGCGCAGGCCGGTGCCGTGGACGCTGGCCCTGAGCTCGGGGCGGCTCCTGCCGGACGCGACCGCTGCCAGCTCCGCGAGATCCGTGCCCAGAGCGAGCTCCACCGGGAGACGGACGGGGCGAGGAGCGGCGCTGCGGAGGGTGATCCGCTCGGTTCCGTCGGCGCCCCGGGTGCGCTCGACGGTGACCGCCGGGTCGGGGCCGGTGTCGCCCGGGACGCGGAGGGCGCCGACGAACACGGCCCGGTCGGCGGCGGCGAGCCGTCCCTGGAGGGGGACGGGCTCGCGTCCGGCGATCCGCAGGACGCTGCGGGAGAGGAGCCGCCGCCCCGAGGCGTACACGCCTCCGGGGCCGTGTCCGGTGAGCTGGCCGTGCCGGGGAGAGACGGCGAAGGCGGGCAGGGCCACGCAGAGAAGGGCGTCGTGGACCGGGGGAAGCTCCCCGGGGCGGGTCCCGTGGGCGGCGGGGGTGCCGGCCGCGGGGGTGTGCCCGGTGGGGTGTTCCGCCGTGCGTCCGGGGGCCGGGACAGGGCTGAGGACCATGAGGGGTGCGGCGTGCTCTCTGTGCGATCCGGACGGCCGGCAGGGTGTCGGCGGCACGGCTCGCCCGGCTCCGCCACAGAGGTGAACGGTCGGGTGGTGTGCGGGGTCACGGTCGTCATCGGCCACTCCTGGAGCCGCGCCGGCCGCCGTGTCGCGGGGCGGGGCCGCCCGGCCGGGTGGAGGCGCGTCCGGCGGGCCGCGAGCCCGGCGTCGCGCGCCCCCGCCGGGCGACGCCGGTCCCCGCCTTCGGGAGCGCCGGCCGCGGTCCGCCGGGGCGGGCCCCCCGGGTCCGGGTCCGGGTGCGGGTGCGGGTACGGGGGGCGTGCGTGGCGGCGGTCTTCTCCGCCGCCATGCGGTTCTCCCGTTCGCCGCGCAGGCAGGAGCGCAGCGCCTCGGGTTCGAGGCCCTCGTTGCAGGCCTGGTGCAGCAGCCGCGCGAAGACGTACGCGGGATCCGCGTCCAGGGCGAGGTTGAGGGCGACGCGTGCGGTGGGTTCGTCGCCGGTGGACCAGGCGGCCCAGCCGGCGAGGGTCAGCGGGGCGGCGGCGTACTCCTGGTAGGGGGCGACGCAGCGCCGGGCGAGGACCCGCCAGAGCCGCACGGCGGCGACGCCCTCGGGTCCTTCCATCCATTCGGCGAGGCGGTCGCGGGTGATCCGGTCCTGAAGGCCGAGGATGACCGCGGCCGCTTCGGCGGGCTCGACACGGGCGTCGTCGTCGGCGTCGAGCGCGGCCTGGCCGCGGCGGACGCCGTCCGGCCCGATCCGGCGCGGCGGTTCGGCGAACCTGCCCAGGAGCCGGCCCGCGAGGGCCAGGGTCGTCTCCCGCAGCCGCGCCTTGCCCTGCTCCTCCGCCCCGTCCACGACGAGGGGAACGACGCGGGCCGCGGCGGCGTCGAGCGCGGACCGCTGCTGCGCCTCCCCGGGTCCGCCCGTGGGCTTGAACCGGTCCTCCATCTCCCGCAGCGAGCCGCGTACCTGGATTCCGGCGTACGCCGCCGCGGCGGCCATGACCGAGGTGCCGCTGAGGGCGAGGGGGGTGCCGTCGGGCGGGCAGCAGCGCTCGTCGGGGCAGCAGTACGAGAAGTGGCGGCCGCCGGAGATGCACAGCACCTCGTAGACCGGGATGTCGAGGGCTCCGCAGGCGGTCCGGAGCCGCTGGGCGAACGGCCGCAGCCGCTCGTAGACCTCGCCGGCGGTCTCGCCGGGACCTGGGTCCTGGCAGAGGAAGCCGACGATGCCGTCGGGTGGCGAGGTCCGCTGGACCGATGTCTCGACGAGGCATTCGGCGAGGTTGTCCGCGGTGGAGTCCCACTCGCCGGGTGCACGGGGGATGCCGATCCTGACCCGGCCGCCGAAGCGTCCGTTCTCGCCGTGCAGGGCGACGAGCACGACCGAGTCGGTCGGATGGAAGCCGAGCACGAACGGCAGGGCGTCGGCGAGCTCGGCGGCGCTGCGCAGGGTGATCTGCTGGCCTCGGGTGGATGCGCTGATTTCGGGGTGATTCGCGTTCATGGCGAGGACCGTCTCGTGATCTCCGATTTCCGACAACCCCTGTGGATAACTAACTCATACGACCTGATCATCCGATTTGCACTGTCCACAGATCGCCGGCTCGTTCGCCGAATGTCCGAGGCATCGGGTTGCATGGGACGCATGACCCACGCAGACCTCCCGGAAGACCGCGCCGCGCTCCGCGCCACCGCCGACGCCGTACTGGCCCGACTCGTCGGAGACCCGACCGGCACGGCGAGACTCCGTGAGGACCAGTGGCGCGCCATCGAGGCGCTGGTCGCCGATCACCGCCGGGCGCTGGTCGTCCAGCGGACCGGCTGGGGCAAGTCCGCCGTGTACTTCGTGGCGACCTCCCTGCTGCGCGAGCGCGGCAGCGGGCCCACCGTCATCGTGTCGCCGCTGCTCGCGCTCATGCGCAACCAGGTGGACGCGGCGGCCCGGGCGGGCATCCGGGCGCGCACGATCAACTCGTCGAACACGGAGGAGTGGGAGAGCGTCCAGGAGGAGATCACCGCCGGCGAGGTCGACGTCCTGCTCGTCTCCCCCGAGCGGCTCAACAACCCGGACTTCCGTGACCAGGTCCTGCCGCGGCTGGCAGCCGCCACGGGACTGCTCGTGGTGGACGAGGCCCACTGCATCTCCGACTGGGGACACGACTTCCGCCCGGACTACCGACGGCTGCGCACCATGCTGGCCGACCTTCCGGCCGGGGTGCCGGTGCTCGCCACCACCGCCACCGCGAACGCCCGGGTGACCGCGGACGTGGCCGAACAGCTCGGCACCGGCGCCGGCACCGACGCCCTGGTCCTGCGCGGACCGCTGGACCGCGAGTCGCTCAGCCTCGGCGTGGTCACGCTGCCCGACGCGGCCCACCGCCTGGCATGGCTCGCCGACCACCTGCACGAGCTGCCCGGCTCCGGCATCGTCTACACGCTCACCGTCGCGGCGGCCGAGGAGGTCACGGCGTACCTCCGCCAGTGCGGGCACACGGTCGCCTCGTACACGGGACGCACGGAGAACGCGGACCGCCAGCAGGCCGAGGAGGACCTGCTGGCGAACCGGGTGAAGGCGCTGGTGGCGACCTCGGCGCTCGGCATGGGCTTCGACAAGCCGGACCTCGGCTTCGTCGTGCACCTCGGTTCGCCGTCCTCCCCCATCGCGTACTACCAGCAGGTCGGCCGTGCCGGGCGCGGCGTGGAGCACGCGGAGGTGCTGCTGCTGCCGGGCAAGGAGGACGAGGCGATCTGGCGGTACTTCGCCTCCGTCGCCTTCCCCCCGGAGGAGTTGGTGCGCCGGACCCTCGACGTGCTCGCCGGCGCGGGCCGGCCGATGTCGCTGCCCGCCCTGGAGCCGCTGGTCGAGCTGCGCCGGACCCGGCTGGAGACGATGCTCAAGGTCCTGGACGTGGACGGCGCCGTACGACGCGTCAAGGGCGGCTGGGAGAGCACCGGACAGCCGTGGGTGTACGACACCGAGCGGTACGCCTGGGTGGCCCGGCAGCGTTCGGCGGAGCAGCAGGCGATGCGCGAGTACGCCACGACGACCGGCTGCCGGATGGAGTTCCTGAGGCGCCGGCTGGACGACGAGGCGGCCGCGCCCTGCGGCCGCTGCGACAACTGCGCGGGCCCGCGGTTCGACCCGAAGGTGACGGACGCGGCGCTGGACGCGGCCCGGGGCGAACTGGGCCGTCCCGGCGTGGAGGTGGAGCCGCGCCGGATGTGGCCGACGGGGCTGGCCGCCGCGGGGGTCGATCTGAAGGGCCGCATCCCGGCGGGCGAGCAGGCGTTCGCCGGCCGCGCCCTCGGGCGGCTGTCGGACATCGGCTGGGGCAACCGCCTCCGGCCGCTGCTGGCCGAGTCCGCGCCGGACGGACCGGTGCCCGACGATGTGGTGCAGGCCGTGGTCCAGGTGCTCGCCGACTGGGCGAAGGGGCCCGGCGGTTGGGCGTCCGGCGGCTCCGACGTCCCGCCGCGGCCGGCGGGCGTGGTCACCGTGGCCTCGCGGCGGCGGCCGGCCCTGGTCGGCTCGCTGGGCGCGCGGATCGCCGAGATCGGGCGGATGCCGCTGCTCGGAGCGGTGGAGTACGTGCCCGGGGCGGAGGACGCGCACCTGTCCCGGACCAACAGCGCCCAGCGCGTGATCGGGCTGCACCGGGCCCTGGAGGTTCCGCCCGGAGTCGCCGAGCGAGTGGCCGCGGCCGGCGGTCCCGTACTCCTGGTGGACGACCTGTCCGACACCGGCTGGACCCTCGCCGTGGCCGCCCGGCTGCTGCTGCGTTCCGGAGCGGAAGGAGTCTTTCCGTTGGTGCTCGCCGTCCAGGGCTGAGAAGGGTCGGCAAACTGCGAGTGAATACTGGGTAACTGGGCAGGGATATCAGTGGCATAACGGTTCATTACCGTCAGCCGCCTCAATTGCTCGTTGCCGCCCCCGCTCGGGCCAAGCCAGAATTGGGGAACCGCCCCACACGGCTCGAAGCGGTCCGGAAGGACTGTGCCGTGCTGCGCCCTCACCCGACCTTGCCCGCCTCGCGGGCGCGTATCCGAAGGGAGGACCGTGACCCTCGGATTCGCTCCGTCCACCACCTCGCTCGGCTCGAACTCCGCCTCTGCGAGCCGTCTCGCCCGGATGCTGGAGCCGGCCGACTGGGCCGCGGCCGGAATTCCCTTGCTGCGGAGCCCGCGTGAGGTCGTGAGCGGACTGCACTCCCGCCATCGTCCCCTGCCCACGACCGCGGTCGTGGCGGTGCTCGACCACGAGGAGCGGCTCACCGCGAGCGCCTCGTTCGTCCGCCGGCCCGGCCCGGCCGACGGATGGGAGTTCCGGAACGCCCTCCTCGCCCATCTGCGGCGAGTGGTGCCGCACGACCTCCGGCGCCGCACCCCGGTGCGGACCGCGGTGCTCGTCTACTGCCGTGACGGGGACGAGCGCTGGACGGAGGAGGACGGAGCCTGGATGTGGGGGCTCCGCGACGCCTGCACGCTCCACGGACTGCGCTGCGGCGCGTACATCACCCTGACCAAGGCCGGCTGGCAGGTCTTCGGAGAGGGCCGGGGCGGCCGTCGGCCGAGCTCGGACTCCGTTCCGCTCGCGCTCGGCGAGCCGAACGACGAGCTCGGTCACCTCGCGCCGAGGACGGCGGGCGGAGCGGCCGAGCCCCTGCGCAGGGCCGCGGCGCGCTGAACCGTCCGCCGCTCCGCCGGGCCGCTGCCGGTCCGGCGGAGACGCGACAGGTCAGACCCCGGCGCCGAGCACCGCGGTGACGCGCTGCGGGTCACCGCAGACCACGAGCAGGGCACCCGCTCGCGACCGGGCGACCGGAAGGGCGCGGGCGACCGCCTCGTCGTCACCGCCGTTGACGGCGACGATCACCACGGGGCGGGCGGCGACCCGGTCCACGGCGGCGGCGTCCGCGAAGAACACGTCCTCGGCGGAGTCCTGCTGGGCCCAGTAGGCGGACTCGCCGAAGGTCAGCTCGTGCGCGGCCCACGGGTGACGGTCACCGGTGGTGAGCACCAGGACGTCGCCGGGTGACCGGCCGCTGTCCAGGAGCAGGTCGAGGGCCTCCTCGGCGGCGTCGAGGGCGCCGTCGGCCGGGGCCGGGATGAGCTGCAGCTGCGGGCCACCGTCGGCGGAACGATTCTCCGCACGGTTCTTGGCCGCGGGCGGACCCGGGACGGGCCGCGGGGCCGGCGGGGCGGGGCGGGCCGGGCCGGGGCCCGGTCGACCGGGACGCGGGGAGGCCGCCGAACGCGGGCCGGGTACGGGACGTGGGGTCGGCGCGGGGCGGCCGGCGGCCGCGGTGGCGCTAGGACCCTGGGCGCTCTCGTGAATCTGAGGCTCCTCGGGAGGGAGAGGCATGGGTGGATGTCTATCAAATGCCGTTTCGGACGGCACCGTCGGGTGGGCACACACGTGCGCCCCCGGTCCTGCGGGGCCTCTTCGGTGAGGTCCCGCGGCCGGAAGATCAGAAGTCGAAGCCGAGTTGGCCCCCGCTCTCCAGAGCGGCCGCCTCCGCGGAGAGACGGACCTTCTTGAGGTGGCGCCATCGGGGCATGGCGTCCAGGTAGGCCCAGGAGAGCCGGTGGTACGGGGTGGGTCCCAGCTCCTCGAGCGCGGCCTTGTGGACGGGCGAAGGGTAGCCCGCGTTGGCCGCGAAGCCGTACCCCACGCAGTCGGGGCCGGTCTCCAGCAGGGCCATCATGGCGTCCCGCCGCACCTTGGCGATCACGGAGGCCGCGGCGACGGCGATGCAGGACTGGTCGCCCTTGATCACCGTGCGGACCTGCCAGGGGCTGCCGAGGTAGTCGTGCTTGCCGTCGAGGATCACCGCGTCCGGCCGGACCGGGAGGCCGTCGAGGGCGCGGACGGCGGCGAGACGCAGGGCCGCGGTCATCCCGAGTTCGTCGATCTCCTGCGGGGACGCCTCACCGAGCGCGTAGGCGGTGACCCAGCGCTCCAGCTCGGCGGCGAGCTCGGCGCGCCGCTTGGGGGCGATCAGCTTGGAGTCGGTCAGTCCCTCGGGGGGACGGCGCAGACCGGTGACGGCCGCGCACACGGTGACGGGCCCGGCCCACGCCCCGCGACCGACCTCGTCGACCCCGGCGACGATCCTGGCGCCCGTGGTGGCTCGGATCGACCGCTCGACGGTGTGAGTAGGGGGTTCGTACGGCATGGCGCCTGACAGGTTACGCCGCCGGGTACCGCACGCGGTACCCGGATTCCCGTCAAGCGCTCCGCCTCCCTGCCGCGGGGCCGGTCAGGCCGGCGTCGAGCGCACCAGCGGAACCATGATCCGGTCGATGACATCGGCCATCTCGGCATCGGTCCATTCGCTGCCGCACACCTTGGAGCGGTACATCATCAGCGCGGGGATGACGTCGAGCACGAGGTCGTCGAGGGCGCCGGGGCGCACCTCTCCCCGCGCGACACCACGCTCCAGAACCTGTGCGAAGAGCCGTTTCGACGGTCCGACGACACCCGTCTCGATCAGGGTGCGGAAGCGCACGGCGGCCTCCTCGTCGCACTCGTGAAGCACCGCGCGCAGGGCGAGGCCGGGGCGCGAGTTCATCACGTCGCGGACGCGGCAGCAGAGCTCGTACAGCTCCTCGCGGACGTCGCCGAGGTCGGGGGCCTCGTCGAACCGGGGCAGTCCGGCCTGGAGGGCGTCGGCGACCAGATCTTCCTTGGACGGCCAGCGGCGGTACACCGCGGCTTTGCCCGTCTGCGCACCGAGCGCGACACGCTCCATGGTCAGGCCGTTCCATCCGACGCTGCTCAGCTGGTCGAGCGCGGCCTCCAGGATGGCGCGTTCGAGCACCGGTCCACGTCTGCGCGGCGCCGCTCCGTCCGGCCGAGCGGCGGCCGCGGAGCGCGAAGTCATCATCAGGGTCTCTCCGTTGGGGCCGAGGCGATCCACCGGCAGCACGCAGTGAACGGTTGCGTTCACTGCGGGGGACTCACTACCGTGAAGAACAGTGAACGGTCACGTTCACTAATTCTTCCGTGGGGGGTCCATAGTGACAACAACTCCGGTCGAGACACAGGCCGAGAACGGCCTGTCCGGCTCCGGGGGCCGGCCGGGAATCGCATTGACGGTCATCGCCGCCTGCCAGCTGATGGTCGTCCTCGACGCCACGATCGTGAACATCGCGCTCCCGCACATCCAGGACGCGCTCTCCTTCTCCACCACCGACCTGTCGTGGGTGCTCAGCGCCTACACGCTCACCTTCGGCGGTCTGCTGCTGCTCGGCGGACGGGCCGGGGACATCCTCGGCCGCCGCCGGGTCTTCATGGCCGGCATCCTGCTCTTCACCCTCGCCTCGCTGCTGGGCGGCTTCGCGCAGGAACCGTGGCAGCTGCTCGCCGCGCGGGCGCTGCAGGGCGTGGGCGGCGCGATCGCCTCGCCGACCTCGCTCGCCCTGATCACCACCACCTTCCCCGAGGGCCCGGAACGCAACCGGGCCTTCGGCGTCTTCTCCGCGGTCTCGGCCGGTGGCGGCGCGATCGGCCTGCTCGCCGGCGGCATGCTCACCGAATGGCTGGACTGGCGCTGGGTGCTCTTCGTCAACGTGCCCATCGGCCTGCTGATCGCCTTCCTCGCTCCCCGGTACATCAAGGAGTCGGAACGCCACCCCGGCCGGTTCGACATCGCGGGGGC
Organism: Streptomyces roseofulvus; assembly: GCF_039534915.1. Classification (NCBI taxonomy): domain Bacteria; kingdom Bacillati; phylum Actinomycetota; class Actinomycetes; order Kitasatosporales; family Streptomycetaceae; genus Streptomyces; species Streptomyces roseofulvus. Next base: position 5,991,867 of record NZ_BAAAWE010000001.1, on the reverse strand, counting down.
GGCGACGTCGACCCTCGGCATGACGGCCCTCGTCTACGGCTTCATCCGCGCCTCGGAGAAGGGCTGGAAGGACTCGCTGACGATCGGCTCGTTCGTCGCCGCTGCGCTCCTGCTCGTCGCCTTCGCCCTGGTCGAGTCGCGCGCGAAGGAACCGATCACGCCGCTGCGGATGTTCGCCGACCGGAACCGCTCCGGCACGTACATGATCATGCTGAGCCTCGCGGCCGCCATGTTCGGCATGTTCTTCTTCATCGTCCTGTGGGTGCAGGACGTGCTGGGGTACTCCCCCATCGCGTCCGGCCTCGCGTTCCTGCCGGTCACGGTGGCCATCGTGACGGGCGCCGGGCTGTCACAGCGGTTCCTGCCCACCGTCGGCCCGAAGCCCTTCATGGTGACCGGTTCCACGATCACCGGCCTCGGCCTGCTCTGGCTGACCTTCATCGACGCGGACAGCGGCTACGCCGGCGGGGTGCTCGGCCCGATGGTCCTCTTCGGCTTCGGCATGGGCCTCAACTTCGTCACCCTGACGCTGACGGCCGTCTCTGGGGTGTCGCAGCGCGAGGCGGGCGCCGCGTCCGGGCTGCTCAACGCGACACAGCAGGTGGGCGGCTCGCTGGGCCTGTCCATCCTGGTGACGGTCTTCGGCACGGCGAGCCGTACCGAGGGCGAGAAACAGGTGGCGGACTTCCTGGCCACCGCGACACCCCAGCAGCGGGCCGACTTCCTGCGCACGAAGGAACTCCCGGCGCCGTGGGGCCACGAGGTGCTGACCTCGGGCATCGCGTCCGCCTTCACCGCGGGCGTGGCGATGGTCGCGGTCGCGCTGCTCACCGCGGTCCTGGTGATCCGGGTCCGCAGGAGCGACCTGGAGGCGCTCAGCGGCAAGGCCGAGGCGGCGGGCCCCGTCGCCTGACGGCCGGATCGGCGACCGGCGGCGGCCCGGACCCCGTGGGGTCCGGGCCGCCGTCGCGCTCAGCTCCGGGGCGTGCCCCGCGGCACCCAGGCGGGCAGGTCCTCGGTCCGTTCCAGCCAGTCGGCCGGGGGCGCGCCCGCCGCCGAGGAGGCCACCACGCCGCCGGCGATGGCGCACGTGGTGTCGACGTCCCCGCCGACCTGCGCCGTCGTCCAGAACACCGTCTCGAAGTCGCCCAGCCCGCGGGCCGCCGACCAGAGGGCGAACGGCACCGTGTCGTGAGCGCTGGTCCGCCGGCCGCTGCCGAGCACCGCCGCGACGGTCCCGGCGTCGCCGTAGTCCAGCATGTCGCGGGCCCTGCGCAGCCCGGCCCCGACCGCGCTGCGCGGCACCAGCGCGATAACCCCGTCGAGCAGCGCCTCGGGAGTGGGCGGACCCGTGGGCGCGGCCGCGAGGGCGGCCGCCGCGGCGACCGCCATGGCACCGACGACGGCCTCACGGTGCTGGTGGGTGGGGTAGGCGGAGATCTCCGCCTGATGGGTGGCCTGCTCGGGGTCGTCGGCGTACCAGGCACCGAGCGGGGCGATACGCATGGCGGCGCCGTTGCCCCAGGAGCCCTGCCCGTTGAAGAGCGCGGCGGACAGCTCGCGCCAGTCGCCGCCCTCCCGGATCAGCCGGAGCATCCGGTTGACGGCGGGCCCGTAGCCCCGGTCGAAGTCGTGGTGTTCCGCGAAGGAGGCGGCCAGGGCGTCCTGGTCGATGCGGTCGTGCCGGGCGAGAACGGCGAGGACGGAGCAGGCCATCTCCGTGTCGTCGGTCCACTGCCAGGAGCCGGGCGGCAGTTCGCGCCGCTTCAGGAGGGGGTAGTGCGCGGGGACGAAGAACTGGGAACCCAGGGCGTCCCCCACGGCCAGTCCGCGCAGACTGGCGAGGGCGCGGTCGAAGCGCCGGTCGAATGAGGAGTCAGCGGTCATCGGTGCGCCACTCTATCCGGTGGGGCCGTACGGTTCCGGGGTACACCAGCGTTCGAACGGGCGGTCCAGCCGATAGCGTCCGTCCTCCCCGAGGAGCAGGATCCGGGTCTCCGCGTTGCCCGGATTCGACAGCGACTCGAACTCCGCGACACTCCAGTGAAACCACCTCATGCAGAACAGCCGCATGGTCAGACCGTGGGTGACCAGCAGGACGTTCGGCGGGTGGTCGGGGGCTTCGAAGCTGCGGTAGAGGCTCTCCAGGAAGGCCCCGACCCGGTCGTAGACGTCGGCTCCGGACTCTCCCTGGGCGAAACGGTAGAAGAAGTGGCCGTACGCGTCCCGGTAGACCTTCTGGAGCCGGACGTCCTCCCGGTCCTGCCAGTTCCCCCAGTCCTGCTCCCGCAGCCGCGGCTCCTCCCGGACCCTGACCCGTCCGGGCGGCAGCCGGAAGGCGTGCAGGGTCTCGTGCGTGCGGCGGTAGGGCGACACGTACACACTGACCGCCTCGTCGCCGAAGAGCTCCCGGAGCCGCTCCCCCGTGGCCTCCGCCTGCCGCCGCCCGGTCTCGGTGAGCCGGAGGGCATGGTCCGGCTCCCGTTCGTAGACGGTGTCGTCGACATTGCCTTCGGACTCTCCGTGCCGTACGAGAACGATGCGCCGCGGTCGTGCCATGCTCCGACCCTAGAGGGCGTCACCCCGTTCGGCTCAGCCGAGGCTGCCCCTGGAGTCCATCCGGCCTATCCCCGCACCGAGACCGCACCGCGCGCACTCCGCCGGAAGGCGTCGCGCGGGCTGCACGCTCAGACGGTCCAGGCGGGCTCGAGCCGCACCACGTCACCCGAGAGGGCGGCCACGTCGGCCTCGGTCTGGGCCCGCAGGCCGAGGCGCTCCACCCGTTCCTCGCGGTACTTGCCGTGCTCCGCGACGGAGTTCCAGAGCGAGAGCACCAGGAACTCGTGACCGGGCGCCTCGCCGAACAGCCCCCGCAGCATGCCCGGGGATCCCGCCATCGCCGGGTTCCACACCTTCTCCTGCATCAGCGCGAAGTGCTCCACGCGCTCCTCGTGGACACGGCAGTGGGCCACCCGTGCCACGTCCGCGTCGGAGAACTTCGGCTCGAAACCGGTCTTCACGTCGAAGCGGTGGTCGAACAGCCTGACCTGGGCGTCCTTGTACGTGCCGGACTGCGCCGCGGCCAGCCGGTCGTGCGAGCGGGCCATGAACGAGTCGTAGAAGGCCCGGCTCTCCCAGAAGGAGAAGACGTGCGCGATCTCGGGACGGGCCCGGCTCCAGCCGCCGCCCTGCCCACGGAAGCCCGGCTCCCCGAGCAGCCCCGCCCACTTCCGCTGCCCGCGCTCGAAGCCTCGACGGTCCACGACGGCGCAGCGAATCCACTTGACCAGCACCGCGCCATCGTACGGGTCGGAGGAGCGCCCCGGCAGTCCGTCCTCACAGACGGAGGACCGGCGTGAACCCCCGTCAAGCACCCGCCGTTTCCCGCCAGTCGGGCGTCGAGATCCGGCACGTCCCCGCCCGGGAGCCGCACTCGGCGGCCCGCGCCGCCCCAACTGTCGTACCCGCGTGACACCATGAAGAAGGACCCGGTGAGAGGGGTCCTCGCGGGGAGACGGGGAGAGGGGAGACACCGTGAGCGGACTCAACAAGGGCGTCGGCAAGGTCGAGGTGGCGCTCAGGTGGGATCCGGCGCCGGCGGGCGAGCCGGCGCACGACCTGGATCTCGTGGCGGCCGTCTTCACCGCCGACGCCCCTCACGGCGCGCCCGCCCAGCTCGTCCACTTCGGCAGCCGCTCCCCCGACGGGACGATCACCCTCCACCGCGACAGCCGTACGGGACAGGGCTTCGGCTACGACGAGGCGATGACGCTCGAACTGGACCGGCTGGCCGACCGGTACGTCCGGGTGGTGGTCGGTGTGGCGATACAACAGGGCGGCGGCCGCGTGGTGTTCGGCCGTATAGCCCAGGCCTCCGTGCGCGTCAGCCAGGGCTATACGGAACTCCTGACGGACGACTTCACCGCCGCGTCCGACGCCACCGCGGCGACCGTCGTGGAGTTCGTCCGCGACGCCTCCGCGGGCTGGACCCTCCACCCGCTGCCGCGGGGCTTCGACACGGACCCGCAGACCTTCGGTTCGCTCATGGGCACGCCGCGCGCCTGACCCTCCGCCCGCCCGGCACGACGAAGGGGACCGACCATCGGTCGATCCCCTTCGCGGGCCTTCGGATCAGCGGCACATCAGCCGCGGATCAGACGTGTCAGCTGCAGCCGCTGGTCGAGCCGCAGCCCTCGCAGATGTAGCAGGAGCCGGCGCGCTGCATCTTCGTACCGCAGGAGAAGCAGAGCGGGGCGTCGGCGCTGATGCCGAGCTGCATCTCGACGAGCTCCGCCGAGGTGTGCGCCTGCTTCGGGGCCGGGACCTCGGCCTTGGCGACCGGGGCCGGCGCGGCGACGGCCTTCAGCTCGGTGGCGACCGGGGCGGACTGGGCCAGCCCCTCGACGTCGACGTCGTCCTCGGACGGCTCGTAGGAGCCGGTCTCCAGGTGGCGCTGGCGCTCCTCGGCGGAGTGGATGCCGAGGGCCGAGCGGGTCTCGAAGGGCAGGAAGTCCAGCGCCAGGCGGCGGAAGATGTAGTCGACGATCGACTGCGCCATCCGGACGTCCGGGTCGTCGGTCATGCCGGCCGGCTCGAAGCGCATGTTGGTGAACTTCGAGACGTACGTCTCCAGCGGCACGCCGTACTGCAGACCGACGGAGACGGCGATGGAGAAGGCGTCCATCATGCCCGCGAGGGTCGAGCCCTGCTTCGACATCTTCAGGAAGACCTCGCCGAGACCGTCGTCCGGGTAGGAGTTGGCGGTCATGTAGCCCTCGGCGCCGCCGACGGTGAAGGAGGTGGTGATCCCCGGGCGGCCCTTCGGGAGGCGCTTGCGGACCGGGCGGTACTCGACGACCTTCTCGACGGCCTCGCGGATCGTCGCCTCGGTCTTCGCGGTCACCTCGGCCTTCTCGTCCTCCTTCTTCTTGGCGGAGAGCGGCTGGCCGACCTTGCAGTTGTCGCGGTAGATGGCGAGCGCCTTGACGCCCATCTTCCACGCCTCGAAGTAGACCTCCTCGACGTCCTCGACCGTCGCCGTCTCCGGCAGGTTCACGGTCTTGGAGAGGGCGCCGGAGATCCAGGGCTGGATGGCGGCCATCATGCGGACGTGGCCCATCGCGGAGATGGAGCGCTCGCCCATGGCGCAGTCGAAGACCTCGTAGTGCTCGGTCTTGAGGCCGGGGGCGTCGATCACGTTGCCGTGCTCGGCGATGTGGGCGACGATCGCCTCGATCTGCTCCTCCTGGTAACCCAGGCGGCGCAGGGCCTGCGGGACGGTGCCGTTGACGATCTGCATCGAGCCGCCGCCGACCAGCTTCTTGAACTTGACCAGTGCGAGGTCGGGCTCGAGGCCGGTGGTGTCGCAGGACATCGCGAGACCGATGGTGCCGGTCGGGGCGATGACCGACGCCTGGGCGTTGCGGAAGCCGTTCTTGGCGCCGAGGCGGACCACGTCCTGCCAGGCCTCCGTGGCGGCGGCCCAGATCGGCGAGTCCAGGTCGTCCATGCGGACGGCCTTGTCGTTGGCGTCGGCGTGCTGCTTCATGACGCGCTGGTGCGGCTCGGCGTTGCGGGCGTAGCCGTCGTAGGGGCCGACGACCGCGGCGAGCTCGGCGGAGCGCTTGTACGAGGTGCCGGTCATCAGGGAGGTGATGGCGCCGGCGAGCGCGCGACCGCCCTCGGAGTCGTACGCGTGGCCGGTCGCCATCAGCAGGGCGCCGAGGTTGGCGTAGCCGATGCCGAGCTGGCGGAAGGCGCGGGTGTTCTCGCCGATCTTCTGGGTCGGGAAGTCGGCGAAGCAGATGGAGATGTCCATCGCCGTGATGACGAGCTCGACGACCTTGGCGAAGCGCTCGACGTCGAAGGACTGGTTGCCCTTGCCGTCGTCCTTCAGGAACTTCATCAGGTTCAGCGAGGCGAGGTTGCAGGACGTGTTGTCCAGGTGCATGTACTCGCTGCACGGGTTCGAGCCGTTGATGCGGCCGGACTCGGGGCAGGTGTGCCAGTGGTTGATCGTGTCGTCGTACTGGATGCCCGGGTCGGCACAGGCCCACGCGGCCTCGGCCATCTTGCGGAAGAGCGCCTTGGCGTCGACCTCCTCGATGACCTCGCCGGTCATGCGGGCCCGCAGTCCGAACTTGCCGCCGGACTCCACGGCCTTCATGAACTCGTCGTTCACGCGGACGGAGTTGTTGGCGTTCTGGTACTGAACGGACGTGATGTCGTCGCCGCCCAGGTCCATGTCGAAGCCCGCGTCGCGGAGGGCGCGGATCTTCTCCTCCTCCTTGACCTTGGTCTCGATGAAGTTCTCGATGTCCGGGTGGTCGACGTCGAGGATGACCATCTTGGCGGCGCGGCGGGTGGCACCACCGGACTTGATCGTTCCTGCGGAGGCGTCGGCGCCGCGCATGAAGGAGACCGGGCCGGAGGCGTTGCCGCCGGAGGAGAGCAGCTCCTTGGAGGAGCGGATGCGGGAGAGGTTCAGGCCGGCGCCGGAGCCGCCCTTGAAGATCATGCCCTCTTCCTTGTACCAGTCGAGGATCGACTCCATGGAGTCGTCGACGGACAGGATGAAGCAGGCGGAGACCTGCTGGGGCTGCGGCGTGCCGACGTTGAACCAGACCGGCGAGTTGAAGCTGAAGATCTGGTGCAGCAGCGCGTAGGTGAGCTCGTGCTCGAAGATCTCCGCGTCGGCGGGCGAGGCGAAGTAGCCGTAGTCCTCGCCGGCCTTCGTGTAGGTCTTCACGATGCGGTCGATGAGCTGCTTGAGACCGGTCTCGCGCTGCGGGGTGCCGACGGCCCCGCGGAAGTACTTGCTGGTGACGATGTTGACCGCGTTCACCGACCAGAAGTCGGGGAACTCGACGCCGCGCTGCTCGAAGTTGATCGAGCCGTCGCGCCAGTTGGTCATGACGACGTCACGGCGCTCCCAGTTCACCTCGTCGTACGGATGCACGCCGGGGGTGGTGTGGATGCGCTCGATCCGCAGGCCCTTGCTCGCCGCCTTGGCTCCCTTGGTGCGGGAACCACGTGCCGGGCCGCTCGCCGTCTCTGTCATGCCGCCTCCCATATACGGGCAAAACACCCTTTGGCGCCCAGATAATCCCAGAGCACCGTCGTCTGTACTACGTTCTGTACTGCTTGACCCACGGGCACCGCACAGGTCGCCCGGGGCAGGTCTTCACGGCCGTGCCACGGCCGGTGGCCGGGCCCACGAGGGCCCGGATCGCCGTCAGTCGGCGGCACCGGCGGGAACGGGCACCTCCGGGGCGCCGGTCCCGCCGTTCTCAGCGGGAGGCCGCACGCGGAGTTCCGCGATGGCGGCCTCGAAGTCTTCGAGCCCCTCGAACGCCTTGTAGACGGAGGCGAAGCGCAGGTACGCGACGAGGTCGAGCTCCTGCAGCGGCCCGAGGATGGCCAGGCCCACGTCGTGCGTGGTCAGCTCGGCGCTTCCGGTGGCGCGCACCGCCTCCTCGACCCGCTGGCCGAGCTTGGCGAGGGCGTCCTCGGTGACCGGTCGCCCCTGGCACGCCTTGCGGACGCCAGAGATGACCTTGGTACGGCTGAAGGGCTCGGTGACGCCGGAGCGCTTGACCACCATGAGCGAACAGGTCTCCACCGTCGTGAAACGGCGGGCGCAGTCGGTGCACTGGCGACGGCGTCGGATCGACGTCCCGTCATCGGTGGTGCGGCTGTCCACGACCCGGCTGTCGGGGTGCCTGCAGAAGGGGCAGTGCATCGGTTACGACCCTCTCCTCATGGCACGACTGACAGCCTCGCGCGGCCCGTCAGGGCCCTCGAAGCGACCACCAGCATAGGCGATGGACGGCACCCCGGCAGACCGGGGACCACTATCCCTGGGTGGCCGATGACATCCAACCACTAGATCTTGGGTTGGGGCCGTTGCGACGCCCCCGCGTGTCGCGGGCCCCCCGGAGCCGCGCCCGTGCTCCACGGATGGGAGACTGGGAGGGCGCGCCGGGGCCCGGGAACCCAGCGGCGAAGGCTACCGTAAGGGCGGGACCGGTCCCCGGGGACCCACTCCCATACACCCCCACCCGCACACCCGTAAGGCAATCTGCGGATTTTCACTCGAACGTGTGTTTGGCGCAACCTTTCGAAAGCTACTACCGTTGTGCCAGCCAGGGAGACCATTCGAGAGGGGCCGACGACGTGACCACCACCGCAGACAGCGCCACCATCACCGCCCAGGACCGCTCCCAGGGCCGACTCGAGCCGGTGCACGCGATGAACGACACAGCCATGAACGGCGAGGAGCCCGGGCGACCCGCCCGAGCCCTCCCCGGCAGGCCGCCAGGCATCAGGGCCGACAGCTCCGGTCTCACCGACCGCCAGCGCCGGGTCATCGAGGTCATCCGCGACTCGGTCCAGCGGCGCGGCTACCCGCCGTCGATGCGCGAGATCGGCCAGGCGGTGGGCCTGTCCAGCACGTCGTCCGTGGCCCACCAGCTGATGGCCCTGGAGCGCAAGGGATTCCTCCGCCGCGACCCGCACCGCCCCCGGGCGTACGAGGTCCGCGGTTCGGACCAGCCGAGCACCCAGCCGACCGACACCACCGGCAAGCCGGCCGCGTCGTACGTGCCCCTCGTCGGCCGGATCGCGGCCGGTGGCCCCATCCTGGCCGAGGAGTCCGTCGAGGACGTCTTCCCCCTCCCCCGGCAGCTCGTCGGCGACGGCGAGCTCTTCGTCCTCAAGGTCGTCGGCGACTCCATGATCGAGGCCGCCATCTGTGACGGCGACTGGGTCACGGTCCGCCGCCAGCCCGTCGCGGAGAACGGCGACATCGTCGCCGCCATGCTCGACGGCGAGGCCACGGTCAAGCGCTTCAAGCGCGAGGACGGGCACGTCTGGCTCCTGCCGCACAACGCCGCGTACCAGCCCATCCCCGGTGACGAGGCGACGATCCTCGGCAAGGTCGTCGCCGTTCTGCGGCGGGTCTGACCACCTCGCCGGCTCCGACCGGGCCCCGGGAACCACTGCGCCGGTCCCGGGGCCCGCTGTACGTCTCACACTCCTGGCTCACCTCCGGCCCCGGCATCCGCCGGGGCCGGAGGTGCGTGCGCTCGCTCCTGGACCTCAGGCGCCGTCCGCCTTCGCGGCGGCGTCGATCGCGGCCAGCGACTTCCGCACCTGGTTGCGGTCGGTCGTGTACCAGAAGTCGGGCATGGACGCCTTCAGATAGCTGCCGTACCGCGCGGTGGCGAGCCGCTGGTCCAGTACGGCCACCACGCCCCGGTCGCCCGTCGCCCGGACCAGACGGCCCGCGCCCTGGGCCATCAGCAGCGCCGCGTGCGTCGCCGCCACCGCCATGAAGCCGTTGCCCCCGGCCTCCTCGACCGCCTTCTGCCGGGCGCTCATCAGCGGGTCGTCGGGGCGCGGGAACGGAATCTTGTCCATGACGACCAGCTGACAGCTGGCCCCCGGCACGTCCACGCCCTGCCACAGCGACAGGGTGCCGAACAGGCAGGTCTTCGGGTCGGCGGAGAAGTTCTTGATCAGCTCCCCTAGGGTGTCCTCGCCCTGGAGCAGGATCGGGAACTCGGGGATACGGGTCCGCAGCTCCTCCGCCGCCAGCTGGGCCGCCCGCATCGAGGAGAACAGCCCGAGGGTCCGCCCGCCGGCCGCCTGGATCAGCTCCGTCAGCTCGTCCAGCATGTCGCCCCGGTCGCCGTCCCTGGCCGGCTTGGCCAGGTGCTTGGCGACGTACATGATCCCCTGCTTGGGATAGTCGAACGGCGAGCCGACGTCGATGCCCTTCCAGACGGGCAGGTCGTCCCCCGTGGTGCCCTCGGGCGCGAGGCCCAGGGAGGCACCCACCCCGTTGAAGTCACCGCCGAGCTTCAGCGTGGCCGAGGCGAGGACGACGGAGCGCTCGGTGAAGAGCTTCTCCCGGAGCAGCCCGGAGACCGAGAGCGGCGCGACCCGCACCGAGGCGCCGAAGCGGTCATGGCGCTCGTACCAGACGACGTCGTACTCGGAGCCCTGGGTGATCCGCTCCGCCACTCCGTGCACGGTCTCGACCGAGGCCATCGCCTGCTTGCGCACCGCGTCCTCGTCCTGCACGGCCCGGTCCCGGGTGTTCCCGAGCGCGGTGATCACGGCTCGGGCCGCGTCCCGCAGCGCCGCCAGCGCGTACGCCAGGTCCTCCGGGAGCTTCTCCAGGCGGCCCGGCAGCGCCAGCTCCATGACCCGCTCGAAACCCTCCGCGGCGGTCTGGAGCTGGTCCGCGACCTTCTCGTCCACGAGCTTGGCGGCCCGGCGGACCGCCCGGTTCACCTGCCCCGGGGTGAGCTCACCGGTGGCGACACCGGTGACCCGGGAGACCAGCTCGTGGGCCTCGTCGACGATCAGCACCTCGTGCTGGGGCAGCACCGGGGCGCCTTCGATCGCGTCGATGGCGAGGAGGGCGTGGTTGGTGACGACGACGTCGGCGAGCTTGGCGCGCTCGCGGGCCGCCTCGGCGAAGCACTCCGCCCCGTAGGCGCACTTGCTCGCGCCGAGGCACTCCCGGGACGAGACCGAGACCTGGGCCCAGGCCCGGTCGGAGACGCCGGGCGTCAGGTCGTCCCGATCGCCGGTCTCCGTCTCGTCCGCCCAGTCGCGCAGCCGGAGGAGGTCCTGGCCGAGCTTGCTGGTCGGCGCGGCCGCCTCGAAGGGGTCGAACAGGCCGTCCTCCTCGTCCTGCGGGACCCCCTCGTGGAGACGGTGCAGGCACAGATAGTTCGACCGGCCCTTGAGCATGGCGAACTGGGGGCGGCGGCGCAGCTGCGGGTGGAGCGCGTCGACCGTCCGCGGCAGGTCGCGCTCGACGAGCTGGCGCTGGAGCGCCAGCGTGGCCGTGGCCACCACCACCCTCTCCCCGTGCGCGAGCGCCGGCACGAGGTAGCCGAGCGACTTTCCGGTGCCGGTGCCCGCCTGGACGAGCAGGTGGGAATTGTCGTCGATGGCCTCGGCCACGGCCTCGGCCATGGTGACCTGGCCGGGCCTCTCGGTGCCGCCGACGGCGGCGACGGCGGCGTGGAGGAGGTCGGGGAGGGATGGCTTCGTCATAGCGTTCCCAGCCTACGGGGCGGCACCGACAGCGGGGGCACGCACGGCGATCACGCCAGGGGGTTGGGGACGGTGCCGTGGACGGCGGCGTGGGGGCGGTCGGAGCGGTCCCGGTAGCCGTCCATGTGCAGGCGGTTGCGGTTGAGGCAGAGCCGTTCGATCCGGGGGGTGAGCAGGTCGAAGAGCTCGAACCGGTCCTTCAGCTCGGGGAAGCGTTCCTGGTGGCGGAGGATCTCGGCGCGGACGAGCGCCCAGAAGTCGGCTTCGGAGACGTCGAGTTGTTCCTCGCACAGCGGGGCGAGGTAGCGGAAGACGCCGACGAAGAGCCCCGAATGGATGAACTGGGTGAGGAAGCCGGGCTCCTCGGTGAGGAGGACGGCACGGACGTCGTCGGGCATCGCGTCGTGTTCGGGGAGCGGGTGGGCGCTGATGTTGACGTCGTCGACGAAGTCCTTGATCGCCAGTCGGACGGGGACGTCCTGTTCGTCGTAGACGACGATCGCGTTCTCCCCGTGCGGGGAGAAGACCGTGCCGTAGCGGTAGAGGAAGTGGAGCAGCGGCGGCAGCAGGGCGGCGAAGAGCCGCCGCAGCCAGGCGGCGGGTGCCAGTCCGGAGCGCTCGACGAGCGCGGCGACGAAGGCGCGGCCGTCGGGGTCGGTGTGCAGCAGCGAGGCGAGGGTGCGGGCGCGCTCGCCGGGCGGCAGGCGCAGGGGTTCGCGCCAGATCGCGCCGAGCAGTTCCTTGTACTGGTACGGGACTTCGGGCAGCCGGTCGTAGAGGGGGTGCTCGACGGTGACGGAGGCGACCTCGCCGAGGAGGATCACGCCGCACTCCCGGTGGAGGAAGGGGTCGGCGTCGCGCAGGCCGTGCACCCAGGCGGTGACGGCGGGTGCGGCGAGGGTGCGCTCGGTGGGGAGTCCGCGCCAGACGAGGGTGTTGAGCACGGAGAGCGGCAGCTTGACGGTGTGCCGGTCGGGGCGGCTGGTGTTGAGGAAGGTACGGATCGACTGCTGCGGCAGGCGGAGGTCGTCGTCGGCGGGGAGCGGGACGATCGCTCCGGAGGCGATGGCGGGGGCGAAGAGCGGGAGGAGGATCTCGTCCCACTGCCAGGGGTGGACGGGGAGCAGCAGATAGGCGTCGGGATCGAGGCCGCGGGCGGTGAGTTCGGCGCGGAAGGCGTCCCGGACGGGCGGGTCGAGTTCGCGGGCGTAGAGGCGGTCGGGGGTGTCGAGTCCGGTCACGCCGCGGTAGGCGGCGAGGCGGTTGCTGACCGCGATCCACGGGAGGCGGGTGGCGCGGCGTGCCTCGGGTGCCCAGCGGGCGGCGTCGCCGGCGGAGAAGCCGATGCGGCCCTTGTTGAGGACGAGCCAGGGGTGCCCGGTCTGGTGGCCTTCGAGTTCGGCGTACGGGAGGTCGGCGAGGCGGTCCGCGGTCAGGGCGGTGTGGACGAGGCGGGCCTCGGCGGCGAGGGTGGCGGAGAGTTCGCGGATGAGGTGCCCGAGGGTGGCGCCGTCGAGTCCGAGGAGGCGGCGGGCGCGGACGAGGAAGGCGAAGGGGTCGGTCAGCGGCCGGTCGTCCAGGGTGATCGTGTCGGGTGCGACGCGCCAGCCGCCGTAGGCGCCGCGGCGGGCGGTGAAGGCGAGCTCGGCGCCGTCGTCGAGGGTGAGGACGTACCGGTCCGGGGCGTCGCCGTCGGCGGGGACGGGTTCGAGGATCTCCTCGTAGGCGAACTCGCCGAGGGCCTTGGCGAAGGTGCCGGCGGCGGCACGGGCCCAGGCGGCGGGGTTGAGCTCGGGGGGCGCGAGCAGTTCGGGGGCGGGTGCGGGGGGTGCCGCGGGTCCGGAGGTCGCCGCGGGTCGTGCGGAGTCGTGGGGTGCTGGGGACGTCGTCACAAAGACTCCTCGAAATCGGGAACCGCTGTGGGTCGAGCGGTGTATCAAGGACAGAGAGTGGTCACAGAGCGTGACGGATGGAGCGGTCGCGGATCATGAGCGCGGCTCGTTTGTCGGGCAGGTCGATTTCCGCGGCGTAGCGGAAGCCTGCGCTGAGGAAGGCCGAGACGGAGGGGGTGTTGCGGATGTCGGGTTCGGCGACGACGCGGGTGCAGCGGGGACGGTGGGCGAGGACGAGATCGGCGACCGCGCGCAGGAGCGCGGTGCCGATGCCTCGGCCTCGGTCGGCGGCGCCTCCGAGGAGGAGATGGACGCCCGTGTCGTCCGGACGGGCCGGGTAGGCGCGGGCGAGCGGGTCGAGATCGGCTCGGTAGAGCTCGAAGTAGCTCATCGGGGTGGAGTCGAGCACGCCGAGGCAGGGGACGCTGCGGCCGTCGCCTTCGAGCTGGGCGCAGATGTGGCGCGCGGTGAGGAACGCGGGTCCCGCGAGCTGCCAGAAGGCGGCGACGGCGGGGTCGTTCATCCACCGGGTGATCAGGGACAGGTCCTGGGCCGGGCGGACGGGCACGAGGCGGAAGGCGCCGAAGGGGGTGTCCGCCGGTGCCCAGGAGGCGACCGAGTCGAGCAGGTCGCCGCCGGGTCGGCCGGCCGGGGCGGTGTCCGTGTCGGTGGTGATGTCCGTGCCGTGGGTGCCCGACGCGGTGGCCGTGGTGCCGGCTTCGTGTCTGTGGTCCGGATGTAAGGACATGGGTGGGTCTTCCGGGGTCGGGCGTCCCTTCGGTGGGTGGTGGAGGGACGCGCGGGCGGGTGCGGGCCGCGGGCGGCCGGGGGTGGGCCGCCCGGGGCTCAGGAGCGGAGGGGGTTGGTGATGGTGACGTAGACGGACTGGGTGTCGACGGGGCCGACGAGTTCGTCGAGGCCGTGGAGACGGGTGAGGAGGTTGGCCTTGCTGCGGAGGGTGGCCGCTTCGAGGAGGCGGTGCGGAAGCGGGGAGCCGAGACCGGTGGCGGAGGTGAGGAAGGAGCGGAAGGCGGCGAGCAGGATCCGCTCGTCGGCGAGGTGCTGGGCGCCGAAGGCGCCGACCAGGCCGAGGACGTTGTTGATGCCGAGGTAGTAGGCGAAGCGCTCGTCCGTGACCTGGTCGGAGACGAAGGTGTCGCTGTGGGCGCCGATGCCGGGGAGGCGGGCCTCCAGCTCGGCCCGGTGGGACTCGCGGAAGTAGTAGCCCTGGTTGTCGCGATAGCGGCCGCCGGCGGGCCAGCCGTCGGGGTCCAGGAGGACGAGGGTGTTCTGCTGGTGGGCTTCCAGGGCGATGCCGGCGTGGCCGTCGAGCCAGAGGACGGGGCGGACGACCTGGTCCAGGTAGCGGAGGAACCACTCGGCGGAGACGGCGGCGACCGGTCGGCCGGTGCGGGCGGCGAGGCGGCCGATGAGGTCGGCGAGCCGGGAGCTCATGCCGGTGCTTCCGGGCCAGGGGCGGGGTGCGGTGAGGGCCGCGAGGCAGACGGCGTCGTCGCCGGGGCCGAAGGGGTTGTGCCGGATCATCAGGTCGAGGCCGGGGACGGGGGTGCCGTCGGGGGCGTCGACGGCGAGCCAGGCGGGGTCGCGGACGATGTCGAAGCCGGGGTGGGCGGCCTGCCACTCGTCGACCAGGCCGGTCCGCAGGAGGCGGTGGACCTCGACGCCGCGGTGGAGCTCCTTGCGCAGGTTCTCGCGGCGGGAGTTGGTGATGCGCAGGCCGAGGGAGAGCTTGAGCATGGCGCGGGCGCCGGGGCGGTGGACGGTGCGGACGGAGGAGGTGGGGTGCCAGTGGCTGCCGTGCGGGCCGAGGTCGTGGAGGAGGCCCCGGTCGAGGAGGACGCGGATGTCGGGGCGGTGCAGGAGTTCGCGGGCCTGCCAGGGGTGCAGGGGCAGGGGGGCGGTGCCGGCCGGGTGGGCGAGCCCTTCGGCGAGGCCGGCGGTGAGCTGTTCGGCGGTGACGGCGCGGCCCTGTTCCGTCCAGGCGGAGTCGGAGGCGAGGAGGGAGCGGTCGACGGCGAACCAGTGGAGGGGGAAGGAGCCGTGGAGTTCGGGCGAGTAGAGACGGGCCTCGGCCTCGGAGAGTCCTTCGCGGCTCTTGGGGGTGGGGTGGAGCGGGTGGCCGAGGAGGAGGGACTGTTCGGCGGCGAGGAAGAGGTCGGCGTCGGGGCGGGGCCGGGGGTCGCGGCGGCGGGCATCGAGGAAGTCGGCGGTGCGGCGGGCGGAGTCGGCGACGCGGCCGACGAGTTCGGTGGCCTCGGGGCGGCCGGTCTCGCGGCTGAGGAGGGCGGCGAGGGTGACGGCGTCCACGGCCGGGGCCGTGGAGGGGAGGCCCTCCAGGGTGGGGGTGCCGAAGCGGTGCCAGCCGGTGGGAGACCAGTAGCGGACGGGGACGAGGAGGGCGGTGCCGCTGGCGTCGAGGGGGACGCGGAGGGTGGACGTCTCGGGGGCGGGGAGGTTCTTCTCCCGGACCCAGCAGCGGAGGAGGTTCTCGAGGGCGGCGGCGTCGGCGGCCCGCTGGGGGTCGGGGTCGTCGAGCGGGTCGGCCGTGGGGGCGGCGGGCGGCCGCGGGCCGGTGACCGGGTCGGCGCCGGGGCGGGACGGCCGGAGGGGGGCGGGGCCGATGTGCTGGCGCGGGACCGTGTGCTCCTCGGTGTCGGGGTGGGTCTCGGTCTCGGGCACCTGGGAGGTGGGGGTGGCGTTCACGCGGGATTCCTTGGAGAGGGGGCCGGGGGCGGTCCGGGTCAGTGGGACGGTCCGGGGGCGGTCCGGTGGGGGGCGGGCGGCCCGGGACGGTGGGCCCGCTCGGCGGCGGCGAGGGCGTCCGCGAAGCGGTCCAGGACGGCGGTGGCCTGCTCGTCGGTGAGGGTGAGCGGGGGAAGGAGGCGTACGACGGCGGAGTGGCGGCCGCCGAGTTCGACGATGAGCCCGCGGGCGAGGCACTCGCGCCGGACGGCCCGGGCGAGGGCCGGGGCGGCGGGCGGGACGGGATCGTCGGGTGCGGCGGCCTCGGGGTCGACGAGCTCGACGCCGATCATGAGGCCGCGGCCGCGGACGTCGCCGACGCAGGGGTGGGCGGCCTGGAGGCCCTGGAGCCGGCCGAGCATCCGGGCGCCGAGGGTGGCGGCCCGTTCGGCGAGCCGGTTCTCGCGGACGTACGTGAGGGTGGCGGTGCCGGCGGCCATGGCGAGCTGGTTGCCGCGGAAGGTGCCGGCGTGGGCGCCGGGCTCCCAGGCGTCGAGTCCGGAGCGGTACACGATGACGGCGAGGGGGAGGGAGCCGCCGATGGCTTTGGAGAGGACCATCACGTCCGGGACGACGCCGCTGTGTTCGACGGCCCAGAAGGCGCCGGTGCGGCCGACGCCGGTCTGGACCTCGTCGACGACGAGGGGGATGGAGTGCCGGGCGGTGATGCTCCGGACGCGGCGCATCCAGGCGTCGGGGGCGGGGAGGACGCCCCCTTCGCCCTGGACGGCCTCGACGATCAGCCCGGCCGGGGCGGCGACGCCGCTCTTGGGGTCGTCGAGGAGCGTCTCGGTCCAGCGGGCGGAGAGTTCGGCGCCGCGCTCGCCGCCGACGCCGAAGGGGCAGCGGTACGACTGGGGGTACGGGAGCCGGGTGACGCGGACGTCCTCGGCGCCGCCGGAGACGGCGAGGGCGCCGGCGGTCATGCCGTGATAGGCGCCGGTGAAGGCGAACAGGCCGCGCCGGCCGGTGGCGGTGCGGACCAGTTTCAGGGCGGCCTCCACGGCGTCCGTGCCGGCGGGGCCGCAGAACTGGACGCGGGCGTCGGCGGCGAGTTCCGGGGGGAGGGTGGCGAACAGCTCGGAGGTGAAGGCGTCCTTGACCGGGGTCGCGAGGTCGAGCACGTGGAGCGGCGCCCCGGAGTCGAGGACCCGGTGGATGGCTTCGAGCACGACCGGGTGGTTGTGGCCGAGCGCGAGGGTGCCGGCGCCGGAGAGGCAGTCGAGGTAGCGGCGGCCGTCGGCGCCCTCGATGGTCAGGCCGCGGGCGCGGACCGGGACGATCGGCAGCGAGCGGGCGTAGGTGCGGGCGCTGGACTCGCGTTGGGCCTGCCGCCGCAGGATGGCCTCGTAACCGCCCCCGGCCACCGTGCCGTAGCCGCGCCGGGTCGCTGCCGCGGGCTTCCCTGCCGGCTTCCCGGCCTGCTCGGCCGGCTCGGCCGGCTCGGCAGGCTCCCGGTCTCCGGTGCGCTCCGCCGCGATCTCTGCCTCGGTCGCGTCGGGCTCGGGGACCGGGGGACGGGTGGGTGCGGTGGCTGGAGCTGATTCGGTCACGGCCACGGCTCGGTGTCCTCCCGCGATAACAGTTGCGTTGCACATCGGGGACCGCCGGACCGTGGCCAATGGCCGCTCCGGGCGCCGCCGTTGTGTCCCCCGTCCGTACCAACGACGGGAACTGCCGGGGAACACGGGCCGGAGGGAAGATCCTTGGCGTGGCGCGGATCACGGCATGACAACGGCCGTACCGGCTCGGGAACCGGCGCCGGGGCGCGTACCGTCCCCTCCGGCACCGGCATAGTGGGGGCCGTCGTTCCCGTGTCCGTCCGACACGGGTGCGACCGAACGCTCAGACATGCACCAGTAGATGTAGTCCCAGGGGGATCACGAGATGCGATCGATTCGTCCGCTGCTGATGGCGGCGTCCGCCGTCGCGGCGCTGACGCTCACGACGACGGCCTGCGGCCCTACCGAGGAGAACGCGGGAGACAAGCCCAGTGCGCCGGTGAACGAGAACCCGGTCGACAAGATCAAGATTCCGGAGGACCTGAAGCAGCGGCTGAAGGACCACGGGATCGACATCGACAAGTGGCGCCAGGGCGAGTGGCGGAACTGGGACAAGGACAAGTGGCTTCGTGAGGCGAAGGACTTCGTCAACCCGATCATCGAGGACCTCTGGGACCCGGACCGTATGCGGGACGCCGAGCGTCCCGAGCGGCCGGTCGAGGAGGAGGACATCTCGGGCGACGAGGGTGTCACCGACCCGACGCCCGACCCGGTGAAGGCGAAGCCGGTGCAGGCGAAGTACCACGACAACTCGCCCGCCTCCGGCAAGGTCTTCTTCGACGGGCCCGACGGTTCCATGGTCTGCTCGGCGACCGTGGTGAAGGACCCGGCCCACCCGGGCAAGTCCAACCTGGTGTGGACCGCCGGCCACTGCGTCCACAAGGGCAAGGAGGGCGGCTGGTACCGGAACATCGCCTTCGTCCCGTCCTACAACGACGCCGCGATGGAGACCTCGGCGCTGGAGAAGGCGTCGCGTGAGCAGATCGCCCCGTACGGCGTGTGGTGGGCGGACTGGGTGAAGACCTCCGACGAGTGGATCGCGCAGGGCGCGTCCACCGGCGGCGCGGGCGCCCCGTACGACTTCGCGGTCATCCAGGTGACCCCGGAGAAGGGCGCGTCCGGCAAGTCGCTGGAGGAGACCGTCGGCACGGCCCTGCCGGTCGAGTTCAACGCCCCGGCGGTGCCGAAGATCGCGTCGATGACCGCGACCGGCTACCCGGCGGCGCCGCCGTTCGACGGCCAGAAGATGTTCCAGTGCGCCGACAAGCCGGGCCGGCTGTCGCTGAAGGCGGAGCAGCCGACGATGTACCGCATCGGCTGCACGATGACGGCCGGTTCGTCCGGCGGCGGCTGGGTCGCCCAGGGCCAGGACGGGCAGCCGGCGCTGGTGTCGAACACCTCGATCGGCCCGTCGACGGCCGGCTGGCTGGCGGGTCCCCGACTGGGTCCCGAGGCCAAGGCCATCTTCGACGAGGTCAGCAAGAAGTACGCCGGCCAGTAGGCAGGCGCGCGTGAGCGCGTGCGAACGGCGCCGGCCCCCTCCCGTGATCGGGAGGGGGCCGGCGCCGTGTACGGGTCGTGCTCAGTGCGCGGCGGGGACGTACGGCGCGAGCGCCGCCGCCAGCTCCTCGTGCACCCGGGCCTTGAGCAGGGTGCCCTCCGGGGTGTGCTCCTCGGAGAGCATCTCGCCCTCGGCGTGGACGCGGGAGACGAGACCGCCCTGCGTGTAGGGCAGGAGGACCTCGATCTCCACCTCCGGACGGGGCAGCTCGCGGTCGATCAGGGCGAGCAGTTCCTCGATGCCGGCGCCCGAGCGGGCGGAGACGGCCATGGAGTGCTTCTCGACGCGGAGCAGTCGCTGGAGGACCAGCGGGTCGGCCGCGTCGGCCTTGTTGACGATCACGATCTCCGGCACGTTCACCGCGCCGACGTCGCGGAAGACCTCGCGCACGGCGGCCAGCTGCTCCTCCGGGGCGGGGTGCGAGCCGTCCACCACGTGCAGGATGAGGTCGGCGTCGGCGACCTCCTCCATGGTGGAGCGGAACGCCTCGACCAGGTGGTGCGGCAGGTGCCGGACGAAGCCGACGGTGTCGGCCAGGGTGTAGACCCGGCCGGACGGCGTCTCGGCCCGGCGGACGGTCGGGTCCAGGGTGGCGAACAGCGCGTTCTCCACCAGGACGCCGGCGCCCGTGAGGCGGTTGAGCAGGGAGGACTTGCCGGCGTTGGTGTAGCCGGCGATGGCGACGGACGGCACCTTGTTGCGGCGCCGCTCCTGCCGCTTGACGTCGCGCCCGGTCTTCATCTCCGCGATCTCCCGGCGCATCTTCGCCATCTTCTCGCGGATGCGGCGCCGGTCGGTCTCGATCTTGGTCTCACCGGGACCACGGGTGGCCATGCCGCCACCGCCGCCGCCACCCATCTGCCGGGAGAGCGACTGACCCCAGCCGCGCAGGCGCGGCAGCATGTACTGCATCTGCGCGAGGGCGACCTGCGCCTTGCCCTCTCGGGACTTGGCGTGCTGGGCGAAGATGTCGAGGATCAGGGCGGTCCGGTCGACCACCTTGACCTTGACGACGTCTTCGAGGGCGATGAGCTGGCCGGGGCTGAGCTCGCCGTCGCAGACGACGGTGTCGGCACCGGTCTCGATGACGATGTCCCGCAGCTCCTGGGCCTTGCCGGAACCGATGAAGGTGGCCGGGTCGGGCTTGTCGCGGCGCTGGATCACGCCGTCGAGGACGAGGGCGCCCGCCGTCTCGGCGAGGGCCGCGAGCTCCGCGAGGGAGTTCTCGGCGTCCTGCACGGTCCCCGAGGTCCAGACGCCGACGAGCACGACGCGCTCCAGGCGCAGCTGCCGGTACTCGACCTCGGTGACGTCCTCGAGCTCGGTGGAGAGGCCGGCGACGCGGCGGAGCGCCGCGCGCTCGGAGCGGTCGAACTGCTCGCCGTCCCGCTCTCCGTCGATCTCGTGGCTCCAGGCGACGTCCTCTTCCATCAGGGCATCGGCCCGAAGGCTCTCGGTGCGGCGCGACTGCGCGAAGCTCTGCTCGTCCTGGGAAGGGGAAGAAGAGGAGGTCATTGGATCCTTACGTCGGTTGGAACGATGGTGTCGGGTACAACGTGCGGCGGCTCCGGAAGATTCCCTCGCGGGATCCGCCGGCCGGCCGCGTCGCCGACCTGAAAATGGTGACACGGCCGCCGGGCGCCCGTCACCCGGGTTTCCTCAGTGCTTCGCGTCCGCCGGTGGGAGGCTGCGCCAGTCCGGGTGGCCGGGCATCGGCGGGGTCTTCTCGCCGTAGAGCCAGGCGGTGAAGAAGGCGTCGAGCTCCCGTCCGGAGACCTGTTCCGCGAGGGCCCTGAAGTCGGCGGTGGAGGCGACGCCGTCCCGGTGGTCGGCGACCCAGCGCCGCTGCAGGCGGTCGAAGGCCTCGGTGCCGATCTCGTGCCGGAGGGCGTAGAGGACGAGCGCGCTGCCGTCGTACACGACGGGGCGGAAGAGGCTGATCTTGGCGCCGGGGGCGGGCGGGCGGGGGGCCGCGGGCGGTCCCCCGGCGGCGCGCCAGCCGTCGGAGGCGGCGTACGCGGCCTTCATGCGCTTCTCCAGGGACTTGCCGGCCTTCTCGTCGGCGTACAGCGCCTCGTACCAGCTGGCGTGTCCCTCGTTGAGCCACAGGTCGGACCAGGCGCGCGGCGAGACGCTGTCGCCGAACCAGTGGTGGGCGAGCTCGTGGACCATGACCGCGTCGACGTACCACTCGGGGAAGCGGGGGTCGGTGAAGAGCCGCCGTTCGAAGAGGGAGAGGGTCTGGGTCTCCAGCTCGAAGCCGGTGGTGGCGTCGGCGACCAGCACGCCGTAGGTCTCGAAGGGGTACGGGCCGACCTTGCCCTCCATCCACTCCAGGTGGCCGGGGGTGCGGCGCAGCCAGGGCTCCAGCGTCTCGCGGTCCTGGGTGCGGATCACGTCCCGGACGGGGAGGCCGTGCGGGCCGGTGCGGTGCAGGACGGTGGAGCGGCCGATGGAGACCTGGGCGAGTTCGGTGGCCATCGGGTGGTGGTGGCGGTAGGTCCAGGTCGTGGTGGCGCCGTGGTCGGCGCGGCCGGCGGGCAGGCCGTTGGCGACGGCGGTCAGCTCGCGCGGGGCGGTGATCCGGAAGGTGAAGGCGGCCTTGTCGGAGGGGTGGTCGTTGGAGGGGAAGACGCGGTGGGCGGCGTCGGCCTGGTTGGCCATGGCGAGGCCGTCGGAGGTGCGGACCCAGCCGCCGTTCTCGGCGGGGCCGCGCGGGTCGCTGGTGTGGTGGACGGTGACGGTGACGGGTTCTCCGGCGTCGATCGGGACGGCGGGGGTGATGACGAGGTCCTCGCCGCTGGTCTCGTACGCGGCGGGCAGGTCGTCGACGGTGACGGCGGAGACCGTGCCGTGGGTGAAGTCGAGGTGGAGCCGGTCGAGGTCGGCGGTGGCGAGGGCGTCGACGCGGGTGACGGCGGTGAGCGGCTCGGTGTTCACCCCGGAGTAGGTGAGGGCGATGTCGTAGGCGAGGACGTCGTAGCCGGGGTTGCCGAGGTGCGGGAAGAGCGGGTCGCCGATGCCGAGCGGGGCCGGGGCGGGCAGGGCGGCGGCGATGAGGCCGGCGGAGGCGGCGACGAGGACGGCGGCCCGGCGCCAGGGCCGGCGGGCCGGCCGCGCGGAGACGCCCAGGGGCGGGGCGGCGGGCGGGGTGACGTCGGTGGTGGGGGCCGGGCGGAGGGGCCGGGAAGTGAGCGGCATGGGCCAGGGCTACCAGTGCCCCGCCCCGCGCCCAGCGCCGACGCGCGCACCCGCCACCCGAAGGAGTCACGCGCCCCCGCGCCCGCCGGGCGCGCCCCGGCCGTCCCCGCGCCGCCCGCACGCGCGCGTGCCCGCACCCCGCTCCTCCGCGCCCCTTCCCGGCGCCCCTCACCCGCGCCGCGCCCCACCGCGCCGCCCTGCGCGCCCCGCGCCGCCGCCGGCTCGTCCGCACGGGCGCGTGCGGGCACGCCTCTCCTCCGCCCCCCCTTCCCGGCGCCCCTCACCCGCGCCGCGCCCCACGGCGCCGCCCTGCGCGCCCCGCGCCCGCACGCACGCGCGCGTGCTTCGTCCCGGCCCGCGTCTCAGAGCCGGTGTGTGCGGCCCACGTCGTAGACGCCGGGGACGTCGCGCATGGCCCGCATCAGCTGGGGGAGCTCGGCGGCGTCGGCGAGCTGGAGGGTGTACGTGTGGCGGACGCGCTGCTCGCTCGGTGGCTCGACGGTGGCGGAGACGACCTCGGCGCCGGCGGTGGCGATGGCCTCGGTGAGGTCGGCGAGCAGACCCGGCCGGCCGAACGATTCGGCGACCAGGGTGACCCGGCAGTGGGCGGCCTCGCCCCAGCGGACGGGAACGGAGGTCCGGCCGAGCCGCCGCATGACGTCCACGGCGGGACAGCCGGTGCGGTGGGCGGTGACGGAGCCGCCCCGGACCCGGAAGCCGGTGATCGCGTCGGGCGGTACGGGGGTGCAGCAGCCGGCCGGGCGGACCGGGGCCGGCGGGCCGCCGTCGAGGTCGGCGTGGAGCTCCGCGCCGGAGCTGCGGTCGGCGGCGACGCTCAGCGGCGGGCGGGGGGCGGCGGCGGGCTGGTGGGCGGCCTCCGGGTGGGCCTGGAGCCAGCGGGTGATCGCGATCCGGGCGGCGGGGGTGCGGGCGTGGTCCAGCCAGGCCGGGGAGGGCCCGGAGCCGGCGTCCTGGGCGAGGAGCAGCTGCACGGTGTCGCCGTCGGAGAGGACGGTGCTCAGGGGGGTGAGCCGGCCGTTGACCCGGGCGCCGAGGCAGGCGTGGGCGGCCTCGCCGTGCTGGGCGTAGGCGGCGTCGACGCAGGTGGCGCCGGCGGGCAGGCCCAGTGTGCCGCCGTCGGCCCGGAAGACGGTGATCTCGTGGTCCTCGGCGAGGTCGGCGCGGAGCGAGCTCCAGAAGGTGTCGGGGTCGGGGGCGGACTCCTGCCAGTCGAGGAGGCGGGCGAGCCAGCCGGGCCGGGTGGGGTCGGTCCGCTCGCCGTCCTCGGCGGGCTCGGGACCTTCGGCGGGCTCGACGGGGTCGGGCGCGGTGCCGTGCGGGCTGCCGAGGGCGACGACCCCGGCCTCGGCGACCTTGTGCATGCGGTGGGTGCGGATGAGGACCTCGGCGACGCCTCCGTCGGGGGCGGCGATCGCGGTGTGCAGCGACTGGTACAGGTTGAACTTGGGGGCCGCGATGAAGTCCTTGAACTCCGAGATCAGCGGGGTGAAGCAGGTGTGGAGCTCGCCGAGGACCGCGTAGCAGTCGGCGTCCTCGGCGACGAGGACGAGGAGCCGCCCGAAGTCGCAGCCGCGCAGGTCGCCGCGCTTGAGCCGGACGCGGTGGACGGAGACGAAGTGGCGCGGCCGGACGAGGACTTCGGCGGCGATGTCCGCCTCGCGCAGGACGGCGGCGACCTGGTCGGCGACGGCGGCGAGCGCGTCCGGGGAGCCGGAGCCGGTGGCGTCGGCGATGAGCGCGCGGGTGGCCTCGTACTCCTCGGGGTGGAGGATGGCGAAGACCAGGTCCTCCAGTTCGGTCTTGAGGGCCTGGACGCCGAGCCGTTCGGCGAGCGGGATGAGCACGTCGCGGGTGACCTTGGCGATGCGGGCCTGTTTCTCGGGCCGCATCACGCCGAGGGTGCGCATGTTGTGGAGCCGGTCGGCGAGTTTGATCGACATGACCCGGACGTCGTTGCCGGTGGCGACGAGCATCTTGCGGAAGGTCTCGGGCTCGGCGGCGGCCCCGTAGTCGATCTTCTCCACCTTGGTGACGCCGTCGACGAGGTACGCGACCTCGTCGCCGAACTCCCGGCGCACCTGATCCAGCGTCACCTCGGTGTCCTCGACGGTGTCGTGGAGGAGGGAGGCGGTCAGGGTGACGGTCTCCGCGCCGAGTTCGGCGAGGATCAGGGTGACGGCGAGCGGATGCGTGATGTACGGCTCGCCGCTCTTGCGGAACTGTCCCCGGTGCGAGGTCTCGGCGAGCACGTACGCCCGGCGCAGCACCGACAGGTCGGCCTCGGGATGGTGGGCCCTGTGCGCCTCGGCGACGTGGCTGATGGCGTCGGGCAGCCGGTCGCGCGGGGCGGGGCCCGCGGTGGCGCCGAGCAGGGCGGCCCGGCCGAGCCTCCGCAGATCCAGCCGGGCGCGTCCGCGCCTGCGGACGCCCGTGTCGGTGGCTGCGGCCTCGGCCGCGCTCACGGGGTTCGTGGCCTCTGCGCTCATGGGGCACCTCCGGCGACGTCGACCGGCGGTGGACGGGCGGGGAGAGCCCGGGGGGCCGGTGCTTGATGCTACCGACCCCACCACGTGGCGCAGTCACGCTCTCGCCCAGCGTGAATCGGATCACCCATTCGAGCGACACGAGAGTCGTTGACTGTTTCGATTACGCCCTCCGGAGAGGCCCGCCGGGGGCCCTGGACGCGCCCGGGGAGCGCCCGCCCCGGGCCCGCTCTCAGCCTTGGGCGAGCCAGGAGGGCTCAAGGGTGCCCTCGGCGACGATGACGGCCGGTCCGGTCATCTCGATCTCCCCGTCGGGGTGCTCGGTGATGACGAGGGTGCCGCCGAGGACGTCGACGGTGTACGTGACGGGGGCGCCGGTCTCGGCCGGGTCCGCGCCGTCGCGGCGGGCGGCGGCGACGGCGACGGCGCAGGCGCCGGTGCCGCAGGAGCGGGTCTCGGCGGCGCCGCGCTCGTGGACCCGCATGGCGACGTGGCGCGGGCCCCGGTCGGCGACGAACTCGATGTTGACCCCGTCCGGGTAGACGGAGGCGGGCTCGTACGGCGGCTCGTCGTACAGCGTGCCCGCGTGCGCGAGGTCCTCGACGAAGGCGACGGCGTGCGGATTGCCCATGTTCACGTTCCGCGCGGGCCAGCTGCGCCCGTCGACGGCGACCGTGACGCCCTCGTCGGAGAGGACGGCCCGGCCCATGGAGACGGTGACGGAGCCGTCCTTGTCGAGGTGGACGCGCTTGACCCCGCCGCGGGTGGCGACGGCGACCTCGCCGGCCGTGACGTGACCGGCGTGCTCCAGGTAGCGGGCGAAGACCCGGACCCCGTTGCCGCACATCTCGGCGACCGAGCCGTCCGCGTTCCGGTAGTCCATGAACCACTCGGCCTCGTCGGCCATGGCGCGGGCCTCGGGGTGGGCGGCGCTGCGCACGACGTGCAGCACGCCGTCGCCGCCGAGACCGGCGCGGCGGTCGCAGAGCCGGGCGACGAGCGCGGGGGGCAGGTCGATCTCGTTCTCCGCGTCGGGGACGATCACGAAGTCGTTCTCGGTGCCGTGGCCCTTGAGATAGCGGAGCGGGGTGGTCTGCGTGCTGGTCACGAGATCAACTGTACGGTGCCGCCCCGACAGCCGTTCCGGTTGTCCACAGGGCGGGCCGGAAGGGGCCCGGGCGGTGCCGGCCGGGCGCGGCTCGGCGGAGCAGGCCGGGGGCGGCTCAGCGCTGCCGGGCAGGGTGGCTCAGCGGAGCCGGGCGACCCGCCAGACCGCGAGCGCGACGAGGGCCGCGATGGTGGTCACGTACAGGGCGAGGACCCGCCAGTCCGGCCGCTCGCCGGAGCCGCGCTTCGGCAGCCCCGGCCAGGTGTAGCCGACCTTGCGGGCGGCCATCATGCCCCAGCCGGCGGCGCAGAAGCTGATGAGCAGGCCGAGCATGGCCACGACCGCGCCGCCGTCGCCGGAGCCGAAGGCAAGCGGGAAGGCGAACATCAGGGAGCCGACGGCGGCGAGCCCGACGATCGGCGCGAGCTGCCAGATCCTCAGCAGGCGCCGCGGGCGCAGCTCGACCTCCACCTCGCCCGCGTCGACCTCGACCGCCGAGCCCTCGGCGTCGTCGGGCCCGTCGGGCGTCAGCCCCGGGGCAGCCCCGGGCACCGACTCGTGCTGTTCTCTGTCGCGAGGGCCGGCCTCCATCGCCACGCGCCCTCCCCACTCGGACTCCACTTGGTCGATCGATGCTCGATGATGGCACGCTCGCGACCGCCGAAATGACGGGCAGGGCGTCCCGATGCCATCACGTGATCAGGCTGTAACCGCTCGTTCGACCAACGACAGCGCCTCCCGCGGGAGTTCCCCGCGGTGATCGGCGGCCCCGCTGAGCCAGTGGACCCGCGGGTCGCGGCGGAACCACGAGTCCTGGCGGCGGGCGAAGCGCTTGGTGGCGCGGACGGTCTCGGCGCGCGCCTCGTCCTCGGTGCACTCCCCCGCGAGCGCCGCGAGCACCTGCTGGTAGCCGAGCGCGCGGGAGGCGGTGCGCCCCTCGCGCAGCCCGAGCGCCTCCAGGGCGCGGACCTCGTCGACGAGCCCGGCCTCCCACATCCGGTCCACGCGCGTGGTGATGCGCTCGTCGAGTTCGGGGCGGGCCACGTCGACGCCGATCTGGACGGTGTCGTAGACCGACTCGTGGCCGGGAAGGTTGGCGGTGAAGGGCTTGCCGGTGATCTCGATGACCTCCAGGGCGCGCACGATCCGGCGTCCGTTGCTGGGGAGGATCGCGCGGGCCGCCTCGGGGTCGGCGGCGGCCAGCCGGGCGTGCAGGACGCCGGAGCCGCGTTCGTCGAGCTCCGCCTCCAGCCGGGCCCGGACCTCGGGGTCGGTGCCGGGGAACTCCAGGGCGTCCACGGCGCCGCGCACGTACAGGCCGGAGCCGCCGACGAGGACGGGGGTACGGCCCTCGGCGAGCAGCCGGTCGATCTCGGCGCGGGCGAGCCGCTGGTACTCGGCGACGCTGGCGGCCTCGGTGACGTCCCAGATGTCGAGGAGGTGGTGCGGGATCCCGCCCCGCTCCTCGGGCGTCAGTTTGGCGGTTCCGATGTCCATCCCGCGGTAGAGCTGCATCGAGTCGGCGTTGACGACCTCGCCGCCGAGCTGCTGGGCCAGGAAGACTCCCAGATCGGACTTTCCGGCCGCCGTGGGGCCGACGACGGCGATGACCCGCGGTGCGGGAGCTGCGCTTCTCACCGTCCCAGTCTCGCAAACCTCGGGAGGGGTCCCCGAACGAGCGACGTGACAGGAGGGCGTGGGGCTCGTTGCCCGAGCGTGGTTCCGGCCGACGTTCCGTGGTGTTCCGGCCACGTTCGGGCCGTGTTCCGGCCGCCGCTTCCCCACGCGGCACCCCCTGACGAGTAGGCTGAGGAGTGAATATGGGCGTTTTCGCTATGTTTCGCCGGAAGAGGAAGGGCACGGCGGAGGACGTGGCCGAGGTGTCCGCGGAGGCAGCGGCGACCGAGCCCGGTGTGACGGAGGAGTCCGGCGCGGCGGAGACCGCCGAGGCGGACGAACCGGTCACGCGGGTGCCCGTCGCGGGAGTGACCGCCCCGGCGGACTCCGCGCCGGAGGCGTCCGCCGACGCGGCCGTCGCCGGGACGGACGGTGCCGAGGCGGTGTCCGCCGCGCCGACGGAGTCCGAGGAGGACGCTCCGGAGGCGGCCGGGTCCGTCGCGGAGGTGGTGGAGATCCCGCGGCAGCAGTCGGCCGGCACCGCCGCCGACGCGGACAGCGAGACCGGCGAAGCCGCCCGCACGTAGGCAGGACACGGACACGGAGAGGTGCCCCATGGGTCTCCTGGATTCACTGAAGGCGAAGCTGGGCCCGGCCAAGCACAAGGTCGCGGACCTCGCGCAACAGCACGGGGACAAGATCGACCACGGCCTGGACAAGGCCGCGAGGATGGTCGACGAGAAGACCAAGGGCAAGTACAGCGACAAGATCCAGTCCGGCACCGGCAAGGCCAAGGACGCCCTCGACCGGATCCAGCACAAGGACGACGGCACGCCCGGCGGCGACGGCACGCCTCCGCCCCCGCCCCCGGCGGGCTGAGTCGCGCGCGAAGGGGCGGTGGCCGCGGAGGAGTGCTCCGCGGCCACCGCCCCTTCGGGCGCTCCGGGCTCAGGACCAGACGGCGACCAGGTACGCGACGCCGTACGGGGCGTCCTCGTGCAGGAGGCGGCCGGCCAGACCGGCGCCTTCGGCGGCGCCCGCGAGGACCTGCCAGGGGGCGCGTCCGGCCGCCTTCAGCTCGTACGCGAGCGCGGCGTCGAGGGCGAGGACGCCGGGCACGTCGGCGGAGCCCAGGACGCGGGCGGCCTCGGCGTCGAAGCCGGCGGCGCGCTCGTCGAGGTAGCCGGGGGCCTTCACGGTCCGGCAGGCGCTTCCGTCGCCCAGGACGAGCAGGGCGACCCGCTCGTCCGCGGCGGCCAGCCGCCGCCCGGTCTCCGCGCACTCCTCGGCGGTGGCCCGCTCGCCGATCCCGAGCCCCTCGACGGGCACGTCGGAGCGGGTACGGGAGAGCAGCCAGGCGCCCACGGCGAGCGAGGCCGGCAGCGGGCGGCCCCCGGGGCCCTCGCCGAGCCGCGCGGTCAGGTCGACGCCGAATCCGGCGAAGGAGCCGGCCGCACCGGCCGGGAAGGCGCCCCGGGCGCCCTCCGGGGCCGGTCCGACGACGACCAGCCGGTCGGGCCGGGCGGCGGCGAGCACCCCGAGGGCGTCCGCGCAGTGCTCCCGCACGGCCTCCAGCTCGGGGGCGGCGCCGCGGGCGACCTCGGGCACGAGGAGCGGCGGGCAGGGGCACACGGCTGCGGCGACAAGCATGATCCGCAGCCTACTGCCCCGTCGGCGCGGAGCGCGGTGTCAGTGGCCGACGCCGCAGGCCGGGGCCTCGGCCGCCGGGAGCGGCTCGGGGACGCCGATCTTCGGCAGGCCCAGCAGCACGCCGGCCGGCTTGGCGGCGGCCGCGGCGGTGCGCTTCTCCCAGGCGTCGCCCGCGCGGGTGCGGCGGACGGCGGTGGTCGGGCCCTCGGCGAGGAGGTGGTGCGGGGCGGCGTAGGTGATCTCGACGGTCACCACGTCGCCGGGGCGGACGTCCTCGTCGGGCTTGGTGAAGTGGACGAGCCGGTTGTCGGGGGCGCGGCCGGAGAGGCGGTGGGTGGTGCCGTCCTTGCGGCCCTCGCCCTCGGCGACCATGACCTCCAGGGTGCGGCCGACCTGCTTCTTGTTCTCGTCCCAGGAGATCTCCTCCTGGAGGGCGACCAGGCGCTCGTAGCGGGCCTGCACGACCTCCTTGGGGATCTGGCCGTCCATCTCGGCGGCCGGGGTGCCGGGGCGCTTGGAGTACTGGAAGGTGAAGGCGTTCGCGAAGCGGGCCTCGCGGACCACGTGCATGGTCTGCTCGAAGTCTTCCTCGGTCTCGCCGGGGAAGCCCACGATGATGTCGGTGGAGATGGCGGCGTGCGGGATCGCGGCGCGCACCTTCTCGATGATGCCGAGGAAGCGCTCCTGGCGGTACGAGCGGCGCATGGCCCTGAGGACCGTGTCCGAGCCGGACTGGAGCGGCATGTGCAGCTGCGGCATCACGTTCGGCGTCTCGGCCATGGCGGCGATGACGTCGTCGGTGAAGTCGCGCGGGTGCGGGGAGGTGAAGCGGACCCGCTCCAGGCCCTCGACGGCGCCGCAGGCGCGCAGCAGCTTGCTGAACGCCTCGCGGTCGCCGAGGTCGGAGCCGTAGGCGTTGACGTTCTGCCCGAGCAGGGTGATCTCGGAGACGCCCTCGGCGACCAGCGCCTCGATCTCGGCGAGGATGTCGCCGGGGCGGCGGTCCTCCTCCTTGCCGCGCAGGGCGGGGACGATGCAGAAGGTGCAGGTGTTGTTGCAGCCGACCGAGATCGAGACCCAGGCCGCGTACGCCGACTCGCGGCGGGTCGGCAGGGTGGAGGGGAACGCCTCCAGCGACTCGGCGATCTCGACCTGCGCCTCCTGCTGCACGCGGGCGCGCTCCAGCAGCACCGGCAGCTTGCCGATGTTGTGGGTGCCGAAGACGACGTCGACCCAGGGGGCCCGCTTGACGATGGTGTCGCGGTCCTTCTGGGCGAGGCAGCCGCCGACGGCGATCTGCATGCCGGGGCGCGCGGTCTTCATGGGGGCGAGGTGGCCGAGGTTGCCGTACAGCTTGTTGTCCGCGTTCTCGCGGACCGCGCAGGTGTTGAAGACGACGACGTCGGCGCCGTCGGCCTCCTTGGGCGCGCGGACGTAGCCCGCCTCCTCCAGCAGACCGGAGAGCCGCTCGGAGTCGTGGACGTTCATCTGACACCCGTAGGTGCGAATGTCGTAGGTCTTCGGTCCTTCGATGCCCACTGTGAGACTCCGGTCGCTGCTGCTGGTCATGCCTTCAAGAGTATTCAAGAGTAGGCGCTCTCCAGCGGGCTCCGTCCGGCCCCGGTGTCCGGATGTGACAGGGAATCGTCATTGCCGTCATGCGGCGGTGCGGGCGAGGGTGTGGGCATGACCGAGACGTACTCCCCCGCGAGCCCCAACGGGCACCCCGTCCACCGGGTCGTCGTCGCGGTCTTCCCCGACGTGGACCTGCTCGACGTCACCGGGCCGGCCGAGGTGTTCGCGCTGGCCAACCGGGAGGCGGGCGGCGACCGCTACCGGGTGCGGCTGGCCGCGCCCGGCGGCGCCGGGGAGGTGCGGACCTCGGCCGGGGTGCGGCTGCTCGCGGACCTCGGCTTCGACGAGGTCGGCGCGGACGTCGACACCCTCCTGGTGCCGGGGGCGGTGGACCCGGCTCCGGACGGCGGGGTCGTCGCCCGGCTCGATCCGGAGGTGGTGCGGTGGGTGCGGGAGACCGCCCCGCACGCCCGCCGGGTGGCGTCGGTCTGCGTCGGCGCGCACGTCCTGGCGGCGGCCGGCCTCCTCGACGGCCGGACCGCGACGACCCACTGGTCGACGGCCGCGCAGCTGGCCGCCGCGCATCCGGAGGTCGCCGTCGACCCCGATCCGATCTTCGTACGGTCGGACCGGGGCCGGCTCTGGACGGGGGCCGGGATCAGCGCCTGCCTCGACCTCTCGCTCGCCCTGGTGGCCGAGGACCTGGGCGAGGAGACCGCGCTCGCGGTCGCCCGGCAGCTCGTGATGTACCTGAAGCGGCAGGGCGGGCAGAGCCAGTTCTCGGTGCCGCTGAGCCGTCCGGCGGCCGGCCGGCGGGACATCGACGAGCTGCGGCTCTGGATCGCGGACCACCTCGACGGCGACCTGTCCACGGAGCGGCTGGCCGGCCGGATGTGCCTGAGCGAGCGGCACTTCGCCCGGGTCTTCACACAGGAGACGGGGTCGAGCCCCGCCGCCTACGTGGAGGCGGCCCGGATCGAGGTGGCCCGGCGCCATCTGGAGACCTCGGACGCACCGCTCGCGGAGGTCGCGGCGCGGGCGGGGCTCGGCTCGGTGGAGACCCTGCACCGGGCGTTCCGGCGGCAGCTCGCGACCACGCCGGCGGCGTATCGGCGCCGGTTCCGCACCGGGACCGGCTGAACCTCCCTCTTCCCCCCTGGGCGGGCGGCTTCGCCCTGCCCTGAAACACTCCGTTTCCTCACGAAAGGCACCGAGATGTCCCTCTCTCCCTCCACCCCCCTGCGCTCCCTCTCCGGTCTGTCCGACGAGCCGGCCCGGCTCTCCGAGGCGGTCCTGGTCCTCATCGACCTCCAGAACACCTACCGCTCCGGGGTGATGGCGCTGGAGGGCGCCGAGGAGGCCGTCGCCGAGGCCGCGCGGCTCCTCGCCCGCGCCCGGGCGGCCGGCACCCCGGTCGTCCACGTCCAGCACGACAGCGGCGAGGGCTCCCCGTACGACCTCACCGCCCACGTCGGCGCGATCAGCGACGAGGTGGCCCCGGCCGAGGGCGAGCCGGTCGTGGTGAAGAACTTCCCGAACGCCTTCCACGCCACCGACCTGGAGAAGGTCCTCACCGGCCTCGGCTTCGCGGCGGGCAGCGGGAAGGACCTGGTCCTCGCCGGGTTCATGACCCACATGTGCGTCAACTACACGGCCCAGGCCGCGTTCAACCTCGGCTACCGGCCGACCGTCGTCGCCGAGGCGACCGCGACCCGCGCGCTCACCGCGCCGGACGGCACGGTGGTGCCCGCGGCCGAGCTCAAGCGGGCCGCGCTGACCGGACTGACCGACGTGTTCGCGGTCGTGGTGCCGACGGCCGCGGACCTGCCGGCCTGAGCCGCCGGCCCCTGCGGTTTTCCGCAGGGGCGCCGGACGGGAACGCGCATACCGGCTCCGGGCAGCGGTTCCTAGCGTGGGGAGGGTCCCCCGGCGGGTCCGCCGGGGGACCTTCCCACAGCCATGGAGGGCTCATGACGCCGTTCCCGACCGCTCTCGCCCAGGAGCCCGCCGGCGGCATCGCCGGCTGGGCCGCCGGCCTCGTCGACGCGCTCGGCGGGCCGGGCGCCGGGGCCGCCATCGCGCTGGAGAACCTCTTCCCGCCGCTGCCGAGCGAGGTGATCCTGCCGCTGACCGGCTTCGCCGCCGGACAGGGCGTGCTGAGCCTCGCCTCGGCCCTGTTCTGGACGACGCTCGGCTCGGTGGTGGGCGCGCTGGCCCTGTACGGGATCGGCGCGCTCTTCGGCCGGGACCGGATGTACGCGCTGTGGGGGCGGCTGCCGCTGGTGAAGGTCGCGGACCTGGAGCGGACCGAGGCGTGGTTCCGGCGGCACGGCACCAAGGCGGTCCTGCTGGGCCGGATGGTGCCGATCTTCCGCAGCCTGATCTCGGTGCCCGCCGGGGTGGAGCGGATGCCGGTGCCGCTCTTCCTCCTCCTCACCACCGTGGGCAGCCTCGTGTGGAACAGCGTCCTGGTCCTCGCCGGCTACGCCCTCGGCGACCGCTGGGAGCTGGTCGAGTCGTACGTGGGGGTGGCCTCGAAGGCCGTCGTCGTCCTGGTCCTCGCGGCGGCCGCGACCTGGCTGACCGTACGCCTCCGGGGGCGCGGGGCGGAGCCCCGTCACCGGCGCGCCTAGGGTGGACGGCGTGGAACGGGACGGTGGCGGGGGGCGGTTCGGGGGGCGCCGGGCGGCGGGGGTGGTGGCCGGGTGTCTGACCGCGCCGGCCGGGCTGCTGTACCTCCTGGTGGCCGGGGTCGCGCTCGGCGGCTTCCTGTTGTGGCCGCGGACGCGGGCGTACGCCCTGGACCTCCTCGGCTCCGGCGCCCGGCGGCTCGTGGAGGTGGAGCGGAGGCGGCGGACCCGCTTCTTCGGCGACCGGTTCCCCGAGGCGTACGAAGGACGGGGCGGGGGCGGCGCCGTCCGCTACCTGGCCGCCCGGTCCTGGGCCGGGCTCGTCTGCGCGGTCGTGCTGGCGCTGCTCGGCTTCGGCCTGGTGCTCGCGGTGCTGCTGGTCGGCGGTGTGGTGCGCGGGGCCTTCGGACCGGCTGAGCTGCTGGCGCAGCTCGTCCTCGGGGGCGTCCTGCTCTTCCTCGGCCTCCAGGGCCTGTTCGCGCTGACCGCGCTCGACGCCCGGCTGGCGCGGGAGCACTTCGGGCCCTCGGAGCGGGAGCTGCTGCGGCGCCGGATCGACGAGCTGTCGGTCAGCCGGGCGGCCGTCGTGCGGGCCGTGGACGCGGAGCGGCGGCGGATCGAGCGGGACCTGCACGACGGGGTGCAGCAGCGGCTCGTGGCGCTCGCCATGCTGATCGGGCGGGCCCGCCGGGGCGGCGCGCGGGACCCGGAGCGGGCGGCCGAGCTGCTGGGGCAGGCGCACCGGGAGGCCCGGGAGGTGCTGGCCGAACTCCGCGAGGTGGCCTGGCGGGCGTACCCGTCGGCGCTGGACAGCCTCGGCCTGGAGGAGGCGCTCGGCGGGGTGGCGCAGCGGTGCGCGCTGCCGCTGCGGATCGCCTACGAGGTGGCGGGGCCGCTCCCCCGCCCGGTGGAGACGGCCGCGTACTTCGTCGTCTCCGAGGCCGTCACCAACGCGGCCAAGCACGCGGACGCCACGGCCGTCTCGGTACGGGTCACCGGGGCGCCCGGCGGCCCGCTCACCGTACGGATCGAGGACGACGGCCGGGGCGGCGCGGATCCGGCGGGCGGCGGCCTGACCGGGCTGCGCGGGCGGGTCGCCGCGCTCGACGGCGTCCTGCGGATCGACAGCCCCCTCGGGGGACCCACCACCATCGTCGCGGAGCTGCCGTGCGTGTGATCCTGGCCGAGGACTCGACCCTGCTGCGGGAGGGGGTCGCCCGTCTGCTCGCGGAGGAGGGGCACGAGGTCGCCGGCGCGTTCGGCGACGCGGAGACGCTGGTCGCCGAGGCGGAGGCGCTCCACCCCGACGTGGTCGTGGTGGACATCCGGATGCCGCCGACGCACACCGACGAGGGCCTGCGGGCGGCCGTCGAGATTCGCGAACGGCTGCCCGGGACGGGCGTCCTGGTGCTGTCGCAGCACGTCGAGCGGAGTTACGCGGCCCGGCTCCTCGCGGGCGGCGCCGAGCGGGTCGGCTATCTGCTGAAGGACCGGGTGGCGCAGGTCGAGGAGTTCCTGGACGCGCTGGAGCGGATCCACGCGGGCGGGGCGGCGCTCGACCCGGAGGTCGTCCGACAGCTCGTGGTCCGCAGCGCGCACGCCGATCCCCTGGCCCGGCTGACCCCGCGCGAGCGGGAGGTGCTCCAGGTGCTGGCGGAGGGATACACGAACGCGGCGATCGCGCGTCGGCTGCACCTGTCGCTGAGCGCGGTGGAGAAGCACCTCAACGCGGTCTTCGACAAGCTGGAGCTGCGCGGGACCGAGGGCCACAGCCCCCGGATCCTCGCGGTCCTGCGGTATCTGGAGGCGTAGCCCCCCTCAGGCGGGACCGCCGGTGAGGAGGGCGTGCAGGCGCAGCAGGGTGCGGTCGTCGCCGAAGCCGCCCGCCTTGATGACGACGGGGACCGGGGAGAGGCCGGCGGGGCCGGCGAGGGTGCCGCGGGCGATGCCGGGCTCGGGTTCGTCGTGGAGGTCGATGCCGTGGGCGCCGAGCGCGCGCAGCACCGCCTCGGCGGTCTCGCCGCCGGTGAGCACCAGCCCGTCGAAGGGGGCGCGGTCGGCGAGGGCGGCCACGGACGCGGCGAGCCGGCGGGTCAACTCGGCCGGATCCGCGCGGCGTTCGTGGGGCGTGTGGAGGATGCGTACGGGGGTGTCGGCGGCCCGCAGCCGATCGGCGGCGTCGGCGCTGACCGCGCCGGGCGCGGCGGCGAGCAGGTCGAGCTGGCGGCGGGTGGCGGGGTTGGCGCTGCCGACGGCGACCAGGGGGCGGGCGGCGGGCGGGAGTTCGCCGGTCTCGGCGGAGGGGTCCGGGTGGGCGTGGTGGCGGGCGAGGGCGGCGGCCAGGCCGGGCGAGCCGACCCACAGCACGGCCCGGTGGTCGGGGACGGCGGCGACGATCCGGTCCAGGTCGGCGTCGGTGACGGCGGAGCAGACGAACAGCCCGCCGTCCGCGAGGAGTTCGGGGAGGAGCTCCGTCCGGTCGGGGCCGACGAGCACGGCGTCCGGGAGGATCCGGGCGAGGTCGGCGGTCCGGACCGGGTGGGCGGGGTCGCGGGCGAACTCGCTCTCGTCGACCCGTACGCCGCGCACGTGCTGGACGCCGGCGAGCGTGGTGCGGCCCTCGGCGGGGAAGGCCGGGGCGATCACCACGGCCGGTCGCCCGGAGCCCTCGCGCGCGGCGTGGACCTCGGCGGCGACGTGCCCGCGCAGGGTCGAGTCGACGGTCTTGAGGAGCAGCCCCGCCCCGGCCAGGGCGCGGGCCGCCTCGCGGGTGCGGTCGCCGGCCGCGGCCGCGTCCAGGAGCCGGCTGCCGAGGTCCACGGCGAGGACCCCGTCCTCCTGCCCGTGGCCGGCGAGCGGGCTGCCGGAGAGCAGGACCCGGGCCCGGTGGCCGGCCCGGCGGAACGGCGCCGCGCCGTCCCCGGCGCTGGTCAGGTCGTCGGCGAGGACGGCGACGCGGGGCGGGGTGACGGGCGCGGCGGAGTGCATCGGCGGCTTCCTCGGGGTCGTACGGGTGCGGGTACCGGTCCCCACCCTCACGTGCCCGGGCCCGCCCGGTCCAGCGGGAACGGGCCACGGGCACGGCCGATACCGCCGTGGGACAGGGCGTGGGTCGGCGGCTCGGCAGGGGGCCAGGGGCGGGCAGGGGGAACTGCCCTCAAGATCACCGAGCGGGACCGACGCTAACCGCCGGGACCCCGCCGCCCCGGCAGGACACACGGCACGACCCCCCTCCGAACCCCCGCTCACCACTTCGGCGCAGCGCACCCACCGGCTCACGCCGACCCGGCGGTCCGCGCTCACGGCGGTCTGGCGGACCGCGGCTCACGCCGCCCCGGCGGATCCCGTGGTCCGCCTACGCCGGCCCGGTGGTCCCTCGCTCGCGGCGGCCGCGCGGTCCCCTCGCTCTCCACGGTCCCCTCGCTCTCCACGGTCCCGTCCTCGCTCACGGTGGCCCCCGTGCCACCCGCAGCCACCCGCCCCGCCGCCGGCGGACACGCAGAGCCACGGAGGGCCACCCGCCGCGGTCGGGCAGCGGACGTCACAGGCTTCTGCGCCCGGTCGCCCTGGTCAGGGGCGTGGGCCACCTGGCAGGATCGCTGGCATGGTCCCCTCGCTCGCCCGCGCCGCCCGCCGCCGCGTCCTCGCGCTCGCGGCCGCGCTGCTCGCGCTGGGCGGGGTGCTGCTGTGGTGGCTGGCGCCCTTCGGGACCTCGACGCCCAGCGGCTCGGTCACGTTCAGCACCGGCGTCCGCTCCGGGGTGTACCAGCACTACGGCGAGCTGCTGAAGCAGGCCATGGCCGAGGACCTCCCCGACGTGTCGATCACCCTCAAGGACAGCGAGGGCTCCCAGCAGAACCTGGCGCGGGTGGCCTCCGGCGAGGCCGACTTCACGGTCGCGACCGCCGACGCCGTGGCGCAGTACATCCGCGACCGCAGGCCGGGCTTCGAGCGGCTGCGCGGCTGCGCCCGGCTGTACGACGACTACATCCAGCTGGTGGTCCGCAAGGGCTCGTCGGTCCAGAAGGTCTCCGATCTGCGCGGGCTGCGGGTCGGCGTCGGCCAGGACGGCTCGGGCGTCCGGCTGATAGCGGACCGGGTCCTCGCCGCGGCCGGGATCACGCCGTCCCGGGACGTGACCGCGGTGCCGGTCGGCATCGACGCCATGCCGGAGATGCTGGAGAAGGGCGACCTGGACGCCTTCTTCTGGTCCGGCGGGCTGCCGACCACGGCCGTGCAGAAGCTGTCCGAGCGGACCCCGGTCCGGCTGATCCCGATGGACGCCCCGCTCGTGGACGCGCTGCGGGACGTGGGCTCGTCCACCCGGCACTACCGCTCCGCGACGATCCCGGCCGACGCCTACCAGGCCGCGCAGGACGGGCAGCCGGTGCAGACGCTGGCGGTGGCGAACCTGATGGTGACGACTGCCGACGCCGATCCGGACCTGGTCGAGGGGTTCACCCGCTCGGTGATCGACAGCCGGGACGCCATCGGCAGCCAGGTGCACCCGGCACAGCTGGTGGACCTGCGGACGGCCGTCTACACGGAGCCCCTGCCCCTCCACGACGGCGCCCGCCGCTACTACCGCTCGGTCAAGCCCTGAGCCGTACGCCCCGGCGTCACGCGTCGGTGGGCGCGCACCGCGGCACCGTGACCGTCACCCGCAGCCCGTGCGGCTCGTTCGGGGCGAAGGCGATCCCGCCGCCGGTGGCGGTGAGCAGCACCCGGGCGATGGAGAGGCCGAGGCCCGAGCCCTTGACGTTCTGATGGCGCCCGGAGCGCCAGAAGCGGTCGCCGACCCGGCTCAGCTCGTCCTCGGTGAGGCCGGGGCCGAGGTCGGCGACGACGACCTCGACGCTGTCGCGCCCCGGGAGGACCCGTACGGTGACCTGCTCGCCCTCCGGCGTGAACTTGAGCGCGTTGTCGACGACCGCGTCCAGCGCGCTGGACAGGGCCACCGGGTCCGCCCAGCCGGTGACCGCCCCGCACTCCCCGACCAGGCGGACGCCCTTCCCGTCGGCGACCGGCCGCCAGGAGGCGATCCGCTCGGCGGTGAGGGCGCCGACGTCGGTGAGCCGGAGGTCGGCGTCGGCGTGCTCGGCGAGGGCCAGGTCGAGCAGGTCGTCGAGGACCTGCGCGAGCCGCTTGCCCTCGGTGCGCACGGAGGCGATCTCCTCGTTCCCCTCGGGGAGTTCGAGGGCGAGCAGCTCGATCCGGAACAGCAGCGCGGCGAGCGGGTTGCGGA
This sequence comes from Streptomyces roseofulvus, assembly GCF_039534915.1. Classification (NCBI taxonomy): domain Bacteria; kingdom Bacillati; phylum Actinomycetota; class Actinomycetes; order Kitasatosporales; family Streptomycetaceae; genus Streptomyces; species Streptomyces roseofulvus. The sequence continues at coordinate 5,953,486 of NZ_BAAAWE010000001.1, read as the reverse complement.
GCTGGTGGGAGGCGTCGGCGACGAACGCCCGCTGCTGTTCGAGGGATTCCTCGACGTGGTCGGCCATCTCGTTGAAGGACCGGGCGAGGCGCCGCAGTTCGGGCGGTCCGCCGGCTTCGGCGACCCGTGAGTTCATCCGGCCGGTGGCGATGTCGTGGGTGACGCCGTCGAGGACCCGTACCGGACGGAGCACCCAGCCGGTGAGGCGGACGGCGGCGCCGACCGCGAGCAGCATGGCGGCGGCCTCGCCGGCGAAGATCACCAGCCAGCCGCGCAGGATGCGGGCGCGGAGGTCGCCGGTGGGCGAGTCGGTGACGACGACGGCGATGACGTCCCCGTCGCGGACGACCGGGGAGGCGATGGTGAGGCGGGCGTCCGGCTGCCAGGGCCAGACCTGCGGCGGGTCGTGGCTGCGGCGGCCGAGCAGGGCCTCGTTGAAGGCGCGGCGGCCCTCGCCCTCGTACGGGACGACCCAGCCCTCGGGGGCGGCGGCCATGGCGCGGTTGTCGCGGTAGAAGATGCCGGCCCGGATGCCGTACACGTCGTGGTAGCTGGCGAGCTCGCCGCTGAGGGTGGTGCGGCGGTCGTCCCGGACGGTGGCGGGGTCGTCGACGAACTGGGCGAGGGCGGCGAAGCGGGCGGCGTCGTCGAGCCGGTCGACGACGACCCGCTGCTGCTGGGCGGCGGCGAGGCTGGCGGCGAGCGGGAAGCCGAGGGCGAGGAGGACCCCGGCCATCAGGACGATGAGCAGGGGGAGGAGTCGGGTGCGCACGGGCGGGGCGGCCGGGGGTTACGCGGCCGGGGCGACCAGGCGGTAGCCGACGCCCCGCACGGTCTCGATCAGGGCGGGCATGCGCAGCTTGGAGCGGAGCGAGGCGACGTGCACCTCCAGGGTGCGGCCGGTCCCCTCCCAACTGGTCTGCCAGACCTCGGAGATGATCTGTTCGCGGCGGAAGACGACGCCGGGCCGCTGGGCGAGCAGGGCGAGCAGGTCGAATTCCTTGCGGGTGAGGGCGACGGGCTCGCCGTCGACGCTGACGCGCCGGGTGGGCAGCTCGACGGCGACGGAGCCGAGGTGCAGCACGGCGGCCTCGGCGGCGGAGCCCGTACCGCCGGCGCCGTCGTCGGGGGCGCCGGGTCCGGTGGTGCGCCGGGAGACGGCGTGGATGCGGGCGAGCAGTTCCCCGGTGTCGTAGGGCTTGACGACGTAGTCGTCGGCGCCGAGATTGAGGCCGTGGATCCGGGAGCGCACGTCGGCACGGGCGGTGACCATGATCACCGGGGTGGCGGTGAGCTTCCGGATGCGGGCGCAGACCTGGTAGCCGTCCTGGTCGGGGAGGCCGAGGTCGAGCAGGATCACCCCGTACGAGGGCCGCTCGCCCTGCGCGGTGGGGAGGACGGCCTGGAGGGCCTCCTCGCCGTTGCGGGCGTGGGTGACGGCGAAGCCGTGCTTGGCGAGGATCGCGGAGAGGGCCGCGGCGACGTGGTCGTCGTCCTCGACGAGCAGCAGTCGCATGGTCTTCTCCTCTCGTTCGCCGGGGTGCCGGGAGCGTGTGCCGGGGTGCCCCGGATCGGGGCACGAACGCCCATGAACGCCGATCACCGACGTCACAGTCAAGTGTCCCCCGGCGGACCGCCCGCTTCCGTTATTCACCCGGTACGGCGCCGCAGGTCACCTTCACCCAGGGTGGCCGCCCGTGGCCTTATCGTTATCCTCAATTTCCGCTCAGATGTGATGACGGTCATCCGAACGTGTCTCTAGTGTCCTCCCAACCGAGGAGGACGGAGCAAGAGGCCGATGAGCGGAGTGGCAGTGTCCAAGGACCACGAGGACTCCCCCCGGGCCCAGGAGGATCTGGTCGTCCTGTCCGGAGTGAACAAGCACTTCGGCGCGCTGCACGTGCTGCAGGACATCGACCTCACGATCGGCCGCGGTGAAGTCGTCGTCGTCATCGGGCCGTCGGGTTCGGGCAAGTCGACGCTGTGCCGCACGATCAACCGCCTGGAGACGATCGACGCCGGGACGATCACGATCGACGGCAAGCCGCTGCCCGCGGAGGGCAGGGAGCTGGCCCGGCTGCGGTCGGACGTCGGCATGGTCTTCCAGTCCTTCAATCTCTTCGCGCACAAGACCGTGCTCGAGAACGTGATGCTGGGTCAGATCAAGGTCCGCCGCACGGAGAAGAAGGAGGCGGAGGCCAAGGCCCGCGCCCTCCTGGAGCGGGTGGGCGTGGCCGCGCAGGCCGAGAAGTACCCGGCGCAGCTCTCCGGTGGGCAGCAGCAGCGCGTGGCGATCGCCCGCGCGCTCGCCATGGACCCGAAGGTGATGCTCTTCGACGAGCCGACCTCGGCCCTGGACCCCGAGATGATCAACGAGGTCCTGGAGGTCATGCAGCAGCTGGCCCGGGAGGGCATGACGATGGTGGTCGTGACGCACGAGATGGGCTTCGCCCGCTCCGCCGCCGACCGGGTCGTCTTCATGGCCGACGGCAGGATCGTCGAACAGGCCACTCCCGAGGAGTTCTTCAGCAACCCGCGCAGCGACCGGGCGAAGGACTTCCTCTCCAAAATCCTGCACCACTGAGCGAGTCGACGACCTAGTCTTCGCAACTCACGCCTACCCAAGGGAACTTCACCATGAAGCTTCGCAACGCCTCCGCGGCCGCCGCTGCCGCCGTCGTCCTCGCCCTGACCGCCACCGCCTGCGGCACCGGCTCGGACTCCGGCAGCAACGGCGACAAGATCACCATCGGCATCAAGTTCGACCAGCCGGGTCTCGGCCTGAAGACCCCGGACGGCTCGTACGCGGGCTTCGACGTCGACGTCGCCAAGTACGTCGCCAAGGAGCTCGGCTTCGCCGAGGACAAGATCAACTGGAAGCAGGCCCCGTCGGCCGAGCGCGAGAACCTCATCAAGAACGGCGACGTGAAGTTCGTCGTGGCGAGCTACTCGATCAACGAGAAGCGCCTGAAGGAGGTCGACTTCGCCGGCCCGTACTTCCTGACCCACCAGGACCTGCTGGTCCGCGCCGACGACACCTCGATCACCAAGGTCGAGGACCTCAACACCAAGAAGCTCTGCTCGGTCACCGGCTCGACCTCCGCGCAGAACGTCAAGGAGAAGCTGGCCCCGAAGGCCGACCTCCAGCAGCTCGGCGGCTACTCCGAGTGCCTGACCGGCCTGGAGAACAAGGCCGTCGACGCCCTCACCACGGACGCCTCCATCCTCGCGGGCTACGCCTCGCAGAAGGAGCACCAGGGCAAGTTCAAGCTCGTGGGCCTCTCCATGAGCGACGAGAACTACGGCATCGGCCTCAAGAAGGGCGACTCCGAGCTCAAGGGCAAGATCAACAAGGCCCTGGAGAAGATGGTGTCCGACGGCACCTGGGACAAGCTCGTGAAGCAGCACTTCGGCCCCTCGGGCTACAAGAACGAGCCGGCCCCGAAGATCGCGGGCTGACCGAGCGCGCCGCCGTGACGGCCGCCCCCGCGGGGCGCGGCCGTCACGGCGCCACCGGCCGCTGCCGACGCACCGGCCGTCCCACCGACCGACCACCAGGGGAGAGCGCGGGGCATCGTGTTCGACTTTCTTGATTCCGGGCAGTACGACCTGCTCGGCGCCTTCTGGGTGACGGCGCAGCTCGCCCTCTACTCGGCGATCGGCTCGCTGATCTGGGGCACCGCACTGGTCGCCATGCGGGTCAGCCCGGTGCCGCTGATGCGCGGCTTCGGCACGGCGTACGTCAACCTCGTCCGCAACACTCCGCTGACCGTGGTCATCGTGGCCTGCTCCTTCGGCCTCAACCAGACCCTCCAGATCACGCTCGGCGGCGAGAACTTCGAGGAGATCGGCTTCCGCCTCGCGATCCTCGGTCTCACCGCCTACACCGGCACCTTCGTCTGCGAGGCGCTGCGCTCCGGCATCAACACCGTCCCGGCGGGCCAGGCGGAGGCCGCCCGCGCGCTGGGCATGAGCTTCACCCAGGTGCTGACCCTGGTGATCCTCCCGCAGGCGTTCCGCGCGGCGATCACCCCGCTCGCCAACGTGCTCATCGCCCTCACCAAGAACACCACGGTGGCGGCGGCCATCAGCGCCGCCGAGGCCGCGTTCCTGATGAAGGAGATGATCGAGAACGAGGCCGACGCCCTCTTCGTGGTCTTCGGGATCTTCGCCTTCGGCTTCATCCTCCTCACCCTCCCCACCGGCCTGTTCCTCGGCTGGGCGGCCAAGCGACTGGCGGTGAAGCGATGAACTCCGTCCTCTACGACGTCCCCGGCCCCAAGGCCAGGCGGCGCAACGTCGTCTACACGATCGTCTTCCTCGCCGTCCTGGCGCTGGTGGCGTACTGGGTGCTCTCCGCCCTCGCCGACAAGAACCAGCTGGCGGCCGAGAAGTGGAGCCCGTTCGTCACCGACTCCCAGGTGTGGACGACGTATCTGCTCCCCGGCCTGACCGAGACCCTGAAGGCCGCCGCGCTCTCCATCCTGATCGCGCTGCCGCTCGGCGCGGCCCTGGGCATCGGCCGGCTCTCCGACCACCGCTGGGTACGCGTCCCGGTCGGCGCGGTCGTCGAGTTCTTCCGCGCCATCCCGGTGCTGCTGCTGATGATGTTCTCCAGCGCCGTGTACGCCGCCTACACGCCCGTCAGCTCCGACCTCCGCCCCCTGTACGCGGTCGTCACCGGCCTGGTGCTCTACAACGCCTCCGTCATCGCCGAGGTCGTCCGCGCCGGTGTCCTCTCGCTCCCCCGGGGCCAGGGCGACGCGGCCGTCGCGCTCGGCATGCGGAAGGGCCAGACCATGCTGTACGTGCTGCTGCCGCAGGCCGTCACGGTCATGCTCCCCGCCCTGGTCAGCCAGCTCGTCGTCATCGTGAAGGACACCGCGCTCGGCGGCGCGCTGCTCGGCTTCGGCGAACTCCTCAGCCAGAACCGGCAGATCACCGCCAACTACGGCGCCAACACGATCGCCGCCTTCACCGTCATCGCCCTGATCTACATCGCGGTCAACGCCCTCCTCACCTACCTCGCCGCCCGGCTGGAGAAGCGACTCCGCCAGGGCCGCAAGGCGGCGGCGGCGAAGGACACGGCCCCGATCGTGAACGTCGAGATGGGCGGGGCGAGCACCGGCGGCCTCTGACCGGCGCCCGCGCCTCACGACCACCACCCCGACCGGCCCGGTTTCCCCCAAGTTCCGCGCCCGTCCACTTCCGGCCCCGTCGCCCTCCCCCGGACCGCCTGCATCCGGGGCAAGCGGCGGGGCCGGAGGTACAGGTGGGACGGGAAGCGGTACGCGAGGCACCCGCCGCGCCCGGAAACGGACCCGGCCGGACATCAGCCGCACCACGCCCACCGCGTCACTTGACGCAAAACACCCTGACTGGGTTGCATACGGTCTGTGATCAAGCACCGGGCTCGTGCCACACTCTGCTGTGCTGCCCCCATGACTTTCCGGCCTTTTGGAGCCGCGCCGTGGACCCGGTGATCATCGTGGGCGCGGGGCCGGTCGGCCTCGCGCTCTCCCTCGCGCTCGCCGCGCAGGGCGTGCCCAGCGTCGTCCTCGACGAGACCTCCGGCAAGGAGGAGCCGCGCCCCGCGCGGACCGTCGTGCTGCGCGCCGACATGGCCGCCCTGGTCGAGCGCCTGGGCTGCGCCACCGTCCGCGACGAGGGGCTGCGCTGGGTCGGCTGGCGCGGGATGCAGCGCCGCCGGCAGCCCCGCCAGATCGCCTTCGACCTGGGGCTCGGCGGTACCGAGGAGTGGTCCGAGGACCCGGACTCGCCCGCCGCGCCGGCCGCCCCCCTGCACATCCCGCAGCACGCGCTCGCCCGCGGCCTGCGCGACGCCATCGCCCGCGAACCGCTCGTCCGGCTCGTCACCGACGCCCGGCTGGACGGCATCGAGCAGGACCGCTCGGGGGTCGTCGCCCACACCCGCGGCCCGGAGGGCACCTGGTGGCGCGGCAGCCATCTCGTCGGCTGCGACGGCGCCCGCTCCACCGTCCGCAAGCTGCTCGGCGTGCGCTTCCCCGGCCGCACCGCGGTCGAACGCCACGCGGTCGCCGCCCTGCGCACCGAACTCCCCTGGCCCGGCGAGGCCGTGCTGCACCGTCAGCCCCCGTGGCGCGGGGTCGGCGACGAGATCAGCGCCCGCCCGCTGCCGGACGGCGTCTGGCGGATCGACTGGCTGCTGCCGCCGCGCGGCGAACTCGTCACCCCGGACGCCCTGGTGGCCCGGATCCGCGAGACCCTGGCCGGCTGGTGCGACGGCACCACGCCCCCGTACGAGCTGCTCGACACCGGCGTCCACACCCTGCACCACCGGCTCGCCCGCCGCTGGCGCGTCGACCGGGTGCTGCTCGCCGGGGACGCGGCCCATCTGCTGGGCGCGATCGGCACCCAGGGCCTCGACGAGGGCCTCCGGGACGTCGACAACCTCGCCTGGAAGCTCGCCCTCACCTGGCACCGCGCGGCGCCGGACGCCCTCCTGGACAGCTACCAGAGCGAGCGCCGGACCGCGGTCGCCGCCCGTCTCCGCACCGCCGACCAGGCCCTGCCCGCGCTGCGCGGCGGCGGGGGGCTGCGCGCCTATCTGCCGGGCGCGCTGCGCGGCCACGACGCCCTGCTCACCGACGGGCACCTGGGCCGGGGCCCGCTGGGCGCCTCCCCGGCCTACCCGCACTCGCCGCTCGCGGCGCCGTTCAGCGACGGCATGATCCCGGTGGGCACCCCGCTCGGCGCCCCCGTCGAGGACGTCCGGGTGACGGCCCCCGACGACACGACGGTACGGCTCCGGGACCGCCTCGGGCAGTCCCGGCTCCTGGTCCTGCTGGTCGCCCCCGGCTCCGGGGTGTGGGAGCGCCGGCACTGGCGGACCGCCGGCCTGATGCCCCGTCTGGAGGAGGCAGCCGAGGCGCTGCCGATGACGGCGGAGGTCCTGGTGACCGACGCCTACCCGGGTGCGCCCGCCCACGCCGTCCTGCTGATCCGCCCCGACGGACACCTGGTCGCCGCCTTCGCCGGCGTCCACCCGGAGGAACTGCGCGCGGCGGCGGAGGCCGCCCGCGGCAACGCCCCGGACGACACCGCCCCCGCCTCCCCCGTCAAGGCCCTCCCGGCCGGGACGACGGACGCCGAGCGGACCCCTGCCGCCGTCTCCGCCGACGTCCCGGCACCGGCCGAGGCGTCCCTGGGACACGACCGGACCGCGGACGTCCATTGATTCACGCGGGCGCGCGTGGTGTACTCCGGAACGTGACCGACACCGATGTACGCCTGTGGCGGAGGGTCCACATGGACCTGATCCGCTACGCGGGCTGCGTGTGTCGCCCGTCCCTCTGAACTCGCTTCCCTTTCCCCCGCGCGCCCTCCCGGCCCTGCCCGGCCCTGCCTGCCCCGGCCCTCCGTGGCCTCGGCCGGCCGACGGCCTTCCGCCGGTCTGCCCTCGCGGCGCGCACCCAGCGATTCCAGGACGGTCACCCGTGCCCGCGTCTTCTGTCACCCCCTCCCCCGCCACCCCTCCCCCTGCCCCCACCCGCCCGGCAGCCGCCCCTCCGACGGCCGCCGAACTGCTGGACTTCGCCCGCCGCACCGCCGCCGACCAGGCCCTCGTCGAATCCCTGCCGCTCGATCCCGAGGGCCGTACCTGGGTGCGCCTGGACGGGCCCGGCGGCAGCGAGGCCTGGCTCATCGGCTGGCCGCCCGGCACCGGCACCGGCTGGCACGACCACGCCGAGTCGTTCGGCGCCTTCGCCACCGCCCGCGGCAGCCTCACCGAGCACTCGCTCGCCGTCCGTCTCCCGGCGGGCGGCTGGAAGACCCTGGAGCTGGCCGAGGGGCTCGACCGCTCCCGCCGGCTCGACGCGGGCACCGGCCGCGCCTTCGGCCGGGACCACCTCCACGAGGTGCTGAACCTCTCCCCCGACACCCACGCCGTGTCGGTGCACGCCTACTACCCGCCGCTCCCGCTGATCCGGCGCTTCAGCCGGACGGGCGCGGTGCTCCGCCTGGAGCAGGTCGAGCGCCCGGAGGACTGGCAGTGAGCGGGGAACGCGTCGGCATCGACGAGCTGCTGGAGCGGGTGCGGTCCGGCCTGGACCGGGTCGACGCCCGCACCGCGTACGAGGAGTACGAGGCGGGTGCGGCGCTCCTGGTCGACACCCGCTACGCGGCCCTGCGCGACCGGGACGGACTGGTCCCCGGCGCACTGGTCGTGGAGCGGAACGAGCTGGAGTGGCGGCTCGATCCGCTGGGCAGCCACCGGTCCCCCCGGGCGACCGGTCACGACCTGCGGGTGGTGGTCTTCTGCAACGAGGGCTACGCCTCCTCGCTGGCGGCGGAGTCCCTTCGTCGCCTGGGCCTGCACCGGGCGACGGACCTGATCGGCGGCTTCCAGGCGTGGAAGGCGGCAGGCCTCCCGGTCCTCCTCCCGGCCACGGCTCCGGCTCCGGCCCCGCCCGCGGCTGCTCCGGCTCCGGCCCCAGCCTCGGCTCCGGCTCCGCTTCCGGCCGCCCCTGGGGAGGTCTAGTAGCCCTCCTCCAGCCCGTCCGTGGACTCGCCCTCCTCCTCCAGTGCCTGGCGGACCACCCGCAGGGCCATGCCCTCCGGGTATCCCTTGCGGGCGAGCATGCCCGCAAGCCGTCTGAGCCGGCGGTCGCGGTCGAGACCGCGGGTGGAGCGGAGCTTGCGCGCCACCAGCTCCCGGGCCGTGGCCTCCTCCTGTTCGGAGTCCAGCTGCCCGACGGCCTCCTGAACGAGGCCGGGGTCGATCCCCTTGGTGCGCAGCTCGCGGGCGAGGGCCCGGCGGGCGAGGCCCCGGCCGTGGTGCCGGGACTCCACCCAGGCGCCCGCGAAGGCGGCGTCGTCGATGAGGCCGACGTCCTCGAAGCGGGCGAGGACCTCCTCGGCGACGTCGTCGGGGATCTCCCGCTTGCGCAGCGCATCGGCCAGCTGCTTGCGCGTGCGGGGGTTTCCGGTGAGCAGGCGCAGGCAGATCGCCCGCGCCCGCTCCGCCGGATCCTGGGGTGACAGCTCCTTCTCGGCCCTCGACGAGTCGGGGCTGTCACCCGGCCATTCGGTGCGACCGGTCACCGGTTCAGCTCTTGGCCGCGGTGGCCTTGGTCGCCTTGACGGCCTTGGCCGCCGTGGCCGGGGCGGCCTTGGCGTCGTCCGCGCCGGCCGTGTCCGCCGCACCCGCCGCGGCGGTGTCCGCGTCGGCCTTCGCGGCGTCGGGACGGACGCCGACGCCCAGCTTCTCCTTGATCTTCTTCTCGATCTCGTTGGCGAGGTCGGGGTTGTCCTTCAGGAAGTTGCGGGCGTTCTCCTTGCCCTGGCCGAGCTGGTCGCCCTCGTACGTGTACCAGGCGCCGGCCTTGCGGACGAAGCCGTGCTCCACGCCCATGTCGATCAGGCCGCCCTCGCGGCTGATGCCCTGGCCGTAGAGGATGTCGAACTCGGCCTGCTTGAACGGGGGCGCGACCTTGTTCTTGACGACCTTGACGCGGGTGCGGTTGCCGACCGCCTCCGTGCCGTCCTTGAGGGTCTCGATGCGGCGGATGTCGAGGCGCACCGAGGCGTAGAACTTCAGCGCGCGGCCACCGGTCGTGGTCTCCGGCGAGCCGAACATCACACCGATCTTCTCGCGGAGCTGGTTGATGAAGATCGCGGTGGTCTTGGACTGGTTGAGGGCGCTGGTGATCTTCCGGAGGGCCTGGCTCATCAGTCGGGCCTGGAGACCCACGTGGGAGTCGCCCATCTCGCCCTCGATCTCCGCGCGCGGGACGAGCGCCGCGACGGAGTCGATGACGATGAGGTCGAGGGCGCCGGAGCGGACCAGCATGTCGACGATCTCGAGGGCCTGCTCGCCGTTGTCCGGCTGGGACAGGATGAGGTTGTCGATGTCGACGCCGAGCTTCTTGGCGTACTCGGGGTCGAGGGCGTGCTCGGCGTCGACGAAGGCGACCTGTCCGCCGGCCTTCTGCGCGTTGGCCACGGCGTGCAGGGTCAGGGTCGTCTTACCGGAGGACTCCGGGCCGTAGATCTCCACGACACGGCCACGCGGCAGACCGCCGACGCCGAGGGCGACGTCGAGCGCGGTCGAGCCGGTGGAGATCACCTCGATCGGCTCCTGGGTGCGGTCGCCCATGCGCATCACGGCGCCCTTGCCGAATTGGCGTTCAATCTGTGCGAGCGCGGCGTCGAGCGCCTTCTCGCGGTCGGTTCCTGCCATGGGTTCCACCCGGTTTGCTTGAGTCGATCGCTTCATGTGAAAGACGCTAACCCCTGCCACTGACAATGGGCTCTCGCGTCTCTCCGACCTGTGGACAACTCGCCGAGATGCCCGCGATTCCAAGGGCCGGAACCTTCATAAGAATAGATGTTCGATTTTCGTGTCAAGCGCGCCACGCGCTCCCTGTGGACAACGTCCTAGTCGCCGTCCTCGTCCCATCCCGGGTCGAGTCCCAGCCCCGGCTCCCACCCCGCCTCCGCCTCCCGGTCGGCACGGTTGAGCGTCTCGCCGATCATGCGGGTGGCGAAGTCGACGTCGCCGGCGATCCGGTTGATGTGCTCGGCCAGCAGCAGCGCGGTGGCCTCCAGGGCGGTCATCTCCTCCTTGGTCCAGTCCCCGTACTGGCGGCGCCAGAGGCTGGGGCTCAGGCCGGTGCCGGCCGCGATCACCAGGCCGGCCATGGTGGGGATCGCCTCGGGCCTGACGCTCCGGGGCATCATGCGCAGCGTGGTCACCAGACTGGGGAGCACGTACTCGATGACGTCCCGCTCGTGCTCCTCGTGGACCCTGCGCAGCCACTTCATGAACATGAAGACGAGCGTGCAGGCGCCGTCCAGCAGGTCGTGGACGCCCCGCAGATCCAGGGACGCGGTGTACTGGTCGAGCAGCCGCTGCTGTTCGGGGTCGCTCCCGGTCCTGCCGTCGTGGACGGCCTTGAGCCGGGAGTCGATCACCATCAGCGCCCCGTCCACGTCTCCGGCGGGGGCGTAGCGGGGGTCGCAGGACGATGACACAGGCTTCCTCCTCGTAGGACCGCGTGGGCACGGTCAGTCCGTACGGTAGGAGGCTCATCGGACGGGTTCCCGCGGTTCGCCGGAAACGGCCTACAGACGACTGAACCGGACCCGGTGCGTTGACCCGTGGAGCACGTCCGGACGCGCTCCGGCGCGCTCGCCGGCGAAGCGCGCGCCGGTGGCCGGCGCCGGGGTCCGCCTGCCCCACCGGCCGGTGGCCGTACCCCCGGTCCCGCCTACCCCACCGGCAGGAGGTCCGGGCGCTTGGCGACCCGCCCGTCGCCGGAGGAACGGCCGCGCACGCGGCGCGCGATCCAGGGGCCGAGGAAGGCTCCGGCCCAGACGAGCTCGCCCGCGGCGGCGCGCAGTCCCGTGGGGACCGGCCGGGGCGGCAGCGGCCGGGTCCAGCCGTCGTCGCTCCCGGGCAGCGCGAGCGCGTCGGCGACCGCGGCCGCGATCCGCGCGTGCCCGAGCGGCGAGGCGTGCAGCCGGTCCGCGCTCCAGAGCCGGGCGTCGGTGACCACGTCGTGGTCGGCGGTCTCGGCGACGGTCACGCCGTGCCGCCGCGCGGCCTCCCGGATCCGGTCGTTGAGGGCGTGGACGCGGGGCGCGAGGGGGCGGGCCAGCGGGGTGATCCGGCCGACGTCGGGGAAGGTGAGGGTCGCCACCCGGGCGCCCTGAGCGGTCAGGGCCGCGAAGACGGCGTCCAGGTGGCCGGCCGTCTCGTCGGCGTCGAAGCCCGGCCGCAGGAGGTCGTTCACCCCGGCGACGACGGTGGCCAGGTCCGGCCGGAGCGCGAGGGCCGCGGGGAGCTGCTCCGCGCGCACCGCGCCGGCCAGGCGCCCGCGCACGGCGAGGTTGGCGTACCGGAGACCCGGCTCCGTGCGGGCGAGGTGCTCGGCGAGCCGGTCGGCCCAGCCGCGCAGCCCGGTGCGGTCGTCGCCGTCGCCGACACCCTCGGTCTGGCTGTCGCCGAGTGCCACGTACCGCCGGTATCCGTGCGCGTCCATCGATCGGCCGCCTTCCCCTGCCCCACTGGCCACCTATTCAACTTTTTTAGTATAGAGGGATCGGGCGGTCGGCGGCACCCGTCCCGCCTATCCTTCGACCCATGCGCCTCCCGCCCCGGACCGCCGACGCCCTGATCGCCGGCCTCGTCCTCCTCCTGGTGACGGTCTGGACGCTGATCTCCGGGTGGCAGGTGCACGAGTCCGCCCCGCGCGCCGCGCTCGGCTGGGTCCTCGTGGTCGTCGGCTGCGGCGCGCTCGCCCTCCGGCGGACCTGGCCGGTCGCCGTCGCCGTCGTCACCCTCCTCGCGTGCGTCGTCTACTACCCGCTCTCCGAGCAGGACGGGCCGCTCATGATCGCCTTCGCCCTCGCGCTGTACACCACGGCCGCCGAGGGCCGCTTCGCCGCCGCGGTCGCGCTCGCCGCGGCCACCCTGCTCGCCGTCGGCCTCGGCGAGGTCCGCCAGGAGCCGGGCCACCGCCAGATCGACGAGGCCGCGCTCGCCATGCTCGCCGGCTGGCTGATCAGCCTGGTCGCGGTGGGCCGCGCCCAGCGCACCCGGATCGCGTACCTCCACGAGGTGGAGCAGCGGGCCCTGGCGGCCGAGCGCGAGCAGGAGGCCCGCGCCCGGCAGAGCGCCACCGAGGAGCGGCTGCGCATCGCCCGCGAACTCCACGACGTCCTCGGCCACACCGTCTCCCTCATCAACGTGCAGTCCGGCGCCGCCCTGCACCGGCTGGCCAAGCACCCCGACACCGAGACCGCGCTCGCCACCGCCACCGAGGCCCTGACCGCGGTCCGCACCACCAGCAAGGACGCCCTGCGGGAGCTCCGCGCCACCCTCGGCGTGCTGCGCGGCGCCGACGAGGCGGCGCCGACCGCGCCGCCCGCCTCCGGCCTCGCGCTCCTCGGCGACCTGGCGACCCGGGCCCGCTCCGCCGGCCTCGACGTCCGCACCAGGGTCAACGGCACGCCCGTCCCGCTGCCGCCGCCCGTGGACCTCGCCGCGTACCGCATCGTGCAGGAGTCGCTCACCAACGTGACCCGCCACTCGGCCGCCTCGACCGTCACCGTCACCCTCGACTGGGAGGCGGCGACGGTACGGATCCGGATCGCGGACGACGGCGGGACCGCGCGGCCCGGCCCCGACGACCGGGCCGGGGCGGCCGGCGGCAGCGGCGTCCGGGGCATGACCGAACGGGCCCGCGCCCTCGGCGGCACGCTCACCGCCGGCCCGGCCGACGGCGGTTTCCTCGTCGACGCCCGGCTCCCCACGACCGTCACCCCGCAGGAAGGGAAGCAGCGATGATCCGCGTCGTGCTCGCCGACGACCAGACCCTCGTCCGGGCCGGCTTCCGGTCGATCCTCTCCGACGAGGAGGACATCGAGGTCGTCGGCGAGGCGGGGGACGGCGAGCAGGCCGTCGCCCTCGCCGACGGACTCCGCCCGGACGTCGTCCTCATGGACATCCGCATGCCGGTCCTCGACGGCCTGGAGGCCACCCGCCGCATCACCGCCGACCCCCGCCTCGACGGCGTGAAGGTCGTCATCCTCACCACCTTCGACGAGGACGAGCACGTGTACGGGGCGCTGCGCGCCGGCGCCTCCGGCTTCCTCGTCAAGGACACGGAGCCGATGGAACTGCTGCACGCGGTACGGGTCGTGGCGCGGGGCGACGCCCTCATCGCCCCGGCCGTGACCCGCAGGCTCATCGCCGAGTTCGCCGGCCGCGCAGACCCGGCGGGCCGCCGCCCCGACCCGGCGCCGCGCCTGGAGGCCCTCACCGACCGGGAGCGGGAGGTCCTGGGCCTGGTCGGAGCCGGCCTGTCCAACGACGAGATCGCCGGCCGGCTCGTCCTCTCCCCCGCGACGGCCAAGACCCACGTCAGCCGGATCATGACCAAGCTGGAGGTCCGGGACCGGGCCCAGCTCGTCGTCCTCGCCTACGAATCAGGGATGATCACCCCCGGCTGGCTGGCCTGACGCCCCGGCCGGGCCCGCCGCCTCGGGGCCTCCCCTAAGGGTCCCGGGCGGCCCCGATCAACTTTCGTGGTACGCCGGGCCCGCCGCGCACCACCGAAGGCGTACAGAACCGGCCGTCGATTGTCACCCCAGGTCAGATGTGGCGAGGGGGCCCGCCCGCGCATGCTGGCGGAGTGCATCAGGACGTACTCGATCTCGCGCGGCTCCAGTTCGGCCTCACCGCCGCGGGCCACTTCCTCTTCGTCGCCCTCACGCTGGGCCTCGGGACGATCGTGGCCGTCCTCCAGACCCGCGCCACCCTCACCCGGCGCCCGGAGGACGCCCGCCAGGTCCGCTTCTGGGGCCAGCTGTACGTGATCAACTACGCGGTCGGGATCGTCACCGGCCTCGTCATGGAGTTCCAGTTCGGCATGGCCTGGAGCGGCCTCACCCACGAGGCGGGCAACATACTCGGCGCGTCCCTGGCCGTGGAGACCCTCGTCGCGTTCTTCGTCGAGTCCACCTTCCTCGGCCTGTGGATCTTCGGCTGGCACCGGCTCGGCCGCTGGGCCCACCTGGCGACGATCTGGGTCGTGGTGCTGACCGCCTACCTCTCCGCGTACTGGATCCTCGTCTCCAACGGCTTCCTCAACCATCCGGTGGGGTACGGCTCCGAGGGCGGCGAGCTCGTCCTGACCGACCCGGCCGCCGTCCTCACCAACCCGGCCGCGCTCCTCCCGCTCGCCCACGTCCTGGCGGGAGCCCTGCTCACCGCGGGCTTCTTCATGGCCGGGGTGAGCGCCTACCACCTCTTCCGGCGGACGGCGGAGGCGGACTTCTTCCGGCGGAGCCTGCGGACCGGGGTCTACGTCGCGGCGCCGGCGCTGATGGCGGCGGCGGTCAGCGGCGGGCTCCAGTTCGCGTCCCTGGCCTCCTTCCAGCCGATGAAGGCGGCCGTCTTCCGGGGGCAGGCCGCCGAGATCGCCCGGGTGCAGGCCGAGCTGACGACCCGCTTCGGCCCCGGGGACCACATACCCTCCGAGGGGCTGACCCGGGGCGGCGGTCTGGTGATGCTGATCAGCTTCGGGCTGATGCTGTACCTCTGCTTCGCCGGGGTGATCCTCGCCGCCTTCCGGAAGGCCGTGCTGAGGTTCCGGCTGTGGCACCTGGTCCTCATGGCCTCCGTGCCGCTGCCGTACCTCGCCATGACCGGCGGCTGGGTCTTCCGTGAGGCGGGCCGCCAGCCCTGGGTGGTGTACGGCCTGCTCAGGACCGAGGACGCCGTCTCGGACCTCTCCCCCGGCACGATGCGGCTCTCCCTGACCGTGTTCGCCGCGCTCTTCCTGCTGCTCGCCGTCCTGAACTTCTGGCTGCTGGCCCGGCACGCCCGCCGCGGCCCGGTCGAGACCGGTCTCGGCCGGGACGAGCGCGTCCGGGAGGACTCCCCGCCCGTCCCCACCGCACCCCTGCCCCGCTACTGACCCCGTCGCCCCGACACCGACTCCCGCCTTCGGCACCGGCACCGCACGCCGGTCCGCACCGCCCGACCCGGCCCGAGGAGAACCGTGGAAACCCTGGCCGTCGCCCTGCTCGCCTTCTGCGCCACCGGCTGGTTCGTGCTCGCCGGCACCGACATCGGCAGCGGCATGCTGCTGCCCTGGCTCGGCCGCGGCGACTCCGAACGCAGACTCGTTGTTGCCTCCTTCGCCCCCTTCTTCCTGGGGAACGAGGTGTGGCTGGTCGCCACCGCCGGTGTCCTCGTCGGCTGCTTCCCCGCGCTGGAGGGCGAGCTGCTGAGCGGCCAGGCGCCGGTCCTGGTGGCGCTCCTGGCCGGCTGGATCGTGCGGGACGCGGGCCTGTGGTCGCGGGGCCGGGGCCCGGGGGCCCGCTGGCGCGCGGCCTGCGACGCCGCGGTGACGGCCGGCAGCTGGGCGGTCGCCCTCGCCTGGGGACTGCTGCTCGCGGCCCTCCTCACCGGCAGACCGTACGAGCCCGCCACCGGCCCCGTCGCCGTCGTGGCCGCGGCGGCGGTCGCCGCCCTGTTCGCGGCGCACGGCCTCGGCTTCGCCTCGCTGCGGCTCACCGGCGCCCCGTACCAGCGGGCCCGGCGGCTGGTCGGCCGGGCCGCCCGGCCCTGGCATCCGCTCGCGCTCACCGCCGTCCTGCTGGGCGGGCTGCCGCTGTGGGCGGGATCGGCCCTGCCACTGGCCGAACAGGCGGCGGCGCCCGGGACGCTGGCCCTGCTGGTCCCGGCCCTGGCCGTCGTCACCCCGCTGCTCGCGGCCGTCCAGGGATGGATCTGGTACGCCTTCCGGGGCCGCGTCACCGGCCCCTCGTACCTGTGACCCCGCCGCGGACGAGCGGCGGCGTCACCCGTCCTCCTCGGAGCTCCCCGTGCTCTCCTTCTTGGAGTGGAGGGCCTTCTGGAGCCGCGCCACGACCGCCTCGCCGTACCTGCGGTGGCCGTGCACCCGGGGGTCGTCCGTGACGTCGTACCGCTTCACGTACGCCCCGAGGAACGCCTGGAGGGTGGCCACGGCCGGGATGGCGATCAGCGCGCCGACGGCGCCGAGCAGGGCCGTGCCCGCGATCACCGAGCCGAAGGCCACCGCGGGGTGGATGTCGACCGTCTTGGAGGTGAGCTTCGGCTGGAGGATGTAGTTCTCGAACTGCTGGTAGACCACGACGAAGCCGAGCACCCACAGCGCGTACCAGGGGTTCACGGTGAAGGCGATCAGCATCGGCAGCGCACCGGCCAGGTAGGTGCCGATGGTGGGGATGAACTGGGAGACCAGACCGACCCAGACCGCGAGGGCCGGCGCGTAGGGCATGTCGAGGATCTCGAAGAGCACGAAGTGCGCGACGCCGGAGATCAGGGCCATCAGGCCGCGCGAGTAGAGGTAGCCGCCTGTCTTGTCGACCGCGATCTCCCAGGCGCGCAGCACCTCGGCCTGGCGGGCGGGCGGCAGGACGGAGCAGAGCGCGCGGCGCAGGCGGGGCCCGTCGGCGGCGAAGTAGAAGGCGAAGAGGAAGATCGTCAGCAGCCGGAAGAGCCCGCCGAGGACGGTCGCGGAGACGTCGAGGACACCGGTGGCGCTGTTCTGCACGTACTTCTGCAGCCAGTCCGACTTGAGCACGCTGTCCTGGACCTCGACCCGGGAGAGGTCGGTGCGGAAGGTCTGGTTGATCCAGTTGATCAGCGAGTCGAGGTACTTGGGGAAGTTCTCGACCATGTCGACGATCTGGCCGGCGAGCATCGAGCCGAGCAGCACGACGAAGCCGATGCCGACGACGAGGACGCCGAAGAAGACGAGGAAGGTGGCGAGCCCCCGGCGCATTCCGCGTGCCGCCATGCGGCCGACGGCCGGTTCGATGGCGAGCGCCAGGAAGAAGGCGAGGAGGATGTTGACGAGCAGGCCGACGAGCTGGTGGAAGGCCCAGTCGCCGAGGAGGAAGCAGGCGTAGAGGGCGAGCGCGAGGACCATCGCGCGCGGCAGCCAGCGGGGCATGTGCGCCCCGGAGGCCGAGGTGGTGGGGACGGCCTCGGCGGGCGGCTGCCCGCCGGAGGCGGCGACGGCGCCCGGCGACGCGTCGGCGTCGGGCGCCGCGGTCCGGGCGGCGGGCGCCGCCGGTGTCTGCTGGGTGGTCATCTCGGTTTCGTCAGTCGGGGCCACCCCGCCAGTCTCGCGCACCCGGCGGACATTCCGACCGGGCCCGGCGGATCGCCGGCGGCCGCCGCTCAGCGCTTCTCGGCGGGTACGTCCATGGCGGCGCAGACCACCCGCCACACGTCCTTCGCCTCCCAGCCGGCGTTCAGCGCCTCGTGGACGGTCCGGCCGCCCAGCTCGGACAGCACGTGGTCGCGGGCGAAGGAGTCCGCGTACCCGGAGCCGAAGTGGTCGGCCATCCGCTCCCAGAAAATCGTCAACCGCATGACCCCAGTATCCCGCTCCCAAGAGTGCAGCCAGCCCGCTGGGGCTTGCCACCACGCGGTTCCGCCCTACGGTCGGAGCATGGCCGAAAAACCCCTCTCCTCCCCGACCTCCCCTCCGGCGGCCCCCGGTTCGCCGCTGGCCCGCGCCGAGCGGTTCGTCTGGCTGACGGCCCGGGTGCTGGAACAGCGCCGTTTCGCCTACCACTTCCTGCGCGGCGGCGCGGATCCGGTGGAGGCGGCCCTGACCGCGTACCTCGACGAGGACGGCGGTTACGGCCACGGACTCGAACCGGATCTGCGGGGCCCGGTGAGCCAGCCGCTGCACACCGCCCACGCCCTGCGGGTCCTCGACTCGATCGGGCGCTGCGGCGGGCTGCGGGTGGAGCGGATCTGCCGCTATCTGACGGCGGTCTCCACGCACGAGGGAGCGCTGCCGGCGATCCATCCCTCGCAGCGCGGCTATCCGTCGGCGCCGTTCGTGCCCGTCGTGGACGACCCGCCCGGGGAGCTGCTCTCGACGGGCCCGGTGGTGGGCACTCTCCACCGCAACCAGGTCTGGCACGCCTGGCTGTTCCGGGCCACCGAGTTCTGCTGGGCGGCGGTGGAGTCGCTGGAGAAGTCCCATCCGTACGAGGTACAGGCGGCCGTCGCCTTCCTCGACTCGGCGCCGGACCGGCCGCGGGCCGAGGCGGCGGCCGACCGGCTCGGGCGGCTGGTGCGCGAGCAGCGGCTCGCGGTGCTGGACCCGGACCGGCCGGAGGACTTCCCGGTGGCCGACGGGTACGCGCCGGGCGAGCACCACTACCCGCACGACTACGCGCGCGTGCCGGACTCGCTCGCCCGGGGCTGGTTCACCGACGAGGAGCTGTCCCGCTCGCTGGACTTCCTCGCGGCGGAGCAGGCCGAGGACGGGGGCTGGCCGATCCGCTGGCGGGCCTGGGCGCCGGGCTCGGCCCTGGAGTGGCGGCCGATCGTCACCATCGAGGCGCTGCGCACCCTGCGCGCGTACGGGCGTCCACTGGACGGCTGACCCGGGCCACGCGCGCGTGGCCCGGGCCGCTCGTACGGGGGGGGCGGTTCAGCCGCCCAGGGCGCGTACCCCCGCGGTGACGGCCACGGCGGCGCCGACCACGACCAGGAAGGGCGCGCGCAGGACGAGCGCGAGCGCGGCGGCGCCGACGCCGGCGGCCCGGGCGTCCAGGGTGAGCATGGTGCCCGTGGCGAAGGTCTGCTGGGCGGTGAGCGCCGCGAGCAGGGCGACGGGGAGGAGCGCGGCGAGCCGCTGGACGAGCGGCCGCTCCAGGGTCTGGGCCGGCACGAGCAGGCCGGCCAGTTTGACCAGGTAGCAGCCGGCGACGGTGAGGCCGATGGCGATCCAGACCTGGGTGCTGTTCAGGGCGTTCATCGAGCGGCCTCCTCGTCCGGTTCCGGCTCCCGCTGTGCCCGGCGGCCCTGGAACCAGAGGACGGCCGGGGCGGCGAGCGCCGCGACGAGGACGGGGACACCGGCCGGCAGCACGGGCAGCAGTCCCAGGCCGAGGACGACGGCGATCCCGGCGGTGGCCCGCTCGGTCGCCGACCTCAGCATCGGGGCGAGCAGGGCGAGGAAGACGGCCGGCCCGGCGGCGTCGAGACCCCAGGCGGCGGTGTCGCCGATGGCCTCGGCGCCGAGCGCCCCGAGCAGGGTGGTGAGGTTCCACAGGGCGTACAGGGTGAGCCCGGTGACGGTGAAGCCGATCCGGGCGGACCTGCGGTCCGGCTGGGCCAGCGCGACGGCGGTGGTCTCGTCGATGACCCACTGGGCGGCGAACGGCTTCACGGACCTCGGCAGGGCGAGGAGCTGGGAAAGGCGCAGTCCGTAGAAGGCGTTGCGGGTGCCGAGGAAGAAGGCGCCCGCGGCGGCCGTGAACGGGTTCCCGCCGCCGGCGAGGGCGCCGACGAGGGCGAACTGCGAGGCGCCCGTGAAGACGAGCAGGCTGAGCACGCAGGTCTGGAGGAGGGTGAGCCCGGCCCCGGCCGAGGTCACGCCGAAGGCGAAGCCGGAGAGCCCGACGGCGACGCCGACGCCGAGCGCGTCCCTGACCACGGCGGCGTCGGGCTTCCGGCCGCCGGCGGCGGCCCCGGCCGTGCCGGCGGGAGGGTCGTCACGTAGGTCCCGCGTGGCGGGGTGTGCTGTCTGTTCTGCCACGCGCCCGACGTTACGGAGCGGCCGGCGGCGCGTCTTGTACGTTCTTGCGCGGCTCGTCCTCGCGCTTCACGTTCCCGCGCGGCCCGTTCTCGCGCGGTACGGGCCCGCGCCCCAGGCCGCGGGCCCGCTGGTAGGCGCCGGGCGGGACGCCGACGCTCCGGGTGAAGTGCCGGTTCAGATGGGGCTGGTCCGTGAAGCCGACGGCGACCGCGGCCTCGGCGGGTGCCGTGCCGGCGTCCAGCAGCCGCCGGGCCCGGCGCACCCGCGCGTCGGTGAGCCAGGTGTGCGGGGGCATGCCGTACGCGGCGCGGAACGCCCTCAGCAGGGCGAACGGGCTGGTGCCGAGGTCGGCGGCCAGCCGCTCCAGGGTGGGCGGCTCGGCCATCCGCTCCTCCAGCACGGCACGCGCCCGGGCCGCGTCCCGGGCCCCCGCGCTCCGCGGCGCCAGCGGGCGCAGCCGGCCGCCGTGACTGCGCAGCATCCGCGCCGTCACCAGCCGCAGCAGACTGTCGGCGGCCAGCGCGTTGCCCTCCTCCGCGGCCCGGTGCACGCCGATGACGAGCTGGGCGGCGTACGGGTCGTCGACGACGGGCTGGGTGAAGCCGACCGGGCCGCGGACGGCGATGACGTCGGCGGCGATGGACCGGATGAGCTCCGCGTCCGGGTAGAGGGTGCGGTAGGTCCAGCCCTCGGGGATGCCCGCGTGACCGGTGTGCGGGGTGTCCGGGTTCACCAGGGCTATCTGGCCCGGTCCGGCGTGGACGAGGTCGTTCTTGTAGTGGAAGGCCTCGACGCCCTCGGTGATCGCCGCGTAGACGAAGGTCTCGTGGGTGTGCCGGGAGAAGGTCTTCTCTATGTAGTGGGCGTGCAGCAGGTCCACTCCCGGCAGCTCGGCGTACTGCCAGTACCGTGCCCGCTCACCCCTCGCCATGCCTCCATTCTGCGTCCGCCCCGGCCCGTGCCACGACCGGGGCTCCCCCCACAAGGGTGAGGCCCGCCGCCGGACGGGCCGGGTTCTCCACAGGTCACGGCGGTTGTCGGTGGCGGGGTGCACGATGGGGGGCATGGCCACGTCGTCCGCGCTCGAAGACTTCTCCCCGGCCACCCGAGGGTGGTTCACCGGGGCGTTCACCGCGCCCACCGCCGCCCAGGAGGGCGCCTGGCGGGCCATCGGCGCGGGCTCCGACGTGCTCGTCGTGGCACCGACCGGCTCGGGCAAGACCCTGGCCGCCTTCCTCGCCTCACTGGACCGGCTGGCGTCCTCGCCCGTGCCCGCCGAGCCGAAGAAGCGCTGCCGCGTGCTCTACGTCTCCCCGCTGAAGGCGCTCGCGGTCGACGTGGAGCGGAACCTCCGCTCGCCCCTGACCGGCATCCGCCAGGAGTCCGTCCGTCTCGGGCTGCCGGAGCCGGAGGTGCGGGTCGGCATCCGCTCCGGCGACACCCCGGCCGCCGAGCGCCGCGCGCTCGCCACCAAGCCGCCGGACATCCTGATCACCACCCCCGAGTCCCTCTTCCTGATGCTGACCTCCGCCACCCGGGACGCCCTGGCCGGGGTGGAGACGGTCATCCTGGACGAGGTCCACGCGGTCGCGGGCACCAAGCGCGGCGCGCACCTCGCGCTCACCCTGGAGCGGCTCGACGAGCTGCTGCCCCGCCCCGCGCGCCGGATCGGCCTGTCGGCCACGGTCCGCCCGGTCGACGAGGTCGCCCGCTTCCTCTCCCCCGGCCGCCAGGTGGAGATCGTGCAGCCGCCGTCGGGCAAGGAGTTCGACCTCTCCGTCGTCGTGCCCGTGGAGGACATGGGCGAGCTGGGCGGCTCCCCCGCCTCCGAGGGCAAGGACGGCGGGGACAAGCCGTCGATCTGGCCGCACGTCGAGGAGCGGATCGCCGACCTCGTCCAGGCCCACCGCTCCACGATCGTCTTCGCCAACTCCCGGCGCCTCGCCGAGCGGCTCTGCAACCGGCTGAACGAGATCGCCTACGAGCGGGCGACCGGGGAGCCCGCCCCGGAAGGCGCCCCGCCAGCGGAGATCATGGCCCAGTCCGGCGCCGCGAAGGGCGCGCCGCCGCTGCTCGCCCGCGCCCACCACGGATCGGTCTCCAAGGAGCAGCGCGCCCAGGTCGAGGAGGACCTCAAGGCGGGGCGGCTGCCCGCCGTGGTCGCCACCTCCAGCCTGGAGCTCGGCATCGACATGGGCGCCGTCGACCTGGTGGTGCAGGTCGAGTCGCCGCCCTCCGTGGCCTCCGGCCTCCAGCGCGTCGGCCGCGCGGGGCACCAGGTCGGCGCGGTCTCCACGGGCGTGGTCTTCCCGAAGTACCGCGGCGACCTGGTGCAGGCCGCCGTGGTCACCGAGCGGATGCGGTCCGGCTCCATCGAGTCGCTGCGGATCCCCGCCAATCCGCTGGACGTGCTGGCGCAGCAGCTGGTCGCGATGGTCGCCCTGGACACCTGGCAGGTGGACGACCTGCTGACGGTGGTCCGCCGGGCCGCGCCCTTCGCCTCCCTGCCGGAATCGGCGTTCACGGGCGTGCTGGACATGCTCGCGGGCCGCTACCCCTCGGACGCCTTCGCCGAGCTGCGCCCGCGCGTGGTGTGGGACCGGGTCGCCGGCACGGTCACCGGCCGCCCCGGCGCGCAGCGGCTCGCGGTCACCTCCGGTGGCACGATCCCGGACCGGGGCCTGTTCGGCGTGTTCCTGGCCGGGGCCGACCCGAAGAAGGGCGGCGGCCGGGTCGGCGAGCTGGACGAGGAGATGGTGTACGAGTCGCGGGTCGGCGACGTCTTCACGCTCGGCACCACGTCCTGGCGGATCGAGGACATCACCCGCGACCGGGTCCTGGTCTCCCCGGCTCCGGGCGTGCCGGGGCGGCTGCCGTTCTGGAAGGGCGACCAGCTGGGCCGCCCGCTGGAGCTGGGCCGGGCGGTGGGCGCGTTCCTGCGCGAGCTGGGCGCGCTCGGCGAGGAGGACGCCCGGCTGCGGCTGATCGCGGCGGGCCTGGACGCCTGGGCGGCGGACAACGTCCTGGCGTATCTGAGGGAGCAGCGCGAGGCGTGCGGCCATGTGCCGGACGACCGCACGATCCTGGTGGAGCGGTTCCGGGACGAGCTGGGCGACTGGCGGGTCGTCGTCCACTCCCCGTTCGGGGCCCAGGTGCACGCGCCGTGGGCGCTGGCGCTGGGGGCCCGGCTCGCCGAGCGGTACGGCATGGACGCGCAGGTGATGCACGCCGACGACGGCATCGTGCTGCGGCTGCCGGACGCCGATCTGATGGGCCTCGACATGGGGCTCGACCTGCTGGACCACGAGCCGGTCGACCCCAGCCGCCACCAGGACACGGTGTACGACGCCGACCAGGCGCCGGTCGGCGCCGCGGACACGCTCTTCGACAAGGGCGAGGTCGCGCAGATCGTCACGGACCAGGTGGGCGGCTCCGCGCTGTTCGCCTCCCGGTTCCGCGAGTGCGCCGCCCGGGCCCTGCTGCTGCCGAAGCGGAACCCGGGGAAGCGGACCCCGCTCTGGCAGCAGCGGCAGCGGGCCGCGCAACTGCTTCAGGTGGCGAGCGAGTTCGGTTCGTTCCCGATCGTCCTGGAGGCCGTCCGCGAGTGCCTCCAGGACGTCTTCGACGTGCCCGGCCTGACCGAGCTGATGGGGGACATCGAGGCCCGCCGGGTCCGCCTCGTCGAGGTCACCACCCCCGAGCCCTCCCCCTTCGCCCGCTCGCTGCTCTTCGGCTACGTGGCGCAGTTCCTGTACGAGGGCGACTCCCCGCTCGCCGAGCGCAGGGCGGCCGCGCTGTCCCTGGACTCCCGGCTGCTCGCGGAGCTGCTCGGCCAGGCGGAGCTGCGGGAGCTGCTCGACCCGGAGGTGCTGACGGAGCTGGAGCGGGAGCTCCAGTGGCTCACCGAGGACCGGCGGATCAAGGACCGCGAGGGCGTCGCCGACCTGCTGCGGGTCCTCGGTCCGCTGACCGACGCGGAGCTGGCCGAGCGCGGCGCCGACGAGGGCTGGGTGCGGGAGCTGGCCCGGTCCCGCCGCGCCATCGCGGTGCGGATCGCGGGCACCGAGCACTGGGCGGCGATCGAGGACGCCGGACGGCTGCGGGACGCGCTCGGCACCGCGCTGCCGGTCGGCGTGCCGGAGGCGTTCACCGAGCCGGTCAAGGACCCGCTCGGCGATCTGCTCGCCCGGTACGCCCGCACCCACGGCCCCTTCACCTCCTCGCAGGCGGCGGCCCGCTTCGGTCTGGGCGCCGCCGTCACCGACGGCGCGCTCCAGCGGCTCGCCGCGGCCGGCCGGGTCGTCCAGGGCGAGTTCCACCCCTCGGGCATCGGCCAGGAGTGGTGCGACGCGGCCGTCCTGCGCCGGCTGCGCCGCCGCTCCCTGGCGGCCCTGCGGCACGAGCTGGAGCCGGTGCCGCCGGCCGCGCTGGCCACCTTCCTGCCCCAGTGGCAGCACCTCGGCGGCAGCAGTCTGCGCGGGATCGACGGCCTGGCCCGGGCGGTCGAGCAGCTCCAGGGCGCGCCGGTGCCGGCCTCGGCCCTGGAGAAGCTGGTCCTGCCGTCCCGGGTCCGGGACTACTCCCCGGCGATGCTGGACGAGCTGACCACCACCGGCGAGGTCGTCTGGGCCGGGGCCGGTTCGCTGCCCGGCAAGGACGGCTGGGTGTCGCTCTACCTGGCGGACGCGGCCCCGCTGCTGCTGCCCCCGCCGCACCCGCTGGAGCTCACGGCGCTCCACGAGTCGGTGCTGACGGCCCTGTCCGGCGGGTACGGGCTGTTCTTCCGGCAGATCGCCGACCAGGTCCGGATCACCACCCACCCGGACGCCACGGACCCGCAGCTCGCCGACGCCCTGTGGGACCTGGCCTGGTCGGGCCGGCTCACCAACGACACCCTGGCGCCCCTGCGCGCCCTCCTCGGCTCGGGCCGCACCGCGGGCTCGACCGCCCACCGGGCGCGGCGCACGGTGCCGCGCGGGCGGTTCGGGGCGCTGGGCGCCACCCGGCCGGCCACGCGTTCGGGCCCGCCCACGGTCTCGGGTCGCTGGGCGCTGCTGCCGCCCGCGGAGCCGGAGCCGACCCACCGGGCGCACGCGCTGGCCCGCACCCTGCTGGACCGGCACGGGGTGGTGACCCGCGGCGCCGTGGCCGCCGAGGGCGTCGAGGGCGGTTTCTCGGCCGTCTACCGGATCCTGTCGGCCTTCGAGGACAGCGGGCAGGCCCGGCGGGGCTATGTGGTGGAGGGGCTGGGCGCGGCCCAGTTCGCGATGGACGGGGCCGTGGACCGGCTGCGGGCGGCGGCGACCGCCCGGGACCGGGGCGCCGAGGGGGGCGCGGGCCCCCGCGCGGTGGTACTGGCCGCCGCCGATCCGGCGAACGCGTACGGGGCGGCGCTGCCGTGGCCGGAGCCGCCGACGGGCGCCGGGCACAAGCCGGGCCGCAAGGCGGGCGCCCTGGTGGTCCTGGTCGACGGCGAGCTGACGCTGTACGTGGAGCGCGGCGGCAAGTCGGTGCTGTCCTGGCCGGCGGAGCCGGACGACCCGGCCCTGACGGCCGCGGCCGGAGCGCTGGCCGAGGCCGCGCGGGCGGGCGCCCTGGGCACGGTCACGGTGGAGCGGATCAACGGCGCGACGGCCCTGACCTCCCCCCTGGCCCGCCCGCTGGAGACCGCCGGCTTCGTGGCCACCCCCCGCGGTCTCCGCCTGAGAGCCCGACAGCCCGACAGCCCGACGGCCTGACGGCCCGCCCCGGAGAACCGCACAGGAGACCTGTCCAGAAGAACCATCCAGGAACACTGTCCAGGAGAACCGCCCAGGAGGACTGCCGATGCCCGAGGGAGACACCGTCTGGCAGGTCGCCCACCGGCTGCACGAGGCGCTGGCCGGGCGGGTGCTGACCCGCGCGGACCTGCGCGTGCCCCGGTTCGCGACGGCCGACCTCACCGGCCGGGCGGTCCTGGACGTCACCCCGCGCGGCAAGCACCTGCTGACCCGGATCGACGGCGGGCTCACCCTCCACTCGCATCTGCGGATGGACGGGGCGTGGAAGGTGTACGCCACCGGGGAGCGCCCGCGCGGCGGCCCCGGGCACCAGATCCGCGCCGTTCTCGGAAACGAGCGGTACACCGCGTACGGCTACCGCCTCCCGGTCCTGGAGCTGATCCGTACCGCCGAGGAGTCGGGGGCGGTGGGGCATCTGGGCCCCGACCTCCTCGGCCCGGACTGGGACCCGGAGGAGGCGGTGCGCCGTCTCCTCGCCGATCCGTCCCGGTCGCTGGGCGAGGCCCTGCTCGACCAGCGCAACCTCGCCGGCATCGGGAACGTGTACAAGTCGGAGCTGGCGTTCCTGGCGGCCGTCAGCCCGTGGCTCCCGGTCGGCGAGCTGGCGCCCGACATCCCGCCCCGCCTGGTGGCGACCGCGCACCGCCTGCTGGAGGCGAACAAGGACCGTCCGGACCGGCGCACCACGACGACCCGCCGCCCCGGCACCCCGCTGCACGTCTACGGCCGCGAGGGCCGCCCCTGTCTGCGCTGCGGAGCCGCCGTCCGCAAGGCGGAGCTGGGCGACCGGGTCACGTACTGGTGCCCAGCCTGCCAGCCCGGCCCCGGAGACGCGTCCACGGATCCCCGGCCACGGAGTAATTGACGATCCGTCAGATCCGGTCGTACCGTCCCGTCATGAGCCTCTCGGCGTACGACCTCACCGGCCGCACCGCGTTCGTGACGGGCGCCGCGAGCGGCATCGGCCGCGCGAGCGCCGTCCTCCTCGCCCGCGCGGGCGCGACCCTCCACCTGGCGGACCGCGACGAGCCGGGCCTGAAGGAGACGGCCGCCCTGATCGCCCGGGAGGGCGGCACCGCTCACGTCCACCCCCTCGACGTGACCGACCGGTCCGCGCTCGCCGCCGCCGTGGCGGCGGCCGGCCCCCTCCACGTGATGGCGGCGGTCGCCGGGATCATGCACACCAGTCCCGTCCTGGAGACCCGCGCCGAGGACCTCGACCGCGTCTTCGCCGTGAACTTCAAGGGCGTGCTCCACGCCTGCCAGGAGGCGGCCCGTTCGATGATCGCCGCCGGCACCCGGGGGTCGATCGTCACCATGGCCTCGGGCGCGATGGACACCGCGAGCCCCGGCCTGCTCTGCTACAGCGTCACCAAGGCCGCCGTCGTCCAGCTCACCAAGACGCTCGCCGTCGAGGCGGGCCCGTACGGCATCCGGGTCAACGCGGTCGCTCCCGGCTGGGTGCGCACCCCCATGACGGACCGACACGAGCCGGCCGCCCAGGAGCAGGCCGAGGCCGCGATGGTCCGTCACTCCCCGCTGCGACGCGTCGGCGAGCCCGAGGACGTCGCCCACGCGGTCCTCCATCTCGCCTGCGACGCCTCCGCGTTCACGACGGGTCAGATCCTGCGGCCGAACGGCGGCGTCGCCATGCCCTGGTGAGCCGCGCGGGCCGGGACGAGGCGGCCACGTGCACCGGCAGCAGGCTCAGCCCCCAGCCGCCGGCCGCCACAGCCCCCTCGACCGCTCCGGACTCTCCCGGAACCAGCAGCAGGCGCAGCACCGCCCACCACCAGAGCCCCCCGACCACCAGCCCGACCGCGATCAGCGTGAGCGTCACCAGCGGAACCCGTCGCCGTACCATGGCCGCCTCCTGCGCTCGACGCTAGACCGGCAGGATCACCCGGCGGGAGGGCGCACCGGAGTCAGCCCCGGCGCGCACCCCGCGCACGATCCGGCGGACGCCTCCGCGCGCCGCGCTTCCCGCCACCCCGGCCGCCTAGGCGCTCTCCGCCTGGAACATCCAGCTGTGCTTCTCCAGGTCCGCGGTGAGACCGATGAGGATGTCCTGGCTGACGGGATCGGGGTCGGCGGTGGCCTCCACGCGTTCCCGCATCCGGGTGATGACCGCGTCCAGCGAGGCCACCAGGATCCGCACGGCCTCCGCGTCCTTGATCCAGCCGTCCGGCACCGTGCCGATCGCACTGGTGGAGGCCACCGTCGCCGCACGCCCGTCCGGGTTGACCCCGATCGCCGAGGCCCGCTCGGCCACCGTGTCGGAGTGCGTCCGGGCGGTGTCCACCACCTCGTCGAGCTGCAGATGGACGGAACGGAAGCGCGGTCCGACGACGTTCCAGTGCACCTGCTTGGCGACCAGCGCCAGGTCCAGGAGGTCGACCAGGGCGCCCTGGAGGGCGTTGCCGACCGTCTTGAGGTCGGCGTCGGACAGCGGGCTCTTCACGACAGACATACGGAACTCTCCAACCAGTCGTACGTATCCCCCACCATGGCACGCCTGTCCGGAAACCGACATCTCAAACAAAATGCCCACCATGACACATCGACACGACGAAGCCCCGACCGACACCCCGCGAGGGGGCGTCGACCGGGGCTTCGACCCGTTCGATATCAGGCGGCGACGACGTCCACGGCCTCCGCGGGCGCCTTGATGGTCACCCGCTCGGTGGGCACACCGGCCACCGACGTCACCGACACCGAATTGAGCATCGGACGGACCGGTGCCGGCACCGGTTCGCTCGACGCTGCCGACTCGGCCAGTTCGGCCAGCGACAGTTCGTCGCTCACTTCGCGCATGAGCTCGGACATCCGTACGTCCAGCGCGTCGCAAATGGCGGAGAGCAGCTCGGAGGAAGCCTCCTTCTGCCCCCGCTCCACCTCGGAGAGATAGCCGAGCGAGACTCGGGCGGACGAGGAGACTTCGCGCAGAGTACGGCCCTGGCGCTGGCGCTGCCGACGCAGCACGTCACCCAGCAGGCGACGGAGCAAGATCATCGGTCGCTCCCTCCTCGGACCGCGTAGCCGCATCCTTCACGCCCCACCGTACCGCCTCGCGCCGCGGCCGTGCGGGGAGCGATGTCGTGTTCTCTCTGGGCTGCAAACATCAATTCCCCCCGTTCTGTTCCGTATCCTGTGCCCGCGCATTTTCCGAGAGTTCCGCGTGGAGCAGTTCCAGCACGCTCCGCACGCTCTCTCTACGGATTTCCGCGCGGTCGCCGTTCAATCTCAACGACACCACTTTCCCGGCCGCCGCGCCTGTCGTGGCGGGCCCTGCGACCGCCACGTAGACGGTGCCGACCGGCTGCCCGTCCTGCGGATCGGGCCCCGCGACCCCGGTCGTCGCCATCCCCCAGTCGGCGCCCAGCCGGTCCCGTACACCCCGTGCCATCTGCACCGCGACCTCGGGATCCACCGCCCCGCGCGCGCTCAGCAGGCCGGCGTCCACCCCCAGCAGCTCGTGCTTGAGGGGGGTCGCGTAGGCGGTCACGGAGCCCCGGAAACTCCGGGAAGCCCCCGGCACCCCGGTCAGCTCGGCGGCCACCAGACCGCCGGTCAGCGACTCGGCGGCGGCCAGCGTGTGGCCCCGCTCCACGAGCAGGGCGAGCACCCGGGCCGCCTCGCTCATCGCGCCGACGTCTCCGCGCGGGCGGCGGCCCGCTCGGCCGCGAGTCCCCGGCGCCTCAGGACGACCGCCTGTCGCACATAATCCAGACCGGTGACGACGGTCAGCACGACCGCCACCGCCATCACCCAGAAGCGCAGCGTCGCCAGCGGGCCGGTGAGCACCAGCACGTACATGCCGACCGCCGTGCCCTGGGCGAGCGTCTTCATCTTGCCGCCGCGGCTGGCCGGGATGACCCCGTGCCGGATCACCCAGAAGCGCATCAGCGTGATCCCCAGCTCGCGCGCCAGGATCACCGCCGTCACCCACCAGAGCAGGTCGCCGAGGCCGGACAGGCAGATCAGCCCGGCCGCCATGATCGCCTTGTCGGCGATCGGGTCGGCGATCTTCCCGAAGTCGGTGACCAGGTTGTACGTGCGGGCCAGATGTCCGTCGAAGACGTCCGTGATCATGGCTACGGCGAACGCCGCCCACGCCCAGGCCCGCCAGACCGGGTCGTGCCCGCCGTCCTGGAGGAGCAGCACCACGAAGCCCGGCACGAGGACGAGCCGGATCATGGTGAGGATGTTGGCGATGTTCCACACGCTGACGGGGTTCACGGCCGCCGTGCCCAGCTTGCCGCGGGGCGCGGGCCTTCCGGTCCCGCCCGTCGCGGATGCCGGGACTCCGGTCATCTGCCCACCTCCTCGGCAACGGGGGTCTGGGGGTCGCCCCCCAGCACGTCGCAGTACTCCGCCACGAGGTCGACGCCCTCGGTGCCCACGACCTTCGCCCTGACCATAAGGCCCGGAGCCAGGTCCAGGCCCGCGCCACCACCGTCGGTGAGCAGGACCTGCCCGTCCGTCTCGGGGGCCTGGTGGGCGGCGCGGCCGATCCAGCCGTCCTCCTCGTCCTCGGACTCCACCAGCACCTCCAGCATCTCTCCGATGCGCTCCTCGGCGCGCTGCGCCGTGAGCTCCTCGGCGAGCCGGGAGAGGTGGGCGAGACGGGCGTCCACGACCTCCTGGTCGAGCTTGTCCGCGTAGGTGGCGGCCTCGGTGCCGTCCTCGTCGGAGTAGCCGAAGACGCCGATGGCGTCGAGCCGGGCGTGGGTGATGAAGCGTTCCAGCTCGGCGAAGTCGGCCTCGGTCTCGCCGGGGAAGCCCACGATGAAGTTGGAGCGGGCACCGGCCGTCGGGGCCTTGGAGCGGATGGTCTCCAGAAGCTCCAGGAAGCGGTCGGTGTCGCCGAAGCGGCGCATGGCGCGCAGCACGTCCGGGGCGCTGTGCTGGAACGACAGGTCGAAGTAGGGCGCGACCTTCTCGGTGGAGGTCAGCACGTCGATCAGGCCGGGGCGCATCTCGGCCGGCTGGAGGTAGCTGACCCGGACGCGCTCGATGCCGTCGACGGCGGCGAGCTCGGGCAGCAGGCCCTCCAGGAGGCGGATGTCGCCGAGGTCCTTGCCGTACGAGGTGTTGTTCTCGGAGACCAGCATGATCTCCTTGACGCCCTGCTCGGCGAGCCAGCGGGTCTCGTTGAGCACGTCCGAGGGGCGGCGCGAGACGAAGCTGCCGCGGAAGGACGGGATGGCGCAGAAGGAGCAGCGGCGGTCGCAGCCGGAGGCCAGCTTCACGGAGGCGACGGGGCTGCGGTCCAGGCGGCGGCGGAGCGGGGCGCGCGGGCCGGAGGCGGGCGCGAGGCCCTCCGGCAGGTCGCCGGGGACGTTCTGCGGCTCCTCGGCGGCCCCGTGGCCCGGGAGGGCGACCTCGGCGGCGGCCTGCTGGCGGTCGACCGGGGAGAGCGGGAGGAGCTTGCGCCGGTCACGCGGGGTGTGCGCCTCGACGCTACCGCCGCTGAGGATGGTCTGGAGGCGGTTGGAGATGTCGGCGTAGTCGTCGAAGCCGAGCACGCCGTCGGCCTCGGGGAGGGCCTCGGCCAGCTCCTTGCCGTAGCGCTCGGCCATGCAGCCGACGGCGACGACGGCCTGGGTGCGGCCGTGGTCCTTCAGATCATTGGCTTCGAGGAGGGCGTCGACGGAGTCCTTCTTGGCGGCTTCGACGAAGCCGCAGGTGTTGACGACGGCGACGTCCGCTTCCTCGGCGTTCTCGACGAGCTCCCAGCCGTCCGCTGCCAAGCGGCCTGCGAGCTCCTCCGAGTCCACCTCGTTACGGGCGCAGCCGAGAGTGACAAGGGCGACGGTACGGCGTTCGGGCATGGACTCAAGACTACTTCGTCCCGGACGTGACCCCGTCGCTCAGGGTTCACCTGCGCGACGGAGGTCACACCGGACGCACCGGTCAGCCGGCCTCGGGGTCGCCCTTGGTGTAGCTGAGCCGCTCCACCTGGCCGTCCTCGAACTTCTCGGAGACCTTCTTGCCGTTCACGTAGAGCTCGATCGCGCCGGCGTTGCCGAGGACGAGATCGACCTGCTCGTCGTCCTGGAAGGTCTTCGTGTCGCCCTCCTGGAGGAAGCCGTCGAAGAGCATCTTGCCGTCGGAGGCCTTGGCCGAGATCCAGCTCTTGCCGTCGGCGGTGAGCTTGACCGTGACCTTGTCGGCCGGGACGGCCGCGATGGCGCTCTCGGTCGGCTTCGGGGCGGGCTTGACCGGCTTGGGCTTGGCGGCCGAGGTCGCCTTCTCCGGGGCGGGCGCCGGACCGCCCTCGGCGGCCGTGGTCCCCTTCGGCTGCTCGGCGCCGTTGAACATGGTGAAGCCGACGAAGCCGACGACGGCGACGATCGCCGCGACCATGGCCGCGGTCCAGTTGGGCCGCCGGGGCTCGGGGCGGATACGTTCCGCCTCGAAGAGCGGGGCGGCGGGGGTGGGCGCGGGACGGCCGCCGTGGTCGGCGTCGTACCGCTCGATCAGCGGCGCCGGATCGAGCCCGACGGCACGCGCGAGCGTGCGGATGTGACCGCGCGCGTAGACGTCGCCGCCGCAGCGCGAGAAGTCGTCCTCCTCGATGCCGTGCACGATCGGGATCCGGACACGGGTGGAGGCGCTGACCTCTTCGACGCTGAGGCCGGCGGCGATGCGGGCCTGCTGAAGGGTGCGACCGATCGGTTCCCGGTCGTCTGACGGGAACGTCCGGTCGTCTTCGGGGGAGTTGCCGATGGACACGAGAGCGCCTTTCGAGCGTGTAGCCACCTGCTGGACGTTCAGTCTATGGGTGGTACGAAAGGGTGGGGCAACCGGGCGGGTGCGGTTTGTACGCCATGAGGTTGTACTTCGCGGCTGGTACTTCGCGAGGACGGGACATCCTGCTGTCCCTCCGTCCAACTTGACGTACGGCCAGGGGAAACGGTTGCCCCCGGTTCCCTTACGAGTGAGTCTCGGCCCGGTCTCGAACGGATACCCCGCCCCTACCGCCCCACGCCTTCCGTCCGGTCACTCCGCCGACTCGCCGCGGATCACCGCGAGCACCCCGTCCAGCTCGTCCGGCTTGACGAGGACGTCCCGCGCCTTGGAGCCCTCGCTCGGGCCCACGATGTTCCGCGACTCCATCAGGTCCATCAGCCGGCCGGCCTTCGCGAAGCCCACCCGGAGCTTCCGCTGGAGCATCGAGGTCGAGCCGAACTGCGTCGAGACGACCAGCTCGGCCGCCTGGCACAGCAGGTCGAGGTCGTCGCCGATCTCCTCGTCGATCTCCTTCTTCTGCTTGGTGCCGACGGTGACGTCGTCCCGGAAGACCGGCGTCATCTGGTCCTTGCAGTGCTGCACGACGGCCGCGACCTCGGCCTCGGTGACGAAGGCGCCCTGCATGCGGGTCGGCTTGTTCGCGCCCATCGGCAGGAACAGGCCGTCGCCCTTGCCGATGAGCTTCTCGGCGCCCGGCTGGTCGAGGATGACCCGGCTGTCGGCGAGCGAGGAGGTGGCGAAGGCGAGCCGGGACGGCACGTTCGCCTTGATCAGACCGGTGACCACGTCCACCGAAGGCCGCTGGGTGGCGAGCACCAGGTGGATGCCGGCCGCGCGGGCCAACTGGGTGATGCGGACGATGGCGTCCTCGACGTCCCGGGGCGCGACCATCATCAGGTCGGCGAGCTCGTCGACGATCACCAGCAGGTACGGATACGTCTTGAGCTCGCGCTCGCTGCCGGGCGGCAGCTGCACCTTGCCGTCCCGGATGGCCTGGTTGAAGTCGTCGATGTGCCGGAAGCCGAAGGCGGCCAGGTCGTCGTAGCGCAGGTCCATCTCGCGCACCACCCACTGGAGGGCCTCGGCGGCCCGCTTGGGGTTGGTGATGATCGGGGTGATCAGGTGCGGGATGCCCTCGTAGGCGGTCAGCTCGACCCGCTTGGGGTCGACGAGCACCATCCGGACGTCCTCCGGGGTCGCCCTTATCATCACCGAGGTGATCAGGCAGTTGATGCACGAGGACTTGCCGGAGCCGGTGGCGCCGGCGACCAGGACGTGCGGCATCTTCGCCAGGTTGGCCATCACGTAGCCGCCCTCGACGTCCTTGCCCAGCGCGACCAGCATCGGGTGCTCGTCGCCGGCCGCGTCCGCGAGCCGCAGCACGTCCCCGAGGTTGACCATCTCGCGGTCGCTGTTGGGGATCTCGATGCCGACCGCGGACTTGCCGGGGATCGGCGAGATGATCCGCACGTCCGGCGAGGCCACCGCGTAGGCGATGTTCTTCGTCAGGGCGGTGATCTTCTCGACCTTGACGGCGGGCCCGAGCTCGACCTCGTACCGGGTGACCGTCGGACCACGGGTGAAGCCGGTGACGGCCGCGTCCACCTTGAACTCGACGAAGACGTTGGTCAGCGCGTCGACGACGGCGTCGTTCGCCGCCGACCGGGTCTTCCCCGGCCCACCCCGCTCCAGCAGGTCGAGCGAGGGCAGCGCGTAGGTGATGTCGCCGGAGAGCTGGAGCTGTTCGGCCCGCGGCGGCAGGTCCGTCGGCTCCGGCGCCGGCTTGGTCAGATCGGGTACGGGACCGCCCACCGGCCGCTTCTCGCCGCCCCGCGCGGTCGGCACGTTCGGCGGCGACTTCGGCAGCGGCGGTACGGGCCCGGTGGCCTCGTCCGTCGCCCCGCCGGCCCCCGCGAGCGCCGCGTCCCGCTCGGCGGTCACGTCCCGGGTCAGGTCGGCGACCAGCGGCGACGGCGGCATCCCGTTCAGCACCGCGCCGTCCAGCGCGGCCGCCGCCGCGGCGGCCACGTCCACCGGGTCCAGGCCGTGGTCGCGCTCGGGCACCGCCGACCGGGGCCGGGCGGTGCGGCCGCGCCGGTCCAGCGCCTCCGCCTCCGCCCGGTCCACGTCGTACGGATCGGCCGGGCCGCTGCGGCGCCGGGCCGGCCGGGCGGCGCGCGGCGGCGCCTCCCGCCATTCCTCCTCGTACGGCTCCCCCTCCGCGTACTCCTCGGCGGTCTCCTCGTACGCGGGCTCGACGAGTCCGAGCCGGACGCCGAGGGCGCGCAGCCGCTGCGGGATCGCGTTGACCGGGGTGGCGGTGACGACGAGCAGCCCGAAGAGGGTGAGCAGCACCAGCAGGGGGACGGCCAGCGCCTCCCCCATCATGAAGACCAGCGGCTGCGACGAGGCCCAGCCGATCAGCCCGCCCGCGTCCTGCATGGCCTCGGAGCCCGCGTCCCGGCCCGGCGCGCCGCAGGCGATGTGGACCTGCCCGAGGACGCCGATGACGAGGGCGGACAGCCCGATGACGATCCGGCCGTTGGCCTCGGGCCGCTCCGGATAGCAGAAGAGCCGGAAGGAGATGCCGCCGAGCAGCAGCGGGACGAGCAGGTCGAGCCGGCCGAAGGCTCCGGTGACCAGCATCTCGACCAGGTCGCCGACCGGGTTCTCCAGATGGGACCAGGTGCCGGCGGCGACGATCAGCGCGGCGGCGAGCAGCAGCAGCGCGAGACCGTCCTTGCGGTGGGCGGGGTCGAGCCCCTTGGCGCCCCGCCCTATCCCCCGGAACATCGCGCCGACGCCGTGCGCCGCGCCGCGGGCCACCTTGTACACGCCCCCGGTCGGGGACGGTGCCGGCCGGGCCGCGGGCCGCTTCGCCGCGGCCTTCTTCGCGGGGGCCCGCTTGGCGGGCGCGGCCTTCTTGGCCGCCGCCTTCTTCGCCGGCGGCTTGGCCGGGGACTTCGCCGTGGACTTGGCGGCCGCCTTCTTCGCGCCGCCCGTCGTCCGGCCGGCGCGCGATGGTGCGGTGCCCTGAGAACCCTTGCCGGACGTACGTGAAGCCATGGTGCTGAGGTTACCGGTGAGCGGCCGGGCTGTCCGCCTCACCCGAACGTGTCGCCCTTGCCCCGGCACGGAGCTGACGGCCGGTCATCACGATCCGGCCGTCCCGTGACGGAGCCTCAGCCCTGCGCGGGCAGCGAGGGCGCGCCGCCGGTGCCCGGCTCCAGCGCGTCCAGCGCCCGCCGCAGCCCGGTGAGCTTGCGCTCCAGATGGGCGGCGGTGGCGACGGCCGCCGCGTCGGCCGACTCGTCGTCGAGCTGCTTGGAGAGCGCCTCGGCCTGCTCCTCGACGGCGGCGAGCCGGGCGGACAGCTCGGCGAGCAGCCCGGCGGCCTCCTTGCCCTGGCCGCCCTCGCCGCCGCCCTCCAACTGGAGCCGCAGCAGCGCCGCCTGCTCCCGCAGCTTGCAGTTCTTCATGTAGAGCTCGACGAAGACCGAGACCTTCGCCCGCAGCACCCACGGGTCGAACGGCTTGGAGATGTAGTCGACCGCGCCCGCCGCGTATCCGCGGAAGGTGTGGTGCGGACCGTGGTTGATCGCGGTGAGGAAGATGATCGGGATGTCGCGGGTCCGCTCGCGCCGCTTGATGTGCGCGGCGGTCTCGAAGCCGTCCATGCCGGGCATCTGGACGTCGAGCAGGATGACCGCGAAGTCGTCCGTCAGCAGCGCCTTGAGCGCTTCCTCCCCGGACGATGCCCGCACCAGGGTCTGATCGAGCGCGGAGAGAATGGCCTCCAGCGCCAGCAGATTCTCCGGCCGGTCATCGACCAGGAGGATCTTGGCCTTCTGCACCATGCCCCGTCCTCCTCGTCCCGGCAACGGCTCGACCCGGCTTCCGGAACCGCTGCCGGAACCGGGGGAAGCACCGGGCGCCGCCCCGGAGGACGGCTTCCTGCCGCCGTCCGTCCTTGTGCCGGTCATCGTAGCCGCACCCCGTACGTCGCCACACCCTGTCACCGCGATGTCACTGTGCACAGTTCGGAAACGGGGCGTGGGTCGAGAAGGTTCCCCGTCCCGGACGGTCTCACACGCGGGTGGCGGGAGTCCGCCGTCCGGCACCGGCCCGCGCGGGGCCCGGCGCCGGACGGCGCGGGCTCACGCGTCCCGCATCCACTGCTCCATCACGGACAGCAGGTAGTCCGGGTCGACCGGCTTGGTGACGTAGTCGGAGGCGCCCGACTCGATCGCCTTCTCCCGGTCCCCCTTCATCGCCTTCGCGGTGAGCGCGATGATCGGCAGCCCGGCGAACTGCGGCATCCGCCGGATCGCGGTGGTCGTCGCGTACCCGTCCATCTCCGGCATCATGATGTCCATCAGGACGACCGTGACGTCGTCGTTCTGCTCCAGGACCTCGATCCCCTCCCGCCCGTTCTCCGCGTACAGCACCGCGAGGCCGTGCTGCTCCAGCACGCTGGTGAGCGCGAAGACGTTGCGGATGTCGTCGTCGACGATGAGGACCTTCTCGCCGGAGAAGGAGAAGGTGCGGCGCGGCTCCGGGGCGGCCTCCTCCGTCGCCCCGCCGGCGAACTCGGCTGCGGAGGCGTCCTCCGGGCCCGGCTGGCCCGGCACCCCGCCCCGGGTTCCGCCCGCACCGGCCGCATCGGGCGTCTCGGCGACCGGTCCGGCCTTCCGCCGGTGCCGGAAGAGCGCCCCGGCCCCGGACCGCGCGTCGCTCCGCACGGGCGCGGGCGGGAAGTGCGGGAAGGTGTCCCCGGCCGGCCCCTCCTCGGCCTCCGGCCGCTCGTCGTCCGCCTCCCCCTGCCCGTAGCCGTTCGGGGGCACCTCGGTCGGGTTCAGCGGCAGGTAGAGGGTGAAGGTGGAGCCGCGGCCGGGCTCGCTCACCGCGAAGATCTCGCCGCCGAGCAGCCGGGCGATCTCCCGGCTGATCGAGAGCCCGAGGCCGGTGCCGCCGTACTTGCGGCTGGTGGTGCCGTCGGCCTGCTTGAACGCCTCGAAGATGACCCGCATCTTGCTGGCCGCGATGCCGATGCCGGTGTCGGTGACCGAGAAGGCGATCAGATCGGCGTCGGCGTCGCGCAGCGCCCCGGCCTCCAGGAGCTGCTCCCGGATGGACTGCGGCACGTCCCCGCCGGCCGGCCGGATCACCAGCTCGACCGCACCGGAGTCGGTGAACTTCACCGCGTTCGACAGCAGGTTGCGCAGCACCTGGAGGAGCCGCTGCTCGTCGGTGTGGAGGGTGGCGGGCAGCTCGGGCGAGACCCGGACCGAGAAGTCCAGGCCCTTCTCCGCGGTGAGCGGCCGGAAGGTCGCCTCCACGTAGTCGACGAGCTGGACGAGGGCGATCCGGGTCGGGGAGACGTCCATCTTGCCCGCCTCGACCTTCGACAGGTCGAGGATGTCGTTGATCAGCTGGAGCAGGTCGGAGCCGGCGCCGTGGATGGTCTCGGCGAACTCGACCTGCTTCGGCGTGAGGTTGGTCTCGGCGTTGTCCGCGAGCAGCTTGGCCAGGATGAGCAGCGAGTTGAGCGGGGTGCGCAGCTCGTGCGACATGTTGGCCAGGAACTCCGACTTGTAGCGCATGGAGACGGCGAGCTGTTCGGCGCGCTCCTCCAGGACCTGCCGGGCCTCCTCGATCTCGGTGTTCTTGACCTCGATGTCCCGGTTCTGACGGGCCAGCAGCTCGGCCTTGTCCTCCAGCTCGGCGTTGGAGTTCTGCAGCTCCTTCTGCCGGTGCTCCAGCTCGGCCGACCGCTCCTTGAGCTGCTCGGTGAGCTCCTGGGACTGCTTGAGCAGCACCTCGGTCTTGGTGTTGACGCTGATGGTGTTGACCGTGGTCGCGATGAGTTCGGCGATCTGGTTGAGGAAGTCCCGCTGGATCTGCGTGAACGGCTGGAAGGAGGCCAGCTCGATGACGCCGAGGACCTTCCCCTCGAAGAGCACCGGCAGCACGATCACGTGCGCGGGCGAGGCCTCGCCGAGCCCGGACGAGATCTTGAGGTAGCCCGGCGGCACGTTGACCTGGATGGTCCGCTTCTCCTCCGCCGCCGTCCCGATGAGGGTCTCGCCGGGGCGGAAGGAGGTCGGCATGGAGCCGGCCGAGTAGCCGTAACTCCCGCGCATGCGCAGCTCGTACGAGCCGTCGCCCTCGCCGACCAGTTCGGTGTCGTGGTTGGCGGAGCCGGTCGGCGTCGCCACGAAGAAGGCGCCGTGCTGGGCGGAGACCACCGGCGTCAGCTCGCTCATGATGAGCGAGGCGACGTCGTCGAGGTCGCGGCGGCCCTGCATGAGGCCGGAGATCCGGGCCAGGTTCGACTTCAGCCAGTCCTGCTCGTCGTTGGCGAGGGTGGTGTCACGCAGGTTGGCGATCATCGTGTTGATGTTCTCCTGGAGCGCCTGGATCTCGCCGGCCGCGTCCACGCCGTCGATCTTGACGTTCAGGTCGCCGCGGGTGACCGCGGTGGCGACGGCCGCGATGGCCCGCACCTGCCGGGTGAGGTTCCCGGCCATCTCGTTCACCGAGAGCGTGAGGTCGCTCCAGGTGCCCTCGACGTCCCGGACCCGGGCCTGGCCGCCGAGCTGCCCGTCGGTGCCCACCTCGCGGGCGACCCGGGTGACCTCCTCGGCGAAGTTCGACAGCTGGTCGACCATCGTGTTGATGGTGTTCTTCAGCTCCTGGATCTCGCCCCGCGCCTCGATGTCGATCTTCTTGGTGAGGTCGCCCTTGGCGATGGCGGTGGTGACCGCGGCGATCTGCCGCACCTGGCCGGTGAGGTTGTCGGCCATGCTGTTCACCGAGTCGGTGAGGTCCTTCCACGTGCCGGAACCGCCGGGCACCCGGGCCTGGCCGCCGAGGATGCCGTCGGTGCCCACCTCGCGGGCCACCCGGGTCACCTCGTCGGCGAACGAGGACAGGGTCGTCACCATCGTGTTGACGGTCTCGGCGAGTTCGGCGACCTCGCCGCGCGCCTCGACGGTGACCTTCTTCGTCAGGTCGCCGTTGGCGACCGCCGAGGAGACCCGGGCGATGTTCCGCACCTGACTGGTCAGGTTGTTGGCCATCAGGTTGACGTTGTCGCTGAGGTCCTTCCAGATGCCGGTGACCCCGCGCACCCGGGCCTGGCCGCCCAGGATGCCCTCGGTGCCCACCTCGCGGGCCACCCGCGTCACCTCGTCGGCGAAGTTCGACAGCTGGTCCACCATCGTGTTGACGGTGGTGACCAGCTCCAGGATCTCGCCCTTGGCGTCGACGGTGATCTTCTTCGACAGGTCGCCGCGGGCCACGGCGGTGGTGACCTCGGCGATGTTGCGGACCTGGAAGGTCAGGTTGTTCGCCATGAAGTTCACCGACTGGGTCAGGTCCTTCCAGGTGCCGGAGACCCCCTGCACCTCGGCCTGGCCGCCCAGGATGCCCTCCGTACCCACCTCACGGGCGACCCGCGTCACCTGGTCGGCGAAGGAGGACAGCTGGTCCACCATCGTGTTGAGGGTGTTCTTCAGCTCCAGGATCTCGCCGCGCGCGTCGACGTCGATCTTCTGCGACAGGTCGCCGCGCGCCACCGCCGTGGCGACCTGCGCGATGTTCCGCACCTGCGCCGTCAGGTTCCCGGCCATGCCGTTCACCGAGTCGGTGAGGTCACGCCACACGCCGGCGACGCCCGGCACCTGCGCCTGGCCGCCGAGCCGCCCGTCGGTGCCCACCTCGCGGGCCACCCGGGTCACCTGGTCCGCAAAGGCGGACAGCTGGTCGACCATCGTGTTGATGGTGTTCTTGAGTTCCAGGATCTCGCCGCGCGCGTCCACGTCGATCTTCTGCGACAGGTCGCCGCGCGCCACCGCCGTGGTCACCTGCGCGATCTGCCGCACCTGCGACGTGAGGTTGCCGGCCATGAAGTTCACCGAGTCGGTCAGCTCGCGCCAGCGGCCGGAGACCCCGTCCACCCGCGCCTGACCGCCCAGCCGGCCCTCGGTGCCCACGTCCCGGGCCATCCGCGTGACCTGGTCGGCGAAGGACGACAGCTGCGACACCATGGTGTTGACGGTGTTCTTCAGCTCCAGCATCTCGCCGGCCACGTCGACCGTGACCTTCTGCGACAGATCGCCGTTGGCCACCGCCGTCGTCACCTGCGCGATGTCCCGCACCTGGCCCGTCAGGTTGTGGAAGGCGTTGTTCACCGAGTCGGTGAGGTCCTTCCACGTGCCGGCGGCGCCGGGCACCTGGGCCTGCCCGCCCAGTCGGCCCTCGACGCCGACCTCCCGGGCCACCCGGGTCACCTCGGAGCCGAAGGCGGACAGCTGGTCCACCATGGTGTTGACGGTGTTCTTCAGCTCCAGCATCTCGCCGGCCACGTCGACCGTGACCTTCTGCGACAGATCGCCGTTGGCCACCGCCGTCGTCACCTGCGCGATGTCCCGCACCTGCGTGGTGATGTTCCGGAAGACGGTGTTGACCGAGTCCGTCAGGTCCTTCCAGGTGCCCGCAGCGCCCGGCACCTGCGCCTGACCGCCGAGCAGACCCTCGGCGCCGACCTCGCCGGACACCCGGGTCACCTCGTCGGCGAAGGTCCGCAGGGTCTCCGTCATCTGGTTGATGGTGTCGGCGAGTTGCGCGATCTCGCCGCGCGCGCTCACGGTGACCTTCTGCGACAGGTCGCCGTTGGCGACCGCCGTCGTCACCTCCGCGATCCCTCTCACCTGATTGGTGAGGTTGCCCGCCATCGTGTTGACGGAGTCGGTCAGGTCCTTCCACACGCCGGCGACCCCGGCGACCTCGGCCTGTCCGCCGAGCTCGCCCTCCGTACCCACCTCGCGGGCGACCCGGGTCACCTCGGACGAGAACGACGACAGCTGGTCCACCATCGTGTTCACGGTGTTCTTCAGCGAGAGCATCTCGCCGGCCACGTTCGCCGTGACCTTCTGCGACAGGTCGCCGTTGGCCACCGCCGTCGTCACCAGCGCGATGTCCCGCACCTGTGCCGTCAGCTGGTTCGCCATGGTGTTGACGGAGTCCGTGAGGTCCTTCCACGAACCGGACACGCCCCGGACGTGCGCCTG
Organism: Streptomyces roseofulvus; assembly: GCF_039534915.1. Classification (NCBI taxonomy): domain Bacteria; kingdom Bacillati; phylum Actinomycetota; class Actinomycetes; order Kitasatosporales; family Streptomycetaceae; genus Streptomyces; species Streptomyces roseofulvus. Next base: position 5,911,766 of record NZ_BAAAWE010000001.1, on the reverse strand, counting down.
CCCGCCGAGGATGCCCTCGGTACCCACCTCGACGGCCACCCGCGTCACCTCGGACGCGAAGACCGACAGCTGGTCCACGAGGTGGTTGACGGTACGGGCGACCTTCAGGAACTCCCCGCGGAGCGGCCGCACCGTCCCGTCGGAACCCTCCGAACGCAAGTCCATCCGCTGTTCGAGGTCGCCCTCCGCGACCGCCGTCAGCACCCGGCTCACCTCGGACACCGGCCGCGCCAGATCGTCGACCAGCGCGTTGGCCGCCTCGATCGCCGCCGCCCAGGCGCCCTCGGTCACCCCGGCCTCGAGCCGCTCGGACAGCTTGCCCTCGCGCCCGACCACCCGCCGCACCCGCGACAGCTCGCCGGTGACGTGCATCTGCCGGTCCGCGACCTCGTTGAACACGGCCGCGATCTCGGCCATCACCCCGTCGCCGGAGACGGTCAGCCGCCTCCGCAGGTTCCCGTCGCGCATCGACACGAGCGCGGACAGCAACCGCTCCAGCGCGGCCGCGTCCACCTGTACCGTCCCCCCACGGGAACGCCCGCCCCTCGCGCGCGTGCCGCCGCTGCTCCCGCCGCCGCGCCGCGCCGCCGTGCCAGACTCCACCGTGTCCCTCCCGAAAGGGGTTCGACCGTTCCGCTCCGGCTCACGCCGAAGCATTCCCAGTGTTTCACCGCGACCGAACCAGGCGATAACAGTTCGGCAGCTTCGCACAAGGTCCCCACCCTCCGAGGGCGGAAACAGCCCGGACCGGCATCCGCGGGGACGGTGAAGGTAAGTAACCTGGCATCCGGCTGTCCAGCCGCCCCGGTCCGCCCGGCAGGGGCGGTGAGGAGCGTACGACCACCGGGCAGCGGGAGGGGCAGACCGAGCATGGCGGAGCCGGGCGTCGAGACGCGTACGAGGAGTGCTGTGATCACCGCGCGGGCGACTGCCACCTTCGACCCTGTCGGACGGTCAGTCGCCGCCGCCCGGGCCTTCGTCCGGGACACCCTCCAGGGCTGGGGCCACCCGGAGCTCGTGGACGACGCCGTCGTCCTCACGAGCGAGCTGGTCACCAACGCCGTCGTGCACGCCGGCACCGCCGCCGAGGTCCTCTGCCTGCGCTCCGAGGACAGCATCCGCGTCGAGGTCGCCGACCGCTACCCGGAGCGCGAGATCCCGGTCCAGAGCGGCCCCGCGATCGCGAGCCCGGACCGCGAGAACGGCCGCGGCCTGCTCCTCTGCGCCGCCCTCGCCGACCGCTGGGGCGTGGACTACTCCCCCACCCGCAAGCACGTCTGGTTCCACCTGGACCTCCCCCAGCGCCCGGTCGGCACCCGCTCGGCCGGCCCGGTCCTCCCCGACGCCCTCCTCCCGGTCGCCGACCACCGGGTCCGCGTCGCCGTCGTCCAGATCGACCAGGGCGGCGCCATCACCTCCTGGAACGAGGACGCCGAGGAACTCTTCGGCTACGCCCCCGAACAGGTCACCGGCAAGCCCCTGGGCGACCTCGCCGCCTGGCCGCACACCCCGGGCATCGGCACGGGCCTGGTCGAGGCCCTCCGCCTCTCCCGCTGGGAGGGCAGTTACGGGCTCCGCCGCGCCGACGGCCGCGTGATCCCCGTGTACGCCTCCCACCTGCGGGTCCGTGACGCGGCGGGGGAACCGTCGACGGTCTGCCTGCTGGTACGGGAGGACGAGCGCGCGGTCCTGCAGACCCCGCAGCGCCCGGCCGCCGATGCCGGCGCGGAGAGCCGCAGCGCGGACCCCTTCGAGGTCTTCATCGGCTCCCCCGCCCCCGACGACCTGGACGGCCTGCTCCAGCGCACGGTGGAGCGGGCCCGGGACATGCTCGACGGCGACGCCGCCTTCCTGCTGCTGGCCACCGACGACGAGACGGAGCTGGAGGTGCGGGCGACGACCGGCCTGCCGGCGGCCCGCCAGCGCTTCGCCCGCGTCCCCGTGGAGACCGGCGCCAGCCGGTACGGCTCCGCCCGCATGCCCGCCGTGCACGAGGACCTGGCCGCCGTCCCCGGCGCCGTGCCCCTCCTCGAAGGCACCGGCATGCGCTCGGTCGTCACCGTCCCCCTGAAGGTGGAGGGCCGTCTCACCGGCTCCCTGGGCGTCGCCGCCGAGGCCGCGAACCGCTACTCGAACGAGGAGGCCCTCCGCCTCCAGTTCGCCGCCGACCGCATCGCCCTGGCCGTGGAGTCCGCCCGGCTGGGCGAGCTGGAACGCCTCCGCCGCGGCTCCCTCAGCTTCCTCGTCGAGGCGTCCGACCTGCTGGCCGGCACCCTCGACCGCGACCAGACCCTGGCCCTGATGGCCCAGATGACGGTCCCGACCCTGGCCACCTGGTGCGCGGTCTACACGATCGCCGACCCGGCCTCCGAGCCGTACCTCTCGTACGTGCTCCACGAGGACGAGGACCGCATCGACGGCCTGAAGGCACTGCTGCACTCCATCGCCCCGCCCGACCCGGTGCCGAGCCCCGGCGCCCGGCTCTGGACGGCCCCGGGCGACGCCGCCCACCGGGCCGCGCTGGCGGCCTCGGCCCGCGAACTGGAGAACCTGGGCGGCCCGCTCTCCTCCGGCATCGACACCGCCCTGGCCACGGCCGGCGCGGTCGCCGGCGAGACGGTCGTCCTGCCCCTGGTCGCGCGGAACCGCGTCATCGGCATGCTGACCCTGGGCCGCCCGGCCGAGGACCACTTCCGCCAGGAGATCCTGGAGCTCGCCGAGGACCTCTCGCGCCGGGCCGCCCTGGCCCTGGACAACGCGCGCCTGTACTCGGAGCGCAACGCCATCAGCCAGTCCCTCCAGCGCAGCCTCCTGCCGCCCGACCTCCCGAAGATCCCCGGCGTCGAGGTGGACGTGATCTACCGCGCGGCCGGCGAGGGGAACGAGGTCGGCGGCGACTTCTACGACGTCTTCCCGATCCGCGACGACGTGTACGGCTTCGCCATCGGCGACGTCTGCGGTACGGGCCCGGAGGCCGCGGCCGTGACCGGCCTGGCCCGGCACGCCCTGCGCCTGCTGGCCCGCGAGGGCTTCGGCGGCCCCGCAGTCCTGGAGCGCCTGAACGCGGCCATCCTCGACGAGGGCGCCCGCAGCCGCTTCCTGACCCTCCTGTACGGCGAGCTCCGCCCGCAGTCCGACGGCTCGGCGATCCTGAAGGTCGTCTGCGCGGGCCATCCGCTCCCGCTGCGCCTCCGCCCGGACGGCACGGTCACCCCGGCCGCCGAGCCCCAGCCGCTGCTGGGCGTGATGGAGGACCTGGAGCTGTACGAGGAGACCTTCACGCTCGACCCGGGCGATGTCCTCCTCTGCGTCACGGACGGCGTCACCGAGCGCCGTGAGGGAACCCGGATGCTGGGCGACGACGGCCTCGCCGACGCCCTCAGGACCTGTACGGGCCTGACGGCCGGCGCCGTCGGCGGCCGCATCCTCCGCGCGGTCGAACGCTTCGCCCACGCCCCCGCCTCGGACGACATGGCCATCCTGACGATGCGCCTGCGGGAACCGGACCCGAGCTGACGCGCCCCGGCCGGCGTCTCCTCCCGGAGACGCCGGCCGCGCATTCCCTGGCTCTCAACGCAAAAAGGCCCCCGCCAGAATGGCGGGGGCCTTTTCTCTGAGCCCTTTAACGGAATCGAACCGTTGACCTTCTCCTTACCATGGAGACGCTCTGCCGACTGAGCTAAAAGGGCGGGTTGTTCGGCGGCGTCCTACTCTCCCACAGGGTCCCCCCTGCAGTACCATCGGCGCTGAAAGGCTTAGCTTCCGGGTTCGGAATGTAACCGGGCGTTTCCCTAACGCTATGACCACCGAAACACTATGAAGTTGAACTCAACCGGCATGGGAGTTCGTTACTTCAGAACTAACACAGTGGACGCGAGCAACTGAGGACAAGCCCTCGGCCTATTAGTACCGGTCAGCTCCACCCATTACTGGGCTTCCACATCCGGCCTATCAACCCAGTCGTCTACTGGGAGCCTTACCCTCTCAAGGAGGTGGGAATACTCATCTCGAAGCAGGCTTCCCGCTTAGATGCTTTCAGCGGTTATCCCTCCCGAACGTAGCCAACCAGCCATGCCCTTGGCAGGACAACTGGCACACCAGAGGTTCGTCCGTCCCGGTCCTCTCGTACTAGGGACAGCCCTTCTCAATATTCCTACGCGCACAGCGGATAGGGACCGAACTGTCTCACGACGTTCTAAACCCAGCTCGCGTACCGCTTTAATGGGCGAACAGCCCAACCCTTGGGACCGACTCCAGCCCCAGGATGCGACGAGCCGACATCGAGGTGCCAAACCATCCCGTCGATATGGACTCTTGGGGAAGATCAGCCTGTTATCCCCGGGGTACCTTTTATCCGTTGAGCGACGGCGCTTCCACAAGCCACCGCCGGATCACTAGTCCCGACTTTCGTCCCTGCTCGACCCGTCGGTCTCACAGTCAAGCTCCCTTGTGCACTTACACTCAACACCTGATTGCCAACCAGGCTGAGGGAACCTTTGGGCGCCTCCGTTACCCTTTGGGAGGCAACCGCCCCAGTTAAACTACCCATCAGACACTGTCCCTGATCCGGATCACGGACCCAGGTTAGACATCCAGCACGACCAGAGTGGTATTTCAACGGCGACTCCACAACCACTGGCGTGGCTGCTTCAAAGTCTCCCACCTATCCTACACAAGCCGAACCGAACACCAATATCAAACTGTAGTAAAGGTCCCGGGGTCTTTCCGTCCTGCTGCGCGAAACGAGCATCTTTACTCGTAGTGCAATTTCACCGGGCCTATGGTTGAGACAGTCGAGAAGTCGTTACGCCATTCGTGCAGGTCGGAACTTACCCGACAAGGAATTTCGCTACCTTAGGATGGTTATAGTTACCACCGCCGTTTACTGGCGCTTAAGTTCTCAGCTTCGCAACCCCGAAAGGTCACTAACCGGTCCCCTTAACGTTCCAGCACCGGGCAGGCGTCAGTCCGTATACATCGCCTTACGGCTTCGCACGGACCTGTGTTTTTAGTAAACAGTCGCTTCTCGCTGGTCTCTGCGGCCACCCCCAGCTCAGAGTGCAAGACTCATCACCAGGCGTGGCCCCCCTTCTCCCGAAGTTACGGGGGCATTTTGCCGAGTTCCTTAACCATAGTTCACCCGAACGCCTCGGTATTCTCTACCTGACCACCTGAGTCGGTTTAGGGTACGGGCCGCCATGAAACTCGCTAGAGGCTTTTCTCGACAGCATAGGATCATCCACTTCACCACAATCGGCTCGGCATCAGGTCTCAGGCTTAATGTGTGACGGATTTGCCTATCACACGCCCTACACCCTTACCCCGGGACAACCACCGCCCGGGCTGGACTACCTTCCTGCGTCACCCCATCGCTTACCTACTACCACCTTGGTTCGCCGGCTCCACCACTTTCCTTTCCCCGAAGGGTCCGGAACGGCTTCACGGGCTTAGCATTAATGGGCTCGATATTGGGCGTTTCAAAGCGGGTACCGGAATATCAACCGGTTGTCCATCGACTACGCCTGTCGGCCTCGCCTTAGGTCCCGACTTACCCTGGGCAGATCAGCTTGACCCAGGAACCCTTAGTCAATCGGCGCACACGTTTCTCACGTGTGTATCGCTACTCATGCCTGCATTCTCACTCGTGAACCGTCCACAACTCGCTTCCGCGGCTGCTTCACCCGGCACACGACGCTCCCCTACCCATCACAGTCCCCGTTGGGGGTATGTACTGCAATGACACGACTTCGGCGGTACGCTTGAGCCCCGCTACATTGTCGGCGCGGAATCACTTGACCAGTGAGCTATTACGCACTCTTTCAAGGGTGGCTGCTTCTAAGCCAACCTCCTGGTTGTCTCTGCGACTCCACATCCTTTCCCACTTAGCGTACGCTTAGGGGCCTTAGTCGATGCTCTGGGCTGTTTCCCTCTCGACCATGGAGCTTATCCCCCACAGTCTCACTGCCGTGCTCTCACTTACCGGCATTCGGAGTTTGGCTAAGGTCAGTAACCCGGTAGGGCCCATCGCCTATCCAGTGCTCTACCTCCGGCAAGAAACACACGACGCTGCACCTAAATGCATTTCGGGGAGAACCAGCTATCACGGAGTTTGATTGGCCTTTCACCCCTAACCACAGGTCATCCCCCAGGTTTTCAACCCTGGTGGGTTCGGTCCTCCACGAAGTCTTACCTCCGCTTCAACCTGCCCATGGCTAGATCACTCCGCTTCGGGTCTTGAGCGTGCTACTGAAACGCCCTATTCGGACTCGCTTTCGCTACGGCTTCCCCACACGGGTTAACCTCGCAACACACCGCAAACTCGCAGGCTCATTCTTCAAAAGGCACGCAGTCACGAGGATCCGAAGATCCCGACGCTCCCACGGCTTGTAGGCACACGGTTTCAGGTACTATTTCACTCCGCTCCCGCGGTACTTTTCACCATTCCCTCACGGTACTATCCGCTATCGGTCACCAGGTAATATTTAGGCTTAGCGGGTGGTCCCGCCAGATTCACACGGGATTTCTCGGGCCCCGTGCTACTTGGGTGTCTCTCAAACGAGCCGCTGACGTTTCGTCTACGGGGGTCTTACCCTCTACGCCGGACCTTTCGCATGTCCTTCGACTACATCAACGGTTTCTGACTCGTCCTGTCGCCGGCAGACGACAGAAGAGAGATCCCACAACCCCGCATGCGCAACCCCTGCCGGGTATCACACGCATACGGTTTGGCCTCATCCGGTTTCGCTCGCCACTACTCCCGGAATCACGGTTGTTTTCTCTTCCTGAGGGTACTGAGATGTTTCACTTCCCCTCGTTCCCTCCACACTGCCTATGTGTTCAGCAGTGGGTGACAGCCCATGACGACTGCCGGGTTTCCCCATTCGGAAACCCCCGGATCAAAGCCTGGTTGACGACTCCCCGGGGACTATCGCGGCCTCCCACGTCCTTCATCGGTTCCTGGTGCCAAGGCATCCACCGTGCGCCCTTAAAAACTTGGCCACAGATGCTCGCGTCCACTGTGTAGTTCTCAAGCAACGACCAGCCACCCATCACACCCTGCCGAAGCAGAGCTTTACTGGGGCCGGCATCGCGAAGATACAACCTTGCGGCCGTACCCTCAGATACCCAACAACGTGCCAGATGCGAGCACCGTCCGTGTCATCCGTTCCACGCCGAAGCAGTACTTGGAGACCTTCAGGTCACTCGCATCCAATAATCAACGTTCCACCCATGAGCTGACCGTGCAGAACGTTTGCCTGCAATCGGTACTGTGCTCCTTAGAAAGGAGGTGATCCAGCCGCACCTTCCGGTACGGCTACCTTGTTACGACTTCGTCCCAATCGCTGGTCCCACCTTCGACAGCTCCCTCCCACAAGGGGTTGGGCCACCGGCTTCGGGTGTTACCGACTTTCGTGACGTGACGGGCGGTGTGTACAAGGCCCGGGAACGTATTCACCGCAGCAATGCTGATCTGCGATTACTAGCAACTCCGACTTCATGGGGTCGAGTTGCAGACCCCAATCCGAACTGAGACCGGCTTTTTGAGATTCGCTCCGCCTCACGGCATCGCAGCTCTTTGTACCGGCCATTGTAGCACGTGTGCAGCCCAAGACATAAGGGGCATGATGACTTGACGTCGTCCCCACCTTCCTCCGAGTTGACCCCGGCGGTCTCCTGTGAGTCCCCATCACCCCGAAGGGCATGCTGGCAACACAGGACAAGGGTTGCGCTCGTTGCGGGACTTAACCCAACATCTCACGACACGAGCTGACGACAGCCATGCACCACCTGTATACCGACCACAAGGGGGCACCCATCTCTGGATGTTTCCGGTATATGTCAAGCCTTGGTAAGGTTCTTCGCGTTGCGTCGAATTAAGCCACATGCTCCGCTGCTTGTGCGGGCCCCCGTCAATTCCTTTGAGTTTTAGCCTTGCGGCCGTACTCCCCAGGCGGGGAACTTAATGCGTTAGCTGCGGCACCGACGACGTGGAATGTCGCCAACACCTAGTTCCCAACGTTTACGGCGTGGACTACCAGGGTATCTAATCCTGTTCGCTCCCCACGCTTTCGCTCCTCAGCGTCAGTAATGGCCCAGAGATCCGCCTTCGCCACCGGTGTTCCTCCTGATATCTGCGCATTTCACCGCTACACCAGGAATTCCGATCTCCCCTACCACACTCTAGCCTGCCCGTATCGGATGCAGACCCGGGGTTAAGCCCCGGGCTTTCACACCCGACGTGACAAGCCGCCTACGAGCTCTTTACGCCCAATAATTCCGGACAACGCTTGCGCCCTACGTATTACCGCGGCTGCTGGCACGTAGTTAGCCGGCGCTTCTTCTGCAGGTACCGTCACTTTCGCTTCTTCCCTGCTGAAAGAGGTTTACAACCCGAAGGCCGTCATCCCTCACGCGGCGTCGCTGCATCAGGCTTTCGCCCATTGTGCAATATTCCCCACTGCTGCCTCCCGTAGGAGTCTGGGCCGTGTCTCAGTCCCAGTGTGGCCGGTCGCCCTCTCAGGCCGGCTACCCGTCGTCGCCTTGGTAGGCCATTACCCCACCAACAAGCTGATAGGCCGCGGGCTCATCCTTCACCGCCGGAGCTTTCCAGACGAGGAGATGCCTCCTCGTCTCGTATCCGGTATTAGACCCCGTTTCCAGGGCTTGTCCCAGAGTGAAGGGCAGATTGCCCACGTGTTACTCACCCGTTCGCCACTAATCCACCCCGAAGGGCTTCATCGTTCGACTTGCATGTGTTAAGCACGCCGCCAGCGTTCGTCCTGAGCCAGGATCAAACTCTCCGTGAATGTGTACCCGTGATCGGGTTCAACACTCGCGTTGAGCGGGACGGTCAGGTCGGAATGTGACCGACCGTCCACAGCGTCCTCGCTGTGTTTTGTTTCAAAGGAACCTCGACCAACCGAAACCGGCTGGACGGGGTATCAACTAATCTGGCGTTGATTTTTGGCACGCTGTTGAGTTCTCAAGGTGCGGACGCTTCCTTCGTTCCTGTTTCCAGGCCCTCCGGGCGCTTCCTTCGTTTCCGACTCTATCAGATCTTTCCGATCCGATTTCCTCGGTGCTTTCCGGTCCTGAGTTTCAATTCCTCGGGGCCTTCCGGCGCTTTCCGACTTTATCAGATGATCTCGGTCGGATTTTCCACCTCCCGGTCGGCCGTCCGGGCGCACTGCGGCGCCGGGGCTTCCCGTTCTGGCGGAGCCGTAAACGTACTGGAGCGGGGCGCCCCGATGCAAATCGAGGTGCCCCGCTCCGTAACCGCGCTGGTCAGGCCCTTCGGGCTCAGACCTCGACGACGACCGGGAGGATCATCGGCCGGCGGCGGTAGGTGTCGGAGACCCACTTGCCGACGGTGCGGCGGATCAGCTGCTGGAGCTGGTGGGGTTCGACGACGCCGTCCTGGGCGGACTTGTTCAGCGCCTGCTCGATCTTCGGGAGCACCGCGTCGAAGGCGGAGTCCTCGATGCCGGAGCCGCGCGCGTGGACGTGCGGGCCGCCGGTGATCTTGCCGGTGGAGGAGTCCACCACCAGGAAGACCGAGATGATGCCCTCCTCGCCGAGGATGCGGCGGTCCTTCAGGGAGGTCTCGGTGACGTCGCCGACCGAGAGGCCGTCCACGTACACGTACCCCGCCTGGACCTTGCCGGTGATGCGGGCGCGGCCGTCGACCAGGTCGACGACGACGCCGTCCTCGGCGATGACGATGTGGTCCTTCGGGATGCCCGTCATCGCGCCGAGCTCGGCGTTGGCGCGCAGGTGGCGCCATTCGCCGTGGACCGGCATGAGGTTCTTCGGCTTGCAGATGTTGTAGAAGTACAGCAGCTCGCCGGCCGAGGCGTGGCCCGAGACGTGGACCTTGGCGTTGCCCTTGTGGACGACGTTGGCGCCCCAGCGGGTCAGGCCGTTGATCACGCGGTAGACCGCGTTCTCGTTGCCCGGGATGAGGGACGAGGCCAGGATGACCGTGTCGCCGGGGACGATCCGGATCTGGTGGTCGCGGTTGGCCATGCGGGACAGGGCCGCCATCGGCTCGCCCTGGGAACCCGTGCAGACCAGCACGACCTCGTCGTCCGGCAGGTCGTCCAGCGTCTTCACGTCGACGACGAGGCCGGCCGGGACCCGGAGGTAGCCGAGGTCGCGGGCGATGCCCATGTTGCGGACCATCGAGCGGCCGACGAAGGCGACCCGGCGGCCGTACTCGTGGGCGGCGTCGAGGATCTGCTGGATGCGGTGCACGTGGCTGGCGAAGCTCGCCACGATGATCCGCTTCTGGGCGTTGGCGAAGACGTTCCGCAGGACGTTGGAGATGTCCCGCTCGTGTGCCGTGAAGCCCGGGACCTCGGCGTTCGTCGAGTCCGTGAGCAGGAGGTCGATGCCCTCCTCGCTGAGGCGCGCGAACGCGTGCAGGTCGGTCAGGCGGTTGTCCAGCGGCAGCTGGTCCATCTTGAAGTCGCCGGTGTGCACGACCATGCCCGCGGGGGTGCGGATCGCGACCGCCAGGGCGTCCGGGATGGAGTGGTTGACCGCGATGAACTCGCAGTCGAAGACGCCCAGCCGCTCGCGGTGGCCCTCGGCCACCTCCAGCGTGTACGGGCGGATGCGGTGCTCCTGGAGCTTGGCCTCGATCAGGGCGAGGGTCAGCTTGGAGCCGATGAGGGGGATGTCCTGCCGCAGGCGCAGCAGGTACGGCACGCCACCGATGTGGTCCTCGTGGCCGTGGGTCAGGACGATGCCGACGACGTCGTCGATGCGGTCCTGGATGGTGGTGAAGTCGGGCAGGATCAGGTCGACGCCCGGCTGCTCCTCCTCGGGGAAGAGGACGCCGCAGTCGACGATCAGCAGCTTGCCGTCGTACTCGAAGACGGTCATGTTGCGGCCGATCTCGCCCAGGCCGCCGAGCGGGGTGACGCGGAGGCCGCCCTGGGGGAGCTTCGGCGGGGCGCCGAGTTCGGGATGCGGATGGCTCAAAAGTCTCTCCTCACCACACACGCCACGTACCGGTCGGCACGTGGCGCGCATGACAATCGTGCACTTGCTGTTGTCGGTGTTCGGTTGTTCGCGGTCTTCAGTTGTCACTGTTCAGTTGTGAAGTCGGATGTCAGAGGTCTACCCCGCCGGCGGCCAGGTCGACCTTGAGCTGGTCGGTCTCCTGCGCGGAGAGCTCGACGAGCGGCAGGCGCAGCGGACCGGCCGGGAGGCCCTGGAGGGCGAGCGCGGCCTTGGTGGTCATGACGCCCTGGGTGCGGAACATGCCCGTGTAGACCGGGAGCAGCTTCTGGTGGATCTCGGTGGCCTTCTCGTGGTCGCCCGCGAGGTGGGCGTCGAGGAGGGCGCGCAGGTCGGGGGTGACGACGTGGCCCACGACGGAGACGAAGCCGACCGCGCCGACGGAGAGCAGCGGCAGGTTGAGCATGTCGTCGCCGGAGTACCAGGCGAGGCCGGAGCGGGCGATGGCCCAGCTGGCGCGGCCGAGGTCGCCCTTGGCGTCCTTGTTGGCGACGATCCGGGGGTGCTCGGCGAGCCGGACGATGGTCTCGGTGTCGATCGGGACGCCGGAGCGGCCGGGGATGTCGTAGAGCATCACCGGGAGGCCGGTGGCGTCGGCGATGGCCGTGAAGTGCCGGTACAGGCCCTCCTGCGGGGGCTTGTTGTAGTACGGCGTGACGGCGAGGAGGCCGTGGGCGCCGTCGCGCTCGGCGGCGCGGGCCAGCTCGATCGAGTGGTGGGTGTCGTTGGTGCCGATGCCGGCGACGACGTGGGCGCGGTCGCCCACCGCCTCCAGTACGGCGCGTACGAGCTCCGATTTCTCCGCGTCGCTGGTGGTGGGGGACTCGCCGGTGGTGCCGTTGACGACGAGGCCGTCGTTGCCGGCGTCCACCAGGTGGGTCGCGAGTCGCCGGGCGCCGTCGAGGTCGAGTGCGCCGTCCGCCGTGAAGGGCGTGACCATGGCGGTGAGGACCCGCCCGAAGGGGGTCTGCGGAGTGGAGATCGGAGCCATGGGTAACACGCTACTCGCTGCTCAGCGCCGGGTGTCCCCTCGGGGGACGTGAGAAGAGGAGCCCGGCACTGCCTGCTCGGGGGTTCAAGCAGTGCCGGGTCCGTTTGATCAGCCTAGATGAACTTCACGAAACGTCGCAATACGGACACTTCGTGAGAGTGGACGAACATCTGTGCCCTATGGCGCGACGCGGCCGTTCTTGTTGAAGGCGGCGTGGGTCAGCGGCATCAGCCGGGCCCAGTGCTCCTCCATCTTCTCGCCGACCATCTCGATCTCCCGCTGCGGGAAGGACGGCACCGCGGCCAGCTCGTGCTGGGTGCGCAGGCCGAGGAAGTGCATCAGCGAGCGGGCGTTGCAGGTGGCGTACATCGAGGAGAAGAGGCCGACCGGGAGGACAGAGCGGGCCACCTCGCGGGCGACGCCGGCGGCGAGCATCTCCTGGTACGCCTCGTACGCCTGGCGGTACGAGTCCTCCATCGCGCGGCCGACCAGCTCGTGCTGCTCCTGGGTGCCCTCGACGAAGACGTACTTGCCCGGGCGGCCCTCCTGGACCAGCTTGCGGGACGCGTCGGGGACGTAGAAGACCGGCTGCAGCTCCCTGTAGCGGCCCGACTCCTCGTTGTACGACCAGCCCACGCGGTGCCGCATGAACTCGCGGAAGACGAAGATCGGGGCGCTGATGAAGAAGGTCATCGAGTTGTGCTCGAAGGGGCTGCCGTGACGGTCCCGCATCAGGTAGTTGATCAGGCCCTTCGAGCGCTCCGGGTCCTTCTGGAGCTCGTCGAGGGACTGCTCCCCCGCCGTGGAGACCCGGGCCGCCCAGAGGACGTCGGAGTCGGCCGCGGCGCTCTTGACCAGTTCGACGGTGATGTCGCTCCTGAGGTCGATCTTCGCCGGCTCGGTGGGGGTGTCGGTCACCAGGAGTACCTTCCAGTCGTCTGTGGGGCGGGCCCAGGTTAGCGCGAGTCCGACTGAAGGATGAGATTGGGCTGCTTCGGTGAAAAACGGCACCAAACCCTCGGTTCGATCGTCTGTACCTGTGAGGCGTACAACAGACCGCCCCACGGACCACCGAGGAGAGTGACACCCATGTTCAGGCGGACAGAGGCCGTACCGTTCGCGTTCGTCGCGGAGGCCGACGAGTTCCGCAGTAACGTCACTCCACCGCCTCGTGAGCGGCTGCGTCCCGGGCAGGTCGTCGGACGTACGCTGCTCGGGCTGACCGTCGCCGCCGGGCTCGTGGGCTCGCTCGTCCTCGGCATGCCGTCCCTCGACAGCACGGACTCGCCCAGCCACCGGCAGCAGTCCGAAGCCTCCGACAACCGCTGAGGTAGCCTCACCGGGCACCGCCCCTTCGAGCGTGCTTGTGAGTGAGGAACCGCCGTGCCCCTGCCCTTCCTGACGGCCGACCGTGCCTTCGACACCACCGACGCCGTCGCGCTCCCGTTCGACGACCACGACCAGTGGCGCCGTCCGTACCGTCCAGGGTCCTACCGGGTCGGCGCGGCGGCGCTCGCACTGCTGCTGGCCTCGTTCGTGCTGCTCGCCGCGGTGATCATCGCAGCCGCGGGCGCCGTCACCGGCTCGCTCGTCACCTTCGGCATCGCCGTGCTGATCATCCTGGCCGCGCTGCGCCTGCTGCGCATGGGCACCTGGGTGAGCCGCGCCGGCGTGCGCCGCGTCGGCTTCTTCACCACCCACACCACCCCCTGGGCGAAGGTGGCCGCGGTCCGCACCGCCCAGCAGCCGGTGCGCTGGCTGAACTTCCCGCGCACCGTCCAGGGCCAGGCCCTGCTCCTCGACCGGACGGCCGGCGAGCAGCTGGTGCTGCTCACCGACCACAACGCCGACTTCCTCTCCCGCGTCGAGGCGTTCGACCGGGCCGCCGACACCGTCGAGGCGTGGCACGCCGAGTACGGCGTCAGGCGCTGACCGCCCGGCCCTCGTGGAGGGCGATGGCCCGCTGCATCGCCTTGCGGGCCCGCGGGGTGTCACGGGCGTCGTGATAGGCGACCGCCAGCCGGAACCAGCAGCGCCAGTCCTCCGGCGACTCCTCCGCCTCGGCCTTGCGCCGGGCGAAGACCTCGTCCGCGGAGTCGCGGTCGATCCGGCCGCCCTGGGTGCGCCGCAGGTCGTCGACGGGGAGCCCGCCCTCGGCCTCCAGCTCCGCCGCCAGCCGGTTGGCCCGGCGCGCGAAGCTCGTGTTCTTCCAGAGGAACCAGCCGCCGACGGCGGGCAGCAGGAACGCCACCGCGCCCATGCCCATGGCCGCCGGCTCGCCGGTCAGCAGGAGCAGGACGCCCTCCATCGCCACCACCCCGAAGACCAGCACGAGGACGGTGGCGAGGAAGACGTACGTGATCTTTCCGCCCATGACCGTCAGCCCAGGTCCAGGAAGTGCTCCAGGCCGAACGTGAGGCCCGGGGTGCTCACCACGCGGCGGGCACCGAGCAGCACGCCCGGCATGAAGCTGGAGTGGTGCAGCGAGTCGTGGCGGACGGTGAGGGTCTCGCCCTCGCCGCCGAGCAGCACCTCCTGGTGGGCCAGCAGGCCCCGGAGCCGTACCGCGTGCACCGGCACGCCGTCCACGTCCGCGCCGCGGGCACCGTCGAGGGCGGTCGCGGTGGCGTCCGGCTGGGCGCCGAGGCCGGCCTCGGCACGGGCCTGCGCGATCAGCTGGGCGGTGCGGGTGGCGGTGCCGGAGGGGGCGTCCACCTTGTTCGGGTGGTGCAGCTCGATGACCTCGACCGACTCGAAGTACGGCGCGGCGATCTGCGCGAACCTCATGGTGAGGACCGCGCCGATGGAGAAGTTCGGCGCGATGAGCACGCCGGTCTCCGGGGAGGCGGCGAGCCAGCCGTTCAGCCGCGCGAGGCGGTCCTCGGTCCAGCCGGTGGTGCCGACGACGGCGTGGATGCCGTGGCCCACGCAGTACTCGAGGTTGGCCATGACCGAGTCGGGGGTGGTCAGCTCGACGACGACCTGGGCGCCCGCCTCGGCGAGGGTCTCCAGCTTGTCGCCGCGGCCCAGGGCCGCGACCAGTTCCATGTCCTCGGCGGCCTCGACGGCCTTGACCGCCGCGGAGCCGATACGGCCCCGGGCGCCGAGGACCGCCACGCGCAGCTTGCTCATCGCACTTCTTCCTTAGGGAGGGAGGTCAGGAGACGGCCTGGTGAAGGCGGTCCGCCTGCTTGTCCTTCAGCGGTCCTATCACCGACAGCGAGGGCCGCCGGGTCAGCACGTCACGGGCGACCTCCCGGACCTCGTCCGGGGTGACGGCCGCTATCCGGCCGAGCATGTCGTCCACCGACATCTGGGTGCCCCAGCACAGCTCGCTCTTGCCGATCCGGTTCATGATCGCGCCGGTGTCCTCCAGGCCGAGGACCGTGGAGCCGGAGAGCTGGCCGACGGCGCGGGCGATCTCCTCGTCGGTGAGGCCGTCCGAGGCGACCTTGTCGAGCTCGTCCCGGCAGATCCGCAGCACGTCGTGGATCTGGCTGGGGCGGCAGCCCGCGTACACGCCGAAGAGGCCGCAGTCGGCGAAGCCCGAGGTGTACGAGTACACGCTGTAGGCCAGGCCGCGCTTCTCCCGGACCTCCTGGAAGAGGCGGGAGGACATGCCGCCGCCGAGGGCGGTGTTCAGCACCCCGAGCGCCCAGCGGCGCTCGTCGGTGCGGGCCAGGCCCGGCATGCCGAGGACGACGTGCGCCTGCTCGGTCTTCCGGCCCATCAGCTCGACCCTGCCCGCCGTCCGGATGGTCTTCCGGCCGTCGCGCGGGGCGATCGGGGCCGCGTCGGTACGGGTCAGGGCGCCGGCGCGCTCGAAGGCGCGGCGGACCTGGCGTACCACCGTGGCGTGGTCCACGTTGCCCGCGGCGGCCACGACCAGGTGGGTCGGGTCGTAGTGCTTCTTGTAGAAGCGGGCGATCTGGCCGCGGGAGAGCGCGTTGATCGTGTCGACGGTGCCGAGGACCGGGCGGCCCAGCGGGGTGTCGCCGAACATGGTCTGCGCGAACAGGTCGTGCACCACGTCGCCGGGGTCGTCCTCGGTCATCGCGATCTCCTCGAGGATCACGCCGCGCTCGGCGTCCACGTCGGAGTCGAGGATGAGCGAGCCCGTGAGCATGTCGCAGACGACGTCGATCGCCAGCGGCAGGTCGGTGTCGAGGACCCGGGCGTAGTAGCAGGTGTACTCCTTCGCCGTGAAGGCGTTCATCTCGCCGCCGACCGCGTCGATCGCGGACGAGATGTCGAGGGCCGAGCGCTGGGCCGTGCCCTTGAAGAGGAGGTGCTCCAGGTAGTGGGTGGCGCCGTTGAGCGCCGGCGTCTCGTCGCGGGAGCCGACGTGGGCCCAGATGCCGAAGGTCGCCGAGCGCACCGAGGGGAGGGTCTCGGTGACGATCCGGAGGCCGCCGGGGAGGGTCGTGCGGCGGACGGTGCCGATGCCGTCCTTGCCCGGGAGAAGCGTTTGGGTACGGGCGACGGCCCGCCCCTCGGAGGAGGGGCGGGCCGTCGTCGCGGAACTACGGGACGTCACGAGGAGGCGTCGTCCTTCTTCTCGTCCTCGCCCTCGATCACGGGGATGAGGGAGAGCTTGCCGCGCTGGTCGATCTCGGCGATCTCGACCTGGACCTTGGAGCCGATCGCGAGCACGTCCTCGACGTTCTCCACGCGCTTGCCGCCGGCGAGCTTGCGGATCTGCGAGATGTGCAGCAGGCCGTCCTTGCCCGGGAGCAGGGAGACGAAGGCACCGAAGGTGGTGGTCTTGACGACCGTGCCCAGGTAGCGCTCGCCGACCTCCGGCATGGTCGGGTTGGCGATGCCGTTGATCGTGGCGCGGGCGGCCTCGGCGGCCGGGCCGTCGGCGGCACCGATGTAGATGGTGCCGTCGTCCTCGATCGTGATCTCGGCGCCGGTGTCCTCCTGGATCTGGTTGATCATCTTGCCCTTGGGGCCGATGACCTCACCGATCTTGTCCACCGGGATCTTGACGGTGATGATCCGCGGGGCGTTCGGGGACATCTCGTCCGGGGTGTCGATCGCTTCCATCATCACGTCGAGGATGTGGAGGCGGGCGTCGCGGGCCTGCTTGAGGGCCGCGGCCAGGACGGAGGCCGGGATGCCGTCCAGCTTGGTGTCGAGCTGGAGGGCGGTGACGAACTCCTTCGTACCGGCGACCTTGAAGTCCATGTCGCCGAAGGCGTCCTCCGCACCGAGGATGTCGGTGAGGGCGACGTAGTGCGTCTCGCCGTTGATCTCCTGGGAGATCAGGCCCATGGCGATGCCGGCGACGGGGGCCTTGAGCGGCACACCGGCGTTCAGCAGCGACATGGTGGAGGCGCAGACCGAGCCCATCGACGTCGAACCGTTGGAGCCGAGGGCCTCGGACACCTGGCGGATCGCGTAGGGGAACTCCTCGCGGGTCGGGAGGACCGGCACGATCGCGCGCTCGGCGAGCGCGCCGTGGCCGATCTCGCGGCGCTTCGGGGAGCCGACGCGGCCGGTCTCGCCGACGGAGTACGGCGGGAAGTTGTAGTTGTGCATGTAGCGCTTGCGGGTCACCGGGGAGAGGGTGTCCAGCTGCTGCTCCATGCGGAGCATGTTGAGGGTGGTGACGCCCAGGATCTGGGTCTCGCCACGCTCGAACAGGGCGGAGCCGTGCACGCGCGGGATGGCCTCGACCTCGGCGGCGAGCGTACGGATGTCCGTGACGCCGCGGCCGTCGATGCGGACCTTGTCCTTGATGACGCGCTCGCGGACCAGGGCCTTGGTCAGGGAGCGGTACGCGGCGGAGATCTCCTTCTCGCGGCCCTCGAAGGCCGGGAGGAGCTTCTCGGCGGCGATCTCCTTGACGCGGTCCAGCTCGGCCTCGCGGTCCTGCTTGCCGGCGATGGTGAGCGCCTGGGCCAGCTCGTCGCGGACGGCCTCGTCGAGGGCGGCGTACACGTCGTCCTGGTAGTCCAGGAAGATCGGGAACTCGGCCTCGGGCTTGGCGGCCTTGGCGGCGAGGTCCGACTGGGCCTTGCAGAGGACCTTGATGAACGGCTTCGCGGCCTCCAGGCCGGCGGCGACGATCTCCTCGGTCGGCGCCTCGGCGCCGCCCTTGACGAGGGCGATGGTCTTCTCGGTGGCCTCGGCCTCGACCATCATGATCGCGACGTCGCCGTCCTCCAGGACACGGCCGGCGACGACCATGTCGAAGACGGCGTCCTCGAGCTCGGTGTGGGTCGGGAAGGCGACCCACTGGCCCTTGATCAGCGCGACGCGGACGCCGCCGATCGGGCCGGAGAAGGGCAGGCCGGCCAGCTGGGTGGACGCGGACGCGGCGTTGATCGCGACGACGTCGTACAGGTGGTCCGGGTTGAGCGCCATGACCGTGGCCACGACCTGGATCTCGTTGCGCAGGCCCTTCTTGAAGGACGGGCGCAGCGGGCGGTCGATCAGGCGGCAGGTGAGGATCGCGTCCTCGGAGGGGCGGCCTTCGCGGCGGAAGAAGGAGCCGGGGATCTTGCCGGCCGCGTACATCCGCTCCTCGACGTCCACCGTGAGGGGGAAGAAGTCGAGCTGGTCCTTGGGACGCTTGGAGGCGGAGGTCGCCGAGAGCACCATCGTGTCGTCGTCGAGGTAGGCGACGGCGGAGCCGGCGGCCTGGCGGGCGAGACGACCCGTCTCGAAGCGGATGGTGCGGGTGCCGAAGGTGCCGTTGTCGATGACGGCCTCGGCGTAGTGGGTCTCGTTCTCCACTATGGGTTTCTCCTACGTTCGTCTTTGGTCCGCGCGCCCGTGTGGCGCGGGACGGGTGCGGAGAAGCACGTTTCAGATGGCGGGCCGGTCTTCGATCGAAGCACCCGGGATGAGGTCCGGGGGCCACTACCGAGGACCGGCGGCGTGCCGGCTGCTTCTCGCGCGGGTTGTGGCGTTCTGCGACCAGAGTAATTGCCGGTCGGTACTTCGCGCACGTACAGCAAAGGGAGCGGCCCCCTGAAAGTGGGAACCGCTCCCTTCACGGCGTCTTACTTGGCGCCGGCCGCACCGCGGCGGATGCCGAGCCGGTCGACCAGCGTACGGAAGCGCTGGATGTCCTTCTTGGCCAGGTACTGCAGCAGACGGCGGCGCTGGCCGACCAGGATCAGCAGACCACGGCGGGAGTGGTGGTCGTGCTTGTGGGTCTTGAGGTGCTCGGTCAGGTCCGAGATGCGGCGGGACAGCATCGCGACCTGGACCTCGGGGGAGCCGGTGTCGCCCTCCTTGGTGCCGAACTCGGCCATGATCTGCTTCTTGACGGCGGCGTCGAGAGCCACGCGGATCTCCTCTAGGTTCGTGCGCCCACGAGTGCCCCTGGTCTTGTTCTCAGGGGAAGCTTCCGTGACTCGGGAGCGAAGGTCCGATGAGCGCTGCTCCCCGAACTTTGAAGGGAGCCTTCGAGGCTTCCGGGAGCGCGTACACAAACGGCCGTCACACAGCGTACCAGGCGGCTCAGGAGGTGAGCGCCCGGATGGAGTGGTAGACGTCGAAGACCGCGAGGCAGAGCGGCAGCAGCGTGAGCAGGACGAAGGTCTCGGCGATCTCCAGGAAGCGGCCCCAGAACGGGGTGACGCCCTTGCGCGGCACGATCAGGCCGATGGCCGTGAGCAGCGCGGCGACGCCGGCGATGGCGGCGGAGAGCCAGACCGTACGGATGTCGAGGGCGGTGCCGTCGCCCTTGAGGGCCTCCAGGAGGAGCTCGGTCGGCGGGTTCAGGGCGAGGCCGAGGCCGAGCAGGACGAGGGAGCCGAGGCCGGCCGCGAGGGCGCAGCCGACCTGCGCGGTGTAGCGGAAGAGGTGGGCGCGCATCAGCATGGCGACGCCGGTGGCGAGGGCGAGGAGCTGGCCCCACACGGTGTCGGAGAAGCCGAGGACGGCGGCGGAGCCGACGGCGACGAGGGCGCAGCCGCCGACGAGGCCGACGAGGAGTTCGTGGCCGCGGCGGGCCTGGGCGGCGATGCGAGCGGCGTCGACGGGGCCCTGCGGCTCGGCCTCGGAGCCGTATCCGCCGATCGTGGTCCTGGGCGGTTCGAAGCCGATGGGGAGCCGGGCGAAGCGGGTGGAGAGGCCCGGCAGGAAGGCGAGCGCGCCGACGGCGAAGGGGGCGCAGACCGCGGCGGTCTCGGCCGGGGTGAGCTCGGTGAGGATGGCCGCGAAGCCGACCAGCATGCCGACGGCGGAGGCGAAGGCGAAGGCGACGAAGGGGCCGTCCCCGCCGGGCGAGACGATCGTGAGGATCACGGCGCAGACGAGGACGGCGGTGCAGGCCAGCAGGAACTGGAGCTTGCCGATTCCCTGGCCGGCCGCGAGGGAGAGCAGGCCGGAGCCGGCGACGGCGGCGTTCGCCATCGCGCCGGTGCCGAGGGCGACGGCGGAGCCGCGGTCGTCGTAGACGCGGGCGCGGACGGCGGCGAGCGCGAGGAGCAGGACGGCGGTGACGCCGGCCAGGATGCCGGCCAGGCCGTGCATGTCGTGGCGGGGCTCGGCCGTCCACAGGACGAAGGCGAGGAGGACGAGGAGCGTGGCCCCGCCGAAGAGGCCGGCGCCGCGCATCAGGGCGTCGGACCACAGGGTGCGGTCCTTGGAGACGGCGGAGGCGACCGCGTCGGAGACGTCGTCGAAGACGGCCGGGGGCAGCGACTCGGCGAAGGGGCGCAGCGACAGCAGCTCGCCGTCGAGGATGCGCTGGGCGGACAGGGAGCGGCTGCCGTCGAGGACGGTGCCGTCGCGGCGCACCAGGTGGTAGCCGACCGGGGCGCCGGGCGCCGGGGTCTGGCCGGAGAGCCGGAGCACCTCCGGGTAGAGGTCGGCGAGGGCCACGTCCTCCGGCAGTGCGACGTCGACGCGGCCGTCGGGCGCGACGACGGTGATCCGGCAGAAGCCGGTGCCGCCGTGGAACACGGTGGTGGGAGCCGACTGGCCGGCTCCGCCGGCCGTGGCTGGGGCCGTCATACTCACCTGCTGCTTCCCCTCGTGGTGGTCCTGGTGCTCCGGCCGGCGGGTCCGGCCGCCGGTCCGCGGACCTGCTCGTGGACCGTGGCCCCCGGCCGCGGACATTGCGCTCCGAATGACCCGATTTTTGCGATAGTTCATGGCCACGCAAATATTTCGGGCCACCCTACCGCCCACCCGTGACCCCGCACCAAAGTAGGATCCCTCCCCGCGGATGGATCCCGTCGCCACGGGGGCGTCTGGAGGAACTTTCCGTCCGGCAACGGAAATTGGTGAGCTGTGAGCCAGATCGTCGTCAAGCGTCCACCGCGGGCTCTGCCGTCCGAAGTGCCTGACGAGCAGGTGCAGTTGCAACCTCCGCCGGAACTGCCCCGCGGGCAGCAGGAGGGCGCCCTGATGCAGCTCCTGCCGATGCTCGGCATGGGCGGCTCGGTCGTCTTCTTCTTCATGACGCCGAACCCGATCATGCGGATCATGGGCATGGTGATGATCGCGTCGACGGTGGCGATGGCCATCGCGATGCTGGTCCGCTACCGGCGCGGTACGCAGGGCCAGCTCGCCGACATGCGGCGCGACTACCTGAAGTACCTGACGCAGACGCGGCGGACCGTGCTGCGGACGGCTCACCTCCAGCGCGACGCCCAGTTCTATCTGCACCCGTCGCCCGAGCAGCTGTGGGCGCTGGTCGCCGAGGGCAGCCGGATCTGGGAGCGGCGCATCGGGGACGCCGACTTCGGTCAGGTCCGGGTCGGCCTCGGCAGCCAGCAGCTGGCGACGCCGCTGATCGCGCCCGAGACGGCGCCGGTGGACGAGCTGGAGCCGCTGACCGCGGGGGCGATGCAACAGTTCCTCACCGCGCACGGCACCCTCGACGGCCTGCCCATGGCGGTGTCGCTGCGGGCCTTCTACCACCTGACGGTGAGCGGGGACGCGGAGGCGGCCCGGTCCACGACCCGTGCCATGGTGGGGTCGCTGACGGCGCTCCACTCCCCCGAGGACCTGGTGGTCGTCGTCGCCACGGACGACGGCGCCGCCCCCGCCTGGGAGTGGGCGAAGTGGCTGCCGCACGTGCAGGCGCCGGGTCCCGGCGACGGCGCGGGCAGCCGGCGGCTGATGACGACGGACGCGCGGGAGCTGGAGGACCTGGTGGCCGGCCGGCTGGAGGGCCGGCCCCGCTTCCAGGGCCCGAACCACCCGCTGCTCGACTTCCCGCACCTGGTCGTGGTGCTCGACGGGCAGTCGATCCCGCAGACCTCGGCGCTGGCCTCGCCGGAGGGCATCCAGGGCGTGACGATCATCGAGGTCGTGCAGGGCCGGGGCGCCGGCGCCCGCGGCGACCTGTCGGTGGTCGTGGAGGGCGGGGCGCTGCGGCTGGAGTCGGGGCACGGGCACGTGTACGACGGCACGCCGGACGCGCTGAGCCTGGACGCGGCGGAGGCGCTGGCCCGGCAGCTGGCGCCGCTGCGGGTGGCGAGCGGTGCGGACGACGACGAGCCGCTCCTCGCCAATCTGGACTTCACCGATCTGCTGAACCTCGGCGACGCGGCCTCCATCGACGTGAGCCGCACCTGGCGGCCGCGGTCCCGGTCCGAGCGGCTGCGGGTGCCGATCGGCGTCGGCGAGGACGGCGTCCCGGTGATGCTGGACCTGAAGGAGGCCGCGCAGGAGGGCATGGGCCCGCACGGCCTGTGCGTCGGCGCGACCGGTTCCGGAAAGTCCGAGCTGCTGCGCACGCTGGTGCTGGGGCTGGCGGTGACGCACTCCTCGGAGACGCTGAACTTCGTCCTCGCGGACTTCAAGGGCGGTGCCACCTTCGCGGGCATGTCGCAGATGCCGCACGTGGCCGCGGTGATCACCAACCTCGCGGACGACCTGACGCTGGTGGACCGGATGGGCGACTCCATCCGCGGTGAGCTGAACCGGCGCCAGGAGATGCTGCGCGACGCGGGCAACTACGCGAACATCCACGACTACGAGAAGGCGCGCGCGGCCGGCGCCCCGCTCCAGCCGATCCCGTCGCTGGTCCTCGTCATCGACGAGTTCTCCGAGCTGCTGACGGCGATGCCGGACTTCATCGAGATGTTCGTGCAGATCGGCCGCATCGGCCGGTCGCTCGGCGTCCATCTGCTGCTGGCCTCGCAGCGCCTGGAGGAGGGCCGGCTGCGCGGCCTGGAGACGTACCTCTCCTACCGGATCGGTCTGCGGACCTTCTCGGCGGCGGAGTCCCGGGCGGCCATCGGCGTGCCCGACGCCTACTCGCTGCCGAACGTGCCGGGCTCCGGCTACCTCAAGTACGGCACCGACGAGATGGTGCGGTTCAAGGCGGCGTACGTCTCCGGCACGTACCGCGCCAACCAGCACGCCGTGACGCCGGGCGGGCCGCTGCCGGTGGACCGGCGGCCGGTGCCGTTCACCGCGGCCCCGGTGCCGGTGCGCTATCTGGAGCCGGCGGAGCAGGCGCGGGTCCCGGAGGCCCGGGAGGCCGAGGACGACGCGCTGGCGGACTCGGTGCTCGACGTGATCGTGCGCCGGCTGGAGGGACGCGGCGTCGAGGCGCACCAGGTGTGGCTGCCGCCGCTGGACAACCCGCCGGCGCTGGACTCGGTGCTGCCGGGGCTCGCGGGCGTGGAGGGCCGGGGGCTGACGCAGCCCGGCTACGAGGGGGCGGGGCGGCTCGTCGTGCCGCTGGGCGTGGTGGACAAGCCGTACGAGCAGCGCCGCGACACGCTCTACCGGGACTTCTCCGGTGCGGCCGGTCACATGCAGATCATCGGCGGCCCGCAGTCCGGCAAGTCGACGCTGCTGCGCACGCTGATCTCGGCGTTCGCGCTCACCCACACCCCGCACGAGGTGCAGTTCTACGGCCTCGACTTCGGTGGTGGCGGCATGGCCTCGGTGGCCGGGCTGCCGCACGTCGGCGGCGTGGCGTCCCGGCTCGACCCCGAGCGGGTCCGGCGTACGGTCGCCGAGGTGTACGGCATCCTGTCGCGGCGCGAGGAGTACTTCCGCAGCGCGGGCATCGACTCGATCGGCACCTTCCGCCGGCTGCGGGCCCGGGGCGACATCCCGGTGACCGACCAGCCGTGGGGTGACGTCTTCCTGGTCATCGACGGTTGGGGCAACTTCCGCACCGAGTACGAGGGTCTCGAACCGGCCGTCGTGGACATCGCGGCCCGCGGTCTGGGCTACGGCATCCACGTGGTCATCACGGCCTCGCGCTCCATGGAGGTCCGGGCCAACCTCAAGGACCACCTGATGAACCGCCTCGAACTGCGGCTCGGCGACACGATGGACTCCGAGCTGGACCGGAAGATCGCCGCGAACGTACCGACCGGCGTCCCCGGCCGCGGTCTCACGCCGGAGAAGCTGCACTTCATGGCGGCCGTCCCGCGCATCGACGGCATCAGCTCCGACAGCGACCTCGCCGAGGCGACGGCCGCGATGACGCAGGAGGTCACCCGGCACTGGACGGCTCCGGGCGCGCCCGAGGTGCGGCTGCTGCCGCGCGAGCTGGACGCGCGCACGCTGCCGGCGGGCTACGCGGAGCCGCAGCGCGGGATCGCCTTCGCCATCGACGAGAACAACCTGGAGCCGGTCTTCGTCGACTTCGACCGCGACCCGTTCTTCCTGGTGTTCGGCGAGAGTGAGTCGGGCAAGTCGAACCTGCTCCGGCTGATGATCAAGCAGATCTCGGAGCGGTACGACGGGGCCGCGGCGAAGTTCTTCGTGATCGACAACCGGCGCGCGCTGCTCGACGTGACGCCGGCGAGCCATCTCGCCGAGTACGTGCCCATGTCCAACAACATGGAGCACCACGTCGACGCCCTCGCCGACCTGATGCGCCGCCGGTCGCCGTCGGCGGACGTCACGGCCCAGCAGCTGCGCGACCGCAGCTGGTGGTCGGGTCCGAACCTGTTCGTGGTCGTCGACGACTACGACCTGGTCTCCACGTCGAGCGGCAACCCGCTGGCCAAGCTGACGGAACTGCTTCCGTTCGCCCGCGACGTGGGCGTCCGTTTCATCATCGCCCGCAGCGCGGCGGGCGCCAGCCGCTCGGCGTACGAGTCCTTCATGCAGCGCATGATGGAACTCGGCGCCCAGGGCGTCCTCCTCTCCGGCGACCCCCAGGAGGGCGACGTCCTCGGCGGCGTCCGCATGCGCCCGATGCCCGCGGGCCGCGGCATCTTCGTCTCCCGCCAGCGCGGGAACCCGCTGGTGCAGACGGGGCGGATGCCGGAGCTGTAGGCGAGGTGCGGGAGGGGCGGGACGGCACAGGGGCGGCTCCGCCCCGACCGTCCCCGCTCCTCCGGGCGCCCCGTCGTCGGCGGAGGGTCAGGACGACACCGGGTCAGGGGCCTCTTCCGGAAGGCGTGCCTCGCCGGCGCAGCCGAGTTCGTCCGCGAGCGTGCGGGCGAACGAGGTGAGAACGGTCATCCGGTCCCTGCTCGTGGTGGACTCGGGTGCCTTGGCGTCCGGATGGCTCATCTGCACCGCGAGGTACGGGCGGGTGTGTCCGGCCTTCCCCACCCGGCAGCGGAACTGCAGCAGCGCCGAGGTTCCGTCCCTCGTGTCGGCGTAGACCCCCAACGGGTAGTACGTCACCCGCTCCGGGCGACGGTCCGGGCCTTCCTTCCGCAGCGGGTCCTCCCTCGCCTCGATCCAGAAGCTGATCGGCCGTGAGTCCTTCGTGCCGTTCGTCAGGTGGATGCCGCACCCGGCGTACCGCGTCAGACCGTCGCGGAGGCTCGCCACCGCCCTGGAGAACGCGAACGTGTGCGGCTCACCGGCCGGATTCTCGCCGGGCGACTCGTAGAAGCCCTGCGTGCCCCCGAGGCGTTCCAGCGCCTTCGCCGCCGGTTCGTCCAGGGCGCCGTCACAGACGCGCGTCGCGGGTGTCGCGGCAGCTGCCGGGGGCTCGTCCGGATCATCCTGTGCGCACCCCGAGAGGCCGGCTCCGAGGACCAGCAGGGCCGACAGGCAGACGGCGGCACCTGAGGACCTGCGTCGCCGTGCTTCGTTTCCCGTCACGAGGTCTCAGTCCTCTTCCTTCTCCGACGGCGGACGGCCGCGGTACTGGTTCTCACCGGACCCGAGGCCCAGGTACGTCGACTCCAGGTCCTTCTTGATGTCCTCGGAGTCGGTTCGCTCCGCTGCGACGCTGCCGTCGCCCACGTATTTGCCGTAGCTGTCCGCGATGCTGCCGATGCCCTTCGCGTAGAACTCCGCGCTGGTCTGCTGGGCATCCTCGGTCGCCTTCTTCTCGCCCTTCTCCACGCTCTTGTCGATCTCCTGGCCGAGGAACGTCTCCAGGGCCTCGCCGGCGATGTCGGTGGCGATGGGTGCGAAGGCGATGGCGCCGGCCGTCGCACCGGGAACGGGGATCGCCGCGATACCGCCGGTGATCACAGCCCCGACCGCGTACTTCCCCCACTCGCCCGACCGGGCGAGGGACTTGTTGGCCTCGTCGGCGTCGTGCTTGAAGTCCGCTTCGGCCTGCTGCACCCGCGAGTGGTCGAGGATGCCCCGGACCTCGGCCTCCATCGAGAGTGCGTCCCGGCCGTGCTCGAAGTTCGCCTGGTTCGTGGCGGGATGGGCGTCCAGGAGGCTCAGGGTGTAGATGTGCTGGCCGGCCGTCACGATGCCGTGCGAGGTCTCGTTCTGGCCGAGCACGCTCAGGAAGTTGATGGCGCCCTGCTCGCCGAAGTCCGCTCGCCCGTCGTACTTGGCCGGGAAGTCCCCCGCGTCCTTGTCGACGTCTCCGATGCCCGACAGTGCGTAGTCGATGTCGTCGACGTACGCGGACCCCATACGGCCCAGGCTGTCGGCCATCTCGGGCTGCGCCCGCAGCATCGCGGGACCGTCCTTGCTGCCGTAGAGATGGGCGATCTGCTCCATGACGCCGGCCGTGGCGGCGGTGCGCCGGTCCGCTTCACCGGGGTCCCCGGGCCCCTTGCCCGGGTGCGCTGCGGCGTCGTAGGCGTAGCCGGTGGTGGCGGCTTCGAGGGCGTGGCCGAGGGAGTCGCGCCCGGCGACGGACTCGTCGTCGCTGCCGACGGGCGCGTCGGGAGGCCAGACGCGCTCCTTGGTGAGGTAGGTGAGGTGCTCGTTCAGGGGGGAGTCGTCGTCCAGGGGCCCGTCCGAGCCGGCGGGTCGCCCGAAGAAGCGGGTCGAGGCGTCCGGGTTGTGACCGAGCGCCTCCAGAAAACCGGTGACCGGGTCGAAGCCCCGCGAGTTGCCGCCCCAGAGATGGAGGTCGGCGCCGAGCATTCCGGGGTGCGTCCACGGGTTGAGGCCGTTGCCGCTGTTCTCCTTGTCGAACGCGAGGAGTTTCTCGCCGTAGTCGTTGAGGAAGTCGTCGTCGTAGTCGCCGAAGCGCATGAGGTTGCTCATGACGGTGAAACCGCGCGGGCTCCCTGCGTGCTCGGCGTCGAGCGCATCCTGGCCGAGCTCCACCAGCTCCTTCTCCCATGCCTGCATCCGGGAACTGTCGGAGCGCGTCGCCGTGCCCAGGGTGATGCCGAGGTCCCGCTGGAGCAGTTTGGCCAGTTCTCCGCGCTTCGGGTCGTACGTGGGGATGCCGGGGTCGGCGATGCCCGCGTAGAACTCCAGGGTCTGCTTGGGAGTGGCGTCGAGGGCGAAGCGCTCCGCGAACAGGGGGTCGTTCTTGTAGCGGGCCAGGGTGTCGGTGAGACGGTTGAGCTCCGTGGTGGTGACGTCGCGCGGGTTCTTCTTCATGAGCGCGGCCATCTCCTCGGCCGCCTTGACCGCCCTCGCCGCCGAGTCGCGGTCCGCGTACACCGCGTCCGAGAACCCCTGCTCGGTCTGGTCCACCAGGAGGCGCAGCACCTGGGCCGCCGAGGTGTCGCTCTCCACCGCCTTGCCGAGGATGCGGCCGATCTCGTCGGCGAGCGCGTCGACGTCCTGCTGGGTGTGATCGGGCGTGGTCGTTCCCTTGGCGGCGCGGTCCGGGTGGACGTTCATGGTGACGGTGAACGTCCCGCAGCCCGTGTCCGTGACCGTGAGGTTCTTCTTGAGGCCGCGGGCGATCGCCTCGTTGAGCTGCTCGCGGTAGGCGACGAACTCGTTGCGGGTGTCCCGCAGGATCTTCGCGATGGTGTCCGCCTGGGTGCGCGCGTCGGCGAACTCCCCCGCCGTCTTGCCGATGAACTCGCGGGAGACGGCGGCGTTCGCGCCCTCCCAGTTCGCCTTCAGAGCCTTCGCCTTCAGATCGTCCCGGGCGCTGGTCTCCAGGGCCTTGAGCTTCTTGACCATCTCCTCCCAGTCGCCGATCGCCTCGTCGAGCTGGGAGAAGGTGCCGAACCGCAGGGCATCGAGGTCCATCAGTTCGCCCTCCGCTCGTCGAAGCCGGTCTCCAACTGGGCGATGCTGCTGAGGGTTCCCGCGATGTGGACCTCGTCGCCCGCGTGCGCGCCCTTGGTGAAGTCGAGGTGGTTGGAGATGTGCGCGGTCGCGTCCAGCAGCGAACGCACCTGCTCCACCCAGCGTTCGGCTACGTGACCGAGAGCGCCGCCCAGGGCGAACCCGTCGCTCGAGAGACCGCCGGCCGCCTTCACCGACGTGGCGCGGGCATGGCCACCGACTCGGATGAGGTCGGTGTGCAGGCGGTAGGCGGAGTCTCCGATCGCGGCCAGGTCCTGCTGGTCAACCCGGAGGTCACCCCCCGCGGGCGTCCTGGCACCGCCGCGTTCCTCGGGCAGACCGTTCAGCTTCATGTGCGCCGTCTGTCGCCCGGCGGCTGCCGCCTTGAGGTCGTTCCATTCCTCCCATGCCATCGACACGCCTCTTCCCCGTAGCCGTCCCGGCCCGTCTCGGGCCGCCGTCTCGTCCCGCTCAACCTAACGAGGAGCACGGGATCCGCAGGCTGTGATGCGGCGAATTCCGGTCAGCCGAGGTCTCGTTGGAGGAAGGTCGGCAGAGGCGACGGGAACAGCAGGCGAACGGCTGGGAGACGTCCCGCCCCGGCTAACGCGACAGGGTGGGCGCCTCCCGTGCACGCCCACCCTGTTCGCCGTCTGCGGCCTTCGGTTTAGAAGAAGCCCGCGGCGCGCTTGTCGCCCGCCTGGTAGGCCGGGGCGGCCTGGCGGACGGCCTTGGAGATGCTCTGCAGGGCGTTGTGGATCGCGCGCGTCTCCTGGTCCCACTTGGCGTGAGCGCCGTCCGCGGCGGTCTTCGCCTCACCCTCCCAGGTGCTGGAGACCGAGCGGATCTTCGTCTGGATGGCCTCCAGGGCCTCGTCCAGCCGCTTCGCCTGCGCGTCGATCTGGTTCGCCGCGTCATCGAGCGACGCGTACGTGACGAGCATGATGCCGTCGTTGGCGGCCATGTTCCCTCCGGTTTTCGGTGGTGTCGTTCAGGTGGGGTTGGTGCGGTGGCTCCGACCCGGAGGTCAGAGGCCGGCGATGCCCGAACGGGCGGCCTTCTCGGCGCCCGCGTCGCCGGAGAAGCCCGCGGTCACGTCGACGCCGCGCAGGGCCGCCTCGACCTCGTCGTCGGTGTTGCTGGACGTGGTCCGGGTGACCTGGATGGCCTCCTGGAAGTTCAGCATCAGCTTGGCGATCCGCACCATGCCCTGGTTGATCTCGGTCTGCTTGGCGTCGAACGCGCCGGCGCCGATGCCCTTCCAGCGGCCTTCGAGGCTGTCGATGACGCCCTGGAGGGCCTGCAGCTGGCCCTTCACGTCATCGAACTTGCGGGTGAGCTCGTCCTGGAAATCCTTGAGACTCTGATCGCCAACCTTCAAGACTGACATGTGTCGCTCTCCCTTTCTCGGGTTCTCTCTCAACGAGGCTGCGTCCGCCTGTTCGCGGCGCGCAGGTCGGTATGTGTGGGGTGGGCCGGCGTCCGCCGGGCCTCAGGCCGTGCGGCGCTTGCGGGCGATCACGACGCCCACGCCCGCGAGGACGACCACGGCCGCGACCGCGCCGATGACGATCCCCGTCGCGCTGCCGCCGTCCTCCGTGCTCGCCGCGCTCTCCGTGGAGCCTGCCACAGCGGAGCCGGACGTCGGCTTGCCGTCGGGCGCTTGTGTCGAAGCTGTTGCGGAGGGGGCGGTCGAGGCGCCCTCGGAGGTGGTCGCCGAGGGGGCCGTGGAGGGGGTGGCGCTGCCTGCGGCGGCGCCGCCCGTGGGCTCGTTGGTCAGGGGGCTGATGTTCGGGTCGCCCGGGTTGCCCTCGCCGCGCGAGATGTTGGCGTTGGGGCGGACGATGCCATGGCCGAGGTACGTGCTGACCGTGCCCGGCTTCCAGTCGTCGCTGCGGGCCGCGGACTCGAACATGGCACGGAGCACCTGGTTTCCCGTCCAGTCGGGGTGCGCGGACCAGATGAGGGCGGCGGAGGCGGAGGCGATGGCCGAGGCATTGCTGGTACCGCCTGCGGTGCAATAGCTCTTGAAGTTCTTGTCGCACCAGCCGGGGATGTCCGCGCCAGGGGCAGCGATGTCCACGTAGTCGCCGTGTTGGGAAGTCTCCTCCACGACGCCGTTCTGGTCGGTCGCTGCCACAGCGATCGCCTCGGGATACGCGGCCGGGTAGGTCTTCTTGTTGCCTTCCTTGGCTTCATTACCGACCGAGGCAAACAGCAACTTTCCCTTGCCGTGGGCGTACTGGACCGCTTCCCGGATGTCCTCGTTGTAGTACTCGGAGCCGAATGAAACGTTGATGATCTGGGCATCACTGTCAGCCGCGGCCTTGATCGCTTCCTGCATGTCGAAAGCATTGACCGCTTGCTCGTTCTGGAGCTGGGTGTTACTGACCCGATACGGAATGACCTTGGCGCCGGGTGCCAGCCCCTTGAGCCCACCGCCCTTGCCGGTCCCGACGATGAGTTCGGCCATGGTGGTGCCGTGCCCGGTGTAATCGTCGGTCTCATCACCATCCGCCTCAGCGGCGTCCAGGCCCTTCAGAACCTGGCCCTGCAGTGACGGCGTGGACGAGTTCACGCCCGTGTCGATCAAGGCGACCTTGATGCCCTTGCCGGTCGTGGTCTTCCAGATCTCGTCGGCGTGCATGGCGTCCAGATACCACTGCTGGGACTGGACGTCAGCGGCAACGGCGGACGGAGCACCGGCCACCACCACCGCCACCGCGACGGTGCTGAGCAGCGCTCGCCGAAGCCTGCCGCCCTCGATCATTCCTGCCGTCATCCTGACTTCCGAGCCTTCCGGGGGGTGGTTAGTCGATCACCGGCGGCACGGCACCGCGCCGGCGGTTGTTCCAGGTCTCTTCGTCTTCCGTCAGGTAGTCGGGGCGCGTCGAGCCCTCGCGCTCCTCTTCCTCACGGCCCGGGCGCTGGGTGCCGCGGCCGCCCATGCCACGGGGCGTCCCCACCACTCCGTTGGAGCTGGGGGTTCCCCGACCGGCGGGACGCGGAGCAGCCTTGGCGTTGTTGGCGCCGACCACTCCGGCCTGGCTGGGGCGTGCCCCCGCCGTGCGGCCGGCCGCGCCCTCGCTCCCGACGACGGTGCCCCTCGGGATCCGGGATCCGGTGCTCCCCCCGGTGGTGCGCTGCGGGGTGCCGCCCACGATGGCCTTGCCGCCGGCCGTTCGCCCGGTGACGGGCTGTCCGGCACGACCGGCCTGCGGCGTGGCCGACGGACCGCTGGCGCGGCCCATGGGGCCGCCGGCGCGCCCCGTCGCCGGAGAGCTCGTCGGGCCTCCGGGACGGCCCACCGCCGGTGAACCCGTCGGGTTGCCCGGCCTCCCCGCCATGGGGGCGCTCGTGGGTCCGGTCGTACGCCCCATCGCCTGCGGGCCCTTCGGGCCGCCGGCGCGGCCCACGGCCGGCTGGGTCGTCGGTCCGGCCGGACGGCCGAGGCCGGTCCTTCCGGTCGCGGTACGGGGGCCCGCCGGGTTACCGGTGATCTTGGGCCCGCCGGCGCGCGGCGGGGTGCCGAGCGTGAGCGGCGGAGGCATGCCGGGGCCGGTCGGCGGTGCGGTGTTGGTGGGCGCCGTCGGGGTGGGCGGGGTGTTGGTGATCGTGGGCGGCGGAGGCGTACGGACCGTGTCGATCTGGACCCTCGTGTCGTCCGAGGGCTTCTCCCGGATCGGCTCGGATCCGTCAAGTTCCCCGCCGGTGCGCGGCATCGTCGGGGTGGTGCGGTCCTCGACGGAGCTGATGGGCCCGGAGGACTGCCTCGACAGGCCCTCGCGGGACGTGCCTGATTCAAAACCGCCAGATGATGGGGTCCGCTTCTCGCCCGACGGCTGAGGTACCGCCGCCTTGTACGCCTCCGGCGGCTTGGGCATCTCCTGCCCTGCCAGCGTGCTCTTGGAGACGGCGTAGAACGACGCCAGGCGGTTCATCTGGTTGATGGCCTCCTGGCGGTCCTTCTCCACCTGGACGGCCTTCTGGTATTCCTCCTTCTTCTCGGTCTTCTCCAGCTCCGAGAATTCGGTGGGCTTCCTCTGGTCGGCACGGGTGTCGCGCGGCGGCTTCGCGTTGCGGACCGAGGTCAGGCCGGTGCTGGCGACCTTCAGCTGGGAGCCGGCCGCGTTGGCGACCTTGCCGATGTCCCAGGCGTAGGTGACGACCTCGGAGCCGTACCGCTGGAACTCGACGGCCGCCTCGCCCTTCCACTCGACACTGCCGATGAAGGTGTTCAGTTCCTTGGCGGCCGCGTTGAGGGACTTCGTCGCCGCCTCCAGGGCCTCGCCGGCCTGCTCCAGGTCGGAGGGGTTGGCGCTGTCGAGGAGGTCGAGCATGTCGTTGAGGCGGGCGCCCTCGAAGGACGTCGAGCCGAAGACGCTGCCCTTGGGGCCGAGGCCGAAGGGGAGGACCTCGTCCAGCTTCTCCAGGACGTTCGTCGTCGCGTAGACCGCGTTGATGTCCGCGGTGTCCTTCGCCTGCTCCTGCTCCTGGGGCGTCAGGTTCGGCTGCGGGGGCGTGCTCGGGTTCGGGTTCTTCTCTTCACTCATCGGTCGTCACCCCAGGTCCTTCTTGCCGCTCCGGGTGCCATGGCTCTCCTGCGCAGGCTGTTCCGGCTTCTTGCTCCGCTCCAGCTCCTCGCGCCTGATGGCCTCGGCGCGCTCCTCGCTGAGGCGCGCGCGGATCTCGTGGAAGCGCCGACGCTGCTCGTCCTCAACGTTCTGGTAGCCGACGTCCGCCGCGTGGACGCCGATCTGGAGGAGTTCGATCTGGCCGCTGAGGGACTTCGACAGGGCGACGAGCGAGCTGTGGACGCGCTCGTACTCCGTGAAGAAGCCGTCGGCCTCGGCGAAGGCGATCTTCCCGGTGCCGAGCGAGTCGCGCGTCACGCGGTTCTGGCCCAGCTTCGCGGCGCCGCCGGCGCCGCCTTCCAGGTCCTTGATGACTCCGTCGATCCGGTCACGGAACTTCTTCAGTTCGCCGACGCCGAGCTCAAGGTCACTCACTGTCGCACCCGCCCCCGTCACCCGTTACCTCGAACACGAGCCAATCCTCCCCGTTTGCTCCTGCTGTCCTGCATTGCGATCGTGGCGACTCGCCATCCACCGATCACGCGCATACCACTCTAGTGATTGCGACTGGCAGGCCCAAGTCTCTTGTTCGTCACGAGACTTCTACAGTTCGTTTGTCATGATCGACGCTATCAGCCGTGTGCGTCTGCAATGATCACCGGCCTGCCGTCAGCGCGGCCCGCCGCCTCCGGTGGTCCCGTACCGCGACCGCCGAGCCCGCGATCGCCGCGACGAGGACGCCGCCGCTGACGACGATGTACGTGGCGAGGCGGGCGGCGCGCTGTTCCGGGGTCTCGCCGAGGTGGACGGCGGCGGGGGTGGGGGCCTCGGCGCGGGTGACGCCTTCGTCGGCGACGGGCTTCTCGATGGGCTTGTCGTCCTCGGTCAGGGCTCTGACCGGGTCGACGACGCCCCAGCCGACGAGGCGGTCGTGGCCGGCGAAGGAGCGTTCGGCGGTCTGCTGGATCTGGGCGACGATCTGCTCCTGGGTCCAGTCCCGGTGCTCGCTCTTGATGAGGGCGGCGAGACCGGCGACGTACGGGGCGGAGAAGCTGGTGCCGTTGTCGGCGCAGTGGCCGCCGCCGGGGACGGTGGAGACCATGTCGACGCCGGGGGCGGCGACGCCGACGAAGTCGCCGGACTGGGAGAACTGGGCCCGTTCGTTGTTGCGGTCCGCGGCCGCGACGGCGAGGACGCCGGGGTACGAGGCCGGGTAGGTGGGCTTGACGTTGCCGCCGAGGCCGTCGTTGCCGGCCGAGGCGACGACCACGATGTCCGCGTCGAGGGCGGCGCGGACGGCCTGTTCCAGGAGGGGGGTGGGCTTGACCGCGTTCGCGGTGTCCTGGGAGATGTTGATGACGTCCGCCTTCTTGGCGATGGCGTGGCGGATCGCCGTCGCGAGCGTCACCGCGGTGCCGTTGCCGTCGGCGTCGTTCTGCTGGATGGGGATGATCGTGGCGTCCGGGGCGAGGCCGACGAAGCCGGTGCCCTTGGCGGGGCGGGCGGCGATGATGCCGGCCACCTTGGTGCCGTGGCCGACGGTGTCGGTGGTGCCGTTCTCCTTGCCGCGCTTGAGCTTGTAGCCGTTGGCGTCCTTGGCGTCCTTCGGGATCAGGTTGATCCCGCTCTTGGCGTCGACGGCCTTGGTCAGCTGGGGGTTCCGGGTGTCGACGCCGGTGTCGATGACGGCGACGCGGACGTTCCTGCCGGTGGACTGGGCCCAGAGTTCGTCGAGTTGGACGCGCTGGAGGGACCAGGGGCGGCCCTCGTACTTCTTGTTCGGGAAGGTGCACTGGCCGCCGTCGTCCGCCGCCGCCGGGGCGGCGGTGGCGAGCGGCAGACCGAGGGCGCAGAGCGTCGTCGCGGCGGCGACGAGCGGGAGGCGCCGGAGCCGGCGCGGGGGCGCGCTCACGAGCCCTGCGGCTGGCGGGCGCCGCCGGTGGAGAGGCGGGGGCCGGTGGGCAGGAACGTGGACCACTCGGCGGGGATGGGGAGGGGCTCGATGTTCTTGTAGCCGAGGCGGTTCTGCGCCTGCTGGGCCTCCGCCTGCCGGGCCGCCCTCTCCTCGTCGGAGCCGGAGGAGCCGATGCCGGAGTCGTCGGTGACGGTGTCGCCGTTGGACTGCATCGCGTAGCGCAGGCCGGTGTCGGTGACGAGGAAGAGGAAGCCGCTGGTCGTCGTGGAGCCCTTGAACTGGCGGAAGAGCTGGCCGGATCCGGGGGTGACGTAGGCGCTGCTGGAGCCGGTCGGCAGGGTGGCGGGGAAGTCCTTGCCCGCCCAGGTGCTGAGGGTGGTGGCGCCGTTGTCCCCGTCGACCGCGCGGAGCACGTTGCAGACGGTGTTGCGGCTGCCTTCGCCGGTGCCGGCCTCGTTGACGGGGACGGGTTCGGCCTTCGGCCACTTCTTGTCCGCTCCGAAGGCGGCGCCCGGCTGGAAGGCGCCGCCGCTGAGCTCGGTGGCCTTGCCGGCCTGGCCGAGCTCGACGAGCTGGCGGCTGTTGAGCAGCAGCTTGGCGGTGAAGTCGGAGATGGGCGCGACCCGGTCCTGGAGGACGACGTACATCTTCCGCTCGGTGCCGTCGGAGGCGGAGAGCACCATGCCGACCTTGGCGACGTCGCCGACCTCGGGCAGCATTCCGCTGATCTCGGCGCGGGCGCCCGGCTCGCCCGGGATGGTGGGGAAGGAGATGGTGTCGCCCTTGTGCAGGGTGTTCAGCCACGCCTCGGAGACGCGCTGGGCGGGGCGGCCCTGGCCGACGAGCTGGCGCAGCAGCAGTTCGTCCTTCTCGACGGGGTACGCGGTCCCCTGCGCGTCGACCACGTAGCGCGTGCGGTCGGGGGCGGGGCCCTCGACGTAGAGGAGCTGGCCGCCGGTCAGCCGCTCGGGGCCGTCGGTCTTCGCCTCCTCGCGGGCGGCGAGGACGAAGGCGGCCTTCTGGATGGCGCGGCCGCCCTCGCCGGGGCGCTCGCAGACGGCCCAGCGCTTGGCGGCGCCGGCCTCCTTCTCGTCGGGGAGGCGGTCGGGGGCGTAGGGGATGCCGAGGGTGGCGCCGTGCGGGATCTTGCCGCTGTCGAGGACCGACTCGGCGACCGTGATGATCTTGTCCTTGTCGGGGTCGAGGAGCAGCTTCGCCGACGACATGTTGAGGACGGGGTGGAGCTGGGTCTTGTCGCCCGTCTTGAGGACCACGTACCGGGTGGTCGACTTGTCGGCGATGATCACGTTCTGTCCGGGCTTGTCCCAGTCCTTGGGGGCGACGGGCTTGAACATGCCCCAGGCCCCGAAGCCGGCGAGGATGACCACGCCGACGATGGCGCCCGGCACCACCGCGCGCAGCGGGCGCGGCGCGCCCTCCTCGGAACCCGTCGAGTTCGGCTGCACGAACTGCGCGACCAATCTCCGCTTCGCGAAGGTGTAGGCGTTCAGTTCGTCCCGTCGTGATGCCATCTGAAGTGTCGTCCCTCTCCCCGCCGGCCGACCAGGTTGCCACACTCGGCGGGTCCGTCCGCCGTCCCGCCGCCCCCTACTATGCCTGGCGGCACCCGTGTCTCACCGCTCAGGTAGGGTGATCGCCCGGTCAACGCCCAAGGGAATTCGGCTATTACGGACACGAGGGGGCAACGCGGCGATGGGTACGGCGACGCGTGCGCGCGACGGGCGGCGGACCAGCGGCCGAGCGCCTCAATCTTCCCGACGGCAACGCAGCAACGGGGGCGCCGAGGCACCGGTTCCGGGCGGCCCGCAGGCCGTCCCCGCGACCACCACGCTGCGGCCGCTGTCGCGCACCGGCCGGATCGGTCCCGTGCAGCTGCGTCAGCTGGTGCTGGTGGAGTCGGCGCTGGCCCTGGTGGCCGTCGGCTTCGTGCTGGGCGGTCTCTGGCTGGTCCCCACCTGTGTCGCCGCCGGCGTCCTCGTGCTCCTCGCGGTGATACGGCGCCGCGGCCAGGCCGTGCAGGACTGGATGGGGACGGCGCTCGCGCTGCGGTCGCGCCGGCGTGACACCGAGCCCTCCGCGCCCGACGCGGACCCGTCCCTCGCCCCGGTGACGGAGAGCGTGCGCGGCTTCGGCGCGCAGCCGTACGTCGACCGCAACCACCGCACGGTGGGCATGCTGGGCGACGGCACCTTCCTGACGGCCGTGCTGCGCGTCGAGGCGAGCGGTTCGGCGCTGCGGCCGGTCTTCGGCGCCCGCGCCTTCCCGATGACGCTGCTCGGCGACGCGCTGGAGGTCGACGACATCGTGGTCGAGTCGGTCCAGCTGGTGCAGCAGGTGCGCCCCGCCCCGGCGCCGCACCTCCCCCAGCAGTCGGTGGCCCGGCTCTCGTACACCCCGCTCCAGGAGCGGACCGGCGCGCCCGCGCTGCGGCTGACCTGGGTGGCGGTGAAGCTGGACCCGGAGCGCTGCAAGGAGGCGGTCGCGGCGCGCGGCGGCGGTCTGGAGGGCGCGCAGCGCTGTCTGGTGCGGATCGCTGACCACCTGGCGAGCCGGATCACCGGCGCCGGTTTCCAGGCGGTCGTCCTGGACCAGGAGGAGGTCAACTCGGCGATCGCGACGGCGGCCTGCACGAGCCCGCACGCGGCCGCGCGGGCGGGCCGGGCCGGTGCCGCCCCGCAGCGGCGGACCGCCGAGACGTCCCGGGTCTGGCGGTGCGACGACCGCTGGCACACCACGTACGCGATCGGGCGCTGGCCCGAGCTCGGCCGGGGCGCGGCCCCGCTGCCGCGGCTGGTGTCGCTGCTGACGTCGGTGCCCGCGTACGCCACGACGTTCAGCCTCACCGTCCGGCGCGGGAACCGCCAGGGCGCGATGGAGGTCGGCGGCCACGTCCGGGTCACCGGCGGTTCCGACAACGAACTCGTCCGGGTCCGCCGGACGCTGGAGCAGGCGGCGCGCACGGCGAAGGTCGGCCTGCTGCGGCTGGACCGCGAGCAGCTGCCGGGCGTGCTGGCGACGATGCCTCTCGGGGGTGCGCGATGACGGTCCGCGGCGGAGCGGTGAAGGGGCTGCGCGGTCTGCTCGGTCCGCGGCACGCGGGGCACACCGTGCCGACGGCCGAGCTCGGCGCGCTCTCCCTCCCGGTGGGCGACGACGGCGTGGTGATCGGCGAGGACGCCGAGGGCCGCTCGCAGCTGGTGGGCTTCCACCGCTCGACGCCGTACGACGTGCTGCTGATCGGCGGTCTGTGGACGGCGCAGGTGCTGGCGCTGCGCGCGGCCGCCACCGGCTCCCGGGTCGTGGTGGAGACCGGCCGCCCGCACGCGTGGGTGGGTCTGGCGCAGGCGGCGGGCGCGGGCCTGGAGTGCATCACGCTCCACGACGTGGGCCGGGTGCCGCCGCTGGGCGCGACCGTCGGCAGCCCGGCCGTGGTGGTGCGGGACTGCGGCATGCGGCCGCCGCGCGGGCGGGTCGTCTCCTCGCCGTGGCAGTCGGTGCTGACCCTGCTGCCGTACCTCAGCCCGGTCGCGCCGCGCCTGATGCGCGCGGCCACGCTCGTCGGCATCCAGCGGGTCTCGCCGCAGGAGGCCCAGCAGACCGGCCGGATCCTGGGACTGACGCAGAACGAGGTGGACGCGCTGCCGACGCTCGCGGACGGCGTGACGCTGTGGTGCGCCGGCGGCGAGCGGCACTGGGTCCTCACCAACGCCACGGACGCGGAGTCGGGCCTGCTCGGCGCGGCCCGCCGGATGGACTGACGCTCGGGACCGGTGCTCCGGACGGGCGCGGGGCCGGCGGCCGTCCGCGATCGGGCGAAGCCGCCCCGGCGCGGGGACCGTTTCCCTAGTATTTCTCCTGGTGGCGCGGGGCGGGCCCAACTGCCCGGCGCCTCGGGACACATGGTCCGCCGACAGGCCGTGAGCGAAAGGAAGCCCCATGGGGAGCGCGCAGGAGAAGGACGAGTTGTACGCCCTCGACATCTCGGACGTCGAGTGGATCGGCGCCCCCGGCACCAGCCCGGA
Organism: Streptomyces roseofulvus; assembly: GCF_039534915.1. Lineage (NCBI taxonomy): Bacteria > Bacillati > Actinomycetota > Actinomycetes > Kitasatosporales > Streptomycetaceae > Streptomyces > Streptomyces roseofulvus. Next base: position 5,872,862 of record NZ_BAAAWE010000001.1, on the reverse strand, counting down.
CGAGGAGCGGGTCGAGATCGCCCATCTGCCGGGCGGGGCGGTCGCCATGCGCTCCTCGCTGGACCACGGCACGGTGCTGCGGTACACGGAGGCGGAGTGGACGGCGTTCGTGCTCGGCGCGCGGGACGGCGAGTTCGACCTGCGCTGAGTGGAGCGGCCCCCGCCCAGCGCGGCGGGGGCCGCCTCGGACCGGCGGTCGGGCGCCCCGAGCGGGGTGCGCGGCCGCCGGTTCGTCGCGTCACGTCCTGTCGTGTCACGTCCCGCCGCGTCGCGTCACCCGTTCGGGCCACCGTCGGGGCGGGTGGGGTGGAGGGGGACCGGGGGGAACGGGGGGTGCACGGGAGGGGTACGGCGGGGATACGGGCCGGACGGAAGCGGGCAAGACCGTATGAATTCCCCCGTGTTGCTCCGTCTTGTACGGTTTCGCCCGCCCTGCTTCCTCACGCTCCGCCGCACCGGCGTCACCCGGGCCCCGCTCCGGGCCGGAGGGAGGGCGTCCGGGAGAGGACGGGCCTGCCGCGGCGGCGTTGCGGACGTTTAGGGTGGGTGGGGGCGCGGCGGAGGATCCCTCGGAACGTTCGCCGGGTCCGAGGGGAGAGCCGGCCCGATCGGCAGTGAACGGTGGCCCCGACGCACGACGGCACAAGGGTGCTCGACCACACCAGGAGGCAAAGTGAACGGCGATCGCGACGACATCCGCGGGGGCTGGAACGTGCCCGCCGACGAGTCCGACGCGGATCCCGCCGAGATGACGGGTGAGTTCACCATCGACTACACCCCGCCGGCCTGGTACACGCAGAACGCGCCGGGCGGTCCGGGGGGCGCCGGTGCGACTCCCCCGCCGCCGACGGGTGCGCCGGTCCCGGTGCCCGGGGTGCCCCCGGCCGGCTTCCAGCAGGGCTGGACGCCCACCCCGCCGCCGCCCGCGCCCGGGCAGGTCCCCGGCGGGCAGCCCCCCGCACCCGGACCCTACGGGGCGTACGGCTCCGAGCCCGGCGCCCCCGGCACGCCTCCCGGCTACCCGGCGCCCGCGCCGGTCCAGGCGCCCGGGCCGTACCCCGGACAGGCCGCCGGCCAGGTCCCGGGTCCGATCCCCGGTCAGCAGGCTCCCGCGCCGGGCCCGTACGGGGCGTACGGGCCCGGGGCCGGCACGCCCGCCGCGCCCCCGGCCTACCCGGCTCCCGCTCCCGCTCCCGCCCCCGGCGCGCCTTTCGGTGGCGGTGAGGTGGAGAGCGGCGCCACCGTGCGCTTCAACCCCGCCTCGCTGCAGCCGGAAGCGGCCGCGCAGCCGGCCGCCCCCGCGCCGGCCGCCGAACCCCTGCCGGGCTCCCCCGAGGCCGCGGGGCTGGCCCGCGCCGACGTGCCCCCGGCGCCCGCCGAGGACGAGCCGGCCACCGAGCCGGAGGCCGGCGCCCCGGCCGAGCCGGATCCGCGTGCGGACGCCGAGGAGACGGCGGCTGACGCCGAGCCGGACGGGGAGTCCGGCCCGGCCCCCGCCGGGGATCAGGACGAGACCGAGTCCGAAGCCCGCGCCGAGGCCGAGGCGGAGACCGGCACCGAGGACGAGACGGAGCCCGAGGACGACGTGGAGGCCGAGGTCCAGGAGGACCCGGCCGACGCCCCCGCCGCCGAGACCGCATCCGCGACCGAGACGGAGACCGCGACCGATTCCGAGGCCGGGACCGCCGGGGCCGCCGACGCCGTCCCCGCCGCGCTCCCGCCCGCCGCCCCGCTGCCCGCCGAGGGCGCCCCGGCGGCCGCACCCGGAGCGCTGCCGCCACTGCCGCCGGAGTTCCCGCCCGCCTCCCCCGAGGCCCAGCAGCCTCCGCAGCAGCCGCAGCCCGCTCAGGCCCCGCAGCCCGCGCCGCAGTGGCCCGGGCAGCCGGTGGCCGGCGCGCCCGGAGCCGTACCGCCGCAGGGTGGGTACGGCTACCCGCAGGGGCCGGGCGCCCCCGGTCAGCCCCCGCAGGCGCCCGCCGGGTACGGCTACCCGCCGCAGGCGCAGGCCGGTTACGGCTATCCGCACCCCGGCCGGCAGCCCCAGCCGCAGCCGCCGGCGCCCGGCGCGGAGCAGCCCCCCGCCGGGTACGGTCTCCCGCCGCAGGCACAGGGCGGTTACGGATACCCGCAGGCTCCGGGCGCGCCCGGTGAGCTGCCGCCGCAGGGTCCGGAGGGGTACGGGTACCCGCCGGGCGGCGTGGACCCGCGGACCGGGGCGGCCTGGCCGCAGGCGGTCACGCACGACCAGCGCGAGCGGTCGGTGCCGGGTGCCCCGCTGGGCTACACGGCGGCCGTCGAGCTCTCCTCCGACCGGCTCCTGCGCAACAACAAGCAGAAGGCGAAGTCGAGCCGGAACCCGGGCGCGGCCTCGCGGTTCAAGCTGGGCGGCAAGAAGGAGGAGCAGGAGCGGCAGCGGAAGCTGGACCTGATCCGCACGCCCGTGCTGTCCTGCTACCGGATCGCGGTCATCTCGCTCAAGGGCGGCGTCGGCAAGACCACGACGACCACCGCGCTGGGCGCGACCCTGGCCATCGAGCGGCAGGACAAGATCCTGGCGATCGACGCCAACCCGGACGCCGGCACGCTGGGCCGCCGGGTGCGGCGGGAGACCGGGGCGACCATCCGCGACCTGGTGCAGGCGATCCCGTACCTCCACTCGTACATGGACATCCGCCGGTTCACCTCGCAGGCGCCGTCCGGCCTGGAGATCATCGCCAACGACGTGGACCCGGCCGTCTCGACGACCTTCAACGACGAGGACTACCGGCGGGCGATCGACGTCCTCGGCAAGCAGTACCCGGTGATCCTCACCGACTCCGGCACGGGTCTGCTGTACAGCGCCATGCGCGGGGTGCTCGACCTGGCCGACCAGCTGATCATCATCTCGACGCCGTCCGTGGACGGCGCCTCCAGCGCCTCGACGACGCTGGACTGGCTGTCGGCGCACGGGTACGCGGATCTGGTGCAGCGCTCGATCACGGTCATCTCGGGGGTCCGCGAGACCGGCAAGATGATCAAGGTCGAGGACATCGTGCAGCACTTCCGCACCCGGTGCCGCGGCGTGATCGTGGTGCCCTTCGACGAGCACCTGGCGGCCGGCGCCGAGGTGGACCTCGACATGATGCGGCCGAAGACCCGGGAGGCGTACTTCGACCTCTCGGCGATGGTGGCCGAGGACTTCGCGCGGGCGCAGCAGGCGCAGGGCCTGTGGACCGGCGACGGCCAGGGCGGCCTGCCGCCGCACATGGCGCCGCCGATGCCGGGCCAGTACGCCCCCGGCCCGTACGGCCCCGGCCAGCCGGCGCCCGGGCAGCCCGGCCAGCCGGGTCAGCCCGCGCCGGGCCAGCCGTACGGCGCTCCGCCCGCGCCGGGCCAGCCGTACCCGGGGCAGCCCGTGCCCGGCTCGTACGCCCCCGGTCAGCCCGCGCCCGGGCAGCCGTACCCGCCGCAGGGCCAGTCGCAGCCGTACCCCCAGCCGGGCCAGCCGATGCCGGGTCAGCCGATGCCCGGTCAGCCCGGTGAGCCGATGCCGGGTCAAGCGGGATATCCCGGACAGCCGTACGGCGGGCAGCCGTATCCGCCGGCGTCGACTTCCGGCCAGCCGGGTCAGCCGGGGCAGCCCGCGCAGCCGTACGGGCAGCAGCCCGGGCCGGGTCAGCCGTTCGGGCAGCCGCTCCCTCCGCAGGCCCCGCCGCAGACGCCTCCGCAGGCGCCGCCAGCCCCTCAGCAGTAGGGCGTCACAGGAGTAGACCAATGAGGCTCCGTACCGGGTCACCGGTACGGAGCCTTCTTGCATTCCCGCAGCCCACACGGGGTTTGAGTCATCGTTGACGACGGCAGACCACCGCTGATACATCTTCGCTTCACTTGACGTCAGCCCAAGATCCACGACTCCACGACAGATCCCCCGACGCGAGGTCACGTCCCATGGTCATGGTCACGAAGGTTCCATCCCGTCCACTCCCCCGCCGGCCGCACCCGCCCCACCGGGCCGCCCGTCTGCTGCTCGCCGCCGGCCTCGCCACCGCCTCGCTCGCGGCCCTCCCCGCCACCCCCGCCGCCGCCGAGGACGAGAAGTCCGGCGGTACGACGCTCACGGTGGCCGTCTCGCAGAGCATCGACTCGCTGAGCCCGTTCCTGGCGCAGAAGCTCACCTCGACCAGCATCCACCGGCTGGCGTACGAATACCTCACCAACTACGACCCGAAGGACGCCAGAACCGTCCCCGCCTTCGCCACCGAGTGGTCCGCCTCGGCGGACAAGCTGACGTGGACGTACAAGATCCGCGAGGACTCCACCTGGTCCGACGGGAAGCCGGCCACCGCCGAGGACGCGGCCTGGACCTTCAACAAGATGATGACCGACCCGAACGCGGCCACCGCCAACGGCAGTTTCACGGCCAACTTCGCCGAGGTCACCGCCCCCGATCCGCGCACCCTCGTCATCAGGCTGAAGAAGCCGCAGGCGACGATGACCGCGCTCGACGTGCCGATCGTGCCCAAGCACGTGTGGGAGAAGGTCGGCGACTTCTCCAAGTTCAACAACGACCAGCAGTTCCCGATCGTCGGCAACGGCCCCTTCGTCATCACGGACTTCAAGGTCGACCAGTACATCAAGCTCAAGCCGAACAAGACGTTCTGGCGGGGCGCGCCCAAGTTCGACGAGCTGGTCTTCAAGTACTACAAGGACGGGGACGCGGCCGTCGCCGCCCTCCAGAAGGGCGAGGTGTCCTTCGTCCCGAACCTGACGCCCGCTCAGGCCGCTGCCCTGAAGACGCAGAAGGACATCAAGGTCAACGACGCCCCCGGGCGCCGCTTCTACGCGCTCGCCACCAACCCCGGCGCCCGCGCCAAGAACGGCAGGACCTTCGGCAACGGCCACCCGGCCCTCCTCGACCCGGCCGTCCGCAAGGCGCTCTTCCTCGCCGTCGACCGCGCCACCCTCGTCGAGAAGGTCTTCCAGGGGCACGCCGTCGAGGGCGAGGGATACATCCCGCCGCGCTTCGGCTCGTACTTCTGGAAGCCCGCCCCCGACCAGAAGCGCGGCTACGACCCGGCCGAGGCCGACAAGGTGCTCACCGCCGCCGGGTACGAGAAGAACGGCGAGGGGAAGCGGCTCGGCAAGGACGGCAAGCCGCTGACCTTCCGGATCCTCTGCCACGCCACCGACCCCAACGACAAGGCGGTCGCCAAGTACCTCCAGGAGTGGTGGGGCGGGCTCGGCATCGGTCTGACCGTCGAGTGCCTGGACAGCGTCTCCGACCCCTGGGTCAAGGGCGACTACGACCTCGCCTTCGACGGCTGGTCGGTCAACCCCGACCCGGACTACGTCCTCTCCATCCACACCTGCGGCACCCTCCCGGCCACCCCGAAGGACACCGGCGCCACCGACAACTTCATCTGCGACAAGGAGTTCGACGCCCTCTACGCGCAGCAGGCGGTGGAATACGACACCGCCAAGCGGGCGGACCTGGTCAAGCGGATGCAGTCCCGGCTGTACGACACGGGGTACATGAACATCATGGCCTACCCCAACGCCCTGGAGGCGTACCGCACCGACCAGATCGCGTCGATCACCACCATGCCCGAGGCCGCCGGGAACCTGTGGGGACAGGACGGCTACTGGAGCTGGTGGTCGGCCGTCCCCGCCGCCTCCGCGTCCGGGTCGGGGGACGGCTCCGGCTCGTCCTCGACCGGGATCGTGATCGGGATCGGCGCGGCCGCGGTCGTCGTCGCCGGCGGACTCCTGCTCTTCCGGATGCGCCGGCGCGCCACCGCCGACGACCGCGAGTAGCGATGACGACGGCAAGCACCCCCGCCGGCGTGGCGCGGGCCGAGGAGGCCCGCGCCACGGACGGCGCACCCCGCACCGGCGTCGCCTCCGGCTACCTCCGCCACGCGGCGGGGAAGCTGGGCGGCGCGCTCGTCTCCCTCTTCGCCGTCCTGGTCACCAGCTTCTTCCTGTTCCGGATCATCCCCGGTGACCCGGTGAAGGCGATGACCCACGGCATCCCCACCTCGGCCGAGCAACTGGCCACCCTGCGCCGCCAGTTCGGTCTCGACCTGCCGCTGTGGCAGCAGTTCGCCGACTACTGCGCCAAGGCGCTCGGCGGCGACCTCGGCACCTCCTTCCAGTTCCGCGCCCCGGTCGGCGAGCTGATCGCGGCGAAGCTGCCCGCGACCCTGCTGCTCACCGGGGTCGCCGTGGTCCTCTACTCGGCGCTCGGGCTGTGGCTCGGCACCCGCTCGGCGTGGCGGCACGGCGGCCTCGGCGACCGGGTGAACACCGGCCTCGCGCTCACCCTGTGGTCGGTGCCGTCGTTCTGGCTCGGGCTGCTCCTCATCATCGTGTTCTCAGTGGGGATGGGACCGATCCCGGGGCTCTTCCCGACCGGCGGCATGGAGTCCGGGACCGGCGAGACCGGCTTCGCGTACGTCCTCGACGTCGCCCACCACCTGGTGCTGCCCGTCGTGACGCTGGTCGCCGTCGGGTACGCGCAGACCCTGCTCGTGATGCGGTCCTCGCTCCTCGACGAGATGGGCGGCGACTATCTGACGACCGCCCGGGCCAAGGGGCTCAAGGACGACGAGGTGCGCCGCCGGCACGCGGTGCCCAACGCGCTGCTGCCGACCGTCACCATGGTCTTCATCAACCTGGGTCACGTGGCGGCCGGTTCCATCCTGGTGGAGACCGTCTTCTCCTGGCCGGGGCTCGGCGGCCTCTTCTACCAGGCGCTCAGCGTGCCCGATCTGCCGCTCGTGCAGGGCCTGTTCGTCGTCTTCGCCGGAGCGATGATCCTGATGAACCTCCTGGCCGACCTGCTCTATCCGCTGCTCGACCCCCGGGTGGGCCGATGACCTCTCTCGCATGGGAGCGCCGCAAGGGCTCCGCGGCGCGCTTCTGGAAGACGTACCGGACCCACCGGGCGGGCCTGTACGGGCTGGCCGGCCTCGCCCTGATCGCGCTGCTCGCGCTGACCGCCCCGTGGACGGTCGGCGCCGACGTGCAGTCGGTGACGAACGCGCCCGGTACGGCCCTGGAGTCGCCGAGCGCCGAGTTCCCGCTCGGCACCGACCAGTTCGGGCGCTCCCTGCTCGGCCTGCTGATCTGGGGCGCGCGGATCTCCCTGCTCGTCGGGCTGCTCGCGGCGACCCTGTCGGTCGCCATCGGCACCCTCGTCGGGGTCCTCGCCGGCCACTACGGCGGCTGGCTCTCCACGGTCGTCATGCGGATCACCGACTGGTTCCTGGTGATGCCGACGCTGGTCCTGGCGATCGTGCTCGCCACCGTGATGTCCCGGTCGATGTGGACGGTGGTGCTCGCCATCGGCGTCACCTCCTGGCCGACCACCGCCCGGCTGGTGCGGGCGCAGACGATCGCCGTCGAGTCCCGCCCGTACATCGAGCGCGCGACCGCGCTCGGCGGCGGCCACCGGCACGTCATGGCCCGGCACGTGCTGCCGAACGTGATGCCGCTGGTGCTCGCCCAGACCACCCTCGGCATCTCCACCGCCATCCTCACCGAGGCCACCCTCGCCTTCCTCGGCCTCGGCGACCCGACGGTCGTCTCCTGGGGCGGCATGCTCCAGGACGCCCGCGAGGCCGGCGCGGTCTCCTCCGGGCACTGGTGGTACCTGGCCCCGCCCGGGATCGCGATCGCGCTGGTCGCGCTCGCCTTCACGCTCTGCGGCCGGGCCGTCGAATCCGTGCTCAACCCGAGGCTGGGGGTGGGGCGTTGAGCCTCCTGGAGATCAGGGACCTGCGGGTCACGTACGGCTCCGGGGCCGGGGCCGTACCCGCCGTGCGCGGGGTCGACCTCACCCTGGAGGCCGGGTCGAAGCTGGGCGTGGCCGGCGAGTCCGGCTGCGGGAAGTCGACGCTGGCGCTCGCCCTGCTGCGGCTGCTGCCCGCGACCGCCCGGCTCGACGGGGAGATCCTCCTCGACGGGGAGGACGTCCTCGCCATGAAGTGGGGGCGGCTGCGGGCGGTCCGCTGGGCGGGCGCCTCGATCGTCTTCCAGGGCGCGATGCACTCGCTGAACGCGGTCCGCCGGATCGGCGACCAGATCGCCGAGCCCCTGCTCGTGCACCGGCGGGCCACCCCCGCCGTGGCCCGGAAGCGGGTCGCCGCCCTCCTCGACCAGGTCGGCCTGCCCGCCTCCCGGGCCGCCGCGTACCCGCACGAACTCTCCGGCGGACAGCGGCAGCGCGTGATGATCGCGATGGCGCTCGCCTGCGAGCCCCGGCTGATCGTCGCCGACGAGCCGACCACCGCCCTCGACGTGATGATCCAGGCGCAGATCCTGCGGCTGATCGAGCGGCTGGTCGCCGAGGAGTCCATCGGACTGATGATGATCAGCCACGACCTGGCGGTGCTCGCCGACACCTGCGACCGGCTCGCCGTCATGTACGCGGGCCGGATCGTCGAGGAGGGCCCGGCCGCCGAGGTGTACAGGTACGCCGCTCACCCCTACGGGCGGGCGCTGTCGTCGGCGTTCCCCCGGATCGGCGACCCGGCGTCGCGGCGGGCGCCGCGAGGTCTGCCCGGCGACCCGCCGGACCCGGCGGCGCTGCCCGCCGGCTGCGCCTTCCACCCCCGCTGCCCGGTGGCGGTGGCGGAGTGCGCCGAGGAGGACCAGGAACTGCGGGCGGCGGGCGACGGGCGACGGGCCGCCTGCGTCCACGTCGGAAGGGACAGCGGATGACCTTGCTCACGGCCAGCGGGGTGCACGTCACCTTCCCGGGGCGGCGGGGCGCGCCGCCCGCCCGGGCGGTCGACGGGGTGGACCTGGAGATCGGCGCGGGCGAGATCGTGGCCCTGGTCGGCGAGTCCGGCTGCGGCAAGACGACCCTGGCCCGGACGCTCCTCGGCCTGGTGAAGCCGCGGGCCGGCACGGTCTCCTTCGCCGGGGAGCCCCTCGCGTACACCTCCCGGGCTCTCAAGGCCTACCGGCGGCGCGCCCAGCTCGTCCTCCAGGACCCGAGCGGCTCCCTCAACCCCCGGCACACCGTGTACGAGGCGGTCGCCGAGGGGCTGCGGATCCACGGCGTCCACCGCGACGGGGCGGACGAGCGCGCGGCGGTCGCGGAGGCCCTCGCCCGGGCCGGGCTGCGGCCGCCCGAGCGGTTCTTCCTGCGCTACCCGCACGAGCTGTCCGGCGGGCAGCGGCAGCGGGTGGTGATCGCGGGGGCGCTGGTCCTGGAGCCGGAACTCATCGTCGCGGACGAGCCGGTGGCCTCCCTGGACGCGTCGGTACGCGGCGAGATCCTGGCGCTGCTGCTCCGGCTGCGCGACGAACTCGGGCTCTCGGCCCTGGTGGTGACCCACGACCTGGGCCTCGCCTGGAACATCGCGGACCGGGTGGCGGTGATGTATCTGGGCCGGGTGGTGGAGACGGGGCCGGTCGAGTCGGTGCTGACGGCGCCCCGGCACCCGTACACCCAGGCCCTGCTGTCGGTGCTGCCGGAGTCGGAGGCGGCGCCGGTGGTGCTGAGCGGGGAGCCGCCGGACCCGGCCCGCATCCCGGGCGGCTGCCGCTTCCACGCCCGCTGCCAGGTCCTGGCCTCGGGCACGGCGGCCCCGGTCGCCGACCGCTGCCGGACGGAGCCCCTGCCGGTGGTCCGCGCGGGCGGCGGAGAGCCGGGGGTGGCCTGCCACTGGGCGACCTCCGGCGACGACGGCTGACGGCGAACCGCCCGGCGACCCTGGGGGCGGCGGGTCGCCGGGCGGTGGTGCGGGGGCCGGCGTCAGCCGGCCGGCTGGACCGGATGCGGCGCCGGCTGGGCGGCCGCCGGGGTCGCGGGCTTCGCGCCGGCCGGCTGGGCGCCCGACGGGGTCTGCGGCTTCGCCGCGGAGGGGGCGGCCTTCGGGAGCACCTCGCAGGCGGCGATCGAGGTGCGCGTCGAGACCGACTTCACGGTGCAGGTGTCCCGTCCGACGCCCGCGTCGACCATGCCCCAGTGCGGGCCGACCGTGAGGATCGTGCCGCCGGGGCCGCTGATCGTGTCGTCGCCGGGGCCCGCCTGGATCAGGCCGCCGGACTCGGGGCCGAGGCCGGCGGCCTCGATGGTGTCGGCCTCGCTGCCGCCCAGCACGCGGCCGGAGAAGTCGACGACCCCGACCTTGATGGTGTCGGCGCCGTCGTTGCCGGTGACGATCCCGCCGCCCCGGTTGAACTTGCCGGGGGCGCCGCTCACCGAACCGGTGGTGATCTTGTCGTCGCCGTCGTCGCCGTGCACGACGGCCCCGTGCTCGGCGCCCTCGCCGACGACCGTGGCGACCTTGATGACGTCGTTGCCGCGGTTGCCGCGGACCATGCTGGAGGCGTTCTGCGGCACCAGGTGCTTGGCGCGGATGACGTCGTCGCCGTCGCCGCCCATCACGGCCGAGTCGATGACGAGGCCGCGGACCTCGATCATGTCGTTGCCGCCGCCGCCCCAGACGGTGACGTTCTCCAGGTCGCTGTCGCAGAAGATGTTGTCGTCGCCGGAGGAGCCGCTGACCATGTCGCCCGGCGGGGCGGCGACCCCGTTGACCCAGCACTGGTGCATCGGCACCCGGGCCGCACCGGGGGCCGCGGCCTCGGCGGGCGCCACGGCGAGCGAGGCGGCGGCCGCTCCGGCGAGCAGCGCGGCGAGCGCGACGGGGCCGCGCGGCCGTCGACGGGAGGGCGGTGTGGGGGACATACGACTCTCCTTGGCGGGTGTGTGCGTCTGCGGGGTGGTGACCCGCCCGGTCGGACCGGGCGGGGTGGGACGGGACGGTGCCGGCGGGGCGTTCAGGCCCTGCTGCGGGCGTGCTGGAAGCGGGGCGAGTAGCCGACGATCCGGCGGGCGCCGAGCTGCGGTTCGGCGGGGCGGGGCGAGGTGGTCCAGCGGCCCAGGCACATCTCGGCGGTGATGCCGGGGCCGAAGCCGGCGAGGATGCCGCGCGCGCCCTCCGGCTGCCCGCCCTCGTCGAAGAGCCGCCGGACCGCGTCGAGGACGACGGCGCTGGCGATGTTGCCGTACTCCGTGAGGGTCGCCCGGCTGAACCGGAAGGCCTCCGGCGGCACTTCGAGGAAGAGGCTGAGGTCGTCGAGGATCCGCGGACCGCCCGCGTGGATGATGTAGAAGTCGAGGTTCCCGGCGTCCCAGCCGTGCGCGCCGGCGATCTCGCGGAGCGCGGGGGCGAGCGGTTCCATCGTCGTCGGCACCCGCTTGTCGAGCAGGAAGTGGAAGCCGGTCTCGCGGACGCTGTAGGCGATCCAGTCCTCGGTGTCGGGCACCAGGTGGGAGTTGTTGCGCTCCAGGAGGATGCCGGTGCCGCCGCGGCCGCGGACCACGGCGGCGGCGACGGCGTCGCCGAAGAGGCCGTTGGAGAGCAGCGAGCCGACGCCGAGGTCGGTCGGCTGGTAGCAGAGCGAGCAGAACTCGCAGGCCACGATGAGGACGTTGGCGTCCGGGTAGGCGGTGCAGAAGTCGTGCGCCCGGTTGATCGCCGCCCCGCCGGCGGCGCAGCCGAGCTGGGCGATGGGCACCTGCCGGGTGTGGCTGGGGAAGCCCATGGTGTTGATCATCCAGGCGGTGAGCGAGGGCATCATGAAGCCCGTGCACGACACGTAGACGATCATGTCGATGTCGGCCGGGCGCAGTCCGGCGTGGCCGAGGGCCTCCTCGACGACGGCGGGGACCCGGGCCTTCGCCTCGGCCTCGTACAGCTCGTTGCGTTCCTGGAAGCCGGGATGGGCCAGGGTCTTCTCGATGGGCTGCACGATGTGCCGTTTCGCGACACCGGTGTTGCCGATCAGCCGCAGCGCCAGGGGGAGTTGGGGGTGGTCGGAGTGGCGCGCACGGGCGAGGTCGAGCGTCTCCTCCATCGTGATCACGTGCTCCGGCACGGCCACCGCGGGTTTGCACAAGGTCACCACGGCACTCGCTCCTTCTTCTCGATCGGCGGACTGCGGCCCACACTCACCCGCTGATCGCGAGCCCGCAACCGCGAGCGTGCCCGGCTCGTCACGGTGGGTGAGTGCGGGTGTCGGCCGTCCGAGGGGCTGTACGGCCTTCGGCGTGTCGCGTCCGCCCGCCGCCGGGAAAAGCCTCCGCATGACCTCCGAACCGCTGATGTCCGGCCGCCCGGCGTCCGGATCCCCGGCCCCCGGATCCCCGGCCTCCGGCTCTCCGGCCTCCGGTGCCCCGGCGCCCGGATCCGCCCCCGCCGGCTGCCCCGGCGCCACCCGTCCGGCCCGCACCTGGTCCGTCGACGACCTGCCCGCGCTCGACTTCGACCCGCTCCTGACCGAGCTGCTCGCGAAGGAACCGGTCTCCCGGATCCGGCTGCCGTTCGCCGCCGAGAACGAGGCGTGGCTGGTCACCCGGTACGCCGACGTCCGGGCGGTCACCTCGGATCCGCGGTTCAGCCGGACGGCCCTGCTGGACCGGCAGGTGACCAAGATGACCGGCCACATGGTGGCCTCGAAGGCGGCCCTGAACTACGCCGATCCGCCGTACCACACCCAGCTCCGCAAGGCCGTGACCAAGACCTTCACCGGCCGGGGCGCCCAGCGGCTGCGACCGCTCGCCCAGGCGGCCTGCGACCGGTTCCTCGACGCCATGGAGGAGGCGGGCCGGCCCGCCGACCTGATGCGGCACCTGCACGGGCCGCTGCCGATGGCGGTGGTCTGCGATCTGCTCGGCATCCCGGAGGAGGACCGGGCCGAGCTGGCGTCCTGGCCGGACCTGATCCTCTCCTCGGGCCCCGGCCCGGAGGGCAGCCGCGCCGCCAAGGCGCAGATCCACGGCTACATCACCCGGCTGCTCGAACAGCGCCGGGCCGAGCCGCGGGAGGACCTGGCCGGGGAGCTGGCCGAGTCCCTGGCGGAGGGCCGGATCAGCGCCGACGAGGCGGTCTCGCTCGCCATGGCGATCCTGATCAGCGGCGCCCACGCGGTCCGCAACAACAGCGCCAACATGGTGTACGTGCTGCTCACCCGCCCGGACCTGCTCGCCCGGCTGCGCGCCGAGCCGGAGCTGCTGCCGCAGGCGGTGGACGAGCTGCTGCGCTGGATCCCGCACCGCAACGGCGTCGGACTCCCCCGGATCGCGACGGAGGACGTCGAGATCGGCGGGGTCGTGATCCGCGCGGGTGAGGCGGTGTACGCCTCCTACCTGGCGGCCAACCGGGACCCGGAGGTCTTCGCCGACCCCGACGTCCTCGACTTCGACCGCACGGGCATCGGGCACGTCTCCTTCGGCCACGGGCCGCACCACTGCATGGGCGCGATGCTGACCCGGATGGAGTCCGAGGTGATGCTGTCCACGCTGCTGGCCCGCTATCCGGAGCTGCGGCTCGCGGGCCGGCCGGAGGACGTGCCCTTCCAGTCCCAGGGCCTGATCCGCGGCCCCCGGGAGCTGTACGTCACCTGGTGACGGCTCCGGGCGGGATCACTCCGCCGCGGCGTCGTACGCGGCCGTCAGCGCCCGGCACTTGTCGACGTCGGCGGCCATGGCCACCAGCAGGTCGTCGAGGGTGTCGAACTTGAGCATGCCGCGCACGTAGGCGAGGAAGTCGACGGAGACGTGCAGCCCGTACAGGTCGAGGCCCTCGCGGTCGATCGCGTACGCCTCCACCGTCCGCTCGGTGCCGTCGAACTGCGGGTTGGTGCCGACGGAGATCGCCGCCGGCATCCGCTCGCCGTTCGCGGTCAGCCAGCCGGCGTAGACGCCGTCGGCGGGGATCGCGGTGTGCGGCAGGGTCTCCACGTTGGCCGTGGGGAAGCCCAGCTCGCGGCCGCGCTGCGCGCCGCGCACGACGATGCCCTCGACCCGGTGCGGCCGGCCGAGGATCTCGGCGGCGCCGGCCATGTCGCCCTCGGCGACCAGCCGTCGGGTCAGGGTGGAGGAGAAGGGCTGCCCGCCGCCGGCGGTCCCGCTGACGTACAGGTCGATCACCTCGACCTCGTAGTCGTAGGTGGCGCCCAGCTCGGTGAGGAACTCCACGTTCCCCGCGGCCCGGTGGCCGAAGCGGAAGTTCGGGCCCTCGATGACGGCCCGCGCGTGCAGCTTGTCGACGAGCACCTTGACGATGAAGTCGGCCGGCGACAGCTGCGAGAACTCGGCGGTGAACGGCAGCACGAGCACCGCGTCCACGCCCAGGTCGGCCATCAGCTCGGCGCGCCGGTGGTGCGGGGCGAGCAGCGGCGGGTGGCTGCCGGGGCGCACCACCTCGGAGGGGTGCGGGTCGAAGGTCACCACGACGGCGGGGACGCCCAGCTCGCGGGCGCGCTCGACGGCCCGCCCGATGATCAGCTGGTGTCCGCGGTGCACACCGTCGTAGGAGCCGATGGTGACGACGCTGCGCCCCCAGTCCTGGGGGATGTCCTCCAAGCCACGCCAGCGCTGCACTGTGACCGCTCCTCGTCCGCCTGTTCGCCCTGTGCGCCCATTACGCAGGTCTAAGACTGCCATGCCCGGGCCCGTCGGTTCGCATCGGCATGGGCACTGCCGGGTGCGCGGGGCGCGGGCACGGTCTCCGCGAGCAGGGCGGCGAAGGCCGGGTGTTCGGCGGCGAGCGCGGTGAGCAGCCGGTCGCGGTGGGCCGCGCCGCCCGGGTCACGGGCGTAGAGGGCGGCGGTACGGGTCAGCAGGGCGTGGCTGCGGGGGCGCGGGCGGCGGGCGGCGCCCTCGGCGGCGGCGGTCAGCAGGGCGTCCGGCACGGTCCGCTCGCCCGGCTCGGCGGCGTAGGTCTCGTGGTCGAGGAGGACGTCGAGGAGTTCGGCCCGCAGGTGGCGGGAGGCGCCGGTGCCGGGGGCGGCGAGGACGGGGGCGAGGGCGCGCCGGACGGCGGCGGGCCGGCCGTGGATCAGCCCGACGACCAGGGGGAAGAGCACGGCCCGGGCGGTCGGCCCCTCCTCGAACCGCAGGTCGAGGTAGCCGGCGGCGTGGACGGCGCCCTCGGGGTGCCGGGTGACGTAGGCCCGGACGAGGAGGGCGATCCGGCGGGTGAGGGCGGGCGTGTCGACGGCGGCGAGGGCCCGCAGGACCGCTCCCGGGTCGCGGCCCTCGTCCAGCCGGTCGCGGAGGGCGTCGAGGACCGGCCCGGGGTGGTCGGCGAGGGCCGCGACGAGCGCGTCGGCCGGCACCCGGGGGTCGGCGACGGCCCGGGCCAGGTACGCGCCCCGGGTCTGCGGGTCGCGGACGAGGATGCCGAGGGCGGCGCCGTGCAGCGGCCGGTCGCCGGGGCGGGCGAGCAGCGCGCCGGCCGCGTACCGCAGCAGTTCGCGGTCCTGGCCGTGCGGGCCGCGGGTGGCCAGCAGGCTGCCGTACGCGGCGGCGGCGAGCCGCCGCTCGGGGCGCAGGTCGTCGTGGGCCCACCGGTCGACGGCCCGGCAGAGCGCGGACGGCTCGTCGTCGACGAGCGCGCCGAGCAGTCCGTCGGCGAGCGGGTGGGCGGTGGCGGCCAGCGCCTCGCACAGGTCGTCGGCGGCGGTCCCGCGGTGGGTGTGGAGCAGTTCCTGGGCGGTGGTGGCGACGGTGGCGTACGGCCGCGCGGGCAGTGGGCGGGCGTCGGTGAACCAGCGGCAGAGCAGCGGCTGGACCTCCCGGGGCCGGGCGGCGAGCAGCTCCTCGACGGCGTCGAGGAAGGGGGCGGGACCGGGGGGCGGCGGGTCGGCCGTGACGAGGCGGCGCAGCAGGTCGAGGCGTTCGTCCTCGCCGACGGCCACCGCGCGCCACCAGTCGGCCCCGAGGCCGGCGAAGGCCCCGGCCCGGTCGCCGCCCTCCCCCACGCGGTCGGCGAGCCGCCGCAGCACGGGCAGGTAGGGGCGCGGGTCGCCGATCCCGGCGAGGGTCCGCACGAGCAGGGTGCTCCCCCACCAGACGGCGTCCTCGGGCGTCTCCCGGCCGGCGCCGGCCAGGAAGTCGACGAGTCCGGTCAACCGGGGTGCCAGGGCCGCGGCGCCGCCCTGGCGGTGGGCGAGCAGCAGCGCCTGGACGACCGTCCCGATCCGGTGCCGGGGCACGGCGAGCCGCGACGCGGCGCCCGGTTCCGTCGCCCCTCCGCGCCGGCGCCCCCGGGCCCGGTCGGCGGCCGGCCCGGCGGGCGCGTCGGGCGGGGCCGCCGCCGGGCCGCGCCGCCGGCGCCCGCGCGGCCCGGCGGGGGCGTCCGGCGCCTCGCGGCGGTCCGGGTCGACGTCGTCGTCGGGCGGGGTGGGGGCCGGCGGCTCCGGCCGGTCGGAGGCGGTGGGGCGGGCGTGGACGAGGGTGTCGAGGGCCGTGTCGAGGTCGAGGTGGGCGGCCTGGAGCCAGTCGGCGACCTCCTCGTGGGCGAAGCGGTAGCCGGTGCCGGCGGGAACGAGCAGGCCCTCGGTGAGGACGGCGGGGGCCCAGCCGTCCCGCCACGGGAAGAGCTCCTCGAAGGAGGCCCGGTCGAGGAGGCCGTGGCCGGGGCCGAGGCAGCGCCGGGCGGCCTCGTGGACCTGGCCGGTGACCCGGGCGGCGAGCCGGCGGACGGCCGGGCCGCCGGGCCGCGGGCGCGCGTCGGCGGCGATCCGGACCGCGATCCGCAGGCACATCAGGTCCAGGTGGGCGGTGAAGATCTCGGTCCGGCCGGGCCGTCCGGGCACCTCGCCGGGGAGCGCGGCCCGCACCTCCGCGAGCAGCCGCAGGGCGAGCGGGTGCCGGGCGTCGGCGGGGGCGAGGTCGTCGTCGCCGAGCCCGTACCCCTGGCGTACGGCCCTGGCCTCGGCGTCGGTGAGGTCGCCGAGCGGCAGCACGGCGGGGGCGGTGCTCCAGAGGGCGGCGGCCCGCTCGGCGTACTCGGGGCGGCAGGCGAGGACGAGGCGGGTGCCGTGGGCGCGCAGCCAGCGCTCGGTGGCCCCGGTCCAGTCGGCGAGCCGGTGGCCGAGGAGCGGGGGCATCTCCTCGGGGGCGTCGAGGACGACGAGGAGCGGCCGCCCGGCGGCCCGGGCGAGCGCGGCGGCCCGCTCGGGGGTGACGGGGTCGCCGGAGGCCCCGGAGGCGGCGGCGATCCGGGCCGCGCGGTGCAGCAGCCGCCCGACGGCGTCGGCGACCGAGCCGTCCGCCTCCAGCAGGTCGGCGCCCCGCAGCCGTACGGTCGGCGCGGACGCGCGCCGGGCCGCCCGCTCCTCGCAGAGGGCCCCGAGCAGGGTCGTACGCCCGCTGCCGGGCGCGCCGACGACGGCGAGCACGGGGACGGCGGGGTCCGGGTCGCCCGGGCGGGGGTCCGGTCCGGCGAAGCGGGTCAGGGTGCCGAGGGCGGCCGGGCGGGTGACCGGGGCGGGCCAGGGGGACGGGTCGCGGGGCGGGAGCGCGGTGGGGGTGGTGAGTTCGAGGACGGCGGCGAGGTTGAGGTCGGGGCCGTAGGCGGGGACGGTGGCCGCGTTGCGGCGCAGGAGGTCGCCCAGGGGGCCGTCCGGGCGGAGCGGGACGGCGTGTCCGGCGGCGCGGGGGTCGCCCTGGAGCGCGGTGCCGACGACGCCGAGGACGGTGCCGGTGGCGCTGTCGAGGACGGGTCCGCCGGCGGCCGGACCGCCGAGCCGGAGCGCCTCGGCTCCCTCGGTGCCGATGGCGAGTTCGAGGGCGTCGGCGAGGACGTGGAAGCGGTCGGTGGCGGTGTACGTGACGGCGGCGGGGCCGAGGACGCGGGCCTCGCGCCAGCCGTGCGCGGCGATCCGGACGTAGGTGCCGGGTTCGACGGCCGCGCGGGTGGCGAGCGGCAGCGGGCGCACGCCCAGGCCCTCGGTGCGGATCAGCGCGAGCCCCTGCTCGGGGAGGGCGGTGACGGCGTCGGACTCGGCGAGCCAGGTCCGCTCGCCGGGCGCGTGCAGCACGACGCGCGTGAGCCCGTCGACGGCCTCGTGGCTGGTGACGAGGGTGCCCTCGTGGTCGGCGAGGAATCCGGTGCCGCGCGGCCGGCCCGCCAGATCGCAGATGCGCACCAGCCCCACCGGCTCCGCCAGGTCCCCGCGTCCCATGGTGTGGAGGGTAGGTCGGGGCGCTCCCCGCCCGGCGCGGATCGGCGAACGCGCCCCCTCGTACGCCCAGGGTTCACTCCGAGCGCTTCCCCGATGGAGTGAAGAAACACGGAAGGGCGGGCGCGCCGCGCGCACCCGCCCTCCGCGTGACGTGTCAGCCGAAGACGGCCAGGCTCTTCGCCTTGCCCCGCTGGTCCTCGACCAGCGCGAGCAGCTTCCCGTCCGGCCCGAAGACCGCGACCGGGCCCGCGGGGTACTCCGGCATCTCCAGCCGCACCCCGTTGAGCAGCAGCCGGGCCCGCTTCTCGTCGACGTCCCAGCGCGGGAACGCCGCCTCGGCGGCCTCGGCGACCGGCATCACGGTCAGCTCCTGCTGGAGCTGGTCCAGGGTGCGGGCGCTGTCCAGCTTGTACGGGCCCACCCGGGTGCGCCGCAGCGCGGTGAGGTGCCCGCCGACGCCGAGTCCGGCGCCGAGGTCCCGGGCCAGCGCCCGGATGTACGTACCGGAGGAGCAGACCACGGAGACGACCAGGTCGACGACGGGCGTGCCGTCCTCGGCGGTCTCCTCGCGCACGTCGTACACCCGGAAGGAGGAGACGGTGACCGGACGGGCCGGGATCTCGAACTCCTCGCCCCCGCGCACGCGCGCGTAGGACCGCTTGCCGTCGATCTTGATCGCGGAGACCTTCGACGGGACCTGCATGATGGCGCCGGTCAGCTCCGCGACCCCCGCGTCGATCTGCTCGCGGGTGACCTTCGACGCGTCGACCGACGCCGTGATCTCGCCCTCGGCGTCGTCGGTGATCGTGGTCTGGCCCAGGCGGATGGTGCCCAGGTACTCCTTCTCGGTCAGCGCGAGGTGACCGAGGAGCTTGGTGGCCCGCTCCACGCCGAGGACGAGGACGCCCGTGGCCATGGGGTCGAGCGTGCCGGCGTGGCCGACGCGGCGGGTCCTGGCGATCCCGCGCATCTTGGCCACGACGTCGTGCGAGGTGAAGCCCGACGGCTTGTCGACGATGACAAGGCCGTCGGGCGTCCGGTCGTTGATCATTCGGCGGCTTCGTCCTCGCCCGGCTTCTTGTACGGGTCGGCGTCGCCCGCGAAGGTGGCGCCCGAGGACGCCTCCCGCACCTGGGCGTCGGAGGCGCGCGCCTTGTCGAGGAGGTCCTCGATGGTCCGCGCGTTCTCCGGGAGGGCGTCGGCCACGAAGGCCAGGGTCGGGGTGAACTTGGTCCCGGCCGCCTTGCCCACCGCCGAGCGCAGGATGCCCTTGGCGCTCTCCAGGCCGGCCGCGGCGCTCGCCCGGTCCTCGTCGTCGCCGTAGACCGTGTAGAAGACCGTGGCCTCCCGCAGGTCACCGGTGACGCGGGTGTCCGTGATGGTCACGTGCGTACCCAGGCGCGGGTCCTTGATGCCGCGCTGCAGCTTCTCGGCGACCACCTCCCGGATGAGGTCCGCCAGCTTCTTCGCCCGCGCGTTGTCGGCCACTGGTCCGTCTCCTTCTTTGCCTTGCTCATTCAGTCTTCATCAGTGTGGAGCCTTCGGCGCACCGAGAGCAGCTCCACCTCCGGCCGCGCGGCGACCAGCCGCTCGCAGCGGTCCAGGACGCCGTTCAGGTGCCCCAGGTCCCCCGACACCATGGCGACGCCGATCTCGGCCCGCCGGTGGAGGTTCTGGCCGCTCACCTCCGCCACGCTCACCGAGAACTTCCGCTGGAGCTCGGCGACGATCGGCTTCACGAGGGAGCGTTTCTCCTTGAGCGAATGGACGTCGCCGAGGAGCAGGTCGAAGGACAGAGTCCCCACATACATGTGTGTCCGGATGTCCCGCCGGTTCGGGGTCAGTGGCCCCGCCAACCGCTGGACGGGGACACCGAAACCGTACACGGAACGGCCGGGGCCGATCGACGGAATAACCTCCGCCGACCGGCCCCGGCACTTCACCGCGTGTTACGCGCGCGGCTTCTCGCGCATCTCGTACGTCGCGATGACGTCGTCGACCTTGATGTCGTTGAAGTTTCCGAGGTTGATACCACCCTCGAAGCCCTCGCGGATCTCGGTGACGTCGTCCTTGAAGCGACGCAGACCCTCGATGTTGAGGTTCTCGGCGATGACCTTGCCGTCGCGGATGAGGCGCGCCTTGGTGTTGCGCTTGACCTCGCCGGAGCGGATGAGGACACCGGCGATGTTGCCGAGCTTGGAGGAGCGGAAGACCTCGCGGATCTCCGCGGTGCCGAGCTCGACCTCCTCGTACTCCGGCTTGAGCAGACCCTTGAGGGCCGCCTCGATCTCCTCGATCGCCTGGTAGATGACCGAGTAGTACCGGACGTCCACGCCCTCGCGCTCGGCCATCTGCTGCGCACGCCCGGCGGCGCGCACGTTGAAGCCGATCACGATGGCGTCGGAGCCCATCGCCAGGTCGATGTCCGACTCGGTGACGGCACCCACGCCGCGGTGCAGGACGCGGATGTCGACCTCCTCGCCGACGTCCAGCTGGAGCAGGGAGGACTCGAGGGCCTCGACGGAACCAGAGGCGTCACCCTTGATGATCAGGTTCAGCTGCTGGATCTCGCCGGCCTTGAGCACCTTGTCCAGGTCCTCCAGCGAGACGCGGCGGACGCGCTTCGCGAAGGCCGCGTTCCGCTCGCGGGCGGCACGCTTCTCGGCGATCTGGCGGGCGGTGCGGTCCTCGTCGACGACGAGGAAGTTGTCACCGGCACCCGGGACGTTGGTGAGACCCAGGACGAGGACGGGGGTCGACGGGGTCGCCTCCTCCACGTTGTTGCCCTTGTCGTCGAGCATGGCCCGGACGCGGCCGTACGCGTCGCCGGCGACGATCGTGTCGCCGATGCGCAGCGTTCCGCGCTGGACCAGGACCGTCGAGACGGCGCCGCGACCGCGGTCGAGGTGCGACTCGATGGCGATGCCCTGCGCGTCCTGGTCCGGGTTGGCCCGGAGGTCGAGCGAGGCGTCGGCCGTGAGGATGACGGCCTCCAGCAGGGAGTCGATGTGCAGACCCTGCTTGGCGGAGATGTCGACGAACATGGTGTCGCCGCCGTACTCCTCGGCCACCAGACCGAACTCGGTCAGCTGACCGCGGACCTTGACCGGGTCCGCGCCCTCGACGTCGATCTTGTTGACCGCGACGACGATCGGGACGCCGGCGGCCTTGGCGTGGTTGAGCGCCTCGATCGTCTGCGGCATGACGCCGTCGTTGGCCGCGACCACGAGGATCGCGATGTCGGTCGACTTCGCACCACGGGCACGCATGGCGGTGAACGCCTCGTGACCCGGGGTGTCGATGAAGGTGATGCGACGCTCTTCGCCGTTGACCTCGGTACCGACCTGGTAGGCACCGATGTGCTGGGTGATGCCACCGGCCTCGCCCGCGACGACGTTCGTCTTGCGGATGGCGTCGAGGAGTCGGGTCTTACCGTGGTCGACGTGACCCATGACGGTCACGACCGGCGGACGGGAGACCAGGGCCTCTTCGCCGCCCTCGTCCTCGCCGAACTCGATGTCGAAGGACTCGAGAAGCTCGCGGTCCTCCTCCTCCGGGCTGACGACCTGGACGACGTAGTTCATCTCCTCGGCCAGCATGACCAGCGTGTCGTCGGAGACGGACTGCGTGGCCGTGACCATCTCGCCGAGGTTCATCATGACCGCGACGAGCGACGCCGGGTTGGCGCCGATCTTCTCCGCGAAGTCGGTGAGGGACGCACCGCGCGACAGGCGAATGGTCTCGCCGTTGCCGCGAGGCAGCATCACGCCGCCCACGGACGGGGCCTGCATGGCCTCGTACTCCTGGCGCCTCTGCCGCTTCGACTTGCGACCGCGACGCGCGGGACCGCCGGGACGACCGAAGGCGCCCTGCGTGCCACCACGGCCACCCGGACCGCCGGGACGGCCGCCGAAGCCGCCGGGACGACCGCCGAAGCCGCCGCCACCGCCGCCGGGACCACCCGGACGACCGCCGCCGCCACCGGGACCGCCGGGACGGCCGGCGAAGCCGCCGCCACCGCCGCCGGGACCGGCCGGACGACCGGCGAAGCCGGGACGACCGCCGCCGCCACCGGGACCGCCCGGACG
The DNA here is from genome assembly GCF_039534915.1 of Streptomyces roseofulvus. Taxonomy (NCBI): domain Bacteria; kingdom Bacillati; phylum Actinomycetota; class Actinomycetes; order Kitasatosporales; family Streptomycetaceae; genus Streptomyces; species Streptomyces roseofulvus. The sequence continues at coordinate 5,850,801 of NZ_BAAAWE010000001.1, read as the reverse complement.
ACCGCCGGGACCACCGGGGCCACGACCGCCGGGGCCGGGACGCGGGCCGGCAGCGGGACGCTGCGGCATCATGCCCGGGTTCGGACGGTTGCCGCCGGGCGCGCCACCGGGACGCGGGGCCTGCGGACGGGGCATGCCACCCGGGGTCGGACGCGGAGCGCCGCCCTGGGGACGCGGGGCGCCGCCGGGGCCGCCCTGCGGACGCGGGGCGCCCGGAACGGCACCGGGGCCGCCGGGACGCGGGGCGCCGCCGCCGGGACGGGGCGCCTGCGGGCGCGCCATGCCGGTGGAGCCGCCGGAGGTGAAGGGGTTGTTGCCCGGACGCGGGCCGGCCGGACGCGGGGCGCCCGGACGCGGGGCCTGCTGGCCGGGACGGGGGGCCTGCTGACCCGGGCGCGGCGCGGCCTGGCCCGGACGGGCACCGGTCGGACGCGGGCCGGAGGCGGCACCACCGGGACGCTGACCACCCGCGGCCGGAGCCGCCGGAGGCGCGGTGAACTCCGGGTTGGTCGGAGCCGGGGCGGCGGGCGCCGGCTTGGGCGCGGGAGCCGCGGGCTTCGGACCCGGGGTCGGACGCGGGCCGGGGGCCGGCGTCGAGGGCTTCTCGGCCGCCGCGGGCTTGGGCGCCGGGGTGGGCGCGCCAGGCTTCGGGGCAGCGGGACGTGCGGCGGCGGGCGCCGAAGGCGCCGGCGCGGCCGGCTTGGGGGCGGGCGCCGACTTGCGGGGCGCGCCGGGCTTGGCAGCGGTCTTGCCGGCGGAACCGCCGGGACCCTGCAAAGCGTCAGTCAACTTGCGCACGACCGGCGCCTCGATCGTCGAGGACGCCGAACGGACGAATTCACCGAGTTCCTGGAGCTTGGCCATCACGACCTTGCTCTCCACACCGAACTCCTTGGCGAGTTCGTATACCCGGACCTTAGCCACATCGCTCCTTTTAGGTCCGGTTACCGCCGGACCGTCGCTACTTCATGGGCGTACTCATCGCGTACTCATCGAGTGCTCATCGCAATCTCGACCTACTTCCGACTCGCGAGGTACCTGACCGCACGGGGTTCCGTGCCGTACTTCCTGTTCACTGCGGTGCCGCCTGGGCGGCCTGCTCGACGTGTTCCCGCAGCGCCGCCGTGTCGAGCGGCCCCGGGACCCTGAAGGCCCTCGGGAACGCCCGGCGGCGGGCCGCCAGGTCGAGACAGTGCAAGGCGGGGTGCACGTACGCACCCCGGCCGGGCAGCGTACCGCGATGATCGGGGACGCACTCGTCCTTGTTCACCACGATCCGCAGCAGATCGCTCTTGGCCGCTCGCTCCCGGCATCCCACACAGGTTCGCTCAGGGCACGCGCGGGCATGCGTCCGGCCAGACACGATTAAGTCTACCTCCCCGTACCGACCTCACCCGTTTGGGGCAAAAATCGAACAGCTGTTGGCCAAAAACGATCTCCGGCTTGCGGGCGGTGCCGCTCAGCCCTCTTCGGCCGCGGTCTCGGTGTCCGGCCGGATGTCGATCCGCCAGCCGGTGAGCCGCGCGGCCAGCCGGGCGTTCTGCCCCTCCTTGCCGATGGCCAGGGAGAGCTGGTAGTCGGGGACCGTCACCCGGGCGGACCGGGCGGCGGCGTCGACGACCTCGACCTTGGAGACCCGGGCCGGGGAGAGCGCGTTCGCCACCATCTCGGCCGGGTCGTCCGACCAGTCGACGATGTCGATCTTCTCGCCGAGCAGCTCGGCCATCACGTTCCGCACCCGGCTGCCCATGGGGCCGATGCAGGCGCCCTTGGCGTTCAGGCCCGAACGGGTGGAACGGACCGCGATCTTGGTGCGGTGACCGGCCTCACGCGCGATCGCCGAGATCTCGACCGAACCGTCGGCGATCTCGGGCACCTCCAGGGCGAAGAGCTTCTTCACCAGATTGGGGTGGGTGCGCGAAAGGGTGACGGACGGACCGCGGACACCCTTGGCCACCCGGACGACGTACGTGCGCAGCCGCAGGCCGTGCGTGTACTCCTCGCCCGGCACCTGCTCCTGCACCGGCAGGATGGCCTCCAGCTTGTCGTCCAGCTTGACGAGGACGTTCTTCGGGTCCTTGCCCTGCTGCACCACACCGGCGACGACATCGCCCTCGCGGCGGGCGTACTCGCCGAAGGTGACGTCGTTCTCGGCGTCGCGCAGCCGCTGCTGGATGACCTGGCGGGCGGTGCTCGCCGCGATGCGGCCGAAGTCCGACGGGGTGTCGTCGAACTCCTTGGGCTCCTGCCCCTCCTCCAGGTCGGCCGGGTCCTCCTCGGCCCACACCGTCACGTGACCGGTGTGCCGGTCCAGCTCCACGCGCGCGTGGCGGCGGGCGGACGGGGTGCGGTGGTACGCGATGAGGAGGGCCGACTCGATCGCCTCGACCAGCATCTCGAAGGAGATTTCCTTCTCCTGCGCCAAGCCCTTCAGAAGCTTCACGTCGATGTCCACGGCTACGCCTCCTCTTCCTTCTTGTCCTTGCGGTTGAACTCGATCTCGACACGCGCCTTGGCGATCTCGGCGAACTCCACGCGGCGGGCGGTGGCCTTGCGGCCCTTCACGCCCGGGACCTCGGTGTCGAGGCCGTCCTCGTCCACCGCCAGGATGCGGGTGACCAGGTCCCCGCCCTCGACGAGCTGGAGCTTCACCAGCCGGCCGGTGGCCCGGACGTAGTGGCGGTGCTCGGAGAGCGGACGGTCGGCGCCGGGGGAGCTGACCTCCAGGACGTACTCGCCGTCGCCCATGGCGTCGGTCTCGTCCAGCTTCGCGGAGATCGCGCGGCTCAGCTCCGCGCAGGTGTCCAGCTCCACGCCCTCGTCGGAGTCGACGACGATCCTCAGCAGTCCGCGGCGGCCGGCCCGGGACACCTCGATCTCCTCCAGATCCAGGTTCTCCGCGTGGACGAGCGGCTCAATGAGTCCGCGCAGCCTGTCGCTCTGGGTGGTGCTCATCCGGGTGACTCCTCGGCCGCGTGTGCTGTTGTGGGTACGTCGCTTGTCGCTGCGTGTCGGATCAAGGGTATCCGGTCCCGGAGGGTGTTGCCGTCCACGGCCGGGGCCCCCACGGGTACGCTCGCCTGCGGTGATCTTCGAAGGGCGGCCGGGAGGGGTCCTGCATGCTGAGGGAGAGAGCGTGACGACGACGGGCAGACGCGCCGTGCTCGCGGCGGGGGCCTCGGCCGCCGCGGCGGCCCTGACGGGCTGCACCTCCGACGGCGCGGGCCCGCGCCGCCCGAGCGCCGCGGAGGAGGCTGCGGCCCGCGAGGCCGAACGGGTGGCCCGCGCCGAGGCGGCCCTCCGGCGCCGCGCGGTGACCGCCTCCCGGACCCTGCTGGAACGTTACGACGCGACGCTGGCCGCCCACCCCGCCCTGCACGCGCGCGTGCACCCCCTCCGCGCCTCCGCGGCGGCCCACGTCGCCGCCCTCGGCGAGGGCGACCGCCCGGCCCCCGGCTCCCCGTCCGGAACCCCGGCCACCGCGACGGCCTCCGGCTCCGCGGCCCCCGCCAGGGCCGTGCCGACGGATCCGAAGGCCGCGTTGCGGGAGCTGGCGGGGGCGGCTCGGGCCGCGTCCGACGCGCACACGGCCGAGCTGCTCGCCGCGCCGCCCGAGTACGCCCGGCTGCTCGCCTCCGTGGCCGCCGCCGGCGCCGCCCACGCCTACCTCCTGACCGAAGGGGCCCGCGCATGAGCGCCCTGCAGGCCGCCCAGGCCGCCCTCGCCGCCGAACACGCGGCGGTGTACGGCTACGGCGTCGTCGGCGGCCGGGTCGCCGAGGACCGCCGGGCCGAGGCGACGGCCGCGTACCAGGCGCACCGGGCCCGCCGGGACGCGCTGCGCCGCACCGTCCGCGACCTCGGCGGCACGCCGGCCGCCGCGGCCGCCGCGTACGAGCTGCCCTTCCGGGTGGCGGACCCGGCGGGCGCGGTGCGGCTCGCGGCCGTCCTGGAGGACAGGGTGGCCGGGGTCTACTCCGACCTGGTGCGGGCCGCCGACGGCGCGCTGCGCACGGAGGCCGCCGCCGCGCTCCGGGAGGCGGCGGTCCGCGCGGTGCGGTGGCGCGGCAGCGACGTAACCTTTCCTGGGCTCGCCGAGCGGGTGTGAGTCCGGCCCCCACCAGCCCTGATCACCCCGCCCCAGCAGAAGGAACAAGGCACGCATGGGTTTCGAAGCGCCCCGGCGACTGGTGACGGCGCTCCACGAGCGGTACGGCGAGGCCGCCGCGGCCGACTGGCTCGGGCGGCTCCCCGGCCTCGTCGAGCGGGTGCCCCAGGAGGCCGGTCTGACCGTCGAGCGGGTGGTGGCCCCCGGCGGGCGCGGCAGTCTGGTCCTGCTCGTCCGCGACGCCGCCGGCACGCCCGCCGCGCTGAAGATCGCGCCGCCGTACACCCGTCCGGAGCAGGAGCGGGACGCGCTCGCGCACTGGAACGGCTGGGGTGCCGTACAGCTCCTCGGGGAGGCCCCCGAGGGCGCCCTCGTCCTCGAACGGCTGCACCCGGAGGTGTCGCTCCGCTCGCTACCGGAGGCCAAGGCGCTCCTGGAGGCGGCCGGGACCGTACGGAAGCTGTGGGTGGACCCGCCGGCCGGCCACGGCTTCGACTCGGTGGCCGAGCGCACCGCCCGCCAGGCGGAGGCGATGGAGCGGCACCGCGCCGACCCCGTCGCCGGTGACCTGGCCGCCGCGGCGCTCGCCGCCCGCGAGGAGCTGCTGTCCGGGGCCGCCGAGGAGCTGTTGCTGCACGGCGACTTCCGGCAGGGCAAGGTCCTCGGCGGCGACCGCTCGCCGTGGCTGGCGGTCGGGCCCGACCCGGTCGTCGGCGAGCGCGCCTACGACCTCGCGCGGCTGGTCCGGGAGCGGGTCGAGGACCTGGTCGCCTCCTCCGCCGGCGCCCCCGCGGCCCGGCGGCGGGTCAACAAGCTGGCCGACTCGCTCGACGTCGACCGGGAGCGGCTGCGCGGCTGGACGCTCTTCCGGGCCGTCGAGTCCGGCACCCGGGCGCTGGCCGGCGGGCGTCGGCAGGAGGCCGAGTGGCTGCTGGAGTTCGCCGGCTGGCTGTGAGTCCCCGGGCCTTCTGAGGGGAATACCCTTTTTGTATCCCTTTCTCAGGGGGCCCGCGATGATCGAAGACATCCTCCTGGCCGTGGCGGGGGCGGCCGTCGCCGCCGTGGCCTACGTCGGCGCGGCGGCGCGCGTCGTGAAGCAGTACGAGCGGGGCGTCGTCTTCCGCTTCCGCCGGCTGCGGGGAGAGGTGCGTCCGCCCGGCTTCACGATGATCGTCCCGGCGGTGGACCGGCTCCACAAGGTGAACATGCAGATCGTCACGATGCCGGTGCCCGCGCAGGAGGGGATCACCCGGGACAACGTGACGGTCCGGGTCGACGCGGTCGTCTACTTCAAGGTGGTGGACGCGGCGGAGGCGCTGGTGCGGGTCGAGGACTACAAGTTCGCCGTCTCGCAGATGGCGCAGACCTCGCTGCGGTCGATCATCGGCAAGAGCGACCTCGACGACCTGCTGTCCAACCGCGAGAAGCTCAACCAGGGGCTGGAGCTGATGCTCGACTCCCCCGCGATCGGGTGGGGCGTGCAGATCGACCGGGTCGAGATCAAGGACGTCTCCCTGCCGGAGACGATGAAGCGCTCGATGGCGCGGCAGGCGGAGGCGGACCGGGAGCGGCGGGCGCGGCTGATCAACGCGGACGCGGAGCTGCAGGCGTCGAAGAAGCTGGCGGAGGCGGCGCACCAGATGGCGGAGGCGCCGTCGGCCCTCCAGCTGCGGCTCCTCCAGACGGTCATGGCCGTCGCGGCCGAGAAGAACTCGACGCTGGTGCTGCCGATCCCCGTCGAACTCCTCCGCTTCCTGGAGCGGGCCACGCCGGAGGCACCGCCCGCGGCCGCGCCGCCCGGGCCCGCGCCGGAGCCGCTCCCACCGGTCGAGGACCTCACCGGCCCCTCGGTGGACCCGGCCCCCCGAAACCTCCCGCCCGACGTGGCGGCGTGACAGTCCCGCCGGGCGCGTTCGCGGGTCGGCGCCGACTGCAGGCCCTCCGCACAGGCGGGCCTTCCGCCCCTCCGCCGTGCCCAGGCTTCCGCGCCTGAACCCGCACCCCGTGCACGACGCCGTACGGGTGCGGGTCCAGGCCCGGGGCGCGGAGGCACCACTGGGGGTGCCGAGCGGCGCGGCCGCCGGCAACCGCAGCGTCAGGAGGTCAGGGCTGCCAGGGCCTGCTCCACCGTGAGCTCCTCGCGGGCGCCGGTGCGGCGGTCCTTCAGTTCCAGGACGCCCTCCGCCGCGCGGCGGCCGGCGACGAGGATCTTCGGGACGCCGATCAGCTCCGAGTCGGTGAACTTGACGCCCGGCGAGACGCCCGCGCGGTCGTCGACCAGCACGCGGAGGCCCGCGGCGGCCAGCTTGTCGGAGACCTCCAGGGCCAGCTCGGTCTGGAGCGCCTTGCCGGCCGCGACGACGTGGACGTCGGCGGGCGCGACCTCGGCCGGCCAGCACAGCCCCTTGTCGTCGGCGGTCTGCTCGGCCAGCGCGGCGACGGCGCGCGAGACGCCGATGCCGTACGAGCCCATGGTCACGCGGACCGGCTTGCCGTTCTGGCCGAGGACGTCGAGCTTCAGCGCGTCCGCGTACTTGCGGCCGAGCTGGAAGATGTGGCCGATCTCGATCGCGCGGTCCAGCTTGAGGCCGGTGCCGCACTTGGGGCACGGGTCGCCCTCCTGGACGACGACGACGTCGACGTACGCGGAGACCTCGAAGTCGCGGCCCGCGACGACGTTCTTCGCGTGCATGCCCTCCTTGTTGGCTCCGGTGATCCAGGAGGTGCCGGGGGCGACGCGCGGGTCGGCGATGTAGGTGACCTTCTCCAGGCCCTGCGGGCCGACGTAGCCGCGCACCAGGTCGGGGCGGACGGCGAAGTCGGCCTCGGTGACCAGCTCGACGGCCGCGGGGCCGAAGTGCGCCTCGACCTTGTCCATGTCGACCTCGCGGTCGCCGGGGACGCCGACCGCGACGATCTCGCCGTCGACCTTCACGAGGAGGTTCTTGAGGGTGGCGGACGCCGGCACGCCGAGGGAGGCGGCGAGCGTCTCGATGGTCGGGGTGTCCGGGGTGGGGATCTCCTCGGCCGCGGGGACGGCGGCGCCGTCGACGGCCTTGACCTCCTGGTAGACCGCCTCCGTGTTGGCCGCGAAGTCGCAGTTCGGGCAGTCGGCGAAGGTGTCCTCGCCGGCCTCGGCCGGGGCGAGGAACTCCTCGGACTTGGAGCCGCCCATGGCGCCGGCGGTGGCGGCGCAGATGCGGTAGTCGAGGCCGAGGCGCTCGAAGATGCGCTGGTACGCCTGGCGGTGCACGCCGTACGACTGGGCCAGGCCCTCGTCCTCGGTGTCGAAGGAGTACGAGTCCTTCATGAGGAACTCGCGGCCGCGCAGGATGCCGGCGCGGGGACGGGCCTCGTCCCGGAACTTGGTCTGGATCTGGTACAGGATGACCGGCAGGTCCTTGTAGGACGAGCACTGGTCCTTCACCAGGAGGGTGAAGATCTCCTCGTGGGTCGGCCCGAGCAGGTAGTCGCCGCCCTTGCGGTCCTGGAGGCGGAAGAGCTCGGCGCCGTACTCGTCCCAGCGGCCGGTGGCCTCGTACGGCTCGCGGGGCAGCAGCGCGGGGAGGGAGACCTCCTGGGCGCCGACGGCGTCCATCTCCTCGCGGACGATCCGCTCGACGTTGGCGAGGACCTTCTTGCCCAGCGGCAGCCAGCTCCAGATGCCGGCGGCGGTGCGGCGGACGTAGCCGGCGCGGACGAGGAGCTTGTGGGAGAGGACCTCGGCGTCCGCCGGGTCGTCGCGCAGCGTCTTCGCCATCAACTGGGACATGCGCTGGACCGGTGCGTTGGCCATGGTTCTCGTACTCCTGCCGGGACTGAAGGTGATGGCTAGGAGGTTAGCCGGGCCGTACCGTCCGCGAGAAATCAGTTCCGGCGCGGGAGGGGCAGCGGCGCGCCCATCACCGCGTACGGGCGGGCGGCGCTCGGGAAGTGGACCTGGCGGGCGAGGTCGGTGTAGCCGAGGGAGCGGTAGAGGCCGCGGGCCGGGGACTCGGTGTCGATCGCGGAGAGGATGGAGCGCTTCTCGTCGGCAGTGTCGGTGATGGCGGTGATCAGCCCGCGGCCGAGGCCCCGGCCCTGGAAGGCGGGGTGGACGTGCAGCTCGGTGATGACGAAGGAGGCGTCGAGCCAGTCGTCGGTGCCGGTGGCCCTGAGGTACGGCTCCACCACGGTCGACCACCAGTGGGTGCGGTCGTTGGGCATCCCGTACACGAAGCCGACGAGCCGCCCGTCGGGGGTGGTGGCGCCGAAGGCGCGGGCGCCGGGGTTCATCAGGTGGCGCAGCACGATGTGGCGGCGTACCGCGACCTCGGCGGCGTCGAGGCCGAAGGCGACCGCCTGCACGGCGAGGGCCTCGTCCACCCGGGCGGCGAGGTTGACGGGTCCGATCACGGCGGGGGCGTCGTCCATGCGGCGCACCCTACAAGTGCCCGGCGGTTCAGAACAGGACGCTCATGAAAGGCGCCGGTCTCGCGGAAGCCGACGCGGCGGTACGCGGCGCGGGCGGGGGTGTTGTAGTCGTTGACGTACAGGCTGACGACGGGGGCGACGTCGGCGAGGGCGTACTGGAGGACGGCGGCCATGCCGGTCTCGGAGAGGCCCTTCCCGCGGTGTTCGGGGGCGACCCAGACGCCCTGGATCTGGCAGGCCTGGCGGGTGGCGGCGCCGATCTCGGCCTTGAAGAGGACCTTGCCGTCCTCGATGCGGGCGAAGGAGCGGCCGGCGGCGACCAGCTCGGCGACCCGGGCCTGGTAGAGCAGTCCGCCGTCGCCGGCGAGCGGGGAGACGCCGACCTCCTCCGTGAACATGGCGACGCAGGCGGGCATGATCACGTCCATCTCGTCCTTGCGGACGCGGCGGACGAGGGGGTCGGGGGCGACGTCGGCGGAGGGCTCCTCGGTGACCATGAGGGGCTGGTGGGCGCGGACGTCGCGGGCGGGGCCCCAGGAGGGTTCGAGGAGGCGCCAGAGTTCGGCGGTGGGGCCGGCCGGGCCGACGATCGAGGAGCAGCGCCGGCCGATCCGGCGGGCCCGGTCGGCGAAGGCGCGGACGGCCTCGGGGGTGGCGCAGATGGGCACGAGATTGGCGCCGGAGTAGCAGAGCGAGGTGAGCCGGCCCTCGGTGTACCAGCCCCACATCTCGCCGCCCAGGCGCCAGGGATCGAGCCCGGCGATGCGGACGCGGGCGGTCACGAAGGCGTTCTCGACCGGGGCGCTCTCCAGGACGGCGAGGGCGGCTCCGAGGTCGGCGGGTTCGAGGACCCGGGTGGTGGTCTGTGTCAACACGAGGGGCCTCACCGTGCGGGTTCTGCTGGTCCTGGCACTGTACCCCCCTCTTTTGCGGCTCGGCTCGCCTCCGGGGCGCTCCATGCCGGGCTCACGACCCCGACCGTGCTCGCCCCGCTCGTTCCTCCCGGGGCTCCGCGCGCTCGGCGCCGTTCCCCCGGCGCGCCCCTTCGGCTCGCTCGCCGGGCCCTGTACGAAACCCCGCCGCCCCGGGCCTGGGGCGGGGCTCTCCGTGCAGCGGAAACCCCTCCGTCCCGGCGGGGACGGAGGGGTTCCGGGGTGGTCCGGGTCGCGTCAGCCGGCGACGGCGACGGTCGGCTCGCCGCTCGCGATGCCGTCCTTCTCCATCTGCTCGGCGATCTTGAGGGCCTCCTCGATGAGGGTCTCGACGATCTTCGACTCGGGGACGGTCTTGATGACCTCGCCCTTGACGAAGATCTGGCCCTTGCCGTTGCCGGAGGCGACGCCGAGGTCGGCCTCGCGGGCCTCGCCGGGGCCGTTGACGACGCAGCCCATGACGGCGACGCGGAGCGGGACGGTCATGCCGTCGAGGCCGGCGGTGACCTCCTCGGCGAGCTTGTAGACGTCGACCTGGGCGCGGCCGCAGGACGGGCAGGAGACGATCTCCAGGCGGCGCTGGCGCAGGTTGAGCGACTCCAGGATCTGCATGCCGACCTTGATCTCCTCGGCCGGCGGGGCGGAGAGGGAGACCCGGATCGTGTCGCCGATGCCCTGGGACAGGAGCGCGCCGAAGGCGACGGCGGACTTGATGGTGCCCTGGAAGGCGGGGCCGGCCTCGGTGACGCCGAGGTGCAGGGGGTAGTCGCACTGGGCGGCGAGCTGGCGGTACGCCTCGACCATGATCACCGGGTCGTTGTGCTTGACCGAGATCTTGATGTCGCGGAAGTCGTGCTCCTCGAAGAGGGACGCCTCCCAGAGGGCGGACTCGACGAGCGCCTCGGGGGTGGCCTTGCCGTACTTCTGCAGGAGGCGGGCGTCGAGCGAACCGGCGTTGACGCCGATGCGGATCGGGGTGCCCGCGTCCTTCGCGGCCTTGGCGATCTCCTTGACCTTGTCGTCGAACTGCTTGATGTTGCCCGGGTTGACGCGGACGGCGGCGCAGCCGGCGTCGATCGCGGCGAAGACGTACTTCGGCTGGAAGTGGATGTCGGCGATCACGGGGATCGAGGACTTCCGGGCGATGGTGGCGAGCGCGTCGGCGTCGTCCTGGGTGGGGCAGGCCACCCGGACGATCTGGCAGCCGGAGGCGGTCAGCTCGGCGATCTGCTGGAGGGTGGCGCCGATGTCGGAGGTGCGGGTCGTCGTCATGGACTGCACCGAGACGGGTGCGTCACCGCCGACGGCCACGCTGCCGACCTGGATCTGCCGGCTCTTGCGGCGCTCGGCGAGCCGGGTCGGGACGGAGGGCATACCGAGAGAAATCGCGGTCATCTGTAGTGCAACCTCAAAGGTCGTGCGTCGGCGGGCTCAGGCTTCCGAGATTACCGCCCCGGGGGCGGGGGGCCGGACACCGCGGTGCACGGCCCCCCCCCGGGGAGCTACGTCAGCTTCACCGGGTTGACGATGTCGGCGGCGAGGACGAGCAGCGTGAAACAGACGAAGACGCCGGCGACCACGTAGGCGGCGGGCATCAGCTTGGCCACGTCGAACGGGCCGGGGTCGGGGCGCCGGAAGATCCGGGCCGTGTGGCGGCGGACGGACTCCCACAGGGCGCCCGCGATGTGGCCGCCGTCGAGCGGCAGCAGCGGGAGCATGTTGAAGAGGAACAGGGAGACGTTGAAGTACACCAGCAGGTTCATGAACATGACGAGGATGCGCTCCGGCGGGAGGTCCAGGTTCATGAGTTCGCCGGTGATGCGGGCGGCGCCGACGACGCCGACGGGCGAGTCCTCGGCGCGCTCGCCGTCGCCGAAGGTGGCGTCCCAGAGGCCGGGGATCTTGCCGGGGAGCGCGACGACCGACTCGACGCCGTTCTCCATGAGCTCGCCCATGCGGTCGGTGGTCTCGCCGAAGGTCAGCGGCGCCACCTCCGTCTTGGACGCGAAGCCCAGGTAGCCGGCCTTCTCGTAGGCGAGCGGGCGGGCGACCTGGCCGTTCTCGTCCTTCTTCAGGACCTTGTTGGCGACCAGCGTCGGGTGCAGGTCGAGGCGCTGCCCGTCCCGCTCGACGGTGATCGTGGCGGGGCCGATGGTCTTGCGGATGTGGTCCGAGAGGGTGTCCCAGTCGGAGACCGGGGCGCCGTTGAAGGCGACGATCGTGTCGCCGTCCCGCAGCCCCGCCTTGAACGCCGGGGAGACCGGGTCGCCCGCGGCGCAGGAGTCGCGGTTGGCGCTCTGCTCGATGACGCACTTCTGGACGCCGGCCACCTCGGTGGTCTGGCCCTCGATGCCGAGGGTCATCAGGGAGCCGTAGAACAGGCCGAGGGCGAGGACCAGGTTCATGAACGGTCCGGCGAACATGACGATCACGCGCTTCCACGGCTTGCGCGTGTAGAAGAGCCGGGTCTCGTCGCCGGGCTGGAGCTCCTCGTACGACGCCTCCCGGGCGTCCTCGATCATGGAGCGCCAGGGCGAGGTGGAGCGGGCCTCGATCTTGCCGTCCGCGCCGGGCGGGAACATGCCGATCATGCGGATGTAGCCGCCGGCCGGGATGGCCTTGATGCCGTACTCGGTCTCGCCGCGCCTCTTCGACCAGATGGTGGGGCCGAAGCCGACCATGTACTGCGGCACGCGGATGCCGAAGAGCTTGGCCGTGGAGAGGTGGCCGAGCTCGTGCCAGGCGATGGAGACGAGCAGTCCCAGCGCGAACAGGACGACCCCGAGGATCGTCAGGAGCACTTCCGTCATGCGCGCGCCTCCGCGGTTGCCTTCGCTGCGAGCTCTCGGGCCCGGGCCCGGGCCCAGGTCTCCGCTTCCAGGACGTCCGGCACCGTCAGGGAGGTTCCCCCGGTGGGCCGTCCGTGTTCGGTGACGACCGCCGTGACGGTGTCCATGATGCCGGTGAACGGGAGCCGTCCGGAGAGGAACGCCTCGACGCACTCCTCGTTGGCGGCGTTGAAGACGGCGGGGGCGGTGCCGCCGAGCTCACCGACGTGCCGGGCCAGGTTCACCGACGGGAACGCCTCGTCGTCCAGCGGGAAGAACTCCCAGGTGGAGGCCGTGGACCAGTCGAAGGCGGGGGCCGCGTCGGGGACCCGCTCGGGCCAGCCGATGCCGATGGCGATGGGGCCGCGCATGTCCGGCGGGGTGGCCTGGGCGAGCGTCGAGCCGTCGCTGAACTCGACCATCGAGTGGACGTACGACTGGGGGTGGACGACGACCTCGATGCGGTCGAAGGGGATGTCGTAGAGGAGGTGCGCCTCGATGACCTCCAGGCCCTTGTTGACGAGGGTGGCGCTGTTCACCGTGATGACCGGGCCCATGGCCCAGGTCGGGTGGGCCAGCGCGTCCTCGCGGGTCACGTGCTCCAGCTCGGCGCGGGTCCGGCCGCGGAAGGGGCCGCCGGAGGCGGTGACGACCAGCTTGCGGACGTCGGCGCGGCTGCCGGCGGCGAGCGCCTGGAAGAGGGCCGCGTGCTCGGAGTCGACCGGGATGATCTGGCCGGGCTCGGCGAGCGCCTTCACCAGCGGGCCGCCGACGATCAGCGACTCCTTGTTGGCGAGGGCGAGGGTCCGGCCGGCCTCCAGGGCGGCGAGGGTCGGCGCGAGGCCGATGGAGCCGGTGATGCCGTTGAGCACGGTGTGGCACGGGGAGGCGGCGAGCTGGGTGGCGGCGTCGGGGCCGGCCAGGATCTCGGGCAGCGGCTCGGAGCCGTACCGCGCCCGGAGGGCGGTCCGCAGCTCCCCGACGGTCTCCTCGCGGGCGACGGCGACCTGGGCGACCCGGAGCCGGTGGGCCTGCTCGGCGAGGAGCCCGACCCGGCCGCCGGAGGCGGCCAGGGCGGTGACCCGGAAGCGGTCGGGGTTGCGCAGCACCAGGTCGATGGCCTGGGTGCCGATGGATCCCGTCGAGCCGAGGACGACGATGTCCCGGCGGCCTTCGGCGGGGTCGAAGGCGATGTGCGGATCGGCGAGAGGAGAGGGGCGGTCGCTCATGCCCCCCATTCTTGCCGCAAACGCTGTGCGCTCTTCACGGGGTCCGGGCGAACGCGCCGAACACCCGGTGGAAGTCCGGGAAGGTCTTCTTCACGCAGCCGGGGTCGTCGAAGGCGATGCCGGGGGTGCGCAGGGCGGTCACGGCGAAGGACATGACGATCCGGTGGTCGCCGTGGGTGGCGATCTCGGCGGGTCCGGCCGGGGTGCCGGGGTGGATCTCGATCCAGTCGGGGCCGGTCCGCACGGTGATGCCGAGGCGGCGGAGGTTCTCGGCGCAGGCGTCGAGCCGGTCGCACTCCTTGACCCGGGTGTTGGCGACGTCCTCGATGCGGACGGGTCCGTCGGCGAAGGGGGCGATCGCCGCGAGCGTCGGCATGGTGTCGGAGATGTCCCGCATGTTCACGGTGAGGCCGCGCAGGGTGCCGGTGGAGCGGACGGTGGTCGCCCCTTCCGTCACCTCGACGTCGGCGCCCATCCGGCGCAGGACGTCGACGAAGGCGAGGTCGCCCTGGAGGGCACCGGTGCCGAGGCCGGGAACGGTGACGGAGCCGCCGGGCCGGAGGGCGGCGGCGGCGAAGAAGTAACTGGCGGTGGAGGCGTCGGGTTCGATGCCGTAGGTGCGGGCGCGGTAGCCGGTGGGGGCGACGCGGTAGGTGCGGCCGTCGCGGACGACCTCCGCGCCGAAGTCGCGCATCATCGCGAGCGTGATCTCGACGTACGGCTCCGAGACCAGGTCGGTGACGGTGATGTCGAGGCCCTCGGCGGTGAGCGGGCCCAGCATCAGCAGGGCCGTCAGGTACTGGGAGGACTGTCCGGCGTCCAGCGTGAGCGCGCCGCCCTTGACGCCGTCGGCGTGCACGGCGAGCGGGTGGTGGCCGTCCTTCCCGCCGTGCCGCAGGTCGACGCCGAGCTCGCGCAGGGCGGTGGTGAGCGGGCCGAGGGGGCGGCGGCGCATCTGCGCGGAGGCGTCGAAGCGGAAGGTGCCGCGGCCGGCGGCGGCGAGGGTCGGCAGGAAGCGGGCGGTGGTGGCGCCGTCGCGGCAGTAGACGTCCGTCTCGGCGACCCCCGGCCCGGCCGGGCGGCCCTCGATGTGCCAGGCGCCGGGCTCCTTCCGTACGGCGTACCCGAGGGCCCGGAGCCCTTCGGCGAAGCCCTCGGTGTCGTCGGAGACGAGCGGGCGCAGCAGGGTGGTGGTGCCCTCCGCGGCGGCGGCGAGGAAGAGCGCGCGGGCCGTGACGGACTTGGAGCCGGGGATGTCGATGACGGTCACGGCGGTCATCCTGCCGTGGCCGGCCGCGCCGTCGCCGCCCGGTCCGCCTGCTGGACGCGGACGCGAGAAGACGGCCCGGGCCCCCGCACAGTGGGCCCGGACCGCCTGGTCTCGCGATGCGCGTGTCCTAGAGGGCGAGGCCCGTCAGGACGAGGACGCGCTCGTAGGTGTAGTCGTCCATGGCGTACGCGACGCCCTCGCGGCCGACGCCGGAGCGCTTGGCGCCGCCGTACGGCATCTGGTCGGCGCGGTACGAGGGGACGTCGCCGACGATCACGCCGCCGACCTCCAGCGCGCGGTGGGCGCGGAAGGCGGTCTGCAGGTCGTGGGTGAAGACGCCGGCCTGGAGGCCGAAGTCCGAGTCGTTGACCGCGGCGAACGCCTCGGCCTCGCCGTCGACCTTGGCGACCGTGAGGACCGGGCCGAAGACCTCGGCACGGGCCAGGGTGACGTCGGCCGGGAGGTCGGCGAGGACGGTCGGGGCGTAGGTGGCGCCCTCGCGCTTGCCGCCGGTGAGGAGCTTCGCGCCGGCCGCGACGGCCTCGTCGACCCAGGACTCGACGCGCTGGGCGGCGGCCTCGTCGACGAGCGGGCCGACGTCGGTGGCGTCGTCCGCCGGGTCGCCGGTGACCTGGGCCTCGACGGCCGCGACGATCTTCGGCAGCAGGCGGTCGTAGACGGTGGCGTCGGCGATCACGCGCTGCACGGAGATGCAGGACTGGCCGCCCTGGTAGTTGGAGAAGGTCGCGATGCGGGTCGCGGCCCAGTCCAGGTCGGCCTCGGAGGACCAGTCCGGGAGGACGACGGCGGCGGCGTTGCCGCCGAGCTCCAGGGTGCAGTGCTTGTGCGGCACGGACTCCTGGATGGCGTAGCCGACCTTGTCGGAGCCGGTGAAGGAGATGACCGGGAGGCGCTCGTCCTGGACGAGGGCGGGCATGCGGTCGTTCGGCACGGTGAGGATCGACCAGGAGCCGGCCGGCAGGTCGGTCTCGGCCAGGAGCTCGCCCAGGATGAGGGAGGAGATCGGGGTGGCCGGGGCCGGCTTGAGGATGATCGGGGCGCCGACGGCGATGGCCGGGGCGACCTTGTGGGCGCTGAGGTTCAGCGGGAAGTTGAACGGCGCGATGCCGAGGACGACGCCCTTGGGGATGCGGCGGGTCACGGCGAGGCGGCCCACGCCGCCGGCCTCGGTGTCCAGGCGCTGGGCCTCGCCGGCGTTCCAGCGGCGGGCCTCCTCGGCGGCGAAACGGAAGACGGAGACGGCACGGCCGACCTCGCCGCGGGCCCACTTGATGGGCTTGCCGTTCTCGGCGGAGATGATCTGGGCGATCTCCTCGGTGCGCTCGGCGAGCCGCTTCGACACGTGGTCGAGGGCGGCGGCGCGGACGTGCGCCGGGGTGGCGGCGAACTCGTCGACGACCGCGTGGGCGGCCGCGACGGCCTCCTCGACCTGGGCCTCGGTGGGCACGGCGACCTTGCCGACCAGACGTCCGTCGTACGAGTTCGTGACGTCGAAGGTGGTGTCGCCGGTGGCCTCGCGGCCGGCGACCCAGAAGGCGTGGGTGGTCGTCATTGCGCGTCCCGGCCCTTTCCGTATCGGGGTGTGAGCGGTTGCTCTCCAGACACGTTAGGGCCGGGACCGGCGTGTGGCGTTTGTCCGTGATGGAGTGGTGGAGGCCGCGGTCTGTCCGCTTCGGCCGAACGGGTGGTGCGGTCGGACGCCGGTCAGCGCTCCTCGTCGACGGTGATCAGCGGCCCTCGTACGCGGTGATCAGCGCTCCTCGTACGCGGTGAAGGGCGAGAGGTAGCCCTCGCTCCAGCGGACGGCGATCAGCCGGTCCTGGTGGCCGAGGACGTCCTTGATCTCGCCGGACGAGCCGCCCACCGAGTCGGGGAAGGTGCGGGCGTCGCGCTCGTCTCCGTCGTCGGCGTCGAGGACCAGGAGCCCGTCCTCGTCCGCCGACCCGTAGAGGTCGACCAGGGCGGTGACCCGGCCGCCCGCGACCCGCAGGCCCATGACGTCCTCCAGGTCGCCGATCTCCGCGCGCCAGAGCCGCTGTCCGCTGCGCAGGTCGAAGGCGGTGACGACGTCGTCGTAGTCCGCCTCCATGGCGACGGTGTAGAGGCGGCCGTAGGCGACGCGGGTGCGCGCCGGCTCCTGCGCCGGGGAGGTGATCCTGCCGTTGACGGGGCCGGACGCGATGGTGCCCTGGGCGCGGCCCTCGTCGTCGAAGGAGAGGAACGTGGCGTAGCCGGACTCGTCGAGGCTGTCCGCGCTGACCACGATCGGGTCGGCGGAGACGAAGGCCGGCATGTGGGTCAGGGGGTCGACGACCCGCCGCGGGTCGAGGGGCGTGACGCCGCGGACCCGCCCGTCCGCCGGGTCGAGGACCGCGAGCCGTACGTCCCGGCGGTCGCAGACGAGGAGCGCCGCGACCCGCCGGGCGCCCGCGGCGACTCCGTACGGCACGCAGCCGTCGGGCATCCGCGCCGACCAGCGGGGCTTGCCGGTCCGCAGGTCGAAGGCGCGCAGGGCGCGGTCGGGGTCGAGCCGGTCGGGGCTGCCCAGGGCCGACTCGTACGACCAGTCGGCGTCCTCGTCGCGCAGCACGGCGAGGCCGCCGCCGGCGGCGACGAGGTCGCGCTCGGCGCGGATCTCGCCGTGGGCGGCGGTCCGGGTGGTGCGCCACAGTTCGCGCCCGGAGGCGAGGTCGAGGGCGACGACGGTGGTGCAGCCCCTGCTCGCGTCGTCGGAGACGGGGCTGCCCGGGACGCCCTGGGCGACCAGGGCGACGCCGTCGGCGGCGGTGCGGCCGGCGGAGCAGATCGCGGCGCCGCGGGACGGCCGGTACCGCCAGCGCCGCTCGCCGGTGCGGGCGTCGAAGCCGGAGACGCCGGCGGCGTTGCTGTGGACGAGCGTGTCGCCGGCCGCCCAGGCGGCGTCGCCGGAGGCGGGGGCGCCGCCGTCGGTCGGGGTGCTCCAGACCTGGCGCATCGAGTCGCCGGGGAGGTAGCCCTCGCCGGCGAGGACGCCGGCGGTGATGCCGCCGCAGCCGGCGAGCAGGGCGAGCAGGAGGCCGCCGACGACGGAGTACCGGACGAGGCGGGAGCCCGCCTTCGGCGCGCCGCCGCCGCTGCCGCCCGCCTTGTTCCCGGCCGCTCTGCCGGCCTTCGTCGCTGTCGCCATCCGGACCCCACCCCTTGTCGCCGTGTACACGACCGATCGATACGAGGGATCAGGGTAGGGCCACGGCGATCTTCGCCGTCACCGCCTCCGCTCGGTGGAGACGATGAGGCAGACGGCCGCGACGACGATCGCGCCGCCGAGGAGGATCGGCCAGGTCAGGGCCTCGTCGAGGATCAGCGCGCCGAGCAGGACGGCGACGACCGGGTTGACGTACGCGTAGGTGGCGGCGAGCGAGACCGGGGCGGACTGGAGCAGCCAGGCGTACGCGGTGAAGGCGATCAGCGAGCCGAAGACGACCAGGTAGCCGAGGGCGGCCCAGGAGGCGGTGGAGACCGTGCCCGGGTCGAAGCCGCGGTGCTCGCCGCGGATCAGGCCGACGACGATGCCGGCGAGACCGCCGGCCAGCATCTCGTACACGCTCGCGGTGAACGGGTTGGCGGGCAGGGGGAGGCGGGCCGAGGAGACGGTGCCGAGCGACCAGAGGAGGGCTGCGGCGAGGACGGTCAGCACGCCGCCGAGGCCGACCTCCCCGCTGAGCCCGGGGAGGGTGAGGACGGCGAGGCCGGCCATGCCGAGCAGGACGCCGCCGTACGCGCCGAGCCCGGGGCGCTCGCCGGCGGCGGTGCGGAGCAGCACGACCCAGACGGGGACGGCGGCGACGAGGAGGGCGGCGAGGCCGGAGGGGACGTCGGTCTCGGCGAGGTTGACGAGGCCGTTGCCGCCCAGGATCAGCAGCAGGCCGACGAGCGCGGCGGAGCCGAGCCGGCGGCGGTCGACCTTGAGGGCGGCGGGGCCGTGCCGCCAGGCCACGAGGGCGGCGAGGAGCAGGGCGGCGGTGACGAAGCGGGCGCCCGAGGCGAGGAAGGGCGGGACGGTGTCGACGACGATCCGGATGCCGAGGTAGGTGGAGCCCCAGACGACGTACACGATGGCGAGGGCGGCCCAGACGGCCCCGCCGAGGCGGCGGACGGGCTTCGCGGGGGCAGCGCCCCGGAGACCGGGGGCGAGGTCCGGGGCCGGGGCGGCGGTGGGGCCGGCGGTGGGGTCGGCGGCGGGGGGCGTGCCGGGGGCGGGATCGACGGCGGGGCTTGTCATGAGCAGGAGATTAGGCATTCGAGGCGCGCCCGGCCAGGAATTCTGCCCGCCTTCGGGCAGGGATCGGCGAAATCGTCTGCCGGAACCGTCGCTACTTCTCGCCCTCGCCGGTCGTCTTGAGTGCCAGCCACAGCTCCATGCGGACGTCCGGGTCGTCGAGCGACCGCCCGAGGATCTCCTCGACGCGCCGCATCCGGTACCGCAGGGTGTGCCGGTGGACCCCGAGGTCGGCCGCGGCGGCGTCCCACTGCCCGTGCCGGGAGAGCCAGGCGCGCAGCGAGGCGACGAGGTCGCCGCGGCCGGTCGCGTCGTGCTCGCGCAGCGCTCGCAGCATGCCGTCGGCGAAGGCCCGTACGGCGTCGTCGGCGAGCAGCGGCAGCACGGAGCCGGCCGCCAGGTCCTCGTGCTCGACGAGGGCGCGGCCCCGGCGGCGGGCCACCGAGAGGGCCTGCTCGGCCTGCTTGTACGCGACCGCGGCGGTGGCGGGGCCGGCGGAGGCGGAGAGGCCGACGTAGAGCCCCGCGTCCTCGGCCTCGCGCTCGGCGTACCCGGCGGAGGCGGAGACGACCGCGCCGCCGTCGCCGGCCAGGACGACCAGCCGGCCGTCCCCCTCCGGGACGGTCAGCACGGCCTCGCCGGCCCGGGCGGCGGCGGCCTCCAGGGCCTCGGCGAGGACCGGCAGCGGGGGTTCGGCGGCCGCCGGCTCGCCGCCGGCGGGCTCGGCGACGAGGATCCGGAAGGGGGCGTCGAGGAGGTCGCCGTAGACGTCGCCGGCGACGGTACGGGCGTGCTCGGACTGACCGGCGAGCATCATGCGCAGCACGGCGGCGCCGAGCCGGTGCTCGGCGGCCTGGAGGGAGCGGGAGCGTTCGGTGGTGAGGGTGAGGAGCGCGATCGCCGAGTGGACGGCGTACCGCTCGGCGGTGCCCAGGGGGGCGCCGGTGCCGACGGCGAGGGCGCCGCGGACCCGGCGGCCGGTGCCGAGGGACTGGAGCTCGATCCGGTCGTCGGTGCCGCCGACGACGGCGCTGGCGGGGGCGGGCCGCTCGCGCAGCCGCTCGACGTCCGGGGTGAGGCGGGCGGCGCGGCGGGCGGCCCACTCGGGCGAGACGGCGACGACGCTGCCGGCGGCGTCGTAGAGCGCGGCCCAGCCGTCGACGTGCGCGGCGAGCCGGGCGACAACGGCGTCCGGCCCCTCGGCGAGGGCGGCCCGGGTGAGCTCGCGCTGCGCCTCGAACCCTGCGGTGACGGCCCGGTACTGGTCGGCGGCGATGGCGGCGGACACGGCCTTGCTGATGGCGAGGAACGGGGTCCGGCGCGGCACTTCGAGGAGCGGCAGGTGCTCGGCCCTGGCGGCGTCGAGCAGCGCCTCCGGAATGTCGTCGTAGTTCACCCCGACGGCGAACCCGAGCCCGACCACCCCGGCCCCGAGCAGCCGCCGCACGTACCGGCGCATCGCCTCGCCGTCCTCGGCGTCGAGCGTCAGGGCGGTGGTGAGCAGCAGCTCCCCGCCCTCCATGTACGGCACGGGATCGGCGAGCTCACTGACGTGCGCCCACCGGACGGGCGTGTCGAGCCGGTCCTCCCCGGCCCGGACGACGAGCCGGAGGGAGGAGTGCTGAACGAGCGAGGCGAGGGTGGGCGGCATCGGAAACCGGCGGACCTTTGAGCGGGACCGAACACGGACGACTCCGCACCCGGCGAGGGGACACCGCTGGGGAGGGCGGCGCGTCCGATTGTGCCAGGGCGGCCGGGGGGCCGCTCTCAGCTGCGCAGGTCGACCAGGAGCGGCGGCGTGTGCTCGCCCCGCACATGGGTGAGGGAGAGGACCGCGTGGCCGGGCGGCACGCCGTGCGCCAGGTCGGAGGCGGACCAGCGTTCCCGCTCGACCTCGCGGACGGTCACCGCGTCGGTGGTGACGGCCCGGCCGGTGACGAGCTTGCGCACCGCGTGCGCCACCCGGGTGAGCGGCTCGTCGGAGCGGACGGTCCGGCTGGTGACGTCGCGGGTCTCCACCCACTCGGTGCCCCAGGTCTCCGCGAACCGCTTGCCGTCCCAGGTGGTGACGCCGGCGAGGGCGAACCGGCAGCCGACCGCGCCGAACAGCGGGGTGCGCAGGTGCTCGGGGACGTCCTCGACGGTGCGGAGTCCGAGGACGACCCCGGCGTGGGCGGAGCGCAGCCGCTGGAGGCCCCGCACGGTCTCCGCGGTCAGTGTGTGCGCGGCGTCGTCGAGGACGAGGCAGGCGAAGCGGGAGCGGTCGGTGCGGCCGACGGTCCGGCCGAGGAACTGGGCGAGCACGAGCCGGGTGAGGAGCCGGGAGGCTTCGGCGTGGCCGGATTCCGGCAGGTCGATCCGGACGCGTACAGGGTGTTCCAGGGCGCGCATGGTGAACGGCGCGGTCGTTCCCGAGGTGTCGAAGAAGCCGGCGAACGCGGGGCGGTCGAGCAGGGCGACGCGGTCGGCGAGGGCGCCCGCGGGGTCCCCGTCGGCGCCCTGCTGCCGGGCGCGGGCATCGAGTTCGCGGACGAGGGAGGGGTGTCCGGCCCGTTCGAGGGCCGCGCGCAGGGTCTGGAGGACGGTGGGGGCGCCGTCGAGGAGTTCGCGCAGCTCGGGGACGGAGGGGAAGCGGCCGTGGACGGCGTGGAAGGGTCCGAGGAGCTGGGCGAGCGTGGTGGTGGCCCGGCGGGTGTCGGTGGTGTCGGTCGCCAGGACGTCGGCGAGCAGCGCGGCGGCGCGGTCCGGGTCGGAGGTGCCGCCGTAGAGGTCGAGGTCGTGCGGTGAGGCCGGGTCGCCGACGCGGATGACGACGTCGTAGGCCTCGTCGGGGCCGAGCGGTGCGGTGTCGGAGCCGACCACGACGACGGCGGCCTGTCCTGCGAGCGCCTGGAGGGAGAGGGACTCGACGAGGGGGCGGACGAGGCGGGTCGTCTTGCCGCTGCCCGAGGGGCCGACCACGAGCATGCCGGTGCCGAGCACGTCCGGGTCGAGGGCGAGGCCGGTGGTGCGGCGCGCGTACGGGTTGCGGTCGGTGTCCGTGACGGTGCCGAGGCGCACCTGCCGGACGGCGAGGTCGTGGGTGGCCGTACGTCCGGCCAGGAAGCGGGCGCCGGACGGGTGCAGGAATGCGGCGGCGCCCCGCGCGTGGACCTCGCGGACGAAGGCGGCCTGCCGGTCGGGGGCGTGGCCGGTGTTCTCCCAGGCGGTCCTGATCCGGGCGAAGTCGACGTCGTTCATGGCCCCGGAGGCGGCCTCGGCGGCGAGGCGGTCGGCCGCCTCGACGAGCCCGGCGGCCCTCAGATCGGGCCAGGAGGAGAGGTCGGGACCGGGATCTGCCGCCGGGGGCGGTGATCCGACGACGGCCGACGGGACACGGCGCAGGGCGAGCCACAAGAAGGGCACAGCGGTGCCGACGGCCAGGGACCAGTCGGCGGTCTCCTGCAGTCGGAGGTTGGCCTCACCGAGCCCGGGCCCCTCTTCCAGGGGCAGCAGGGCGTAGACGATGTCGCCGACCGGCACCCACCCGTCGTGGACGAGGGAGACGGTGAGGACCCCGAGGAGAGCAGCCAAGACGGCCCGAGCCCTCTTGCCATAGGCCAGGGCGAGCCTGTCCCAGGCGTGCATCCAGCGGCCGAAACGGCCGATCCCGAAGAAGACGGCGGCGAAGAAGATCGTGCGGTAGATCCCCAGGGCGACCTCGCCGCCGGTGTCCGGCTTCGCGACGACCTGACCGAGCTCCCACCACTCCCCCGGAGTGAAGAGCCGGAGCGGCACATCCCAGTACGGGATGTAGTTGTTGCGCAGCAACGACCACAGCAGCACCGCGACGAGGAAGGAGATCGAAGCGCCGAAGAGCACGGTCCGCAGCGGAACCTCGTCGGGCGCGGTGTCGGGACGCGGCACATGACCGTACCGCCAGACACCGGGCGCGGCCTCGGGGCGCGGTGTCCGCAGCCAGTCGACGAGCGTGGCCCGGCCGGGTGCGGCGGTCGGTCTCGGCGGCGCGGAGGGCGGTGCGGCCGCGGGCATCGGCGGGACGCCGGCGGGCGCCCCGGCCGGGCGCGGGATGTCGGCGTGCGGCGGCCCGCCGTGGGTGCTCCGCGAGCCGTGCGTGCCCTCGAACTCCATGTCCCCTGCCCCCTGGCCCTTCGACTCCGCGGCGCTGTCGTCCGGGCCCAATCTAGAGCCTCGGTCCCGGATCATGCCCCGGATCAGGGCGATGGCACGGCGCCGCCCCGGACAAGTCCGCGTATGGCCGATACGGACAAGGACACGCCGGGACCACTCCCATCCGTAGCATGCGCCGGGCCGGTGCCCGCGCCTAGCCTGCGGAGGAAACCCGCAAGAGCGTCCAGAACACCCCAGGAGCCCCGCATGAACGCTGTCCCGCAGGAGCGGCGCGTCGTCACCGCCATTCCCGGTCCGAAGTCGCAGGAGCTTCAGGCTCGCCGGCTGGACACCGTCGCCGGGGGCGTGGGCTCCACGCTGCCGGTGTTCACCAAGCGTGCGGGTGGCGGCATCATCGAGGACGTCGACGGCAACCTGCTGATCGACTTCGGTTCCGGCATCGCCGTGACCTCCGTGGGCGCCTCCGCCGAGGCCGTCGTGCGCCGCGCGTCCGCGCAGCTCCAGGACTTCACCCACACCTGTTTCATGGTGACCCCGTACGAGGGCTACGTGGAGGTCTGCGAGGCGCTGGCCGAGCTGACCCCGGGCGACCACGCCAAGAAGTCCGCGCTCTTCAACTCGGGCGCCGAGGCCGTCGAGAACGCGGTCAAGATCGCGCGTTCGTACACCAAGCGCCAGGCCGTCGTCGTCTTCGACCACGGCTACCACGGCCGCACCAACCTCACCATGGGCATGACGGCGAAGAACATGCCGTACAAGCAGGGCTTCGGCCCGTTCGCGCCCGAGGTCTACCGCGTGCCGGTCGCCTACGGCTACCGCTGGCCCACCGGTGCCGAGAACGCCGGCCCGGAGGCCGCCGCGCAGGCGATCGACAACATCACCAAGCAGATCGGCGCCGAGAACGTCGCCGCGATCGTCATCGAGCCGGTCCTCGGCGAGGGCGGCTTCATCGAGCCGGCCAAGGGCTTCCTCCCGGCGATCGTGAAGTTCGCCAACGACAACGGCATCGTCTTCGTCGCCGACGAGATCCAGGCCGGCTTCTGCCGCACCGGCCAGTGGTTCGCCTGCGAGGACGAGGGCATCGTCCCGGACCTCATCACCACCGCCAAGGGCATCGCGGGCGGTCTGCCGCTCGCCGCCGTCACCGGCCGCGCCGAGATCATGGACTCCGTGCACGGCGGCGGTCTGGGCGGCACCTACGGCGGCAACCCGGTGGCCTGCGCCGGTGCGCTCGGCGCCATCGAGACGATGAAGGAGCTGGACCTCAACGGGAAGGCCAAGCGCATCGAGGAGGTCATGAAGGACCGCCTCACCGCGATGCAGGAGAAGTTCCCGGTCATCGGCGACATCCGCGGCCGCGGCGCCATGATCGCCATCGAGCTCGTCAAGGACCCGGAGACGAAGGAGCCGGCCGCCGAGGCCGCCGCCGCGCTCGCCAAGTACTGCCACAACGAGGGCGTCCTCGTCCTCACCTGCGGCACCTACGGCAACGTGCTCCGCTTCCTGCCGCCGCTGGTCATCGGCGAGGACCTGCTCAACGAGGGTCTGGACGTCATCGAGGCGGCGCTCGCGGCGCTCTGAGCCGCGACCGGGGTCCACACGGTGTGAAGACTCTGTGGGGGGCCGATGGCGGGATGCGTTTCCCGCTGTCGGTCCCCCTCTTCGTGCCGTACGGTCTTCCCCAGATGAGAGAAACACCCAGGGCGGAGCCTCCCCAGCCCCGCCCGCACCGTGCCGAAGCGCACACCTCCGGAGCCTCGTGCTCCGGGACTCCTCACCGATCGGATGGCCGCCCGCCCCACACCCCCCGGGGCGCGCGGCAGCCCGATCCCCTCGGCCGCCCCGGAACCACCCCCCCTGTTCCAGGGCGGCCGGCTCTCTTCTCGGCGCTCGTCGCCCTCGCCGTCGTGACCTGGCAGGTGCTCGTCCACGGCCCCTTGGCCAGGCTCGACGAGCGGGTGTCCCGGGCCCTCGTGGACACCGTGCCCCGCCGGCTGAGCGAACTCGCCTCCGACCTCGGCAACCTGACGGTCGCCCTGCCCGTGCTCGCCGCCGCGATGGCGTACGCGGTGTGGCGCGGCCGCGGCCGGCAGGC
Organism: Streptomyces roseofulvus; assembly: GCF_039534915.1. Lineage (NCBI taxonomy): Bacteria > Bacillati > Actinomycetota > Actinomycetes > Kitasatosporales > Streptomycetaceae > Streptomyces > Streptomyces roseofulvus. The sequence goes on along the minus strand of NZ_BAAAWE010000001.1, from coordinate 5,825,517 downwards.
GCTCTTCGCCGGCCTCGCCATGGCCTGCGTACCGCTGCTCGTCGTCCCCCTGAAGGAGTGGACGGCCCGGCCCGGCCCCCTCGAACCCTGGGCCCACGGCTACTACCCCTCCGGCCACACCGCCACCGCGATGGTCGCCTACTTCGGCGCCGCCCACCTGGTGTCGCGACGGCTCGCTCCCGCCGCCGCCGTGCTGACGGCGGTGACGGGGGCGGGCCTGGTCCTGCGGGGCTTCCACTGGCCGCTGGACGTGCTGGCGTCCGTCGCGCTGTGCCTTCCGCTGCTGTGCTGGCCGGTCCTCGCGGCGCGGTACGGTCGGGGCCGGATCCGGGGAGGGGACGCATGGCGGACGGGGAGCGGCGGTACGCCGTCACGATCGACGGACGGGCCTACGAGCTGAGTCCGTCGCCGGGGGAGGTCATCCTCCCGGAGCACGGGGGCAAGATCCATCACTCGGCGGCGTGCGGGCACCTGACGGACTCCGCCCGGCTGCCGCGCCGCCCGGATCCCGACGGGCTCGTCTGGCGACGGCTGCTCGACGCCCCGGACCCGGCCGCGTTCGCGGCCTCGGCCGGGCTGCTCAACGGACGGAACCGGCCCGTGACCGGCGTCTGCTCCTGCGCGTTGCGGCCGGTCCCGCACAGCCACGCGGAGACGCTCCCGTACTGGCCGGTCGACGAGGCCCTGCGGGTCTTCGACCCGGAGCAGCACCGGGCGGCGGTCGAGGCCGCGGACCGGGACGCCGAGCGGATCCGTACGGAGTTCCCCTGGGAGGACTGGGCCGGACTGCCGTTGCGGCGGTACGCGCTCGGGCAGCCGGACATGCCCGGCCACCGGGTGTACAGCTACCTGCTGGAGTTCGGCAGCAAGGCGCTCGGGAGCATCACCGGCGGCACGGCGAAGAAGCACTTCGTCTACCAGCGGAAGCAGAACGGCGCCTGGTGGTTCGACCGGCGGTACCCGGACGTCGCCACGGCCTGGGAGGACGTGCGGGCCGGGCTCGTCGCCGCCGTGACCGCCGCGCGTGAGGGCCGGGTCCGCGACATCGACGACATCGCCTCGGTCCGCTCCGGGATCACGGTCGTGGCGAAGACCCTGCGCGTGTACGCCCCGGACGCCGTCCTGCCCGTCTACTCGGACAGCTTCACCCGGCACTATCTGGAGCGGCTCGCGCCGGGCAGCTCCGCGAAGCTCCAGCCGTTCGCGCGCAAGGAGCTGCTGAAGGCCCTGGTGGACAAGGACCCGCGGTTCGCCGGCTGGCCGCCGCAGCTGGTCTGGTACTTCCTGGACTGGTGGGCCCCGGTCCACAGGACCGCGCCCCGGACGGTGCGGATCGCGGTCTCCGGCCCCGAGGAGGAGTGGGACCGCTTCGCCGCCGCCGGGCTCGTGCCGGTCGGCGTGGACCTCGTCGGCGACCTGCACGGATACGCGGACGAGAAGGAGCTCGCCGACGCGTACGAGGAGGAGTACGCGAGCGGCGCGCTCGCCGGAGCGACGCCGTCGGTCGACGTGCCGGCCCTGTGGGGGCTGCTCGGCCTGCGGGTCGGGGACTGGGTGGTCGCGACCCGGGGCCGCAGCAGGGTCCTGGGGATCGGGCGGATCACCGGGGACGGCTATGTGTGGCTGCCCGACGCCTCCCCGGACGGGCTCTCGGGGCACGCGCTGACCGTGGAGTGGGAGCGGGGCCGCCCCGGCGGCCGGCTGGACGAGCCGGTGCCCGGCTGGGACACGGACCTGATCTCGGACGTGTCCGCGGACCTCTGGCGCAGGCTCCTCGACCTTCCGCCGTCCGGCGGCGCGGCCGAGGCCGCGCCCGTCCCCGCCGAGCCCGTCGCCCTGCCCCCGCTCGACGGCGCCCTCCAGCGGATCGACGACGCCCTCGAACGCCGCGGACAGGCCGTGCTGTTCGGGCCGCCCGGCACCGGCAAGACGTATCACGCGCTGCGGTACGCCGTCCGGCGGCTCGGCGAGCTGTCCGCCGATCTGCCGGACGTCGATCCGCAGGCCGAGCCGGGGACCGCCGCCTTCGCCGCGACGATCGAGGCGCTGACCGCGTCGGGGCGGCTGACCCTGGCCACCTTCCACCCGAGCTACGGCTACGAGGACTTCGTGGAGGGGCTGCGTCCCGTCAAGGGCGCCTCCGGCTTCGTCCTGGAGCCGGTGGACGGCGTCTTCAAGCGCGTCTGCGAAGCCGCCGCGGCGGACCCGGGCCAGCTCCACCTGCTGGTCGTCGACGAGCTGAACCGGGGCAACCTGCCCCGCATCCTGGGCGAGTCGATCACCGTCCTGGAGAAGGACAAGCGGGGTCTGCCCGTCACGCTGCCGCTCTCGGGGGCGGCTTTCCGGGTCCCGCCGAACGTGCGCCTCCTCGGCACGATGAACACCGCCGACCGGTCGATCCGGATGCTGGACTCGGCCGTCCGCCGGCGCTTCGCCTTCATCGAACTGCTCCCCGACCCGGGCCCCCTGCGCGGCAGCCAGGTCGACCAGCTGGACCTCGGCGTCTTCCTCGACCGGCTCAACGCGCGCATCAGGACGCGGCTCGACCGCGAGAAGCAGATAGGGCACGCGTTCTTCCTCGCCGGGGGCGTCCCCGTCGCGACCGCCGCGGAGTTCGCCGCGATCGTGCGCGGCGAGATCCTGCCGCTGCTCCAGGAGTACGCGTACGACGACTACGGACTCCTCGCCGCGTTCCTCGGCGAGGAACTGGTCGACGTCGCGGCCCACACCCTCCGGGACCTCACGGACGAGGACCTCGTCAACCGGCTGTACGAGGAGCTCCAGGTCGGTGCCGGTGCGGAGTGAGGGGCCCGTTCCGCTGGAACTGACCGAGTACGCCACCCGGGTCTTCGACGGGGTGCGGCTGACGGAGGCCGACCGGCGGCTGCTGGCCGGCGGCGCCTTCGACGGCCGGCTGCGGCTGCGGGAGCTCCGCGGGGACCGGCTGGAGGTGGCCGCCGCGCAGTACGTGGGCACGGTACGGCTGGAGGCGGCCGAGATCAGGGTGGTCCCGAAGCACCTGGGCGGGGAGCTCGACGTGCTGCGGATGGTCGACCACGCCTGGGGCCGGCTGCGGAACCCGCTGCCGACCGCGCAGAGCCTGGCCGGCGGACGGCCGCACCTGCGGGACCTGGTCTGCCTCATGGTCGTCGAGCACGGCGAGCGGCTGCTGCGGCACGGGGTGCGCCGTGACTACGTGACGACCGAGGACGACCTGCGGGTGGTCCGCGGCCGGCTGCTCCCCGACCGTCAGCTGCTCCACCACCACGGCCGGCTGGACCTGCTGGCCTGCCGCTTCGAGGAGCACGAGGCGGACGTCGCCGACAACCGGCTCTGCGCCGCCGCCCTCGCCCTGGCCGCGCGGACGGCGCGCGACGACGGGGTGCGGGCGCGGGCCCGGCGGGCGGCGGGGCTGTTCGCCCAGCACGCCCCGACCCCGCTCGGCGACGTACGGGCCGCGCTCGCCGGGCTGACGTACCACCGGCACAACGAGCACTACCGGGCCGCGCACCTGTGGGCGGGCCTGCTCCTGACCGGCGGCGGCCTCGACGGGCTCTTCACCGCGGGCCCGCTGGTCTCGCGCGCCTTCCTGGTCGACATGAACCTCCTCTTCGAGGCCTTCGTGACCCGGCTCCTGGAGGACGGCGCGGCGGGCTCCGGGCTGCGGGTGGAGCGCCAGACCTCGCACGCCTCGGTGCTGTTCGACGAGCGGACCCGCCGCGGCTACGGGACCGTACGGCCGGACGTGCTGGTGTCGGGCCTGCGGTCCGGGCTCCCCTACCGGCTGCCGGTGGACGTCAAGTACAAGCTCTACGCGGAGAAGAAGCTCTCGCCCGCGGACCTGTACCAGGCGGCGTTCTACGCCCACGCGCTCGGGCGGCGGGCGGACGGGCGGCCGCCGGTCTGCGCGCTGGTCCACCCCGGCCCGGCCGGTTCGGGCGGCGGCGGTGACCGCGTGGCGGCGCGGACCCTGGAGGGGGCGGTGACGGCCCGGGTGCGGGCCGTCCCGCTCGATCTGCGGGCGGCGCTGGCGGAGTTGGGCGGGCCGGGTCCCCGGGAGGTCCCGGCCCGCCTGTTCCGCGAGGTGGCGGGGTGACCGGTCACCTCGCGGAGGGCACCGTCAGCTCCAGTCGTACGCGTCGAAGTTCCGGCTGAACTCCCACTGGTTGAAGCGGTCCCAGTTGATGGACCAGGTCATCAGGCCGCGGAGGGACGACCAGGTGCCGTGGGTCTGGTAGGTGCCGCAGTTCTGCTTCCTGGTGAGGCAGTCGAGGGCCTTGTTCACCTCGGCGGGGGTGGTGTGGCCGTTGCCCGCCTGGGTGGAGGCCGGGAGGCCGATGGCGACCTGGTCGGGGCGGAGGCCGGGGAAGACGCGGGCGGTGTTGCCGGCGACCGGGAAGCCGGCGAGCAGCATGTCGGTCATGGCGATGTGGAAGTCCGCGCCGCCCATGGAGTGGTACTGGTTGTCCAGGCCCATGATGGGGCCGGAGTTGTAGTCCTGGACGTGGAGCAGGGTGAGGTCGTCGCGCAGGGCGTGGATGACCGGGAGGTAGGCGCCGGCGCGCGGGTCCTGGCCGCCCCAGGGGCCGGAGCCGTAGAACTGGTAGCCGAGCTGGACGAAGAAGGTCTCCGGGGCCATGGTGAGGACGAACTTCGCGCCGTACTTGGCCTTGAGGGTCTTGATCGCCTGGATCAGGTGGACGATGACCGGGGTGGTGGGGCTGCGGAAGTCGGTGTCGCCGGTCTGGAGCGAGAGCGAGTGGCCCTCGAAGTCGATGTCGAGGCCGTCGAGGCCGTACTCGTCGATGATCTTCGAGACCGAGGTGACGAAGGCGTCGCGGGCGGCGGTGGTGGCGAGCTGGACCTGGCCGTTCTGCCCGCCGATGGAGATGAGGACCTTCTTGCCGGCGGCCTGCTTGGCCTTGATGGCGGCCTTGAAGTCGGCCGGGGACTCGACGTTGGGGCATTCGGTCGCCGGGCAGAGGCTGAAGCGGATGTCGCCGGAGGTCACCGAGGTCGGTTCGCCGAAGGCCAGGTTGATGACGTCCCAGGAGTCCGGCACGTCGGCCATGCGGGTGTAGCCGGAGCCGTTGGCGAAGCTGGCGTGGAGGTAGCCGACGAGGGCGCGGGCGGGGAGGGTGCCGCCGGGGTTGCCGCCGCCTCCGGAGGTCGTGGTCGCGGTCACCGGGGCCGACTTCGGGGACTCGCCGGCGCTGTTCGCGGCGGTGACCTGGAAGGTGTACGGGGTGGAGGCCGTGAGCCCGGTGGCGGTCGCCGTGGTGCCGGTGACCGTCTGGATCATGGTGGTGCCCTGGTAGACGTGGTACGAGGTGGCGCCGGGGACGGCGGTCCAGCTCAGCGGCACGGAGGTGGCGGTCGGGGAGCCGGCCGTGAGGCCGGTGGGGGCGGCCGGGAGCTGGACCGGGTAGCCGCCGGGGCCGTAGAGGGAGAGGTCGTCGGCCTGGTAGGCGGGGGTGCCGTACCAGCCGTGGGTGTAGACCGTGACCGAGGTGGTGTTCGCGCCGGTGGTGAAGGTGGTGGAGAGCTTCTGCCAGTCGGGGGCCGACTGGGTCCAGGTGGAGGTGTCGGTGGTTCCGGTGCCGGTGACGCCGAGGTAGACGTAGCTGCCGCGGACCCAGCCGCTCAGCGTGTACGCCGCGTTGGGCTTGACCGTGATGGTCTGGGAGCACTTGGCGTTGTCGCTGCCGGCCGGGGTGGCCTGGAGCGCCTTCGTCCCGCTGTGCACGGGCGAGGACACGACGGCGCCGCTGCCGGCCGTGCAGTTCCAGCCGTCCAGGCCGGCCTCGAAGCCGCCGTTGCGGGCGAGTTCGGAGTCGGCGGCCTGGGCGGCCGGGGTGAGCGCGGCGAGCCCGCCGACGGCGAGCGCGCCTGCGAGCAGCAGGGTGAGAGGTCTGGTGCGGTCCACGACTGCCTCCGGGGGTGGGGGATCGGAGTGGAGCGCGGCACAGCATGGTCCAGACCAATCGAGTGGTCAAGACCTCTGGACGGGACCGGAGTCGAGGAGGGGGGTATCAGGAGGCGCCCCCTCCGTGCGTCTGCGCGCGGGCAAGGTCCCCCGCGGCCTCGTGCATGGCGAGTTCGAGCAGCGAGGCGTCGGTGAGGGTGCCCTGCCCGTCCGGCATCACCAGCCAGCGCACTCCCCCGGTCGCCCGCCCCGGGTACGGGACGACGATCCAGGTGCCGGTCCCGGCGCCGCGGACCCCGGTGCCGAGCCAGCGGGCGGCCGTGCCGGGCGGGACGAAGAAGCCGATGCGGGCGTCGCCGAAGTCGGCGAGCACCGGGCCCGGCCGGTCGACCAGGCGGGTCAGGACGTCGAGGGTGGGGTGGCCGAGCTCGCCCGGCAGGATCAGCACGTCCCAGCGCCGGCCGGCGGGCAGCAGGGCGACCCCGTGCGGGTTGCGCTCCCACTCCCAGCGGCAGGCGTCGGGATCGGGCGCGACCGCGGCCAGCCATTCCACCGCGGCCCTGGCGCCGGAGGCCCCCGTACCTGTCATCGTGCGTACTCCTCTCCGTGGGGACGCGCGGAGGTGCGCGTCCACACGGAGAGAGCGCGAGGGTTCCCCGCTCTTACGCGGGTTTCCCTACCCATCGGTTGTGATCTGAATCACACCGGGGCGGGGTCAGCTGTCGAAGCCGAGGCCCAGCTTGTCCATCGTCCTGAGCCACAGGTTCCGCCGCCCGCCGTTGGCGTCGGCGCGGGCCAGCGACCACTTGGTGATCCCGATGCCTGCCCAGGCGATCGGCTCCGGCGGGAAGGGCAGCGGCTTGGAGCGGACCATCGCCAGCTCGGTGCGCTCGGTGCGCTCGCCGGAGAGCAGGTCGAGCATCACGTCGGCGCCGAAGCGGGTGGCGCCGACGCCGAGCCCGGTGTAGCCCTGCGCGTACGCCACCTTGCCCTGGTGGGCGGTGCCGAAGAAGGCCGAGAAGCGCGAGCAGGTGTCGATCGCGCCGCCCCAGGCGTGGCTGAAGCGGACCCCCTCCAGCTGCGGGAAGCAGGTGAAGAAGTGCTCGGCCAGCTTGAGGTACGTCTCCGGGCGGTGGTCCATCTCCGCCTGCACCTTGCCGCCGAAGCGGTAGATGGCGTCGTATCCGCCCCAGAGGATCCGGTGGTCGGCGGTGATCCGGAAGTAGTGGAACTGGTTGGCGGAGTCGCCGAGGCCCTGCCGGTTCTTCCAGCCGACGGAGGCGAGCTGCTCCTCGGACAGCGGTTCGGTGACCAGCGCGTAGTCGTAGACCGGGACGGTGTACGGGCGCAGCCGCTTGACCAGCGACGGGAAGACGTTGGTGCCGAGGGCGACCCGGCGGGCGGCGACCCGGCCGTACGGGGTGCGCACGGCCATGCCGGCGCCGGCCGACACCAGGTCGAGGCCCGGGGTGTTCTCGAAGATCCGCACGCCGAGGTCGAGGCAGGCCCGCTTGAGGCCCCAGGCGAGCTTCGCCGGGTGGAGCATGGCGACGCCGTCCCGGTCCCACAGGCCGCCCCGGAAGGTCGGGGAGTTCACCTCGGCGCGGACGGCGTCCTGGTCGAGGAGGGTGAGGCCGTCGGCGAGGCCGAGCCGCTCGGCCTCCTCGTACCACGCGTGGAGCTCCTCCACCTGGTACGCCTCGGTGGCCACGTCGATCTCGCCGGTGCGCTCGAACTCGCAGTCCAGGGAGTAGCGGGCGACGGCCGCCTCGATGGCGTCGAGGTTGGCCGCGCCGAGCCGTTCCAGCTTCGGCAGCTCGCCCGGCCAGCGGGAGAGGCCGTTGCCGAAGCCGTGGGTGAGGGAGGCGGCGCAGAAGCCGCCGTTGCGGCCCGAGGCGGCCCAGCCCACCTCGCGGCCTTCGATGAGCACGACGTCCTGGGAGGGGTCGCGCTCCTTGGCGAGGAGCGCGGTCCACAGTCCGCTGTAGCCGCCGCCGACGACGAGGAGATCGCACTTCTCGGTGCCGGTGAGGGCGGGCAGGGCGCCGGGCTTGCCGGGGTCTTCCAGCCAGAAGGGGACGGGCTGGGCGTCGGAGAGAGATTTAGCAGCGAGACGCATGGCGACTGGGGCCATGGTTTCCAACTCCTTCGGTGCCTGGGCTTCCTACGCTCAGGCTGTTGCTGTTTTCTTGCGCCGGTTCGTGATGATCTGTCCGGCCACGACGATCAGTACCGCAAGCGCGAACATCGCGGTGCCGATGACGTTGATCTGAACGGGGGTTCCGCGCTGTGCCGAGCCCCAGACGAACATGGGGAAGGTCACCGTGGAGCCCGCGTTGAAGTTGGTGATGATGAAGTCGTCGAAGGAGAGCGCGAAGGCGAGCAGCGCGCCGGCGGCGATGCCGGGCGCGGCGATCGGCAGGGTGACGCGCAGGAAGGTCTGCGCGGGCCCGGCGTAGAGGTCGCGCGCGGCCTCCTCCAGGCGCGGGTCCATGGACATGACCCGGGCCTTGACCGCCGTCACGACGAACGACAGGCAGAACATGATGTGGGCGATGAGGACCGTCCAGAAGCCCAGCTCGATCCCCATGTTGAGGAAGAGGGTGAGCAGCGAGGCGGCCATGACGACCTCGGGCATCGCCATCGGCAGGAAGATCAGCGAGTTGATCGCGCCGCGCGCCCGGAAGCGGTAGCGGACCAGCGCGAAGGCGATCATCGTGCCGAGGACGACGGCGCCGACGGTGGCCCAGGCGGCGAGCTGGAGCGAGAGCGTCAGCGACTCGCACATGTCGGCGACGCCGCAGGGGTCCTTCCAGGCGTCGAGGGAGAACTGCTGCCAGGAGTAGTTGAAGCGCCCGTTCGGTTTGTTGAACGAGAACACCATGACCACGACGTTCGGCAGGATCATGTACGCGAGCGTCAGCAGGCCCGCGATGACGACGAGGTTCTTGCGCAGCCAGGTCATCAGACGAGGTCCTCCGTTCCCGCCTTGCGGATGTAGACGGTGACCATGAACAGCACGATCGCCATGAGGATGAAGGACAGGGCGGCGGCCGTCGGGTAGTCGAGGACGCGGAGGAACTGCGACTGGATGACGTTGCCGATCATCTTGGTGTCGGTGGAGCCGAGCAGTTCGGCGTTGACGTAGTCGCCGCTCGCCGGGATGAAGGTGAGCAGGGTGCCGGAGACGACGCCGGGCATCGACAGCGGGAAGGTCACCTTGCGGAAGGTGGTCGCCGGGGTGGCGTAGAGGTCCTGGGCGGCCTCGTGCAGCCGGCCGTCGATCCGCTCCAGGGAGGTGTAGAGGGGCAGGATCATGAACGGCAGGAAGTTGTACGTGAGGCCGCAGACGACCGCCATCGGGGTGGCGAGCACCCGCTCGCCGTCGGTCCAGCCGAGCCAGCTGGTGACGTCGAGGACGTGCAGCGCGTTGAGCGCGTCCACGACGAGGCTGTCGTCGGCGAGGATCGTCTTCCAGGCCAGCGTCCGGATGAGGAAGCTGGTGAAGAAGGGCGCGATGACGAGGACGAGCAGCAGGTTGCGCCAGCGGCCGGCCTTGAAGGCGATGAGGTACGCGAGCGGGTAGCCGAGCAGCAGGCAGAGCAGGGTCGCGGTGCCGGCGTACAGCAGCGAGCGCAGCAGCTGCGGCCAGTACTCGGTGAAGGCGTCCAGGTAGGTCTGGAAGTGCCAGGTGACCTGGAAGCCCTGCTCCAGGGAGCCGGTCTGCACCGAGGTGGACGCCTGGTAGACGAGCGGCAGGGCGAAGAAGACCAGCAGCCAGAGGATGCCGGGGAGCAGCAGCCAGTACGGGACGAGCCGCTTGCGGGTGGGGGGCTTGCGCAGAACCGGTTCGTCGACCGGCCCCGGCGCCTCCTTGGTGAGGGTGGTGGTCACGAGGCGTCCTCCACCGTCTCCACGCCCGCGTCGATGTCCTGGGCGGCGTCGAGGCCGAAGGTGTGGGCCGGGTTCCAGTGCAGGACGACCTCGGCGCCCGGGACGAGCCGCGTGTCACGCTCGATGTTCTGCTCGTAGACCTGGAGCTCCGCCCCGGCCGGCGAGTTCACCACGTACTGGGTGGAGACGCCGATGAAGGAGGAGTCGACGATCCGGCCGGTGACCCGGTTGCGGCCGTCGGCGATCGTGCCCGCGTCGTCGGCGTGCGCGAGCGAGATCTTCTCGGGGCGGACGCCGACGAGGAGCTTGCCTCCCTGGCGGACCGCGTCGGTACAGCGGTCGCCGGGCACCCGGAGCTTGCCGCCGCCGGCGGTGACGACGACGTCGGAGCCCGTCTCGACGACCTCGGCCTCGATGAGGTTGGAGGTGCCGAGGAAGTTGGCGACGAAGGTGGTCTGCGGGTTCTCGTACAGGTCGGCGGGGGCGCCGAGCTGCTCGACCCGGCCGCCGTTCATGACCGCGACCTGGTCGGCCATGGTCATGGCCTCCTCCTGGTCGTGGGTGACGTGCACGAAGGTGATGCCGACCTCGGTCTGGATCCGCTTGAGCTCCAGCTGCATCTGGCGGCGCAGCTTGAGGTCGAGGGCGCCGAGCGGCTCGTCGAGGAGGAGCACCTGGGGGTGGTTGATGAGGGCGCGGGCGACGGCGACGCGCTGCTGCTGGCCGCCGGAGAGCTGGTGCGGCTTGTGCTTCGCCTTGTCGCCGAGCTGGACGAGCTCCAGCATCTCGTCGACCTGCTTCTTCACCGACTTGATGCCGCGCCGGCGGAGACCGAAGGCGATGTTCTCGGAGATGTCCATGTGCGGGAAGAGCGCGTAGGACTGGAAGACGGTGTTGACCGGCCGCTTGTAGGGCGGGAGGTCGGTGACGTCCTTGTCGCCGAGGAAGATCGTGCCGGTGGAGGGGTCCTCCAGGCCGGCGATCATGCGCAGGGTGGTGGTCTTGCCGCAGCCGGAGGCGCCGAGCAGGGCGAAGAAGGAGCCCTGCGGCACGGTGAGGTCGAGCGGGTGGACGGCGGTGAAGGAGCCGTAGGTCTTGCTGATCCCGGTGAGTCGGACGTCGCCGCCGGTGGTCTTGTCAGTCATGGGTTGCGGTCCCGGATCTTCGTAAGAGGGTGGACGACGGCTCAGGCGCCGATGAGCTTGGCGAACTTCTCCTCGTACGCCGTCTCCTCATCGCCGGTCAGCGAGCGGAAGGCGCGGGACTTCTTGGCCATGGCCTTGTCGGGGAGGATCAGGGTGTTGGCCGCGAGCTCGGGGTCGATCTTGGCCAGTTCGTCCTTCACCCCGTCGACGGGGCAGACGTAGTTGATGTAGGCGGCGAGCTGGGCGGCGTTGGGAAGCTCGTAGTAGAAGTCGATGAGCTTCTCGGCGTTGGCCTTGTGCCGGGCCTTGGTGGGGACCAGCAGGTTGTCCGTCGACGTGATGTAGCCGGCGTTCGGGATCGTGTACTGGATGTCCGGGTTGTCCGCCTGCAGCTGGATGATGTCGCCGGCCCAGGCGAGACAGGCGGCGATGTCGCCCTTGTCCAGGTCCGAGGTGTAGTCGTTGCCGGTGAAGCGGCGGATCTGCTTCTTGTCGACGGCCTTCTGGAGGCGGCCGATCGCCGCGTCGAAGTCGGCGTCGGTGAAGGTGCCCGGGTCCTTGCCCATGTCGAGCAGGGTCATGCCGACGGTGTCGCGCATCTCGGTGAGGAAGCCGACCCGGCCCTTGAGCGCGGGGTCGTCGAGGAGCTGGCTGACCGAGTCGACCTTCTTCCCGCCGGTCGCCTTGGTGTTGTAGGCGATGACGGTGGAGATGCCGGTCCACGGGTACGAGTAGGAGCGGCCCGGGTCCCAGTCGGGGCGGCGGAACTGGGCGGAGAGGTTCGCGTAGGCGTTGGGCAGGTTCGCCGGGTCGAGCTTCTGCGCCCAGCCGAGCCGGATGATCCGGGCGGCCAGCCAGTCGGTGACGCAGATCAGGTCGCGGCCGGTGTCCTGGCCGGCCGCGAGCTGCGGCTTGATCTTGCCGAAGAACTCGACGTTGTCGTTGATGTCCTCGGTGTACTTGACCTTGATCCCGGTGCGTTTGGTGAACGCCTCCAGGGTGGGCCGGGACTTCTCGTCCTCGCTGACGTCCATGTACTCGGTCCAGTTGGAGAAGTTGACGCTCTTCTCCTTGGCCGAGAAGTCGGTGGACGCCGGGCCCTGGCCTTCTCGCTTGGCCGGCGGGATGCCGCAGGCCGTCAGGCCGGCCAGGCCGCCGACCGTGAGCGCGCCCACACCTCCGGCCCGCAGCAGCGAGCGGCGGCTGAGGGCGCCACGGCCGCTCGTCATGCTGCGCCGGATCGCCGCCAGCTGGGCGGCGGACAGGCGGTCGGGCTCGTACTGCTCCATGCGCTGTGCCCTTTCGGGATGGTTGCGCCGCTGGTCGGGCGGCTGACTGCTATCGGTCCCCGAAGATCGTGCGGTGCCAGTCCTTGGCCGCCACCGCCGTGTTGTCGAACATCACGTGCTTGACCTGCGTGTACTCCTCGAAGGAGTAGGAGGACATGTCCTTTCCGTAGCCGGACGCCTTGTATCCGCCGTGCGGCATCTCGCTGATGATCGGGATGTGGTCGTTGACCCAGACGCAGCCGGCCTTGATCTCGCGGGTGGCCCTGTTCGCCCGGTAGACGTCGCGGCTCCAGGCGGAGGCGGCGAGGCCGTACGGGGTGTCGTTGGCGAGCCGGATGCCCTCGTCGTCGGTGTCGAAGGGCAGGGCCACCAGGACCGGTCCGAAGATCTCCGACTGCACGACCTCGCTGTCCTGAGCGGCGCCGGTGATCAGGGTGGGCCGATAGTATGCGCCGTTCTCGAGCTCTCCACCAGGGGCTTCGCCTCCGGTGACGACGGTCGCGTAGCCACGGGCCCGCTCCACGAAGCCGGCGACCCGGTCGCGCTGGGCGTGCGAGACGAGCGGGCCGAGGTCGGTCGCGGGGTCGGCGGGGTCGCCGAGCCGGACGGTCTCCATGAGCTCCGCGACCCGGGCCACGAAGGCGTCGAAGAGCGGCCGCTGGACGTAGGCGCGGGTGGCGGCGGTGCAGTCCTGGCCCGTGTTGATCAGGGAGGCGGCGACGGCGCCGTGGGCGGCGGCCTCCAGGTCGGCGTCGTCGAAGACGACGAAGGGGGCCTTGCCGCCGAGCTCCAGGTGGAGCCGCTTGACGGTGGCGGTGGCGACCTCGGCGACCCGCTTGCCGACCGGCGTGGAGCCGGTGAAGGAGGTCATGGCGACGTCCGGGTGGCCGACGAGGTGCTCGCCCGCCTCGCGGCCGGAGCCGGTGACGACGTTGACGACGCCGTCGGGGATGCCCGCCTCCTTGGCCGCCTGGGCGAACATCAGGGAGGTGAGCGGGGTCAGCTCGGCCGGCTTCAGGACGATGGTGTTGCCCGCCGCGATCGCCGGGAGGATCTTCCAGGCGGCCATCTGGAGCGGGTAGTTCCAGGGGGCGATGGAGCCGACCACGCCGATCGGCTCCCGCCGCACGTACGAGGTGTGGTCGCCGGAGTACTCGCCGGCGGACTGGCCCTGGAGGTGGCGGGCGGCGCCGGCGAAGAAGGCGGTGTTGTCGATGGTGCCGGGCACGTCGAACTCGGTGGTGAGCCGGATGGGCTTGCCGCACTGGAGCGACTCGGCCAGGGCGAAGTCCTCGGCCTGCTCGGCGAGGACCGCGGCGAGGCGGTGCAGCGCGTCGGAGCGCTCGCCCGGGGTGGCCGCGGCCCACCCGGGGAAGGCGGCCCTGGCGGCCGCCACGGCCTCGTCGACGTCCGCCGTGGAGGCGAGTTCGTAGGTGTGGACGCTCTCGCCGGTCGCGGGGTCGACGACGCTGTGCGTCTTCCCGGAGGTCCCGGGGCGGAGCCGTCCGCCGATGTACTGCGCGCCGTCCGCGAAGCGGTCGGTCACCTGGAAGCGGTTGCCCATGACGCTCTCCGTTGTCCCAGCTCGAATTGAGTGCCGATCCTGACAGAGGGGCTGGGTTCGAACAAGGGATTCCGTTGTTGCCTTTTGGTTACTCGACGGATTCGGTCGACCAACTGTCGAGGCTGCGGGAAAATCTCCGTACACCGTGTCGCTCGCGGATGCCAGACTCGCGTGCATGATGACCATCGAGGAGCTGACACAGCAGGTCAGCAGGGGTGAGAAGGTGAAGTGGCTGCACTTCTGGGGCCACCGGCCGGCCCCGGAAGGACGGCTCACGCAGAGCTGTCTGAGCCAGTGGTGGCCGTCACCCTTCGTGGTCGACGGAGTGCGGTACGCGACGGCCGAGCACTGGATGATGGCCGGGAAGGCGCGCCTCTTCGGCGACGCGGAGGCGGAGCGGAGCGCGCTGGCCGCCCGCACCCCGGCCGAGGCGAAGAACGCCGGCCGGCTGGTCCGCGGCTTCGACGAGACCGTGTGGGCGCGGGAGCGCGCGGAGATCGTGGTGACCGGCAGCGTCCACAAGTTCGCCTCGGACGAGGGGCTGCGGGACTTCCTGCTGGGGACCGGCTCCCGGGTGCTCGTGGAGGCGAGCCCGCTGGACCGGATCTGGGGCATCGGCCTCGCCGCCGGCGACCCCGGCGCCCACGACCCGGCCCGCTGGCGCGGGCTCAACCTGCTGGGCTTCGCGCTGATGGAGGCCCGGGAGCGGCTGCGGAGCGGGGCCGGTTCAGCCCCGGTCGCCGACGACGAGGACCGCTGAGGTCCGCACCCCGTCCTCGGTCTCCTCGTACTCGCCGTAGCTGGTGACGGCCCAGACGATGAAGGCGATGACCGCCGCGCCGAGGACGGTGGAGATGATGCCGAGGACGATGCCGGCGGTGGCGGCGCCGCCGTTGGCCGCCTCGCCGCGCTGGGCCCGCTTGCGGCCGAGGATGCCGAAGATCAGGGCGAGGATGCCGAGCACGATCGACGGGACGCCGTAGAACCAGAAGAGGCAGGTGCCGATGATGCCGAGCACCATGCCGGCCGTGCCCATGCCGTTGTGCCGGCCGGGCACCGGCCCGTACGGCAGCGGATGGGCCGGCGGGTAGCCGTACGAGGACGGGCCGGGACCGGCCGGCGGGTAGCCGTACGAGGACGGGCCGGGACCGGCCGGCGGGTAGCCGTACGAGGGCGTGGCGCCGGGCCCCGCGCCCGGGTGACCGAAGCCCGACGCGACGGTCGGGGGGCCGTACGCGGGCGGCGCCGCGGGCCCTCCGTAGGCGGCCGGGCCGCCGGGGGCGACCGGCGGCGGCGGCAGTTCCGCGCCGGCCGCCTCCCCCGTGGGTATCGAGGTGACCGTCGGCTGCTCGTGCACCGGGCGGCGGTCCGCCGGGGCCCGCTTGCCCAGCTCCACCCGGGACTCCGCGCGGTCCGGCGGGGCCCACGGGTCGCTCGTGCCCCGGTCCTGCGGGCTCGGCTCGGCGGTGTCGGACATTCGGGGCTCCCTCCGTGGTCCCGTCATGCTACGGCGTGCCGTCCGGCGCGCACCCGCCCGGCCTACGATGATCCGATGACCGATCTCCACCCCTTCATCGCGGGCCTGCCCAAGGCCGAGCTGCACGTCCACCACGTGGGCTCCGCCTCCCCCCGGATCGTCTCCGAGCTCGCCGCCCGGCATCCGGACTCCAAGGTCCCCACGGCCCCGGAGGCGCTGGCCGACTACTTCACCTTCACCGACTTCGCGCACTTCATCGACGTGTACCTGTCCGTCGTGGACCTGGTGCGCACCCCGGAGGACGTCCGGCTGCTGACCTTCGAGGTCGCCCGGGACATGGCGCGGCAGAACATCCGCTACGCCGAGCTGACCATCACCCCGTATTCCTCCACCCGCCGCGGCATCGAGGAGCGGGCGTTCATGGCGGCGATCGAGGACGCCCGCAAGGCGGCGGAGGCCGAGTTCGGCACCGTGCTGCGCTGGTGCTTCGACATCCCCGGCGAGGCCGGCCTGGAGTCCGCGGAGGAGACCGCGCGGCTCGCCACCACCGACGGCATCCGCCCCGAGGGCCTGGTCTCCTTCGGCCTCGGCGGCCCGGAGATCGGGGTGCCGCGCCCGCAGTTCAAGCCGTACTTCGACCGGGCCAGGGCGGCCGGGCTGCACTCGGTGCCGCACGCCGGCGAGACGACCGGCCCGCAGACGGTCTGGGACGCGATCCGCGACCTGGGCGCCGAGCGCGTCGGCCACGGCACCAGCTCCGTCCGGGACCCCGAGCTCCTCGCGTACCTGGCGGAGCACCGGATCGCCCTGGAGGTCTGCCCGACCTCGAACATCGCGACCCGGGCGGTGGCCACCCTCGACGAGCACCCGATCCGGGCGATGGTCGACGCCGGCGTGCTGGTCACGGTCAACAGCGACGACCCGCCGATGTTCGGCACCGACCTGAACAACGAGTACGCCGTCGCCGCCCGCCTCCTCGGCCTCGACGAGCGCGGTCTGGCCGCCCTCGCGAAGAACGCGGTCGAGGCGTCCTTCCTCGACCCGGCCGGCAAGGAGCGGCTGGCCGCCGAGATCGACACGTACACGGAGGAGTGGCTGGCGCGCTGAGCCCCGGCCGAGAATGGGCCCCATGCGATCCGTCACTGTCGTAGGCCACCGCGGCGACCCGTACCGCGCCCGTGAGAACACCCTCGCCTCGATCGGCTCCGCCTTCGAGCGGGGGGCGGACGCGGTCGAGGTCGACGTCCGGCTGACCCGGGACGAGGTGCCCGTCCTCCTCCACGACGACACCCTGAAGCGGCTGTGGGGCCACGACCGGGCGCTCTCCTCGCTCACCCACGAGCAGCTGCGCGAGCTGACCCACGGCGGGGTGCCGACGCTCCGGGACGCGCTCCTGGCGGCCGGGGAGCGCCGGCTGATGCTCGACCTGCCCGGCGGCAACGAGGCGTCGGTCCGGAAGATCGTCGGCGCGGTCCGCGAGGCCGGCGCCGGGGAGCGCGTCTACTACTGCGCGGGCGCGGTCGCGATGCTCCAGGTGCGGGCGGCCGACCCGCACGCGGAGATCGCGCTCACCTGGACCTCGCTGGCCCCGCCTCGCCGGGTGCTGCTCGACGCGGTCCGCCCGAAGTGGCTCAACTACCGTTTCGGGCTGGTCGGGGAGGCGCTGGCGGAGCGGGTGCACCGGGACGGGCTGCTCGTCTCGGCCTGGACGCCGGACACCCGCAGGACCATGCGTAGGCTGATCGCGAACGGGGTCGACTCCCTCACCACCAACCGGGTCGACGTCCTCGCCGCCGTCCTGCGAAAGGCTCCCTGATGAACGACCGGATCCGGACCGACATCGCCCACAACGCCCGTGTGTGGAACTACTGGCTCGGTGGCAAGGACAACTACCCGGTCGACCGCGCCGTCGGCGACCAGGTCGTCTCCTTCCACCCGAGCATCGGCGAAGTCGCCCGCGCGGACCGGGCGTTCCTCGGCCGGGTGGTGACCCGGCTGGCCGGCGAGGGGGTGCGCCAGTTCCTCGACATCGGCACCGGGCTGCCGACCGCCGACAACACCCACGAGGTGGCCCAGCGGGTCGCGCCGGACGCCCGGATCGTCTACGTCGACAACGACCCGATCGTCCTCACCCACGCCCGGGCGCTGCTGACCAGCTCCCCCGGGGGCGTCACGGAGTACGTCGACGCGGACGCCCACGAACCGGAGAAGATCGTGGCGGCGGCCGGCGAGGTGCTCGACCTGTCGCGCCCGGTGGCGGTGATGATGCTCGGCCTGCTCAACTTCGTGATGGACACCGACGAGGCCCGGTCGATCGTGCGGACGTTGATGGCCGCGGTGCCGTCCGGCAGCTACCTGGTCCTCACCCATCCCACGCTGGAACCCGAGCTGGGCGGCGAGGGCAACAAGGCGGCGATGGCGTTCTGGAACGAGAACGCCACCCCGCCCATCACCGCCCGCACCCGCGAGGAGTTCGCCTCCTTCTTCGACGGCCTGGAGCTCCTCGCGCCGGGCGTCGTGTCGTGCGCGCGGTGGGGCGCGCCGGAGGCCCCCGCGGTGGCCCAGTTCGGCGCGGTGGGCCGCAAGCCGTAATGCGGATACGGGGGGTGGCGCAGGCCCGGGAGTGGGGCGCGGCGCATCCGCGGGCGGTGGACGCGGGCCTCGCGCTGCTGGTGCAGGCGGCGGTGACGATGCCGTTCGTGGTGCCGCGCGGGCCGGAGCTGCCGCCGGCGACCTGGCAGGCGTACGGGCTGACGACGCTGACCGTGCTGCCGCTGGTGTGGCGGCGGCGGGCGCCGATGACGGTGCTGCTCGCGGTGCTGGCGGCCAGTGGGCTGTACCGGCTGGCGGTCGACGGTCCGGGGCAGCCGCTGCCGTACCAGGGGCTGGTGTGCCTCCACACGGTGGCGATGCTGGCGCCGGCCTGGCAGCGGGCGGTGGCGGGGGTGCTGATGCTGGTGTCGGTGCCGGTGTCGGTGTGGCTCAACTCCCGCTCGGCCCGTGAACTCACCTTCTCGCTCTTCGTGTTCGGGGCCGCCTATGTCTTCGGCCGGCTCACCGACGCCCGGCAGCGGGCGCAGGCGGTGGAGGCGGAGCGGGCGGCCGCGCGGGAGCGGGCCCGGATCGCCCGGGAGATGCACGACATCCTGTCGCACGCGGTGAGCCTGATGATCGTGCAGGCGGAGGCGGGTCCGGTGGCGGTGCGGAAGGCGCCGGAGCGGGCGGAGGCCGCCTTCGAGGCGATCTCCGCGACCGGGCGGGACGCGATGGACCAGCTGCGGCGGATGCTGGGCGTGCTGCGGGACGAGGACGGCGGCGGGGGCCGTTCGCCGCAGCCGGGCCCGGCAGAGCTGCCCGCGCTGCTCGACCGGGTGCGGGCCGGCGGTCTGGAGGTGCGGTACGAGACCTCGGGGGAGGTGGCGGGGCTGCCCGCGGGGCTCGCGGCGACGGTGTACCGGATCGTGCAGGAGGCGCTGACCAACACGGTGCGGCACGCCCGGGCCCGTACCGCCACGGTCCGGGTCGACCTCTCCCCCGGCCGGGTCACCGTCCTGGTGCGCGACGACGGGCGGGGTCCCCGGCCGTCCCCGGGGCGCTCCGCCGGGCACGGTCTGGCCGGGATACGGGAGCGGGCGGCGGCGCACGAGGGCACGGCGACCGCGGGCCCGGGCCCGGACGGCGCCGGATTCGAGGTGCGGGCGGAGCTGCCCGTACCCTCCCCCGCGGAGGTGGGAGAGCGGTGATCCGTGTGGTGGTGGCCGACGACCAGGAGCTGGTCCGCAGCGGCTTCGCGCTGATCCTCGACGTCCAGGACGACATCGAGGTGGTGGCGGAGGCCCCCGACGGGGCGGCGGCGGTGGAGGCGGTGCGGCGCCACCGGCCGGACGTGGCGCTCCTCGACATCCGGATGCCGCGGATGGACGGCATCGAGGCGTGCCGGGCGATCAGCGCGGAGAGCGCCTGCCGGACGGTGATGCTGACGACCTTCGACTCGGACGCGTACGTGTACGAGGCGCTGCACGCGGGCGCGAGCGGCTTCCTCCTGAAGGACGTGCGCCGGGACGACCTCGTGCACGCGGTGCGGGTGGTGGCGGCGGGCGACTCGCTCCTCGCGCCCTCGGTGGCGCGCCGGCTGGTGGAGCAGTACACGGCGGGCGGACCGCGCCGGCCGGTCGCCCCGGATCCGCGCCTGGACGTGCTGACGGGCCGGGAGCGGGAGACGCTGCTGCTGCTCGCGCGGGGCCTGTCGAACGCGGAGATCGCGGCGGAGCTGGTGGTCTCCGAGCACACGGTGAAGACCCATGTGGGCAACGTGCTGGCGAAGCTGGGGCTGCGGGACCGGATCCAGGCGGTGATCTGCGCCTACGAGACGGGTCTGGTGGCGCCGGGGCCTCCCTCGCGCGGGGGAGCCGCGGGCGGCTGAGCCTCCCCCGCTCCGGCGAGGGAGGGCGGGGCGGGACCGCCGGCGCGGGCGATCCGCCGGCCGCCCCCGGTCAGCAGGATGGAGTCGTCGGAACAACGGCTCACGTCACGGGAGTTGACCATGAAGAAGTCCACCCGCGCCCTGCTCGCCGCCGCCCTGGTCCTGGGCGTCGCCGCGGGCCCCCTCACCCTCGCCCCCGCCTTCGCCGAACCGGCCCCGCCGGCCGCGGCGGCGCCGGCCGGTCCCGATCTGTCGGCGGTGATCGCGGGGCTGCCGCGCGCGGACGCGACGGCGGCGCTGGTCCGGATCGGCGGCACCGAGGGGAGCTGGGCGGGCAGCGCGGGCGTGCACGACCTGGAGTCGGGGGCGGCGGCCGATCCGGCGGCCCGCTTCCGGGCGGGTTCGGTGACGAAGGTGTTCACGGCGGCGACCGTGCTCCAGCTGGCCTCCGAGGGCCGGATCGACCTGGACCGCACGGCCCGCTCGTACCTCCCGGAGCTGATCCCGGGCCGGTACGCGACGGTGACGGTCCGCCAGCTGCTGAACCACACGCACGGCATCCCGGCGGCGGGCATGCCGGGCGAGACCGTGGAGGAGTGGTACGAGCGCCGCTTCGAGGTGCACGAGCCGGAGGAGGTGGTCCGCCGGGCGACCGCGAAGGCGCGGGAGTTCCGCCCCGGCACCCGCCAGCACTATCTGAACATCGGCTACACGATCGCCGGGCTGATCGTGGAGCGGGTGACGGGCGACCCGTACGAGGAGCAGCTGGAGCGCCGGATCCTGCGCCCGCTCGGGCTGCGGGACACCTACTCCCCCGGCCGGGAGCCCGCGATCCGGGGCCCGCACAACCACGGCTACCAGTTGATGCGGCTGGACGACGGGACGACCGGGCTGCGGGACGTATCGGTGTGGGGCGTCACGGACGGCTGGGCGGCCGGCGACCTGGTCTCGACCACGGCGGACCTGGAGCGGTTCACCCGGGCCCTGTTCGCCGGCCGGGTGGTGCGCGGCCCGCTCCTGGAGGAGATGTTCACGCTGCCGGAGGTGACCGACTTCGGCTCCGGCGAGCCGGCGGCGTATTCCGCCGGCCTGTCGATGAAGAGGCTGGGCGGGCGCGAGGTGTGGGGCAAGACCGGCGGCCGCTGGGGCTACAACGCGGCCATCGCCTCGACCCGCCACGGGGAGCGGACCCTGGTGTACAGCGTCAACTCGACGGACGCGAAGGGCCAGGAGATGAACCGCACGGCCCTGGAGCTCATGCTGGCGACGTACGGGCTGCCGTCGGAGTGACGCCGCCCTGGGCGGCCTCAAGACGCTTGATGAGCCGGCGGACGTGGAGCAGCGGCAGGATGCCGAAGACCCCGAAGGACATGTCGATGACCGACCACCAGAAGGGGATGTCCCGGATCGGCCCGCAGATCAGGGCGAGGGGGATGATGCCGACGCAGGCGATCATGCCGAACTCGACGACCCAGATGTTGCGGACCGGGTCGCGGTAGGGCCCGTAGAAGGCGACGGCGATGACGAGGTGGGCGAAGGCCAGCCAGTCGGTGCCGTAGAGGAGGTACGGGGCGTCGGCGCCGGCCGTCTCGACCCCGCCGGCCACCTTGTGGATCCACTCGGCGAGGCCGGGGAGGGCGTCCGCGACGGGCGCGGCCCAGCCGGTCAGCGAGGAGTCGAGCCAGCGGAGTTCGGTGACGAGCGGGAAGGCGGTGGCCCCGCTCAGGACGAGGCAGACGACGAAGAGGATCAGCCATGCGCGGATCCGCGCGAGAAGGGCTCTCGGCCCGTTCGAGTCGCTCATGGGGGTAGCGTACGCCCCTCTTGAACGCGTTCAGAAACAGGGGGCGCCGGTCTCGCCCCGCCCCCGCTCACAGCCCGACGAGGGCGTTCCACCGCTGGGCCATGGTCCGGCGTTCCGCCGAGGTGATGTCGCGGGCGATGGCGAGCCGGCCGCGCATCTCGCGGTCGGGGAAGATCAGCGGGTCCTCGGCGAGCGCGGCCAGTTCCGCGTCGCCGGAGTCGGCGAGGACGGCCTGGGCGGCCGGGACGGGGCAGACGTAGTTGACCCAGGCGGCGAGTTCGGCGGCGACCTCGGGCTCGTAGTAGTAGTCGACCAGCCGCTCGGCGTTGGCCTTGTGGCGGGCGAGGTTGGGGATCATCAGCGACTCGGCCCACAGCTCGCCGCCCTCCTCGGGGACGACGAACT
This sequence comes from Streptomyces roseofulvus, assembly GCF_039534915.1. Lineage (NCBI taxonomy): Bacteria > Bacillati > Actinomycetota > Actinomycetes > Kitasatosporales > Streptomycetaceae > Streptomyces > Streptomyces roseofulvus. The sequence continues at coordinate 5,803,590 of NZ_BAAAWE010000001.1, read as the reverse complement.
CGATGTCGGGGTCGTCGGCCTGGAGCTGGATGACGTCGCCGGAGTACGCCTGGCAGGCGAGGACGTCGCCGCTGGAGAGGTCCTTGATGTAGTCGTTGCCGGTGAAGCGGCGGATGTGCTTCTCCCGCACCAGCTTCTCGACCTGGTCGCAGACGGTGTGGAAGTCGTCCTGGGTCCAGCGGGTGACGTCGGCGCCGTTGGCCTGCATGAGCAGGGCGACGGCCTCGTCGAGGCCGGAGAGGAGGGTGACCTTGCCGCGCAGGTCGGCGTCCCACAGCTGGCGGGTGGAGCGCAGTTCCCGGCCGAGCGCGCGCCGGTTGTAGGCGATGCCGGTGATGCCGGACTGCCAGGGCACGGTGTGGAGCCGGCCGGGGTCGAAGGCGGGGCGGCGCAGCTGGGGGTCGAGGTGGCCGGCGACGTGGGACTGGGCGGCGCGGTCCATCTTCTGGACCCAGCCGAGGCGGACGAAGCGGGCGGCCATCCAGTCGCTGACGACGATCAGGTCGCGGTCGGCGGCCTGGCCGTTCATGAGGGCGGGGCCGACCTTGCCGAAGAACTCGTCGTTGTCGTTGATCTCCTCGGTGTAGCGGACGGAGATCCCGGTCCGCTTCCGGAAGGCGTCGAGGGTGGGCCGCCGCCCCGGATCGGCGTCGTCGGTGTCGATGTAGAGCGGCCAGTTGGCGAAGGTGAGGCTCGGCTCGCGGCCGGACAGGTCACGGCCGGACCGCTCGCCCTCGGGGACGTAGGCGGGCCGCACGCCGCAGGCGGCGAGCATGCCGCCGGCTCCTGCGGCGCCGAGGCCGCGGAGGAGGGACCGGCGAGGGAGGGGCTTCCTGGCGATGGCTCTCACCCGACGAAGCCTCCCGTCCGGCTCAGGGCCCCCGCAATGGACGCTCCGTCGAGCGACGGAGCGCGGCCCCGACACCTTGTCGATCAAGGTGTCGGGGCCGCGCGGGGGTCCGGGGAGGGATCAGCCCAGGGAGGTCATCACGTGCTTGATGCGGGTGTAGTCCTCGAAGCCGTACGCGGAGAGGTCCTTGCCGTAGCCGGACTTCTTGAAGCCGCCGTGCGGCATCTCGGCGACCAGCGGGATGTGGGTGTTGATCCACACGCAGCCGAAGTCGAGCGAGCGGGACATGCGCATGGCGCGCTGGTGGTCCTTGGTCCAGACGGAGGAGGCGAGGGCGTACTCGACGCCGTTGGCGAACTCCAGGGCCTGGGCCTCGTCCGTGAAGGACTGGACGGTGATGACCGGGCCGAAGACCTCGTTCTGGACGATCTCGTCGTCCTGCTTCAGGCCGGAGACGACGGTCGGGGCGTAGAAGTAGCCCTTGTCGCCGACGCGGTGGCCGCCGGCCTCGACCTTGGCGTGGGCCGGGAGGCGGTCGATGAAGCCGGCGACCTGCTTCAGCTGGTTGGCGTTGTTCAGCGGGCCGTAGAGCACGTCCTCGTCGTCCGGCTGCCCCGTCTTGGTGTCGGTGGCGGCCTTGGCGAGGGCGGCGACGAACTCGTCGTGGATGGACTCGTGGACGAGCACGCGGGTGGCGGCGGTGCAGTCCTGGCCGGCGTTGAAGAAGCCGGCGACGGAGATGTCCTCGACGGCCTTCTCGATGTCGGTGTCCTCGAAGACCACGACCGGGGCCTTGCCGCCCAGCTCCAGGTGGACGCGCTTGACGTCCTTGGCCGCCGACTCGGCGACCTGCATGCCGGCGCGGACGGAGCCGGTGATGGAGGCCATCGCCGGGGTCGGGTGCTCGACCATGGCGCGGCCGGTCTCGCGGTCGCCGCAGATGACGTTGAAGACGCCCTTGGGGACGATGGAACCGATGATCTCGGCCATCAGGACCGTGGAGGCCGGGGTGGTGTCCGAGGGCTTGAGGACGACCGTGTTGCCCGCGGCGAGGGCCGGGGCGAACTTCCACACGGCCATCATCATCGGGTAGTTCCACGGCGCGACCTGCGCGCAGACGCCGACCGGCTCGCGGCGGATGATGGAGGTCATGCCCTCCATGTACTCGCCGGCCGAACGGCCCTCGAGCAGCCGGGCGGCACCCGCGAAGAAGCGGATCTGGTCCACCATCGGCGGGATCTCCTCGCTCGCGGTGAGGGCGACCGGCTTGCCGGTGTTCTCGACCTCGGCGGCGATGAGCTCCTCTGCGCGCTCCTCGAAGGCGTCGGCGATCTTGAGGAGCACCTTCTGGCGCTCGGACGGCGTGGTGTCGCGCCAGGCGGGGAAGGCGGCCGCGGCGGCCTCCATGGCGGCGTCGACGTCGGCCTGGCCCGAGAGCGGGGAGGTCGCGTAGGCCTCGCCGGTGGCCGGGTTGATCACCTCGATGGTGCGGCCGTCGGCCGCGTCGCGGAACTCTCCGTCGATGTAGTTACGCAGCCGGCGCAGCTCGGTGGTCACTTGCCACCCCTCCTGTCACGTTCTGTCTTCGCACGACCTTGTGCGACGTCCCGATGGGTGAGACACCCCAGCCTACTTGTTCGGCTGACGCTTTCAACAGCCCCAGGCCCCCTCGACTTCGGATTCAGTGCCTTCAAGGGTTCACGACAACGAATTACATCGCTCCGGGGTTGCGCGACTGCGCATCTCGGTGCACAGTGAAGTCGTGGCCAGTCGAAGCACAGACTCCAGAACCGGAACCGGTTCGTCCCCGACGATCGACGCCGTCTCCCTGGCGATCATCGAGCAGCTGCAGGAGGACGGCCGCCGTCCCTACGCCGCGATCGGCAAGGCCGTCGGCCTCTCCGAAGCGGCCGTGCGGCAGCGCGTCCAGAAGCTCCTCGACCAGGGCGTCATGCAGATCGTCGCCGTCACCGACCCGCTCACCGTGGGCCTCCGGCGACAGGCGATGGTCGGCATCCACGTCGAGGGTGACCTGGATCCGGTCGCGGAAGCGCTGACGGACATGCCCGAGTGCGAGTACGTGGTGATGACCGCGGGCTCGTTCGACCTGATGGTGGAGATCGTCTGCGAGGACGACGACCACCTTCTGGAAGTGATCAACAAGCGGATCCGCACGCTCCCCGGCGTGCGCTCCACCGAGAGCTTCGTTTACCTGAAGCTCAAGAAGCAGACCTATATGTGGGGAACCCGATAACCGTGACCCAGTCCCGCAGCGACCTGTCAAAGTCCGCCTACGACCACCTGTGGATGCACTTCACCCGCATGTCGTCGTACGAGAACAGCCCCGTCCCCACCATCGTCCGCGGTGAGGGCACCTACATCTTCGACGACAAGGGCAAGCGCTACCTCGACGGTCTCGCGGGCCTCTTCGTGGTCAACGCCGGCCACGGCCGCCAGGAGCTGGCCGAGGTCGCGTACAAGCAGGCCCAGGAGCTCGCCTTCTTCCCGGTGTGGTCCTACGCCCACCCGAAGGCCGTCGAGCTCGCCGAGCGCCTCGCGGACTACGCCCCGGGCGACCTCAACAAGGTCTTCTTCACCACCGGTGGCGGCGAGGCCGTCGAGACCGCGTGGAAGCTCGCCAAGCAGTACTTCAAGCTGCAGGGCAAGCACACCAAGTACAAGGTCATCTCGCGTGCGGTCGCCTACCACGGCACCCCGCAGGGCGCCCTCTCCATCACCGGCCTGCCGGCCCTGAAGGCCCCCTTCGAGCCGCTGGTCCCCGGCGCGCACAAGGTGCCGAACACCAACATCTACCGCGCCCCGATCTTCGGCGACGACCCGGAGGCCTTCGGCCGCTGGGCCGCCGACCAGATCGAGGCCCAGATCCTCTTCGAGGGCCCCGACACCGTCGCGGCCGTCTTCCTGGAGCCGGTGCAGAACGCCGGTGGCTGCTTCCCGCCGCCGCCCGGGTACTTCCAGCGGGTCCGCGAGATCTGCGACCAGTACGACGTGCTCCTCGTCTCCGACGAGACGATCTGCGCCTTCGGCCGCCTCGGCACGATGTTCGCCTGTGACAAGTTCGGCTACGTGCCCGACATGATCACCTGCGCCAAGGGCATGACCTCGGGCTACTCCCCGATCGGCGCCTGCATCATCTCGGACCGCATCGCGGAGCCGTTCTACAAGGGCGACAACACCTTCCTGCACGGCTACACCTTCGGTGGCCACCCGGTGTCCTCGGCGGTCGCGCTCGCCAACCTGGACATCTTCGACAAGGAAGGCCTGAACCAGCACGTCCTCGACCAGGAGGGCAACTTCTTCGACACCCTGAAGAAGCTGCACGACCTCCCGATCGTCGGCGACGTCCGCGGCAACGGCTTCTTCTACGGCATCGAGCTCGTCAAGGACAAGGCCACCAAGGAGTCCTTCAACGACGAGGAGGTGGAGCGCGTCCTGTACGGCTTCCTCTCCAAGGCGCTGTACGACGCCGGCCTGTACTGCCGCGCCGACGACCGCGGCGACCCGGTCATCCAGCTGGCCCCGCCGCTCATCGCCGACCAGGGCACCTTCGACGAGATCGAGGGCATCCTGCGCAACGTGCTCACCGAGGCGTGGACCAAGCTCTGACCCCCCAGCGCCACGCCGCCCTCACGGCGTGACCCCCGCGGCCCGGGCATGCCGCCATCCGAGTGGATGGCGGCGGCCCGGGCCGTGTGCTGTCCGTACAAACGGATCCGAATACTTACGGTGCCCAGTGACCGACAGGCCCGCCCGTCGTTCCCCCGGACGGGGGACGCAAGAATCGGATCCGACATCGAGGTGTACGCGATGGCCCCACCGGACAACGACGTGCTCTGGGCGCGTTCCCTGCACTGCTCCCTCGGCGGCACGGAGGCCCTCAGCGGCGTCTCCGTCGGCGTCCGCGAGGGCGAGATCCTCGCCGTCACCGGCCCCCGCGGCAGCGGCAAGACCACCCTGCTGCGCTGCCTCTCCGGCGAGCTCCGGGCCCAGAAGGGCGAGGTCTGGTTCAACAGCTCCCCCGTCCACACCCTCTCCCCCGCCGGCCGCGAACGGCTCCGCCGCGAACGCTTCGGCTGGATCGGCCCCGAGCCCGGCCTCGTCCCCGAGCTGACCGCCTGGGAGAACACCGCCCTCCCGCTGCTGCTCCGCGGCGTCCCCCACAAGGCCGCGAAGACCGCCGCCGGCGAATGGCTGGACCGCCTCGACATCGGCGCCTGCGCCCGCACCCGCCCGCACGGCCTCACCCGCTCCCAGCGCCAGCGCACCGCCATCGCCCGGGCGCTCGCCGCCGGCCCCACCGTCCTCTTCGCCGACGAACCCACCGCCGCCCTGCACCGGGCCGACGGCGCGCAGGTGCTCCGCACCCTCACCGCCGCCGCCCGCTCGCACGGCATCACCGTGCTCCTCGCCACCCACGACGGCGAGGTCGCGGCGCTCGCCGACCGGGCGATCACCCTGCTCGACGGACGCCGGGCCGGCAGCGTGCCGCCCGCCTCGGGGGCGGAGGGCGTCACCGCGTGCTCGCTCTCCGTCTAGTCCGCGGCTCCCACCCGCTGGTCCAGCTGCGGCGGCTCCTCGTCGCCGCGGCCGCCGCCGGCGTGGGCTTCCTGCTGCTGTGCACGCTCGGCTACGCCGTCGGCCACCCCGAGCACTCCTCCGCCTCCGTGCTGCGGCTGCTCTGGTGCGCGCTGCCGGTCGCCGCCACCGTCCAGTTCGCCGTCGCCGTCGCCCGGACCGACCCGGCCACCCGGCCCCGCCCCGGACTCTCGTCGATCGGCCTCGGCCCGGCCCGGCTCACCGCCATCGCCGCCACCTCGACCGCCGTCGCCTGCACCCTCGGCTCCATGGTGGCCCTCCTGGTCTACCTCCACCTGCGCGGCGACATCACCGGCCTCCCCTTCGACGGGGCGGCCGCCGACCTGCTCGCCGCCGGGCAGCCGCTGCCGCTGGCCGCCGCCCTCACCCTCCTGGCGATCGTGCCGGTCGCCGGCGCCACCGCCGCCGGCCTCGCGCTCCGCCCCCGCACCGGCGCCCCCGCCGCCGAGGGCGCCGCCCGGCCGGTACCGGGCGGCCTCCCCTGGGGTGTCGCGCTGGTCGCCGTCGGCCTCGCCGTGGAGACCTACGCGGGGCGCGGCGGCGGCGCGGGCGTCGCGCTGCCCGGCCGCTTCGACGGCTCCCCCGCCGGCGTCCTGGCCGGCTGGATCCTCACCGCCGCCGGGCTCGCGCTCGCCGGCCCCGGCCTCACCCACCTGTGCGGCCGGCTGCTCCAGACCGCCCGGCCCGGAGCCGTACGCCTGCTCGCCGGCCGGGTCCTCATGGACGAGGCCACCCGCATCGGCCGCCCCCTCGGCGTGGTCTGCGCGGTGCTCTCCGGCACCCTCGCCGCCGCCACCGTGTACGGCGCCGGGGACGGCGGACCCGCGTTCGGACCGCTCACCGGACTCGGCGCCGGCGTCGTCCTGGCGTGCACCACGGCGACCCTGCTCACCGCCGCCCTGGAGTCCCGCCAGTGCCGGGCCCACACCGCCGAGGCGCTGGCCCGGCTCGGCGCCCCGCCGACCGTGCTCCGCACCGCCGCGCTGCTCCGGGCCGGGGCGCTGCTCGCCGTGTTCCTCCCGCTCACCTGGCTGATCGGCGAACTCGCGGCCCTGCCGCTGACCGCCTGACCGGCCCGCACCCCGAAGGGCCGGATCGCCACGGGCCGCCTGCGGTGGCCCCTGGCGACTGCCCCGCCTCCGCGCTCACGGCGGGGCCACCGGCGGGGTCCTACACGTCACCGTCCAGCACCACGACCTCCTCGGCGCGGAAGACCACCGCCACCTCCGCGCCCTCCTCGGGCACGTCCCGCAGCGGGAACTCCGCCTCCAGCGGCGGACCGTCCGCCGGCCGCAGCACGACCGTCACGTGATGGCCCCGGAAGGTGCGGGACTCGACCCGGCAGAGCAGGCCCTCGGCCGCCACCCGGACGCCCGCCGGGCGGACCAGCAGCCGCCGCTCCCCCCGCGGCGCGCCGGCCGGGACCGGGATCCGGCCCCACGGGGTCTCCGCCACCGCCCCGGACACGGTCGCCGGGACCACGTTCTCGAAGCCGAGGAAGCGGGCGGTGAACTCCGAGCCCGGCCGCTGCCACACCTCCACCGGCGTGCCCGACCGCACGATCCGCCCGTCCCGCATGACCACCACCCGGTCCGCCAGCGCGAACGCCTCCCCCTGGTCGTGGGTGACCGCGAGGACCGTCGTGCCGAGCCGCCCGAACAACGACCGCAGCTCCACCACGAGCCGCTCCCGCAGCCCGCGGTCCAGCTGCCCCAGCGGCTCGTCCAGCATCAGCAGCCGTGGCCGCGGGGCCAGCGCCCGCGCCAGCGCCACCCGCTGCTGCTCGCCGCCGGACAGCGCGGCCACCGACCGGCGCCCGGCCCCCGGCAGACCCACCAGGTCGAGCAGCTCCGCCACCCGCCCGGCCCGCTCGTCCTTCGCCACCCCGTGCATCCGGAGCCCGAACGCCACGTTCCCGGCGACATCCCGCTGCGGGAAGAGCTGGTGGTCCTGGAACATCAGCCCCACCCCGCGCCGGTGCACCGGCACCCCCGCCTGGTCGGCGCCGCCGAGCAGCACCCGGCCCGCGTCCAGCGCCTGGAGCCCGGCGACCGCCCGCAGCAGCGTCGACTTCCCGGAGCCGCTCGGCCCGAGCACGCACACGATCTCGTGCTCGGCGACCGCCAGGTCCACCGCGTCGAGGACCGCCCGCGCCCCGAACCGTACGGTCGCTCCCTCAAGGGTCAGCATCAGAACTCCCCGGTGGTCCCGTCGGTGCGCAGCCGCTCCAGCAGCAGCAGGGAGACCGCGCACACCACCATCAGAATCGTCGACAGGGCCATCGCCTGCCCGTAGTTGAGTGCGCCCGGCCGGCCGAGCAGCCGCGCCACCGCGACCGGCAGGGTCGGGCTGTCGGGCCGGGCGATGAAGACGGTCGCGCCGAACTCGCCGAGCGACACCGCGAAGGCGAACCCGGCGGCGATCAGCAGCGCCCGCCGCACCAGCGGGAGGTCGACCTCGCGCCAGGCCCGCCACGGCGAGGCGCCGAGCACCGCCGCCGCCTCCCGCAGCCGCTGGTCCACCGCCCGCAGCACCGGCAGCATGGTCCGCACCACGAACGGCACCCCGACCAGCGCCTGCGCGAGCGGGACGAGGATCCAACTGGCCCGCAGGTCGAACGGCGGCTCGTCGAGCGTGATGAGGAACCCGAAGCCGACGGTCACCGCCGACACCCCGAGCGGCAGCATCAGCAGCGCGTCGAAGCCCCGCACGAGCCGCCCGGCACGCCTGGTGAGCGCCGCCGCCGCGAGCCCGCCGATCACCACGGCGATGGCGGTGGCCGCGACCGCGTACCGCAGCGAGTTCCCGACCGCCTCCAGCGGCGGCACCAGGAACGTCCCGGCCTCGTCGAGCGAGCCGAGCGCCCGGTAGGAGCGGAGCCCGTACCCCTCCGGGGTGGCGAAGGAACGCTCCACCAGCACGCCCAGCGGCAGCAGGATCAGCACCGCCACCGAGGCCAGCACCCCGCCGAGCAGCGCCCACTGCCCGACGCCGCGCGGCCTGCGGGCGGTCAGCTCCGGGGAGACCAGCCGCAGCGCGGTCTCCCGCCGCCGCACCGTCCGCGCGTGCACGGCGAGGATCGCGCCCACCGCCACGAACTGCGCGAGCGTCAGGACGGCCGCCGTCCGCAGGTCGAGCAGCCGGGCCGTCTGCCGGTAGATCTCCGCCTCCAGCGTCGTGTACGCGTCCCCGCCGAGGATCTGCACGACGCCGAAGGAGGTGAAGGTGAAGAGGAAGACCATCAGCGCCGCCGCCGACACGGCCGGCACCAGGGCGGGCAGCGTCACCGTCCGCCAGGCCGTCCACCGGGACGCGCCGAGCACCCGGGCCGCCTCCTCCTGGCGCGGATCGAGCTGCGCCCACAGCCCGCCGACGGTCCGGACGACGACCGCGTAGTTGAAGAAGACGTGCGCGAGGAGGATCGCCCACACGCTGGTGTCGAGCCGCAGCCCCCACAGCTCGTCGGTGAACCCGCCCCGCCCGACCAAAGCCAGGAAGGCGGTGCCGACCAGCACCGTGGGCAGCACGAACGGCACGGTGACGACCGCCCGCAGCGCGTTCTTGCCGGGGAAGGCGAAGCGGGCGAAGACGTACGCCCCCGGCAGCGCCACGAGCAGCGTCAGCCCGGTGGAGGCGGCCGCCTGCCACACGGTGAAGCCGAGCACGTCGAGGATGTCGGACCGGCCCAGGGTCGTCCCGATCGCGCCGAGGTCCCAGGCACCGTCCGGCCGCAGCCCGCGCTCCACGATCGAGACGACGGGCCACGCGAAGAAGACCGCGAAGAACGCGACGGGCAGGGCCATCAGGCCCAGCCGCGCCGCGCTCCCCCGGCGGTCACGCCTCACTTGAGGAGCGACGACCACTGCTGGATCCACGCCTCGCGCTTCTCGGCGATCTTCTCCGGCGCCATCGTCTCGGGCTTCTCGATGACCACGCCGTGCCGGGTGAACAGCTCGGGCAGGGCGGCGTCCTTCGCCACCGGGTTCACGAACATCTGGAGCGGCATGTCGTCCTGGAACGTCTTCGAGACCAGGAAGTCGATCAGCGCCTTGCCGCCCTCGGGGTTCTTCGCCCCGTTCAGCAGGCCCGCGAACTCGATCTGCCGGAAGCAGGTGCCGGTGGACACCCCGGTGGGGGCCTCCTTCGGCTGCGGCTCCGCGTACAGCACCTCGACCGGCGGGCTGGAGGCGTAGGAGACGACCAGCGGGCGGTCGCCCTTGGCCTCCTTGCCGCCGGCCGAGCCGGAGAACTCCTGGTTGTAGGCGAGCTCCCAGCTGTCGACGGTCTTCACGCCGTTCGCCTTCAGCTTCGACCAGTAGTCCTGCCAGCCCTCGTCGCCGTACTTCGCGACGGTGCCGAGCAGGAAGCCGAGGCCCGGGGAGGACCGCTCCGGGTTCTCCACCACGAGCAGGTCCTTGTACTCCGGCTTCGCCAGGTCGTCGAAGGTCTGCGGCGGCGCCAGCTTCTTGTCCGCGAAGTACTTCTTGTCGTAGTTGACGCAGATGTCGCCGGTGTCGATCGGCGTGACCCGCTCGTCGAGCTTGAAGGTGTCCGGGATCCGGTCGGCGCCCTTCGCCTCGTACGCGACGAAGATGCCGTTGTCGACGGCGCGGGAGAGCAGGGTGTTGTCGACGCCGAAGAAGACGTCGCCCTGCGGGGAGCCCTTGGTCAGGATCTCCTTGTTGACGGCCTCGCCCGCGTCCCCGGCCTTCAGCACCTTCACGGTGAAGCCGGTCCGCTTCGTGAACTCCGCCAGCACCTCCTTGGAGGCGTTGAAGGAGTCGTGGCTGACGAGGGTCACGGTCTTCGGCGCCGGCGTCCCGGTCTTGCCCGCGGCCCCGCGGACGTCCTCGGTCGAGCAGGCGGCCAGGCTCGTGACGCCGAGCGCCGCGGCCAGCGCGACGGCGGCGGCCTTCTTGGTGTGCATCGTGGTTCTTCCTCCTGGGTGGGACCAGGAAGAGACGCGGCCCTGCCCGCGGCCGGGGACCGGACGCGGGCAGGGCGCAACAGCTCGAGTTACGACCGAACTTCCTACCCGGAATGACCCGGGCGAGGTTCAGAGGGTCTGCGGTCTACGGTTACCGCACTCTCAGCGCTGTGGCGCTCCCCTGTCGGAATATGCAGATGTGTTCGAGCACAGAGTACAAGGTCAGCGTTCGGCGGCCGCCAGCTGTCCACAGGCGCCGTCGATCTCCTGCCCCCGGGTGTCGCGGACGGTCACCGGCACGCCGTGCCGGGCGATGGCCTCGACGAAGGCCTTCTCGTCCTCCGGGCGGGACGCGGTCCACTTCGACCCCGGCGTCGGGTTCAGCGGGATCAGGTTGACGTGCACCCGCTTGCCCTTGAGCAGCCTGCCCAGCAGGTCGCCCCGCCAGGCCTGGTCGTTGATGTCCCGGATGAGGGCGTACTCGATGGAGATCCGGCGCCCGGACTTCTCGGCGTACTCCCAGGCCGCGTCCAGCACCTCCCGGACCTTCCAGCGGGTGTTCACCGGCACCAGGGTGTCCCGCAGCTCGTCGTCGGGCGCGTGCAGCGACACCGCGAGCCGGCACTTGAAGCCCTCGTCGGCGAAGCGCAGCATGGCCGGCACCAGGCCGACCGTGGACACGGTGATGCCGCGCTGGGAGAGGCCCAGGCCGTCCGGCTCCGGGTCGGTCAGCCGGCGGATGGCGCCGACGACCCGCTTGTAGTTGGCGAGCGGCTCGCCCATGCCCATGAAGACGATGTTCGACAGCCGCGCCGGGCCGCCGGGCACCTCGCCGTCACGCAGCGCGCGCATGCCGTCGACGATCTGGTGCACGATCTCGGCGGTCGACAGGTTCCGGTCCAGGCCGGCCTGCCCGGTCGCGCAGAACGGGCAGTTCATGCCGCAGCCCGCCTGCGAGGAGATGCACATGGTCACCCGGTCCGGGTAGCGCATGAGCACCGACTCGACGAGCGTGCCGTCGTGCAGCCGCCAGAGCGTCTTGCGGGTGGTGTCGTCGTCGCACGAGATGTGCCGCACCACCGACATCAGGTCGGGCAGCAGCTCCCCGGCGAGCTTCTCCCGCGCGGCGGCCGGGATGTCGGTCCACGCGGCGGGGTCGTGCGCGTACCGCGAGAAGTAGTGCGTCGACAGCTGCTTGGCGCGGAAGGGCTTCTCGCCGATCGCGGCGACGGCCTCCTTCCGCTCGGCGGGCGTCAGGTCGGCGAGGTGCCGCGGCGGCTTCTTGGCTCCGCGCGGGGCGACGAAAGTGAGTTCTCCGGGCAGCGGACGAGCCACGACGGCGTCTCTCCTCAAACAGGCACGAGGTCGGACGTCCCGCGACGGCGGGGAGCACGGCACTGCTGCCGGAGCGACCTCACTGGACCGTCCCCGCGGCGGCGAGGACGACGAAAGGGCCCGGACCGCACGGCCCGAGCCCTTCCAGAGTACCCGCTGTCCGTCAACCCGTTCCGACGAAGAGCGCGAGCGGCAACCCGCTCAGCCCGTTCCCACGAACAGCGCCAGCAGCAGCCACACCACCGGCGCCGTCGGCAGGAGCGAGTCCAGGCGGTCCATGATGCCGCCGTGACCGGGGAGCAGCGTCCCCATGTCCTTGATGCCGAGGTCCCGCTTGATCATCGACTCGCCGAGGTCGCCGAGCGTCGCGCTCGCCGCCACCGCCAGGCCGAGGATCAGGCCCTGCCACCAGGTGCCGTCGTCGATCAGGAACTGCATGCACAGCGCGCCGGCCGCCATCGCGAAGGCCACCGCGCCGAACAGTCCCTCACGGGTCTTGCCGGGGCTGATCCGCGGCGCCAGCTTGTGCTTCCCGAAGCGCCAGCCGACCGCGTACGCCCCGGTGTCGCTGACCACCGTGAGCAGCAGGAAGGTCAGCACCCGCCACGGCCCGTCGTCGGCGGTGAGCAGCAGCGCCACGAAGGTCGCCAGGAACGGCACGTAGAACGCGGCGAAGACGCCCGCCGTGACGTCCTTCAGATACCCCTCGGGGGGCTCCGTCATCCGCCAGACGAGCACCGCGAGCGCCGTCAGGGCCATCGCGACCCAGGCGCCCTCGGGGCCCCGTACGTACCCGGCGACGACCATGGCCGCGCCGCCGACCGCGAGCGGCACCAGCGGCGCCTTGATCGCCTTGCGCTCCTGGAGCCGGGAGGTCAGCTCCCACAGACCGACGACCACGGCGACCGCTATCACGCCGACGAACGCCGGCTTCCAGATGAACAGCGACGCGATGATCACGGCCCCGAGACCGACGCCGACCCCTATGGCCGCGCCCAGGTCGCGTCCCGCGCTCTTCTTCTGCCGCGGCGCGGGGGCCGTGGCCGGCGGAGGCGGCGGGACGGGGCTGGGCATGGGCTCCTGCGGGTGCTCGTGCGGTGTCTCGTCACGGAACAGGGGACCGCCCGGGTGAGCGGCCCCCCGTCCGTGTCCGTCCTGGAATCCGCCGGCGGGTACGTCGGGCACGATGGGCATGGGGCGAGTCTGCGCCGCCTGGTGCCGATCGTGGGCGGGACCCGCCGGGGCAGGCCCCTGGTCGGGTCCGCCGAGACCTGAACCGGCCGCCGGCGCCCCCCAGGATGAGTCGTTCATCAGACCTCGAGGAGCTCGGCTTCCTTGTGCTTCAGCAGCTCGTCCACCTGCGCGACGTACTTCGCGGTGGTGTCGTCGAGCTCCTTCTCCGCGCGGCGGCCCTCGTCCTCACCGACCTCGCCGTCCTTGACGAGCTTGTCGATGGTCTCCTTGGCCTTGCGGCGCACCGAGCGGATCGAGATCTTGGAGTCCTCGGCCTTGCCCTTGGCGACCTTGATGTAGTCGCGGCGGCGCTCCTCGGTGAGCTCGGGGAACGTCACCCGGATGATGTTGCCGTCGTTGCTCGGGTTGACGCCGAGGTCCGAGTCGCGGATGGCCTGCTCGATGTTGCGCAGCGCGCTCTTGTCGAACGGGGTCACCACGGCCATGCGCGGCTCCGGCACCGAGAACGAGGCCAGCTGGTTGATGGGGGTGAGGGCGCCGTAGTAGTCGGCCACGATCTTGTTGAACATCGCCGGGTGCGCACGGCCGGTGCGGATCGCGGCGAAGTCCTCCTTGGCGACCACGACGGCCTTCTCCATCTTCTCCTCGGCCTCGAGGAGGGTCTCTTCGATCACCACTTGCTCCTGCGTGTCGTCGCGTTGTGTCCTGCACGGTGTACGACCGGCAGGGCTGTCGTCCAGCCCCGTGCGGGGCGGTTCCCGGTTGCGGTCGGGCTTCAGGCCCGGGTGCCCTGGTCGCTCACGAGTGTGCCGATCTTCTCACCCGTCACGGCGCGCGCGATATTGCCCTCGGCGAGCAGTTCGAACACGAGGATCGGGAGCTTGTTGTCACGGCACAGGGTGATGGCGGTGGCATCGGCGACCTTGAGGTCGCGGGTGATGACCTCGCTGTACTCCAGGGCGTCGAACTTGACCGCGGCGGGGTTGGTCCTCGGGTCGGAGTCGTAGACGCCGTCCACGCCGTTCTTGCCCATGAGGAGGGCCTCGGCGTCGATCTCCAGGGCCCGCTGGGCGGCGGTCGTGTCGGTGGAGAAGTACGGCATGCCCATGCCGGCGCCGAAGATGACCACGCGGCCCTTCTCCAGGTGGCGCACGGCGCGCAGCGGGATGTACGGCTCGGCGACCTGGCCCATGGTGATGGCCGTCTGGACGCGCGAGTCGATGCCCTCCTTCTCCAGGAAGTCCTGGAGGGCGAGGCAGTTCATCACGGTGCCGAGCATGCCCATGTAGTCGGAGCGGGCCCGGTCCATGCCGCGCTGCTGGAGCTCGGCGCCGCGGAAGAAGTTGCCGCCGCCGATCACGATCGCGATCTGAGCGCCGTCTCGGACGACGGCCGCGATCTCACGCGCGATGGCGTGCACGACGTCGGGGTCGACACCGAGACCGGTACCGCCGGAGAAGGCCTCCCCGGACAGCTTCAGCATGTAGCGGCCGAGCTTCTTGCCGCTCTTGTCGTCGTCGCCCTGTACGGCGCCCTGATTCATGGAGATCTCCTCGTGCACATACGAAGAAGGCCATTGCCTTGGGTCCTCGTGGGTTTCCCGTACGGCAATGGCCTCCTCGTCACATCTGCGGTCGTCCCGCGCGGGGCGGTACGACTGTCTCAGACCCTACCCGGGTCCGGTGTCCGTCGCGTGGCGCGAAGGACTCAGATGCCGACCTTGATGCGGGTGAAGCGCTTCAGGGTGACACCGGCCTCGTCCAGGATCTGCTGGACGGACTTCTTGTTGTCCAGGGCGTACGGCTGGCCGAGCAGCGTGGCGTCCTTGAAGAAGCCGTTGACGCGACCCTCGACGATCTTGGCGATCGCGGCCTCGGGCTTGCCCTCGGCGCGGGTGGTCTCCTCGGCGATGCGACGCTCGGACTCGACGACCTCGGCCGGGACGTCCTCACGGGTGAGGTACTTCGGCGCGAAGGCGGCGATGTGCTGCGCGACACCCTTGGCGACCTCGGCGTTCTCCTTGTCGAACTCGACGAGGACACCGATCTGCGGCGGGAGGTCGGGCATGGTGCGGTGCATGTACGCGGAGACGTAGCCGTCGGCGTACGCGGCGAAGCGGTCGAGGACGATCTTCTCGCCGAGGTTGGCGTTGGCCTCGTCCACGAAGGCCTGCACGGTCTTGCCGGCCTCGATCTCGGAGGCGAGCAGGGCCTCGATGTCGGCCGGCTTGGTGGCGGCGACGTGGGCGGCGAGGGCGTCGGCGACGGCGAGGAACTTGTCACCCTTGGCGACGAAGTCCGTCTCGCACTTCAGCTCGACGAGGACGCCGGAGGTGTTGTCGTCGGCGATGAGGGAGACCACGGCGCCGTTCTCGGCGGAGCGGCCCTCGCGCTTGGCGACACCCTTCTGGCCCTTGATGCGCAGGGCCTCTACGGCCTTGTCGACGTCGCCGTCGGCCTCTTCGAGGGCCTTCTTGCAGTCCATCATGCCGGCGCCGGTGAGCTCACGGAGCTTCTTGACGTCAGCGGCGGTGTAGTTCGCCATGAGTCTGTTTCTCTCTCGAAGTCAGAAAGATCTACGAAGATCTACGGCGGGACGGCGGGGGCTTCTTGGGCCCCCGCCGTCACCTCCGTGGTGTTCCGGAGTGCGGAAGGGGTCAGGCCTGCTCGGCCGGAGCCTCGGCCTCGGCCTCGGGGGCCTTCTCGGCCTCGGCGGCCGGGGCCTCGGCGGCCTCGTCCTTCTTCTCGCCCTCGAGCAGGTCGCGCTCCCACTCGGCGAGCGGCTCGCCGGCGGCCTTCTCGCCCGGCTTCGAGTCGCCGGTCGCGGCGCCGGAGCGGGCGATGAGGCCCTCGGCGACGGCGTCGGCGATCACGCGGGTGAGCAGGGTGACGGAGCGGATCGCGTCGTCGTTGCCCGGGATCTTGTAGTCGACCTCGTCGGGGTCGCAGTTGGTGTCGAGGATCGCGACGACCGGGATGTTGAGCTTCCGAGCCTCGCCGACGGCGATGTGCTCCTTCTTGGTGTCGACGATCCAGACGGCGCTCGGCACCTTCTGCATCTCGCGGATACCACCGAGGGTCTTCTCCAGCTTGGCCTTCTCGCGCGAGAGGACCAGGAGCTCCTTCTTGGTGAGACCCGAGGCCGCGACGTCCTCGAAGTCGATCTGCTCGAGCTCCTTGAGGCGCTGCAGACGCTTGTAGACGGTCGAGAAGTTGGTGAGCATGCCACCGAGCCAACGCTGGTTGACGTACGGCATGCCGACACGCGTCGCCTGCTCGGCGATGGCCTCCTGGGCCTGCTTCTTCGTACCGACGAACATGACGGAACCGCCGTGGGCGACGGTCTCCTTGACGAACTCGTAGGCGCGGTCGATGTACGACAGCGACTGGAGCAGGTCGATGATGTAGATGCCGTTGCGCTCGGTGAAGATGAAGCGCTTCATCTTCGGGTTCCAGCGACGGGTCTGGTGACCGAAGTGGACGCCGCTCTCCAGCAGCTCCCGCATCGTGACGACGGCCATGGCCGTATCTCCTTGGATTTCTCGGTTGTGTTCCTGACGCCCCGGCGCGCCGTGCCACGAAGGACCGAAAGGCGCTGCCACCGCGCTCTGGGAGTCGAGTGGCGGGGCGTGCGAAGTCGACCCGGTGACCCGGGTCGCCATAGGAAGTGTACGGGACCCCGGGAGCGCCGGGTGACGGCGCTGTCCACAGGGCGCCGCCTGTCCACAGAAATCGGCTCCGCCCGCCGGGCGGAGCGCTGCCCGGGGAGGCTCTCCCCATGCAGCTCACGCCCGTCTTCCTCGTCCTCGCCCTGCTCTGGCCGGTGGGCCCGCCGGCGCCGGAGATCCTGCGCGGCTGGCGACCGCCGCCGGGGCCGTACGCCGCCGGTCACCGCGGTGTCGACCTCGCCGCCCCGCCGGGGGCGCCCGTCCGCGCGCCGGCCGCGGGGACGGTCACCTTCGCCGGTCCGGTGGGCGGCCGCGGGGTCGTCACGCTCACCCTCGCGGGGACGGGGAGTCCCCCGCTGCGGACCACCTTCTCCCCGGTGACCCCGCTCGTCGGCCGGGGCGCCCGGGTCACCGCGGGGACGCCGATCGCCGAGGTCGCCGCCGGCGGGCACTGCGCCGTGTCCTGCCTGCACTGGGGGCTGCTGCGCGGCCGGGTCTACCTGGATCCGCTGCTGCTGACGGCCCGGCCCCGGTCCCGCCTGCTGCCGCCGGTCAGGGACGGGGGCCGGTGACGCCGTGGAGGGCCAGCGCGACCGCGGCCTCGGCGATGCCGTCGGGGTCCTCGGCCGCGCCGAGCTCGATGCGCCGGACGGCGGCGTCGACGACGCCCTGGAGGAGCATGGCGCCGAGCCGGGGCTCGGTCATGCCGAGCTGGGCGAGGGCGTCGACGACCATGGCGACGAGGCCGCCGTGGGCGGCGCGGATCTTCTCGCGGGCGCCGTCGTCGAGCTCGCCGGCGGAGATGGCGACGACGGCGCGGTGGCGGCGGTCGCCGACGAGCTCGAGCTGCTTGCGGACGTAGGCGGCGACCTTGTCCTCGGGGGTGTCGGCGCCGGCCATGGCGAACTCGACCTCGGCGGCCCAGACGGGGAAGTCGACCGCGCACAGTTCCTCGACGACGGCGGCGCGGGAGCGGAAGTACTCGTAGACCGACGAGCGCGCCAGTCCGGTGCGCTCGGCGAGTGCGGGGAAGGTCAGCGCCTCCGTACCGCCCTCGGACAGCAGGGATCGCGCGGCGTCCAGCAGGGCGCCGCGCTGCATGGTCCGGTGCTCGGCCACGGAGGCCGCTCGAATCCTGGGCACGGCTCCACTGTACGACCGGCCGGGCGGGGTCAGCGCCCCACGTCGGCGAGCTTGGCGCGAAGCTGCAGGACCGACTTGGTGTGGATCTGGCTGACGCGGCTCTCGGTGACGCCGAGGACATGGCCGATCTCGGCGAGGGTCAGGCCCTCGTAGTAGTAGAGCGTGACGACCGTCTTCTCCCGCTCGGGGAGGGTGTTGATCGCGCGGGCGAGCAGCCGGCGCAGCTCGCGGTCCTCGGCGACCTCGACGGGGTCGTCCGCGGCCGTGTCCTCCAGGGTGTCCATGAGGGAGAGCCGGTCGCCCTCGCCGCCGACGTGCAGCAGCTCTTCGAGGGCGACGACGTTGGCCAGGGACAACTGGCTGAAGACGGCGTGGAGTTCCTCCAGCTGGATGCCGAGTTCGGCGGCGACCTCGCTCTCGCTGGGGGTGCGCCGGAGCTGGGCCTCCAGGGTGGCGTAGGCGCGCTCGACGTTGCGGGCCTTCTGGCGCACGGAGCGGGGGATCCAGTCGAGGGCGCGGAGCTCGTCGATCATGGCGCCGCGGATGCGGGTGATGGCGTAGGTCTCGAACTTGATGGCGCGCTCGACGTCGAACTTCTCGATGGCGTCGATGAGGCCGAACACCCCGGAGGAGACGAAGTCCGCCTGTTCGACGTTGGACGGCAGGCCCACGCTGACGCGTCCGGCGACGTACTTGACGAGGGGCGAGTAGTGCAGGATCAGCTGTTCCCGCAGCCGCTCGTCGCCGGTGGCCTTGTACGAGCGCCACAGCTCTTCGAGGGAGGTCGGCGCGGCCGGCCGCACGGTGCCCCGGGCTGCTGGGGGCACCGCAGCGCGGTCAGACCCGGAGGTGTGCTGGGGCATGCGTTGCCTTGAGCCGTTCTGCTGTCGGGTGCGTCGGTCTGGGTGTCCTGTGGGGAATCCTGGTGAGCGTAGCGTGAGTGCGGTGTCGCGGTGAGCGAACGGGAGCGGATCGCGCCGGTCCGGGTGGACGCGGTCGGCCACATCTTCGAACCGGGGCCGTGGCGCGCGTCGGCCCCGCGGGTGCCGCCGGGATGACTCGGTTCCTCATCGGCTTCACCTTTTCACCCGAATGCGCCAGGTCAAGGACCGCCTCGCCGCGCGTTCGACACCGGCTTGCCGCTGTTCGTCAACCTCCATCCGTCGCCGTCCCGCTCGGCGTGACCGAGCGCGTGGAGTTCATACAGCCGGGCGAGGGCGTCGTCCGGGGTGGTGCCCGCGCGGCGGGCGATCTCGGTGGCGGGCGCGGGCGGATGGGCGGGGAGGGCCTCCAGGACCTGGGCGGCGGCGGGGTGGAGCAGGTCGCGGGGCAGCACGGGGCCGCGGCGGGCGGGGGCGAGGTCGCCGATGGCGCCGACGAGTTCGACGATCTCGTCGGCGTCGGTGACGAGGGTGGCGCCGCCGCGGAGGAGTTCGTGGACGCCCGCGGAGAGGGCGCTGGTGACGGGCCCGGGGACGCCCATGGTGTGGCGGCCCAGGCGGGTGGCGGCGCGGGCGGTGACGAGGGAGCCGCTGCGGTGCTGGGCCTCGACGACGACGGTGCCGCGGGTGAGGGCGGCGATGACGCGGTTGCGGAGGATGAAGCGGCTGGGGGTGGGGTGGCTGCCGGGCGGGAGTTCGCCGATGAGGAGGCCCTGCTGGGCGATGCGGTCGAGGAGTCCGCTGTGGCCGCGCGGGTAGGGGGTGTCGACGCCGCTGGCGAGGACGGCGGCGGTGGCTCCGCCGGCGGCGAGGGCGCCGCGGTGGGCGGCGCCGTCGATGCCGTAGGCGGCTCCGGAGACGACGACCCAGCCGTGCCGGCTGAGTCCGGCGGCGAGGTCGGCGGCGGTGTGGGCGCCGTACGGGGTGCAGGCGCGGGCGCCGACGAGGGCGACGGAGCGCAGGGCCCAGGTGCGCAGGGCGGCGGGGCCCCGGGTCCAGAGGCCGAGGGGGCGGGCGTCGCCGAGGTCGTCGAGCTGGGTGGGCCAGTCGGGGTCGCCGGGGACGAGGAAGCGGCCGCCGAGCCGGGTGATGTGGTCGAGGTCGGCTTCGGGCGCGGTGGTGCGGGCGCGGTGGCGCCAGCCGGCGAGGCGGCGGGGCGTGGTGCCGGGGAGCGGGGCTTCGCGGGGGTCGCGGAGGAGGGTGAGGAGGCCGGTGGCGCCGTGGACGCGGAGGGCGCGTCCGGCCTGTTCGTCGCCGGGTTCGACGATGCGGGTGAGGGCGGCGCGGGCGAGGCGCTCCGCGTCCCGGGGGTCGTGGGTCACGGTCGGTCTCCGGTGGTGAGGGGGACGCCTCGGGTGATGCCGGTGCGCAGTTCGAGGGCGTGGGCGATGTCGTCGTGGCCGGGGCGGTCGTGTCCGGCGAGGTCGGCGATGGTCCAGGCGACGCGGAGGACGCGGTCGACGCCGCGGGCGGTGAGGAGTCCCCGCTCGATGTCGCGTTCGGCGTGGGCGAGGGCGCCGGGGGCGGCGAGGTAGCGGGTGCGGAGCTCGTGGCCGGGGATCTCGCTGTTGAGGGTCCAGGGGGTGCCGGTGAGGCGGGCGGTGGCGCGGGCGCGGGCCTCGCGGACGCGGTCGGCGACGGCCGTGGTGGGTTCGCCCCGTCCTCCCTGTCCGAGGAGGTCGCCGCGGGTGACGGGTTCGGCCTCGACGCGGAGGTCCACGCGGTCGAGGAGCGGGCCGGAGAGGCGGGCCTGGTAGCGGCGGATGACGGAGGGCGGGCATTCGCAGCCGGCGCCGTGGAGGGTGTGGCGGCCGCAGGGGCAGGGGTTGGCGGCGAGGGCGAGGAGGAAGCGGGCGGGGAGGCGGACGACTCCTGCGGTGCGGGCGATGACGACGTGCCCGGATTCGAGGGGCTGGCGGAGGGCGTCGAGGGATTTCGTGGAGAATTCGGGTGCTTCGTCCAGGAAGAGGACGCCGCGGTGGGCGAGGGAGACGGCGCCGGGCCGGGGGATGCCGTTCCCGCCGCCGACGAGGGACTGCATGGTGGCGGAGTGGTGGGGCGCGCAGTAGGGGGCGCGGCGGACGAGGGGTTCGCCGGGCGGCAGGATGCCGGCGACGGAGTGGACGGCGGTGACTTCGAGGGATTCCTGCCGGGTCAGGGGCGGGAGGATGCCGGGCAGCCGTTCGGCGAGCATCGTCTTCCCGGCGCCGGGCGGTCCGGTGAGGAGCAGGTGGTGGCCGCCGGCGGCGGCGATCTCCAGGGCGCGGCGGGCGGTGTGCTGGCCGGCGACGTCGGCGAGGTCGGGGCCCTCGCCGGGGTCGGGGGCGAGGCCGGTGCCGATGCCGGCGCCGGGGACGAGGAGGCCGGCGAGCAGCGCGTCGGGGCGGCCCTGTTCGGCGGGGTCCTCGTCGGGGACGGGTTCGTCGGCGAGGACGGCGATGAGCTGGCGGAGGGTGCGGACGCCGAGGACGGAGACGCCGGGGACGAGGGCCGCCTCTCCTGCGGTCTGTTCGGGGACGACGACCTGGTGGTAGCCGGCGTCGGCGGCGGCGAGGACGGCGGGGAGGATCCCGCGGACGGGCCGGACGCGCCCGTCGAGGCCGAGTTCGCCGATGAGGACGAGGTCGGCGATGGAGCGCGGGTCGATGCGCTCGGCCGCGCCGAGTACGGCGGCGGCGACGGCGAGGTCGAAGCCGGATCCGGACTTGGGGACGGACGCGGGGCTGAGGCCGACGGTGAGCTTCTTCTGGGGCCATTCGGCACCCGAGTTGACGACGGAGGCGCGGACGCGGTCGCGGCTCTCGCTGAGGCTCTTGTCGGGGAGGCCGACGAGGGTGAAGGCGGCGACGCCCGGTTCCAGGTCGGCCTGGACCTCGACGACGACGCCCTCGACGCCCACGAGGGCGACCGAGCAGGTGCGGGCGAACCCCATCAGGCCACCCCCTGGGCGTGGGTGAGGACGGGGGCGCCCCGCAGGGGCAGGACGATGCCGACGAGGTCGATGCGGACGCCGCCGGCGGGTGGCGCGGAGCCGGTGCGGTCGAGCCAGCAGTGGGCGAGGTGCCGGAGCCGTGCGGCCTTCTCGGCGGTGACGGCGGCCATGGGGTGCTCGAAGCGGCCGATGCGCCGGGTCTTGACCTCGCAGATGACGAGGGTGTCGCCGTGCAGGGCGACGATGTCGATCTCTCCGGTGCGGCCGCAGCGCCAGTTGCGGGCCAGGATCTGCAGGCCGGCGCGGGTGAGCCGGCGGGCCGCCAGTTCTTCTCCGTACCGTCCGAGTGCTCGGGTCGCGTTCATCGGGACCACCTCCGTCACCGACTGTGACGGAAGGGGTCCTGGGCGTGTGCGGGGCTGTGGACGAGTGGGCGGTCGCGGAGGACCGCGTCACTCACACGGGTGAGGGGGCGGGGGTCAGCTGCCGGGCAGTTCGAGGTCGCTCTTGTTGAGCTCCTCGATGTTGACGTCCTTGAAGGTGAGGACGCGGACCTGCTTGACGAACCGGGCCGGTCGGTACATGTCCCAGACCCAGGCGTCGGCCATGCTGACTTCGAAGAAGACCTCGCCCTGGACCGAGTGCACCTGCATCTCGTAGTCGTTGGTGAGGTAGAAGCGCCGCTCGGTCTCGATCACGTATTTGAACAGCCCGACGACGTCGCGGTACTCCCGGTAGAGCTTCAGCTCCATCTCGGTCTCGTACTTCTCGAGGTCCTCGGCGCTCATGGCATGTTCCCCTTCAGCCGTGCGTCCCCCTATTGTGCGCCAGTCGCGGGCGCCCCTTCGACGATTTCCGGGGCGAGTACGACGGGCGCGCTGGGGGGTCCCTCGTCGAGCAGCGTGCGCAGCAGCTCGGCGAGCCTGATGGGGTACACGGTCTCACGGGCCACCGACAGTTCGGCGGAGGTCCACCATCTCAGGCCGGAGAGGCTGCGGCTCTCCAGCTCGGTGAGGGCCTGCGGGCCGGGTACGGGGCCGGTGTGGCGGGTGCGGGCGAGGTAGTACCACTCGTCCTGGTCCCACCGGCGGCCGGCGAAGGGGAAGGAGCAGCGGCGCTGCCAGAGGACCGGCCCGAGTTCGACGTCGGTGAGGCCGGTCTCCTCGGCGAGTTCGCGGAGCGCGGCCTGTTCGCGGGTCTCGTCGCCCTCCAGGCCGCCGCCGGGGGTGAACCACCAGGTGTCGGTGGGGTCGTCGGGCTCGTGGCCGTGCATGAGGAGGACGCGGTCGTCGGGGTCGAGCAGGACGACCCGGGCGACCTGGCGTACCTCTGTCACGTCGGTCATGCCTTCACCTTCTCGCGCGGGGTCCGTGTCCGCGTCCGCAGGCGCCCGGCCACGGGCCCGTAGGCGGCTCCGCCGAGGATGAGGACGGCGCCGGCCGCGACGGCGGTGAGGAGGAGCGGGAGCGGGCCGGGGGTGGAGACGCCGCCGGGCAGGGCGGCGAAGGCGGCGGGGCGGTCCATGAGGTCACCGGGGAGGGGCCAGGCGACGGCGTCGACGCGGGCGACGACGGTGGACCGGGGCACCGAGCCCTGGGCGGCGTCCTCCAGGTGGGTGCGGGAGTCGAGCGAGGTGGCGCGGTCGTCGCCGAGGAGGAAGAGGCTGTCCGCGGGGACGGTGGCGGTGAAGTCCTCGCCGGAGGCGCGGACGGTGCCGTCGGGCCCGGGCCGCAGATACGGTTCCGCGACCGGGGTGCCGTTGACCGTGAGGCGGCCCTGGTCGCCGCAGCAGGCGACGGTGTCGCCGCCGACCCCGACGACCCGCTTGACCATGGTCGAGCCGCCCCAGAGCGGGTCCTCGAAGACCACGATGTCGCCGCGCCGGACCTCGTCGCCGTCGATGCGCTGGGCGAGGACCTTGGATCCCCCCTCGAAGGTGGGGGCCATGGAGCCGGTGGGCACGGTGTACGGCCGGTAGAGCAGCGCCCCGCCGGCGAAGCCGCCGAGGAAGAGCAGACAGCCGACGGCCACGGCCAGTCCCGACAGCACGCTGCCGAGCCGGCCGTGGCCGTCGCTCTTCTTGCCGGTTCCGCTCATGTGCACCCCAGAGGTCGGTCGACGATCTGGGACGGCACCCTACCCGCGGGAAGCTACTCGGCGGTATGCCGAGCGGCCCGCTTCTTCCGCCGCCAGAGCACCAGCGGGAGCGCCACGGCGAAGCCTGCCGCCGTCGCCTGGGTCGCCGCCGCGGGGAGCGCCGCCGCCGGGTTCAGGCCGGGCTGGTCGAAGACGTCCGGGACGGGCAGCGTCGCCCACCGGGTGACGGGCCAGGCGACGACCACGGCGCGGCCGACGACCTGGTCGTCGGCGATGGTGCCGCCGCCGGGCAGCTCCTGGTGGAAGCGGGAGTCGAGCGAGTTCTGCCGGTTGTCGCCCATGACCCAGATGCGGTCCTGGGGGACCTTGACCGGGCCGAAGGAGTCCTGGCAGGGAACGGAGCCGGGGTAGAGGTAGGCGGACTCGTCGAGCTCCTTGCCGTTGAGGACGACCTTGCCGCCCTCCTTGCAGGAGACGGTGTCGCCGCCGACCGCGATGACCCGCTTGATGAGGTCCTTCTCCTCGGCGGACGGCATGAGGCCGATGAAGCTGAGGAACTTCTGGACCGCGTTGGGCTTGGGCGTCTCCGCGGTCTCCAGCCAGCCGCCCGGGTCGTGGAAGACGACGACCTCGCCGCGCTCGGGCTCGGAGCCGAACCACGGGGTCAGCTTGTCGACGAGGACCCGGTCGCCCTTCTTCAGGGTGTTCATCATCGACTCCGACGGAATCGAGAACGCCTGCACCAGGAAGGTCTTGATCAGCAGCGCCAGGATCAGCGCGATGCCGATGAGGAGCGGCAGTTCCTTCCAGAAGGAACGCTGCTTCCTCGGCCGCGCGCCGTTCTCGCCGGTCGCGTCGGTCTCGTCCGTCCCGTCCGGCCGCTCGCCGGAGGACGACGTCCCGTCGCCGCTGGTGTTCTCTTCCGTCACGTTCTCACCTCTGGCCCCGTCGGCCCTGTCCTCGGGCCCGTCGTGTCCGGAACGTGCGCCGACGGCCACTTCCCCCACATCCACTCCTCACTCGGTGCGGCCGCCCGTCCCGGAACAGGGACAGGCCCGCCACTCCCATAACGAGCAGGAGTTCCGCAGGGGTCGGCGGCCAGGGCATTCCGTTCACGTTCCGCGAGGACACACTATGCGACGGACCGAGTGCGGTCTCGGTGGCCGTACGCGCGTCCGGCACGGCGGCGAAGGTCTCGCGCTCCTCCAGGCGCCGCCAGTGGCCGAACGGCCAGGCGATCACCACGGCGCGGCCCACCACCTGCTCCTCGGCGATGGTCCCGTGCCCGGGTTCGTCGAGGTGGTAGCGGGAGTCCGCGGAGTCCGAGCGGTGGTCGCCGAGCACGAAGATCCGGCCCTCGGGGACCTTCACCTCGAAGGGGATCGTCGACGGCTTGTCGCCCGGGTTGAGGTACGGCTCGTCCAGCGGCACGCCGTTGACGGTGATCCGGCCGTCCTTGCCGCAGCAGCGGACGGTGTCGCCGCCGACCGCCACGACCCGCTTGATGAGGTCCCGCTCGTCGGCGGAGGGCATCAGGCCGATGAAGGTCAGCGCCTGCTTGACCTGCTTGATCCCGACGGGGTCCTCGGCGGCCGGGGCGGCCTCCTGGTGGAGCCAGTCGCCGGGGTCCTCGAAGACGACGACGTCGCCGCGCTGCGGCTCCGAGCCGAACCACGGGGTGAGCTTGTCGACGAGCACGCGGTCGTCGATCCGGATCGTCTGCTCCATGGAGCCGGACGGGATGACGAACGCCTGCACGAGGAAGGTCTTGAGGACGAGCGCGATCAGCACCGCGACGCCGACCATGATCGGGATCTCGCGGAGCGCGGAGCGCTGCCGGCGCCGCTTGACCTTGCGGGCCAGCCGGCGCCGCTCGGCGCGGCCGGGCGGCGGCTGCGTCGGGCCGGGCTCGCTTCCGGCCCGGCGCCCGCGGCTACCCATGCCCGCTCCCCCGCGGCCCGACGGTGTGTCCTCCGGCCGGCGGCGCCGGTACGGAGTCGTACGCGTCGGTCTCGGTCACGGTGGTCCAGCGGGCGACCGGCCAGACGATCCAGTCGGCGCGGCCGACGACCTTGTCGACGGGGACCATGCCGCCGCCGGGGCTGCCGAGGTGGTCGCGGGAGTCGCTGGACTGGCTGCGGTGGTCGCCCATCACCCAGAGGGTGCCCGGCGGGACGACGATGTCGAAGGGCACGTCGGAGGGCCGGTCGCCGGGGGTGAGGTACGGCTCCCGGACGCGGACGCCGTTCACGCTGAGCCGACCCTTGGCGTCGCAGCAGACGACCCGGTCGCCGCCGACACCGACGACCCGCTTCACGAAGTCGGTCTCGTCCGGGGCGGCCAGACCGAGGGCGGCCGCGGCGTCCCGCACCAGACCGGTGACCGGGTCGCCGGCCCGCTCCTCCTGGACGAAGGATCCGGTGCCGTCGAAGACGACCACGTCGCCGCGGCGCGGCTCGCTGCCGAAACGGTACGCCAGTTTGTTGACCAGGATCCGGTCCCCGACCTGGAGGGTGGGCTCCATGGAGCCGCTGGGGATCAGGAACGGCTGGGCCACGAAGTGGCTGAGGAGCAGCAGGAAGACCACACAGGCCGCGCCGACGAGGCCCGTCCTGCGCCAGGAGGGGCCGCGCCCGGCACCACCCTCGTCGTCCTCGTCGTCCTCCGGGGTCTCGGGTGTGCCGGCGGACGTCCCGGAAACGCGCACGGAGCGCGACCCGTCGTCCGTGGCGGGATCCGGTTGGGGATCCGCCGGGGAAGAGGGGTCGCGCTCCGTGTGCTGTGCTTCGGTGTCCATCGGGGGGTGAGCCTATCCGGCCCGCCTGTACGAGGAGCGTGAAGCGTCGCGCGAGCGGTGAGCCGGAGCTCAGTTGTCGCGCTTCTCCTTGATCTTGGCAGCCTTGCCGCGCAGCTCACGGAGGTAGTAGAGCTTGGCGCGACGGACGTCACCGCGGGTGACGAGCTCGATCTTCTCGAAGATCGGGCTGTTCACCGGGAAGGTGCGCTCGACGCCGACGGAGAACGAGACCTTGCGGACGGTGAAGGTCTCGGAGACGCCGGAGCCCTGGCGGCGGATGACGACGCCCTTGAACTGCTGGATACGGGAGCGGTTGCCCTCGATGACGCGCACGTGGACGTTCACGGTGTCGCCGGGACGGAAGGCGGGCAGGTCGGAGCGGAGCGAAGCCGCGTTCACCTGGTCGAGCAGGGAGGCCATGGAGGTCTCTTTCCTCGCCGATGCCACAGGTCATCAGCGGTGACGTACGAATCATGGAGACGCCGTCCGGTCGATGGCGGGCGGCTCCCCCTGTGGCAGGGGCGCGCGCCGGACGGACGGCAGTCGCCTATTCTTCCACGTCCTCGACCCTGCGCCAAAATCGGCCGCCGGGCTCGGGGGCCCAGCCGAGGATCGAGAGGGTCTCGCGGTCCTTCTTGTCGAAGGCGGCCGGGTCGCAGCGCTCGATGAGGTCGGGCCGGTTGGCGGCGGTGCGGCGGAACGCCTCGTCGCGGCGCCAGCGGGCGATCTTGCCGTGGTGGCCGCTGAGCAGCACCTCGGGGATCTCGCGGCCGCGCCACTCGGGGGGCTTGGTGTAGACGGGGCCTTCGAGGAGGTTGGCCATGGCGCCGGGGGCGAAGGAGTCGTCGCGGTGCGACTCGGCGTTGCCGAGGACGCCGGGGAGGAGGCGGGCGACGGCCTCGGTGATCACCAGGACGGCGGCCTCGCCGCCGGCGAGCACGTAGTCGCCGATGGAGACCTCGTAGACCGGCATGCGGGTGGCGTACTCGTCCATGACCCGGCGGTCGATGCCCTCGTAGCGGGCCGGGGTGAAGATCAGCCAGGGCCGCTCGGAGAGCTCGACGGCGAGCTCCTGGGTGAAGGGGCGGCCGCTGGGGGTGGGGACGACGAGGACGGGGCCGTGGGCGCCGGTCTCGTAGCCGTCCGCGAGGGTCTGGTCGAGCGCGTCGCCCCAGGGCTCGGTCTTCATGACCATGCCGGGGCCGCCGCCGTACGGGGTGTCGTCGACGGTGTTGTGCCGGTCGTACGTCCACTGCCGCAGGTCGTGGACGTGGACGTCGAGCTGCCCCCGCGCGCGGGCCTTGCCGACGAGGGAGACGTTCAGCGGTTCGAGGTACTCGGGGAAGATCGTGACGACGTCGAGCCTCATGCCTGGTCGTCCTCTTCGGCACTGTCGGCGGACGCGGCGGAGTCCCCGTCGTCGTCGGATTCGGCGTCGCGGGCGGAGGCGATCTCGGCGCGGTCGTCGATCAGGCCGGGCGGCGGGTCGATGACGGCCCGCTGGTTCTCCAGGTCGATCTCGGTGACGATCTGCTCCACGAAGGGGATCATCAGCTCGGTGCCGTCGGGACGCTCCACGATGAGGAGGTCCTGCGAGGGCAGGTGCGAGATCTCGGTGATCACGCCGACCTCGGTGCCGTCGGCGAGGACCACGTCGAGGTCGACGAGCTGGTGGTCGTAGTACTCGTCCTCCTCCTCGGGCAGCTCCGCCGGGTCGACCTCGGCGATGAGGAGGGTGTTGCGGAGGGCCTCGGCGGCGTTGCGGTCGTGGACGCCCTCGAAGCGGAGCAGCAGCCGGCCGCTGTGCACCTTGCCGGACTCGACGGTCAGCGGACCGGCGGAGGGCGGGTCGGTGAGCAGGACGGCGCCCGGGCCGAGCCGCAGCTCGGGCTCGTCGGTGCGCACCTCCACGGTGACGTCGCCCCTGATGCCGTGGGCGCGGCCGATCCGCGCGACTACCAACTGCACTGATGAACTCTCCTGTCGTACGGCAACGGGCCGGGGTGGGCGGTCTGCCCTCCCCGGCCCGTGCCGGTGTCAAACTTTCAGCGGACCTGGTCCACGTCGACGAGGTCGACGCGGATGCCACGACCGCCGATGGCGCCCACGACGGTGCGCAGCGCACGCGCGGTGCGGCCGTTGCGGCCGATCACCTTGCCGAGGTCGTCGGGGTGGACCCGGACCTCGAGTACGCGGCCGCGACGCAGGTTGCGCGAGGCGACCTGCACGTCGTCGGGGTTGTCGACGATGCCCTTCACGAGGTGCTCGAGAGCCTCCTCGAGCATGATCAGGCCTCGGTGGTGGACTCGGCCTCGGCCTCGTCCGCCTTCGCCTTCTTGGCCTTCGGGGTGATGGCCTCACCCTTGTCCTCGGCACCCTCGAGCGCCTTGGCGAACTCGTCGAAGGAAGCGCGCTTCTCTTCCTTGGTCGCCGGGGCGAGCAGCGGCTTCTCCGGGGCGGGGAGGCCCTTGTGCTTCTGCCAGTCGCCGGTGAGCTTCAGGATGGCGAGGACGGGCTCGGTCGGCTGGGCGCCGACGGAGAGCCAGTACTGCGCACGCTCGGAGTCGACCTCGATACGCGACGGGTTGTACGTCGGGTGGTAGAGGCCGATCTCCTCGATCGCGCGGCCGTCACGGCGGGTGCGCGAGTCGGCGACGACGATGCGGTAGTGCGGCTGGCGAATCTTGCCGAGGCGCTTGAGCTTGATCTTGACTGCCACTGGAGTGGTGTCTCCTGGTCTTGACGTGGTTGGGCACTTGAGATGCCACGTGGGGTTGCGGTACTCGGGTGCCCGATGGACGCGTCAGCCGGAGGAGAGAGGGGTCCTGTGCGACTGTCGAGTACAGCTGACCATTGTGCCACACGCCGCCAGGTCAGCCGGCGGCGCCCACCGTCTCGGGGATCCGGAAGGGCTTTCCGCAGCCGCCGCAGACGATCGGGGCCTGGGCGAGCACCGACGGCACCACGCGCACGTTGCGCCCGCAGTCGCAGACGGCCTTGACCCGGACGCCGCCGCCCGAGGAGCCGTGCCGGGCGGCCGGTCCGCGGAAGGAGCGCTTGGTGTCGGCGGCCGTGGCCACGGTGTGGGCCTTGAGGGCGCGCTGCAGCCGCTCGATGGTGGGCCGGTAGCGCCGCTTCGCCTCGGGGTTGAGCGTGACCAGGGAGAAGCCGCTGCTGGCGTGCGGCTCCTCGGGATGGTCGAGGCCCATCTCCTCGGCGATCGCGAGGAATCTGCGGTTGTGGTAGCGGCCGGCGCGGGAGGTGTCGCGGACACCCCGGGCAGCGGCGATGCCGTGGACTGCCTCGTGGAGCAGTCGCTCGAAGGAGAGCTCGGCGCCGCAGGCGGACGAGGACTCTCCGATCAGGGACTCGGGCGCGGCGAGGTCCGGCAGCTCGGGGTGGTGCCGCTGAATGTCGGCCCACGCCTGCGCCAGCTCTGCGGCGAGGACAGGTGGTGTCGTGCTCACGTCGGGTACAACGAGCCGGATCCCCTCCGGGTTCCATTCCGGGGCAACTCAAATATTTTGCACGTACCCGTCAGTCGGTAGCGAGGCATCCACAGCTGGTGCACAGCGGCGCATACGCCCCGGCGCGCGGTGTCGTCACGCGCGCCGGAGCGGTGTGGGAGGGGACACTACCGGGCCGGTGCCCGACTTCGGGCACCGGCCCCCCTCTCCCGTCGGCGCCGTCCCCGGGGCGTGGCCCGAACTCGTCCCCGGTCGTCCGCCCCGAGCACTGGACGCCGGACGCGAAGCGCAGTTCCCTGGCTACGGGGGGCTGTCGTCCGGCACGGAATGGGGCCTGATCCATGACACCTACGCTCGTCCCGCACCACCCCGCGCGCGACTGGGCCGAGATCCAGGAGCGGATGCTCGTCCCGCTCTACGAGGCGGTCCACGAACGTCTCGGCGTGGGCCCTGGCACCCGGCTGCTCGGCCTGGACTGCGGCACCGGACTCGCGCTGCTGATGGCCGCCGCCCGGGGCGCCGCGGCCGCCGGGGCGGAGGCGGACCACGCGCGCGCGGAACTGGCCAGAACCCGCCTCCCCGACACCGTCCCGGTCACCTCCGACGTACCGGAGGACGGCCCGTACGACGTGGTCACCGCCTTCCACGCGGCCGACCGCACCTCCTTCGGCCCGGCCGACCTCACCCGGGCGGCCCAACGGGGCACGGCGGTCGTGCTGGCCGGCTGGGGGCCGCCGGAGCGGTGCGCGACGGAGCGGCTGCTGCGGCTCGCCGACCGGCTCGCGGACCGGCGCCCCTCCCCCCGTGCCGACCTGGGCGCGCTCGCGGTGCGGGCCGGGCTGCGGCCGGTCGGCGACGGCCGGGTCGCCTGTCCCTTCGGGTACGCGGACGAGGCCAGCGCGGTGCGCGGGCTGCTGTCGACCGGCGTCTTCGACGCGGCGGTGCGGGCCGGCGACCCCGCGCAGGTGGAGAAGGAGATCGAGGAGGCGCTGGCCCCGTACCGGCGCGCGGACGGCACGGTGTGGATGCCGAACGTCTTCCGGTACGTGGTCGCGCGCGTGCCGTAGGCGGTACGCCTCAGGCGGGCGTCTCCGGCCGGGGACCGACGCCCGGTTCGGGCGCGTTCGGGTCGGGGCGCTCGATGCCGGCCGCCCGGTAGGCCGCCTCCTCCTCCAGCGTCTCCTCGGCGAGCAGCGCGGCGCTCAGGGCGTCCAGCCGGTCGCGGTGCTCGCGCAGCAGCCGTACGGCGTCCTCGTAGCACTCGTCGACGATCCGGCGCATCTCGGCGTCGACGGTGTCGAGGGTCGAGGGGGCGGCGGAGAGTCCGTACGCCTGCTGGGCGTCGCTCGGGATGGCGGTGAGCCGGCCGACGGTCACGCTCATCCCCCAGCGGCCGACCATCCCCCGGGCGATGTTGGTGACCTGTTCCAGGTCGCTCTCGGCGCCGGTGGTGATGAC
Organism: Streptomyces roseofulvus; assembly: GCF_039534915.1. Classification (NCBI taxonomy): domain Bacteria; kingdom Bacillati; phylum Actinomycetota; class Actinomycetes; order Kitasatosporales; family Streptomycetaceae; genus Streptomyces; species Streptomyces roseofulvus. The sequence continues at coordinate 5,772,165 of NZ_BAAAWE010000001.1, read as the reverse complement.
GCCGAAGACGACCTGCTCGGCCGCCATGCCGCCGAGGGCGCCGATGATCCGGCCGCGCAGGTACTCCTCGGTGTAGGCGTACTTGTCGGCGTCGGGGGTGGAGAGGGTGACGCCGAGGGCGCGGCCGCGCGGCACGATGGTGATCTTGCGGACGGGGTCGGCACCGGGCTGGAGCATGCCCAGCAGGGCGTGGCCGCTCTCGTGGTAGGCGGTGCGGCGGCGCTCCTCCTCGGGCATGACGAGGGGCCGTTCGGCGCCGAGCTGGACCTTCTCCAGGGCGTCGGAGAGGTCCGACTGGGTGACGGCCTTCTGCTCGCGCTTGACGGCGAGCAGGGCGGCCTCGTTGGCGAGGTTGGCGAGTTCGGCGCCGGTCATGCCGGGGGTGGTGCGGGCGACCTGCTCCAGGTCGACGTCCTTGGCGAGCGGGATCTGCCGGGTGTGGATCCGGAGGATCGCCTCGCGGCCGCCGCGGTCGGGCGGGTTGACGTGGACGATCCGGTCGAAGCGACCGGGGCGGGTGAGGGCGGGGTCGAGGACGTCGGCGCGGTTGGTGGCGGCGAGCACGATGACGCCCTCGGAGCCGGTGAAGCCGTCCATCTCGGTGAGGATCTGGTTGAGCGTCTGCTCCCGCTCGTCGTGGCCGCCCATCCCTGAGCCGCCGCCGCGGGCCCGGCCGATGGTGTCGATCTCGTCGATGAAGATGATCGCGGGGGCGACCTTGCGGGCCTCCGCGAAGAGCTCGCGGACCCGGGAGGCGCCGACGCCGACGATCATCTCGATGAACTCGGAGGCGGAGGCGGAGAAGAACGGCACCCCGGCCTCGCCGGCGACGGCCCGGGCGAGGAGCGTCTTGCCGGTGCCGGGAGGGCCGGCGAGGAGGACACCGCGCGGCATCTTGGCGCCCATGTCCCGGTACGCCTGGGGGTTCTTGAGGAAGTCGACGACGTCGTTGAGCTCGCCCTCCACCTCGTCGATGCCGGCCACGTCGGCGAAGGTGGTGCGCCTGCCGCCCTCCAGCTCGACCGGTTTCGGCGGCTGCTTGCGGCCGAGCATGCCGCCGGCCCCGCCCATGCCGGCGCTCATCCGGCGGGCGATGAAGACCCAGAGGAGGACCAGCAGCAGCATCGGGGCGAGCGAGAGGAGGAGATTGGCGAGGAACGAACGTTCCTGCACCACGGGCTCGGCGGTGACGGTGACCTTCTGCCGGGTGAGCTGCGCCCACAGGTCGTCGTCGGCGAAGGCCGGGCGCTGGGTCTGGAACTTGGTGTAGTCGCCGTCGCCGTCGGGCACCGGCTGCTTCTCCTTCAGCTGGCCCTGGATGGCGTCGCCCTTGGAGTAGATCTTGGTGACGTTTCCGGCGGTGACCTGCTTGCTGAACTCGGTGTACGAGATCGTCGGCCCGTCGCCCTCGTTGAAGAAGGACAGCACGACGTTGGCGATCAGGTAGACGGCGAGCGCGGTGAGGACGAGGCTGCCCCAGCCTCCGGGCATCTTCCGCTTCGGCGGCGGGGGCGGCGGCGCCCCTTCCGAGCGCCAGGGCTGGTCGGTCCGGTCGCGCGGGGGTACGGGGTTGGCCACGTCTGCTCTCCTCGGGGCGGCAGTGGCCTCAGTATCGAAGATCCGGACAGAAGGGGCATGACGGGAGGGCCGGGCGGACGAAGAAGGGCCCGGGGCGGTTTCGGTGACTCGAAACCGCCCCGGGCCCTCCCGGCCGACGGGTGTCAGCCCATGAACTTCTTGAACTCGTCCGGCAGCTCGAAGTCCTGCGGGCCCTGGCCGGCGCCCGGCAGCCCGAAGGCGCCGCCCTGCTGGGCCTGCTCCCGCTTCGCCTGGGCGGCCTGCTCCTCGGCCTTCCGCTTCATCGGGTTGCCGCTCTTGCGCTTGCCCTTGGCCTGCTTGACCTGCTTCTTCTGCCGGCCGGGGCCGCCGCCCATGCCCGGGATGCCGGGCATGCCGGGCAGGCCGCCGCCCTGGGCCATCCGGGACATCATCTTGCGGGCCTCGAAGAACCGCTCGACCAGGCCCTTCACGGCGCTGACCTCGACGCCGGAACCCTTGGCGATACGGGCGCGGCGGGAGCCGTTGATGATCGTCGGGTCCTGGCGCTCGGCCGGGGTCATCGACTTGATGATGGCGGCGGTACGGTCCACGTCCCGCTCGTCGATGTTGGCGATCTGCTCCTTCATCTGCCCCATGCCGGGCAGCATGCCGAGGAGCTTGCTGATGGAGCCCATCTTGCGGACCTGCTCCATCTGGGCGAGGAAGTCGTCCAGGGTGAAGTCCTGGCCCTTCTTCGACGCGAGCTTCGAGGCCATCTTGGCGGCCTCTTCCTCGTCGAAGGTCTGCTGGGCCTTCTCGATGAGCGACAGCATGTCGCCCATGCCGAGGATGCGGGACGCCATGCGGTCCGGGTGGAACGCGTCGAAGTCGTCCAGCTTCTCGCCGTTGGAGGCGAACATGATCTGCTTGCCGGTGACGTGCGCGATGGAGAGCGCGGCACCACCGCGGGCGTCGCCGTCGAGCTTGGAGAGCACGACGCCGTCGAAGCCGACGCCGTCGCGGAAGGCCTCGGCGGTGTTGACCGCGTCCTGACCGATCATGGCGTCGACGACGAAGAGGATCTCGTCGGGGCTGACGGCGTCGCGGATGTCCGCGGCCTGCTGCATCAGCTCCTGGTCGATGCCGAGGCGGCCGGCGGTGTCGACGATGACGATGTCGTACATCTTCGACCGGGCGTACTCGATCGAGTCCTTGGCGACCTGGACCGGGTCGCCCACGCCGTTGCCCGGCTGCGGGCCGTAGAAGGCGACGCCGGCGCGGTCGGCGACGACCGAGAGCTGGTTGACCGCGTTGGGGCGCTGGAGGTCGCAGGCGACGAGCAGCGGCGAGTGGCCCTGCCCCTTCAGCCAGAGACCGAGCTTTCCGGCGAGGGTGGTCTTACCGGCGCCCTGGAGACCGGCGAGCATGATCACGGTCGGCGCGGTCTTGGCGAACCGCAGCCGGCGGGTCTCGCCGCCGAGGATGCCGATGAGCTCCTCGTTGACGATCTTGATGACCTGCTGGGCAGGGTTGAGGGCCTGCGAGACCTCGGCGCCGGTGGCGCGCTCCTTGACCTGCTTGATGAAGGAGCGGACGACCGGAAGGGCCACGTCCGCTTCGAGCAGGGCGATCCGGATCTCGCGTGCGGTGGCGTCGATGTCCGCCTCGGACAGACGGCCCTTGCCGCGGAGGTTCTTGAAGGTCGCTGCAAGGCGGTCGGAGAGGGTATCGAACACGGCGGTCGCGGATCCTCGGTGTCGTGGGCGGTCGGATTGCCCTCCAGGGTATCGGGCCGCCCGGAGAGTGTGGCCCCGCCCGCCCGATCCGGCGACCGGAGGCGGGGCCGGGGCCCCTCAGCCCAGCGCCTCCTCCAGCGCCCTGGCCAGGTCGATCGCCTCCTCGTCGGGGAGGAGGGAGCCGTCCGGACGCGTCACGTACAGGGTGTCCACCGCGTTGGCGCCGAGCGTGGAGACATGGGCGCTGCGCACCCGGACCGCCGCTCCCTCCAGGGCGCGGCCGATGCGGTGGAGGAGGCCGGGGGCGTCCTGGGCGCGGACCTCCAGGACGGTGGCGAGGCGGGAGTCGGCGGGGGCCACGGTGACGCGGGGCGGCGGGGCCTGGACGCCCCGGCGGCGCGGGTAGGCGGCCTCCCGCTCCGCGAGCCGGGCCGCGATGTCGAGGGAGCCGTCCAGGGCGCGCAGCAGGTCGGCGCGGAGCCGGTGCCCCTGGGGCAGGGAGCCGTACTCGGCCGCGACCCGCCAGTCGAGGACGAGGACGGAGCCGGGCGCGGAGCCCAGTTCCGTGGGGAGTTCCACGGCGCGCAGGTCGGCGGCGCGGACGGTGAGCCGGTGCAGGGCGAGGACGCCCGCGACGGCGGGCAGGACGCCCGGCTGGTCCGGGAGGGCGATGAGGAGTTCGACGCCGACGGGTTCGGGCTCGTCCGGGTCGAGGGGCTGTTCGTCGCGGGTGTGGAGGGCGAGGACGGGTTCGCCGGTGCGCAGCGCCTCGACGGCGAGCCGTTCCTGTTCGGCGCTGGGCGCGGCCGCCTCGGGGTCGGGCAGCGGCTCCCCCGCGAGCACGCCGGTGACGCGCTTGACGAGGTCGGCGACGAGGGAGGCGCGCCAGGCGGACCAGGCGGCGGGTCCGGTGGCGAGGGCGTCGGCCTCGGTGAGGGCGTGGAGGAGTTCGAGGGTGCCGACGGTGCCGACGGCGGCGGCGACGGCCTGGACGGTGGCGGGGTCGTCGAGGTCGCGGCGGGTGGCGGTGTCGACGAGGAGCAGGTGGTGGCGGACGACGGTGGCGACGGTGGCGGTGTCGGTGCGGTCGAAGCCGATGCGGGCGGCGAGGTCGCGGGCGATGGTCTCGCCGGCGACGGAGTGGTCGCCGGGCCAGCCCTTGCCGATGTCGTGGAGGAGGGCGGCGACGAGGAGGAGGTCGGGGCGGCCGACGCGGCGGGTGAGGGAGGCGGCGCGGACGGCGGTCTCGACGAGGTGCCGGTCGACGGTCCAGGTGTGGACGGGGTTCCGCTGCGGGCGGTGCCGGACGCGCTCCCAGTCGGGCAGCAGCCGGGTGACGAGCCCCTCGGCCTCCAGGGCCTCCCAGACCGGGACGGCTGAGGCGCCGGCGCCGAGGAGGGTGACGAGGTTCTCGCGGGCCTCGGCGGGCCACGGCACCGGCAGCGGTTTGGCGGTGGCGGCGAGCCGGCGGACGGCGTGCGGGGAGAGCGGCAGGCCGTGCTGGGCGGCCGCGGCGGCGGCGCGCAGCGGGAGGGCCGGGTCGCGTTCGGGTTTGGCGGAGAGCGCGAGGACGGCCTCGCCGTCCATCTCGACGACGCCCTCGGCGAGCGGGGTGCGCTCGGCGGGTGCCTTCGGGCCGGCCCGGCCGCCGAGGAGCGAGCGGAGCCGGGGGCGGGCGGAGCGGGCCTTGAGGACGCGGCCGACCTCGCGCCAGGTGACGTCGGAGGCGTACGTGACGACGCCGGCGGCCTCGTACACGCCGCGGAGCAGGGTGTCGGCGTCGAGCAGGCCGAGTTCCTCGGCGACGGCGTCCTGTTCCTGGAGGGCGAGCCGGTCGGTGGCGCGGCCGGTGGCCAGGTGGAGGGCGTCTCGGGCGTCGAGGAGGCGGCGGCGGGCGGTGTCGAGCCCGTCGCGGGGGGCGTCGGCGAGCCAGGAGGCGGCGACGGCGCGCAGTGCCTGGGCGTCGCGGAGGCCGCCGCGGGCCTCCTTGAGGTCGGGTTCCAGGAGGAAGCGGAGTTCGCCGGAGCGTTCGGCGCGGTCACGGCAGAGCTCGGCGAGTTCGGGGAGGCGGCGGACCGCCTGGTTGCGCCAGTCGGCGAGGACGGTGGAGCGCAGGGCGGCGGCGAGGGCGGCGTCGCCGGCCAGCGGCCGGGCGTCGAGGAGGCCGAGCTGGACCTTGAGGTCCTCGGCGGCGGTGGCGCGGGCCTGGGCGGGGGTGCGGACGGAGTGGTCGAGGGCGAGTCCGAGGTCCCAGACGGGGTACCAGATGCGGTCGGCGAGGGCGGCGACGGCCTCCTTGGGGGCGCTGCCGTCGTGGAGCAGGAGGAGGTCGAGGTCGCTGCGCGGGGAGAGTTCGGCGCGGCCGTAGCCGCCGACGGCGACGAGGGCGACCCCCCGGGGCGGCGCGGCGGCGGCGAAGAGTCCGGCGAGCCAGTCGTCGGTGAGACGGGCGAGGGCGGTACGGCGCTCGGGGCCGGTCCGCTCCTTCTCGTGGAGGAGTCGCAGCCGGTCCGCCGCGTAGCCCTCGGGTCCCTGCTCTTCGGTCGCGTCCTGCGGTTCGAGGGTGGTCACCGGCGGCTCCTTCGCTCGGGGGCGCTGTGCGGGGGCGGCGGGGGGTCGTGCCGAAGGGGTACGGCTCAGGGGTACGGCCTCCGGGGCCGGAGGCCGTACCCCTGGAAGCCGTACCCCTCGGGGTGCTGTTCCTGGGCCGTCTCTTTCGGATCATGCCGGGCTGCCTGATCCGAAGGAAACGACCTAGAGCGCGTCGGGCCCGCGCTCGCCCGTGCGGACGCGGACGGCGGTCTCGACCGGCACGCTCCAGACCTTTCCGTCACCGATCTTGCCGGTGCGGGCGGCCTTGACGACGACGTCGATGAGCTGTTCGGCGTCCTCGTCCTCGACCAGGACCTCGATGCGGATCTTGGGGACGAGGTCGACGGTGTACTCGGCGCCGCGGTAGACCTCGGTGTGGCCGCGCTGGCGGCCGTAGCCGCTGGCCTCGGTGACCGTCAGGCCGTGGACCCCGAACGCCTGCAGGGCCTCCTTGATCTCGTCGAGCCGGTGCGGCTTCACGACCGCGGTGATGAGCTTCATGCGTCCACCTTCTTGTTCTCCGTGACAACCGGGGCGGTGACGGCGGTGGTGCGCCCGGAGGTGCCGCCGCCGGCTCCGCTGAAGTCGTAGGCGGTCTCGGCGTGCTCGACCTGGTCGATGCCGGAGACCTCGTCGTCCTCGCTGACCCGCATGCCCATGGTCTTGTCGATGATCAGGGCGAGGATCGCGGAGACGACCAGAGAGTAGGCGAGGACGGCGAAGACGCCGACGGCCTGCTTGCCGAGCTGCTCCAGGCCGCCGCCGTAGAAGAGGCCCTTGGCGTCGGACTGGACGCCGCCGGTGGCGAAGAAGCCGACGAGGAGGGAGCCGAGGACACCGCCGACGAGGTGGACGCCGACGACGTCGAGGGAGTCGTCGTAGCCGAACTTGTACTTGAGGCCGACGGCCATGGCGCAGACGAGACCGGCGATGGCGCCGATGGCGATCGCGCCGAGCGGGGAGCAGGAGCCGCCGGCGGGGGTGATGGCGACGAGGCCGGCGACGGCGCCGGAGGCCGCGCCGAGGGTGGTGAAGGAGCCGTGGCGGAGCTTCTCGTAGGCGAGCCAGGCGAGCATGGCGGCGCCGGTGGCGACCTGGGTGTTGACGAACATCACGGCGCCGACGCCGTCGTCGTTGCCGAGCCACGAGCCGGCGTTGAAGCCGAACCAGCCGAACCAGAGGAGACCGGCGCCGAGCATGACCAGCGGGAGGCTGTGCGGGCGCATCGGGTCCTTCTTGAAGCCGACGCGCTTGCCGATGACGAGGATGACGCCGAGGGCCGCGGCACCGGCGTTGATGTGGACCGCCGTACCGCCCGCGAAGTCGATGACGCCCATCTCGAAGAGCCAGCCGCCCGCGCCCCAGACCCAGTGCGCGACGGGGAAGTAGACGACCGTGACCCACAGGGTGATGAAGAGGGCCCAGGCGGTGAACTTGACCCGGTCGGCGAGGGCGCCGCTGATCAGGGCGGGGGTGAGGATGGCGAACATGAGCTGGAAGACGGCGAAGACGTACACCGGGATGGTGTAGCCGTCCCACAGCTCGGTGACGCCGATGCCGCTGAGGCCGAGGTAGTCGGAGGACCAGCCGACGATGCCGCCGGTGTCGGTGCCGAAGGCGACGCTGAAGCCGTAGAGCACCCACAGGACCGTGACGATCCCGAGGCTGATGAAGCTCATCATCAGCATGTTGAGGGTGGACTTGACGCGGACCATGCCTCCGTAGAAGAAGGCCAGGGCCGGGGTCATCAGCATGACCAGGGCGGAGCAGATGAGCATGAACCCGGTGTTGGCGGCGGACAGCTCGGGGGCGTCTGCTGCCAGGGTCGTGATGGCAGGTGCCATCGGCGTCTCCTCGTCGTCGGATGCGGCCTGTGCGGGGCGGGGCCGGCGGTGAGCGGCGGCCTGAGGGATGGCCGGTTATGGGCCAGAGATTCGCGCAGCGCGGTTTCCGACGATGCCGCTCGATGTTTCGGGGCAGTGACGAAGGACGGGGGTGTGTTACGTGACCGTGAACGCCCGGGTCACGGGGAGGTAACGGGCGTACGCTCCCGGCCCGGCGGGCGCGGGGCGGACGGTCCGGGATGTGGACCGGCCGCGCCGGCGTCCGTGTGTCCTGTGCGGCGGGGGAGCCGAGTCGGGCAGTACGGGACGTCCGGCGCGGCCGGGGTGCGGGGGCTCGCGGGAGCGGCCGGGCCGGTCAGACGGCCTCGGCGGACTCGGGCAGCAGGAGGGTGAGCCGGTCGGTGAGGTCGACGACCTCCGCGACGTCGCCGAAGTCGCGGGCGGCGGTGTCGACGGTCTTGCGGAGCCGGTTGTTGACCCGCTCGGAGCGGATGGAGCGGGCGACCCCGAGGGCCTTCTGGGCGAGGACCACGGACTGCTCGGGCTCGCGCTTGAGCAGGTGAACCGTGGCCATGCCGATCAGGTTGAGGGCGTACGACCGCTGGTGGTCGGGGTCCTTCTCGAAGAGCTCCACGGCCCGCTCCATGACCGGCTCGGCCAGCGAGGCGTAGGTCGGGGAGCGTCCGGCGACATAGGCGAGGTCGCGGTAGGAGTGCGAGTTCTCGCCGTTGAGCTCGGCCTCGGTGAAGAAGCGGATCCAGTCGGGCTCCGGACCGCCTTCGAGGGTGGCGTCGGCGAAGGTGTCCTCGGCCATCCGCACGGCCCGCTTGCACTTGGAGGGCTGTCCCATGTTGGCGTAGGCGCGGGCCTCCATCGCATACAGCATGGCCTGGGTGCGGGGGGTGGCGCAGTCCCGGCTGCCGTACTGGGCGAGATGGATGAGTTCGAGGGCGTCGTCGGGGCGGCCGAGGTGGATCATCTGCCGGCTCATGGAGGAGAGGATGTACGAGCCGAGCGGCTTGTCACCGGCCTCCTTGGCGGCGTGCAGGGCGAGCACGAAGTACTTCTGGGCGGTGGGCTGGAGGCCCACGTCGTAGCTCATCCACCCGGCCAGTTCGGCGAGTTCGGCGGCGACGGTGAACAGACGCTTGGCGGTGGCGGCCGGCTGGGACTCCTGGAGCAGGTCGGTGACCTCGTGGAGCTGGCCGACGACGGCCTTGCGGCGCAGTCCGCCGCCGCACTGGGCGTCCCACTTGCGGAACATGGCGGTGGTGGACTCGAGCAGGTCCAGCTCGATCTCGGAGAGCCGGTGGGGGCGGCGCCCGTCGGGGGCGGGCTCGCCGGGCACGGGCTCGCCGGCCGGGGTGGGCACCAGCCAGCGCTGCATCGGCTCGATGAGGGCGGGTCCCGCGGCGAGCTGCAGCGAGGAGCCGAGGAAACCGCGCCGGGCGAGCATGAGGTCGCTGCGGGAGAAATCGCTGAGCAGGGAGACGGTCTGCGGTCCCGCCCAGGGGAGGTCGACGCCGGAGACGGAGGGCGTCTGGTGGGCGGTGCGGAGTCCGAGGTCCTCGATGGCGACGACGGAGCCGAAGCGCTCGGAGAACAGCTCGGAGAGGATTCTCGGGATCGGTTCGCGGGGCTGCTCGCCGTCGAGCCAGCGGCGGACCCGGGAGGTGTCGGTGGAGATGTGGTGGGCGCCCATCTGGCGGGCCCTGCGGTTCACCTGGCGGGCGAGCTCGCCCTTGGACCAGCCGCTGCGCACGAACCACGAGCCGAGCCGCTCGTTGGGGCGCTTGCCGGCAGTCGTACCGTCTGTGCCGTTGCCGCCCACTGGAACGCCCCCATCCACCTGATTGCCTGTCGTGCGAACCCCTATCAGAATGCCGCGTCCGGCGGCACTCCGCTCGGTGTTCCGACTCCTTCGAACGGGAAACCCGGTTGCCTCCGGCATACCCACCCGCGCACGCCCCTCCGGGGTTCGGGTACCGAAAGTAATCCTACGATCACCCCTGCGGTGAGGGCGTTTCAAGAAACGCCACCATTCGCCACCCCTTCGAATGAACTCGCCGGGCGCTCTTCACGATTCACTTGACATGCGACGACCCGGGGCCGGCGGACGGAAGCGCGAAGAGGCGCGCGCCACCGTGCGCACCACCCCTTTCACGACCGAGCGCCACCCTGGGCGACGAAGACCGGGTGAGGCGTGACCGTCCGTGATGACGGAGCTCCGGGTCGTAACCACCTGCGCGTCCGACCCGTTGGAGGGGGCATGGGCTTCACGATCGGCGGCATCCGTGAGATGCGGTCCGGCTCACGGCGCCGCGCACGCACCACCGAGTGCACAGCGGTGGCCGAGTACACCGGACTCTGGGGCTGGGACGTCCAGCCCGGTGCGCGGGCCGTCTCCGGCCAGTGCTCCTGCGGCGACCGGGCCTGCACGGCCCCGGGCGCGCATCCGCTCTCCTTCGCGCCGCCGGTCCCGGCCGGCGCGGGGCTCGACGACGCGGCCAAGGCGTGGTCGGAGTACCCGGGGGCGGCCCTGCTGCTGCCGGTGGGCCGGGCCTTCGACGTGATCGAGGTGGCCGAGGCGGCGGGCCGGCGGGCGCTGGTCCGGATGGAGCGGATGGGGCTGCCGCTGGGCCCGGTCTGCGCGACGCCGACCGGGCGGGCGCAGTTCTTCGTCGCGCCGGGCGCGGCGGCGGAGCTGCCGCGGCTGCTCTACCGGATGGGCTGGGACGACGCGGACCTGGACCTGCACTGTCTGGGGCCGGGCGCGCACATCACGGCTCCCCCGTCGAACCTGGGCGGTCTCGGACCGGTGCGCTGGCTGCGGCCGCCGACGCTGGACACGGCGGGGGCACCGCCGCAGGCCCGGCTGCTGCTCGGCACGCTGGCGTACATGTGCCACCGGACGCACGCGTAGGACACACGGCGAAGGGCCCCGCTCCTGGAGGAGCGGGGCCCTTCTGCGTACGCCGGGGTCGTCAGTCGCCGATGAGGGCGTCGACGAAGGCGGCGGGCTCGAAGGGGGCCAGGTCGTCCGGGCCCTCACCGAGGCCGACGAGCTTGACGGGAACGCCGAGCTCGCGCTGGACGGCGACGACGATGCCGCCCTTGGCGGTGCCGTCGAGCTTGGTGAGGACGATGCCGGTGATGTCGACGACCTCGGCGAAGACGCGGGCCTGGATGAGCCCGTTCTGGCCGGTGGTGGCGTCGAGGACGAGGAGGATCTCGTCCAGCGGGCCGTGCTTCTCCACGACGCGCTTGACCTTGCCGAGCTCGTCCATGAGGCCGGTCTTGGTGTGCAGGCGGCCGGCGGTGTCGACGAGGACGACGTCCGCCTTCTCGGCGATGCCCTCCTTGACCGCGTCGTAGGCGATCGAGGCCGGGTCGCCGCCCTCGGGGCCGCGGACGGTGCGGGCGCCGACCCGGTCGCCCCAGGTCTGGAGCTGGTCGGCGGCGGCGGCGCGGAAGGTGTCGGCGGCGCCGAGGACCACGGACTTGCCGTCGGCGACGAGGACCCGGGCGAGCTTGCCGGTGGTGGTGGTCTTGCCGGTGCCGTTGACGCCGACGACCATCACGACGCCGGGGACGTCCTGGGGGCTCTCGGTGTGGACGGTGCGGTCGTAGTCGCCGAGGAGGGTGATCAGCTCCTCGCGGAGCAGGCCGCGCAGCTCCTCGGGGGTGCGGGTGCCGAGCACCTTGACGCGCTCGCGCAGCCGCTCGACCAGTTCCTGGGTGGGGGCGACGCCGACGTCGGCGGTGAGGAGGGTCTCCTCGATCTCCTCCCAGGTGTCCTCGTCGAGGTGCTCGCGGGAGAGCAGGGTCAGCAGGCCCTTGCCCAGCGAGTTCTGGGAGCGGGCGAGCCGGGCCCGGAGGCGGACGAGGCGTCCGGCGGTGGGCTCGGGCACCTCGATCTCGGGCGCGGGGGGAGCCTCGGCGACGACCGGGTCCTCGACGGCGGCGGGGGTCTCGACCGCCTCCGCGGCGGTCGGGAGACCGACCTCCTCGACGGTGCGGCGTGGTTCTTCCCGCGGTGTCTCCGCCTCGTCGCCGACGTGCGGCTCGGCGGGCGGAGCGGTGATGGTCGGCGTGGTGGACGGCGGCTCGGCCGGCGGCAGCTGCTTCTTCTTGCGACCGCTGATCACGAGCCCGCTGGTCACGGCGACCGCGACGACCAGAGCGATGACTACAGCAAGGATGAGTTCCATAACCCGTCCAGTATCGGACACGAGCCGCCCGGTGACGCAGTACGTACGCAGCGTGGGTCGCGGTTCCGGGGGCGCCGGGACCGTTCTCATCTGACGCCACGTCAGCTATGGTCGCCCCTCGCCGCCAGCCACCCGCGGAGGGGACCCCCATGGCCTTCAGCGTCGTACGGTTCAACCTGGTCGACCCGCGCGCCACCCGTGCGTCGCTGGCGGAGCGGTACCGCGCCGCGCTGGAGATGGCCGCCTACGCCGACGGGCACGGGGTGGACACGGTCCAGACGGAGGAGCACCACGGGGTCGGGAACAACTGGCTGCCCTCCCCCTTCGTCTTCGCGGGCGCGGTCTTCGGCGCCACCCGCCGGATCGCCGTCACGGTCTCCGCGATCATCGGCCCGCTGCACGACCCGCTGCGGCTCGCCGAGGAGATCGCCGTGCTCGACCTGCTGAGCCGGGGCCGATTGGTGACGGTGGCGGGGATCGGCTACCGGCCGGAGGAGTACGAGGAGCGCGGGGTGGACTGGGGGCGGCGCGGGCGGCTCCAGGACGAGCTCCTGGAGACGCTGCTGGCCGCGTGGACGGGCGAGCCCTTCGCGTACCGCGGCCGTACGGTACGGGTCACGCCGCGGCCCTTCACCGACCCGCACCCGCTGCTGCTCGTCGGGGGTTCCTCGAAGGCGGCGGCGCGGCGGGCGGCCCGGCTGGGGCTGCCGTTCTTCCCGTCCGCGCACCTGCCGGAGCTGGAGGCGTACTACCAGGAGCGCTGCGCGGAGTACGGCACCGAGGGGTGGACGATGATGCCGGGCCCGGTGACGCCGCTGCTGCACGTGGCGGAGGATCCGGACCGGACCTGGGCGGAGTACGGGCAGCACTTCCTGCACGAGGCGCGGACGTACGCCTCCTGGCAGTCGAAGGACATCCGTTCGGCGGTGCGGTCGGCGGCCACGACCGTGGCGGAGCTGCGGGCGGAGGGGGTGTACCGGGTGGTGACGCCCGGGGAGTGCGCGGCGCTGGGGCTCGAGAGCCTGGTGCTGCATCCGCTGTGCGGGGGGATGCCGGTGGAGGAGGGGTGGCGGAGTCTGCGGCTGTTCTGCGACGAGGTGCTGCCCCGGCTCGGGGCGTGAGCCTCGGGCCGGGGCAGCCGTCGTGAGGAGAGGGGCAGCGGGGATTAGCCCATCTCCTCCAACGCCTTGCCCTTCGTCTCCTTGACGTACCGGAGCACGAAGGGGATCGAGAGCACGGCGAAGACCGTGTAGATGATGTAGGTGCCGGAGAGGTTCCAGTCCGCGAGGGACGGGAAGCTGGCGGTGATGGCCCAGTTGGCGATCCACTGGGCGGAGGCGGCGACGCCGAGGGCGGCGGCGCGGATCCGGTTGGGGAACATCTCGCCGAGGAAGACCCAGACCACCACGCCCCAGGAGAGGGCGAAGAAGAGCACGAAGACGTGGGCGGCGACGAGGGCGACGACGCCCTGGGTCTCGGGGAGCTTGCCGTCGACGAGGTCGGCGGAGAAGGCCCAGGCCTCGAAGGCGAGGGCGATCGCCATGCCGGCGGAGCCGACGAGGGCGAGCGGGCGGCGGCCGACCCGGTCGACCAGGACCATCGCGATCACGGTGCCGATGATGTTGATGATCGACGTGGTGAACGAGTAGAAGAACGAGCTGGAGGGGTCGATGCCGACCGACTGCCACAGGGTCGCGGAGTAGTAGAAGGCGACGTTGATGCCGACGAGCTGCTGGAAGACGGAGAGTCCGATGCCGACCCAGACGATGGGGAGGAGGCGGAACCGGCTGCCGGCGGCCAGCAGGTCCTTGAAGGTGGACTTGTGCTCGCTGCGCATGGCCCGGTCGATCTCGGCGACGCGGTGGTCGAGGTCGACGCCGTGGCCCTCGACCTCGGCGAGCACCTCCTTGGCCCGGGCGACCTTCCCGACGGAGATGAGGAAGCGGGGGGACTCGGGGATCGCGAAGGAGAGCATGCCGTAGAGGACGGCGGGGACGACCATCACGCCGAGCATCCACTGCCATGCCTCCAGGCCGCCGATCTCGCCGCGCTGGTCGCCGTCGGCGAGCTGGAGGATGCCGTAGTTGACCAGCTGGGAGATGGCGATGCCGATGACGATGGCGGCCTGCTGGAAGGAGCCGAGGCGGCCGCGGTAGGCGGCGGGGGCGACCTCGGCGATGTAGGCGGGGCCGATGACGGAGGCCATGCCGATGGCGAATCCGCCGATGATCCGCCAGAGGGCCAGGTCCCAGAGGGCGAAGGGCAGCGCGGAGCCCACGGCGCTGACGGCGAAGAGCACCGCGGAGATCTGCATGCAGCGGATGCGGCCGATGCGGTCGGCGATCCGGCCGGCGGTGGCGGCGCCGATGGCGCAGCCGATCAGGGCGATGGCGATGACCTGCGCGAGGGTGCCGGAGCCGATGTCGTAGCGGTCGCGGATGGCTTCGACGGCGCCGTTGATGACGGAGCTGTCGTAGCCGAAGAGGAAGCCGCCCATGGCCGCGGAGGCGGTGATGAAGATGACGTGGCCGAGGTGGTCCGGATGCGCCGCCCTTCCTTCGGAAGGCGGCGGCGTCGGGGCCTGCGCGGTGTCGGTCACATGGACTCCTCGGTACGGGAACAGCCCTTGCACGTGGCTTCCAGTGGCGCACACCTTCGCGCCGCCCACCACATGAAGGTAAAAGCAACGTTGCAGAGACTATGCCTTCAAGTTTTGAAGTCAATAGGCGATGTCATATGACTTTTACCCAGCATGAGACTCAGTGATCTTCATTGCTTGAAGAAGTGAAGCCGAGGGAGGACTCAGCGGAGCCGCTGGCTGATCACCTTGGAGACGCCGTCGCCCTGCATCGAGACCCCGTACAGCGCGTCCGCGACCTCCATCGTCCGCTTCTGGTGGGTGATCACGATCAGCTGCGAGGACTCCTGCAGCTCCCGCATGATCCGGATCAGGCGCTGGAGGTTGGTGTCGTCGAGCGCCGCCTCGACCTCGTCCATGACGTAGAAGGGGCTCGGCCGGGCCTTGAAGATCGAGACCAGCAGGGCCACGGCGGTCAGCGAGCGCTCGCCGCCGGAGAGCAGCGAGAGCCGTTTGACCTTCTTGCCGGGCGGGCGGGCCTCCACCTCGACGCCGGTGGTGAGCATGTTGTCGGGGTCGGTGAGCACCAGCCGGCCCTCGCCGCCGGGGAAGAGGCGGGAGAAGACGCCCTCGAACTCGCGGGCGGTGTCCCGGTACGCCTCGGTGAAGACCTGCTCGACCCGCTGGTCGACCTCCTTCACGACCTGAAGCAGGTCGGCGCGGGTCTTCTTCAGGTCCTCCAGCTGCTCGGAGAGGAAGCGGTGCCGCTCCTCCAGGGCCGCGAACTCCTCCAGGGCCAGCGGGTTGACCTTGCCGAGCTGCTGGAAGGCGCGCTCGGCCGCCTTCAGCCGCTTCTCCTGCTCCGAACGGATGAACGGGCGGGGCTGGTCGCGGGGGTCGGCGCCCGCGGCGGAGCCGCTGTCGGACGTAGTGTCCGGGAGGGTCTCGCCCTCGGCGGGGGGCGAGGGCGGGACGGGCTGGTCGGGGCCGTACTCGGCGGTGAGGGCGCCCGGCTCGACGCCGAACTCCTCCAGCGCCTTGGCCTCCAGCTGCTCGATCCGCAGCCGCTTCTCGGCGCCCAGGACCTCGCCGCGGTGGACGGAGTCGGTGAGCTTGTCGAGCTCGGTCTTGAGCTCGCGGCCGCGGGCGCGGGCGGCGGCGAGGCCCTGCTCGCGGTCGGCGCGGGCGGCGGTGGCCGCGGCGCGCTCGTGCGCGGCCCGGTCCAGCGAGACCTCGACGTGGGCGAGGAGGGTACGGGCCCCGGCGGCGACCGCACCCGCGACGCGGGCCTCGTGGCGGAGCCGGGCGCGGCGCTGCTCGGCACGCGCGCGTGCGTCCCGTTCGGCGCGGGCGGCCCGGTCGAGGGAGTCGGCCCGGCCGGCCAGGCCCTTGACCCGCTCCTCGTGGGTGCGGACCTGGAGGCGGGCCTCCATCTCGGTCTGGCGGGCGTTGGACCCGTCGATGGCGAGGCGGTCGCGGACGGAGGTGTCGGGTTCCTCCTCGGCCGGCGTCTCCTCGGCGGCGAGCAGCCGTTCGGCCAGCTCCTCGGCCTCGGCGCCGGCGCGCTCCAGGGCCTCCTGGGCGCGGGCGACGGCGGCGGCGGTCCGCTCGGCCTCGCCGGCCGCTCCCCTGGCCTGGCCGGCGAGCCGGCCGAGGGCCTGGGCGACGGACGCCTTCTCCTTCTCGGCGGTACGCCGGAGGGCGTCGAGCTCCTCGACGCGGGCGGCGCAGGCCCGGCGGTGCTCGGCGGCCTGCTCCTCGGCGCGGGCCGACTCCTCGCAGCGGACGCCGAGTTCGGCGAGTTCGGCGGCGGCCTCGTCGACCTGGGCCTGCACTTCGAGGAGGCTGGGCGCGCCGGCCGAGCCGCCCTGCGCCCAGTGGGCGCCGAGGAGGTCGCCGTCGGCGGTGACGGCGGTGAGTCCGGGGTGGGCGCGGACGAGGTCGCGGGCCTCGTCGAGGCCGTCGACGACGGCGATCCCGTCGAGCAGCCGCCGGACGGAGGCCAGCAGGCCGGCGGGGCCGGAGACGAGTCCGGCGGCGGGCACGGTGCCCGGGGGCAGCGGGGTCGTGGACGGCTCGGCCGTCGTCAGGAGCAGGGTGGCGCGGCCGGCGTCCTGCTTGCGGAGGAGGCGGAGGGCCTCGACGGCGGCGGTGGGCCCGTCGGCGGCGAGGGCGTCGGCGGCGGCGCCGAGCGCGGCGGCGACGGGGACCTCGTACCCGGGTGTGACGGTGAGGAGTTCGGCGGCGGGGCCGAGGATGCCGCCGAGGCCGGCGGCGAGGAGGGCGCCGGTGCCGTCCTTGCGGCGCAGTCCGAGCGCGAGGGTGTCGTGCCGGGCGCGGGTGGCGGCCCGGCGGCGCTCGGCGTCGGCGGCCGTCTCACGGGCGGAGCCGAGCGCGGCCTCCGCGTCGGCGAGGGCGCGGCGGGCCTCCTCGTACCGCTCGCCGTGCGCGGCGTCGGCGGCGTCGAGGTCGTCGACCTCGGCCTTGAGCTGCTCGTACTCCTCCTGGGCGGCGACGGCCCGGTCGGCTGCCTCGTCGCGGGCGGCGGTGAGCCGGTCGATCTCGGCCTGGGCGGAGGCGGCGCGGGAGCGGGCGGCGTTGGCCTGGCCGTGCAGCCGGGCGAGGCCCTCGCGGCGGTCGGCGAGGGCGCGGGCGGCGTCCTTGAGGCGCCGTTCCTCGGCGGTGAGGGCCCGTTCGAGCTCGGCGCGGTGGGTGACGGTGTCCTCCAGGGCCCGCTCGGCGGCCTCCAGGGCGGCCGCGAGTTCGGCCTCCTGTTCGCGGATGCGGGCGGCCTCGCGCTCCAGGTCCTCGGGGTCGCGGCCGCGGCGCTCCTCGGCGGGGGCGGCGGTGGCGCTCTTCACGCGCGCGTCGGCGAGGGAGATCGTGCCGCGGACCCGTTCGGCGAGCTGGGAGAGGGCGTACCAGTTCTGCTCGGCGCGTTCCAGGCGCGGCGCGAGGGCGCGGACCTCGGCCTCCAGCGCGGACTCGTGGGCGAGGGCGGCGCGCAGCTCCTCCTCGGTGGTCTCCTTGCGGGCCAGCAGGGCGGCCTCGTCGGCGAGTTCGGTGTGCAGGGCGCGCTGGAGGCGGACGAGGTCGTCGGCGAGGAGGCGGAGGCGGGCGTCGCGCAGGTCGGCCTGGATGACGACGGCGCGACGGGCGACGGCGGCCTGCCGGCCGAGCGGTTTGAGCTGGCGGCGCAGTTCGTCGTTGAGGTCCTGGACGCGGGCGAGGTTGGCTTGCATCGCGTCGAGCTTCCGCAGCGCCTTCTCCTTGCGCTTGCGGTGCTTGAGGACGCCGGCGGCCTCCTCGATGAAGGCGCGGCGGCCCATGGGATCGGCGTGCAGCACCGAGTCGAGCTGTCCCTGGCCGACGATGACGTGCATCTCGCGGCCGATGCCGGAGTCGGAGAGGAGGTCCTGGATGTCGAGGAGCCGGCAGGTGTCGCCGTTGATCTGGTACTCGCTGCTGCCGCCCCGGAACATGATCCGGGTGATCGTCACCTCGGCGTAGTCGATCGGCAGGGCGCCGTCGGAGTTGTCGATGGTGAGCGAGACCTCGGCGCGGCCGAGCGGCGGCCGCCCGGTGGTGCCGGCGAAGATGACGTCCTCCATCTTGCCGCCGCGCAGCGACTTGGCTCCCTGTTCGCCCATGACCCAGGAGAGCGCGTCGACGACGTTGGACTTGCCGGAGCCGTTGGGGCCGACGACACAGGTGATTCCGGGTTCGAACCTCAGCGTGGTGGCGGAGGCGAACGACTTGAATCCGCGGAGCGTCAGGGCCTTGAGGTGCACCCCCGGGACTCTACCCGGGGTGTCGCGTTTCGCCCGTGATCGCGCAGGGCAGACCCTCGGGTGAGGAGGGGTGGGACACGGGGGGAAGAGACGATGACGTGGGGAAGAAAAGAAGGGACGCCGAAGCGCCCCTTGCCTATTCAGCTGTTCTCACCTGAAGCCCTCGGGGCCGGGTGTCAGGTGAGCGCGGGCTCTGCCTGGGGTACGTCGAGGTCGATGCGGTCGAGCAGCGTCTCGCCCTGGTGCTGAGCGGCGGCAGCGCTGAGCGCGTCGTTCTCGGTCTGGATCCGTACGAGCTCGGATTCCAGGTCCTGGACGCGCTGCTGGAGCCGTCGCATCTCGGCGAGGAGTCGCGGGTCGGAGCCGCCGACGTAACCGAGAAGCGCCTTTGCCATGATGAGTGGTCCTCCACACTGAGTGACCGACCGATTGCGGTGTGGGTCGTGAGGGATGGATTCGCACCCGCGGTGCTCGGCAGTACCTGAGTCGTGCCGGTGTTCTACTGCCACACAGCTAAGGTGCGCGGGGCTTCCAGAGTCTCACCAAAAAGTTTGACGGTCAACACGATCACGCGCCGGACGGCCCGGCAGACGGGGAGTTCGCGGCCGCGTCGCAGGCGGCGGCGCCTCTCGACCCGTTGCCCCGGGGCGTGGCGATCATCCTTACCCGGGAAGCCTTGCACGCCTGTCGAAACTTGGCAACCACCAGGCGCTTCCCCTGATCACCGCCGTTCATCCACGCGAAACCGGCCCTCGCTCCGGTGCCCGCGAGGGGTGTCGGGAGGGAGGGCCGGCGGAGGCTCCGGGGACGGGGGTCAGCGGATGGCGAAGCCGTCGTAGCCGCCGCGGGGGGTGCCCCATATCTCGGTGACGCCGTCCACGCGGCCGGGCGTGTCATCGGACCGCAGCCAGTCGAGAAGACGGTGGCAATTGTCACTCGGGCCCTCGGCGACCACCTGTACCCGGCCGTCGTCGAGGTTCAGGGCGAAGCCCCTGAGGTCACCGATCTCCAGGGCGTTTGCCCTGGTGAACCAGCGGAAGCCCACTCCCTGTACTCGCCCGCGCACCCAGGCGGTCATCCGTACGTCGTCGCTCATGGCTGCACGCTAGCGGGCGGATTGCCCGAAGAGCACGTCGCGGCGGCTTCCCATGGCGTACAGTCCGACGGAATGCGCCTCACCCACACGGGTGCACCCCTTTCGGCCATCCGTACGCAGCGTCACGCTCCGTACCGATCCATGCCGAAAGCAAAGGCCGCAAAGATCCAGCAAAGACAGCCAGCTCAGGGAGGCAGGGCAGATGGGACGCCACCGTCGCTCCGGCGCCGCGCCCGCCGAGGCAGACTACGCGACCGGCACCGACCGCGGTCAGGGGGGGCCGCGCCGCCGGCGGCGCCACCCCGTCCGCAACGGACTGATCGGCGCCTCGGCGGCGGTCGCCGTCGGCGCCGCCGTGGTCGCCACCGGCCTCCTCCCCGGCGGGGAGACCCTCACCGCCGGCAGCGTCGGCAGCAGCCGGCCGACCACCGCGGAGACCCGGCAGAACCCGGAGCTGACCACCCAGGGCGGGGCGACCCGCACCCCGGCGGACACGTCGGCCGGACCGCGCACGAGCGCGCCGGCGCCCCGGAAGACCACGGCCACCCCGAAGCCGGAGCCCACGCCGACCGCCACGAAGACCGCGAGCCCCTCCCCCACGCCGTCGAAGACGCGCACCGCGGCCCCCGCGCCCGCCACCACCCAGGCGAAGCCGAAGCCGAAGCCGGAGCCGTCGAAGACCCCGGCCACCACGCGGGCCGCGACCCCGAAGCCCGCCCCCACCACGGAGGCCCCGGTCGAGGAGACGGCGACGGCGGCGGGCTCCACCGCCGACCGCGCGGACGCGGCCGAGGCCGAGGTGCTGCGCCTGGTGAACGTCGAGCGCGGCAAGGTCGGCTGCTCCCCGCTCCAGCCGTCGGACGGTCTCGCCCGGCTGGCCGGCGCGTTCAGCGCCGACATGGCGAACCGCGGCTTCTTCGACCACACCGACCCCGACGGCGCCACCCCGTGGTCCCGCGCCCAGGCGGCCGGCATCACGAACCTCGGCGGCGAGAACATCGCGCGCGGCCAGGTCGACGCGACCGCGGCGATGGTCTCCTGGATGAACAGCGACGGCCACCGCGCCAACATCCTGAACTGCGACTTCACCACCCTCGGCGTGGGCGTCCACTTCGCCGACGGCGGTCCGTGGTGGACCCAGGACTTCGGCTACTGATCCCCGGGGCTCACAGGGTCTTGAACTCGGTCCTCCCGGCGCCCATCTTGAAGGTGCCGTCGGAGTAGAGGGCCGGGCGGGCCTCCTCGTGCTCCTCGGAGTACTGCTCGACGTGCCGGATCAGCGCGCCTTCCGGGACGGTGAAGTCGATCAGGGCGATGGCGACCCAGTAGGACAACTCGCAGTCGTGGAAGAGCGGCACCTCCACGGTCGAGCCCCGGCCGTCGGTGACCACCGCCCGCGCGCCGAAGGACCGGAAGGAGCCGGTGCCGTTCTCCACCGCGCTGTAGGCGCAGACGAGGACGTACCCCTGCTGGTCGGGACGGTGGATCGTCACGGTCTCGCGTCCCGGGGCGCGGGCATCGCCGTCCAGGGCGATGTACGGCGGGCCGGAGACCGAGCCGAGACCCCGGTAGTAGACGGCGTCGTCCGACTTCTTCGCCCGCGTGCCGGGCGGGGTGACGCGGGGCCCGGGGACGTAGAGGGCGTACAGGTCGAGGTCCGCGCCGGCCTCCTGGCGCTCCTCGCTCCCGCCGTTCCACTCGAGCGTGGCGGTCACGACGAGTCCCGGCTCGTCCTTGCGCATGTCGATCGTCGCGTGCCCGTCCTTGGTCAGCGTCACCTTCCCCAGCGGAGCCTTGCTCAGGGGGACGGCGGGAGCCGCCGGTGGCGCGAAGGCCACGGCGCCTGCGGGAGCAGGCGGAGGCGCGAACGAGACCGACCCGGTCGGCGCCGGCGGCGGCGCGAAGGACACCGACCCGGTCGGCGCCGGCGGCGGCGCGAAGGCCGGCGGGGGTACGGGCACGGATGCCGGCGGGGGTACGGGCACGGGTGCCGGCGGCTCCGGCGGCGACGCGGCGTCCTCCCCCACCTCGATGCCGAAGTCCGTGGCCAGGCCCGCGAGCCCGGTGTCCCAGCCCTGCCCCACCGCCCGCGCCTTCCAGCCGCCCGCCCGCCGGTAGAGCTCGACCAGGACGGCCACCGTCTCCCCGCGCTCGAAGGGCGGCGGCGCGAAGGAGAACCGGTCGTTCCCGCACTCCACCAGCGCGTGCGGGGTCGACCCCCCGTCGAAGCGGGCCGTCGGCGCCTCCGGGTCGACGCTGGCGACGATCGCGACGCGGTCGACACCGGCCGGGACCGCCGCCAGGTCCACGGTGATCGTCCGCTCCGACAGCGTCACCCCGTCCTGCGACGGGTGGTTGTAGAAGACGAGGTCGTCGTCGCTGCGCACCCGGCCGTCCGCGCCGAGCAGCACGGCGGAGACGTCGATGGCGGTCCCGGCCGAGGTCAGCGTGGTGCGGCAGTGGGTGCCGGTCAGCGGGGCGTTGCCGCCCTTGGCGAGCGTGGCGGTGGCGGTGGTCGTCATGGTGGGCCTCTCAGGATGTGCGTACATCGTGAAGGACCCGGCCCCTCCCCGTACGGCGAACACCGATTTCCTGTTCGACCCGAGCACCCCCTCCCCCCGCTCGCTCACTTTTCGAAAGCGCGGTCTGGTGGTGAGTGGGCGGCGCGCGTACCGTGAGAGGCATGACCGACGATCTCGCCTTCGACGTGTTCGCGCGGGGCTGTGCCTCGCGGGTGACGCTGGAGCACATCACGGGCCGGTGGGGCGGCCTCACCCTCGGCGCCCTGTACGAGGGGTCCTTCCGCTTCAACGAACTGCGGCGGCGGGTCGACGGCGTCAGCGAGAAGATGCTGGCCCAGACGCTGCACGCGCTGGAGCGGGACGGCCTGGTGCACCGGGAGGCGCAGCCGGTCAACCCGCCCCGGGTCGACTACCGGCTCACCCCGCTCGGGCGCGATGTCGCCGAGCGGCTCGTCGGGCTGATCAGCCTGGTCGAGAGCCGGATGCCGGAGGTCGTCGCGGCCCGCGAGGCGTACGACTCCGGGCGCGCCGCCGTCACGGACTGACGCGGGGCGGGCGCTGGCAGCGCGGGCAGAAGTAGCTGGAGCGGTTCATCCAGGCGCGGCGGCGCATCGGCGTGCCGCAGCGGCGGCAGGGCTCGTCCTCCCGCCCGTACGCGTCGAGCGAGCGGTCGAAGTAGCCGGACTCGCCGTTGACGTTCACGTAGAGGCTGTCGAAGCTGGTGCCGCCGGCGGCCAGCGCCGCGTTCATCACGTCGCGGACGTGGCCGAGGAGTTCGGCCGAGCGCGGGCGGGTGAGGGTGGCGGTCGGCCGGTCGTAGTGCAGCCTCGCCCGCCACAGCGCCTCGTCGGCGTAGATGTTGCCGACGCCGCTGATCAGCGACTGGTCGAGGAGCGCCCGCTTGATCGTGGTGCGGCGCAGCCGGAGCGCGGCCTGGAAGGCGGCGTCGTCGAAGGCGGGGTCCAGCGGGTCGCGGGCGATGTGCCCGATGACGTCGGGCAGCCCGTCGGCGCTGTCGGGGGCCGTGTCGTGCAGCGAGAGTCCGCCGAAGGTGCGCTGGTCGACGAAGCGGAGCTCCGTGCCGGCGGCATCGTCGAAACGGATCCGGATGCGCAGGTGCTTCTCGTCCGGGGCGGTCTCCGGCTGCACCAGCAGCTGGCCGCTCATCCCGAGGTGGCCGAGGACGGAGGTGCCGGTGCCGGCGAGCGGCACCCACAGGTACTTGCCCCGGCGCCGGGCCGGTGCGAAGCGCTGTCCGGTGAGCCGGGCGGCGAAGTCGGCGCCGCCGGCCGGATGGCGCCGTACGGCCCGGGGGTGCAGCACCTCGACGCCGGCCACGGTCCGGCCGGCGACCCAGCGCTCCAGTCCGCGCCGGACGACCTCGACCTCGGGCAGCTCGGGCACGGGACTCCTCCGGAGGGGTACGGGTGGTGGTCCTCGCAGCCTACCGCCAGGGACGGACAGGCCCGGCGGCCTCCGGAAACGGCTCCGCCCGCCCCTGGCGGGGGCGGGCGGGAAGACTCCGCTGAAGGGTGCGGGCGGTCGCGGGACGACGGTCAGGCGGTGGCCGGTGCGGCCCCGTCCTTCCGCTCCTGCTCGCCGGTCGTGCCGGCCTCGGCCGCGGCCTTGGCCGCCGCCACCCGCTCGTCCGCGGCCGCGCGGATCGCGCGCCACGCGGACTCGGCGGCCTGCTGCTCCGCCTCCTTCTTGCTGCGGCCGGTGCCGGTGCCGTACGAGACACCACCGACGCGGGCGGCAGCAGTGAAGGTCTTCTCGTGGTCGGGGCCCTCCTCGGAGACGAGGTACTCCGGCACGCCGAGACCCTCGGCCGCGGTGAGCTCCTGGAGGCTGGTCTTCCAGTCCAGTCCGGCACCGAGGTTGGAGGACTTCTCGATCAGCGGGTCGAAGAGCCGGTGCACCAGCTCGGAGGCCGCGTCGAGACCCTGGTCGAGATAGACCGCGCCGATCACCGCTTCGAGGGTGTCGGCGAGGATGGATGCCTTGTCCCGGCCGCCCGTGCCCTCTTCGCCCCGGCCGAGCCGGATGAAGGAGCCCAGGTCGAGACCGCGCCCGACGTCCGCCAGCGCACGCGAGTTGACCACCGCGGCCCGGAGCTTGGCCAGCTGGCCCTCGGGCAGATCGGGGTGCGTGCGGTAGAGGGTGTCGGTGACCACCAGGCCGAGCACGGAGTCCCCGAGGAACTCCAGCCGCTCGTTGGTGGGCAGACCGCCGTTCTCGTACGCGTACGAGCGGTGGGTCAGCGCACGCACCAGAAGGGCGGACTCGAGGTGATACCCGAGCCGCCCTTCCAGAAGCGTGTGGGACGAGGCGTTGTTGATGTTGTCAGACATCGTGCCTCTCACCAGCCCGCTCAGACCGAGAGGACCTGGCGCTTGTTGTAGGTGCCGCAGCTCGGGCACGCGATGTGCTGCAGCTTCGGCTCCTGGCAACGCTCACACGAAACCAGGGTGGGGACCGCAGCCTTCCACTGCGACCGGCGGTGGCGCGTGTTGCTGCGCGACATCTTCCGCTTCGGAACAGCCACGGCTACTTCTCCTGCTTCTCGTCGACACCGGTAGCGGCGTCGCTCATGTTGTCCTTCTCGTCGGCTCCCAGCGAACCGGCGAGTTCCTGCAGTGCCGCCCAACGGATGTCGGTGGCGTCGTGGTGGTGGTCCGGGTCGTCGTTCAGGTTGATTCCGCATTCGGAACACAGACCCGCACAGTCCTCCCGGCACACCGGCTGCATGGGCAGCGCGAGTACCACTGCGTCACGCAGCACGGGTTCGAGGTCGAACATGCCGTCCTCGAGGGGGATCATGTCCTCGTCTTCGTCGTCCTCGTCGTCCGAGGCCGCCTTGGCGCGGCCCCGGTCGTCGGAGTCGGGGTACGAGAACATCTCCTGGAAGTCCGCGTCGAGCTCCAGCTCGACGGGCTCCAGACACCTTACGCACTCCCCCTCGGCCGATGCACGGGCGGTGCCTGTGACAAGCACCCCTTCCATGACCGACTCGAGTCGGAGCTCGATCTCCACCGGAGCGCCCTCGGGCACTCCGACGACTCCCGCGACGCCGAGGTCGGCGGGCGCGTCGACCGTGCGGGAGATCCGCTGGAGGGCACCGGGACGCCGCCCCAGCTCGTGCGTGTCGAACACGAGGGGGTTGCGGTGGTCGAGGCGCGTGCTCAGGGCTCTTCCTGCTTTCGGATCGTTCGCGTCGCAAGTTTCACGGGGGCTGCCGCTCGCGGGCAGCCCGGATCGCGGGCATACACGCGACCGAAGAGCTAGGATACTGGACGCTTCGCCCAGGGCCCAATCCGGCCCCTCGGCCGGCTACTGGCCCTGCTCGTACCGGCGCAGCTGCTCCAGGTCGATCATGCTCGTGTCGAAGAAGCTGGTCTCGTCGAGCGCGGCCGGCTGCTGCTGGACCTGGGGCTGCTGCTGGTAGGCGTAGGGGTCCTGCTGCGGGTAGCCGTACGCGTCGACCTGCTGGGGCTGCTGGTACGCGTACGGGTCCTGCTGCGGGTAGCCGTACGGGTCCACCTGCTGGGGCTGCTGCTGGTAGGCGTACGGGTCGGGCTCGTGCTGCGCCGGGATCTGCGCGGCGACCGGCGCGGGCGCGGGGGCGGCGGCCGGCTCCGGGTCGGCGAGCTCGGCCAGTCCGGCGAGGTAGTCGGCGTCGCTGGTGTGCACGGAGTGGCCGAGGCCGTCCTGGGCGGCCATGTGCTCGCCGAGGGCGTCGGTGGCGATCCGGCCGTGCAGCTTCTGCCGGCCGCGGCCGACGGCCTCCAGGGTCTTGGAGAGGACCGCCTCGAAGGCGCCCAGCTTGGCGTCCACGTACTCGTCGGCGCGCCCGATCAGCGTCTGCGGGTCGGCGCTGTACTCGGGGGCGTCCTCGTCGGCGTAGCCGTGCTCGTCCAGGCCCGGGCCGCGGCCGAGGAGCTTCTCGCGGCCGCGGTCGACGGCGCCGATGGTCTTGTTGAGGACGACCTCGAAGTTGGCGAGCTTGGAGTCGACGTACTCGTCGGCCTCGGCGCGGATCTCCTCGGCCTCGCGGCGGGCCTCGGAGAGGATCCGGTCGGCCTCCTCCTGGGACTGCCGGGCGATCTGGGTGTCGGAGACGATCGTGCCGCGCTCGGCGTGCGCGGCCTCGATGATCCGCTCGGCCTCCTGGCGGGCCTGCTCGACCATCTGCTCCCGCCCGCCGATCAGCTCCTGGGCCTGGGCGAGGGAGTTCGGCAGGGCGCCCCGCACCTCGTCGAGGAGGGCGAGCAGCTCGGCGCGGTTGACCACGCAGGAGGCCGACATGGGCATCGAGCGGGCGTTCTGTACGGTCGCGACGATCTCGTCGAGCTTCTTCTGCACGTCCACCGGGTGCTCGCCACTCTCTACAGCTGGATGGAGACGGACGGGACGACTGTAAGGGCAGTCGTGGCCCGTCCGACACCAGGTGACGGAGCGTCAGCGGCGGTGGCCGCGCGTCACTTCCGCCCGAGCCGCTCGGTGAGCCGGCCGAGGACCGCGGGGGGCACCAGGTGGGAGACGTCGCCGCCCCAGGCCGCGACCTCCTTGACCAGGGACGACGACAGGAAGCTGTAGGTGGGGTTGGTGGGCACGAAGAGCGTCTCGACGCCCGACAGGCCGTTGTTCATCTGGGCCATCTGCAGCTCGTAGTCGAAGTCGCTGACCGCGCGCAGGCCCTTGACGATGGCGGGGATGTCGCGCTGCTTGCAGAAGTCGACGAGCAGGCCCTGGAAGGACTCCACCTCGACGTTGCCGAAGTCGGCGGTGACCTCGCGGATCAGCTCGATCCGCTCCTCGACCGAGAACAGGCCCTTCTTGGACTGGTTGATCATCACCGCGACGTGCACGACGTCGTACAGCTTCGAGGCGCGGGCGATGATGTCGAGGTGTCCGTTGGTGATGGGGTCGAAGGACCCCGGGCAGACGGCGCGGCGCATCGTGTCTTCCTCGCTCTCCGGTGCGGTCATCGGTGGTCCTCGCCGGCCGTGACGCGGCCGTACCAGAACGTTCCCTCACCGTAGCGGCGGGAGCGCAGGGCCTCGAAGCCGTCCGGCCAGCCGAACTCCCCGCCCCGCGTGGCGCGCTCCACGGTGACGACGGCATCCTCGCTCAGCCAGCCCCCCGCGCGCAGTGTGAGGAGGATCTCGCGCAGCTCCTCGTCCGGGACGGCGTAGGGCGGGTCGAGGAAGACCAGGTCGTACGGCTCTGCCGGGGCCGGTCCGGTGACGACCTGCTCGGCCTTGCCGGTGCGGGCCTCGGCGCCGGGCAGGCCGAGCGCGCGCACGTTCTCGCGGACGGTGCGGGCGGCCCGGGCGTCGGCCTCGACGAGCAGGGCGTGGGCGGCGCCGCGGGAGAGCGCCTCCAGGCCCACGGCGCCGGAGCCGGCGTACAGGTCGGCGACCCGGGCGCCCTCGATGCCGAAGAGCGCCTCCCAGGTGGAGAAGAGGCCCTCGCGCGCCCGGTCGGAGGTGGGGCGGGTGCCGTTGCCCGGGGGCACGGCCAGGCGCCGTCCGCCGGCGGTGCCGGCGATCACGCGGGTCATCGGTGTCCTCGTCCTGAGTCGTCCAGTGCGTACGTCTCAGGATATGGCGGTACGCGCCGGGAGCGCGGTCAGCCCTTCTCCAGGTACTCCTCCCGCTCCTCGCTGAGCAGGGCGTCCAGGGCGGTGCGCAGGCCCGGGTGGGCGGCCAGGTCCGGGTCGGCGAGGACGAGGGCGGTGGCCTCCTCGCGGGCGGCGGCGATGACCTCCTCGTCGTCGATGACGGCGAGGACCCGCAGGGACGAGCGGACGCCGGACTGGGCCTGGCCGAGGACGTCGCCCTCGCGGCGCTGTTCGAGGTCGATGCGGGAGAGCTCGAAGCCGTCGAGGGTGGAGGCGACGGCGCCGAGGCGCTGCCGGGCGGGGCTCGCCTCGGGCATCTCGGTGACGAGGAGGCAGAGGCCGGGGGCGGAGCCGCGGCCGACGCGGCCGCGGAGCTGGTGGAGCTGGGAGACGCCGAAGCGGTCGGCGTCCATGATCACCATGGCGGTGGCGTTGGGCACGTTGACGCCGACCTCGATGACGGTGGTGGCGACGAGGACGTCGAGCTCGCCGGCGGCGAACCGGCGCATGACGTCGTCCTTGTCGTCGGGGTGCATGCGCCCGTGCAGGACGGCGATCCGGAGCCCGGCGAGGGGGCCGGCGGCGAGCTTCTCGGCGACGTCGAGGACGGCGAGCGGGGGGCGCTTCTCGGCCTCGTCCTCGGCGGAGGGCTTGCGCTTGGCGGCCTTCTTCTCGGCCGCCTCGTCGACGTCGTCGCCGATGCGGGGGCAGACCACGTACGCCTGGTGGCCGTTCTCGACCTCCTCCCGGACGCGCTCCCAGGCGCGGGCGAGGAAGTGCGGCTTGTCGGCGGCCGGGACGACGTGGCTGGCGATCGGGGAGCGTCCGGCGGGGAGCTGGTCGAGGACGGAGGTCTCCAGGTCGCCGAAGACGGTCATGGCGACGGTCCTGGGGATGGGGGTCGCGGTCATCACCAGCAGGTGCGGCGGCTGCTTGCCCTTGCCGCGGAGCGCGTCGCGCTGCTCGACGCCGAAGCGGTGCTGCTCGTCGACGACGACCAGGCCCAGGTCGTGGAACCTGACCTTGTCCTCGATGAGCGCGTGCGTGCCGATGACGACGCCGGCCTCGCCGGTGACCAGGTCGAGGAGGGCCTGGCGGCGGGCGGCGGCCCCCATGGAGCCGGTGAGGAGCACGACCTTGGTGGCCTGGTCGGCGCCGCCGAGCATGCCGCCCTCGGCGAGCTCGCCCATCATCTCGGTGACGGACCGGTGGTGCTGCTGGGCGAGGACCTCGGTGGGGGCGAGCATGGCGGCCTGTCCCCCGGCGTCGACGACGGCGAGCATGGCCCGCAGGGCGACCATGGTCTTGCCCGAGCCGACCTCGCCCTGGAGCAGGCGGTGCATGGGGTGGTCGGTGGCGAGGTCGTCGAAGATCTCCTTGGAGACCTTGAGCTGGCCGTCGGTGAGCGTGAAGGGCAGCTTGGCGTCGAAGGCGGTGAGGAGGCCGTCGGGGGCGGGGCGGCGGGGGACGGCGGGGAGCTGGGTGTCGGCGTGCCGGCGGCGGGCGAGGGCGACCTGGAGGACGAACGCCTCGTCCCACTTGAGCCGTTCGCGGGCGGCGGCGATGTCGGCCTGGGTGCGGGGGCGGTGGATCAGGCGGAGCGCGTCGGGGAGTTCGGCGAGGCCGCGGCCCTCGCGCAGGGCGGCGGGGAGCGGGTCGACGGCGTCCGCGGCGCTCGGCAGGACCGCGTCGACGGCCTTGGCGATCTTCCAGGACTCCAGCTTGGTGGTCGCCGGGTAGATCGGGATGAGCGCGCCGGCCCAGGCGTCCACCGCCGCGTCGCCGTCGCCGCGCAGCAGCTCGTAGGCCGGGTGGGCGAGCTGGAGGCGGCGGTTGAAGAGGGAGACCTTGCCGGAGAACATCGCGCGGGTGCCGGGCACGAGGTCGTGGTGGGGCTTGTGGACGCCCTTGCCGAAGAAGACCAGCTGGAGCCGGCCGTAGCCGTCGGTGATGGTCACTTCGAGCCGCTGGCTGCGGCCCTTGGCGCCGTTGAAGGTGTGCACCCGGGCGTCGGAGACCTGGGCGACCACCGTCACGTGCTCGTCGAGCGGCAGGTCGGAGAGGGTGGTCAGCTCGCCCCGCTCGGCGTACCGCCGGGGGTAGTGGTGGAGGAGGTCGCCGACCGTGTGCAGGTCGAGGGCCTCGGCCATGACCTTGGCGGTGGCGGGGCCGAGGGACTTCTTGAGGGGTTCGTCGAGCGCGGGCACGTCCTCCATTGCACACCACGACGCCGACAGTCGGGGCGATGCCTGTGGACAACCCGCCGGGCCGGGTCCGGCTACTCGACCCCGATGAGGAGCGGCGGGGCGCCGGCGCCCGCGTGGTAGGTGACGGTGTCGACGGCCAGGTAGCCGCGGCGGACGTGGGCTTCGAGGATGCCGGCGAGGCCGGGCGGGGTGCCGTCGGCGACGACGAGGGTGACGAGTTCGCCGCCGGCCTGGAGCATCCGGTCGAGGACGGTGCGGGCGGTGTCGGTGAGGTCCTGGCCGATGACGGCGACGTCGCCCTCGATGAGGCCGAGGACGTCCCCGGCCTGGCAGACGCCGGCGGAGGTGAAGGACTGGCGTTCGGCGACGGCGAGTTCGGCGTAGCGGGTGGCGCCGGCGGCGGCGGTCATGGCGACGACGTCCTCGTCGAAGCTGCGCTCGGGTTCGTGGACGGCGAGGGCGGCGATGCCCTGGACGGCGGCCCGGGTGGGGATGAGGGCGACCCGGATGCCTTCGGCGCGGGCGCGTTCGGCGGCGGTCGCGGCGGCGGCCCGCAGGTCGGTGTCGTTGGGCAGGAGGACGACCTCGCGCGCGTGGGCGCGGCGGACGGCGGCGAGGAGTTCGTCGTCCGCGGGCGGTTCGCCGGGCCGGGCCTGGACGGTGGTGGCGCCGGCCTCGGCGCAGAGTCCGGCGAGCCCTTCGCCGGGGAGGACGGCGACGACGGCCCGGGCGGCCCGTTCCTCGCGCGCGTGGGCGGCGGAATCGGCCGGGACGCCCGCGGCGGGCGCGGTGCTCGCGAAGTGGGTGATACGGATCCGGTGCGGCCGGCCGGCCTCGATCCCGGCCTCGACCGCGGCGCCGGCGTCGTCCACGTGGACGTGGACGTTCCAGAGCCCGTCGCCGCCGACGACGACGAGGGAGTCGCCGAGGGCGTCGAGCCGGGCCCGGAGGAGTTCGACGGCGGCGTCCTCGGCCTCCAGGAGGTACAGGACCTCGTACGCGGGCCCCTCGTCGGCGGGCCCGCAGGGCTCGCCCGGTCCGTCGGGCAGCGCCCGTACGCCGGGGGACGGCGGGAGCGCTGCCGGGGCCGAGCCGGTCACCGTCTCCACCAGTGCGCCGAGGACGGCCACCAGGCCCTGTCCGCCCGCGTCCACGACCCCCGCGCGGCCGAGGACGGCCAGTTGCCCGGGGGTGGCCTCCAGGGCGGTCCTGGCCCCCTCGTAGGCCCTCCTGGCCACGTCCGCGAGGGTGCCGCCGCCCGCGCAGCACGCCGCCGCGGCGGAGGCGACGGTGAGGATGGTGCCCTCCTCGGGGTGGGCGACGGCCGCGCGGGCGGAGGCGGCGGCGGTGGAGAGGGCGCGGGCCAGGTGGTCGCCGTCGGCGCCCTCGGCCAGCACGCCGGCCATGCCGCGGAGCAGCTGGGACAGGATGGTGCCGGAGTTGCCGCGGGCGCCGAGCAGCGCGCCGTGGGCCATGGCCCGTACGGCGTCGCGGGTGTCGGGCGCGGAGTCGCCGGCGGCGCCGGGGGCGGTGAAGACGGCCTCGACGGCCCGGTGGGCGGCGTCGGCGGTCAGGTAGAGGTTGGTGCCGGTGTCCCCGTCGGCGACCGGGTAGACGTTGATGGCGTCGATGGCGGCCCGCTCCCGTCCGAGCGCCTCGGCCGTCCGCGCGCTCCAGGCCCGTACCGTCCCGGCGTCGAGGACGAGACGCTCGTCACTCCGGACGGTGGGGTCGAAGGGCTGCGGGGCTCGCGACAACGGGGGTCCTCCTTCGGCGGTGAAGCTCACCGCAGGGTAGACCGGGGGTGCTCCGGACCGGGGGGCCGGGACGGGGTCGGCCCGGACCGTGGTAGTTTCGTTCCACCGGAGCAGTCGTTGTATGCTTCTTCGGTTGCCTGGCACTCGCCGGGCCATCCCCGGCAAGCCACTTCAGACTCCTGATTCCGGTGCGCCGGATCTCACTGTAAATCTGAAGTCTTTGGAGTGACCCGTGGCTGCCAACTGCGACGTCTGCGGCAAGGGGCCGGGCTTCGGCAACAACATTTCGCACTCGCACCGCCGTACGTCTCGTCGCTGGAACCCGAACATCCAGCGTGTGCGTGCCGTGGTCGGTCGGACGCCGAAGCGGCTCAACGTCTGCACCTCGTGCATCAAGGCCGGCAAGGTCTCGCGCTAATCGCGACGTTTCCGTGTCGTAGCGCAGCCCCTGCGGTTGCCTTGAAAGGCCGGTTCACCTCGGTGAACCGGCCTTTTGCCTTGCCCTGAAACCCTTCTGCCCCGCCCGGAACCCTTCCGCCCCGCCCCGGTCAGGGGGCCGCCGCGCTCAGCGGCGCAGCGCCCACCCGTGGTCGACGGGGCCGATGCCCTCCCCCAGGGCGAAGCCGGCGGCGATCGCCCCGGTGACGTACGCCTTGGCCTCGTGGACGGCCTCCGGGACGGGGAGCCCCTTGGCGAGTCCGGACGCGACCGCCGACGCGAGGGTGCAGCCGGTGCCGTGGGTGTGCCGGTTGTCGTACCGGGGCGCGCGCAGCCAGTGCTCCTCGGTGCCGTCGGTGAGCAGGTCCACGGCCTCCGCGGCGCCGCCGGGCAGATGGCCGCCCTTGATCAGCGCCCAGCGCGGCCCGTACCCGAGGATCGCGTCGGCGGCCCGGCGCATCCCGTCCTCGTCCTCGACCTCGATCCCGGTGAGCTGTGTCACCTCGTCCAGGTTGGGCGTGGCGACGGTCGCGGCGGGCAGCAGCTTCGCGCGGACGGAGTCCAGGGCGGAGGCGGCGAGCAGCGGGTCCCCGTGCTTGGAGACGCCGACCGGGTCGACGACCACGGGCGCGTCCGTCCCCGCGAGGAGTTCCGCGACCGTCTCCACGAGCGCGGCGGAGGCCAGCATGCCGGTCTTGACCGCGTGGACGCCGATGTCGTCGACGACGGCCCGGTACTGGGCCCGCACCGCCTCCTCGGGCAGTTCCCAGGCGCCCCGCACGCCCCGCGAGTTCTGGGCGGTGACGGCCGTGAGCACGCTCATGCCGTGCACGCCGAGCGTGAGCATCGTCTTGAGGTCGGCCTGGATCCCGGCGCCGCCGCCGGAGTCGGATCCGGCGACGGTCAGGACGAGCGGCGGGGCGGGACTCACTCGGTCTCCCCGAAGTGGTCCCAGCCGCCGGCGCTGTGCCAGGGGGCGCCGTCGACGGTCACCTGGGGCAGCGCGGAGGGGGCGACGACCTCGCCGATGACCTTCCAGCGGGCGGGCAGCTTCACGTCCGGCGGGAAGGTGGCGACGATCGCGTGGTCCTCGCCTCCGGTGAGGACCCACTGGCGCGGGTCGACGCCGACGGCCTGGCCGATGTCGTGCATCTGGCTGGGGATGTCGATGAGGCCGGAGCGCAGGTCGATGCGGACGTTGCTGGCCTCGGCGATGTGGCCGAGGTCGGCGATGAGGCCGTCGCTGACGTCGCACATGGCGGTGGCGCCGAGCCCGGCGGCCGCGGGGCCCGCGTGGTACGGCGGTTCGGGCCGGCGGTGGGCCTCGACGAAGGCGCGCGGGGAGCGGAAGCCGCGGGAGAGGACCGCGTACCCGGCGGCGGACCAGCCGAGCCAGCCGGTGTAGGCGACGACGTCGCCGGGCTCGGCG
Organism: Streptomyces roseofulvus; assembly: GCF_039534915.1. NCBI lineage: Bacteria > Bacillati > Actinomycetota > Actinomycetes > Kitasatosporales > Streptomycetaceae > Streptomyces > Streptomyces roseofulvus. The sequence goes on along the minus strand of NZ_BAAAWE010000001.1, from coordinate 5,738,802 downwards.
CCGCCCCGGGTGACCGGGTCGTGGTTGCGGAGGTCGCCGAGCGCGGTGATGGAGACCATGATCGTGTCGCCGCGGACGACGTCGCCGCCGACCACCGCGGCGCCCGCGACCTGACATTCGTCGCGCAGCCCGTCCATCAGTTCCGTGGGCCAGGTGACGGGGAGTTCGGCGGGGACGACGAGGCCGAGGAGGAGCGCGGTGGGGACCGCGCCCATGGCGGCGATGTCGGCGAGGTTCTGCGCGGCGGCCTTGCGGCCGACGTCGTACGCCGTCGACCAGTCGCGGCGGAAGTGCCGTCCTTCGAGCAGGATGTCCGTGCTGGCCACCACGCGCCGGTCCGGGGCCGAGACCACGGCGGCGTCGTCGCCGGGCCCGATCCGTACCGCCGGGGTGGAGGTGAGCCGGGACGTGAGCTCCCTGATGAGCCCGAACTCGCCCAGTTCTCCGACTGTGCCCTTCACCGCGTCTCACCTCGTGTCGTCGTGCCGGCCGGCGGTCGGCGGAGCGTCCGCTCGCGCCGCGGGTCGCGGGCCGTCACCGTGCTGGGTACCGTCAAGTTGACCGTCAACTTCCGTCCTGTGTACGCCACACCCCGGATGCCCCGGAAGGCGCGGGTCTCCCCGTGGCTTCCGGCGACGCGGTACCGTGGCGTCTCTTTCTCCCACAAGATCCTCGTGGCCGCCCTGGAGGTTCCGTGGTACAGGCGTACATTCTGATTCAGACCGAGGTGGGCAAGGCGTCGACCGTCGCCGACACCATCGCCAAGATCCCGGGGGTGATCCAGGCAGAGGACGTCACCGGACCGTACGACGTGATCGTGCGGGCCCAGGCCGACACGGTCGACGAGCTCGGCCGCATGGTGGTCGCGAAGGTCCAGCAAGTGGACGGCATCACGCGCACCCTGACCTGCCCGGTCGTCCATCTGTAGCCCCCGTCTACCCTTGGCCGGTGACGTCTTCCCACCGGCCTCTCGGCCTGCCCGCATCGGCCGCCGTCCTGCTGCTGGCCGTCACCGGCTGCTCCACCGACGCCCGGGCGTCGGTGCCGGTACCGACACCGCCCGCGGCGGAGGCGGCGCTCTGCCGCGCGCTGGACCGGGAACTCCCGGACGCCGTGGCGGGCCAGGAGCGGAGCGATCCGGCCCCCGACTCCGAGCTGACCGCGGGGTGGGGCGACGGAGCGATCGTACTGCGCTGCGGGGTGCCCCGGCCCGAAAAGATGAGCGATCCGCAGGCGGAGGGAGTCTCCGCCGAGGGCGTCCGCTGGATGCTGGAGCAGCCGGAGGGCGGCGGCCCCCGGTTCACCTCGGTGTACCGGGAGACCTATGTCGAGGTGACCCTGGGCGAGCGGTACGCGCACGACATCGGACCCCTGGTGGACCTCGCCGCCCCGGTGCAGCGGGCGGTGCCCTGTGCCCTGGAGCCCTCGTGCCGTTAGGCGGGGCCCGGTCCCCCCCGGCCGGGCCCGTCCGCGCTAGCGCAGGCCCGTGGAGCGGGTCAGGGCGGCCTGGATCAGCCGGTCGACCAGCTCGGGGTAGCTCACGCCGCTCTCCTGCCACATGCGCGGGTACATGGAGATCGGGGTGAAGCCGGGCATGGTGTTGATCTCGTTGATGACGAAGTCGCCGTCCTCGGTGAGGAAGAAGTCGGCGCGGACCAGGCCCTCGCAGGAGACCGCCTCGTAGGCGGCGACGGCGAGCCGCTGGACCTCGGCGGTGGCCTCGTCCCCGATCGGGGCGGGCACCAGACCGGAGGCCGAGTCGATGTACTTGGCCTCGAAGTCGTAGAAGTCGTGGTCGGTGACCGGCGGGATCTCGGCGGGCACGCTGGCCCGCGGGCCGTCCTCGAACTCCAGGACGCCGCACTCGATCTCGCGGCCGCGCACCAGCGCCTCCACGATGATCTTCGGGTCGTAGCGGCGGGCCTCCTCGACGGCCTCGTCCAGGCCGGAGAGGTCGTCGACCTTGGTGATGCCGACGGAGGAGCCGCCGCGGGCGGGCTTCACGAAGAGCGGCCAGCCGTGGTCGGCGGCGAACTCGACGATCTTCTTGCGGGCCTCGGCCGGGTTGCGGTCCCACTCGCGCGGCCGGATGACCTCGTACGGGCCGACCGGCAGGCCGTACGAGACGAAGACCCGCTTCATGTACTCCTTGTCCTGGCCGACGGCGGAGGCGAGGACGCCCGCGCCGACGTACGGGATGCCGGAGAGCTCCAGGAGGCCCTGGAGCGTGCCGTCCTCGCCGTAGGGGCCGTGGAGCATCGGGAAGACGACGTCGACCTCGCCGAGGGCCTGCGGCAGCGAACCGGGCTCGTGCAGGACGACCTCGCGGCTGGCCGGGTCGACCGGGAGGACCACGCCGCCGGTCTCCGACTCGGCGAGCTGGGCGACGTCCGGCAGGGAGCGCTCGGCGATCGCCATCCGCTCGGGGGCGTCGGCGGTCAGGGCCCAGCGCCCCTCCCGGGTGATGCCGATGGGCAGCACGTCGTACTTGGTCCGGTCGATCGCCTTGAGGACGGCGCCGGCGGTGACGACGGAGATGGCGTGCTCGGAGCTGCGTCCGCCGAAGACGACGGCCACGCGGGGCTTGCGGGGGCTCTGGGTGTTCTCGCTCATATCGCGATGAGCGTACCTTGCGGTCTCCGAACTCCTGAGCGCCCCGCTCGCGGGCTCGCGCGGACGGCTCAGCGGCGCCCGGTCAGCGCCTCTCGGGCTTGGCGCTGCGCGACATCAGCTCCTTGAGCGCGACCGTCGGCGGCTTGCCGTCGTGGACGATCGAGACGACGGTCTCCGTGATGGGCATGTCGACGCCGTGCCGGCGGGCCAGATCGAGCACCGACTCGCAGGACTTGACGCCCTCCGCGGTCTGCTTGGTGGCCTCGACGGCCTCCTGGAGGGTCATCCCGCGGCCCAGGTTGGTGCCGAAGGTGTTGTTCCGGGAGAGCGGCGAGGAGCAGGTGGCGACGAGGTCGCCGAGGCCCGCGAGGCCGGAGAAGGTGAGCGGGTCGGCGCCCATGGCGAGGCCGAGGCGGGTGGTCTCGGCGAGGCCGCGGGTGATGAGCGTGGCCTTGGAGTTGTCGCCGAGGCCCATGCCGTTGGCGATGCCGACGGCGAGGCCGATGACGTTCTTCACCGCGCCGCCGAGCTCGCAGCCGACCACGTCGGTGTTGGTGTACGGGCGGAAGTACGGGGTCATGCAGGCGGCCTGGAGCCGTTGGGCGACCGACTCGTCGACGCACGCGGCGACGGCCGCGGCGGGCTGCCGGGCGGCGATCTCGCGGGCCAGGTTGGGGCCGGTGAGGACGGCGACGCGCGCGGCGGGGACGCCGGCGACCTCGGTGATGACCTCGCTCATCCGCTTGGCGGTGCCGAGTTCGATGCCCTTCATCAGGGAGACGAAGACGGTGTCGGGGCCGAGCTTCGGCGCCCAGGCGGCGAGGTTGTCGCGCAGGGTCTGGGAGGGGACGGCGAGGACGGCGAAGTCGGCCCCCTCGGCGGCCTCGGCCGCGTCGGCGGTGGCGGTGATGCCCTTGGGGAGTTCGACGCCGGGCAGGTAGTCCGGGTTGGTACGGGTGGTGTTGACGGCCTCGGCGAGCGCGGCGCGGCGGCCCCAGAGGCTCACCTCGCAGCCCGCGTCGGCCATCACCATGGCGAAGGCGGTGCCCCAGGAACCGTTGCCGAAGACGGCGGCCTTGGTCACTTGGTGCCTCCCTCGGCGGCCTTGCGGCGCTGCTCCAGGCGGGCGCGGCGCGGGTCGTACGGCTCGGCGGGGGCCTGCTCGCCGCGGACCTCCTCCAGGAGGGCGGTGATGGCGGCCATGATGACCTCGGTGGCCTCGCGCAGCACCTCGGGGGTGGGCTCCAGGCCGTCGAAGCGGGAGAGGTCGACGGGCGGGCCGGCCTGCACGATCAGCGTCTTGCGCGGGAAGAAGCTGAACTTGTCCTTCTTGGCGTACGGCGGCATCGCGAGGTTCGCGCCCCACTGGGCCACCGGGATGACGGGCGCCTTGGTGAGCAGCGCGACGCGGGCGGCGCCGGTCTTGCCGGGCATGGGCCACATGTCGGGGTCGCGGGTCAGGGTGCCCTCGGGGTAGAAGGCGACGCACTCGCCCCGCTCGATGGCGTCCACGGCGGCCCGGAAGGCGTCCAGGGCGTTCGCGGTCTCGCGGTAGACGGGGATCTGGCCGGTGTTGCGCAGCATGGTGCCGACGAATCCGCCCTTGAAGAGGCCGGCCTTGGCCAGGAAGCGGGGCACGCGCCCGGTGTTGTACTGGTAGTGCGCGTAGGACAGCGGGTCCAGGTACGAGTTGTGGTTCACCGCGGTGATGAAGCCGCCCTCGGCCGGGATGTGCTCCGTGCCGCGCCAGTCCCTCTTGAACAGCACCAGGAGGGGCGGTTTGGCGATGACCGCCGCGAGGCGGTACCAGAAGCCGATTCTGCGGCGGGGCACGCGAAGCACCTTTCTCCGGGTCTTGCTGGGTCTTGCTGGTCTTGCCGGCAGGGGGTCAAGTGTCGCCCCATGCTCCTGCCGTGTCGAGTGACACCGTACGCCCCGGGCACCGGGCCGTACCGCCGGGGCGGGACAGAATGGGCGGCGATGAACACGGATGCGGACGACGGCTGGTCCCTGGTCGTACCCCTGAAGCCCCTGGCCCTGGCGAAGAGCAGGCTCGCCCCGGCCGCCGGGGAGCGGCTGCGGCCCCGGCTGGCCCTGGCCTTCGCCGAGGACACGGTGGCGGCGGCGCTGGACTGCCCGGAGGTGCGGGACGTGGTGGTGGTCACGGACGATCCCGCGGCGGGCCTGGCGCTGGCGGCGCTGGGGGCCCGGATAGAGCCGGACGTGCCGGCGGCGGGGCTCAACGCGGCGCTGGCGCACGGGGCCCGGGCGGTGCGGGCGCGGCGCCCGCACGCGCGCGTGGCGGCGCTGAACGCGGATCTGCCGGCGCTGCGCCCGGCGGAGCTGGCGCGGGTGCTGGCGGCGGCCCGGCAATTCCCCAGGGCATTTCTCGCGGATGCCGCCGAAATAGGTACGACATTCCTCTCGGCGGCCCCGGGGGTGGAATTGGAACCGGCATTCGGAGGTCCGTCGCGGCTGCGGCATTTGTCGTCCGGCGCGGTGGAAATCCGGCTGGCCGGGGTGGAATCCGTGCGCCGGGACGTGGACACCGGCGAGGACCTGGCGGCGGCGGACTCGCTGGGGCTCGGCCCGCGGACGGCGGCCCGGCGGCCCGCGGCGGCCGGATAGGCTGCGGTCCATGCAGGCGACCGCGTACACGTACGACCCCGAGACCCGCAGCGGCAGTGTGCTGCTCGACGACGGCACCCCGGTGGAGTTCGGGACGGATGCCTTCGACGCGGGCGGGCTGCGGCTGCTGCGACCGGGCCAGCGGGTCCGGATCGAGGCGGAGCCGGGCACCTCGGGCGCGGGCCTGCGGATCACCCTGGTGACGCTGCAGACCTTCTGAGCCGCTCCCCCGCGGGCTTCCTCCCCGCCCTCCCCCTCCGCACGGCTCCGGAACGCGCCGCGGGCCGGGCTCCCGTGCGGGGAGCCCGGCCCGGCGGACGTGCGAGGACCGTCCTACTTCTTGGCGGCGGTCTTCTTGGCCGTGGCGGTCTTGCGCGCCGTGGTCTTCTTGGCGGGGGCCTTCTTCGCCGTGACCTTCTTGGCCGGGGCCGTCTTCTTGGCGGCGGCCGTGGTCTTCTTGGCCGGGGTGGCCTTCTTGGCGGCGGCGGTGGTCTTCTTGGCGGCCGTCGTCGTCTTCTTGGCCGCCGCGGTCGTGGTCTTCTTCGCGGCCGCCGTGGTGGTCTTCTTCGCCGGCGTCGCCTTCTTGGCGGCGGCGGCCGTGGTCTTCTTGGCCGGCGTGGCCTTCTTGGCGGCCGCCTTCTTGGCCGTGGTGGCCTTCTTGGCGGCGGCCTTCTTCACCGTGGCGGAGGCGCCACCGGTCAGGCTGCCCTTGGGGGCCTTCTTGACGGAGACCTCGCCGCCCTTGGGGAGCTTCTTCGAGCCGCTGACCAGGTCCTTGAAGCCCTGGCCGGCGCGGAAACGCGGAACCGACGTCTTCTTGACCCGGACGCGCTCACCCGTCTGCGGGTTGCGGGCGTAGCGGGCCGGGCGGTCGACCTTCTCGAACGAGCCGAATCCGGTGACCGAGACCCGGTCGCCGGACACCACGGCGCGCACGATGGCGTCGAGCACGTGGTCGACGGCTTCGGCGGCCTGCTGGCGACCGCCCAACTTGTCGGCAATCGCTTCTACGAGCTGCGCCTTGTTCACGTCTTCCCCTTCGGAGACTTTGCCGGAACGAAACTGTTCAAGCTTTTTCGCACGTTAGGCATGTATATACCGCAAATCAAACACGAAACGGTCTAATCACCCTAGTGCCGCAACGCGGAAGTGCCGTTGCGGAGTTCCTGGTGTCAGTCGTCTTCAGGGAATCGGCCCTCGTCGAGGTCCTTCATCAACCGGTCCAGACGCGTTGCCGCGTCCGCGAGATCGTGCTTCGCCGCGGCCGTGACGACCAGCAGCTTCCGGGACAGCGCCATCCTTACGCCCTCCGGGACTTGCAGTGCGCGCACTCGGGTGTGCGCTTCTTTCAATCGGGCGGCGACTGCCTCGTAGAGCTCGAGTTGGCTGTCGCGTTCCATGCACCGATTGTGCCATCTAGGGCGAGTTGTCGCCCGACAGGGTCTCAACAAGCGACTGCGCCCCCCACCCGAGGGTGGGGGGCGCAGTCTTGGAAAAGCGCTGCTCAGGCCGTAATTGTACGGGGCTTGAAGGACGGCCTGGCCGCCTCGTAGGCCGCGATGTCGGCTTCGTTCTGAAGGGTGAGGCTGATGTCGTCGAGGCCGTTCAGCAGTCGCCAGCGGGCGTTCTCGTCGAGCTCGAAGTCGGCGTCGATCCCGTCCGCCAGGACCTTGCGGGCCTCCAGGTCGACGGTGATCTCGACGGTGGGGTCGGCCTCGGTGAGCTGCCAGAGGGCGTCCACCGTCTCCTGCGGCAGGACGACGGTGAGCAGACCGTTCTTCAGCGAGTTGCCGCGGAAGATGTCGGCGAAGCGGGACGAGATGACGGCCTTGAAGCCGTAGTTCTGGAGCGCCCAGACGGCGTGCTCGCGGGAGGAGCCGGTGCCGAAGTCGGGGCCGGCCACCAGGACCGTGGCGCCCTGCCGCTCGGGGCGGTTGAGGACGAACTCGGAGTCCTTGCGCCAGGCCTCGAAGAGGCCGTCCTCGAAGCCGTCGCGGGTGACCTTCTTCAGCCAGTGCGCCGGGATGATCTGGTCGGTGTCGACGTTGCTGCGGCGCAGCGGGACGGCCCGGCCGGTGTGCGTGGTGAAAGCTTCCATGGTTCTCAGACCCCCGCGGTGGTGACGGCGTCGGACAGGTCGGCCGGGGAGGCCAGGTGGCCCAGTACGGCGGTGGCGGCGGCGACCTGGGGGGAGACCAGGTGGGTGCGGCCGCCCTTGCCCTGCCGGCCCTCGAAGTTGCGGTTGGAGGTGGACGCGGAGCGCTCACCGGGGGCCAGCTGGTCGGGGTTCATGCCCAGGCACATGGAGCAGCCCGCGTGCCGCCATTCGGCGCCGGCCTCCTTGAAGACCTTGTCCAGGCCCTCCTCGACGGCCTGGAGGGCGACCCGGACGGAGCCGGGGACGACCAGCATGCGGACGCCGTCGGCGACCTTGCGGCCGTCCAGCAGGGCGGCGGCGTTGCGCAGGTCCTCGATGCGGCCGTTGGTGCAGGAGCCTACGAAGACGGTGTCGACCTTGATGTCGCGCAGCGGCTGGCCGGCGGTCAACCCCATGTACTCCAGGGCCTTTTCGGCGGCCAGGCGCTCCGAGGGGTCTTCGTACGAAGCCGGGTCGGGGACGTTCGCCGAAAGCGGGGCGCCCTGGCCGGGGTTGGTGCCCCAGGTGACGAACGGGGCCAGCTCGGCGGCCTCGATGACGACCTCGGCGTCGAAGACGGCGTCCTCGTCGGTCCTCAGGGTCTTCCAGTAGGCGACGGCGGCGTCCCAGTCCTCGCCCTCGGGGGCGTGCGGACGGCCCTTGAGGTAGGCGAAGGTGGTCTCGTCGGGGGCGATCATGCCCGCCCGGGCGCCGGCCTCGATGGACATGTTGCAGATGGTCATGCGGCCCTCCATCGAGAGTTTCTCGATGGCGGTGCCCCGGTACTCCAGGACGTAGCCCTGGCCGCCGCCGGTGCCGATCTTCGCGATGACGGCGAGGATCAGGTCCTTGGCGGTGACGTCGGCGGGCAGCTCGCCGTTGACGGTGATGGCCATGGTCTTCGGGCGGGCCATGGGCAGCGTCTGGGTGGCCAGGACGTGCTCGACCTGGCTGGTGCCGATGCCGAACGCCAGGCCGCCGAAGGCGCCGTGGGTGGAGGTGTGGGAGTCGCCGCAGACCACGGTCATGCCGGGCTGGGTCAGGCCCAGCTGCGGTCCCACCACGTGGACGACGCCCTGCTCGACGTCGCCGAGCGGGTGGAGCCGTACCCCGAACTCGGCGCAGTTCTTGCGCAGGGTCTCCAGCTGCGCGCGGGAGACCGGGTCGGCGATCGGCTTGTCGATGTCGAGGGTGGGGGTGTTGTGGTCCTCGGTGGCCAGGGTGAGGTCGAGGCGCCGCACCTGCCGGCCGTTCTGCCGGAGGCCGTCGAACGCCTGGGGGCTGGTCACCTCGTGCAGCAGGTGAAGATCGATGAAGAGGAGATCGGGCTCGCCCTCGGCGCGCCGGACGACGTGGTCGTCCCAGACCTTCTCCGCGAGTGTCCTACCCATCGCTTTCCCTCCGGCCGGCGGCTGCGCCGGCACCACTAGAGACCGTTGCGCGGTCCGTTGTGCGGCCGCCTCACCAGAGTGACAAGTTCCTCGGGAAATTGAACTTGCGTTTCACAGAGTGAGACGCGAATATCGTTGCATGGACAACTCTAGCGGCGTAGGCGTTCTCGACAAGGCAGCCCTTGTCCTGAGCGCCCTGGAGTCCGGTCCGGCCACCCTCGCAGGACTGGTCGCGGCGACGGGACTCGCACGACCCACGGCCCACCGACTGGCCGTGGCATTGGAACACCACCGGATGGTGGCCCGCGACATGCAGGGCCGTTTCATCCTGGGCCCGCGGCTGGCCGAGCTGGCCGCCGCGGCGGGTGAGGACCGCCTCCTGGCGACGGCCGGGCCGGTGCTGACGCACCTGCGCGACGTCACCGGGGAGAGCGCGCAGCTCTACCGGCGCCAGGGCGACATGCGGATCTGCGTGGCGGCGGCCGAGCGACTGTCCGGTCTGCGGGACACGGTCCCGGTGGGCTCGACGCTCACGATGAAGGCCGGCTCGTCGGCGCAGATCCTGATGGCCTGGGAGGAGCCCGAGCGGCTGCACCGCGGCCTCCAGGGCGCCCGCTTCACGGCGACGGCCCTGTCGGGCGTACGGCGCCGCGGCTGGGCCCAGTCGATCGGTGAGCGGGAGCCGGGCGTCGCGTCCGTCTCCGCGCCCGTCAGGGGCCCGTCGAACCGCGTGGTGGCCGCCGTGTCGGTCTCGGGTCCGATCGAGCGCCTGACGCGCCACCCGGGCCGCATGCACGCCCAGGCGGTCATCGACGCCGCCGCCCGCCTCTCCGAGGCCCTCCGCCGCAACGGCTGATCCTCTCCTCTGTTCATCTGTACGTTCCCCGGCCCACCGCTCCAACGCCGCAGCGGTGGGCCGGAGTTGTGTGCGCCGCGCCGGGAACAGCGAAGAAGCCCTCCCCCGAAGGGAAGGGCTTCTCTGTCGCGTACCCCCGACCGGATTCGAACCGGCGCTACCGCCTTGAGAGGGCGGCGTGCTAGGCCGCTACACAACGGGGGCTTTGGATCATGCGGGCGTTTCCGCCGCTGACCCGAGCTGGTCTACCAGGACTCGAACCTAGACTAACTGAACCAGAATCAGTCGTGCTGCCAATTACACCATAGACCAATACGTGGTTAGACCAGCGTCGTACCCCCGACCGGATTCGAACCGGCGCTACCGCCTTGAGAGGGCGGCGTGCTAGGCCGCTACACAACGGGGGCCCTAGCGATCCTGCATCGGGTCCACCTGGGCGCTACCCAAGTGATCCCGCGGGAAGGATCTGTACCCCCGACCGGATTCGAACCGGCGCTACCGCCTTGAGAGGGCGGCGTGCTAGGCCGCTACACAACGGGGGCTCGTGGATGCCAATCCACTGGTTTGCAGATGAGCTCTGCGAGCTGGCCTACCTGGACTCGAACCAAGACTAACTGAACCAGAATCAGTCGTGCTGCCAATTACACCATAGGCCACCGGGGCAACTTCCCCGCGAGGGGGATCTTGCTCGGCTTGCGCTTTCCGGGTTCTTGCCTTTCGGCTTGCTCCCCTCGGCGCAGGAAGAACATTACCCGAAGGTGGTCGGTGCTCCAAAACGGGTATCCCCGCGGAGCAGCGCGGGGAGCTGGTGCAGGTCGGTGATGCGCCGCAGGCCCGGCCGCTCGCCGGCGCCGGCGCGATCCAGCCAGATGCCGTGGAGCCCCGCCTCCTGGGCGCCGAGCGCGTCGATGTCGGGGCGGTCCCCCACGTACGCCACCTCCTGCGGAGCGAGGCCCAGGGCGGCGCAGGCCGCGTGGAAGGCCTCGGCGGCCGGTTTGGCGCTGCCCAGCTCGGCGGCGCAGAGGACGGCCTCGAAGCGGTCCCGGACGCCGAGGGCGCGCAGCTTGGGCTCCTGGGCGTGGATGCTGGAGTTCGACAGGACGGCCTGCCGGTAGTCGGCGGCCAGCAGGTCGAGGACGGGCAGGGCGTCGGGGAACAGCTCCCAGGCGGCCTCGTAGTGGGCCACGTACCGGCCGAACCAGGCGTCGGCCTCGGGGTCGGTCAGGGCGGGGCGGTCCAGGAAGGCGCGGACGCGGTGGCGCCGCTGGTCCTGCCAGGTCCCGCCGGTGCCGTCCTCGTAGAGCCGCCAGTACAGCTCGGTGAGCTCCTTCCAGCGGCCCAGGGCGGCCTCGACGGTGCCGTACAGGCCGTCCAGGCCCTCGGCGGCGAGGTGGGCGCGCATCCCGGCGCGGTCGGCTGCCGCGTAGTCGAAGATCGTGTCGTCCACGTCCCAGAGGACGGCCCGGATGGTCATGGAACCGACGGTACGCCGGTGGGGCCCGCCGCGGGGGTGTTTCCGGTACGACGACGGGGGCGGCGCCCGGAGGAGTGCTCCGGGCGCCGCCCCCGTGGGGTGCGGCGCGTGGTTACGCGGCGAGCTTCGCCAGGGCCGCGTCGACGCGGGCCAGGGTCTTCTCCTTGCCCAGGATCTCCAGGGACTCGAAGAGCGGCAGGCCGACGGTGCGGCCGGTGACGGCGACGCGGACCGGGGCCTGGGCCTTGCCGAGCTTGAGGCCGTGGGCCTCGCCGGCGGCCAGGACCGCGTTCTTGAGCGACTCGGGGTCGGTCCAGTCGGCCGACTCCAGCTTCTCGCGGGCGGTGGTGAGCAGGGCCGCGGGCTCGCCCTTCATCGCCTTGTCCCAGGAGGGCTGGTCGAAGACGGGCTCGGCCAGGAAGAGGAAGTCGACGTTGGCCGTGATCTCGGAGAGGACGGTCAGACGGGTCTGGGCGTGCGGGGCGATCCGCTCCCAGGCCGTGCGGTCGAAGTCCTCGGGCGCCCAGGGAGCGTGCGGGGCCTGGAGCCAGGGCTCGCACGCCTCGGTGAACGCCTTCACGTCCAGCATGCGGATGTGGTCGGCGTTGATGGACTCGGCCTTCTTCAGGTCGAAGCGGGCCGGGTTGGCGTTGACGTCGGCGATGTCGAACTTCGCCACCATCTCGGGGATGGTGAAGATGTCCTGGTCGGCCGAGAAGGACCAGCCGAGGAGGGACAGGTAGTTCAGCAGGCCCTCGGGGAGGAAGCCGCGCTCCCGGTAGAGGTTGAGGGAGGCCTGCGGGTCGCGCTTGGAGAGCTTCTTGTTGCCCTCGCCCATCACGTACGGCAGGTGGCCGAAGGCGGGGATCTCCTTGGCGACGCCCAGCTCGATCAGCGCCTTGTAGAGGGCGATCTGGCGGGGGGTGGAGGAGAGCAGGTCCTCGCCGCGCAGGACGTGGGTGATCTCCATCAGGGCGTCGTCGACCGGGTTGACCAGGGTGTAGAGCGGGGCGCCGTTGGCCCGGAGGATGCCGTAGTCCGGCACGTTCTCCGGGGTGAAGGTGAGCTCGCCGCGGACCAGGTCGGTGAAGGTGATGGCCTCGTCGGGCATCCGGAAGCGGACGATCGGCTCGCGGCCCTCGGCCTCGTACTGCGCGATCTGCTCGGCGGAGAGCTCGCGGCAGTGGCCGTCGTAGCCGGAGGGCTTGCCGGCGGCGCGGGCGGCCTCGCGGCGGTCGTCGAGCTCGGTGGTGGTGCAGTAGCAGCGGTACGCGTACCCGCCGGCGAGCAGCTTGTCGGCGACGTCCTTGTAGATGTCCATCCGCTGCGACTGGCGGTACGGGGCGTGCGGGCCGCCGATCTCGGGGCCCTCGTCCCAGTCGAGGCCGAGCCACTTCAGGGAGTCGAGGAGCTGCTCGTAGGACTCCTCGGAGTCGCGGGCCGCGTCGGTGTCCTCGATGCGGAAGACCATGGTGCCCTGGTTGTGCCGGGCGAAGGCCCAGTTGAAGAGGGCGGTGCGGACCAGGCCCACATGGGGGTTGCCGGTCGGGGACGGACAGAAACGGACGCGGATCGCGTTAGCCACGCTTGATCACCCTGTTGGTGAGAGTGCCGATGCCTTCGATGGTGACGGCGACCTCGTCGCCGACGGTGAGGGGGCCGACCCCGGCGGGGGTGCCGGTGAGGATGACGTCGCCGGGGAGCAGCGTCATGGCCTCGGTGATGTGGACGACCAGGTCCTCGATGGAGCGGATCATGTCGCTCGTCCGACCGAGCTGGCGTTGTTCGCCGTTGACCGTGGCCTGGATGGCGAGGTCGCTCGGGTCGAGGTCGGTCTCCACCCAGGGGCCCAGCGGACAGCTCGTGTCGAAGCCCTTGGCGCGGGCCCACTGGGCCTCGCGCTTCTGCACGTCGCGGGCGGTCACGTCGTTGGCGCAGGTGTAGCCGAAGATCACGTCCTTGACGCGCTCCCGGGGCACCTCGCGGCACATGCGGCCGATCACCACGGCCAGTTCGGCCTCGTGGTGCAGCTCGCTGGAGAAGGAGGGGAACTCGACGGCGTCACCGGGGCCGATGACGGAGGTGGTCGGCTTGAAGAACGCGACCGGGACCTCCGGGACCTCGTTGCCGAGCTCCTTGGCGTGCTCCGCGTAGTTGCGGCCGATGGCCACGACCTTGTTGGGGAGCACCGGCGGCAGGAGCCGTACCTTGCTCAGCGGGACCTTGGTGCCGCTGAGCTCGAAGTCGGTGTACGGGATGCCCTTGATGATGTCGAGGACGAGGCCGCCGGACTCGACGGTCCCCTCGCCCTCGACCGCGCCGAAGGCGACATTGCCGTCGATGGAGAATCTGGCGATGCGCACGAGTGCTGTCGCCCCTCACTTGGTACTGGCTGGAGTCTGACGCTCCAGGCTAACGCGGCGCGGGGCGGCCGACCGGCGGATATCGCCGGTGGCGGCCGACGGGTGCCGGGATGCCGGGATCAGGACTCGGTGAGGTACGCCGGGACGTGGGGGGCGGGGGCCTGCATGAGCACGGTGCGGCGCGGGTTGGCCGTGGTGCCGGGCAGCTCGGTCGCGTACTCGGGGGTGGCGCCGCGGCCGAGGGCGGCGGCGTCCGCGAGGTGGGCGAGGGTGGAGCGGCGCGGGTTGGCCGTGGTGGCGGGGGCGGGTGCAGTCATCGCGCTGGCAGACCTTTGTTCCGGGCGGGCGCCCGTGCGGGCGCGAAGGATGGTGTAAAGCGTCAGGCTAAATCAACGCGTTCCCTTCGAATGCATGGCTGAGACATCCATTCCGGTGTGAGTTTGCTCACCACTGGACGGATATTCCGGTCATTACGGACTGGCATGTCAGGTCACGGAAAGGGACATTCCGTCACTGAACCCTGCATTCCGCTCCTGATCATCGCGACTGGGACACAGGAGGGTGCCGGGTCATTGGAGCGGAAAAGTCCGAATCCTCCGTGATCATCTTCTACACGCCGTGACACCCCGCGTACGGTTGGTCATCCCCCCTGCGGTACAGACCGCAGCCCTTGTTGGAGTTCCGGCACTGTGCTGGAATTCCACGCACCGCCGCGGGTTCGACGCCGGCACGCAGGGGGCGCAACGCAGCGCCGGCCGAGTGGCGGAGAAGGGGGATCTGCGCCGGTCACCGACGACCACCTGGGGCGCACCGACGCGTCCCGACGACGCCGACACCGTCCGCTCCGGTTCCACCCGGAAGGACGCCTGGTCCAGAGGTTGCGACGCTAGTGCAGGGACGTTTCAAGAGGGATGGCGCGGGCTCCGCCCAGGCCCGCAAGGGCCGCGCGGAGGCTCCGTCGGAGCAGGAACCGCGTGCCGGGACCGATCGTGGTCCCGCGACCCCGCACCCCACCCAGCAGGCACCCGGTCCGGGCGGCCAGGGCAGGAACCAGGGCAAGGCCGCGCGGCCGAACGGCGAGTCGGGCGAAGGCTCCGCACGCCGCTCCGGCCCGTCCGCGGCGCCCGGTGAGCAGAACGCCGCGGCGCGCGGGGAGAAGGGCGCCACGCCCACGACCCCCGAGAACGCGGTCGGCCCCCGAATAGCCCTGCGCAACTGGCGCATCTCCACGCGCCTCGTGGCCCTGCTGACCCTCCCCGTGGTCGCGGCCACCAGCCTCGGCGGCATCCGCATCAACGAGTCGCTCCAGGACATGCAGCAGCTCGACCACATGCAGCTGCTCACCAAGCTGACCCGTGAGGCGACCGCGCTCGCCCAGGCCCTCCAGGCCGAGCGCGACCTCTCCGCCGGTCCGCTCGCCAACGGGCGGCCGACCAGCGACTACCAGGTCGCCAACCCCCGGCGCCGCACGGACCGTTCCTACGACGCCTTCCTCGACGCCACCCGGGCCATCCCGAACGGCGAGGACGACGAGGCGCTGCAGAGCATCCGCTCCAACGTCAGCACCATCGCCTCCCAGGTCATCGACCTCCACAACATCCGGACGAACGCCTACAAGAAGGGCGTTCAGCACTCCGTGACGGTGGAGGCGTACAGCCGTCTCATCCGCTCGCTGCTCAGCCTCTCCCAGGACATGGCGCAGGCGACCAGCAACCCGGAGATGATCAAGCGGACCCGCGCACTCGCCGCGTTCTCGTCCGCCAAGGAGTACGCCTCCATCCAGCAGGCGATCATCGCGGGCGCCCTGAAGGCCAGCGACAAGCAGCAGGGCAGCTTCCAGTCCGGTGACCGCCTCTACGGCGAGGCCGCGCTCAACGGCGAGAACAACGCCTTCAAGTCCTTCACCGCGATCTACGAGGGCACCGGCGGCGACGCCACCGACCTCACCGACTCGCTCCGCTCCGGCAACCCCACCATCGTGGACGCCGAGAAGTACGCCGAGCGGGTGCTGAAGTCCGAAGAGGCCATCAAGAAGGACCCGCGCGGCTACCTCAACTTCACCGACGAGTACGAGACCAAGATCGCGGCCATGGCCCGCATCGAGAACCAGCTCCTCGGCGAGATGGAGACGATGGCCCGTGAGCTGCGGCAGGAGTCGCAGCGCGAGGCCATCATCAACGGTGCGCTGATCCTCCTCGTCCTCGGCGTCTCGCTCATCGGCGCCTTCGTCGTGGCCCGGTCCATGATCCGCTCGCTGCGCCGGCTCCAGGACACCGCCACCAAGGTCGCCCAGGAACGCCTGCCCGAGCTGGTCAAGCAGCTCTCCGAGTCCGACCCGCAGGACGTCGACACCTCCGTCGAGTCCGTCGGTGTGCACTCCCGGGACGAGATCGGCCAGGTGGCCGCGGCCTTCGACGACGTGCACCGCGAGGCCGTCCGCCTCGCCGCCGAGCAGGCCCTCC
Organism: Streptomyces roseofulvus; assembly: GCF_039534915.1. Lineage (NCBI taxonomy): Bacteria > Bacillati > Actinomycetota > Actinomycetes > Kitasatosporales > Streptomycetaceae > Streptomyces > Streptomyces roseofulvus. Next base: position 5,722,878 of record NZ_BAAAWE010000001.1, on the reverse strand, counting down.
TCCGGGGCAACGTCAACGCGATGTTCACCAACCTCTCGCGCCGTTCGCAGGGCCTCATCCAGCGCCAGCTCTCGCTCATCTCCGAGCTGGAGTCCCGCGAGGCCGACCCGGACCAGCTCTCCTCGCTCTTCAAGCTCGACCACCTCGCGACCCGTATGCGCCGGAACGGCGAGAACCTCCTCGTCCTCGCCGGCGAGGAGCCGGGCCGCCGCTGGACCCGCCCGGTCCCGCTGGTCGACGTGCTCCGTGCCGCCGCCTCCGAGGTGGAGCAGTACGAGCGCATCGAACTGGCCGCGGTCCCGGCGACCGACGTCGCCGGCCGGGTCGTCAACGACCTCGTGCACCTCCTCGCCGAGCTGCTGGAGAACGCCACCTCGTTCTCCTCCCCGCAGACCAAGGTCCGGGTCACCGGCCACGCGCTGCCCGACGGGCGCGTGCTGGTCGAGATCCACGACACCGGCATCGGCCTCTCCCCCGAGGACCTCGCGGCGATCAACGAGCGGCTCGCCTCGCCGCCCACCGTGGACGTCTCCGTCTCCCGCCGCATGGGCCTCTTCGTGGTCGGCCGCCTGTCCCTGCGACACGGCATCCGCATCCAGCTGCGCCCGTCCGACTCGGGCGGCACCACCGCGCTCGTCATGCTCCCGGTCGACGTCGCCCAGGGCGGCCGCAAGCCGGCCCCGAAGAGCGGTCCCGGCGCCCAGGGCGCGTCGCCGCAGGGCGGCAACGCCCCCGGCGGCCGTCTCCCCGGCGGCCCCGGCGCGCCCGGTGGTCCGGGTGCCGGACGTCCGGGCCTCGGCGGTCCCTCGGCTCCGGCCGGCCGCCTCGGCGCCGGCCCCGGTGCCGTGCGTCCGCAGGTCGGCCCGGCGGGCGGACCCCGCACCGCGCTGCCCGCCCGCGACGGCGCGCCGCAGGCCCCCCAGGCCCCGGCCCCGCAGCAGCCCCAGCAGCCCCAGCCGGTCGACGCCCAGCTGGAGCAGACCGGCCGGCTGCCGCAGCTCCCGCAGACGCCGCAGCCCGGCCCGGGTGCCGGTCTCATCGGCGGCGCGGCCAGCGCCATCCCGTCCCGCACCGACGTGTGGGGCGGCAGCCCGCAGGCTCCGCAGAACCAGAACCCGCAGGCCCCGCAGCAGCCGCAGGCCCCGCAGCAGCAGGACCCGCTGGGTGCCACGAACGGCTTCCCGCGCGCCGAGCTGCCCGGCGGCAACCCCCAGCCGCAGCGCCCGCAGGGCACCAGCTGGGGCAGCGACCCGGCCCAGCAGCCGGTCCGCCGCCCGCAGCAGGACATGACGCCGCTGGACGCCCCGCGCGGCCACGACGACGCCGAGACCACCGGCTCCTTCGCCGCGCCCGGCGCTCCGCAGGGCCCGGGCTCGACGGGCCAGTTCGCCCGCCCCGACTTCGGTGCCCCGCAGGCCCCCCAGGCGCCGCAGGCCCCGCAGTACCAGGACCCGGCGTCCACCTCGCAGTTCGCGCGCCCGGACTTCGGTGCCCCGCAGCAGCCGCAGGCGCCCCAGGGTCCCGGCTCCACGGGCCAGTTCCCGCGCCCCGACTTCGGTGCCCCGCAGGCCCCGCAGCAGCCGCAGGCCCCGCAGTACCAGGAGCGGCCGCAGTACGGCAGCCAGCCCTTCGTACCGCAGGCGCAGCAGCAGCCGCAGGCCCCGCAGCCGCCGGCCCCGCGCCAGCGCACCGGCAACGAGTTCGCGCCGCAGCAGCCGGGCCTCCCCCAGGCCCCGCAGCAGCCGCAGGCCCCGCAGCACCGGGCGCCGCAGGCCCCCGAGCCGCGGCAGCCGCAGCTCGGCCGGCCGCGCCGTCCGGAGGCCCTGCCGCCGGCGCCGGCCTCGGGCGACGGGCGCACTCCGCTGTACGACACGCTGGAGACCAACTGGTTCCACCAGGACCAGGGTCAGCAGCAGGCTCCGGCCCAGCCGGCGCAGCAGCAGCGGATGCCCGAGGTCGAGCAGACCATGCAGACCCCGGTCGTGCAGCAGCCCGCTCCGGCGGGTCCGCGGCCGGCCGGCGGTCCGGCCGCCGGTGACGGCGGCCGGCAGCAGGGCGCGGCCGGCTGGCGGCCCTCCCCCAACGACGATCTGGTGCGCCAGGCCGAGCGGGCGCGCAAGCCGTCCGCCGGCGGGGTCACCACCTCCGGTCTTCCGCGCCGTGTGCCGAAGGCCAACCTCGTACCCGGGACCGCCCAGGAGCAGGCCCACACGGCCGGCCCCCAGGTCTCGCGTGCACCCGACGACGTCCGTGGCCGGCTCACCAACCTGCGCCGCGGCATCCAGCAGGGCCGGCAGGCGGGCAACTCGACCACGGGTAGCTTCCACCTCGGCCCGAACCATCAGCAGGAGCGATAGTTGAGCGCGATGAGCCAGGCGGCGCAGAACCTGAACTGGTTGATCACCAACTTCGTGGACAACACCCCCGGGGTGTCCCACACGGTGGTGGTCTCCGCCGACGGCCTGCTGCTGGCCATGTCCGAAGGATTCCCCCGCGATCGTGCCGACCAGCTGGCGGCGGTCGCGTCCGGGCTCACCTCGCTGACCGCGGGCGCCTCCCGGATCTTCGAGGGCGGTCCCGTGGCGCAGACCGTGGTGGAGATGGAGCGCGGCTTCCTCTTCCTCATGTCGGTCTCGGACGGCTCCTCGCTGGCCGTGCTCGCGCACCCGGAGTGCGACATCGGCCTCGTGGGCTACGAGATGGCGCTGCTGGTCGACCGGGCCGGCAGCGTCCTCACCCCGGATCTCCGCGCGGAGCTCCAGGGCAGCCTGCTGCACTAGCGGTCCCCACCCGCTCACGGCACCTGTCCCCCCGACGGGGCGGTACGTCCCCCACACGTACCGCCCCCGGCACCGTTCAATCGTCCGGCCGCCCCATCCGGCCCCCCACCGGCCCCATCAGACGGCAGATGCCTTGCTGTCACGCCCGGAGGATTCATGACCCCGCCCCCCGCCACTCACGATCCGTACGGCGGCTCGTCCCTGGACGATCCGTACGGTCATGAGGGCGACCAGCCGCTGGTCCGTCCGTACGCGATGACCGGCGGCCGGACCCGGCCGCGCTACCAGCTCGCCATCGAGGCGCTGGTCAGCACCACGGCCGACCCGGCGCACCTCGCCACGCTCCTCCCCGAGCACCAGCGCATCTGCCACCTGTGCCGTGAGGTCAAGTCGGTGGCCGAGGTGTCCGCACTGCTGTCGATGCCGCTCGGCGTCGCCCGGATCCTCGTGGCCGACCTGGCCGAGGCGGGCATGGTGGCCATTCACCAGCCGGGCAACGGAGAAGCCGGCGGCACGCCGGACGTGACACTGCTCGAAAGGGTGCTCAGTGGACTTCGCAAGCTCTAACGGCGGCGCGGCCAGATCGACCACCAGCGCGAAGATCGTGGTGGCCGGTGGCTTCGGCGTGGGCAAGACCACGTTCGTGGGCGCCGTCTCGGAGATCAACCCGCTGCGTACCGAGGCCGTGATGACCGCGGCCTCCGCCGGGATCGACGACCTGACCCACACCGGTGGCAAGACCACCACCACGGTGGCGATGGACTTCGGCCGCATCACGCTGGACCAGGACCTGATCCTGTACCTGTTCGGCACCCCCGGCCAGGACCGCTTCTGGTTCATGTGGGACGACCTGGTCCGCGGCGCCATCGGCGCCGTCGTCCTCGTCGACACCCGCCGTCTCGCCGACTGCTTCCCCGCCGTCGACTACTTCGAGAACAGCGGTCTGCCGTTCGTCATCGCCCTGAACGGCTTCGACGGCGCCCAGCCGTACACGCCGGACGAGGTCCGCGAGGCTCTGCAGATCGGGCCCGACACCCCGATCATCACCACCGACGCCCGCCACCGCGCGGACGCCAAGAGCGCGCTGATCACCCTCGTCGAGCACGCGCTCATGGCCCGACTCAAGTAGGCCGCCCCCCAGGGCAGTTGTCATATGCCCCCGTACCGGGCCGTCCGGAGTGGATCTGTGTCCTTCGACACGGCCGGCCCGGGCTTCATAACATTTCGACAGAGAATTGGGGCGCCTCGGACACCCGACGCATCCGGTCGGTGCCGCTGCGCTCACATGAGCCCCGCCATTTGGCGGGGCTCGCTCTTTATGCCCGTTTTATGCGAGGCGTGGGCCACGGAAAGGGGGCCCGTCCCACTGTTTGGAACGGACCCCCTTCACGTGCTGCAATTCATGAACTCCCGAGTAGTACGGCCCTGAACGAAACACCGGCACGACGTAGGTGCCGACGCCGAGAGGTTGTTGGTCGAGTGAGGCGAAGCATGGATGGCTCCGCGGAGCAGGAGGCGCGGGGCAACTTCACCCCGCCGTCGCGCGGCGCTGTGTCGCCCGCGGACGTACCGGTGACGCCCGCGCCCGCACCCGCCCCGCGGGGCAGCTCCAGCCGGCTGTCCCCGCGCAACTGGCGCGTGCCCACCCGCCTGAACGCGATCCTCCTCATACCCGTGCTCGTCGGCCTCGTGATGGGCGGCTTCCAGGTCAAGGGGTCCATCGACACCTGGCAGGAAGCCCAGGACGCCGAGAAGACGGCGCTCATCGTGCGCGCCGCCTCGGAGTACTCCACCGCCCTCCTCAACGAGCGCGACCTGACGGCCGCCCCGCTGCTCTCCGGCAAGGACCGCGGCGGCGACGAGATCACCCGGGCGTACGCCGCCACGGACGCGGCCCGCGCCGCCTTCGACGAGGCCGTCAAGAACATGCCCTCGGGCCAGGGCCTCGAACGGCGTCTGCAGACGTTCAAGAACGAGGAGCCCAAGCTCGCCGCGCTCCGCAAGGCCGCCTACACGGCCGCGCACGACCCGGTGAACACCGAGCTCGGCTACACCGGCGTCCAGCACTACCTCATGGAGTTCGCCAACGAGCTCGGCCTGGGCACCGGCAACGTCACCAGCTACGGCCGGACCGTCTACGCCATCCAGCTCGCCAAGGGCGCCGGGTCGCTCCAGCGCTCCATCGGCACCCACCTGCTCGTCCGGCCCAGCGCCAAGGACGCCGTCTTCGCCCAGCAGTCGGTCGCCTTCAACTCGTACAACTACCTGGAGCAGATCGCCCTCGGCGAGTACAACTCCGGTGGTACCGCCGAGGACGTCGAGCGCCTGAAGAAGGTGATGGCCGGCAAGGCCGCCGACGGCGAGAAGAAGATGCGGGCCGCCGACGTCACCCTGCCCAAGGGCAAGGACGGATCGGTCTACTCCGGCGTCGCCGGGCTGATCGGCACCGCCGAGGACGCGGACGCGATCAAGGCGCTCGCCGCCAAGGGCGTCACCGCCGAGACCTGGCTGGCCGTCGCCACCGCCAAGTTCGACGGCTACAGCGAGGTCGAGAAGGCCCTCGTCGACAAGGCCGTGGCCGAGGCCACCGCGATCTCCGACGAGGCCAAGACCGACGCCTGGGTCACCGGCGCCATCGTCGTCATCGCCCTGCTCGCCGCCTTCATCCTCGCCGGGATGATGGCCCGCCAGATGAGCCGCTCGATGCGCGAGCTGCGCACCGCGGCCTTCGGCATCGCCGAGCAGCGCCTGCCGATGCTGGTCGACCAGCTCTCCCGGACCGAGCCGGGCCGGGTCGACACCCGCGTGCAGCCCATCCCGATCGACTCGCAGGACGAGATCGGCGAGGTCGCCCGCGCCTTCGACCAGGTCCACCGCGAGGCCGTCCGGCTCGCCGCCGAGCAGGCCATGCTCCGCGGCAACGTCAACGCGATCTTCACCAACCTCTCGCGCCGCAACCAGTCGCTGATCGAGGGCCAGCTGACCCTCATCACCGACCTGGAGAACAACGAGGCCGACCCGGACCAGCTGGAGAACCTCTTCAAGCTGGACCACCTGGCCACCCGTATGCGCCGCAACGGCGAGAACCTCCTCGTCCTCGCCGGCGAGGAGCCGGGCCGCCGCTGGGACCAGCCGGTCCCGCTGGTCGACGTGCTGCGCGCCGCCTCCTCCGAGGTGGAGCAGTACGAGCGCATCGAGATCGCCGGCGTGCCGGAGGCCGAGATCCACGGCCAGGCCGTGACCGACCTCGTGCACCTGCTCGCCGAGCTCCTGGAGAACGCCACCACGTTCTCCTCCCCGCAGACCAAGGTCCGCGTCACCGCGACCCGTCTCCCCGACGGCCGCGTGATGGTCGAGATCCACGACAAGGGCATCGGCCTCACCGCCGAGGACTTCGCGGACATCAACCACAAGCTGGCGAACCCGCCCACCGTGGACGCGGCCGTCTCCCAGCGCATGGGACTCTTCGTGGTCGGCCGGCTCTCCGACCGGCACGGCATCCGCGTCCAGCTCCGCCCCTCGGGCGAGCAGGCCGGCACCACCTCGCTGGTCATGCTGCCGGACGCGATCACCCACGGTGGCGGTGGCGAGCAGCCGGTCCAGGACGACTTCACGGTCTCCCAGATCATCCCGCACCAGCAGCAGGGCGGCTTCGAGGCCCAGGCGGCCCCGATGCGCACCGCCGCCGAGCTCGGCTTCGACGACTCGCGGTACGAGCAGCAGGGCGAGGGCCGTCAGCTCGACCCGGTCAACCGCTCGCTGATGCGCGAGGAGCGCCGGGCGGCCCTGGAGGCCCAGGTGCAGGGCGGCGACGCGCCGCTCTACGCCGAGGAGGCCGGGCAGGGCGGCGAGTACGCCCAGGAGCAGGGCTACGGCCAGGAGTACCCGCAGGAGTACGAGCAGCAGCCGCAGGCCCAGGAGTACGCCGGCGAGTACGGCCAGGAGTACGCCCAGGGCTACGAGCAGCAGCCGCAGGACGGCTACGGCTACCCCCAGCAGCAGGGGTACGAGGAGTACGGACAGCAGTCCGAGGCGTACCCGCAGCAGGCGTATGCGGAAGCGGCGTACGGCGCTCAGGAGCAGACTCACGCCGGATACGACCAGGCGTTCGAAGCCCAGTCCCACCAGGGTGAGTGGCCCGCGCAGAGCTCCTACCAGGGTGCTTTCGACCAGGGTTACCGACCGGAATCGGAATCTTCGCAGGCCGCTCCCGAACAGGGCCACGAGCGCGTAGGCTTCGACCGTCCGGCTCCGGCTCCGAGTCCCGCTCCGGACACCGGCAACGGACTGACCGACGCCGGTCTGCCGCGCCGCGGCGGTGCCGCCCCGCAGGCGCCCCAGGCGCAGCGGCCCGTGCCGCCGGCCCAGCCCGCGCAGCCGGTGGGGCAGGACCAGCAGAACCAGAACGACGGCTCCGACGAATGGCGCTCGGCCAATGACGAGCGCTGGGAGCAGGCCAAGAAGCTCCGCGAGCCGAAGGCGGGCGGAGTCACTCCGTCCGGTCTCCCCCGGCGCGTCCCCAAGGCCAACCTGGTCGAGGGCACCGCGGAGCAGACCCCGCAGGGCGGCCCCCAGGTCTCCCGCGCGCCCGAGGACGTCCGGGGCAGGTTGAGCAACCTGCGCCGCGGTGTCCAGCAGGGACGCACCGCGGGGTCGGACACGAACGGATCGGGCCTCGGCCCGGGTAATACCTACAACCAGGAGCGTTAGTGTGAGCGCGATGAGCCAGGCGGCGCAGAATCTGAACTGGTTGATCACCAACTTCGTGGACAACACCCCCGGGGTGTCCCACACGGTGGTGGTCTCCGCCGACGGACTCCTGCTGGCCATGTCCGAGGGCTTCCCCCGGGACCGTGCCGACCAGCTGGCGGCGGTCGCGTCCGGGCTGACCTCGCTGACGGCGGGCGCGTCCCGGATCTTCGAGGGCGGCGCGGTCAACCAGACCGTGGTGGAGATGGAGCGCGGCTTCCTCTTCATCATGTCGGTCTCGGACGGTTCCTCGCTGGCCGTCCTCGCCCACCCGGAGTCCGACATCGGTCTCGTGGGCTACGAGATGGCCCTGCTGGTGGACCGGGCCGGCTCCGTCCTCACCCCGGACCTGCGGGCCGAGCTCCAGGGAAGTCTTCTCAACTAACAGACACAGAGTGCGTTTCAGGTCACCGCACCGTTAGGGTGCGGTGACGCGGCTCCAAGGGACATGGACCGCGAAGCAGTCGGAGGAGGAGACGTGGGAACACCCCCGGGGGCGAACCCCTACAACGGTTTCGACGCGCATCAGGCGCCGATGGGCGACACCGCGCAGAACCGGTACAACTTCCCTTCCGCACCCAGCAGACAGGGTGTCCCCCAGCCTTACGGCCAGCCGCAGCAGCAGGCGCAGCCGGTGGCCCAGCGCGCCGCGGGCGGCGCGGGTGCCGGCGGCGGGCACAACCCGCTCGTGCGTCCGTACGCGATGACCGGCGGCCGCACCCGGCCGCGTTACCAGCTCGCCATCGAGGCGCTGGTCAGCACGACCGCCGATCCGGCCCGGCTGCAGGGGCAGTTGCCCGAGCACCAGCGGATCTGCCGGCTGTGCTTCGAGATCAAGTCGGTCGCGGAGATCTCGGCCCTTCTCTCCATCCCCCTCGGCGTTGCCCGGATCCTCGTCGCCGACCTGGCCGAGGCCGGACTTGTCGCCATCCACCAGCCCGGCGGCGACGAGGCCGCCGGCGGTCAGCCAGACGTGACACTGCTCGAAAGGGTGCTCAGTGGACTTCGCAAGCTCTAGCGGCGGCGCGGCCCGTTCTACCACCAGCGCGAAGATCGTGGTGGCGGGCGGCTTCGGCGTGGGCAAGACCACGTTCGTGGGTGCCGTCTCGGAGATCAACCCGCTGCGTACCGAGGCCGTCATGACGTCCGCGTCCGCGGGCATCGACGACCTCACGCACACCGGCGACAAGACGACGACGACTGTCGCCATGGACTTCGGCCGTATCACGCTGGACCAGGACCTGATCCTGTATCTGTTCGGCACCCCCGGCCAGGACCGCTTCTGGTTCATGTGGGACGACCTGGTCCGCGGCGCCATCGGCGCCGTCGTCCTCGTCGACACCCGCCGTCTCGCCGACTGCTTCCCCGCCGTCGACTACTTCGAGAACTCGGGCCTCCCCTTCGTCATCGCCCTCAACGGCTTCGACGGGAACCAGCCCTACGCCCCGGAGGAGGTCCGCGAGGCCCTCCAGATCGGGCCCGACACCCCGATCATCACCACCGACGCCCGCCACCGCGCGGACGCCAAGAGCGCGCTCATCACCCTCGTCGAGCACGCCCTCATGGCCCGCCTGCGGTAACCGTCCCGACGGCTCGTCGGCAGCACCGCCACGCGAAAGGGCCCCCGCTCCTCGAAGGAGCGGGGGCCCTTTCCGTGCGTCCGGGGCGTCAGCGCCAGCTGTGCGGGGCGCGGAAGCCGTTCTCGCGCTCCAGGCGGCGCCAGCCGGCGGTGGTGCGGCCGTGGTGGGCGGCGGCCGGCTCGGGCTGCGCGGCGGCGCGGGCGAGCAGGACCGCGGTGATGGCGGCCAGCTCCTCGGGGTCGGCGTGGCCCTTCTCGACGCGGAGAAGGTTGGCTGTGGCAGGCGTGGTCACTTCGGTGGACTCCTTATGCCGAGTCTTACTGAGGCGGGTTGCCGTGCTTGCGGGACGGCAGGTCGGCGTGCTTGGTGCGGAGCATGGCGAGGGACCGGATGAGCACCTGGCGGGTGTCGGCGGGGTCGATGACGTCGTCGACGAGTCCGCGTTCGGCCGCGTAGTACGGGTGCATCAGCTCGGCCTTGTACTCCTTGACCATGCGGGCGCGCATGGCCTCGGAGTCCTCGGCCTCGGCGATCTGCTTGCGGAAGATCACGTTGGCGGCGCCCTCGGCGCCCATGACCGCGATTTCGTTGGTGGGCCAGGCGTACGTCAGGTCGGCGCCGATGGACTGGGAGTCCATGACGATGTAGGCGCCGCCGTAGGCCTTGCGCAGGATCAGCGAGATCCGGGGCACGGTCGCGTTGCAGTACGCGTACAGCAGCTTCGCGCCGTGGCGGATGATTCCACCGTGCTCCTGGTCGACGCCGGGCAGGAAGCCGGGGACGTCCAGAAGAGTGATGATCGGGATGTTGAAGGCGTCGCACATCTGCACGAAGCGGGCGGCCTTCTCGGACGCCTCGATGTCGAGGACGCCGGCCAGCGACTGCGGCTGGTTGGCGACGATGCCGACGACCTGGCCGTCGAGGCGGGCCATCGCGCAGATGATGTTGCGGGCCCAGCGCTCGTGGATCTCCAGGAAGTCGCCGTCGTCGACGAGCTCCTCGATGACCTTGTGCATGTCGTACGGGCGGTTGCCGTCGGCGGGCACCAGGTCGAGCAGGACGTCCGAGCGGCGGTCGGCCGGGTCCTCGCTGGGGGCGGCCGGAGGGTTCTCGCGGTTGTTCTGCGGGAGCATCGACAGCAGGTAGCGGACCTCGGCGATGCAGGTCTCCTCGTCGTCGTACGCGAAGTGCGCGACGCCCGAGGTCTCGGCGTGCACGTCGGCGCCGCCGAGGCCGTTCTGGGTGATCTCCTCGCCGGTGACCGCCTTGACGACGTCCGGGCCGGTGATGAACATCTGCGAGGTCTCGCGGACCATGAAGACGAAGTCGGTCAGCGCCGGGCTGTAGGCGGCGCCGCCGGCGCACGGGCCGAGCATCACGCTGATCTGCGGGATGACACCCGACGCCCGGGTGTTGCGCTGGAAGATGCCGCCGTAGCCGGCGAGCGCGGAGACGCCCTCCTGGATGCGGGCGCCGGCGCCGTCGTTCAGGGAGACCAGCGGCGCTCCGGCCGCGATGGCCATGTCCATGATCTTGTGGATCTTGGTGGCGTGGGCCTCGCCCAGCGCGCCGCCGAAGATCCGGAAGTCGTGCGCGTAGACGAAGACCGTCCGGCCCTCGACCGTGCCCCAGCCGGTGATGACACCGTCGGTGTACGGCTTCTTCGCCTCCAGGCCGAAGCCCTGGGCGCGGTGCCGGCGCAGCTGCTCGACCTCGTTGAAGGAACCCGGGTCGAGGAGCAGCTCGATGCGCTCGCGCGCCGTCAGCTTGCCCTTCGCGTGCTGGGCCTCGGTCGCGCGCTCGCTGGGGCCGGCCAGCGCCTGCTCCCGCAGGACGTGCAGTTCGGCGACGCGGCCACGTGCGTCGGTGGGCTCGCTCGGGATCTCGTCGACAAGGGTCATGTACCGACCCTACGAACTCGACCAAGGAAACCCCGCCGTCGACTCCGTACAGTCTCGCGTGTCGATTCCTGGCGGGGACGGACAGAACCAGCGGGGCGGCAGAGCGAGCCCACAGCCTGAGACCCCCTTTGCTTGTGGGGGTCCCACAAAAGCAGCGCTCGGACCTCCGGATCCCGGAGGTCCGCGCGCCCGACGGGGCGGGCGGTTCAGCAGCCGCCGCAGTTGTAGAAGGTCACGTCCCAGTGGTTGCCCTCGTCGGCGTAGACGTTGCCGGCGCCGGAGCGCCACTGCGGGGCTCCGTCGCCGCGCAGGCCGATGTAGGTGAACGTGTTCTTGATGTAGCTCCCGAGGCACGTGTACTTGCTGAAGTCCAGCTTGTAGCCGTTCCAGTGCGAGTAGGTGCCACTGGCGTGGCCGACCTCGGTGCCGCCGGTGATGTTGAGGGCGCAGCCGCTGGCGCTCTTGAGGGTCTGGGCGCCCTGGGCGGTGGCGAGGTTGAGCTGCTCGAAGGAGGTGCAGGTGGAGTTGTACCGGTCGGAGCAGCCGCCGGAGGACGACCAGGTGATGCCGGAGTTCCGGAACATCGAGGTGGCGGTGGAGTGGCTGATCTTGGTGACGGCGTGGGCCTCGCCGGCCGAGGTGAGGGCGCCGAAGCCGGGGGCGAAGAGGGCGCCGAGGACGAGGGCGAGGGCGGTGAGGGCGGAGCGGAGCTTCACGGGGGATGCCTCCTGCCGGGGACCGTGGACGGGGACGGTGGTGCAGGTGGTGCCGGTGTGCTCGCGGGGCGCTTCCGCGCCTGCCGCGCAGGGGGATGATGCCGCAGTTCTACGCGCGTCCGCCAGAGGGCGTCGGGGGTCGGTGCGGGGCCGTTCGGGGGAACCTCGGGAGTAGATGTTGAAAGTTGAACGGAATGGGGTTACAGTCGTTCTCGTTGAAGGTTCAACAACAACCGACTTCAACGCCACCCCCCGACAAGGAGCACGCCATGGGTCTCTTCGGCCGCAAGAACACCGAGTCCGCCACCACCACCGCCACCCTCCCCGTGGACCCGGCCCTGGCCGCCCTGACCGGCGACTACACCATCGACGCCGCCCACAGCAGCATCGGCTTCACCGTCCGCCACGCGATGGTCACCAACGTCCGCGGCTCCTTCGGCGAGCACGAGGGCACCCTGAAGCTGAACGGCAGCGACCCGTCCGCCTCCAGCGCCGCCATCGACGTCAAGATCGCCTCCATCGACACGGGCATCGGCGACCGCGACAACCACCTGCGCGGCGGCGACTTCTTCGACGCCGAGCAGTTCCCGCTGATGACCTTCCGCTCCACCGAGGCGGCGCAGCTCGGCGGCGACAAGTACCGGATCACCGGCGACCTGACCATCAAGGACGTCACCAAGCCGCTCTCCATCGACCTGGAGTTCAACGGCACCGCCACCGACCCCTTCGGCAACGAGCGCGTCGGCTTCGAGGGCTCCGCCGAGATCCTGCGCTCCGAGTGGGGCCTCACCTGGAACGCGGCCCTGGAGACCGGCGGTGTCATGGTCAGCGACAAGGTGAAGCTGAACTTCGACATCTCCGCCATCAAGAACGCCGCCTGACCCTCCCCGCAGGACACCCGGCACACGAGCGCGCCCGCCCTCCGCGACCCCGCGGACGGCGGGCGCTCGGCGTGTCCGGAGCCGTCCCGCCCCGCCCCGTCGCAGGTCGGCACCGTTGTCAGAGGCGGTCGTTAGCGTCGGCGGCATGGAGATCCACATCGACAGTGCCGTGCTGACCGAAGCCGTCGGGCGGGCCGCCCGCGTCCTGCCCGCCCGCTCCCCCCTGCCCGTCCTCGGCGGGCTGCTCCTGGAGGCCGGCGAGGACGGCCGGCTGAGCGTCTTCGGGCTCGACCACGAGGCGTCCGCGCGCGTGGAGGCCGAGGCGGAGACGGTGACGCCCGGCCGCGTCCTGGTGCTCGGCCGGCGCCTGCTCGACATCTGCAAGGTGCTGCCGCGCGGCCGGACCGCCCTCGCCGTCGAGGGCCCCCGGCTCTCGGTCTCCTCCGGCGACGTCCGCTTCGGCCTCTCGCTGCTGCCGCTCGACGCCCATCCGGCCGCCCCGGCGCTGCCGCCGGTCCTCGGCGAGGTCGACGGGGACGCCTTCGCGGAGGCGGTGGCCCAGGTCGCGGCGGCGGCCGGGCGGGACGACGCGCTGCCGGTCCTCACCGGGATACGGCTCGCGCTGGACGGCCCGGAGATGACCCTGGCCGCCACGGACCGCTACCGGTACGCGGTCCGCACCCTGGAGTGGTACCCCGACCCCGCCGCCGCCCCCGCCGAACCGGCCGACGTCGTGGTCCCGGCCCGCCGCCTCGCCGAGACCGCCCGCTCGCTCGCGGCCGGCGGGCGGGCCAGGATCGGCCTGGACGCGCACTCCCTCGGCTTCGAGCGGGCCGGGCTGCGCGCCACCACCCGGCTGCTCGACGGCCGGCTCCCCCGCCACGACAAGCTGTTCGCCCTCGGCGACCACGCCGTCGCGGTCACCGGCCGGGCCGCGCTCGTCGAGGCGGTGAAGCGGGTCTCCGTCGTCGCCGAGGGCGACAGCCCGGTCCAGCTGGCCTTCGACGGGACGGCGCTCCGGCTCCGGGCGGGGTACGAGGACGACGTCGCCTCCCAGCGGCTGCCCGCCGCCCTCGACGGGGCGCAGGAGATGACGGTCGCCTTCAACCCGGGCTATCTGCTGGACGCCCTGGACCGGTTCACCGCCGACGACGTACGGCTCCACCTGCTGGGGCCGGGCCAGCGTGCCCTGCTGACCGACGGCGACGACGGCCGCCACCGGCACCTGCTGATGTCGGTGAAGCCGCTGGTCTGACCGGGCGGAGCCCGGCGGTCAGAAGCCTCCGCCGCCGTCGAAGCCGCCCCCGCCGCCGAAGTCCCCGCCACCCCCGAAGTCGCCGCCGCCGAAGTCCCCTCCGAAGTCCCCGCCCCCGCCGAAGTCGCCGCCCTCGTCGCCCTGGAAGTCGGGACCGCCGTACTCGGAGGCGTAGGCGGGGGTGGAGAGGGCGGAGCCGAGGAGGGTGCCCATCAGCAGGCCGGGCAGCAGGCCGCCGCCGAAGTAGCCGCCGGCCCAGGGGCCGTACGCCGGCCCGGCCTCCCAGTAGGGGCGGCGGCCGTACTCGGTCTCGACGGTCCGGGCCCGCGGGTCCTCGCCGTCGTCCAGCCGGGCCGCGTCGGCGGCGCAGACCGGCACCTCGCGGGCCGCCCCGCCGACCGGGGTCCAGGTGCGGTCCTCGGTGGACGGGCCGTGGCGCGGGTCGAAGAAGCACGGGGGCCGGCGCTCGGGCAGCGGACGGGAGGCGCGGCGGGCGTCGAGCACCGCCAGCGCGTAGCGGCCCTCGTCCAGCGCCTCGGTCACGCCCCGGACGTCGTGCGGCCGGGTCGCGGAGCCCATCAGCGACTTCGCCCGGTCGTAGGAGTCCAGGGCCCGTTCGTAGTCCGCGCGCATCGCCTCGTCGGCGCCGCGCTCGGCCGGGTGGAAGTCGAGCCGTTCCAGCTCCTCGCCGAAGGCGGTGATGTCCTCGTCGACGACGACCCGGAGCTTCTCCAGGGCGGCCCGCTCCTCCGCCTCCTTCCGCTTCCGCCGGCCGCGGACCACGGCGTAGGCGGCGGTGCCGCCGACGGCGGCGACCGCGCCCAGGGTGACGAGGCCGGCGACCGGGACGCCGGAGTCCTCCGCGGCGCCGCCGGGCCAGGCGGCGGGCGCGGAGCCGCGCATCGCGGGGAGGGCCTGGTCGGCGAAGGCGTTCAGCTGGGTGGCGGCGTCGGTGCCGGGCCGGGCGACGGCGGCGACCATGTTCTCCACCGCGCCGGCCGACAGCACCCGGGCGTCGGCCTTGGCGTCGAACCGGTCGCCGAGCCGCACCGCGTACACCCCGGCGAGGCCGGTCTGCTCGCGCAGGTTGTCGATGAGCCCCTGCGGCGGGTACTCCGCGCCCTCCGGCAGCACCGCCACGAAGAGGGGCTTGTCGGCGTCCTCGATCCGCTGCGCGAGGGCGGCCGCGTCGGCCGTCGAGAGCTGGTCGGCGGCGCCCGGGTCGACGTAGACCGGGCCCTGTCTCAGGGCCGCGCCCGCGTCCGGGACGCCGGTGGCCCTGGCGCCCGCCGAGGCGGGAGCCAGGGCCAGGAGCAGCAGGAGCACCAGCCCGGCGAGGGCCGGCCACACCGAAATCGCCCTGGTCCTCATGGTTCGAAATTACCCGAAGGGGATCGAACTAGACATACCGGGCGGAAATCGGTCTCACTCGGCGGGGTCGACCCCCGCCCGCAGCAGCCCGTAGGTGAAGGCGTCCTCCAGGGCCTGCCAGGAGGCGGCGATCACGTTCTCGCCGACGCCGACCGTGGCCCACTCGGCGTTGCCGTCGCTGGTGGTGACGAGGACGCGGGTGGTGGACTCGGTGCCGTGCCGGCCTTCGAGGATGCGGACCTTGTAGTCGACCAGCTCGAACTTGGCGAGCTGCGGGTAGATCCGCTCCAGGGCGACCCGCAGGGCGCGGTCGAGGGCGTTGACCGGGCCGTTGCCCTCGGCGGTGGCCAGCATCCGCTCGCCCTTGGCCCACAGCTTGACCGTGGCCTCGTTGGCGTGGGTGCCGTCGGGGCGGTTCTCGGTGATCGCCCGCCAGGACTCGGTGCGGAAGTAGCGGCGCGCCCGGCCCTCGGCCTCGGCGCGGAGCAGCAGCTCGAAGGAGGCGTCGGCGGCCTCGTACGTGTAGCCCTGGAGCTCGCGCTCCTTGACCCGCTCGACCACCCGGGCCACCAGGGCGCGGTCGCCGCCGAGGTCGACGCCGAGCTCCTTGCCCTTGAGCTCGATGGAGGCGCGTCCGGCCATGTCGGAGACGAGCATCCGCATGGTGTTGCCGACCAGCTCGGGGTCGATGTGCTGGTAGAGGTCGGGGTCGACCTTGATGGCGGAGGCGTGCAGTCCGGCCTTGTGGGCGAAGGCGGAGACGCCGACGTACGGCTGGTGGGTGGAGGGGGTGAGGTTGACGACCTCGGCGATGGCGTGCGAGATCCGCGTCATCTCGGCGAGGGCGCCGGCGGGCAGCACCCTCTTGCCGTACTTGAGCTCCAGGGCGGCGACGACCGGGAAGAGGTTGGCGTTGCCGACCCGCTCGCCGTAGCCGTTCGCCGTGCACTGGACGTGGGTGGCGCCCGCGTCGACGGCGGCGAGGGTGTTGGCGACGGCACAGCCGGTGTCGTCCTGGGCGTGGATGCCGAGCCGGGCGCCGGTGTCGGCGAGGACGGTGGCGACGACGGCCTGGATCTGGGCGGGGAGCATGCCGCCGTTGGTGTCGCAGAGGATGACGACGTCGGCGCCGGCCTCGTGCGCGGCGCGGACCACGGCCTTGGCGTAGTCCGGGTTCGCCTTGTAGCCGTCGAAGAAGTGCTCGCAGTCGACGAAGACGCGGCGGCCCTGGGCGACCAGGTGGGAGACGGTGTCGCGGACCATCTCCAGGTTCTCGTCGAGGGTGGTGCGCAGGGCCAGCTCGACGTGCCGGTCGTGGGACTTGGCCACCAGGGTGATCACCGGGGCGCCGGAGTCGAGCAGCGCCTTGACCTGCGGGTCGTCGGCGGCGGTGCCGCCGGCCCTGCGGGTGGCGCCGAAGGCGACGAGCTGCGCGTGCCGGAAGTCGATCTCCTGGCGGGCGCGGGCGAAGAACTCGGTGTCCCGCGGGTTCGCGCCGGGCCAGCCGCCCTCGATGAAGCCGACGCCGAACTCGTCGAGGTGCCGGGCGATGGTCAGCTTGTCCGCGACGGTGAGGTTGATGCCCTCGCGCTGCGCTCCGTCGCGCAGGGTGGTGTCGAAGACGTGAAAGCCGTCGTCGGGGCGCGAGCCCTCGGCGTTCTCCGTGGTCATGGCTGTGATGGCTCCTGTCGGATGTGGCTCCGGAAGGTATGGATCCACTTGCCCCCATTCTCACGCGTCGTCCGTCTCCGGCCGAGGTGGGGCCGGAAAACGAAAAAACCCCTCGCGGGTGCGAGAGGTCTGCGCGCGGGTCTGGGGCACGATGTCCACTGCCGCGGGGGGTCGTGTCGCGGTTCAGCGGTCACTGCGGACCGGCGCGCTGCTGCCGATAATCATCGTGGTAGCGAGCACGTCCGCAGTGTGCCACAGGCCCGTGCGTCCACGGACCCGGATCTCACGATGCGGAATACGCGTCCGGGTCCGGCGCCGGGGGCACGAGGGTCTCGTCGACGAACTCCCGCACCTGGGCGAGGACCTCGGCCCGGCCGGTGCCGGGCAGGCCGACCGCGACGTGCACGCTGTAGCCGTCGAGGAGGGCGCGCATCCGGGTGGCGAAGCGGTCCGGGTCCACGGGCCGGAACTCGCCGCGCGAGACGCCCTCGGCGAGGATCGCGACCAGGTCCCGGTGCCAGGCGCCCTCGATGGCGGCCTGCCGGGCGCGGGCGTCCGCGTCGGCGTTCTGCGAGCGGTTCCAGACCTCCAGCCAGAGCGTCCAGTGCGGGTCGCGCGGCCCGTCGGGCACGTACACGTCGACGTACCCGTCGAGCCGCTCGCGGCAGGTGCCGGGCCGGGAGAGCAGCGCGCCCCGCTCGGCCCCGAGCCGCCCCTCGCTCCACTCCAGGGTCTGGAGCAGCAGTTCGTCCTTGGTGCGGAAGTAGTAGAGGAGGTGGCCGCTGCTCATCCCGACCTGCCGCCCGAGCCCGGCCATGGTGAGCCCGTCGAGCCCGCGCTCGGCGACGGTGTCCATCGCCGCCGAGAAGACCTCCTCGCGGGGCGGGGCGGCCTGGTTGCGGCGGCGGGGGGCGGGGGACGGGCTGCTGCTCTGACTCACTCGTACGTTCTACACCGCGGGCTGCTGCTGGGTGATGCAGTGGATGCCGCCGCCCGCCGCGAAGATCGTCCGGGCGTCGACGAGGACGACCTCGCGGTCCGGGAAGAGGCGGCGGAAGATCTCGGCGGCGAGCTCGTCGTGCGGGTCGTCGAAGGCGCAGAGGATCACGGCGCCGTTGCACAGGTAGTGGTTGATGTAGGAGTAGTCGACCCAGTCGCCCTCCTCGTCCTTGAGGACGGTGGGGGCGGGGACCTCGATGACCTCCAGGGGGCGGCCCTGGGCGTCGGTCTGGGCGCGGAGGATGTCCACGTACAGCCGGGAGCGGGCGTAGTCCGGGTGGTTCGGGTCCTGCTGGCTGTGGACGAGGACGGTGCCGGGGCGGGCGAAGGCGGCGACGATGTCGACGTGGCCCTGGGTGCCGTACATGCCGTAGTCGCCGGCCAGGCCGTGCGGCAGCCAGATCGCCTTGGTGGTGCCGAGCTTGGCGTGGATCTCCCGCTCGACCTGCTCGCGGGTCCACTCGGGGTTGCGGCCGGAGCCGAGCTGGACGGTGTCGGTGAGGAGGACGGTGCCCTCGCCGTCGACGTGGAGGCCGCCGCCCTCGTTCACCAGGGCGCTGCTCAGCACGCGTACCCCCGCCGCGTCCGCGACGTGGCGGGCGATCTTGGAGTCGTGCTCCCAGCTCGCCCAGTCCTGGGCGCCCCAGCCGTTGAACACCCAGTCCACGGCGGCCAGGGAGGTGCCGTCGGTGACGAAGGTGGGGCCGATGTCGCGCATCCAGGCGTCGTCGAGCTCCCGCTCGATCAGCGCGACGCCGTCGCCGAGGAGCGCGCGGGCGCCCTCCGCGTCGCCGGGGGCGACGACCATCGTCACCGGCTCGAAGCGGCGGACGGCCCGGGCGACGGAGGCCCATGCCTCGCGGGCCTCGGCGAGCTCGGCGTCGTCGGTGAAGGTGGCGTTGGGGCTCGGCCAGGCCATCCAGGTCCGCTCGTGCGGGGTCCACTCGGCGGGCATGCGGTACGAAGTCATGAGGGCGGGTCCTAGAGGAAGTAGAGGCGGTTCAGCGAGACGGAGTCGGCCGGCTCGGAGCGGATCGGGGAGCCGTCGAGCGAGACGAGGCCGGTGCGGTCGTCCACCTGGACGGAGCCGGTGCGGGAGTTGAGGAGCAGGTCGGCGGGGCCGATCCCCCGGGTGCCGCGCACGGGGACGCGGCGGCGCCGGGTCGGCATCCGGTCGCCGCCGAGGTCGACGGCGGCCTGCGCGACGAAGGCGACGGAGAGGTCCGCCGCGGTGGCGCCGTGGCCGCCGAACAGCGGGCCGAGGACGAGCGGTTCGCAGGTGTCGGTGGCGGCGTTGGGATCGCCCACGACCCCCCAGGCGGGGAAGCCGGCCTTCAGCACCATCTGCGGTTTGGCGCCGAAGAACTCCGGCCGCCACAGCACGATGTCGGCCAGCTTGCCGACCTCGACCGAGCCGATCTCGTGCGCGAGGCCGTGGGCGATCGCCGGGTTGATGGTGAGCTTGGCCAGGTAGCGCAGCACGCGCGCGTTGTCGTCGTGCGCGCCGTCGCCCTCCAGGGGCCCCAGCTCGGCCTTCATCTTCCCGGCCATGGCGAAGGTCCGGCGTACGGTCTCGCCGGCCCTTCCCATCCCCTGCGCGTCGGAGGAGGTGATCCCGATCGCGCCGAGGTCGTGCAGGACGTCCTCCGCGCCCATCGTCCCGGCCCGGATCCGGTCGCGCGCCATGGCGGCGTCGCCGGGGAGGTCGGTCTTCAGGTCGTGGACGGAGACGATCATCCCGTAGTGCTCGGCGACCGCGTCGCGGCCGAAGGGCAGGGTGGGGTTGGTGGAGGAGCCGATGACGTTCGGCACGCCGGCCATCTTCAGGACGTTGGGGACGTGTCCGCCGCCGCAGCCCTCGATGTGGAAGGCGTGGATCGTACGGCCCTCCAGGACGGCGAGGGTGTCCTCCACCGACAGGCACTCGTTCAGCCCGTCGCTGTGCAGGGCGACCTGGACGTCGTGCTCCTCGGCCACCCGCAGCGCGGTGTCCAGGGCGCGGGTGTGGGCGCCCATGTCCTCGTGGACCTTGAAGCCGGACGCGCCGCCCTCGGCGAGCGCCTCGACCAGCGGCGCCGGGTCCGAGGAGGAACCGCGGGCCAGGAAGCCGATGTTGACCGGCCAGGCGTCGAAGGCGTTGAAGGCGTGGTGGAGTGCCCAGGGCGAGTTGACGCCGACGCCCCAGACGGGGCCGAACTCCTGGCCGATGATCGTGGTGACGCCGCTGGCGAGCGACGCCTCCATGATCCGGGGCGAGAGCAGGTGGACGTGGGTGTCGACGGCGCCGGCGGTGGCGATGAGCCCCTCGCCGGAGACGATCGAGGTGCCGGTGCCGACGACGACGTCGACGCCGTCGAGGGTGTCGGGGTTGCCGGCCCGGCCGATGGCGTGGATCCGGCCCTCGCGGATGCCGATGGAGACCTTGCGGATGCCCTGGACGGCGTCGATCAGCAGGACGTTGCTGATGACGACGTCGCAGGTCTCGCGGACGGCGGCGGCCTTCAGGTGCAGGCCGTCGCGGGCGGTCTTGCCGAAGCCGGCCAGGAACTCCTCGCCCGGCTTCTGGGAGTCGGCCTCGACCCGGACGACCAGCCCGGAGTCGCCGAGGACGACGCGGTCGCCGGCGCGGGGGCCGTGCACGGAGGCGTACTCGTACGGGTCCATCAGTCGTCCTCCTTCGGGGCCGTGACGCCCAGGTAGCCGCAGGCCGCGGCGCGCCGCAGGGCCTCCTCCTTCGCGCCGGGCGCGTCCAGCGGCCCGTCGACGAGGCCGGCGAAGCCGATGGCCACGCGGGCGCCGCCGATGGGCAGGAGCCCGACCTCGGCGGAGCCGCCGGGGTCGAAGCGGAAGGAGGCGCCGGCGGGGATGGCGAGCCGCATGCCGTAGGCGGCGGCGCGGTCGAAGTCGAGGCGCGGGTTGGCCTCGAAGAAGTGGAAGTGGGAGGTGACGCTGACCGGGACCGTCGCCGTGTTCCGTACGACGAGGGTGAGCGCGGGCTCCCGCTCCGGGTGGCCGGGGCCGGGCAGCAGCGCGCCGGGAGCGCCGGCGCCGAGCGTGCCTCCGCCGATCGGGTCGGTGACCACGGCGAGCCGGGAGCCGTCGTCGAAGACGGCCTCGACGTGCACCTCGGTCACCACGTCGGCGACGCCGGGCAGCACGTCCTCGGGGCCGAGGACGGAGCGGGCCGCCTCGATGGCCTCGGCGAGCCTCCGGCCGTCCCGGGCGGCCTCGCAGACGGTGTCCGCGATGAGGGCGGTCGCCTCGGGGACGTTGAGCCGCAGCCCGCGGGCCCGGCGGGCCCGGGCCAGTTCGGCGGCGCCGAAGAGCAGCAGCCGGTCGCGCTCGGTGGGGGTCAGTCGCACGTCATGCACCTCCTGTTTGAGCGACACTCTAAATGCTGAGACGCTTGCTTCCAAGGATTGACGCCAGGTCCTGGGACAGGTCACATTGAGCGCCACTCAAAACGTCCCCCCTCTCGCTCCCCCGGAGGTCCCATGGCGATCGAACAGCGCGGAGTCGACACCGTCCCCGAGGCCGAACGCACCAGCGGCCCCCGCGACCTGGTCGCGATCCTGCTCGGCTCCAACCTCTGCCTGGGGGTGATCGTCTTCGGCTGGCTGCCGGTCTCCTTCGGCCTCGGCCTGTGGGGCGCGGTGACCTCCGTGGTCGCGGGCACGGTCGTCGGCGTCGCCGTCACCGCCCCGCTGGCGCTGGTCTCCCTGCGCACCGCCACCAACCTCTCCACCTCCTCGGGCGCCTTCTTCGGCGTCCGCGGCCGGCTCGTCGGCTCGGTGGTGGGGCTGCTGCTCTCGCTGGGCTACACCGCCCTCACCCTGTGGATCGGCGGCGACGTCATGGTGGGCACCCTCGCCCGCCTGACCGGCCTCTCCGCCGGCGACGGGACGCACGCCGTCGTCTACGCGCTGCTCGCGGCCTGCACGGTGGTGGGCGCCGTGTACGGCTACCGGCTGCTGCTCCGGCTCAGCAAGGCGCTCGCCGTCGGCATGACCGTCCTGCTGGCGGCCGGGCTCGTGGCGTACGCCGGCGACTTCACCGCCGCGCCGGTGCCGGACACCCCGTACCTGCTCGGCTCCTTCTGGCCGACCTGGCTGCTGTCGGCGGTCGCCGCCGGACTCAGCGGCCCGGTCGCCTTCATCACCCTGCTGGGCGACTACACCCGGTACGTCTCCCCCGTCCGGCACAGCGCGCGGAGCGTCTGGCGGGCCACCTGTCTGGGGCTGCTCGTGGGCCTGCTCGTACCGCAGCTCTTCGGCACCTTCACGGCGCTCGCCGCCCGCGCGGGCCTCGACTACGCGGGGCCCCTGGTCGCCGCCTCCCCCGCCTGGTACCTGGTCCCGCTACTGCTCGCCGCCACCGCCGGCTCGGTCGGCAACGCCGGTCTGATGCTCTACTCGATGGGCCTGGACCTGGACGCGATCCTGCCCCGGGCCACCCGGGCGCGGGCCACCCTGGTGGTGGCGGCGGTCGCCACCGGCTTCGTCTTCCTCGGGCACTTCGCCTCGGACGCCCAGTCGGCGATGACCTCGTTCGTACTGCTCCTGACGGCGATCGGCACGCCGTGGGCGGTCATCACCCTGATCGGGCACGTCCGCTGCCGCGGGGAGTACGACCCCGAGGCGCTCCAGGTCTACAACCGGCGCTCGCGCGGCGGGATCTACTGGTTCTCGGCCGGCTGGCACCCGCGCGCCACGCTCTCCTGGGCGCTCGGCGCGGCGGTGGGCCTGGCGGCCGTCTCGACCCCGCTGTACGAGGGCCCTCTGCTGCCCCTGACCGGCGGGATCGACTGCAGCTTCGTGCTCTCGGGAGTCGTGGGCGGCGTCCTGTACGCGGCCCTGACGCCGCACAGGGCTCCCGGGACCGTGACGGCCCCGGAAGCCCTGGCGACGACGGAGTGACCTACTTGCCGAGCTCGTGCATCCAGCCGTTGGCGTCCTCGGCCTTGCCGGTCTGGATGGCGAGCAGCGCCTCGCGCAGCTTCATCGTGACCTCGCCGGGCTGACCACCCGACTGCTGCCACTCGCCCCGGGCGGACTTGACCGTGCCGACCGGGGTGATGACGGCGGCGGTGCCGCAGGCGAAGACCTCGGTGAGGGTGCCGTTCGCGGTGTCGGCCTGCCACTGGTCGATGGAGACGCGGGCCTCCTCCACCTCGTGGCCGAGGTCGGCGGCGAGCTTGAGGAGCGAGTCGCGGGTGATGCCCTCCAGGATCGAGCCGGTGAGGGTCGGGGTGACGATCTTGTTCCCGTACACGAAGTACAGGTTCATGCCGCCGAGCTCCTCGACCCACTTGTGCTCGACCGCGTCGAGGTAGCAGACCTGGTCGCAGCCCTTGGCCGCCGCCTCGGCCTGCGCGAGCAGGGAGGCCGCGTAGTTGCCGCCGGTCTTGGCGTCGCCCATGCCGCCGGGGACGGCGCGGACGCGGTCCTCGGAGGCCCAGATGGAGACCGGCTTCACGCCGCCGGGGAAGTACGGGCCGGCCGGGGAGGCGATGACGACGAAGAGGTACTCGTTGGCCGGGCGGACGCCCAGGCCGACCTCGGTCGCGATCATGAACGGGCGCAGGTAGAGGGACGCCTCGCCGCCGTGCGCCGGGACCCACGCCTCGTCCTGGCGGACCAGCGCGTCGCACGCCTCGATGAAGGTCTCGACGGGCAGCTCGGGCATGCCGAGGCGGTGCGCGGAGCGCTGGAAGCGGCGGGCGTTGGCGTCCGGGCGGAAGGAGGCGACCGAGCCGTCGGGGCGGCGGTAGGCCTTCAGGCCCTCGAAGATCTCCTGGGCGTAGTGGAGGACGTTGGTCGCCGGGTCGAGGGAAAGCGGGCCGTACGGCACGAGCTCGCCGTCGTGCCAGCCGCGGCCCTCCGTCCAGCGGACGGTGACCATGTGGTCGGTGAAGTGGCGGCCGAATCCCGGGTTGGCCAGGATCGCCTCGCGCTCCGCGGCGGACAGCGGGCTGGAGGAGGGCTTGAGCTCGATGGTGGGCTTCGTCATGAGTGCGTGTCCTTCACCGGTTGTGTGGGTCGGACCGCGCCCACGGCGTGCCCGCATGCCGCGGCCCCACGTTCGATTATCGCCCGGCGGAACCGGTGGACGAAACGGGTGTGCGCGGCGCGGGTGAGCGCGGTCCTGTGAGGGGGAGGTTAGGGGTTCCCGCACCCGGTGGCCGCGTACGACGAAGCAGCCGCCGGGTGTCGGTACGACCCGGCGGCTGCTCTGTGGTGTCAGTGGGGCGCGCGGGTCAGCTCGCTACTCGCGCGGCGAGCGCGTCGCCGATCTCGTCCGTCGTGCGGACGGTGGCGCCCCGCTCGGTGAGGTCGGCCTCGACGGCCTTCTCGACCCGGGCGGCCTCGGCCTCGTAGCCGAGGTGGCGCAGCAGGAGGGCGACGGAGAGGACGGTGGCCGTGGGGTCGGCCTTGCCCTGGCCCGCGATGTCCGGCGCGGAGCCGTGCACCGGCTCGAACATGGACGGGAACTCGCGGCTCGGGTTGATGTTGCCCGAGGCGGCGACGCCGATGCCGCCGGAGACGGCCGCGGCGAGGTCGGTGATGATGTCGCCGAAGAGGTTGTCGGTGACGATGACGTCGAAGCGGGCCGGGTCGGTGACCAGGAAGATCGTGGCGGCGTCGACGTGCAGGTAGTCGGTGGTGACCTCGGGGTACTCCTGGGCGACCTTGTGGAAGGTGTCGGTCCAGAGGTGGCCGGCGAAGGTCAGCACGTTGTTCTTGTGGACCAGCGTCAGCTTCTTGCGCGGGCGGGCCTGGGCGCGGGCGAAGGCGTCCCGGACCACGCGCTCGACACCGAAGGCGGTGTTGACGGACACCTCGGTGGCGACCTCGTGCGGGGTTCCCTTGCGGATGGTGCCGCCGTTGCCGGTGTACGGGCCCTCGGTGCCCTCGCGGACCACGACGAAGTCGATCTCGGGCTGGCCGGCGAGCGGGGTCGCGACACCGGGGAGCAGCTTCGAGGGGCGCAGGTTGACGTGGTGGTCGAAGGCGAAGCGCAGCTTCAGGAGGAAGCCGCGCTCCAGGACGCCGGACGGGACCGACGGGTCGCCGATCGCGCCGAGCAGGATGGCGTCGTGCTTCTTGAGCGAGTCGAGGTCGGCGTCGGTGAGGGTCTCACCGGTGGCGTGGTAGCGCCGGGCGCCGAAGTCGTACTCCTCGGTCTCCAGCTTCACGTCCTGCGGAAGCACGGCGGCGAGGACCTTGAGGCCCTGGGCCACGACCTCCTGGCCGATGCCGTCGCCGGGGATGACTGCGAGATTGATGCTGTGAGACATGGCGGCACCCTACTCTTCGTCCCATCGTCTGACACGCATCGTCCACCATGTGGACGAACGGACAGCCGTCGGGGTCCGGTCAGTGACCGGTGGAGCCGCCGTTGTCGCGGCGGTCGAGGGCGCGCTGGAGGGCTGCGGCGGCGTTCTGCCGGGCCTCGTCGCTGGGGCGGCTGACGGAGTGGCGGACGCGGGGGGCGGTCTGAGCGGCCATGAGGGATCGACTCCTTGAGATCAGTGGTGATCCGGGCGTGCGGAGATCAGTGGTGATCGAAGGCGCCGGAAGGGGCGGGGAGCGCCGCCGCAGGGGTTGCCTGCACAGGGGCGTCGCGCTCTCGTCCGCCGTTCGCTGATGAAGCGAGACGTTCGGCTCCTACAAAGCTAGGGCAGCCCTCCTCATCTGTCTCCACAATTACTCGGACTTCCTACTATCTGAGACGGCCGGCTCCGCTCGGTCAGCCTCTAGCCACGACCCAGTACGAGACCGGCGTCCTCGCCGCGTACCCCGACCTGCTCGTCCCCGACGCCTGGCACCACGACGCCGCTCTGATGGCCCGCGAGGGGCAGGACGAGATCCAGCTCGCCCTGATCTCCGACTACGGCTCCGACTTCGCCCTCTACCCGGCCTTCCAGGAGTGGTTCCGCACCTCCCGGGTCCCGCTCCTCGCCGTCTGGGGCGAGGGCGACGAGGTCTTCGTCCCGGCCGGCGCCGAGGCGTTCCGCCGCGACCTCCCCGACGCCGAGATCCACCTGCTGCCCACCGGCCACTTCGCCCTGGAGACCCACACGCCGCGCGTCGCCGAGCTGATCGGCGACTTCCTGCGCCGCACGGTGGGGGAATGAGGACCGCCCCCGTCCCCGGCCTGGGGGGACCGGGGAGGGGGGCGGTGATCAGGGGCCGCTCACGCGGCGGACGGGCCTCAGCCCATGTGCGGGTAGCCGTACTCGGTCGGCGGGACCAGCGTCTCCTTGATGGCGCGGGTCAGCGTCCAGCGCATCAGGTTCTGCGGGGCGCCGGCCTTGTCGTTGGTGCCGGAGGCGCGGCCGCCGCCGAAGGGCTGCTGGCCGACGACGGCGCCGGTCGACTTGTCGTTGATGTAGAAGTTGCCCGCGGCGAAGCGGAGCTTCTCCATCGTGTGCGCGGCGGCGGCGCGGTCGTTGGAGATGACCGAGCCGGTCAGCGCGTAGTCGGAGACCGACTCCATCTGCTCCAGCATCTCGTCGTACTTCTCGTCCTCGTAGACGTACACGGCGAGGATCGGGCCGAAGTACTCGGCCTTGAAGACCTCGTTCTCCGGGTCGGTGCACTCGATGACGGTCGGACGGACGAAGTAGCCCTCCGAGTCGTCGTAGGTGCCGCCGGCGACGATCGTGCAGCTCGGGTCGGAGGAGGCACGGTCGATCGCCGCCTTGTTCTTGGCGAACGAGCGCTCGTCGATGACGGCACCGATGAAGTTCGACAGGTCGGTGACGTCACCCATCTTGATGCCGTCGACCTCGGCCGCGAACTCCTCCTTGAAGCCGTCGTTCCAGATGGAGGCCGGGATGTACGCCCGCGAGGACGCGGAGCACTTCTGGCCCTGGAACTCGAAGGAGCCGCGGGTCAGCGCGGTCTTCAGGACGGCGCGGTCGGCGCTGGGGTGGGCGACGACGAAGTCCTTGCCGCCGGTCTCGCCGACGATCCGCGGGTACGAGCGGTACTTCTCGATGTTGGTGCCGACCGTCTTCCACAGGTGCTGGAAGGTCTTGGTCGAGCCGGTGAAGTGGATGCCGGCCAGGTCGCGGTGGTTCAGGGCCACCTCGGAGACGGCGATGCCGTCGCCGGTCACCAGGTTGATGACGCCCTTCGGCAGGCCGGCCTCCTCCAGGAGCTCCATGAGGAGCACGGCGGAGTGGGTCTGCGTCGGGGACGGCTTCCAGACCACCACGTTGCCCATGAGGGCGGGGGCGGTGGGCAGGTTGCCCGCGATGGCCGTGAAGTTGAACGGCGTGATCGCGTAGACGAAGCCCTCCAGCGGGCGGTGGTCCAGTCGGTTCCACACGCCCGGGGAGTTCGCCGGCGGCTGCTCGGCCAGGATCTGGCGGGCGTACGCCACGTTGAAGCGCCAGAAGTCGACGAGCTCGCACGGGGTGTCGATCTCGGCCTGCTGGGCGGTCTTCGACTGGCCGAGCATGGTCGACGCGGCCAGCGTCTCGCGCCACGGGCCGGCCAGCAGCTCGGCGGCGCGCAGGATGATCGCGGCGCGGTCGTCGAAGGACATCGCGCGCCAGGCCGGGGCGGCGGCCAGGGCGGCGTCGATGGCGTCCTGGGCGTCCTGCTGGGTGGCGGCGCGGAAGGTGCCGATGACGGACTTGTGGTTGTGCGGCTGGACGACGTCGAACGCGTCGCCGCCGCCCATGCGCTTCACGCCGCCGATGGTCATCGGCAGCTCGCGCGGGTTGTCGGCCAGCTCCTTGAGCTTGGCCTCCAGACGGGCGCGCTCGGGCGAACCGGGGGCGTAGCCGTGCACCGGCTCGTTGACGGGAGCGGGGACCTGGGTCACAGCGTCCATGAGGCTCTTGACTCCTTCAAAGAGGGGTAGGTGGGCTCAGCCCTTGGTCAGGATGGAGCGGACGAAGAAGAGCAGGTTGGCCGGCTTCTCCGCGAGGCGGCGCATGAAGTAGCCGTACCAGTCGGTTCCGTAGGCCGTGTAGACG
Organism: Streptomyces roseofulvus; assembly: GCF_039534915.1. Lineage (NCBI taxonomy): Bacteria > Bacillati > Actinomycetota > Actinomycetes > Kitasatosporales > Streptomycetaceae > Streptomyces > Streptomyces roseofulvus. Next base: position 5,694,984 of record NZ_BAAAWE010000001.1, on the reverse strand, counting down.
CGCATCCGGTGGCCCTCGGCGGCGAGGCGGTTCTGCTCCTCGGAGCGGATGCCGTACAGCATCTGGAACTCGTACTCGTCCAGCTTGCGGCCGGCGCGGCGGGCCAGCTCCTGGCCGATGGCGATCAGCCGCGGGTCGTGCGAGCCGATCATCGGGTAGCCCTCGCCGTCCATCAGGATCTTCATGATCCGGACGTACGCCTTGTCGATCTCGGCCTTGTCCTGGAGGGCGACGGAGGCGGGCTCCTTGTAGGCGCCCTTCACGATCCGGACGCGGGAGCCGTTGGCGGCGAGGCGGCGGGCGTCCTCCTCGGTGCGGAAGAGGTACGCCTGGATGACGCAGCCGGTCTGCGGGAAGTCCTTCCGCAGCTCCTCGTGGATGGCGAACATCGAGTCGAGGGTGGTGTGGTCCTCGGCGTCCAGGGTGACCGTGGTGCCGATCTCCGCGGCGGCGACGACGACCGGGCGCACGTTGGAGAGGGCCAGCTCGTGGCCGTCCTCCAGCGACTGGCCGAACATCGACAGCTTCACGGACATCTCGGCGCGCTCGCCGAGGCCCAGCTCCTTGAGGCGGCCGATCAGTTCCAGGTAGGCGTCACGGGCGGCGTAGGACTGCTCGACGGTGGTGATGTCCTCGCCGACGACGTCGAGGGTGACCTCCAGGCCGCGGGCGGTCAGGTCCCGGACGATCGGGACGACGTCGTCCACGATCTCGCCGGCGATGAAGCGCGCCACGACCTGCTTGGTCCCGGGCGCGGCCGACACGAGACGGCGCATCTTGTCGCTGCGCGACGCGGCGAGGATCACGGGACCCAGCACGGGGCACCTCCAAAGGGGCGAGGAAGAACAGGGCCATTACCGGATGCAGGGGTACGAACCGGGAACAGCACGGGTAACCACCGTGAAACCTAAGGATCGCACCGATCCTGCGCCATCTACAGCTGTCACGCATCCGTGCGCGCGGCCTCAGACATCTGTCTGAAGCAAGCGGCGGGCGGTGCGAGAATGGGCCCGTGAAGGGCGATTACCAGGAGCTGGTGGACGAGATCTCGACGCTGCTCGGCACCCCCGCGACCCTGGAGAACCGCGATTTCGGGCTGATCGCCTTCGGGGCCCACGACAGCGACGACGACAGCGCCATGGACCCGGTCCGCACCCGCTCGATCCTGACCCGGAAGTCCACCCCGGCGGTCCGCGCCTGGTTCGAGGGCTTCGGCATCACCCGGGCCACCGGCCCCGTCCGCATCCCGGCCGCCCCGGACGCGGGCGTCTACCGCGACCGGATCTGCCTCCCGGTACGCCATCGGGGTGTCGTCCTCGGGTACGTCTGGCTGCTCGACGCCGAGCCGGGCCCCTCGCACGAACGGCTGACGGCCGCGATGGACGTCGCCGCCCGGATCGGCGAGCTGCTCGCCGACGAGGAGCGGGCCGGCGCCGACCTCTCCCGCGAGCTGCGGGCCGTCCTCGCGGCGGAGCGCGGCTGGCAGTACGACATGGCCGTCGCCGCCCTCCGCACCGCCCTGGGCCCGGACGCGGAAGGCCTGCACGCCCTGGTCTGCGTCGCCCCCTGGACCGGCGAGGACTCCCCCTCCCCGCGTACGGTCCCCGGTGCGGCCGCCGTCTGCGCCCTCCCCTGGCTCGGCCCGGCCGGCCCGTACGCCGCGGGCCCCGCCCGCGCCGGCGGTGACCCGGACACCGCCCCCGGCGGCGGGCCCCACGGCCCCGGCAGGGGCCGGGCCCGCCCGGCGGCCGGCGGCCCCGGCGCCACCCGCGACCCGGCGCCCGGACCCGGGCCGTCCTCCGGGGCCTCGTCCGACGGCGGGTACGCCCCCGGCCCCGGGCCGCGGCGGGCGCTCGCCGTGCTGGTCCGGCTGCGGTCGGCCGACAACCTCTCCCCCGCCGCCACCGCCGCCGAGCGACTGCGCGCGGCGGCGGGCCCGGCGGCCGTCGCCGGGGTCGCCGCGCCCCGCCGGGGACTCGGGGAGCTCGACCACTGCTGGCACGAGGCGACCGCCGCCGCGCGCGCCGCGCACGCCCAGCCCCGGCTGGGTCCGCTCGCCCACTGGTCGGAGCTCGGCGCCTACCGGCTGCTCACCGCCCTCCCGCAGGCCGAACCGGATCCGGCGGTACGGGCGCTGCTCGCCCCCGCGCACACCGAACTGGCCCGCACGGCCGAGGTGTTCCTCGACCACGCGGGCCAGGCGGGGCGCGCGGCGGCGGCGCTCGGCATCCACCGGCAGACCCTCTACTACCGGCTCTCCCGGGTCGAGCAGCTCACCGGCCTCGACCTGGACGCCGGCGAGGACCGCCTGCTGCTGCACATGGCCCTGAAGACCGCCCGGCTCTGAGGCCCCGGAACGCGCCGCACCCGGCCGCCGGACGGATGTCCGGGGGCCGGGTGCGGGTGGTCTCGGGAAGGGCTCAGACCAGGTTGACCGAGCGGGCCGAGGTGGCGCCGATCTCCGTGGCGATCTCCGCGATGACGGCCGCGGGGACGGTGTCGTCGACGGTGAGCACGACGAGCGCCTCGCCGCCCTCCTCCGTACGGGAGACCTGCATGCCCGCGATGTTCAGACCGGCCTCGCCGAGGATCCGGCCGACGGTGCCGACGACACCGGGACGGTCCTCGTAGCGCAGCACCACCATGTGGTCGGCGAGCGCGAGGTCCACGTCGTAGTCGCCGACGGCGACGATCTTCTGGAGGTGCTTGGGGCCGGCCAGGGTGCCGGAGACGGCGACCTCCTCGCCGCTGGAGAGCGTGCCGCGCACGGTGACCATGTTGCGGTGGTCGGGCGACTCGGAGCTGGTGGTGAGGCGGACCTCGACACCGCGCTCCTGCGCGAAGAGCGGCGCGTTCACGTACGACACGGTCTCGTCGACCACGTCCTCGAACACGCCCTTGAGCGCGGAGAGTTCGAGCACCTTGACGTCGTGCTGGGTGATCTCGCCGTACACCTCGACGTCGAGGCGGGCCGCGACCTCGCCCGCGAGGGCGGTGAAGATGCGGCCGAGCTTCTCGGCGAGCGGCAGACCCGGCTTCACGTCCTCGGCGATGACGCCGCCCTGGACGTTGACCGCGTCCGGCACCAGCTCGCCGGCGAGCGCGAGGCGCACCGACTTGGCGACGGCGATGCCGGCCTTCTCCTGGGCCTCGTCGGTGGAGGCGCCGAGGTGCGGGGTGCAGACGACCTGGTCCAGCTCGAAGAGCGGGGAGTCCGTGCAGGGCTCCTTCGCGTACACGTCGAGGCCGGCGCCGGCGACCCGGCCCTCCTTGATGGCCGAGTACAGCGCGGCCTCGTCGACGATGCCGCCGCGGGCGGCGTTGACGATGCGGACGCTCGGCTTGACCTTGTGCAGCGCCTCGTCACCGATGAGACCGACGGTCTCGGGGGTCTTCGGCAGGTGGACGGTGATGAAGTCGGCGACCTCCAGGAGCTCGTCCAGGGCCAGCAGTTTCACCCCCATCTGGGCGGCGCGGGCCGGCTGCACGTAGGGGTCGTACGCGACGATCTTCATGCCGAAGGCGGACATGCGCTGCGCGACCAGGACGCCGATGCGGCCGAGGCCGACGACGCCGAGGGTCTTCTCGCTGAGCTCGACGCCGGTGTACTTGGAGCGCTTCCACTCGCCGTTCTTCAGCGCGGTGTTGGCCTGCGGGATGTTGCGCGCGGTGGCGACGAGCAGACCGCAGGCGAGCTCGGCGGCGGTGACGATGTTGGAGGTCGGGGCGTTCACGACCATCACGCCGGCCTTGGTGGCGGCGGAGACGTCCACGTTGTCCAGGCCGACGCCGGCGCGGGCGACGACCCGCAGCTTCCTGGCGGCGGCGATGGCCTCCGCGTCGACCTTGGTGGCCGAGCGGACGAGGATGGCGTCGACGTCGGCGATCGCGGGGAGCAGCGCGGCGCGGTCGGCGCCGTCGCAGTGCCGGATCTCGAAGTCAGGGCCCAGGGCGTCGACGGTGGCGGGCGACAGCTCTTCAGCGATGAGTACGACAGGTTTCGAGCTCACGTGAGTCCTCACAGAGGCAGTGCGGACGGCCGTCCCGACGGCCGCAGGCGGTGGAGGGGGCTTGCCGCGTGAAAGCGCACGACGCTGTGGGCCAGACGCGATGTTGTTGAGCAGTGTAGTGCCGCATCGGCACACGTCGTGCGCCTCGTTGGAAGGATCACCCGTCCGTGGTTGGACGGGGTGTCCAAGGATGCGGCGCGGGGCCGGACAAGGTGTCCGGCCCCGTGCCGAGAGGCTTACGCCTCCTCGTCGTTCACCCAGCTCATGAGCTTGCGCAGCTCCTTGCCGGTGGTCTCCAGGAGGTGCTTCTCGTCCTGGGTCTTGTACTCGTTGTACTTCTTCAGACCGCCGTGGTACTCGTCCATCCAGTTCTTGGCGAAGGTGCCGTCCTGGATCTCGGTGAGGACCTTCTTCATCTCGGCCTTGGTGTCGGCGGTGATGACGCGCGGGCCGGTGATGTAGTCGCCCCACTCGGCGGTCTCGGAGACGGACCAGCGCATCTTCTCCAGGCCGCCCTCGTACATGAGGTCGACGATGAGCTTCAGCTCGTGGAGGCACTCGAAGTACGCGATCTCCGGCTGGTAGCCGGCCTCGACCAGGGTCTCGAAGCCCGCCTTGACGAGTGCGGACGCTCCACCGCAGAGGACGGCCTGCTCGCCGAAGAGGTCGGTCTCGGTCTCCTCGGTGAAGGTGGTCTTGATGACGCCGGCGCGGGTGCCGCCGATCGCCTTGGCGTACGACAGGGCCAGGGCGAAGGCGTTGCCGGTGGCGTCCTGCTCGACGGCGGCGATCGCGGGGACGCCGCGGCCCTCCTCGTACTGGCGGCGGACCAGGTGGCCCGGGCCCTTCGGGGCGACCAGGGCGACGTCGACGCCGGCCGGGGGCTTGATGAAGCCGAAGCGGACGTTGAAGCCGTGGGCGAAGAACAGCGCGTCGCCGTCCTTCAGGTTCGGGGCGATCGACTCCTCGTAGACCTTGGCCTGGATCGGGTCCGGGATCAGGATCATGATGAGGTCGGCCTCGGCCGCCGCCTCGGCGGGGGTGACCACGCGCAGGCCCTGCTCCTCGGCCTTGGCCTTGGACTTGGAGCCCTCGTGCAGACCGACGCGGACGTCGACACCCGAGTCGCGCAGCGACAGCGCGTGGGCGTGGCCCTGGCTGCCGTAACCGATCACCGCGACCTTGCGGCCCTGGATGATCGAGAGGTCGGCATCGGCGTCGTAGAACAGCTCGGCCACTGGAAATCTCCTTGAGGTGCTGGTGTTGCGTCCCACCGTACGGCGGGGAGCGGAAGGGAAGTTCTCTGGTCTCGTCAGTCGGACCGCCGGGCGGACCGGCGGTTGACGTCCGGTGACGCTCAGGCGCTGCGGTCGAGTGCCCGCAGGGACCGGTCGGTGATGGACCGGGCGCCACGCCCTATGGCGATGGTGCCCGACTGGACGAGCTCCTTGATGCCGAACTGCTCCAGCATCTTGAGCATGGCGTCCAGCTTGTCGCTCGAACCGGTGGCCTCGATGGTGACGGCCTCGGGCGAGACGTCGACGGTCTTGGCGCGGAAGAGCTTGACGATCTCGACGATCTGGGAGCGGGTCTCGTTGTCGGCGCGGACCTTCACCAGGACGAGCTCGCGCTGGATCGCGGCGCTGGGCTCGAGTTCGACGATCTTCAGGACGTTGACCAGCTTGTTGAGCTGCTTGGTCACCTGCTCCAGGGGCAGGTCCTCGACGTTGACCACGATGGTGATGCGGCTGATGTCGGGGTGCTCGGTGACGCCGACGGCGAGGGAGTCGATGTTGAAGCCGCGGCGGGAGAACAGGGCGGCGATCCGGGCCAGGATGCCGGGCGTGTTCTCGACCAGGACGGAGAGCGTGTGCTTGGACATGGTGTGTGGGTCTCTTCCCTGTGGCTCGTCGCTGCTCAGTCGTCTTCGCCGTCGCCGAAGTCGGGGCGGACGCCCCGGGCGGCCATGACCTCGTCGTTGGAGGTGCCGGCGGCGACCATCGGCCAGACCTGGGCGTCCTCGTGGACGATGAAGTCGATGACGACGGGCCGGTCGTTGATGGCGTTGGCCTCGGCGATGACCTTGTCGAGGTCGGCCGGGTCCTCGCAGCGCAGGGCGACGCAGCCCATGGCCTCGGACAGCTTCACGAAGTCCGGAACGCGGGTGCCCTTGGCCTCCGGGTTGACGTCGTCCGGGCCGGAGTGCAGGACCGTGTTGGAGTAGCGCTGGTTGTAGAAGAGGGTCTGCCACTGGCGGACCATCCCGAGGGCGCCGTTGTTGATGATGGCGACCTTGATCGGGATGTTGTTCAGGGCGCAGGTGGTGAGCTCCTGATTTGTCATCTGGAAGCAGCCGTCGCCGTCGATCGCCCAGACGGTGCGGTCGGGCATGCCGGCCTTGGCGCCCATGGCGGCCGGGACGGCGTAGCCCATGGTCCCGGCGCCGCCGGAGTTCAGCCAGGTGGCGGGCTTCTCGTAGTCGATGAAGTGGGCGGCCCACATCTGGTGCTGGCCGACGCCGGCCGCGAAGATCGTGCCCTCGGGGGCGAGCTGGCCGATGCGCTGGATGACCTGCTGCGGCGAGAGGCTGCCGTCCTCCGGCAGGTCGTAGCCGAGCGGGTAGGTCTCGCGCCAGCGGTTCAGGTCCGACCACCAGGCGGAGTAGTCACCCTGGTTGCCCTCGCTGTGCTCGGCCTGGACGGCCTGGACCAGGTCGGCGATGACCTCGCGGGCGTCACCGACGATCGGGACGTCGGCGGCGCGGTTCTTGCCAATCTCGGCCGGGTCGATGTCGGCGTGCACGATCTTGGCGTACGGGGCGAAGCTGTCCAGCTTGCCGGTGACGCGGTCGTCGAAGCGGGCGCCGAGGGCGACGATCAGGTCGGCCTTCTGGAGCGCGGTGACGGCGGTGACGGCGCCGTGCATGCCGGGCATGCCGACGTGCAGCGGGTGGCTGTCGGGGAAGGCGCCGAGGGCCATCAGGGTGGTGGTGACCGGGGCGCCGGTCAGCTCGGCGAGGACCTTCAGCTCGGCCGTGGCGCCCGACTTGATGACACCGCCGCCGACGTACAGGACCGGGCGCCGGGCGCCGGTGATCAGCTTCGCGGCCTCGCGGATCTGCTTGGCGTGCGGCTTGGTGACCGGGCGGTAGCCGGGCAGCTCGGTCTGCGGCGGCCAGGAGAAGGTGGTCTTCGCCTGGAGGGCGTCCTTGGCGATGTCGACCAGGACCGGGCCGGGGCGGCCGGTGGAGGCGATGTGGAAGGCCTCGGCGATCGTCCGCGGGATGTCCTCGGCCTTGGTGACCAGGAAGTTGTGCTTGGTGATCGGCATGGTGATGCCGCAGATGTCCGCCTCCTGGAAGGCGTCGGTGCCGATCGCCTTCGAGGCGACCTGGCCGGTGATCGCGACCATCGGGACGGAGTCCATGTGGGCGTCGGCGATCGGGGTGACCAGGTTGGTCGCGCCGGGGCCGGAGGTCGCCATGCAGACGCCGACCTTGCCGGTGGCCTGGGCGTAGCCGGTGGCCGCGTGGCCGGCGCCCTGCTCGTGGCGGACCAGGACGTGCCGGACCTTCTTGGAGTCCATCATCGGGTCGTACGCCGGGAGGATCGCACCGCCCGGAATGCCGAAGACGGTGTCCGCGCCCACCTCTTCGAGAGAACGGATGAGGGACTGCGCACCCGTGACGTGCTCGACGGTGGGGGCGGGCGTCGCGCCGCTGCGGGGCCGCGGCTGCGGATGGTGCCCGGTGGCCTGCTCGGTCATCAGCATCTCTTCTCGAAGCAGAGGGTTTTTTGCGAGGTGTTTTACGGGGTTTTGCGTCGACTTCCGGGAGAACCAGTGCAACAAAAAACCCCTCGTGCCGGAAGGCAAGCGAGGGGAGCGCGTCGGGTGGTTCTCAGCGGGCCTGAAGGGGCCCGGCCTCAGCCGACGCGCTGTCCAAGTACGAGAATTCGGGTGCGCATGGCACTGACCCTCCCTCTCGGGCCTCGCCACTGTCAAGTGGGTGGGACACGCGTCTCATCATGTGAGCGGATCGGGGGACGGTTTCCGCCGCGGCTCCGGGCCGCTCCCGGCCGGTACGGAGACGGCTCCGGGCAGCGGATAGTCGCCCCGGACGAGGGCGCGGCGGAGCCGGTACTCGTCGAGCGGCCCCGAGAAGGCCATCCCCTGCGCGTGCCGGCAGCCCATGGCGCGCAGGGCCAGCACCTGCTCGGGGACGTCGACGCCCTCGGCGAGGGTCTGCATGCCCAGCTCCCCGGCGATGCGCAGCACGCCGCTGGTGATCTTGCGGAGCCGGGCGGATTCGACCACGCCTTCGACGAGACCTCTGTCCAGTTTCAGTATGTCGACCGGCAGGCGCCGGAGGGCGTGGACGGCGACGTGTCCGCTGCCGAATCCGTCGAGGGCGATCCGCACCCCGAGCCGGCGCAGCGAGACCAGCCGCTGCTCCAGCTCGTCGAGGGGGATCCGGTGGTCGGTGTCGGCCAGCTCGATGACGAGCGAGCCGGAGGGCAGCCCGTGCCGGGCCAGCAGGGCCTCGACGGAACCGAGCGGGACCGAGCGGTCCAGGAGGCGGCGGGCGGCCAGCCGGACGGTCACCGGGGTGCGGTGGCCGCTGCCGGCCCGCTCGGCGGCCTGCTCGACGGCCTCCTCCAGGAGCCAGCGGCCCAGCTCGGCGGTGCGCTCGCCGTCGTCGGTGACCCGCAGGTACTCCGCGGGGGTGAAGAGGATGCCCTGGGCGGAGCGCCAGCGGGCCTGCGCGCTGACGCCGGAGATCCGCCCGGTGGCAAGGTCCACGACGGGCTGGTGGAGCAGGGCGAACTCGCCGTCGTGGAGCGCGCTGCGCAGCCGGGCGGCGAGTTCGGTGCGCCGGACGACCTCGGCCTGCATCTGGGGCACGTACAGCTCGACCCGGTCCTTGCCGCCCGCCTTGGCCCGGTACATGGCGAGGTCCGCGTTGCGCAGCAGGTCGCCGGCGCCGATGCCGGGCTCGGCGAAGGCGACGCCGATGGAGGCGGCGACCCGGACCTCGGTGCCCCCGTCGACGCGGTAGGGGCGGGAGAGGGTGAGCCGCAGCCGGTCGGCGATCTCCTGGACCTGGGTCTCGCGGGCGGTCCGGTCGCGCAGGCCGTCGCCGAGGATGAGGGCGGCGAACTCGTCGCCGCCGAGCCGGGCGGCGGTGTCGCCGGCCCGTACGGCCTCCTGGAGGCGGCGGGCGGCCTGGATCAGCAGGTCGTCGCCTGCCTGGTGGCCGAGCCGGTCGTTGACCGCCTTGAAGCCGTCGAGGTCGATGAAGAGCACGGCGGTGCCGGGGTCGGAGGAGCGGCGGCCGCCGAGGGCCTGCCCGACGCGGCGGGTGAAGAGCGCGCGGTTGGGCAGGTCGGTGAGCGGGTCGTGCTCGGCGTTGTGCTGCAACTGGGCCTGGAGCCGCACCCGTTCGGTGACGTCGCGGCTGTTGAAGATCAGGCCGCCCTGGTGCCGGTTGACGGTGGACTCGACGTTGAGCCAGTCCCCGCTGCCGGAGCGGAAGCGGCACTCGATCCGGGTGGTGGGCTCCTCGGCGGGCGAGGCGGCGAGGAAGCGGCGCACCTCGTGGACGACGGCGCCGAGGTCCTCGGGGTGGATGAGCGCGGCCAGTTCGGTGCCGATCAGCTCCTCGGCGTCGCGCCCGTAGACCCCGCTGGCGGCGGGGCTGACGTACCGCAGCACGCCGCTGGGCGCGGCGATCATGATGACGTCGCTGGAGCCCTGCACGAGCGACCTGAAGTGGTTCTCCTTCTGGGCCAGTTCGTGGGTGAGGGCGATGTTGTCGATCAGCATGATGCCCTGGCGCACGACGAGGGCGAGGACGACGGCGCAGCCGGTGAGGACGACGACCCGGTCGATCCGGCGGCCCTCGACCACGTTGTACAGGATGCCGAGGGTGCAGACCGCGGCGGCGAGGTACGGGGTGAGGGCGGCGAGCGACCCGGCGATGGGCCTGCTGGGCACCCCGGGGCCGCGGACGGCGGAGGGTTCCGGCGGCCGGCGGACGCCCCAGGGCGCGTAGGCGAGCAGCAGCGAGCCGGCGAACCAGCCGGCGTCGAGCAGCTGGCCGGAGACGTAGTTGGCGCGCAGCAGCGGCGAGGTGAAGAGGGCGTCGCAGAGCACGGTGAGGGCCAGGGCGGCGATCGCGGTGTTGACCGCCGAGCGGTTCCCGGGGGACCGCCGGAAGTGGAGCGCGAGGACCATGCTGACGAGCACGATGTCGAGGAGCGGGTACGCCAGCGACAGCGCGGCCTGGGCCACGGACTCGCCCTGGAAGTGGGCGGTGTGGGCGAGGGCGAGGCTCCAGGAGAGGGTCAGCAGGGATCCGGCGATGAGCCAGGCGTCGAGCCCGAGGCAGACCCAGCCGGCCCGGGTGACGGGCTTCTTGGCCAGGACGAGGAGTCCGACGATGGCGGGCGGGGCGAAGAGTAAGAAGAACAGGTCGGCGACGGAGGACTCGGGGACCTGCTGTCCGCGCACGACCTCGTACCAGCCCCAGACGGCGTTGCCGGCGCCGGCCATGAAGGACGAGAAGGCGAAGAGGAGCCAGGCGGGGCGGGTGCCGCCGCGCTCGGTCCTGGCGTAGAGGAAGCAGGAGACGGCAGCGGTGAAGGCCGCCGCGCTCAGCCCGAAGTCGCCCATGAACAGGGCGAGTCGGGGGGTTCCCCAGCCGAGGGCGGCGCCGGTGGTGTAGCCGGCGCAGACCAGGCCGAGGGCGATCTGAGCGAGGAGCGAGCCGGCCCAGGAGGGCGGCCGCTCCGGTGCGGGCGCGGTCCGCTCGGGTCCGGGCAGGCCGGGGGCGGCGGGGGCGGGCCCGCGCCGCAGCACGGCGGTCGCGCCGGTGCCGGTCACCGCGTCCTCCCGCCCCTCGTCGTGTCCGAAGCCGCCCGCCTCCCCGTCCGTCCCGCCGAAGGCGTGCGGGGCCGGGAGGTCGCGCACGGCACCGTCGGCCGCCCCGCGCGGGCGGGGGGCGCGGGAGTACGGCTCCGGGACGGAGGCGCGCAGACGGGCCCGGGCGGGTGTGGCCGGGTCCGGTGCGGTCCGCTCGCGGGACGGGACGGCGTCGGCCGGCCGTGACGCCTCGGTGCCGCGGTCGGGGCAGGGGTCCGGGACGCGGGACAGCCCCGCGGTCTCGGCGTGCGGCGGCGCGCCGTCCAGGCGTTCCGCGCGGTGGGGCGCCGCCTGGTCCGGCACCGAACGCGCGAGACCGGCAACGAGGCGCGGGAGGTCGGCAGGCGGCGTCGCCGCGCGGGACCGTCGGTCCTCCGGTCGCGCTTCACCCGTCACCCCCCTCGGATTCTGATGGCCCGTCACTTCGCTCCCCAGCGTCAGCGCGTACACGACGCAGTCCCCCGATCCGGGACGATACACCAGGACCGTCACTCAGGGACAGGGGCGGAGTACTCTCCGTGACCGCCACGGGGGTCGCGTGCGGCGCGCGAGGGGGCGCGCGCCGCCGGACGGCCTCAGGTGGTGCGGAGGACGTTCGCGAGCTCCTCCCCTGCCGCGAACCGGCCGACCTGCGCCGCGATCAGCCGCTTCGCCCTCGGCATGAACGCCGAGGTGGAACCGCCGACATGGGGGGTGACCAGGACACCCGGAGCGTGCCACAGCGGATGCCCGGCCGGCAGCGGTTCCGGGTCGGTCACGTCCAGGGCCGCCGTGATCCGCCCGCTCTCCACCTCCTTGAGCAGGGCGTTCGTGTCGACGACCGGCCCGCGGGCGACGTTGACGAGCAGCGCGCCGTCCTTCATCCGGGCGAGGAAGCCCGCGTCGGCGAGGTGCCGGGTCTCCGGGGTGAGCGGGGTGGAGAGCACCACCACGTCGGCCTCGGGCAGCAGGGCGGGCAGGTCGGCGAGGGCGTGCACGGGGCCGCGGGCCGTGGTGCGCGCCGAGCGCGCGACGCGCGCGACCCGCGCGCATTCGAAGGGCGCGAGCCGGTCCTCGATCGCCGAGCCGATCGATCCGTAGCCGACGATCAGGACGGACTTGTCGGCGAGCGCCGGGTAGAAGCCGTCCCGCCACTCCTCGGCGTCCTGGCCCCGGACGAAGCGCGGGATGCCGCGCAGGGAGGCGAGGATCAGGGCGAGGGTGAGTTCGGCGGTGCTGGCCTCGTGCACTCCCCTGGCGTTGCAGACCGACACGCCTGGGCCGAGCGAGCCGAGCCCGGGGACGACGTGGTCGATGCCCGCGGAGAGGGTCTGGACGACGCGCAGCGAGGTCATCGCGGCGAGCGGCCGGACCGCGACCGCCGAGCCCTTCATGTACGGGACGACGTAGAAGGCGCAGTCGGCCGGGTCGGCCGGGAAGTCGGGTTCACCGTCCCAGAAGCGGTAGTTCAGCCCCGACGCGCCCGGGTCGGGCAGCCCGTCGATCTCGTCGGCGGGGATCGGAAGCCACACGTCGGCGGCGGTGGGTGCGAGTGTCATGACCGGGAGGCTATGCGAAGAATCCCGCACGCCATTGGTTACTTTGGGGGGCGGCACAGGGAGGGGTAGCGGCACGTGGAGCGCAGGACTATCGGGGCGACGGCGCTCGACGTTGGGGCGGTCGGCCTCGGCTGCATGCCGATGAACTGGGCCTACGGGCGGTCGGAGCAGCGGGGCGACCGCTCGCTGCGGGCCGTGCACGCGGCGCTGGACGCCGGGGTGAGCCTGCTGGACACGGCCGACATGTACGGGCCGTTCACCAACGAACTGCTGCTGGGGCGGGTGCTGAAGGAGCGCCGGGCGGACGTCTTCGTGTCGACGAAGTGCGGGCTGCTCGTCGGCGACGGGCACGTGGTCGCCAACGGGCGGCCCGAGTACGTGCGCCGGGCCTGCGACGCCTCGCTGCGGCGCCTCCAGACGGACGTCCTCGACCTGTACCTGCTGCACCGGGCGGACCCTGAGGTGCCGGTGGAGGAGACCTGGGGGGCGATGGCGGGCCTGGTCGCCGCGGGCAAGGTGCGGGCGCTCGGGCTGAGCGCGGTCGGGGTGCGGCGGACCCGGCGTTCGCCGACCGCCGACCTGTACGAGGGAACGATCCGTCAGCTGGCCCGGGTGCAGCAGGTGTTCCCGGTGGCGGCGGTCCAGGCCGAGCTGTCGGTGTGGGCGCCGGAGGCCCTGGCGCGGCTGCTGCCCTGGTGCGGGGCGCGCGGGATCGGGTTGCTCGCCGCGATGCCGCTGGGCAGCGGTTTCCTGACCGGGACGCTGACGCCGGGCGGCGGTTTCGAGCCGGACGACCCGCGGGCCCGGCACCCGAGGTTCACGGCCGAGATGATGGCGGCGAACCAGCCGCTGGTGGCCGGGCTGCGGCGGGTGGCGGCGCGGCACGGCGACGGGGTGACCGCGGCGCAGGTGGCGCTGGCGTGGGTGCTGGCGCAGGGGCGGCACGTGGTGCCGGTGCCGGGGACGAAGCGGGAGCGGTGGGCGGTGGAGAACGCCGGGGCGGCGGGGCTGCGGCTCACCGACGGCGATCTGGCGGAGCTCGCGGCGCTGCCCGCGGCGCGCGAGTCCTGGGAGTATCCGCGGTCCTGACCTGCGGCTCGGCCGGATGTCCGGAGGGATTCCGGGAAAGCGGGCGGGAGCCGGGAACGTGATCGACGCGAGCGGTGTATCAAGAGGAGAAGGGATGCCGCTCGAACGCTCGTACCGTCGAAGGGACCGATCATGAGCCGTCCTGCTGTGCTGAGGGCCCTGGGGGGTGCCGCCGCGCTGGTGTTCGCGGTGGGCTGCTCCTCGGGCGCCGACACCGGTGTACGGGGCACCTCGCCGCCCGTCTCGTCGGCCCCCACGTCCGCTGCGGCGCCGTCTTCGGCGCGTCCGGCCGGGGACGGCCGGGTGACGGTGGCGGGGACGCTCACGGAGGGGCTGCGGTCGCCCTGGGGGCTCGCCGCGCTGCGGGGCGGCGATCTGCTGGTCTCGTCGCGGGACGAGCGGACCGTCACCCGGGTGGACGGGCGGAGCGGTGCGAAGACCTCGCTGGGCGAGGTGCCGGGGGTGGTGCCGGGCGGCGAGGGCGGGCTGATGGGCCTGGCCGTGCGCGACGGATGGGTGTACGCGTATCTGACCGCCGAGTCGGACAACCGGATCGTGCGGATGCGGTACGGCGGCGCGGCGGGCGACCGGCTGGGGGCGCCGGAGCCGGTGCTCACCGGCATCCCCAAGGGCGTGGTGCACAACGGCGGGCGGATCGCCTTCGGGCCGGACGGGATGCTGTACGCGGGGACCGGCGAGACCGGGCAGACGGGACTGGCCCAGGACCGGGAGTCGCTGGGCGGGAAGATCCTCCGCATGACGCCGGAGGGGAAGCCGGCGCCGGGCAATCCGTTCCCGGACTCGGTGGTCTATTCGTACGGGCACCGCAATGTGCAGGGGATCGCCTGGGACGCCGAAGGGCGGCTGTGGGCGGCAGAGTTCGGGCAGAACACCTGGGACGAGCTGAACCTGGTCGCGCCGGGGCGGAACTACGGCTGGCCGGACGTGGAGGGCCGGGCGGGCGAGGCGCGGTTCGTGGACCCGGTGGCGCAGTGGCCGACCTCGGAGGCGTCGCCGAGCGGGATCGCGTTCGCCCGGGGCGCGGTGTGGATGGCGGGCCTGCGGGGCGAGCGGCTGTGGCGGATCCCCTTGTCGGGGGCGGAGCGGTCCGGGGAGCCGGAGGCGTTCCTGACCGGGGAGTACGGGCGGCTGCGGACGGTCCTCGCGGGCGGGGACGGGCGGCTGTGGCTGGTGACGAGCGAGACCGACACCCGGGGCACGCCGGAGGCCGGGGACGACCGGATCCTGCGGCTCGACGTGAGATGACGGCCCCGGCCCGGCCGCGTGCGGTCCGGGGGCCGGGGCGCGGGGTCAACGCGGGGTGTCGAGGAGGTGGAGGCGGTGGGCCATCGCCGCGGCCTCGCCTCGGCCGGAGACGCCGAGCTTGGCGAGGATGTTGGAGACGTGGACGCTGGCGGTCTTCGGTGAGATGAACAGCTCCTCGGCGATCTGCCGGTTGGTCCGGCCGGCCGCGACCAGTCGCAGGACGTCCTGCTCGCGGGGGGTCAGGCCGAAGGCGTCGGACTCGGACTCCGGCTCCGGCTCCGCGGGCGCGTCGGCGGTGAGGAGGATCCGGGCGCGGGCGGCGAGCAGTTCGACGTCCTCGCGGAGGGGGCGGGCGCCGAGGGCGACGGCGGTGGCGTGGGCCTGCCGGAGCAGGGCCGCGGCCTCCTCGCGCCGGCCGCCCTCGGTGAGGAGGGCGTCGGCGAGCCGGTGGCGGGCGCGGGCCAGCGGGTAGGGCAGACCGAGCGGGGCCCATGCCTCGACGGTCTCGGCCCAGCGGGCGGCGGTCTCGCGGCCCTCGGCGCGGGCCAGTTCCTCGCTGACCTGGGCCGAGTGGGCGGCCCAGACGGGGGCCGGGGCGGCGAGGGCGCGGACGCAGCGGCGGATGGCGGCCAGCGCCTCGGCGCGGCCCTCCTCTGCGGCGGGGAGGCCCCGGCTGTCGGCCTCGGCGGTGACGGCGGTGAGGACGAGGGGCCAGCCGTAGCGGTGGGTGCCGGGCGGGAAGCCGGCCTCGGCGGCGGCCGCGACCCGGGCGCGGACGTCGGCGAGGCGGCCCTCGGCGGCGGCCGTGGCGACGTCGGCGCCGGCCAGCGGAAGCATGTACTGCGGGATCGGGTCGCGGGTGCCGTAGACGGCGCGGGCCTCGTCGAGGTGGCGGGCGGCGGTGGCGGTCTCGCCGCGGGCGACGGCGATCTGGGCGAGCCGGAGGTGGGCGGAGGCGCGGGGCTTGGTGCTGGTGGCGGAGGAGAGGAGGCGTTCGGCCTCGGCGCGGGCCTCGTCCCAGCGGCCGAGGGAGAGGAGGGACTCGGCCTTGTTGCCGCGGATCCAGCCGGCGGACTCGACCAGGCCGCGCGCGCGGGCGAGTTCGAGACCGGCGTCGGCGAGTGCGACGGCCTCGGCGGAGCGGCCGAGGGACTCCAGGGCGGAGACGATGTTGATGTGGGCGCGGGCCGCTTCGTGGAACTGGCCGAGGGCGGTGGTCCGTTCGCGGACCGTGTGCATCTCGGCGAGGCCGGCCTCGCGGTCGCCGGCGGCGACCATGATGGTGCCGAGGGTGAGGCGGGCGTTGAGCTCGGTCGCCTCGGCCTTCACCAGGCGGGCGTACTCGACGGCGCGTTCGGCGGCGGCGAGGGCGTCGGGTCCCGGGCTGCGGAGCATGCCCCAGCCCGCGGCGCCGGCGAGGACGACCGCGTGGACGGCGGACGGCGGCAGGCCCTTGACGAGTTCCTGGGCGCGGGAGATCTCGGCCCAGCCGTCGCCGCGGCCGAGGTTGGACTGGAGCCGGGCCTGCTCGGCCCAGAACCAGGCGGCGCGCAGGGGGTCGTGCTCGTCCTCGCCGTCGAGGAGCCGGAGCGCCATCTTGCCGATCTTGAGGGCGCGTTCGCGTTCGCCGCAGAGCCGGGCGGCGACGGCGGCCTCGGCGAGCAGGTCGAGGTGGCGCAGCGGGGTGGTCTCGGGGTCGCAGCCGCAGGCCGGGTAGGACTCGGCGTAGTCCAGCGGGCGCAGCCCGGCACGGATCTCGGCCGGGGCCTCGTCCCAGAGTTCCATGGCCCGTTCGAGGAGCCGGAGCTGCTCGGCGTAGGCGTAGCGCTTGCGGGTGGCGACGGAGGCGTCGAGGACGGCGGGGAGGGCCTTGGCCGGGTCGTGGGCGTGGTACCAGTACGTGGCCAGGCGGGTGGCCCGCTCGTCGGGGCGGACGAGGCCGGGATCGGCCTCCAGGGCCTCGGCGTAGCGCCGGTTGAGGCGGGAGCGCTCGCCCGGGAGCAGGTCGTCGCTGACGGCCTCGCGGACCAGGGAGTGGCGGAAGCGGTAGCCCTCGCCGTCGGGGACGGCGAGCAGGATGTTGGCGCCGACGGCGGCGCGCAGCGCCTCGATGAGGTCGTCCTCGGCGAGGCGGGAGACGGCGGCGAGGAGCCCGTACTCGACGGTGGAGCCGCCCTCGGCGACGATCCGGGCGACCCGCTGGGCGTCCTCGGGGAGGGCCTCGACGCGGACCAGGAGGAGGTCGCGGAGGGAGTCGCTGAGCGGGCCGGCGCCGTCGCCGCAGGTGCGGGAGGCGACGAGTTCCTCGACGAAGAAGGCGTTGCCGTCGGAGCGGTCGAAGATCTCGTCGACGAGGCCGGGGGCGGGTTCGGCGGCCAGGATGCCGGTGAGCTGGCGGTGCACCTCGGTGCGGGTGAAGCGGGAGAGCTCGATGCGGCGGATGGTGCGCATCCGGTCGAGTTCGGCGAGGAGGGGGCGCAGCGGGTGGCGGCGGTGGATGTCGTCGGCTCGGTAGGTGGCGACGACCACGATCCGGCCGCGGCGCAGGGTGCGCAGCAGGTAGGTGAGGAGGTGTCGGGTGGAGGTGTCGGCCCAGTGCAGGTCTTCGAGGACGAGGACCAGGGTGCGGTCGGCGGCGAGCCGTTCCAGCAGGCGGACGGTGAGCTCGAAGAGGCGGGCGGTGGCGTCCTCGTCGCCGGCGTCGGCGCCGCCGGGGTCGCCGAGCTCGGGGAGGAGGCGGGCGAGTTCGCCCTCGTGGCCGTCGGCCGCGGCGGCGACCTCCTCGGGGAGGCGGCGGCGCAGGGTGCGCAGGGCGGCGGAGAAGGGGGCGAAGGGGAGCCCGTCGGCGCCGAGCTCCACGCAGCCGCCGACGGCCACGACGGCGCCGGTGGCGCAGGCGGCGTCGCGGAACTCCTCGACGAGCCGGGTCTTGCCGACGCCGGCCTCGCCGGCGACGAGCAGGGCCTGGGGCTCTCCCGCGGTCGCGCGGGAGAGCGCCTCGGTGAGGGCGGTGAGTTCGCCGGCGCGGCCGACGAAGACGGGGCTGACGGACCTGGTCTCCACGGCGCCGAGCATCGCACAGGCGCTCCGCGGGTCACCCATACGGGGTCACGCGACCTGGGCGTAGCGGTCCCTGCCGGTGCTCACCCGGCCCTCCGGTTCATGGCGTCCGGCCCGGCGGGCGGCCTTGGCGGCGCGGGCGGCCTCGCGGCCGAGGCGCTGGGCGGCGGCCTCGCGGACCAGCTCGGCGTGGGCGGCGCGGTGGAGTTCGTAGACGAACATGGGGTGCTCCCTGGGCTGTGGTGTCGGCATCGCTCCTTGCGATGCCTCCACCTTCCTCGCCCAGCCGGTGCCGGGGCATCGGGCGAGTGCCGCATGTTCGGGGTGCGGGGGGCCTTAGGGCGGTCCCGGGGGTGCCTTAGGCCGCCCGGGGAGGGTCCGTACGCCCCCGGGCAGCGGCTCTAGGCGTCCCGGGCGGCGCGCCAGTCGGGGGCGAGGACGGACCAGATCTCGGTGTCGGTGCGGGTGCCGCGGTAGAGGTAGTGCTCGCGGAGGACGCCGTCGCGGGTCATGCCGAGCCGGCGGGCGACCGCGATGCTGGCCTCGTTCTTCGAGGAGACGAACCACTCCAGGCGGTGGATGCCCCGCTGGTCGACGGCCCAGTCGATGATGATCCGGCAGGCGCGGGTGACCAGGCCGCGGCCGGCGGCGGCGGGTTCCAGCCAGCAGCCGACCTCGGCGTTGCCGGCGGCCACGTCCATGGTGCGGAACATGACGCCGCCGACGAGGGTGCCGTCCGCCCAGATGCCGTAGAGGCGTCCGGCGTCGTTCGCGGTCTTGTCGGCGTAGCCGCGGAGGAAGGCGCGGGCGGAGTCGAGGTCGTGGACGACGTCGGCGAGGCCGATGTGCGTGCCGACGTACTCCCGGCCGCGGTCCATGTGGGCGAGGAACTCCTCCGCCTGCCAGGGCTCCAGGGGCCTCAGCTCGGCTCCGTCGTCACCCAGCGATATCGCGAACATCCTCGTTCTCCTCCGTGGCCGGTACCGTCACGCGCTGCCCGGGGATCTTCGCACGGGCGTCGGCGGCGGTGCGGCACTCGGGGGGTTCGATGCTGATCCGGGGCAGGATCCGGTCGAGGCTCCGGGGCAGCCACCAGTTGGCGCCGCCGAGCAGGTGCATCAGGGCGGGGACGAGGAGGGTCCGCAGGACGAAGGCGTCGAGGGCGACGGCGGCGGCCAGGGCGATGCCGAACATCGCGATGACCCGGTCGCCGGAGAGCACGAAGGCGAGGAAGACCGAGATCATGATGACGGCGGCGGAGTTGATCACCCGGCTGGTCTCGGCGAGCCCGACCCGGACCGCCCGCCGGTTGTCGCCGGTCTCCAGCCACTCCTCGTACATCCGGCTGACCAGGAAGACCTGGTAGTCCATGGAGAGGCCGAAGAGGACCGAGACCATGATCACGGGCAGGAACGGCTCGATCGGGCCGGCGCTGCCGAGGCCGAGGAGTTCGGCGCCCCAGCCCCACTGGAAGATCGCGACGACGATGCCGAAGGCGGCGGCGACGGCGGCGATGTTCATGGCGGCGGCCTTCAGCGGGATGCCGAGGGAGCGGAAGGCGAGGAGCAGGAGCAGACAGCCGAGGGCGACGACGGCGCCGACGAAGAGCGGCAGCTTGCCGACGATGATCTCGGCGAAGTCGTCGTACGAGGCGGTGATGCCGCCGACGTGGACGTCGAGGGAGGTGCCGGTCTCGGCGGCCGGGATCACGTCGTGGCGGAGCCGGTCGACGAGCTCGCTGGTGGCCTTGGACTGCGGGGAGGAGTCGGGGACGACGGTGAGGACGGCGGTGTCCCCGGAGCCGTTGTAGGTGATCGGGGAGACGGCGGCGACGCCCTTGGTGGCGGCGATCGCGTCCGGCAGCTGGTCGAGGGCGACCCGGTCGTCGGCGCCGTCGAGGCCGGCGACGAGGGTCAGGGGGCCGTTCACGCCCGGGCCGAAACCGTCGGCGAGGAGGTCGTACGCCTGCCGGGTGGTGGCGGTGGCCGGATTGTTGCCCTGGTCGGAGGTGCCGAGGTGGAGCGAGAGGGTCGGCAGCGCGAGGACGGCCATGACGACGGCGGCGACGGCCCCGAGCAGCTTCGGGTGGCGCTCGACGAAGGCGGACCAGCGGGCGGCGAACCCGGTGGGCAGCTCGGGCTGCGGGCCGTGCTCGGCCAGCCTGCGGCGCTCGCGCCGGGAGAGGGCGCGCATGCCGATGAGGGAGAGCAGCGCGGGCAGCAGGGTGACCGAGGCGGCGACGGTGAGCACGACGGTGAGGGAGGCCGCGAGGGCGACGCCGTTGAGGAAGCTCAGCCGGAGGATGAGCATGCCGAGCAGGGCGATGCAGACGGTCGCGCCGGCGAAGACGACGGCCCTGCCGGTGGTGGCGACGGCGGTCTCGGCGGCCTCGGCGACGCTCAGGCCGCGTTTCAGGCCCTTGCGGTGCCGGGTGACGATGAAGAGCGCGTAGTCGATGCCGACGCCGAGCCCGATGAGCATGCCGAGCATCGGCGCGAAGTCGGCGACCGTCATCACGTGCCCGAGGAGCACGATCCCGGAGTACGCGATGCCGACGCTGACCAGGGCGGTCGCGATGGGCAGCAGGGAGGCGGCGAGGGAGCCGAAGGCGAGGAAGAGCACGACGGCGGCGACGGCCACGCCGACGGCCTCGGCGAGGTGCCCGCCGGGCGCCTCGGTGAGGGCGACGGCGCTGCCGCCGAGCTCCACCTGGAGCCCGTCGGTCCCGGCGGCCTTCGCGGTGTCGACGAGGGCCCGCGCCTGCTCGACGGGGATGTCGTCGGCCTGCTCACGGAAGGTGACCGTGGCGTAGGCGGTCCGCCCGTCCTCGCTGACCTGGCCGCGCGCGGCGCCGTCCCCGTACGGCGAGGCGACGGCGGCGACGCCGGGCAGCGCGGCGACCTGCTCCAGCATCGGGCCGACCCGCTCCTGCACGGCGTCGGCGCGGACGCTGCCGCGCTCGGTGTGCCAGACGATGGTGTCGGTGTCGCCGCCGAGCCCCTGGAAGCCGCGGTCGAGCAGGGCGGTGGCCCGCCCGGACTCGGTGCCGGGCACCTCGTAGTCGTTGGAGTACGCGCTGCCGGCGAAGACGGCGGCGCCACCGACCCCGACCAGGGCGAGAACCCAGAGGAGGACGGCGACGAGGCGGTGCCGGATGAACCACCGTGCGATGGCTGCCAAAGGACGTGCTCCCTGCCTGGATCGGTGCTCGGGGCCCACTGTCGCAGCCAAACGTGATCGTTTGACCGTTTCGTGTCGATCCTCACAGATCGCGCGGGGGAAGGGACCGGCACCGCCTCTCGGCGGGTCGCTACTGCCGGGCGGAACCTCCGGGGCACCGGAGCTTGCTCTGGGCGAAGGCCATGAACTCCTTCATCAGCTCCTGCAGGGCGGCCTGGAGCCTGACCGTGTCAGGCGGGTCACTCAGGGAGATCCTCAGCTCGATGTACTTTCCCGGAGAGTCGGGATTCTTCGCGGGGCCGCATCCCGGTCTCCTGCCGCTGCGCGGTGCCGGTCTTCCCACTCGTCACAGGACACCCTGCTCCCCCTCGTTCGGCCCCTCCGGGCGGCCCGCGTCCTCACCCCCGCGAGGCGCTCACTTCACCCGTAGCCATCATGGCCCGGCCGCGAACCGTCCGGGGGAGGGCCTCGGTGCGTGCGCGGGTGCGAAGGGGGCGTGGGCGTGGGCGGTGCGTGCCGCGTTCGTCGGCGTGGGGGGGGGGTGCCATGCGCCTCGGTTGACCCCCGGCTCCCCCGGGCGGCAAGCTGACTTCTTGTCATTCACTGTGCCTTGGGGGGAAGTTGAGCAAGTCGGCACACCACATCGGGCCTGACTCCGCACCGGACCGCTACCGGTTGCTGCGCTCCATCGGGCGGGGCGGGGAGGCGGTGCTCTATCTCGCGGAGATCGAGCTCGCGGGCGGTACCGAGCCCGTCGTCGTCAAGGTCCTCGACTCCAAGACGACGATCACGCCCGAGATCTTCGAGCGGGTCAGCCGCAAGTGGAACGAGCAGGCCGAGCTGCTGCGCTTCGTCAGCCGGCCCGGCGTCGTCGGCGTGCGCGAGCACTTCCAGGGCTCACCCATCCACGCCCCCGGCGAGTCCGGCACCCTCACCGGCCGGGCCCTCGTCCTCGTCATGAACCACGTCGACGGCCTCGACCTGCGCGACTGGCGCGCCGAGCGGACCCTGGCCACCCCCGCCGAGCGGCGCGAGGTGATGCGGACGCTCGAACAGCTCGCGGACGTCCTCGACTGGCTGCACTCCGGCAGGGCCACCCCGTCGGGGCGGACCGTCGTCCACGGCGACCTGTCGCCGGGCAACGTGATGGTCGACGAGCACGGCCAGGCCACCCTCGTCGACTTCGGCCTCAGCAAGCTCACCGCCGACCACCAGACCGCCGAGGTCTGGTTCACGCCCGGGTACGCGGCGCCGGAGATCTTCGAGGGCAAGCGGACCCCGGCCACCGACCGGTACGCCTTCGGTGCCATCGCCTACTTCCTGCTGAGCGGCCAGTCCCCGCCGGCCTCGCCCGAGCAGCTCGCGGCCGCGCTCGCCGCCGTGCCGCAGATCGCCGGGCTCCCCGAGGAGCAGCGGCGGAAGGTGCTCGCCATCGCGGCGGCGGACGCGGACAAGCGGCCGCTGTCGCTGTCGGCGTGGGTGAAGGAGGTCCGGCACGGGGTGGTGTCCACCACGACGACCTCCCGCCCGGTGACCCCGCAGGACGCGGTCCCGCCGCGCCCGTCCGACGCCCCCGCCGTCCCGCCGCTCCCCCCGGTGGCGCCCCCGCCGGCCACGCCCCCGGCCACGTCGCCGACCGCGGCGCCCCAGGACGTCGTACCGCAGGACGCCACGCCGCCGACGCCGCCCCCGCAGCCTCCGGCCCCCGCGGCCACGCCCGCGCCCGCGGAGCCGCCCGCCCCGGCCGTCGAGGCTCCCCCGGCGGGCTTCGGCGCGCCCGCCCCGGTGCCCGCCGCGCCGCTCGGGTACGACGCCGGGCAGGGCGCGTACGGAGCGCCGACCTCCGGAGCGCCGGCGTACGGCGGTCAGGGCTACGGGCCCCCGACGGCCGGGATGCCCACGGTCGGGGGCCCGGCCGCGCCCCGGCCGCCCGAGCCGCGCAAGAGCCGCAAGGGGCTGGTGATCGGCGCCGTGAGCGGTGTCCTCCTGATCGCCGTCCTCGCCGTGATCGGCATCCGGCTGCTCGGCGACCGCGACGCCGGCAACGGCAAGAACGCCCAGGCGGGCCCGTCCGCGACGACGACCTCGGCGCCGGCGTCGCCGACCACCGAGGAACCGACGGAGGAACCCACCGAGGAGCCGACGACGGACGAGCCCACCGAGGAGCCGACCGCCGAGCCGACCGACAGCGGCAGCCCGTCGGTCGACCCCGGCTCCGTGCCGGACGCGACCGAGGCCGACCTCACCACCCTCGCCTCCGTCAGCGAGCCCGACAACGTCAGAATCGGCAGCGCGAAGATCAACACCAAGGAGTACGGCTCCGCGCTGATCGGCGACTGCTACTACGGCGGTTACGTCGAGTACGACCTGAACCGCGAGTGGAAGACCTTCGAGTTCACCGCCGGCGTCGACGACGGCTCCAAGGTCGAGACCGCCCGGGTCGTGATCTCCGTCGACGACAAGCCCGCGCTCTTCAACGAGACCGTGCGCCTGGGCAAGCCGATCTCCGAGACCCTGGACATCACCGGGGCCCTGCGGCTGCGCCTGAAGGTCGAGGAGACCTGCACCGACTCCGGCAGCGGGATCATCGCCGCCCCGATGCTGAAGCGGTAGCCGTACGACGCGGAAGAGCGGCCCCGCACCGGGTCTCCGGTGCGGGGCCGCTCTCGTACGCGTGCGGGCGGGAGGGCTCAGCCCTCGGTGACGCCCAGCTTCTCCAGGATGAGGTCCTTGACCTTCGCCGCGTCGGCCTGGCCACGGGTGGCCTTCATGACCGCGCCGACCAGCGCGCCGACCGCCGCGACCTTGCCGCCGCGGATCTTGTCCGCGATCGCCGCGTTGCCCGCGATGGCCTCGTCGACGGCGGTGCCGAGGGCGCCGTCGTCGGAGACGACCTTCAGACCGCGCTTCTCGACGACCTCGTCCGGGGTGCCCTCGCCGGCGAGGACGCCCTCGATGACCTGGCGGGCCAGCTTGTCGTTGAGGTCGCCGCCGGCCACCAGGGCCGAGACCCGGGCCACGTCCGCCGGCGTGATGGGCAGCTCCTCCAGGGAGACGCCCTTCTCGTTGGCGTTGCGGGCCAGCTCGCCCATCCACCACTTGCGGGCCGAGGCCGCGTCCGCGCCCGCCTCGATCGTGGCGACGATCGGGTCGACCGCGCCCGCGTTCAGGATGGACTGCATCTCCTGCTCGGAGACGGCCCACTCCTCGCGCAGCCGGTTGCGGCGCACGCGCGGCAGCTCGGGCAGGCCCTTCCGCAGCTCCTCGACCCACTCGCGGGACGGGGCGACCGGGACCAGGTCCGGCTCCGGGAAGTAGCGGTAGTCCTCGGCGTTGTCCTTGATGCGGCCGGAGGTGGTGGAGCCGTCGTCCTCGTGGAAGTGACGGGTCTCCTGCACGATCGTGCCGCCGGACTCCAGGACCGCCGCGTGGCGCTGGATCTCGAAGCGCGCCGCCCGCTCGACGGAGCGGAGCGAGTTCACGTTCTTCGTCTCCGAGCGGGTGCCGAAGGTGGAGGAACCCTTCGGCATCAGCGACAGGTTGACGTCGCAGCGCATCTGGCCCTTGTCCATGCGCGCCTCGGAGACGCCCAGGGAACGGATGACCTCGCGCAGCTCGGCGACGTACGCCTTGGCGACCTCGGGAGCGCGGTCACCGGCGCCGACGATCGGCTTGGTGACGATCTCGATCAGCGGGATGCCGGCCCGGTTGTAGTCGAGCAGCGAGTGCGAGGCGCCGTGGATGCGGCCGGTCGCGCCACCGATGTGGGTCGACTTGCCGGTGTCCTCCTCCATGTGGGCGCGCTCGATCTCCACGCGGAAGACCTCGCCGTCCTCCAGCTGGACGTCCAGGTAGCCGTTGAAGGCGATCGGCTCGTCGTACTGGGAGGTCTGGAAGTTCTTCGGCATGTCCGGATAGAAGTAGTTCTTCCGGGCGAAGCGGCACCACTCGGCGATCTCGCAGTGCAGCGCGAGGCCGATCTTGATCGCGGACTCGACGCCGATCTCGTTCACGACCGGCAGCGCGCCGGGCAGGCCGAGGCAGGTCGGGCAGGTCTGCGCGTTGGGCTCGGCGCCCAGCTCGGTCGAGCAGCCGCAGAACATCTTGGTCTTCGTGCCGAGCTCGACATGGACCTCCAGGCCCATGACGGGGTCGAACGAGGCCAGTGCCGCCTCGTACGACAGCAGTTCAGTGACAGTCACGGTGGAACTTTCCCTCTCAGCCCAGCAGGACGTCGTCGTCGCCGAGGCGCTTCAGCTCGCGGTACAGGATCGCGAGGCCGGTGACGATGGCGGCGGCGGACACGGCGGAGTCGATCAGGCGCAGCATGTCGTGGTCGTTGCGGGCCAGCTTGGCCTGCTTGGCGACGCTGACGGCACCGAACGCGGTGGTCGCGAGCGAGACGTAGATGCCGGTCTTCGACTTCTTGAAGTTCTTGGCCTTCTTTGCCATGGCACTCACAGCGACGGAGCCTCCTCGATCAGCGGGTGTCCCCACTTTTCCACGAAGGCGGCCTCGACGGCGGCACCGACCTTGTAGAGCCGGTCGTCCTGCATGGCGGGGGCGATGATCTGCAGCCCGACCGGGAGGCCGTCCTCCGGCGCCAGGCCGCAGGGCAGCGACATGGCGGCGTTGCCGGCCAGGTTGGTCGGGATGGTGCACAGGTCCGCGAGGTACATCGCCATCGGGTCGTCGGCGCGCTCGCCGATCGGGAAGGCGGTGGTCGGCGTCGTCGGGGAGACGATCACGTCGACCTGCTCGAACGCCTTCTCGAACTCGCGGGTGATGAGGGTGCGGACCTTCTGGGCCGAGCCGAACCACGCGTCGTAGTAGCCGGAGCTGAGCGCGTAGGTGCCCAGGATGATGCGGCGCTTCACCTCGGGGCCGAAGCCGGCCTCGCGGGTGAGGGCGGTGACGTCCTCGGCGGACCGGCTGCCGTCGTCGCCGGCGCGCAGGCCGTACCGCAGGCCGTCGAAGCGGGCCAGGTTGGACGAGCACTCGGACGGCGCGATCAGGTAGTACGCCGAGAGGGCCAGGTCGAAGGTCGGGCAGTCCAGCTCCACGACCTCGGCGCCCAGCTCCTTCAGCAGCTCGACGGACTCGTCGAAGCGCTGCATGACGCCGGCCTGGTAGCCCTCGCCGCGGAACTGCTTGACGACGCCGACGCGCATCCCGGCCACCGAGCCGTTGCGCGCGGCCTCGACCACGGGCGGGACCGGCAGGTCGACGGAGGTGGAGTCGAGCGGGTCGTGGCCGGCGATCGCCTCGTGCAGCAGGGCCGCGTCCAGGACCGTGCGGGCGCAGGGGCCGCCCTGGTCGAGGGAGGAGGAGAAGGCCACCATGCCGTAGCGGGAGACCGAGCCGTAGGTCGGCTTGACGCCGACGGTGCCGGTGACGGCGGCGGGCTGGCGGATCGAGCCGCCGGTGTCCGTGCCGATGGCGAGCGGGGCCTGGAAGGCGGCGAGCGCGGCCGAGGAGCCGCCGCCGGAGCCGCCGGGGATCCGGGTGAGGTCCCACGGGTTGCCGGTCGGCCCGTAGGCGCTGTTCTCGGTGGAGGAGCCCATGGCGAACTCGTCCATGTTGGTCTTGCCGAGGATGACGACGTCGGCCGCCTTCAGGCGCTTGACCAGCGTGGCGTCGTACGGCGGGATCCAGCCCTCCAGCATCTTCGAGCCGACCGTGGTGGGCACGCCCCGGGTCGTGAAGATGTCCTTGAGCGCGAGCGGGACGCCGGCCAGCGGGCCGAGCTTCTCGCCGCGGGCGCGCTTCTCGTCGACGGCGCGGGCCTGCGCGAGGGCGCCCTCGCGGTCGACGTGCAGGAAGGCGTGGACCTTCTCGTCGACGGCGTCGATGCGGGCCAGGTGGGCCTCGGTGACCTCGACCGCGGTCAGCTCGCCGGAAGCAATCTTCGCGGCGATCTCGGCGGCGGTGAGCTTGATGATGTCCGTCATGGTCAGTCCTCCCCCAGGATCTGCGGCACCTTGAAACGCTGCTGTTCCTGGGCGGGGGCGCCGGAGAGCGCCTGCGCGGGGGTGAGCGAAGGGCGGACCTCGTCCGCGCGCATGACGTTGGTCAGCGGCAGCGGGTGGGAGGTCGGCGGGACGTCCTGCTCGGCGACCTCGGAGACGCGGGCGACCGCGCCGATGATGTCGTCGAGCTGACCGGCGAAGTGGTCGAGTTCCTCGTCGGCGAGTTCCAGACGCGCCAGCCGAGCGAGGTGTGCGACCTCCTCGCGCGTGATGCCAGGCATGCAGCGATCCTCTGGGGTGAGTCTGATGGTGTTGGCCCAATCCTATGGGGCCCGCACCACTCCCCGTGAAACGGTCGGCCCGGACGGGCCCCCGGTTCTTCCCCTACGGGTCACTGGACGACGTGTCCGGGGGCCGGGTCGAGGGCGGTGACGGGGGCGGTGTCGACCGCCCGGCGCCAGCCGTGCTCGCCGCGGGCGAGGAGCCAGGCGGTGGTCTCGGCGGGCGGCATGGCGGCGGAGACCAGCCAGCCCTGGACGGCGTCGCAGCCCAGGTCGCGCAGCCGCTCCCAGGTCTCGTCGTCCTCGACGCCCTCGGCGACGACGAGCAGGCCGAGGGAGTGGGCGAGGTCGACGGTGCAGCGGACGATCTCGGCGTCCTCGGTGTCGACGGCGAGCCGGGCGACGAAGGAGCGGTCGATCTTCAGCTCGCTGACCGGGAGCCGGCGCAGGTGGACCAGGGAGGAGTAGCCGGTGCCGAAGTCGTCCAGGGACATCTTGACGCCGTGGCCGGTGAGGCCGTTGAGGGTGTCGGCGGCGCGCTGCGGGTCCTCCAGGAGGACGTGTTCCGTTATCTCCAGCTGGAGCGAGCCGGCCGGGACGCCGTGCCGGGCGAGGCGGGCGGCGACGGCGCCGGCGAAGCCGGGGGTGTGGACGTCGCGCGGCGAGACGTTGACGGCGACGGGCACCTCCAGGCCCTGGGCGCGCCAGCGGGCGACCTGGGCGAGGGCGGTCTCCAGGACGTACTCGGTGAGGTGCGGCATCAGCCCGGAGGACTCGGCGATGGCGATGAACTCGTCCGGTGGAACCTTTCCGCGCTCCGGGTGGACCCAGCGGACCAGGGCCTCCAGGCCGGCCACCTGGCCGTCGAAGCGGACCTTCGGCTGGTAGTGGAGCTCGACCTCGCCGGCGTCGAGCGCGCGGCGCAGGTCGCCGAGGAGGCCGAGGCGGTCGGGGGTGTTGGAGTCGCGCTTGGACTCGTACACCTCGACGCCGGTGCGGTCGCGCTTGGCCTGGTACATGGCGACGTCGGCGCGGCGGAGCAGGCCCTCGGCGTCGGCGGCGTGGTCGGGGTAGACGGCGACGCCGGCGCTGGCCTCCAGGACGAGGGTGAGTCCGTCGAGGTCGAGCGGGGAGGAGAGGGCGGCGACGAGGTGGCGGGCGACCCGCTGGGCGCTGGTGGTGGAGTCGGCGACGGGCAGCAGGACGGCGAACTCGTCGCCGCCGAGCCGGGCGGCCTCGGCGCCGCGGGGCAGGGCGAGGCGGAGCCGGTCGGCGATCTGGAGGAGGAGCCGGTCGCCGGCGAGGTGGCCGAGGGTGTCGTTGACCGAGCGGAAGCGGTCCAGGTCGATGAGGACGAGGGCGGCGCGGGCCTGCTCGCCCTCGGCGTCCTCCAGCGCGGTCCAGGTCCGCTCCAGCAGCCACTGGCGGTTGGGGAGGCCGGTGAGCGGGTCGCGGAGCTGTTCCTCGGCGCGGGCGCGGGCGATCCACAGGGTGGAGTCGAGGGCGATCAGCGGGATCGCGAAGAGCGGCAGGAGGACGGGGAAGGCGTCGGCGACGACGCAGATCAGGGGGGCGATGCCGAGCAGGGCGACGGCGACGAGCCCCTGGCGGAGCAGGGCGGTGCGGGCCACGGTGGGCAGTCCGCGGCCGGGCGGCGCGAGCGTGTACCACAGCAGCAGGCGGGTCGCGAGGAGGTACGCGCCGGCGGCGAGCACGATCTCCGGGGCGTCGGCGATCCCCCAGTCGAGCGGCTCCCAGGGGGCGTCGACGCTGGGGACGTCGCCGAAGACGGCGAGGACGAGCGCGGCGGCGCCGACGCCGAGGATGTCGGCGGCGCCGTGCAGCAGGCCCTGCCGCCAGCGGTGCCGGCGGGCGGCGCTGACGAGGACGACGACGGTGAGCGAGACGAGCCCGGCGGGGACCCAGCCGTACAGCAGGAGCACGGCGAGGGTGAGGGCGGCGCCCGATCCGGTGCCGCCCCACCAGCGCTCGCGGCCGAGGGCGACCAGGTGGCCGACGATGAGGCCGGTGAGGAGCGCGAGGGACCAGCCGGTGACCCCGCCCGGGAAGAGCGGGTGGCCGGCGGTCAGGGCCCGCTGGAGCCCGGTGACGAGCACGGCGGCGGCGGTGCCCAGCACGGCGGCGGGCAGCCCGGTGAAGCCCGCGGGGAGCACCCGGCCGCGCGGCCGTGGCACCGGGGCGGCACTCTCGGTCGGTTCCATTCCCGTCCCTCTCACAGGCGGCGGTGCCGTCGCTGTCCGATGGGCCGCGCGCGGCGGCCCGGGTGGCGTCCGGCCGCCCCGCCGTGCGCTCCGCCGGCTTCGGGGGCGGGGCGCGCGGCGCGGGGCCGTTCGTCCTGGCGCACGGCCGCGCAGAACCCTCGCGCGGCGGTGCGGGACGAGACGCACGGTCACCACACTAGGCCGCCGAGGGCGCCGAGGGGCAGCGCTCTCCCTCTCTTGCCCGAATGCGGCCTGGCCACCCGTAACGATCTGGTATGCGCCGAACGGGTGAGCTTCCGGGGTCCGGGGAGGGGCGGGCGGCGGTCACTCCTCGACCGGCTGTGCGGCCTCCCGGGCGGCCTCGGGACCCTGTTCGAGCAGGATCTTGAAGCCCTCCTCGTCCAGAACCGGAACCTTCAGCTGCATGGCCTTGTCGTACTTGGATCCCGGGTTCTCCCCCACCACGACGAAGCCGGTCTTCTTGGAAACGGAACCGGTGACCTTGGCTCCGCGGCTCTGGAGCGATTCTTTTGCGCCATCCCGGGTGAAATTCTCCAGGGTGCCGGTCACGACGACCGTCAGGCCCTCCAGCGGACGCGGTCCCTCGTCCTCCCCGGCGCCCTCGTCCTCCAGGGTGACCCCGGCGGCGCGCCACTTCCGCACGATCTCGCGGTGCCACTCCTCGGCGAACCACTGCTTCACGGCGGCGGCGATGATCCCGCCGACGCCGTCGACGGCGGCCAGCTCCTCCTCGGTGGCCTGCTCGATCCGCTCCAGGGAGCGGAACTCGCGGGCCAGCGCCTCGGCGGCCACGGGGCCGACGTGGCGGATGGAGAGGCCGTTGATGAAGCGGGCGAGCGGACGGGTCTTGGCAGCCTCGATGTTGGCCAGCATGGCGAGCGCGTTCTTCTTCGGCTCGCCCTTCTGGTTGGCGAAGACGGTGACGATCTTCTCCTCGCCGGTCTTCGGGTCCCGCTTGGGCAGTCCGGAGTCGGCGTCGAGGACGTACGCCTTGATCGGCAGCAGCTGCTCGATGGTGAGGTCGAAGAGGTCGCCCTCGTCGGCGAGCGGCGGCTCGGCGGGCTCCAGGGGCCGGGTGAGGGCGGCGGCGGCGACCGCGCCGAAGTTCTCGATGTCCAGGCACTGGCGGCCGGCGAGGAAGAAGAGGCGCTCGCGCAGCTGCGCCGGGCAGGTCCGGGCGTTCGGGCAGCGGAGGTCGATGTCGCCCTCCTTCATCGGCTTCAGCGCCGTGCCGCACTCGGGGCACTCGGCGGGCATCACGAACTCCCGCTCGGTGCCGTCCCGCAGGTCGACGACCGGGCCGAGGATCTCCGGGATGACGTCGCCGGCCTTGCGGAGCACCACGGTGTCGCCGATGAGGACACCCTTGGCCTTCACCACCTCCTGGTTGTGGAGGGTGGCGAACTCGACCTCGGAGCCGGCCACGGTGACCGGCTCGACCTGGGCGTACGGGGTGACGCGGCCGGTGCGGCCGACGCCGACCTTGATGTCGACGAGCTTGGTGTTGACCTCCTCCGGCGCGTACTTCCAGGCGATGGCCCAGCGCGGGGCGCGCGCGGTGGAGCCGAGCCGGCCCTGGAGGGGGATCTCGTCGAGCTTGACGACGACGCCGTCGATCTCGTGCTCGACGGAGTGCCGGTTCTCGCCGTAGTACGCGATGAACTCGCGCACCTCGGGGAGGGTGCCGACCACCTTGTTGTGCGTGGCGGTGGGCAGGCCCCACTCGTGGAGCAGCCCGTACGCCTCCGAGAGGCGGGTGATCTCGAAGCCCTCGCGGGCGCCGATGCCGTGGACCACCATGTGGAGCGGTCGGGTGGCGGTGACCTTGGGATCCTTCTGGCGCAGCGAGCCGGCGGCGGCGTTGCGCGGGTTGGCGAAGGGCTTGTCGCCGGCCTCGACCAGGCGGGCGTTGAGCGCCTCGAACGCCTCCATGGGGAAGTAGACCTCGCCCCGGATCTCGACGAGCTCCGGGATCCGGTCGCCGTGGAGGCGCTCGGGGATGTCGGCGATCGTGCGCACGTTGGGCGTGATGTCCTCGCCGGTGCGGCCGTCGCCGCGGGTGGCGGCGCGGGTGAGCCGGCCGTGCTCGTAGGTGAGGTTGACGGCGAGGCCGTCGACCTTGAGCTCGCACAGGAAGTGGAAGTCGGGGGTGCCGACGTCCCGGGCGACGCGCTCGGCCCAGGTGGAGAGCTCCTCCTCGTCGAAGGCGTTGTCCAGCGAGAGCATGCGCTCGCGGTGCTCGACCGCGGTGAAGTCGGTCTCGTACTGCCCCGCCACCTTCTGGGTCGGCGAGTCGGGCGTGCGCAGCTCCGGGTACTCGTCCTCCAGCGCCTCCAGGGCGCGCAGGAGCCGGTCGAACTCCGCGTCGCTGACGACCGGCTGGTCCTTCACGTAGTACCGGAAGCGGTGCTCCTCGACCTGCTCGGCCAGCTCGGCGTGCTTCTCGCGGGCCTCGGCGGGCACGACCGCCTCCCCGTCGGGCAGGGCCCCCTGTTCGACTGCCACCTTCGTCCGTCCTCCCGTACCTTCAGAACCCGGTCACTCTGGGTTGTCCGCGAGCGATCTCGCCGCCCGGGCGCAGTGGGCGAGCGCCGCCCGCGCGTACGCGGGCGAGGCGCCCGCGAGCCCGCAGGTGGGGGTGACGACCACGGACTCGGCGAGAGTCCCCGGATTCAGCCCCAGCCTGCGCCACAGCGTCCTGACACCCATGACGCTACCGCCCGGGTCGGACAATGCCGTGTCGGTGGACGGCACCACACCGGCGAAGAGCTTGGTGCCGGCCTCCACGGCCTCGCCGAGGGGCTCCTCGTCACGTTCGGTGAGCAGCCCGAAGTCGAACGAGACGCCGGCGACTCCGGCGCGCCGCAGCAGCGCGAAGGGCACGCCGGGGGCGCAGGAGTGGACGACGACGGGCCCGTCGTGGGCGGCGATCACGTCCCGCAGGGCGGACTCGACGACCTGCCGGTCGACGGCCCGGTGGGTGCGGTAGCCGGAGGCCGTACGGATCTGCCCGAGCAGGACGGCGGTCAGCGAGGGCTCGTCGAGCTGGAGCACGATCCGGGCGCCGGGGACGCGCCTGGCGACGTCGGCGAGGTGCTCGCGCAGGCCCTCGGCGAGGGAGGCGGCGAGGTCGCGGCAGGCGCCGGCGTCGGCCAGGGCGGCCTCTCCGCCGCGGAGTTCGAGGGCGGCGGCCAGGGTCCACGGCCCGACGGCCTGGACCTTGAGGGGGCCCTCATAGCCCTGGGTGAACTCCTCCAGGGCGTCGAGGTCCTCGCCGAGCCAGGAGCGGGCGCGGCGGGTGTCGCGGCCGGGCCGGTCGCTGATCCGCCAGCCGCTGGGCTCCACGTGCGCGTACAGGTCGACGAGCAGCCCGAGGGTGCGGCCGATCATGTCGGCGCCGGGGCCGCGGGCGGGGAGTTCGGCGAGGAAGGGGAAGTCCTCGAAGGACCCGGTGACGGTCTTGGCGGCCTCGCGGGCGTCGCCGCCGGGCAGGGAGCCGACGCCGGTGGCGGGGCCCCACAGCTTGGTCTCGCTCACGTGCCGGCCCTACCGTCCCGGACGGACCGTCAGGTCGTTGACCTCGGCGTCGCGCGGGAGGTCGAGGGCCATCACGATGGTGGTCGCCACGGACTCGGGGTCGATCCACTTCCCGGGGTCGTACTCCTTGCCCTCCTGCTGGTGCACCTTGGCCTGCATGGGGCTGGCGGTGCGGCCGGGGTAGACGGAGGTGACCCGGACGCCGTGGGCGTGCTCCTCGTGGCGCAGGGAGTCGGCGAGGGCCTTCAGGCCGTGCTTGGAGGCGGCGTACGCGCCCCACTCCGCGTGCGCGTTCAGCCCGGCGCCGGAGTTGACGAAGACGACGTGGCCCTGGGTGAGGCGGAGCTGCGGCAGGAAGTGCCGGGTGAGCTCGGCGGGGGCGACCAGGTTGACGTTCAGCTGGTGGTGCCAGGACTTGGGCGTCAGCTCCCCCACCGCGCCGAGGTCCACGACGCCGGCGATGTGCAGCAGCGAGTCGACCCGGTCGGGCAGGCTCTGGTGCGAGAACGCCCAGGAGAGCCGGTCCGGGTCCGCCAGGTCCCCGACGAGGGTGCGGGCGCCGGGGAACTCGGCCGCCAGCTCCTTCGCGCGCCCCGCGTCGCGCGCGTGCAGCACGAGTTCGTCCCCGCGCGCGTGCAGCCGGCGCGCGACGGCGGCGCCGATGCCGGACCCGGCCCCGGTGATCACATGAGTAGCCATGGTCACCATGGTCCCATCAGCGGGCGGCGATCTCGCCCTCCAGGTACGCCAGCGCCGTCGCCCCGTCCTCGGCGAAGAAGGCCAGCTCGGCGAGGGGCCGGGGGAGGAAGCCCTCGTCCTCCATGCGCTGGAACTGGGTCTTGAGGCCGTCGTAGAAGCCGGCGGTGTTGAGGACGACGACGGGCTTGGTGTGCCGGGCGTGCTTCTTCAGCTCCAGGATCTCGGTGGCCTCGTCGAGGGTGCCGGTGCCGCCGACCATGACGACGATCGCGTCGGACTTGGCGAGGAGGAGCGCCTTCCGCTCGGCGAGGTCCTCGGTGACGGTCATCTCGTCGGCGTTCGCACGGGCCTTGGCGGCGAGGAAGTCGACGGAGACGCCGACGAGCCGGCCTCCGGCCTCCTGGACGCCGTCCGCGACGACCTTCATCAGGCCGGTGTCGGAGCCGCCCCAGACGAGGGTGTGGCCGGCCTTGCCGAGGAGGCCGGCGAACTCCCGGGCGGGGGCGGTGTAGCGCTCGTCGAGGTCGGCGGCGGAGAGGAAGACGCAGATGTTCATGCCGCCACCGTATGCCGTGACCTGCGGGTTCCGAGATTCTTCGGGAAATCCCGGGCGACGGCGATGAGTTCCGGTGAGCCCGCCGGTCTGCCCTGCCATGGACGAGGTGAAGACGGTCGTGTCACGGGACGGGACGCCGATCGCGTACGCGCGGTACGGGACGGGGGCCGCGGACGGGCCCGCGGTGGTGCTGGTGGGCGGGGGCCCGGGCACGGAGGCGGCGGAGGCGCCGCTCGCGCGGCTGCTGGCCCGGAGCTGCCCCGTGTACGTGTACGACCGCCGGGAGGACGCGGCCGGCTGCCCGGTCGAGCGGGAGGTCGAGGACCTGGCGGCGGTCCTCGCGGCGGCGGGTCCCCGGGCGGCGGTGCACGGCAGCGGGTCGGGCGGTGCGCTGGCGCTGGCGGCCGCGGCGGCCGGGCTGCCGGTGGCGGCGGTGTCGGTCTTCGAGCCGCCGTACGACGCCACGCTCGGGCCGCTGCCGGAGGTCCACGCGCGCGTACTGGTGGTCGACGGGGGCGCGAGCCCGGCGCCGGTGCGGCGGGCGGCCCGGGAGCTGTCGGCGCGGCTGCCGCGGGCCCGGCACCGGACGCTGACGGGCCAGACCCACGAGGTGGCGCCGCACGTGCTGGCGCCGGTCCTCGCGGAGTTCGTGGCGGAGGCCGCGGAGGCGTCCGACGGCCTGTGAGCGGGGCGCCTCGTC
Organism: Streptomyces roseofulvus; assembly: GCF_039534915.1. Taxonomy (NCBI): domain Bacteria; kingdom Bacillati; phylum Actinomycetota; class Actinomycetes; order Kitasatosporales; family Streptomycetaceae; genus Streptomyces; species Streptomyces roseofulvus. The sequence continues at coordinate 5,659,935 of NZ_BAAAWE010000001.1, read as the reverse complement.
AGGCGGGCGCGGCGGCCGTGCGACGTACCGTCGTGGCGATGGTCGCCGAGCCGACCACGCGGGTGCCGTCGTAGAGGACGATCGCCTGGCCGGGGGCGACGCCGCGGACGGGCTCGTCGAAGGTGACCTTCAGTTCGCCGTCCTCCAGGGCGGCGCTGACCTCGGTCTCGCCGCCGTGGGCGCGGAGCTGGGCGGTGTAGCGGCCGGGGCCCTCGGGGGCGGTGCCGCACCAGCGGGGCTTGATCGCGGTGAGGGCGGTGACGTCGAGGGACGCGGCGGGGCCGACGGTGACCGTGTTGTTCACGGGCGAGATGTCCAGGACGTAGCGGGGCTTGCCGTCGGCGGCCGGGTGGCCGATCCGGAGGCCCTTGCGCTGGCCGATGGTGAAGCCGTACGCGCCCTCGTGGGTGCCGAGCTTGGCGCCGGACTCGTCGACGATGTCGCCCTCCGCCCTGCCCAGGCGGGCGGCGAGGAAGCCCTGGGTGTCGCCGTCGGCGATGAAGCAGATGTCGTGGCTGTCGGGCTTCTTGGCGACGGCGAGGCCGCGCCGCTCGGCCTCGGCCCGGATCTCGTCCTTGGTGGTGAGGGTGTCGCCGAGCGGGAACATGGCGTGGGCGAGCTGCTGCTCGTCGAGGACGCCGAGCACGTACGACTGGTCCTTGGCCATGTCGGAGGCGCGGTGGAGCTCGCGGCTGCCGTCCTCGTTCAGCACCACGGTGGCGTAGTGGCCGGTGCAGACCGCGTCGAAGCCGAGGGCGAGCGCCTTGTCGAGCAGGGCCGCGAACTTGATCTTCTCGTTGCAGCGCAGGCACGGGTTGGGCGTGCGGCCGGCCTCGTACTCGGCGACGAAGTCGTCGACGACGTCGGCGCGGAAGCGCTCGGCGAGGTCCCAGACGTAGAAGGGGATGCCGATGACGTCGGCGGCCCGGCGCGCGTCCCGGGAGTCCTCGATGGTGCAGCAGCCGCGGGCTCCGGTGCGGAAGGACTGCGGGTTCGCGGAGAGCGCGAGGTGCACTCCGGTGACGTCGTGGCCGGCCTCGACGGCTCGGGCGGCGGCGACGGCGGAGTCCACTCCGCCGGACATGGCGGCGAGGACGCGGAGGGGGCGCGGAGTCTCAGTCATAGCCCTACCAGGGTACGGGGCGGCGGGAACCGCGCGGGCGGGACCGGCGTTCTGGGGAGCATGGGGAGCGAGAACGGCAAGAAGCGGGGGGTCGGCCGGCGGGCCGTGCTGCTCGGCGGCGGCGCGGCCGTGGTGGGCACGGCGGTGCTGGCGCGCGAGGAGCTGGCGCGGGCCTGGTGGCGGCTGCCGGGCATGGAGAAGCCGCGGACGGACGGGGAGCTGGACCACGAGGCGGCCGAGTGGACGGCGGCGCACCAGGCGAACTGGCGGCGGGCGGACCGCCCGGACGACTACCGGATCGACCGGGTGGTGATCCACGTGGTGCAGGGCTCGTACGCGACGGCGCTGAAGGTGTTCCGCAATCCGCTGCACGGGGCGGCCGCCCACTACGTGGTCCGCAAGGACGGGCATGTGGCGCAGATGATCCGGGAGCTCGACGTGGCCTTCCACGCCGGGAACCGGGACATGAACGAGCGGAGCGTCGGCATCGAGCACGAGGGCTTCGTGGACCGTCCCGCGGACTTCACGGCGGAGATGTACGCGGGGTCGGCGCGGCTGGCGGCGGACATCTGCCGGCGGCACGGGATACCGGTGGACCGGGAGCACATCATCGGGCACGTGGAGGTCGAGGGCACCGACCACACCGATCCCGGCCCGCACTGGGACTGGGACCGGTATCTGACCCTGGTGCGGAAGGAGCTGACGAAGCTCCCGGCCCGGACTAGCTGAGGCCGGCGGTCCTGGCGCGTTCGACCGCCGGGCCGATGGCGTCGGCGACGGCGCGTACGTCGTCCTGGGTCGAGGTGTGGCCGAGGGAGAAGCGGAGGGTGCCGCGGGCCAGTTCGGGGTCGGTGCCGGTGGCGAGGAGGACGTGGCTGGGCTGGGCGATGCCGGCGGTGCAGGCGGAGCCGGTGGAGCAGGCGATGCCGGCGGCGTCGAGGAGCAGGAGCAGGGAGTCGCCCTCGCAGCCGGGGAAGGTGAAGTGGGCGTTGGCGGGGAGCCGGTCGAGCGGGTCGCCGCCGAGGATCGCGTCGGGGACGGCCGTGCGGACGGCGGTGACGAGGGCGTCGCGCAGGGCGCCGATCACGCGGGCGAAGCCCTCCTGCCCGTCGGTGGCGACGCGGGCGGCGGTGGCGAAGGCGGCGACGGCGGGGACGTCGAGGGTGCCGGAGCGGACGTGTCGCTCCTGGCCGCCGCCGTGCAGCACGGGGACGGGGGTGTGCTCGCGGCCGAGGAGCAGGGCGCCGATGCCGTAGGGGCCGCCGATCTTGTGGCCGGAGACGGTCATGGCGGCGAGCCCGGAGGCGCCGAAGTCGACCGGGAGCTGGCCGACGGCCTGGACGGCGTCGGCGTGCAGCGGGACGCCGAACTCGGCGGCGGCGTCGGCGAGCGCGCGGACCGGCATGACGGTGCCGATCTCGTTGTTCGCCCACATGACGGTGGCGAGGGCGACGGACTCCGGGTCGCGGGCGATCGCCTCGCGCAGCGCGTCGGGGTGGACCCGGCCGTGGGCGTCGACGGGGAGGTACTCCACCTCGGCGCCCTCGTGGCCGGCGAGCCAGTCGACGGCGTCGAGGACGGCGTGGTGCTCGACGGGGCTGGCGAGGACGCGGGTGCGGCGGGGGTCGGCGTCCCGGCGGGACCAGTAGAGGCCCTTCACCGCGAGGTTGTCGGCCTCGGTACCGCCGGAGGTGAACACCACCTCGCTGGGGCGGGCGCCGAGCGCGGCGGCGAGCGTCTCGCGGCCTTCCTCGACGGTCCGCCGGGCGCGCCGCCCGGCGGCGTGCAGGGACGAGGCGTTGCCCGTGACGGCGAGGTGGGCGGTCATCGCCTCGATCGCCTCGGGCAGCATGGGCGTGGTCGCGGCGTGGTCGAGGTAAGCCATGGTGGGTCGATTCTACGAGCCCGGTCAGGGCGCTCCTCGACGAGCCCGGGCCGGCCCCGGCGGCCGTACGGTCCGGGCCGTGCCGCCGGGACCGGCCGGTTCAGTCGCGCGGGGCGCGGGCGAGCTGGCGGGACTGGGCGACGAGCCGGCCGGCGCTGTCCCAGACCTCGGCGTCCTCCTCCAGGAAGCCGCCGGCGAGGTTGCGGGTGGTGATGGCGACCCGCAGCGGGCCGGGGGCGGGGCGGCAGCGGACGTGGGTGGTGAGCTCCACGGTCGGCGTCCAGCCCTTGAGGCCCAGCTCGAAGGAGGTCGGCGGCAGGGCGTCGACGGCGAGCAGCAGGGAGAGCGCGTCGGGCTCGCGGCCGTCGGCGAGGCCGAACCAGGCGCGCATCTCGCCCTTGCCCGAGGGGGCGCCGAGCGCCCAGCCGACGCAGGCGGGGTCGAGGCGGAGGTCGAGCCGGTCGGCGATGGCGGAGGAGCCGGGGATCGCCGGGGCGGGGTTGTCGGCGGCGCTGAAGCACTGCTCGATCGGAGCGAGGGCGGGCGGGGTCGCGCTGGTGCGGACGTCGTCCGGGAGCGCGCCGAGGTCGCCGTACGAGGCGAGGACGCGGATCCGCTCGACCTCGGTGCCGTCCTCGGCGTACTGGTAGAGCGAGGCGGTGCCGGTGGAGAGGGTCCGGCCGGTGCGGACGGTCTCGGTGCGGATGACCGCGGGGCCCGGCACCGACGGGGTGAGGTAGTGCGCCGAGATGGTGAAGGGGTCGGGGTGCGGCAGGTGCTCGCCGAGGGCGCGGCCGAGGAGGGCGAGGAGGTAGCCGCCGTTGACGGCGTGGATGATCGTCCAGCCGGCGGAGAGCTCGGCGTCGTAGACCCCGGGCTCGCGGAGGGTGACGGCGGTGTCCCGGTCGAACTCGCTGCGCGCCTCGGTCCGCGGGGCCGGGCTCGTCTCGGTACTCGTGCTCATGTCCCGAAGGTACAGCAGGAAATTACTGAGCGGTAGCTTTTTCGGGCTCCTCGCGGGCGGACGACCGGCGGTTCCAGGCGCGCGGCGCCCGCCAGTGGTAGCGCATGGCGAGCAGCCGCAGGAGGAAGGCGGTGAGCACCGCCGCGCCGCTGGTGTACGCGTTCAGCACGTCGAAGCGGATGCAGAGGACGACCATGGCGGCGCCGACGATCGCGGGGACGGCGTACAGGTCGCGGTCCCAGCGGAGCAGCGAGGGCACCTCGTTGGCGAGCACGTCGCGCAGCACACCGCCGCCGACGGCGGTGGCGAGGCCGAGCGCCGCCGAGGAGGTGAGGCCGAGCCCGTAGTCGTACGCCTTCGTCGTCCCGGTCACGCAGAAGAGACCGAGGCCGGCGGCGTCGAACACGTTCACCATCGTCTGGGTGCGCTCCACCTCGGGGTGGAGGAAGAAGACCAGGGCCGTGGCGACCAGCGGCATGAGGAAGTAGCCGAGGTCGGTGAAGGCGGCCGGGGGTACGGCTCCGATGATGAGGTCGCGGAGGAGACCGCCGCCGAGCGCGGTGACCTCGGCGAGCACGGCCATGCCGAAGACGTCGAAGTTCTTCCGGACGCCGAGGAGGGCGCCGGAGATGGCGAAGACGAAGATCCCGACGAGGTCGAGCGTGTGTTGGACCGACGGGCTGAACAGATCGTGAAGCACCGGCCAATTGTGCCGTGTGTACGGAAAGGGCCCGTCCGCCACACGGCGGACGGGCCCTTCCGGCTCCGCGCTACTTGCCCCCGGCCTTCCCGGAGGCGCCCCCGTCGCCCGGGGCCCCCTCGGCCGGCGCCTCGTCCTGGGCGGCCTCCTCCGACGGGTCCTCGTCCGAAGCGGTCGCCTCGGCCGGCGCCTCCTCCGTAGCGGCCTCGTCCGAAGCGGTCGCCTCGGCCGGCGCCTCCTCCGAAGCGGCCTCGTCCGAAGCGGTCGCCTCGGCCGCGCCCTCGGCCGAGGGCGTCGCCTCGGCCGGTGTCGCCTTCGAGGCGGTCTCCTCCGCCGGGGCCTTCGCCTGGGCCGGGATCGCCGTGGCGTCGGTCTCGCCCGCCGCGCGGAGTTCGCCCGAGCGGATCTCCTGGGTGAAGTGGCAGGCCACCTTGTGGCCGTCGCCCGCGTCCGTGAGCTCCGGCCGCTCCTCCGCGCACTTGGGCTGCGCCCACGGGCAGCGGGTGTGGAAGCGGCAGCCGGCCGGCGGGTTCGCCGGGGACGGCAGGTCGCCGCGGAGGAGGATCCGCTCGCGCCGCTCCTCGACCTCCGGGTCGGGCACCGGCACGGCGGACATGAGCGCCCGGGTGTACGGGTGCAGCGGCTCCTCGTACAGCGTGTCGCTCGGCGCCTCCTCCACCAGCGCGCCGAGGTACATCACGCCGATGACGTCCGAGATGTGCCGGACGACGGCCAGGTCGTGGGCGATGACCAGGTAGGTCAGGCCCATCGACTCCTGGAGCTCCTCCAGGAGGTTGATCACCTGCGCCTGGATGGAGACGTCCAGCGCGGAGACCGGCTCGTCGCAGATGATGAGGTCCGGCTCCAGGACCAGCGCGCGGGCGATGCCGATGCGCTGGCGCTGGCCGCCGGAGAACTCGTGCGGGTAGCGGGAGAGCGCGTTGGCGGGCAGGCCCACCTTGGCGAGGATCTCCCGGATCTTCTCCCGCCGCTCCTCCTGGTTCGCGCCGATCCCGTGCGCGGCCATGCCCTCGCTGAGGATCGACTCGATGTTCTGGCGCGGGTTGAGGCTGCCCAGCGGGTCCTGGAAGACCATCTGGAGCCGGCGGCGGAAGGAGCGCAGCTCCTTCTCCGGCAGCTTGGCCACGTCGGTGCCGTCGAGGACGACGGAGCCGTCGGTGACGTCCACGAGCCGCAGCACGGCCCGTCCGAGCGTGGTCTTGCCGCAGCCCGACTCGCCGACCAGGCCGTACGTCTGGCCCGCCTCGACCTTGAGCGAGATGCCGTCCACGGCGTAGACGTGGCCGACCGTGCGGTCGAAGAGGATGCCCTTCTTGACGGGGAAGTGGACCTTCACGCCGTCGAGTTCGAGCAGGCTCATGCCGGTACCTCCGTCGTGGCGAGGACCGGGTTCGCGCAGCGGGCGCGGTGGCCGGCCGCGCGCGGTTCGGTCAGTTCGGGCGTGCCGGTGAGGCACTCCATCTCGTACCGGTCGCAGCGCGGGGCGAAGGCGCAGCCGTCGGCCCAGGCGATCTGGTCGTTGATGGACCCGCGGATCGGGTGGAGCGGCTCGCCGCGGGGGGCGTCGAGCCGGGGGATGGAGCCGAGCAGGCCGTGGGTGTACGGGTGCGTCGGGTGGGCGAACAGCTCGCGCCGGGCGGCCGATTCGACGACCTTGCCCGCGTAGAGGACGTTCACCTGGTCGCAGAGGCCGGCGACGACACCCAGGTCGTGGGTGATCATCAGCAGCGCGGTGCCCTCCTGGTCGACCAGTTCCTTGAGGAGTTCGAGGATCTGGGCCTGGATGGTGACGTCGAGCGCGGTGGTCGGCTCGTCGGCGATGAGCAGGCGGGGGGCGCAGGCCACCGCCATGGCGATGAGCGCGCGCTGCCGCATGCCGCCGGAGAGCTGGTGCGGGAACTCCTTGAGCCGCCGGGTGGGGTCGGGGATGCCGACCCGGTCGAGCAGGTGGGCGGCCTCCTTGCGGGCGGCCTCGCCCTTCAGCCCGCGGTGGCGCTGGAGGATCTCGGTGACCTGGACGCCGATGGGGACGACCGGGTTCAGCGAGGACAGCGGGTCCTGGAAGATCATCGCCATGTCGCGTCCGCGCAGGTCGCGCATCTTCGACGGGGAGAGCGACAGCAGTTCCGTGCCGTCGAGGTCGGCCCGGCCGCCGAGGGTGACGCCCTTGGCGGGCAGCAGCCCCATGAGGGCGAGCGAGGTCACGGACTTGCCGCAGCCCGACTCGCCGACGAGGCCGACGACCTGGCCCTGGTCGACGCTGAACGAGACGCCGTTGACCGCCCGGACGTCCTTGCGGCCGCGGCCGCCGAAGGTGACGGTGAGTTCGTCCACGGTGAGCAGTGGCATGTCAGCCTCGCAGCTTCGGGTCGAGGGCTTCGCGCATGGCCTCGCCGAGCAGGGTGAAGCCGAGGGCGGTGATGACGATGCCGACCGCCGGGTACATGGACATCATCGGCTCGTTGTCGAAGAACCGCTGGGCCGCGGAGAGCATGACGCCCCACTCGGGCACCGCGGGGTCGGGGTTGCCGAGTCCGAGGTAGGAGAGGGCGGCGGCCTCGATGATGGCGGTGGCGAGGCTGAGCGTCGCCTGGACGATCACCGGGCTCAGCGAGTTCGGCAGGATCTGGGTGAAGACGATCCGCCGCTTGCGGATGCCCAGCGAGCGGGCGGCGAGGACGTAGTCGCTGCCGCCCTGGGCGAGCATCGAGCCGCGCAGGAGCCGGGTGAAGACCGGGATCTGCACCACGCCGACGGCGATCATCACGGTGGTGAGCGACTGGCCCAGCACGGCGGCGACGGAGACGGCGAGGAGCAGCGACGGCAGGGCGAGCAGGATGTCGGTGACGCGCATGATCGCGTCGTCGATCCGCCGTCCGGCCTTCCCGCCGAGGGTGGCCGCGGCGCCCGAGACGATGCCGACGAGGGCGCCGATCAGCAGGCCGATGAGCATGGAGACGACGCCGACGAGCAGCGTCTGGCGGGCGCCCACGAGCATCCGGGAGAACAGGTCGCGGCCGAGGTGGTCCAGGCCGAACCAGTTCTCGGCGCGGGCGCCGACGAACTCGCCGCGGTTGGCGAAGACCTCGCCGCGCCAGGTCTGCTCGGTGGGGCTGTAGGGGGCGATCCAGGGGCCGATGATCGCGAGCACGACGAAGCCGGCGATGATCGCGCCGCCGATGAGCGCCATCTTGCTGTTGCGCAGCCGGCGCATCGCCTCGCGCCACAGGCTGGCGCCGCTGGCGGTCTCGGTCTTCGCCGTGAGCTGGGCGAGCCGGTCGATCTTGGAGGCAGTGTTGGTCAGACTCATCAGTGCACCCGCACCCTCGGGTCGATGACGCTGTACGCGAGGTCGACGAGCATGTTGATCACCACGTAGATCATGGCGATGAACATGATGAAGCCGACGAGCACCGGGTAGTCGCGGGCGTCGATGGCGGTCCGGATGAAGGAGCCGATGCCGCCGAAGGTGAAGACGGACTCGGTGAGCACCGCGCCGGAGAGCAGGCTGCCGGTGAGCAGGCCGATGGCGGTGACGACGGGGAGCAGCGCGTTGCGCAGCACGTGGCGGACGCGGACGACCCGGCGCTCCAGGCCCTTGGACTCGGCGGTGCGGATGTAGTCCTCGCCGAGCACCTCCAGGACGCTGGCGCGGGTCATGCGGACGATGACCGCGAGCGGGATGGTGGCCAGGGCGATGCCGGGCAGCACCAGGTGCATGAGGGCGTCCCAGGCGGCGTCGAACTCGCCGGTCAGCACGCCGTCGAGGACGGCGAAGCCGGTGACGCTGGTGGCGTCGATGCCGGTGGACTGGCGGCCGAAGGTGCCGAAGATCTCGCCGAAGGCGCCCTTGAGCAGCTGTGCCAGGAAGAAGACCGGGATGCAGATGCCGACGAGGGAGCCGGAGACGGAGGCCACGTCGATCCAGCCGCCGCGCTTGCGGGCGGCGAGGTAGCCGAGCGGGATGCCCACGACGGTGGCGATGAGCATGGCCGCGAGGCTGAGTTCGACCGTGGCGGGGAAGCGCAGCACGAACTCGTCCCAGACGGGCTGTCCGGTCTGCACCGAGGTGCCGAGGTCGAGGTCGAGGAGCCGCTTGAGGAAGCGTCCGTACTGGACGTAGATCGGCTGGTCGAGGCCCAGCGCGCGGTTGATGCGCGCCACATCGGCTTCGGTCGCCCGCTCGCCCAGGATCGCTGAGGCGGGTCCGCCGGGCAGTCGGTTCAGCCAGATGAAGAGCAGAACCGACAGGCCGAGCAGGGTGGGTATGAGCTGGAGAAGTCGTCGTACGACGAGTCGCAACACCCCGCGTGCCCCTTTCTTGCGTATGGAGGGTGGATGCGCGGACGCCCGGTCACGGGAGGAACGCGTGACCGGGCGGACCGCTTACGGGTGTGTTACTTGAAGGAGACCTCGGCGAAGTTCTCCTGCGTCAGCGGGGAGACCTTCGGCGGGACCACGTTCTTGCCGAACGCGATGGCCGGCGGGGAGGAGGTCAGCGGGAGACCCGGCAGGTACTCCATGATCGCCTCGTTGGCGGCCTTGTAGAGGTCCGTGCGCTTGGTCGGGTCGCCCTGGAGCGAGCCGGCCTTCACCGCGTTGAAGACCTTGTCGTTCTTGAAGCCCCACTGCTTGTCGTACCCGGCGAACCAGGTGCCGATGAAGTTGTAGCCGTCGTTGAAGTCACCGGTCCAGCCGAGCATGTGGAGGGCGCAGCCGCCCTTCTCCACCGCGTCGACGTAGTCCGGGTTCCACTTCTTCGGCTTGGGGTTGACCTTGATGCCGGCCTTCTCCAGGTCGGCCTTGACCAGCTCGAAGATGTCCTGCGGGGCAGGCATGTACGGGCGGGTGACCTCGGTCGGGTAGCAGAAGTCGACCGACAGGCCGCTCGCGCCGGCGCCGGCGAGGAGCGACTTGGCCTTGGCGGTGTCGAAGGCGTACTTCTTCACGTTCTCCGAGTAGCCGGCGACGGTGTCGGGCATGAACTGGGTCGCGACCTTGCCGCCCTCGGGCAGCTGGGTCTTGACGATGTTCTCGCGGTCGACGGCGTGCGCGATGGCCTGGCGGACCTCGGGCTTCTTCAGCGCCGGGTTGGCCTCCTGCGTCATACCGAGGTAGAGCAGGTTGAAGACGTCACGGGTCGGGACCTGGAAGCCGGCGCCCTCGAGGGTCTTGATGTCGGCGGGCGCGACCAGGTCGTAGCCGTCGATGTCACCGGCCTGGAGCGCCTGGCGGCGGCCCTCCTCGGTGTCGATCGTGCGGAAGACCAGGTTCTTGACCTTGGCCTTCTCACCCCAGTAGTCGTCGAAGCGCTCCAGGGCGACTTCCTTGTTGCCCTTGTTCCACTTCGTGATCTTGTACGGGCCGGTGCCGGCGACCGTGCCGGCCTCCTGGCTGTACTTGGGGTACGTGATGGCGTCGCCGGCCTCGGTGACCTGCTGCTTCGCGTACTCCTGGAGCGCCTTCGGCGAGTGGATCGCGAGGGCCTGGAGGGAGAAGCCGCCGGGGAGGTTGGCGGAGGGCTCGAAGACCTCGATGACGGCGGTGGCGTCGTCCTTGACCGTGCAGGACTTGTAGTTCGCCTTGGGCGTCTCCTTGTCCTCGTTGGCCTTGAAGCCGCCCATGATGGTCTGCCAGTAGTACGAGACCGCGCTCGACTGGTAGGTGCCCTTCCAGTTGAACCAGTAGTCGTAGTTGGCGCAGACCGCCTTCGCGTCGAAGGTCTCGCCGTCGTGGAACTTCACGCCCTTGCGGAGGTTGAAGGTCCAGACGGTGCCCTCGGGGTTGCTCGACCACTTCTCGGCGAGCCCGCCGATGAGCTTGCTGCCACCGGACTCGTGCTCCAGGAGCGCCTCGAACGCCTGACGGGTGACCCGGAAGGTCTCGCCGTCGGAGGCGAGGGCCGGGTCGAGGGAGGCCGGGTCGCCGGGGGCGCCGAACACGAAGGTGTCCTTGGCTCCGGACTTGTTCTCGTCCTTGTCCCGGTCGCTCGCGCAGCCCGTGGCGATGAGGCCGACCGTGATGGCCGCCGTCAGAGCCCGGGTCGACCGGGAATTGAGTATGCGCATGGGTCCACCCCTGGGTCGCCATGTGTGGTCTTGACCGGCCGAACGCTACTGGCGAGTGACGGCGCAGAGAACAGTCCGCATAGCGGTGATACCAACCTGAGACCCGGACACTCACCAAATCGGGCGGTTGCCGGACATCGACGGCCGGAGCGGCTTCAAGTGGACGCAAAACCCCGCCCTGGCAAGGCATTTCGGCCAGGGCGGGGTAACGGGTGCGAAGGGGGCGTCAGCGGTGCTGCGCCGGCGGGTAGCCGTATCCCGGACGGTGGGATCCCGCATGCTGGGACGGGGTGCCGTGCGCCTCGCGGTCGTAGAAGGGCCGCGCGTGGGCCCGCAGCCAGAGCGCGACCGGGTCGTACGCGTCGGAGAGCGCGACCGTCGAGACGGGCAGCCCCTCGGGCACGGCGTTGATCGACTGGCGCATCATCGCGCGCACCTCGTCCACGGTCGCCGCCGAACCGTCGTACAGATCGAGGCCGATGACCAGGTACGGGGTCCCGAGCGCGGGCTGCACCCAGCCGCGGCGGAGCGAGCGGACGGCCGGGGTCCGGTGCGCGTTCTGGGTCAGCTGGGCGTAGAAGTGCGGGATCTCCAGGGCGGGTTCGGAGACCCGGAGGGGCCCGGCGGGCATCCGGTCGAGGCCGGTGGCGATCCGCCGCAGATCGGCCCACGGGATGCCGACGCCGCCGCCGGGCGCGTGCGGGTTGAGCCAGACGCCCCAGCGCTCGGGGTAGAGGGCCCGGGCGATCTCACGGCCGGTGACGCGCTCGTGGGCGCGGTGCCAGCCGGAGGCGGCGAGTTCGCCGGCGGAGGTGACGCAGGGCGCGTACCCGAGGCCGTCGACCTCCATGTTGCCGTACTGGGCCTCCGGCGAGCCCGGGCTGCCCTGCCACAGCAGCATGTACAGCTCGCCGTCGGCCAGGGCGTGCAGCAGCCCCTCGTACGCGTCGTAGCGTCCGGGCGCCACCTGGCGCAGCATGTGCTCGACCTGTCCGGTCGTGGCGCCCCCTGACGCGCTCACCCTGGGTCCCGCCCCTCTGTCCTCTGTGTCGTACGGCTCGGTTCGGTGGATCGGTGTCGGTCGGTCCAGCTTAGACAGGACCGGAGGTCACCCGGTGGCGCGCTGGTAGAAGGGGCGCACCCGTTCCAGCATCCAGTCGCCGACCGGGTCGGCGGCCATGTCGAGCAGGATCAGGTTGACCGGCCAGGCGACCTCGACGCGGCCGAGGGCGCGGCCGAGGGCGTCCAGCGGGGCGTTGCGGTCGACGCCGTCCCAGCCGGTGAGCTGGACGCCGACGAAGAGGGCCGGTTCGGTGCCCTCGACGCTGGCGAGGGTGCGGCGGGCGGTGGCGACGACGCCGGTGGCGTCGAACTCGGCGGCGGCCGCGGCGAGGAAGTCGACCGGGTCGTCCTGCCAGTCGGGCTCGAAGAGCCGGACCCGGCCTCCGGACGCGGGCCCGTCGAGGGCGGTGCGCCCGACCCGGCAGAGCTCGGCGACGGCGGGCGGGGGCAGCGGGACGCCGACGACGCCGCCGGGGTTCACCGCGATGCCGAGCTGCGGGGGCAGCCCGCGGGCGAAGTCACGGGCGGGGGCGACGGTGAAGGACATGTGGTCGCCGACGCAGGCGAGGAACTGCTCCTGCGAGCTGTAGACGGGGACGTAGGCGGCGCCGCCGATCTCCATCGTGGCGAGGTCCAGGCTGGGGCTGTCGGGGCCGCCGCCGTTGGGCAGCGGGACCCAGACCTGGCTGCGGCCGAGCACCTCGATGAGCCGGCCTCCGGCCGCGGGCTCCCCGAGCGCGGCGGCCAGCGCCTCCTCCAGCTCGTTGCCCGGCCACGTCACGTCCACGGTGGTTCCGTCCCCTTCTCGTACGGCCCTGGTCCCGGCCGTCCCGCAGCACCCTAACGCCGCCCCGCCCCGGCCGTGACCAGAACCCGCCTCCGGGACGGGCGTCAGGCGGTGTCGCGGAAGCCGATGCGGCGCAGCACGGTCGCCGCGTCCCGGTCGAGGAGGGTGGCGGAGGCGCAGCCGCGGGGCAGCCGGCCCGCCTCGACGGCGGCGACGAGCCGGCCGACGGCCCTGCGGTGCCGGGCGAAGGCGTACGCGGACACCCCCCGGCCCCGCTCGCGCTGGCCGTCCCGGGCGGTGGCCGGATCGACGTCGAGGAGGACCAGGTGGAGGGCGCGGCCGCGGCGGGCGGCGGAGCGGGCCAGCCAGCCGCGGACCCAGGACTGGGTGCCGCAGTCGTGGACGACGACCCCGGCGCCGGAGCGCAGGGCCCGCCGGAGCCCGGCGTAGTGGGCGATCCGGACCAGCGGGCGGTAGAGCGCGTACGGCAGGAGGCGGGGCATCCGGGCCTCCCAGCGCTCGCGGGCGTCCTGCGAGTCGACGCCGCGGCCCTCGGCGGTCCGCCGCAGCAGCGTGGACTTGCCGCTGCCGGGCAGTCCGGAGACGACCACGACGTCGCCGGCGGCGAAGGTCAGGGCGCGCGGGCCGCGCCCGCCCCGGTCGCGCAGGTCCCGCACGACGCGCCCGCGGGCGCGGGTCCGGGCGCGGGCCCGCTGGGCCGGTATGGCTGCTTCGCCGGCGAAGACGCCGGTGTGCTGGATCCTCATCGCTGCTCCCCCTGTCGGGCCCCGGGAGACGTACCGGGTGACCTCACGGAGACCCTTGCCCACGAAGTGTAAAGAAACGGTAATCCGAGACAAGCGATTTGCGGCGCCGACACCGTATGCGAGGATGTGCGCGCCAGGCGCGCGCAGCGCCCACAACCGCATACCGGCCGCTCGAATCCGCGCGGGAGAGTTCCGGACCGGCCCTGGGGCCGTCCGGGCGCCGAAGGAGCAAGTCCCTCCCTTGAATCTCTCAGGCCCCGTACCGCGTGGATGAGGCAGATCTGAAAAGCGGGACACCCGTCGTGTCCCCACCCAAGGTGCAAGCCGGGGATGCCCCCGGTGAACCTCTCAGGTTCCATGACAGATGGGGAGGAACGTCCTTGCCTGTCATGTTTTCCGCCTTCGGGACCCGGGAGCCACGTCCATCATGAGCACCACCCCCCGCCTGACCGCCCTCGATGCCCTGCATCGTTCGCTGGGCGCGACCATGACCGACTTCGCCGGCTGGGACATGCCGCTGCGGTACGGCAGCGAGCGCGACGAGCACAACGCCGTCCGCACCCGGGCCGGCCTCTTCGACCTCTCCCACATGGGCGAGATCACCGTGACCGGCCCGCAGGCCGTCGACCTGCTCGACTACGCCCTGGTCGGCAACATCTCCACGGTGGGCAACGGCCGCGCCCGCTACACGATGATCTGCCAGGAGGACGGCGGGATCCTCGACGACCTGATCGTCTACCGCCTCGGCGAGACCGAGTACATGGTGGTGGCGAACGCCTCCAACGCCCAGGTCGTCCTGGACGCCCTGGTGGCCCGTGCCGGGGGCTTCGACGCCGAGGTCCGCGACGACCGCGACGCGTACGCCCTGCTCGCCGTGCAGGGCCCCGAGTCCCCCGGCATCCTCAAGCAGCTCACCGACGCCGACCTGGACGGCCTGAAGTACTACGCGGGCCTCCCCGGCACCGTCGCCGGCGTCCCGGCGCTGATCGCCCGGACCGGCTACACCGGCGAGGACGGCTTCGAGCTCTTCCTGAAGCCGGAGCACGCCGAGGGCGTCTGGAAGGCCCTGACCGAGGCGGGCGCGGGCGTCGGCCTGATCCCGTGCGGCCTGTCCTGCCGCGACACGCTCCGCCTGGAGGCGGGCATGCCGCTGTACGGGCACGAGCTCACCACCTCGCTCACCCCCTTCGACGCCGGTCTCGGCCGGGTCGTGAAGTTCGAGAAGCCGGGCGACTTCGTCGGCCGCAAGGCCCTGGAGGCCGCCGCCGAGCGCGCCGAGACCGCCCCGCCGCGCAAGCTGGTCGGCCTGATCGCCGAGGGCCGCCGCGTCCCGCGCGCCGGCATGCAGGTCGTCTTCGGCGGCGAGGCCGTCGGCGAGATCACCTCCGGCGCCCCCTCCCCCACGCTCGGCGTGCCGATCGCGATGGCGTACGTCGACGCGGCGCACGCGGCCCCCGGGACCGAGGGCGTGGGCGTGGACATCCGCGGCACCCACGAGCCCTACAAGGTCGTGGCGCTGCCGTTCTACAAGCGCCAGAAGTGACGCATTCGTCTCACGACACGTCTCACCCCGCAAGACCCCCGTACATCCGCACTCCCCCGATCCAGGAGAATCAGGCCATGAGCAACCCCCAGCAGCTTCGCTACAGCAAGGAGCACGAGTGGCTGTCGGCCGTCGAGGACGGCGTCGCCACGGTCGGCATCACCGAGCACGCGGCCAACGCCCTCGGTGACATCGTGTTCGTCCAGCTCCCCGAGGTCGGCTCCACCGTGACCGCGACCGAGGAGTGCGGCGAGCTGGAGTCGACCAAGTCCGTGAGCGAGCTGTACTCCCCGGTGACCGGCGAGGTCGTCGAGGCGAACCAGGACGTCGTGGACGACCCGTCGCTGGTGAACTCCGCTCCGTTCGAGGGCGGCTGGCTGTTCAAGGTGCGCCTCACGGCCGAGCAGGACGACCTGCTCACCGCCGACGAGTACACCGCCTTCACCGCAGGCTGACCGAGACCCCGTAGGGATCGCTTCATGTCGCTTCTGAACACTCCCCTCCACGAGCTGGACCCCGACGTCGCCGCCACCGTCGACGCCGAGCTCCGCCGTCAGCAGTCCACCCTCGAGATGATCGCCTCGGAGAACTTCGCTCCGGTCGCGGTCATGGAGGCCCAGGGCTCCGTCCTCACCAACAAGTACGCCGAGGGCTACCCGGGCCGCCGCTACTACGGCGGCTGCGAGCACGTCGACGTGGCCGAGCAGATCGCGATCGACCGGATCAAGGACCTGTTCGGCGCCGAGTACGCCAACGTGCAGCCGCACTCCGGCGCCTCCGCCAACCAGGCCGCGCTCTTCGCGATGGCCCAGCCGGGCGACACGATCCTCGGCCTGGACCTGGCGCACGGCGGTCACCTGACCCACGGCATGCGCCTGAACTTCTCGGGCAAGCAGTTCAACGTGGTCGCGTACCACGTGGACGAGGCCGGCCTGGTCGACATGGCCGAGGTCGAGCGCCTGGCCAAGGAGCACCGCCCGAAGGTGATCATCGCCGGCTGGTCGGCGTACCCGCGTCAGCTGGACTTCGCGGAGTTCCGCCGGATCGCCGACGAGGTCGAGGCGTACCTGTGGGTCGACATGGCCCACTTCGCCGGCCTGGTCGCGGCCGGTCTGCACCCGAACCCGGTCGCGTACGCGGACGTGGTGACCTCCACCACGCACAAGACGCTCGGCGGCCCGCGCGGCGGCGTCATCCTGGCGAAGAAGGAGTTCGCGAAGAAGCTGAACTCCTCGGTCTTCCCCGGCTTCCAGGGCGGCCCGCTGGAGCACGTGATCGCGGCCAAGGCGGTCTCCTTCAAGGTCGCGGCCTCGGAGGAGTTCAAGGAGCGCCAGCAGCGCACCCTGGACGGCGCCCGGATCCTGGCCGAGCGCCTGGTCCAGGACGACGTCACGGCGCACGGCGTCTCGGTCCTCTCCGGCGGCACCGACGTGCACCTGGTCCTGGTGGACCTGCGGAACTCGGAGCTCGACGGCCAGCAGGCCGAGGACCGGCTCCACGAGGTCGGCATCACGGTCAACCGGAACGCCGTCCCGAACGACCCGCGCCCGCCGATGGTCACCTCCGGCCTGCGCATCGGCACGCCGGCCCTCGCCACCCGCGGCTTCGGGGCCGAGGACTTCACCGAGGTCGCCGACATCATCGCCGAGGCCCTCAAGCCGGGCTACGACGAGGACAAGGCCGCGGCGCTGAAGGCCCGCGTGACGGCGCTGGCCGACAAGCACCCGCTGTACCCCGGCCTGAAGTAATTTCGTACGATTTAGTTCCGAGCCTGTTCGTACGGAACACCTGGGGCACCGCGCACACTGGACGGTGAGCGCGGTGCCCCGCCCCATGCTCAGCGTTTCTGCACCACCCCGGCAGACAACGACGTCTAGCCCCCACAAGGAGTCCTTCCGTGGCCATCTCGGTCTTCGACCTGTTCTCGATCGGCATCGGCCCGTCGAGCTCCCACACGGTGGGCCCCATGCGCGCGGCCCGGATGTTCGCCCGCCGGCTGAAGAACGAGGGCCTCCTGGCGCGGACGGCCTCGGTCCGGGCCGAGCTGTACGGCTCGCTGGGCGCGACCGGCCACGGCCACGGGACCCCGAAGGCGGTCCTCCTCGGCCTGGAAGGGAACTCGCCGCGCACGGTCGACGTGGAGAGCGCCGACGACGAGTTCGAGCGGATCAAGGCGAGCGGGCGGATCAACCTGCTCGGCGCCCACGAGATCCCGTTCTCCTTCGACGACGACCTCGTCCTGCACCGCCGCAAGGCGCTGCCCTACCACGCCAACGGCATGACGGTCTTCGCGTACGACGCCGAGGGCGGGCTCGTCCTGGAGAAGACGTACTACTCGGTCGGCGGCGGCTTCGTCGTCGACGAGGACGCGGTGGCGGGCGAGAACCCGATCATCCCGGACGACACCGTCCTGAAGTACCCCTTCCGCACCGGCGACGAGCTGCTCCGCCTCACCAAGGAGACCGGCCTGTCGATCTCCTCGCTGATGCTGGAGAACGAGAAGGCGTGGCGGACCGAGGAGGAGATCCGCGCGGGGCTCCTGGAGATCTGGCGGGTCATGCAGTCCTGCGTCTCGCGCGGCATGTCCCGCGAGGGCATCCTCCCCGGCGGCCTGAAGGTCCGCCGCCGCGCCGCGACCTCCGCCCGCAAGCTGCGCTCCGAGGGCGACCCGGCGGCGCACGCGATGGAGTGGATCACGCTCTACGCCATGGCGGTGAACGAGGAGAACGCGGCGGGCGGCCGGGTGGTCACCGCCCCGACCAACGGCGCGGCCGGCATCATCCCCGCCGTCCTGCACTACTACATGAACTTCGTCCCGGGCGCCGACGAGGACGGCATCGTCCGCTTCCTCCTGGCGGCGGGCGCGGTCGGCATGCTCTTCAAGGAGAACGCCTCGATCTCCGGCGCCGAGGTCGGCTGCCAGGGCGAGGTCGGCTCGGCCTGCTCGATGGCGGCGGGCGCCCTCGCCGAGGTCCTGGGCGGCTCCCCCGAGCAGGTGGAGAACGCGGCCGAGATCGGCATGGAGCACAACCTGGGCCTGACCTGCGACCCGGTCGGCGGCCTGGTCCAGATCCCCTGCATCGAGCGGAACGGCATGGCGGCGGTCAAGGCCGTGACGGCGGCGAAGATGTCGATGCGCGGCGACGGCAGCCACCTGGTCTCCCTCGACAAGGTCATCAAGACCATGAAGGAGACCGGCGCGGACATGAGCGTCAAGTACAAGGAGACCGCCCGCGGCGGCCTCGCGGTGAACATCATCGAGTGCTGAGCACGCGCGCGCGTACGTGACGCACGGCCGGTCCCGCCCCCGCGGGACCGGCCTTCGCGCGTGCGGGTCAGTAGCGGACCCAGAGGACGTAGACGTCCGGGCGGCTGGGGTGGAAGGGCTCGCAGAAGTAGATCTTGCCCCACATCCACTCGCCCGCCTGGCCGGCCGCCTGGCACTCCGCGTACGAGGCGTGGTGGCTGCGCGGATAGAAGCCGGGACCGGCGGCCTCGGCGGTGCCGGCGGCGCCGAGGGCGAGGGCCCCGGCGGTGGCCGCGGTGGCGAGGGCGGCGGCGACGCGACGGAACATGGCATGTCCTCCTGAAATGAACGATGCGATGCGTTACGGGATGGTGCCGTGCGTTTCGTGCCGGCTGCGCAGCCGGGACGAAACGTATCGGCCGCCCCCGTCACGGGCAATAGGTCTAGGCCAATCCCCGGACGTATGGCCGGATTCCGGGCAGACGGCCGGAATCGAGCGGTCAGGAGCGGATCCAGTGCGGGTCCGGCACCACCGTGAGGAGGGCGGAGAGGGCCACGATCACCGCGAGGGCGGTGAGCTCGATCCGGGCCGGGGGGCGGGCGTCGGCGCCGGACATCAGGCGGGAGCGGGCCATCAGGGCCAGCAGGCTGGCGCCGCCGAAGAGGGCGAGCTTCACGAGCAGGACCCTGCCGTACGCGGTCCCCAGCACGACGTCCAGCGGCAGCCGGCGCAGCGTGGAGACGGTGCCGGTGACGGCCAGGGCGGCGTAGACGAAGGCGGCCATCCGGGCGTACCGGAGCAGCACCTCGCGGCCGCCGCCGCGCAGCCGCAGCACCCGGAGGACGTACAGCAGGGAGCCGGTCCAGAGCGAGGCGGCGGTGAGGTGGACGACGGTGAGTCCGGCGCCGACGCCGAAGCCGGCGCTCTCGGGGTGGGCGCGCAGCGCCTCGGCGACGATCGCGGCGGCGAGCGGGAGGGCGGCGAGGCCGGGGCGCCGGGAGGCGGCGCAGACCGCGGCGAGCAGACAGGCGTTGGCGGTGACCAGCAGCAGCCGGCCCTCGCGGAGCCCGTAGACGACGGGGAGGCTCAGCCCGCTGACGGCGGCGAGGAGGAGCAGGAGGGCGGCGGAGGCGGCCGCGGCGAGCAGGGCGCCGGGGGCAGCCAGGCGGCGCGGCAGGGGGCCGTCGCCGGCCAGCCGGGTGCCGGCGAGTTCGCCGACGGCGAGGGCCAGTCCGGCGAGGAGGAGGATCCGGAGCAGGGTGGTGGTGCCGGCCGCGGGTATCCGCAGTTCACCGGTGCCTGTCCGGGCGAGGCCGGCGCCCAGGAGGGCGACGGCGAGGACGCCGAGGACGGCGGCGGCGGCGAGCACCGCGGCGCCTCGACGGCTCGGGGTGCCGAGGGGTCCGGGAAGCGTCACCGGACGATCGTCACCGAGCCCGGGACGGGCGGCAACTCAGGGTGAACGCCGCCCGGTCCCGGTCCCGGAGCAGGTCAGGCCCGGGTCACGCCTTGCTGAGGTGGGACCAGAACTCGTCCCACGACAGGCGGCCGTCGCCGTTGTCGTCGCGCTGCTTGATGAGGGCCTCGGCGACCGTCTCGGTGACGTTGAAGTCACCCAGCTGGGCCATGACGCTCTTGTACTCCGCGGCGGTGATGAAGCCGTCCCCGTCCACGTCGTACCGGTTGAATGCCGTGCGTGCCGACTCGATGTCCGCCACTGCTGTCCGCCCCTTCTCGGTGCTGTTCTGACGGGGGTCAGATTAGCTGGCCGCGCGGTGTCCGATGATGGCGGTATGAGCGGTGACGTGACACGGATACTGGCGGCGGCGGCGCGCGGGGAGTTCCCGCCCATGGACGGCGGGACGACGGTGGTGCCGCAGCCGGACCGGCGGGACGCCGGGGTGCTGGCCTTCACGGCCCATTCGGTGGTCTTCGCCGACGTCGACCCGGCGTGGGTGCGGGCGGAGCTGGCGGCGACCGGCAGCGACCCGCTCGCGGCGAGCATGAACCCCGGCTTTCTGGTGCGGCTGATGACCCGGACCGGCCGGCGGATGAACACGGTCGACCTGCTGACGGTCGCCGACGCCCTGCCGGGCCCGCCGCCGCTGGAGCTGCGGGAGATCGAGGACCCGGAGCACCCGCGGGTGGCGCGGGCGCTGAAGTACCGGGACGACGTACGGGTGTGGGCCGCGGACGGCGGGGTGCTGATCCTGGGGCGCGGGGTGGCAGGGCGCTGGGAGGCGGCCGTGGAGGTGGACGAGGCGGTGCGGCACCGGGGTCTGGGCCGGGCGCTGGCGACGGCGGCGCGCCATCTGACGCCGGGCGGGGTGGTCTGGGCGCAGCAGTCGCCCGGGAACGCGCGGAGCGTGCGGACGTTCCAGGCGGCCGGGTACCGACCGGTGGCCTCGGAGGCGCTGCTCACCGCCGCCTGACGCTGTCCAGTATGTGGATGATCGAGGGAAACAAACGATGAATCGCATAGCCATTCACAGTTTTCAAGGTGAGTGCCGCACGTCACCAACGATTCACAATGAAAACGTCACCATATGTCCGTTTTGATGTATATACGGGCGCTTGGCGGTATGGCCCGCCGTCTGCCATAGTCGGTGCTACGACCCCCATTGACCCGGGCCAGGTCGCTTCAGCGGCCGTGGATACACCCCCCCGTCCACGGCGCATCACACGGAAGCCCCCAGCAGCCTCACCACGGCGCACGGGGGCTTTCGTGCGTTCAGCGGTCGCTGACCCTCATCTCGAACCAGGTGGTCTTGCCGCGCGGCCCCAGGTCCACGCCCCACCGGTCGGAGAGCTTGTCGACCAGGAAGAGGCCCCGGCCGCTCACGTCGAGCTCGGCGACCGGCATCAGACAGGGCAGTCCGCGGGACGGGTCCCGCACCTCGATCCGGATCCGCCCCGGGCGCCGCTGGGCGCGCAGCGCGAAGACCCGGGCACCGGTGTGCCGGACCGCGTTCCCCACCAGCTCCGAGACGAGCAGGACCGCGTGCTCGGCGAGGGTCGGACCGAGCCCCCACTGCCGGAGCACCACGTACTGGGTCATCCGGCGGGCGGTCCTGGCGGACTCCGGCCGCGACGGCAGACGCACGTCGCCCTCCGCCGGGTTGCCCCACTCCGCCATCGCCACGAGGGCCTCTTCGTCCTCCAGGGTCGGTGTCCACCGTGCGGCGGGCACACCGCCCTGCCGCGGTTGTTCCCTGCTCTCCAGGCCCGCCATGCCCCCCATCATGACCGCCGGAGACGCACCGCGGGGGCCGTTCCGGTGGAATGGCCCCCGCGGGACGGCGCGTCGCCCTGACGGCCCGTCGGAAACGACGGGCCGTCAGGCGGACGGACGGACGGACGTCAGGCGAACTTCGCCTTGCCCGGGCCCTCCTCGACGAAGCTGCGCATGCCGGTCTCGCGGTCGGCGGTGGCGAACAGCGCCGAGAACCAGGTGCGTTCGAGGGCGAGCCCGGTGTCGATGTCGGCCTCCAGGCCCTGGTCGACGGCCTCCTTGGCGGCGCGCAGCGCCACCGCCGGGCCCTGGGCCAGCTTCGCCGCCCAGGCGTGCGCCTGCTCGTACACCTCGGCGGCCGGGACGACCCAGTCGACCAGGCCGAGCGTGAGCGCCTCGTCGGCCTTCACCATCCGGCCGGTGAAGATGAGGTCCTTGGCCCTGGAGGGACCGACGAGCCGGGACAGCCGCTGGGTGCCGCCGGCGCCGGGGATCAGGCCGAGCAGGATCTCGGGCTGGCCGAGCTTCGCGTTGTCGGCGGCGATCCGGTAGTCGGCGCAGAGGGCGAGTTCGCAGCCACCGCCGAGCGCGTAGCCGGTGATCGCGGCGACGACCGGCTTGGGGATGCGGGCGACGGCGGTGAAGGAGTCCTGGAGCGCGCGGGACCGCTCGACCATGGCCACGTGGTCCATGACCTGCATCTCCTTGATGTCCGCGCCGGCCGCGAAGACCTTCTCGCCGCCGTAGAGGACGACGGCCCGCACGTCGTCGCGGTCGGTGGCCTCCTGGGCCAGCTCGCGCAGCCGGTCCTGGGTGGCGATGTCCAGGGCGTTCATCGGCGGGCGGTCGAGACGGATCGTGCCGACGCCGTCGGCGACTTCGAGGTTCACAGTCATGGGGAAGAGGTTAGTGGCCGTTAACGGGACCGGGCCCGGTGCCGTTGCTCACAGAGCGGACGGCACCGGGCCCGGGTCGGACGCGGGAGGACGCGGATCAGGCGGTCCACTCCGCCCAGGACATGTTCCAGCCGTTCAGGCCGTTCTCCGGCTTGATCTGCTTGTCCTTGGAGTTCTTCACGATGACGACGTCACCGATGATCGACCGGTCGTAGAACCAGGCGGCGGGGGTGGAGCTGTCGCCCGCGCCCCGGGTGTCCGACAGGCCGACGCAGCCGTGGCTGACGTTCTGCGAGCCGAAGGTGGACTTCGGCGCCCAGTAGTTGCCGTGCACGAAGGTGCCGGAGGTGGACAGGCGCATGGCGTGCGGCACGTCCTTGATGTCGTACTCGCCGCCGAAGCCGACGGTGGCCCCGTTCATGCGGGTCACCTTGTACTTCTCGCTGATGACCATCTGACCGTTGTACGTGGTCGTGGACGGGGCGCCCGCGGTGATCGGCAGGGTCTTGATGATCTGCCCGTCGCGCTCGACCTTCATCGTCTTGGCGCTCGCGTCGACGGTGGAGACCTGACGGCGGCCGATGGTGAAGGAGTACGTCTTCTTCTGCTTGCCGTAGACGCCCGGGCGGCCCTCGACGCCGTCCAGGTTCAGCTCGACCGTGACCTTCGTGCCGGCCTTCCAGTACTCCTCGGGGCGGAAGTCCAGGCGGTCGTTGCCGAACCAGTGGCCCTCGATCTCGACGGCCGGCTCGGCCGTGACCTTGATGGCCTTCTCCACGGCCTCGGGGTCGGTGATGCCCCGGGTGAAGTTGATGGAGACCGGCATGCCCACGCCGACGGTCGTGTCCGCCTCCGGCGTGTAGTGGCCGATGAAGGTGTTCTTCGGGACCAGGGTCGTGAAGGTGGTGTCCTTCGCCGACTCGCGGCCCTCGGCGTCCTTCGCGATCGCGTGGACCTTGTACTGGGTGCCGGCCGACAGGTGGGCCAGCGGCTCCCAGCTCGCGCCGTCCGCCGAGATCTTCCCCTCGACCGGGGCGCCCTTGGAGTCGGCGACCGTCACGGTGGTCAGCTTGCCCTGCTCGGCGGTGACCTTGAGGGCCCCGCTGGTGGCGACCGAGTCGGCGCCGTCCTTCGGCAGGACGGTCACGACCGCCTGCGAGGCGGCGTTGTCGGGGGCCGCGGTCCCCTGGCCCGAGCCCTTGGCCCCGGCACCGTCCGCCGTCCCGGACGGCTCCTCGCCGCCGCACGCGGTCAGGACGAGGAGCAGCGCCCCCGTGGCCAGGGCCCCGAGGCGGAGCCCCCGCCGCCGCGCCGGCGTCCCCGATATCGGCTGCCCGTTCACTATGGTCTTCTCCCCTCGCACGACCCGGCGTCTGACCGGGCCCCACCCCCATGCGCACGTCCCGTGCACGGCGCTAGATAATCACACCGGAAGACACGAAAGTTCCACGTGAATGTCACCGTTCAGTCCCAGTCGGGACGGGCCGGAGGCGAGCGGGGAGCGGCCCGCGTCCGGCCCTCGCGCCGGAGCCGGGTCAGCGGAGGGCGGAACCCGCCTTCCAGGCCGCCCAGTCCAGGTTCCAGCCGCCGAGACCGTTGTCCGGGGCGACCTTCCGGTCCCGGGAGTTGACCACCTCGACGACGTCGCCGATCAGGCTCCGGTCGAAGAACCAGCCCGCCGGGGTGTCGGAGCCGCCGCCCTTCACGTCCCGCAGCCCCACGCAGCCGTGGCTGACGTTGGCGGAGCCGAAGGTGGAGGCGTCGGCCCAGTAGTTGCCGTGGATGAAGGTGCCCGACTCGGTGAGCCGCATCGCGTGCGGCACGTCCTTGATGTCGTACTCGCCGCCGAAGCCGACGGTGGCCCCGTTCATCCGGGTCACGTCGTACAGCTCGGTCACCACCATCTTGCCGTTGTACGTGGTGGTCTTCGGCGCGCCCGCGGTGATCGGCAGGGTGGCGAGGACCCGCCCGTCCCGCCGCACCTCCATCGTGTGGGCGGCGGCGTCGACCAGGGAGACCTGGGAGCGGCCGACCGTGAAGCCGACCGTCTTGCGCTGGATGCCGTAGACGCCGGGGGCGCCCTCGACGTCCCGGAGCCCCAGCTCGACCGTCACCTTCGTGCCGGGCGCCCAGTACGCGGCGGGGCGGAAGTCGAGCCGCTCCTTGCCGAACCAGTGGCCGACGACCTCGACCGGCGGGTCGGCGGTGACCCGGATGGCCCGCTCCACCTCGGCCCGGTTCTCGATCGGGCGGTTGAAGCCGAAGGAGACGATCATGCCGGCGCCGACAGTGGAACGGTTCTCCGGCGTGAAGTAGCCGATGAACCGGCTCTCCGGCACCACCGTGGTGAAGGTGGTGTGCCGGGCCGAGCGGCGCCCGTGCGCGTCGAGCGCCACCGCGTCCACGCTGTACTTCGCGGCGAGCGCGAGCCGGGTGGCGCCGGCGGGCCGCCAGCTCAGCCCGTCGGCCGAGAACGTGCCGGGGACGGCGGACCGGCGCCCGTCCGCCACCTGGGTCACGCTCACCCGTTCGAGCCGCCCGCTGTCCACCCGTACCTCCAGGGGGCCGTCGGCGGGCACCGCGCGGCTGCCGTCCTCCGGGACGACCCGGATCACGTCGCCGGGGGCCCGCGCCTTGCCGGGAAGCCCCAGGCCGACGCCTCCTTCCCCGTCCGATCCGGTGCAGCCGGCGAGACCCACGAGGAGCCCCGCGACCGCGAGGAATTGTCCGGCCCGTTCCCATACACGTGTCACGCGTGGCCCAACGACGACCCCCCTCCAGGGGAAACGTGCGCGCGGGCCATGTTGGGGGGACGGCGCTGCGGGCAGAACAGGGAGGACGACCGGGAGTACACGAGGGTGCGGGAGGACGCGCGGGGCAGGGGCCGGGACGCCCCCGCCCCGGCACGCGGGCCCGCCGGAGCCGCGGGAGGCCAGGGCGGTGTCGAGCGCAGCCGAACAGCAGGCGGTAGAGGAGCATGCCCCGGGACGGACCGCGCCCCCGGTCTGGCCGGGCGCGCCCACCCCCCTCGGGGCCCGCTGCCGGGTCGGACCGGACGGGACCCGGGGCACCAACTTCGCCCTCTGGGCGGGCGGCGCGGAGGCGGTCGAGCTCTGCCTCTTCGCCGCCGACGGCACCGAGACCCGTCTGCCGCTGACCGAGCTCACCCACGAGATCTGGCACGGCTTCGTGCCCGGCGTCGGACCCGGGCAGCGGTACGGCTACCGGGTGCACGGCCGGTGGGACCCGTGGACCGGCGCCCGCTGGAACCCGGCGAAGCTGCTCCTCGACCCGTACGCGCGGGCCGTCGACGGCGAGTTCGCGCTGCCGCCCGAGGTGTACGGGCACGTGCGGGACTGGCCGCAGCAGCACGTCGCCGACACCGTCCGCGACGAGCGGGACTCCGCCCCGCACGTCCCCAAGGGGGTCGTCGTGCGGGACGACGACGACTGGTCCGACGACCGCAGGCCCAAGACGCCCTGGCAGGACTCCGTCATCTACGAGCTGCACGTCAAGGGCTTCACCGCCCGGCACCCCGGCATCCCGGAGCGGCTGCGGGGCACGTACGCGGGGCTCGCCCACCCGGCCGCGATCGACCACCTCGTACGCCTCGGGGTGACGGCCGTCGAGCTGCTGCCGGTCCACCAGTTCGCCCACGAGGACCACCTGCTGCGCCGCGGCCTCACCAACTACTGGGGCTACAACTCGATCGGGTACTTCGCCCCGCACGCCGGCTACTCCTCGTCCGGCACCACCGGGCAGCAGGTCGGCGAGTTCAAGCGGATGGTCCGGGCGCTGCACGCGGCCGGCATCGAGGTCATCCTCGACGTCGTCTACAACCACACGGCGGAGGCGGGCGAACTCGGCCCGACCCTGTCCCTGAAGGGCATCGACAACCGCGGCTACTACCGGCTCCAGTCGGACGCCCGGCGCTACGCCGACTACACCGGCTGCGGCAACACCCTGCACGTCGTCCAGCCGCAGGTGCTCCGGCTCATCACCGACTCCCTGCGGTACTGGGTGACCGAGATGGGCGTCGACGGCTTCCGCTTCGACCTGGCGGCGGCGCTGGCCCGCTCGATGCACGACGTCGACATGCTGTCGCCGTTCCTCGCCGTCATCGCCCAGGACCCGGTGCTGCGCCGGGTGAAGCTCATCGCCGAACCGTGGGACGTCGGCAACGGCGGCTACCAGGTCGGCGCCTTCCCGCCGCTGTGGACCGAGTGGAACGACCGCTACCGGGACGCCGTACGGGACTTCTGGCGCGGCGCCCTGCCCGACGTGCGCGACCTCGGCTACCGGCTCTCCGGCTCCAGCGACCTCTACGCCTGGGGCGGCCGGCGGCCGTACGCCTCCGTCAACTTCGTCACCGCCCACGACGGCTTCACCCTCCGCGACCTGGTCAGTTACGAGCGCAAGCACAACGAGGCCAACGGGGAGGGCAACCGGGACGGCACCCACGACAACCGCTCCTGGAACTGCGGCGCGGAGGGCGAGACCGACGACCCGGAGGTGAACGCCCTCCGGCTCCGCCAGCTCCGCAACCTGCTCACCACGCTGCTGCTCTCCACCGGCGTGCCGATGCTCGTCGCGGGCGACGAGATGGGCCGCACCCAGGGCGGCAACAACAACGCGTACTGCCAGGACAACGAGATCGGCTGGCTCGACTGGTCCCTCCCCGACGACCCCGGCCGCGGCCAGCTCCTCGCCCTCACCCGGCGGCTGCTCGCGCTCCGGCACCGCCACCCGGTGCTGCGCCGCCGCGCCTTCTTCTCCGGCCGCCCCCAGGGCGCCGACGGGCTGCGCGACCTGGCCTGGTTCGGCCCCGACGGCACCGAGATGACCGAGCGGGACTGGTACGCGCCCTCCGCCACCCTCGCCCTCTATCTGTCGGGCCGCGACATACCGGGCCGTGACGAGCGGGGCGAGCAGGTCCTCGACGACAGCTTCCTCGCCGTCCTCCACGCGGGCCCCCGCCCCCTGTCCTTCCGCCTCCCGGGCCCGCCGTGGGCCCAGACGTACGAGCGCGTCCTGGACACGTCCCTCGACGACCAGACCGCGCCCCCGGGCACGCTCCACCCGGGCGGGGCGGTGCTCGACGTGGGGGCGCGGTCGGTGGTGCTGCTGCGGGTGGCGGGGTGAGGGCCGCCGCCCGCGCCGGTCAGCGGAGGGTCACGTAGCAGACGAAGTCGCCGGAGACGGAGGCCTCGGGACCGGTGTAGCCGTAGCTGACGGTCTCCTGGCCGCCGACCTGGTACGTGCCGGCCGGGCGGGCGTCCCGCGTCCACGCGGCGGGCACGGTGCGGAAGTCCTCGCGGCAGCGCTCGGCCGCCAGGGCGCGCCCGAGGCCCTGGGGGTCCTTGTTCCGGAAGGTCTCGTCGACCCGTTTCACGGCGAAGACCCGCAGGTCGGCCTCCTTGCCGCAGGGCACGGGCCGGACGAGGTCCTGCGAGCCGAGGCCGGTGTCCGTCGAGGCGCAGGCGCCGGGCTTCACCTCGCCCAGCGCCGCGGTGACCCGCTCGGCGTCGTCGGTCCGCTCCCCCGACGGGATGCCGGGCACGGTCTGCCCGCCATGCCCGGCGAGCGTGTACGTGGCGCGCAGCGAGGTGACGCCCCGCAGGACGCCCGCGCCGCGCAGGCCGCGCAGCAGCGGGGCGTAGTCGGCCTCGGCGCTCAGCAGTCGGCCGTCCTTGTCGAGGACCACCGTCACCGGGACCTCTCCCGGCGTCTTCGCGTCGCGGGAGGCGTACCCGACCGCGGCGGGCAGGAGGTCGACGAGGCTCCGGGTGTACACCTCGACGCGGTACGTCCGCCGGCCGTCCGCGCCGGTCTCGGGCGCGCGCTCCGGGTCGGCGTGGCGCACGACGTCGGCGAGGGTGCCGCCCCAGGGCTCCGACTCGCCCGCGAGGGACAGGATCTCGCCGGCGCCGTCCGTGAACTCCTTGGAGCCGGAGGCGTCGTACCGCAGCCAGGTGCCCCGGGCGGTGCGGTAGCTGACGTCGTTCTTCTCGACGGCGAAGACCTGGGAGTCGCGCGAGCCGGAGGGCAGGCCGAGTTCGGTGGCCGTGTCCTCCGGGAAGCCGCGCGGGACGACGTACGAGCGCTTCACGCGCGCGGAGTCCTTCGCGTAGTCGAGGACGCCGGCGGTGGTCTCCACGGCGGTGCCCTCGGCGGAGCCGTAGGCGAGCGTGGCGGTGAAGCGCGCGGAGCCGGTGGCGGCGGTGGCCCGGGAGGCGGCGTTGAGCTGGTCCGCGAGCCGCTCCTCGTAGACCGGCTTCCCGGTCGGCTTCGGCGCCTCGGCGGCCGGCGCCTCCGTGCCGGCCGCCTGGCAGCCGACGGCCGCGGCGAGCAGCGGCAGCAGGACGGCGGCCGCGGCGGCTCTGCTCGTACGGGTCCTCATGGTGTTCTCCCCACCCATGGTGCGTGTACCGGGCAGGGATCCTACGGTGCCGTCCGAAGCCGTCCGAAAATCGGGTGAGACGTGTCAGTGGTGAATCGTAGGGTCGGGCCTGATGCCCGAGAAACCTGTCACCTCCGAGTCCGTCCCCGTCCCCGTCCGCCGTTCGGCCGTCCGGGTGCTGCTGCGGCTCTGGCCGTACGTGCGGCCCGTGCGGGGGCGGTTCTTCACCGCCGCCTTCGTCGCGGTCGTCGCCTCCTGTCTCGCGCTCGTCATCCCGCTGGTGCTGAAGTGGCTGGTGGACGGGCCGGTCGCGGACCGGGACCCGGGCGGGGTGTGGCTGGGGGCCCTGTACCTGCTGCTGCTCGGGATCGCCGAGGCCGGGCTGTTCGGGCTGCGGCGGTGGCTGGTGGCGCGGCCGCTGTCGTCCGTGGAGGCGCGGATGCGGGAGGACCTGTACGGGCGGCTCCAGCGGCTGCCGATCGCCTTCCACGACCGGTGGGCGTCCGGGCAGTTGCTGTCCCGCGGCACCACAGACCTGATGATCGTCCGGATGTTCCTGGCCTTCCCGCTGACCTTCCTGGTCGTCAACGCGGTGACCATCCTGGCCGGCTGCGCACTGCTGCTCGCGCAGGACCGGTCGCTGGGGCTGGTGCTGCTGACGCCGGTGGTGCCGGTGGTGGTGCTGTGCTCGTACTTCGAGCGGCGGTACGGCGTGGTGGCGCGGCGGGCGCAGGACCAGGTGGGCGATCTGACGACGGTGGTGGAGGAGAGCGTCCTCGGCATCCGGATCGTCAAGGGCTTCGGCCGGCACCGCAGCCAGGCGGACGCCTTCCGCCGGCTCGCGGTGCTGCTGCGCTCGACGGAGCTGTCCAAGGCGCGGCTGCTCGCCACGATCTGGGCGCTGATCACGGTCCTGCCGGAGCTGGCGATCGGCGCCGCGCTGGTGCTGGGCTCGGTGCGGGTCGCGGACGGCGGGCTGTCGGCGGGCACCCTGGTGGCCTTCCTGTCGACGGCGCTCGCGCTGCGCTGGCCGGTGGAGTCGATCGGCTTCCTGCTCGCGATGAGCCAGGAGGCGGTGACGGCGACGGAGCGGTACTTCGAGGTGATGGACGCCGAGGAGGAGCGGGACGCGGTCGCCCCGGCGGCGGTGCCGGGGGCGCCGGACGGGCTCCGCTTCGAGGGCGTGTCGTTCCGGTACCCGGACGCGCCGGACGGCGCCCCGCCCGTCCTCGACTGCGTCGACCTGCACGTGCGGCCGGGCGAGACGCTGGCGCTGGTCGGGGCGACCGGTTCCGGCAAGACCACGCTGACCGCGCTGGTGCCGCGGCTGCACGAGGCGAGCGCCGGGCGGATCCTGCTGGACGGCGAGGACGTCGCCCTGATGGAGCGTGAGCGGCTGCGGACGCTGGTGTCGGTGGCGTTCGAGGAGCCGACCCTCTTCTCGGCGAGCGTCGGCGAGAACGTGCTGATGGGCGCGGACGCGTCCGCCGGGACGCCGGAGCTGGACCGGGCGCTCGGCATCGCGCAGGCGGACGGGTTCGTCGGACGGCTGCCGGAGGGGGCCGGGACGCGGGTCGGCGAGCAGGGGCTGAGCCTCTCGGGCGGTCAGCGGCAGCGGCTCGCGCTGGCCCGGGCGGTGGTCGGCCGGCCGCGCTTCCTGGTGCTCGACGATCCGCTGTCGGCGCTGGACGTGCACACCGAGGCGCGGGTGGAGGCGGCCCTGCGCGAGGTGCTGAAGGAGACGACGGCGCTGGTCGTGGCGCACCGGCCGTCGACCGTGATGCTGGCCGACCGGGTGGCGCTGCTGTCCGGCGGCCGGATCGCGGCCGTCGGCACCCATCAGGAACTGCTGCGGAGCAGCGCCGAGTACGCCTGGCTGATGTCGGGCGAGGGGGACGAGGAGCGATGACGGACACCACGCTCGTACAGCCGGAGGAGGAGCGGGAGGGGCGGGAGGAGCAGGCCGCGGCCGGTGACCCGTTCGACCGGGACGACCTGCCGGCGCCGCGCGGGGCGACCGGCGCGCTGCTGCGCTCGCTGCTGGCCGCGCACCGGTTCCGGGTGGCGGTGGCGGCGCTGGTGCTGCTGGTGAAGGAAGCGGCGGTCCAGGCGGGCCCGCTGCTCGTGGCGTACGCGATCGACCGCGGGGTGCCGGCCTTCCGGGCCGGGGACCACGGTCCGCTGGTCGCGGTGGCGGTGGGCTACCTGCTGTGCGCGGTGGGCGCGGGGGCGCTCCAGTACGCGTTCGTGCGGGGCGCGGCGCGGATCAACCAGGACGTGCTGCTCGATCTGCGGGGGCGGATCTTCCGGCACGCGCAGGTTCTGAGCGTGGACTTCCACGAGCGGTACACCTCGGGGCGGCTGATCTCGCGGTCGACCACCGATGTGGAGTCGCTGCGGGAGCTGCTGTCGGAGGGGCTCCAGGAGCTGATCGGGGTGGTGCTGTCGTTCGTGTCGATCGCGCTGGTGCTGCTCTGGCTGGACCTGGGGATCGGCGCGGTGGCGGTGGCCTCGTTCGGACCGCTGTACCTGCTGGTGCGCCGGTACCGGCGGCGGGCGGGCGCGGTGTTCGCGGAGCGGTCGACGGCGATCGCCGGGGTGATCGTGAAGTTCGCGGAGACGATGAACGGGATCCGGCCGGTGCGGGCGTTCCGCCGGGAGCGGGTGAACGACGCGGAGTTCGCGGGGCTCAACCACCGGCACGAGCGGAGCAACGGCGACGCGCTGCTGGAGATGGCCCGCTATGTGGTGGGCTCGCGGCTGGTGGCGAACACGGCGGTGGCCGGCATGTGCCTGTGGGGCGCCTACCGGGTGGCGGAGGGTTCGCTGGAGCTGGGCGTGCTCGCGGCGGCGGTGCTGTACGTGCGGCGGCTCTACGACCCGATCGACCGGCTCGGCATGTTCCTCAACTCGTACGAGTCGGCGGCGGCGTCGCTGTCGAAGATCGCGGGCCTGCTGGCGCAGGAGCCGGGCGTGCCGGAGGCGGCGGCGCCGCGGGAGCTGCCGGAGCGGGCCGGGACGGCGCCGGGCCGTGAGGTCGTCTTCGACGGGGTGCGGTTCGCCTACCGGACGGGCGGCGAGGTGCTGCCCCGCTTCTCCTTGCGGATCCCGGCGGGGCAGACGGTGGCGGTGGTCGGCGCGACCGGCGCCGGCAAGTCGACACTGGCGAAGCTGCTCGCGCGCTTCTACGACCCGACGGAGGGCCGGGTGCTGCTCGACGGCGTCGACCTGCGCGATCTGGCCACTCCGGAGCTGCGGCGCGGGGTGGTGATGGTGACGCAGGAGGCGTTCCTGTTCTCGGGGACGGTCGCGGAGAACATCGCGATCGGCCGCCCGGACGCCGGCCGGGAGGAGATCGAGCAGGCGGCGAAGGCGATCGGCGCGCACGACTTCATCGCCGGGCTGCCGGACGGCTACGACACGGACGTCCGTAAGCGCGGCGGCCGGATCTCGGCCGGCCAGCGCCAGCTGGTGGCCTTCGCCCGGGCGCTCCTCGCGGACCCGGCGGTGCTCATCCTGGACGAGGCGACGAGCTCGCTGGACGTACCGGGCGAGCGGGCGGTGCAGCACGCGATGGACACGGTCCTGGCGGGCCGTACGGCGGTGGTCATCGCCCACCGCCTGTCCACGGTCGAGGTCGCGGACCGGGTCCTGGTCATGGAGGCGGGCCGGATCGTGGAGGACGGCCCCCCGGCCGCCCTGGTGGCCGGCGAGGGCCGCTACGCCGGCCTCCACCGCGCCTGGCGCGACTCCCTGACGGAGTGACGGGCCGACCCGGGGCCGGGGGAACGGGCCGGCCGACCCGGGACCGGCGGAACGGGCCGGCCGGCGGCGGGTTCCGGCGGCTCAGTCGAAGGTGACGACGATCCCGACGAGGACGAGGGCCGGGGAGCCGACGAGGAGCACCGCTCCACGCAGCCGGAAGTACCCGGCCCCGGGGGAGGACGGGCCCGCCAGGCCCAGGTCGCCGGTGCGGGCTCTGGTCAGCATCCGCATCTCCTTGGCGCGTGCCGCGAGCCTGTGGGCGGTGCCGCGCAGGTTGAAGGCGAGCATCGCGCCCCACACCAGCCCGAAGACCCCGAACGCGCACAGTCCGATTCCGGCGATCACCGACGCACTCTCCCCCCGGCCTCCCGGTCCGTCGGGAGAGCCCGGCCGGATCATGCCAGAGGCATGGTCCGCCCCGGTCGTCGGCCCCGGCGGTCCCGCACGGGCGGTCGGGGCGGGGGCGGAGGTTCCGGTTCCTCGGGGTGTGATCCGGCCATCGGTTCGGTAAAGGGGGGTCGCGTCCGAAGGGCGGGACGGCGGACGCCGGGGCGGCGGGGCGGCGCGCGGGCCGGGAGGCGTTTCCGCACGCCGAACGGGGTGTGGCGGGGCGCCCAAGATCGATGAAACGTCCGGTTAACGAACGCGCCCGTGCGCGCAGCGGACGACTTCCGGCCAAGTTATTGACGCGCTCCTGACAGATACCGCCGGTAGCTGCCAGTCTTCCCCCGGTTCCTCGCAACCACGTTCGCCGCTTCACCCGATCGTGCGTCACCGCTCTGCTTGCTCCGCCCGGCCCGTCCACCCAGCGGCCCGGTACCCCCCTCGCAAAAGGAGTTCGCGTGAGATCCACGCCCAGCCGCCGTGCCACCGCGACCGGCGCGCTCGTCGCCGCCGCCGCCATGATCGCCGTCGGCGTCCAGGCCGGCAGCGCCTCCGCCGACAACCTCGGCACGGCCGCCGCCCCGGCGTCGGCCCTCGGCAAGGTCAACCCGGGCAAGCTCCCCGCCGACCTCACCCCCGCCCAGCGCACCGCGCTGATCAAGGCCGCCGACGCGGCCAAGGCCGAGACGGCCGCGGAGCTGGGCCTCGGCTCCCAGGAGAAGCTGGTCGTCCGCGACGTGGTCCAGGACCGCGACGGCACCACCCACACGCGCTACGAGCGCACCTACGCGGGCCTCCCGGTCCTCGGCGGCGACCTGATCGTGGCCGAGTCCAAGACCGGCGCCACCACCGGCGTCTCCAAGTCCTCCCGCGCGGAGCTGAAGAACGTCGACCTCACGGCCGCCGTCGCCCCCGCCGCCGCCGAGAAGCAGGCCGTCGGCGCGGCCGCCGCCGAGGGCTCCAAGGCCACCAAGAGCGAGCGCGCCCCGCGCAAGGTCGTCTGGATGGGCCCGGGCGGCGCCCCGGTCCTCGCGTACGAGACCGTCGTCGGCGGCCTCCAGCACGACGGCACGCCGAACGAGCTGCACGTCGTCACCGACGCCAAGTCCGGCGCCAAGCTGTACGAGTGGCAGGCCGTGCACACCGGCACCGGCAACACCCAGTACAGCGGCCAGGTCACGCTCGGCACCGCGCCCTCGTACACGCTGACCGACACCGGCCGCGGCAACCACAAGACGTACAACCTCAACCGGGGCACCTCCGGCACCGGCACGCTGTTCACCAACAGCACCGACGTCTGGGGCAACGGGCTGCCGTCCAACCTGGAGACGGCCGGCGCCGACGCCCACTACGGCGCCGCGCTCACCTGGGACTACTACAAGAACGTGCACGGCCGCAGCGGCATCCGCGGCGACGGCGTCGGCGCGTACTCCCGGGTCCACTACGGCAACGCCTACGTCAACGCCTTCTGGCAGGACTCCTGCTTCTGCATGACCTACGGCGACGGCACGAACAACGCCAAGCCGCTCACCTCCATCGACGTGGCCGCCCACGAGATGACCCACGGCCTCACCTCGGTCACCGCCAAGCTCGTCTACAGCGGCGAGTCCGGCGGCCTCAACGAGGCCACCTCCGACATCTTCGCGGCGGCCGTCGAGTTCTACGCCAACAACCCGAACGACAAGGGCGACTACCTCGTCGGCGAGAAGATCGACATCCGCGGCAACGGCACCCCGCTCCGCTACATGGACAAGCCCAGCAAGGACGGCTCGTCCAAGGACGCGTGGTACTCGGGCATCGGCTCGATCGACGTCCACTACTCCTCGGGCCCGGCGAACCACTTCTTCTACCTGCTCTCCGAGGGCAGCGGCGTCAAGACCGTCAACGGCGTCACCTACGACTCGCCGACCTCCGACGGCCTGCCGGTGACCGGCATCGGCATCGACAAGGCCCGGATGATCTGGTTCAAGGCCCTCACCACCAAGTGGACCTCGTCCACCAACTACGCGGGCGCCCGCACCGGCACGGTCGCGGCCGCCGAGGAGCTGTACGGCGTCGGCAGCCCCGAGGCCCTCGCCGTCCAGCACGCCTGGGCCGCCGTCAACGTCGGCACCCGCCCCGGCACCACCCCGCCCACCGGCACGGTCTTCGAGAACACCGCCGACGTCTCCATCCCGGACAACGGCGCCGCGGTGACCTCCTCGGTCAACGTCACCGGCCGCACGGGCAACGCGCCCAGCAACCTCTCCGTCGGCGTGGACGTCGTCCACACCTACATCGGTGACCTGGTCGTCGACCTCATCGCCCCCGACGGCTCGGTCTACAACCTGCACAACCGCTCCGGCGGCAGCGCCGACAACATCAGCCAGACCTACACCGTGAACGCCTCCTCCGAGGTGGCCAACGGCACCTGGAAGCTCCGCGTCCAGGACAAGGCGTCCATCGACACCGGCTACATCAACAGCTTCAAGCTGACCTTCCCGTAGCCGGCCCTCCCGGAAGGGACGGCGGGAACGGGACGCGGACGCCCGGAGGGAACCCTCCCTCCGGGCGTCCGCCCTCGTGTCACCCCGGCAGCTCGTCCCGCGCGACCAGCCGCCCGCCCGTGAAGCAGAGCCGGTAGACGGGGAGCTCCGCGAAGACCGTCGCCCGGTAGTAGCGGCACTCGTCCACGCCGCCCGGCTCCGGCGGCAGCCCCGCGGGCAGCCGCTCCAGAGCGTGCTCCGGCAGGTCGTCCACGATCTCCGCGTACGCCTGGCCGACCAGCAGCCGCGCGTAGTTGTCGGGCTCCAGGTACGAGCGGGACTGCGACCACACCGCCACGCCCGCCGTCAGCACCGCCAGCGCGGCCAGCAGCGCCAGCGGGATCCAGATCGCCCGCACCAGGTCCTTGCGCACCCGCCGCCGGGCCCGGTCCAGCTCCCGGGCCGAGGTCGGCGCGGCCGGCACCGCCGCCGGCGCCCGCCGGGGCAGCACCGCCGTCAGCGCGAACCCGCCGCCGGGCACCGGGCCGTGGGTCAGCGTGCCGCCCGCGAGCCGCACCCGCTCGTCGAGACCGACCAGACCGGAGCCCCCGGAGGCGGGCCGCCCCGCCCCGGCGCCCGGACCGTTCGCCACCCGCGCCGTCACCCGCTCGCCGTCCTCCCGGAGCTCGACCGCGACGGACGCGCCCGGGGCGTGCCGGGCGGCGTTCGTCAGCCCCTCCTGCACCACCCGGTGCAGCGCCCGGCCCGCCATCCCCGGCAGCTCCGGCACCGGACCGGCGAGCGTCACGTCGAGGCCCGACGCCCGCGCCCGGTCCACCAGCTCGCCGACCGTCTCGTCGGCCGGCGCCGTCGGGGCCGCGGCGCCCTCCTCCCGCAGCACCCCGATGACGTCCCGCAGCCGCTCGGTCGCCTCCGCCGCCGCCCGCCGCAGCTCGCCCGCCGCCCGCTGCTGCTCGGGACCGAGCCCCGGATCCACCTCCAGGACGCCCGCCCGCACCGCGATCAGCGCCAGGTCGTGGCCGAGGGAGTCGTGCATGTCCCCGGCGATCCTGGACCGCTCCCGCAGCCGCTCCCGGTCGGCGACCGCCGCCTGCTCCCGCTCCATCCGGTCCGCCAGCTCCCAGCCGCTGCGCACCAGCCGGTCGTACTGGCGCACGTACCGGCCGACCAGCCAGGGCGCCACGATCGCCAGCGCGAGCGCGAGGAGCAGGGTGAACCAGGGGCCGAGCGAGGTGCCGGTGAGCCGGGTGAGCAGCAGCCCCACCGCCGCCACGCCGCCGAACAGCCAGAGCGAGCCGCGGGTGTGGTCCTGCCGGCGCCCGGCGAGATAGCCGAAGGCGACCAGGGCGAGGCTGTACGAGGGGGTGAACAGCTCCAGCGAGGCCGGCAGGCTCGCCGCGCAGGTGACGGCGAGCGGCAGCAGCGGCCACCGGCGGCTGACGGCGACGCAGCCGCCGAGCACGGTGACGCCGGCGGCGACCTGGAACCAGGACCCGCCGTCGTTCGGGTCGGAGCGGAGCAGCACCGGGACGGAGAGCAGCAGCCACAGCACCAGGTCGAAGAGGCGGCGGCGCGCCGGGGAGGTCTCAGGCACCGGGCGGTTCCTCCGCCACCAGTCCGGCCTCGTGGGCGAGGACCGCGAGCTGGACGCGGTTGCGCAGGCCGAGCCGGGCCAGGACCGCGCTCACATGGGCCTTCACGGTGCCCTCGACGACGTGCATCCGGGCGGCGATCTCCTGGTTGGAGCAGCCGGCGGCGAGCAGCGAGACGACCTCGCGTTCGCGGCCGGTGAGCGGGGCCAGCCGGGCGCGGGCGTCGGCCGCGCGGGTGAGCCGCTCGCCGCCGAGGGTGTCGATGACCCGGCGGGCGACTGCGGGCGAGAGGGCGGCGCCGCCGGCGGCGACCGCCCGGACCCCGGCGATCAGTTCGCGCGGGTCGCCGGACTTCAGGAGGAAGCCGCCGACGCCGCCGCCGAGGGCGCGGGCGATGTAGTCGTCCTCGGAGAAGGTGGTGAGCATGACGACCGCGGTGTCCGGCAGGGTGCGGCGGAGCGCGTCGGCGGCGGCGAGGCCGTCGAGGCGCGGCATCCGGATGTCGAGGAGGGCCACGTCGGGCCGGTGGAGCCGGGCCAGCTCCACGGCCTCGTGGCCGTCGCCCGCCTCGGCGACCACCTCGATCCCCGGGTCGGTGGTGAGGATGGCCCGCACCCCGGCACGGATCATCGCCTCGTCGTCCGCGAGCAGCACCCTGATCATGCGCTCCAGCGTAGGCGGTGCCCCGCGGACCGCCCGGGGCCCGGAAGGGGCCCCGGGCGGGCGGGCTACCTCAGGAGGACCCCCGCGCCCCGGCTCGCCGCGCCCTCGCCGCCGGGCTCCTCCGGGAGGGCGACGAGGCCGAGTTCGGCGGGGTGGGCGAGGAGCGGGTGGGCGGGCAGCACGCGGACCGTGCAGCCGAAGGAGCCGGTGCGGTCGAGCTCCAGGGTGCCCGCGTAGGGCTGCCGGCCCTCCAGGTCCGGGCCGCCGGCCGGTTTGAGCGTGACGGTCCGGGTGGCGCTGAGGGTGTCGTCGGCGTCCACCCGGCCCGTGACGGCCTGCACCTCCACGTCGTCGGGGCCGAGGCCGCCGAGCGCGACCCGGACCCGGACGACCGGGGTGGCGCCCAGCTCGGCGCCGGCCTCCGCGAGGTCGTCGCCGATCTCCACGTGGTCCACCGAGACGCCCGGCCAGGCCGCCCGGACCCGGGTCTTCCAGGCGGCGAGCTGCCGGGCGCGGTCGGGGGTGAGCGCCCGGCGGGCCGCGGCGGCGGGGACGTACAGCCGCTCCACGTAGTCGCGGACCATCCGGTCGGCGAGCACCTTGGGGCCGAGGTCGGCGAGGGTGCGGCGGACCATGGCGGTCCAGGCGGCGGGGACTCCGTCGGCGCCGCGGTCGTAGAAGCGGGGGGCGACCCGGCGTTCGATCAGCTCGTAGAGGGCGGCGGCCTCCAGGTCGTCGCGGCGCTCCTCGTCGGCCGCGGCGGCGCCGTCGGCGGTGGGGATGGCCCAGCCGAACTCGGGCTCGTACCACTCGTCCCACCAGCCGTCGAGGACGGAGAGGTTGAGGCAGCCGTTGAGGGCGGCCTTCATGCCGCTGGTGCCGCAGGCCTCCAGGGGGCGCAGCGGGTTGTTGAGCCAGACGTCGCAGCCGGGGTAGAGGCCGCGGGCCATCTCCATGCCGTAGTCGGGCAGGAAGACGATCCGGTGCCGGACCCGGGGGTCGTCGGCGAACCGGACGAGTTCCTGGACGAGCTTCTTGCCTCCGTCGTCGGCCGGGTGCGCCTTGCCGGCGACGACCAGCTGCACCGGCCGCTCGGGGTGGAGCAGCAGGGCGCGCAGCCGTTCCTTGTCGCGGAGCATCAGGGTGAGGCGCTTGTACGAGGGGACCCGGCGGGCGAAGCCGATGGTGAGGACGTCGGGGTCGAGGACGGTGTCGGTCCAGCCGAGTTCGGCGGCGGCGGCGCCGCGCTGCCGCCAGGAGGCCCGCACCCGGTCCCGGACGTCGGCGACGAGCCGGCCGCGCAGGGCGCGGCGCAGTTCCCACAGCTCGCGGTCGCTCGCGTCGGCGCCGAGCCGGGTGACCTCGGGGGCGGTCCAGGTGGGGGCGTGGACGCCGTTGGTGACGGAGCCGATGGGCACCTCGTCGGCGTCGAAGCCGGGCCAGAGTCCGGCGAACATCTCGCGGCTGACGGTGCCGTGGAGGGTGGAGACGCCGTTGGCGCGCTGGGCGAGGCGCAGGCCCATGGCGGCCATGTTGAAGACGCCGGGGTCGCCGCCGAGCGGGGTCTCGTCGCCGAGGGCGAGGACGCGGCCGGTGTCGAGGCCGGGCAGGGCGCCGTCGTCGCCGAGGTGGCGGGCGACGAGCTCGCGGTCGAAGCGGTCGATGCCGGCCGGGACGGGGGTGTGGGTGGTGAAGACGGTGCCGGCCCGGACCGTTTCCAGGGCGGCGTCGAAGTCCAGTCCCTGCCCCTGGAGTTCACGGATGCGTTCGAGGCCGAGGAAGCCGGCGTGGCCCTCGTTGGTGTGGAAGACCTCGGGCTCGGGGTGGCCGGTGAGCCGGGTGTACGTGCGGACCGCGCGGACGCCGCCGATGCCGAGGAGCATCTCCTGGAGGAGCCGGTGCTCGCCGCCGCCGCCGTACAGCCGGTCGGTGACCGACCGCTCGCCGGGGGCGTTCTCCTCGACGTCCGAGTCGAGCATCAGCAGCGGGACCCGGCCGACCTCGGCGACCCACAGGTGGGCGTGGAGGCTGCGGCCGCCGGGCAGGGCGAGGGCGATCCGGGCGGGGGTGCCGTCGGCTTCGCGGAGCAGGGTGACGGGCAGCTCGCCCGGGTCGAGGACGGGGTACTGCTCCTGCTGCCAGCCGTCGCGGCCGAGGGACTGCCGGAAGTAGCCGTGGCGGTAGAGGAGTCCGACGCCGATGAGCGGGACGCCGAGGTCGCTGGCGGACTTGAGGTGGTCGCCGGCGAGGATGCCGAGCCCGCCGGAGTACTGGGGCAGGGCGGCGGCGACGCCGAACTCGGGCGAGAAGTAGGCGAGGGCGGCGGGCCCGTCGCCGGAGCCGCGCTCCTGGTACCAGCGGGGCCGGGTCAGGTAGGCGTCGAGGTCGTCGGCGGCGGCGGTGATCCGGTCGAGGACGTCGCGGTCGGCGGCGAGCGCGGCCAGCCGGGGCGCCTCCAGGGCGGCGAGGACGCCGACGGGGTCGGCGCCCTCGAACCCCGCGGGGGCGAGGGAGTCGAAGAGGGCGCGGGTCGGCTCGTGCCAGGACCAGCGCAGGTTGCGCGCCAGGGCGGCGAGGGGTCGAAGGGTGTCGGGGAGGACAGGACGCACGGTGAATCGACGGATTGCCTTCACGTGTCCCACCTTCGCAGGCCGGTGACGGAACGGAGCGGACGCACCACGCTGTGCGTCCGGCGTGCCGCACCGAGCGTAGGGGCTCGGCGGCCGCGCGGCCACGGTGCCTCCGCCGCGGTCAGACCCGGCGGGGCGCGGCGGCCCGGTACTCCCCCGGGGTCATGCCGTAGGCGGTGCGGAAGGCGAGGTGGAAGCCGACCCGGCTGCGGTAGCCGACGCGGGCGGGCACGGCCGACTGGGGAAGCCCGGTCTCGGCGAGCAGCCGGGCGGCCTCCCGTATCCGGCGGGCCGTCAGATGGCGGGCCGGGGGTGTGCCGACGGCCTCGCGGAAGGCGGCGGTGAAGGCGGAGCGGGACATCCCGGCCTCGCGGGCCAGGGTGACGACGGTCCAGGGCTCGGCGTACCGGGTCTCGATGGCGGCGACGGAGCGGTCGATGCCGGGGTGGCGGCCGGGGCCGTCCGGCGACCGGGGCGCGGCGGCCAGGCCGAGGGCGGTCTCCAGGACCCGCAGGGCGAGCAGCCGGTCGCCGGGGCCGGGGCGCCGGCCGGGGGCGGCGAGCAGGGCGAGGGTGTCGCGGAGCAGCGGTTCGGCCTCGACGCGGGCCCGGTCGAGGCGCAGGGCGCGGGGCAGGGCGGCGGCGAGGAGCGGGCCGGGCGGGCGGCCGTAACCGCCGCGGACGGTCAGGATCCGGACACCCGCGCCGGGTTCGACCACGGAGACGGCGGGCCCGGCCGGTCCGGCGAGGGGCGGGAAGGGCGGACCGTCCGGCCCGGGCGCGAGCCGGTGGCGGGCGCCGGCGGGGAGCAGCGCGAGGTCTCCGGGGGCGAGTTCGAGGGCGCGGACCCCCGCGGCGGCGAGTCGGCACCGTCCGGCGAGGATGTGGTGGAGGACGGCCCGCGTGCCGCCGGTCTCGGTCTGCATGGGGATCTGCCGCCTTCCGCACCCGGTGAACGACGGACGGTCAGCGTAGCGAGCGCGGCCGGGAGATCGGGCCCGCCCGGGGCGTCCGGCCGGGTTTCGTGTCCGGCACGCGTCTTGCCCCGCCCCCTACGCCCTAGTAGTTAACAAAGGGCCGGATTGCCCGCCCGGGAAGCTGGGCAAGGCTCCCCCGGTACCCCCCGAATCCGTCCTCCCCGTACCCGTCTTCATCCCTGTGGGCCCGCCATCCGAGTGAACGCGGAGGGGCGCGGCGATGCCGTCCTCCCCCCGGCCTCCGGCGCGGCTAGAAAGAGCGCACCACCACCCGCACCCCCGTACCCCCGTCAGGTGATGCTGTGAATCCGCTCATGGGACGCATTCCCGTACTGGACGTCCGCCCGCTGGTCGACTGTGGCCGGCGCCCCGCGAAGGCGGTGGCCGGCGAGACCTTCGAGGTGTCGGCGACCGTCTTCCGCGAGGGCCACGACGCGGTCGCCGCCAATGTCGTACTGACCGGCCCGACCGGTCGGCCGGGGCCGTGGACCCCGATGCGCGAGCTCGCCGAGGGCTCCGACCGCTGGGGTGCCGAGGTCACCCCGGACTCCGAGGGCCTGTGGACGTTCACCGTCGAGGCCTGGAGCGACCCGCTGGCGACCTGGCGTCACGCGGCGAAGATCAAGATCCCGGCCGGGATCGACTCCGAACTCGTCCTGGCCGAGGGCGCGGAGCTGCACG
This sequence comes from Streptomyces roseofulvus, assembly GCF_039534915.1. Taxonomy (NCBI): domain Bacteria; kingdom Bacillati; phylum Actinomycetota; class Actinomycetes; order Kitasatosporales; family Streptomycetaceae; genus Streptomyces; species Streptomyces roseofulvus. The sequence continues at coordinate 5,618,062 of NZ_BAAAWE010000001.1, read as the reverse complement.
AGCGGGCCGCCAAGGGCGTCCCGAAGAAGGACGGCGGGCGGGAGGCGGTGCTCGCGGCGGCGGACGCGCTGCGCGACGCCTCCACGCCGGCGGCGGCCCGGCTCGCGGCGGCGCTGGCGCCGCGGGTGACGGAGACGCTCGACCGGTATCCGCTGCGCGAACTGGTCTCCGCCTCCCCGGCGTTCCCGCTCCGGGTGGAGCGCGAGCGGGCGCTGTACGGCTCCTGGTACGAGTTCTTCCCGCGCTCGGAGGGCGTGCGGAAGGTCAAGGGCCGTACCGTGCCGGGGAACTTCCGGACCGCCGCCGAACGGCTCCCGGCCATCGCGGCGATGGGCTTCGACGTGGTCTATCTGCCGCCGATCCACCCGATCGGCGAGACCCACCGCAAGGGCCCCAACAACGCCCTGTCGGCGGCGCCGAACGACGTCGGCGTGCCGTGGGCGATCGGTTCGCCGGAGGGCGGGCACGACGCGGTCCACCCCGACCTGGGCACGATCGAGGACTTCGACGCCTTCGTGGCCCGGGCCCGCGAACTGCGCCTGGAGATCGCGCTGGACTTCGCCCTCCAGTGCTCGCCGGACCACCCGTGGGTGGAGAAGCACCCGGAGTGGTTCCACCACCGGGCGGACGGTTCGATCGCGTACGCGGAGAACCCGCCGAAGAAGTACCAGGACATCTACCCGATCGCGTTCGACCAGGACATGGACGGGATCGTCGCGGAGACGGTCCGGGTGCTGCGGCACTGGATGGACCACGGGGTGCGGATCTTCCGCGTCGACAACCCGCACACGAAGCCGGTGGTGTTCTGGGAGCGGGTGATCGGGGAGATCAACGCGAAGGACCCGGACGTGATCTTCCTGGCGGAGGCGTTCACCCGGCCGGCGATGATGCGGACGCTGGGCGCGATCGGCTTCCAGCAGTCCTACACGTACTTCACCTGGCGGAACACCAAGGACGAGCTGACCGAGTACCTGACCGAGCTGTCCGGGGACGTGGCCGCGCAGATGCGGCCCAACTTCTTCGTGAACACCCCGGACATCCTGCACGCCTACCTCCAGGAGGGCGGCCGTCCGGCCTTCGAGGCGCGGGCAGTGCTGGCGGCGACGCTCTCGCCGACCTGGGGGATCTACGCCGGGTACGAGCTGTGCGAGAACACCCCGCTGCGTCCGGGCAGCGAGGAGTACCTGGACTCGGAGAAGTACCAACTCCGGCCGCGCGACTGGGAGTCGGCGGAGCGCGCGGGCGCGACGATCACTCCGCTCATCACCACGCTGAACCGGATCCGGCGCCGCCACCCGGCGCTCCGGCGACTGCGGAACCTGACCTTCCACACGACGGACAACGCGCAGGTGATCGCGTACTCCAAGAAGTCGGGTTCGAACACCGTTCTGGTGGTCGTCAACCTCGACCCGCACCACACCCAGGAGACGACGGTCTCGTTGAACATGCCGGAACTCGGCCTCGGCTGGCACGAGACCGTACCGGTGCGCGACGAGCTCACCGGCACCACCTATCACTGGGGCAGGAACGCCTACGTGCGCCTGGAACCGGGCGTCGCGCCCGCGCACGTGCTCGTCCTGCGACCGTCCCCGCAGACCGGAGGGTCACCCACCTCATGACTGTCAACGATCCCGTCCCCGACACCTTCGAGGACACCCCCGCCAAGGACCGCGACCCCGAGTGGTTCAAGCGGGCCGTCTTCTACGAGGTCCTCGTCCGGTCCTTCCAGGACAGCAACGGCGACGGCGTCGGCGACCTGAAGGGCATCACGTCCCGGCTGGACTACCTCCAGTGGCTGGGCGTGGACTGCCTGTGGCTGCCGCCGTTCTTCAAGTCCCCGCTGCGCGACGGCGGCTACGACGTCGCCGACTACACCTCGGTCCTCCCCGAGTTCGGCGACCTCGCCGACTTCGTGGAGTTCGTGGACGCGGCGCACCAGCGCGGGATGCGCGTGATCATCGACTTCGTCATGAACCACACGAGCGACCAGCACCCGTGGTTCCAGGAGTCGCGGCGCGACCCGGACGGCCCGTACGGCGACTACTACGTCTGGGCCGACGACGACAAGCAGTACCCGGACGCCCGGATCATCTTCGTCGACACGGAGACCTCCAACTGGACCTTCGACCCGGTCCGCAAGCAGTACTACTGGCACCGCTTCTTCTCGCACCAGCCGGACCTCAACTACGAGAACCCGGCGGTGCGGGAGGAGATCCTGTCGGCGCTGAAGTTCTGGCTGGACCTGGGGATCGACGGCTTTCGGCTGGACGCGGTGCCGTACCTGTACCAGCAGGAGGGCACCAACTGCGAGAACCTGCCGGCCACCCACGCCTTCCTGAAGGAGGTCCGGAAGGAGATCGACGACCACTACCCGGACACGGTGCTGCTCGCCGAGGCGAACCAGTGGCCCGAGGACGTGGTCGACTACTTCGGCGACTTCCGCTCCGGCGGCGACGAGTGCCACATGGCCTTCCACTTCCCGGTCATGCCTCGGATCTTCATGGCCGTGCGGCGCGAGTCCCGCTACCCGGTCTCGGAGATCCTGGCGAAGACGCCGGAGATCCCCTCCGGCTGCCAGTGGGGCATCTTCCTCCGCAACCACGACGAGCTCACCCTCGAGATGGTCACGGACGAGGAGCGGGACTACATGTACGCCGAGTACGCCAAGGACCCGCGGATGCGGGCCAACATCGGCATCCGGCGGCGGCTCGCCCCGCTCCTCGACAACGACCGCAAGCAGATGGAGCTGTTCACCGCGCTGCTCTTCTCGCTGCCGGGATCGCCGGTGCTGTACTACGGCGACGAGATCGGCATGGGCGACAACATCTGGCTGGGCGACCGGGACGGGGTGCGGACCCCGATGCAGTGGACCCCGGACCGGAACGCTGGCTTCTCCTCCTGCGACCCGGGCCGACTCTATCTGCCGACCATCATGGACCCGGTGCACGGCTACCAGGTGACCAACGTGGAGGCGGGCATGGCCTCGCCGTCCTCGCTGCTGCACTGGACGAAGCGGATGATCGAGATCCGCAAGCAGAACCGGGCCTTCGGGACGGGCACGTACACCGAACTCCCGGCGTCCAACCCGTCGGTGCTCGCCTTCCTCCGCGAGACCGCTCCAGAGGAGGGAGAGGACGCCGATCTCGTGCTCTGCGTCAACAACTTCTCGCGGTTCGCACAGCCGACCGAACTGGACCTGCGGCGCTTCGCCGGAATGCGGCCGGTGGAGCTGATCGGCGGGGTCGCCTTCCCCGCGATCGGCGAGCTGCCGTACCTGCTGACGCTGGCCGGCCACGGCTTCTACTGGTTCCGCATGCAACGGAGTTGACAACGCGTCAGCTCGACACGCACCGGGGTGGGGCGGTTTCCGCCGTCCCACTCTGGGAACGGTGTCCCACACACGAACCATCCCCATCCGGGTCCATCCATATGGATCTTCCCTTTCCGACACGTCCCGCACATCCGGACAGCCCCAGCCGCCATCCGGGACAATCTGCGCATTTGAACGCCTACGACAGCCAACTGCGCGCCCCGGGGAAAGGACGCGATGCCATGCCGGAGACCGCATCCACCACCCGGGCCCCGGACGCCCTCCTTCCGTCCCTCACGCCCCTGCTCCGCGAATGGCTGCCCCGGCAGCGCTGGTTCGCGGGCAAGGGCCGCCGGGTCACCGGATTCACGCTGGACGCGGCCACCGAGCTGCTGCCCCTGGACGGCGCCGGGCCCGGACTCCTCCACCTCCTGCTGCGGGTGGAACAGCCAGGCCGCCCGGCCGGCGAACCCGCCGACTGCTACCAGGTCCTGCTCGGCGTGCGGTCCCAGCTGCCGCCGCGCCTCGCCCCCGCCCTCATCGGCCGGATCCGGCAGGGACCGCTGGCCGGCCGCGCCGTCTACGAGGGGCTGCGCGATCCGCGCCTCGCCGGGCTGCTGTACGAGCGGCTGCGCACCCCCGGCCGCACCGGACCGCTCCGCTTCCACGCCACCCGCCCCCTGCCGGGGGCGCTCGCCCCCCGGGTCCTCGACGCCGAACAGTCCAACTCCTCGCTCGTCTTCGGCGACGCGTACATCCTGAAGATCTTCCGCCGGGTCAGCCCCGGCGCCAACCCGGACCTGGAACTGCCGCTCGCCCTCGACCGGGCCGGCTGCGCCCGGGTCCCGGCCCCGGTGGCCTGGTTCGAGTCGGGGGCGTCGACGCTGGGCGTGCTCCAGCCGTACCTGCGGGACTCCCGTGACGGCTGGCGGCTCGCCCTCGACGCCCTAGCGGCGGGGCGGGAGTTCGCCTCCGAGGCGCGGGCGCTCGGCCGGGCCACCGCCGAGGTCCACCTCGCCCTCGCCGAGGCGCTGCCCACCCAGCGGCTGCCGCGCGCCGAGACCGAGGGCCTGGCGGCCGCGATGGACCGGCGGCTGCACGCGGCCGCCCAGGCCGTCCCCGCGCTCCTGCCGTACGTCCCCGGCCTGCGGGCCGTCTTCGCGGCGGCCGGCGACGCGGAGGGCGCGGGCACGGTCCAGCGGATCCACGGCGACCTGCACCTCGGGCAGACCCTGCGCGGCTCCGACGGCGCCTGGGCCGTCATCGACTTCGAGGGCGAGCCGGCGAAGCCGCTCGACGAGCGGTGCCGCCCGCAGCCGACCGTCCGGGACGTCGCCGGCATGCTCCGTTCCTTCGACTACGCGGCCCGCACCCACCGGCCGTGGAACGCCGACTGGGCGGCCCGCTGCCGGGCCGCGTACTGCACCGGCTACGCCGAGGTCGCCGGCGCGGACCCCCGCGCCGATCCCGCGCTGCTGCGGGCCTACGAGACCGACAAGGCGGTGTACGAGGTCGTCTACGAGGCCCGGCACCGCCCCGACTGGCTCCCCGTGCCGATGTCCGCCATCCACCGCCTCGCCACCACCCGGTGAGCGGGTGGCACCGGGCGGGCGAGATGGCCCGTTCGGCGGAGTGTCCTGGCACCCGGCGAGGGAGTTGCCTATTTCATACACTTTTCGACGTTTCAGGAGGCTACCGGTGACCGCCAAGACGCCCCGCACGGCGCCCCCGATCGACCCCGGCGAGCGCGCGCGGCTGCTCGCCGGGGAGCACCACGATCCCCACGCGCTGCTCGGCGCCCACCCGGTGAAGGGCGGCGTCGTCCTCCGGGCGCTGCGGCCCTGGGCCCGGTCGGTCACGGCCGTCCTGCCGAAGGGGCGGACGGTCGAGCTGCGCGACGAGGGCGACGGCCTGTTCTCGACGCTGCTGCCGCGGCTCCGGAAGGTCCCGGCGTACGAGCTGCGCGTGCGGTACGGGGACGGGCCCGAGCTCGTCGTCCAGGATCCGTACCGGCACCTGCCCTCGCTCGGCGAGCTGGACCTGCACCTGATCGGCGAGGGCCGACACGAGGAGCTGTGGACGGCGCTCGGCTCCCGGGTGATGACCCACGGCGGGGTGTCCGGCACCCGTTTCGCCGTCTGGGCGCCGAACGCCCGGGGCGTCCGCGTCACCGGCGACTTCGTGCACTGGGACGGCACCGGCCTGCCGATGCGCTCGCTCGGCTCGACCGGCGTGTGGGAGCTGTTCGTGCCCGGCATCGGGGAGGGGGCGGTCTACAAGTACGACATCACCCGCCCCGACGGCTCGCACACCGTGCGGGCCGACCCGATGGCGCGGCGCACCGAGTGCCCGCCGGACACCGCCTCGATCGTCACCGCGTCGCACTACGAGTGGAGCGACCAGGAGTGGATGGCGCGGCGTGGCGCCCGGCCGCCGCACGAGGCGCCGATCTCCGTCTACGAGCTGCATCTGCCGTCCTGGCGGCCCGGCCTGACCTATCGCGAGCTGGCCGGGGAACTGCCCGCGTACGTCCGTGAACTCGGTTTCACGCACGTGGAGTTCATGCCGGTCACCGAGCACCCCTTCGGCGGCTCCTGGGGCTACCAGGTCACCGGTTTCTACGCGCCGACCGCCCGGCTCGGCACTCCGGACGACTTCAAGTACCTGGTGGACGCGCTGCACCGGGCCGGCATCGGGGTGCTGATGGACTGGGTGCCGGCCCACTTCCCCAAGGACGACTGGGCGCTGGCCGAGTTCGACGGGCGACCGCTGTACGAGCACGCGGACCCGCGCCGCTCGCACCACCCGGACTGGGGCACCCTGGAGTTCGACTACGGCCGCAAGGAGGTGCGGAACTTCCTCGTCGCCAACGCGGTCTACTGGTGCCAGGAGTTCCACGTCGACGGCCTGCGGGTGGACGCGGTGGCGTCGATGCTCTACCTCGACTACTCGCGCGAGTACGGCGAGTGGCTGCCGAACGAGCACGGCGGCCGGGAGAACCTGGACGCGGTCGCCTTCCTGCAGGAGATGAACGCCACCGTCTACCGCCGCTGCCCCGGCATCGTGACCTTCGCCGAGGAGTCGACGGCCTGGGACGGGGTGACCCGGGCGACGGACCTGGTCGGCCCGGGCGGCTTCGGCGGGCTCGGCTTCGGCATGAAGTGGAACATGGGCTGGATGCACGACTCGCTCCAGTACATGGAGAAGGAGCCGGTGCACCGCAAGTACCACCACCACGAGATGACCTTCTCGATGGTGTACGCGTACAGCGAGAACTACATCCTGCCGATCTCGCACGACGAAGTGGTGCACGGCAAGCGGGCGCTGGTGTCCAAGATGCCCGGCGACTGGTGGCAGCGGCGCGCCAACCACCGCGCCTACCTGGGCTTCATGTGGGCCCACCCGGGCAAGCAACTCCTCTTCATGGGGCAGGAGTTCGCGCAGGGTTCGGAGTGGTCGGCGGACCACGGGCCGGAGTGGTGGCTGCTCGACCCGGAGTACGGCGCCGAGGCCGACCACCGGGGCGTGAAGGACCTGGTGCGGGACCTGAACCGGGTCTACACGGCGACGCCGTCGCTGTGGGAGCGGGACACCGTGCCGGAGGGCTTCGAGTGGGTGGTCGGGGACGCGGCCGACGACAACGTCCTCGCCTTCCTCCGCTACGACGCCTTCGGCTCGCCGCTGCTCGCCGTCTGCAACTTCTCCCCCGTGGTCCGGCACGACTACCGGCTCGGGGTGCCGGACTCCTTCGCCGCGTGGGGCGAGGTGCTGAACACGGACGCCTCCCGGTACGGCGGTTCGGACGTGGTCGGCACCGACCCGGTGAAGACCGAGTCGGTGCCCTGGCACGGGCGGGCGGCGAGCGTCCGGATGACGCTGCCGCCGCTCGCGACGGTCTGGCTCAGGCCCGCCTGACGATCCCGAGCCGCTGGGTGGCCCGGGTCAGCGCCACGTACAGGTCGTTCGTGCCGTGCGCGGCGCCGGCCCGGATGCCCTCCGGGTCGACGACGAGGACCGTGTCGAACTCGAGGCCCTTCGCCTGGCGGGGGTCGAGGAGGACCACCGGCCGGGTGAGGTCGGGCTTCGGCCCGTGGGAGGCGTCGGGAAGGGCCGCGGCCAGGCCGGGCAGCAGCTCCGGCGGGGCGATCACGGCGATCCGGCCCTCGCCGCCGAGTTCGGCGGCGACCGCGTCGGCGGTCTCCTTCACCGGGTCCTCGACGGTGCGGTCCCACGGCTCGACGCCGGTGGAGCGGACCGAGCCGGGCGGCTCGAAGGCGGGGTCGTCCGCCCGGCGCACGGCGGCGGCGACCGCCATGATCTCGGCGGGCGTGCGGTAGTTGACCCCGAGCCGCACGTGCTGCCAGCGGTCCTGCACGTACGGGGCGAGGATCGCGTCCCACGCGCCGACGCCGGCCGGGTCGCCGGTCTGGGCGGGGTCCCCGACCAGGGTCATCGAGCGGGTGGGGCTGCGGCGCATCAGCAGCCGCCACTGCATCGCGGACAGCTCCTGCGCCTCGTCGACGATGATGTGGCCGAAGGCCCAGGTGCGGTCGGCGGCGGCCCGCTCGGCGGCGGTGCGGTGGTCGGCCTCCTCGTGCCGCTCGGCGAACCGCTCGGCGTCGATGATGTCGTGCGCGGACAGCACCTCGGAGGCGTCCTCGTCGAGCTCCTCCTTGTCCTCGAACTCGTAGGTGCGGGAGGCGAAGGAGACGTCGAGGACGCCCTGCGCGTACTGCACCTGCCGCTGCCGTTCGGCCTCCTGCGCGGCCCGCTCGGCGGAGTCGTCGCGGCCGAGCAGCTCGGCGGCCTCGTCGAGGAGCGGTACGTCGCCCGGGGTCCAGGCGCCGCCGTCGCGGCGGATCGCCGCCGCGTCCTCCTCGGGGAGGTGGGTGGGCTCGGCGAGGTAGTCGGCGAGGAAGTCCTCGGGGGTGAGGTCCGGCCAGAGGGTGTCGATCGCGGCGTGCACGTCGGGGTTGGCGGCGATGCCCTTGGCGAGCAGGGCGATGTCGTCCGGGCCGAGGAAGTTGGGGCCGCCGTACGGGTCGGCGCCGATCCGGTCGGCGAGCTGCGCGGCGAGCGCGTCGAGGATCCGGAAGGCGAAGTAGGGGCGGGCGAGGTTGTGCGGGAGGGCGGTCTCGCGGGCCTTGTGGCGGGCCTCCAGGGCCATGTCCCAGTCGATGACCAGGTCGCCGTCCTCGTGCGGGACCACGAGCGGGGCGCCGCGCTCGGGGACCTGCTGCCGGTCGCGCACGGCCTCCGCCAGGGCGGCGGCCATCCGGGCGTCGCCCTTCACGGCGGCGGCGCGGGGGGTGTCCGTGGCGGTGGCGTGGACGCCCGGGTACAGCTCGCCGGGGGTGGAGAGCAGGACGCCGGTCTCGCCGAGCGAGGGCAGCACGTTCCCGATGTAGCCGAGGAAGGCCGGGTTGGGGCCCACGATGAGGACGGCCCGCTTGGCGAGCTGCTCGCGGTGGGCGTAGAGCAGGTACGCGGCGCGGTGCAGGGCGACCGCGGTCTTGCCGGTGCCCGGACCGCCCTCGACGACCAGGACGCCGGCGTGCGGGGAGCGGATGATGGCGTCCTGCTCGGCCTGGATGGTCTGCACGATGTCGTGCATGCGGCCGGTGCGGGCCGCGTCGAGCGCGGCGAGCAGCACCTCGTCGGCGTCCCGGCCCTCGTGGCCGGAGCGGGTGCGGTCGGCGAGGTCGAGGACCTCGTCGTGGAGGGAGACGACCTCCCGGCCCTTGGTGGTGATGTGCCGGCGGCGGGTGAGGCCCATCGGCTCGTGGCCGGTGGCGAGGTAGAAGGGGCGGGCGATGTCGGCCCGCCAGTCGACGACGAGCGGGGTCCGCTGCGGGTCGTCCTCGCGCAGGCCGATGCGCCCGATGTGGTGGTCGCGCCCGTCCCGGAAGACGAGCCGGCCGAAGCAGAGCCCGGTCTCGCCGGCGTTGAAGGCGGCGAGCAGTCCGGACTGCTCGGCCACCATGATGTCCCGCTCCAGGCGCGACTGCGCGCTCCCGGTCCCGGGCGTCCTGAGCGCCTCGCCGACGGCGGCCTCGGCCCGGTCCCTCAGGTCGTCGAGCCGCGCGTAGAGCGAGGTGATGAATTTCTGCTCTTCCCGAATTGGCTCGGTTGACAATTCGACTCCCAGCGCGATACAGTGCCTTTAGTGAAATGCTCCATTAATTCCTCACGAGATTCTCGTGAGTGAGCACACGGAATTCACTAATATAGGCGCCGCACCACCCCGACTGTCAATTCAGCCGGGGTTTTTTCGTGTGCCGGGCGGGAGCGGCGCCGGGGTGCGGGATCAGCCGGCCGCTCTGAGGAGCGGGACGATCTCCGCCTCCTCGTACGCGAAGTGCGTCTCCAGTTCCGTCCGCAGCCGGTCGAACTCGGGGCGCAGCTGGTCCGGACCGGTCTCGTCGACCCGGGCGAGCAGCTCCCGCAGGCCGTCGAGCGCGCGGGAGACGGTGGCGTGTTCGGCCTGGAGCCGCTCGAAGACCCCCGCCCGGTCGGGGAACTCCCGGGCCAGGTACGGGAAGAGCCCCGCGTCCTCGCCGCCGTGGTGGTGGGCGAGGCCGGCGCAGAAGGTGAGGCAGTGCCGGCGGAGCTCCACCGTGAGGTCGGTGGCGCCCGGCGCGGCGAGGCCGTCGGCGAGGGCGGCGAGTTCGCCGCGCAGCCAGTCGTGGATCTTCACCAGCTCGTCGGCGAGGGCGTCGAGCCGGTTCGGCGGGGTGTAGTCGGAGACGGGGTTCCGGTGGAGGACGACGACGGGCAGGACCCGGTCGGTGGCCTTCTGGTAGTCGGCGTAGCCGGGGGCGACGGCGACGACCTTCGCGAAGAGCTCGTCCCGTTCGGCGCCGGTGGCGGCGACCGCGGTGGCCTGCCAGGTGTCCGCGCCCAGCTCCACGGTCACCGTGGGGTGGACGAGGACGTTGCGGTACCAGTCCGGATGGCGGTCGGAGCCGCCGGCCGAGCCGACCACGAGGAGGCGGTCGCCGTCCTCGACGAAGCCGAGCGGAGTGGTGTGTTCTTTTCCGGACCTGGCGCCGGTGGTGGTGAGGAGAAGGAGCACCCATCCCTCGAAGGGGCCGCCGAGTCGACCGGCGTTGGTGCGGAATTCTTCGATGACGCTGACGTTGAAGTCGAGAGGCAACTGCCGTCCCTACTGCCCTCTTGCCTCCATGTCTCCGCTTTCGAGCGCGGACCGACACGCGACGTGAGTGGGCCCATTCTGACGCGGAGGCCCTTGACGGTGTCAAGGGCCTTTCGCACGGGGCGGGTTCCTCCCGGTGCCCGGATCCGGCTCAAGGCCCGGGTCCCGGGAGGAGGTTCGGGGCGGTCAGACGCCGGCGCGGGCGCGCTCCTCGCCCTGGTCACGCTGGTCGGGTACGGCGGCCGGGTCCTCGCCGGCGTGGTCGGCGTGGCCGGCGTGGTCGTCGGCGAAGCTCTTCTCGTCGAAGGGGAACTTCCCCGCCAGGACCTCCGTCACCCGCGTCCGGTCGATCTCCTTCGTCCAGGTGCCGACGAGGACGGTGGCGACGGCGTTGCCGGCGAAGTTGGTCAGGGCCCGGGCCTCGCTCATGAAGCGGTCGATGCCGACGATCAGGCCGACGCCGTCGACCAGGTCGGGGCGGTGCGACTGGAGGCCGCCGGCGAGGGTGGCGAGACCGGCGCCGGTGACGCCGGCGGCACCCTTCGAGGCGATGATCATGAAGACGAGGAGGGAGATCTGCTCGGCGATCGAGAGCGGGTCGCCCATCGCCTCGGCGACGAAGAGCGAGGCCATCGTGAGGTAGATGGCGGTGCCGTCGAGGTTGAAGGAGTAGCCGGTGGGGACGGTGATGCCGACGACCGGCTTGGAGACGCCCAGGTGCTCCATCTTCGCGATCAGACGCGGCAGCGCGGACTCGGACGAGGAGGTCGAGAGGATCAGCAGGAACTCGCGGCCCAGGTACTTCAGGAGCGACAGGATGTTGATCCCGGCGACCAGCCGGAGCAGCGCGCCGAGGACGACGAAGACGAAGAGCGCGCAGGTCACGTAGAAGCCGACCATGATGACGGCGAGCGACTTCAGCGCGTCGAGGCCGGTCGCGCCGACGACGGCGGCGATGGCGCCGAAGGCGCCGACCGGGGCCGCCCACATGATCATGGCAAGGATCCGGAAGACGAGCCGCTGGATGTGACCGATCCCGCGCAGCACCGGCTCGCCGGCCGGGCCCATCGCCTGGAGCGCGAAGCCCGCGAGGAGGGCGACGAGCAGGGTCTGGAGGACCTCGCCGCCGGTGAAGGCGGAGACCAGGGTCGTCGGGATGATCCCGAGCAGGAAGTCGGCGGTGCCCTCGCTCGCGCCCTCCGCCTGCTTGGCGCCGGCCTCGGCCAGCTCCTTGGTGAGGTGCAGGCCGGAACCGGGCTCCAGGAGGTTGCCGACGACGAGGCCGATCGCGAGTGCGACGGTCGACATCACCATGAAGTAGCCGAGCGCGAGGCCGCCGACGGCACCCACCTTGGCGGCCTTGCGGACCGAGCCGACGCCCAGCACGATCGTGCAGAAGATGATCGGCGAGATCATCATCTTGATCAGGTTCACGAAGCCGGTGCCCAGCGGCTTCAGCTCCACGGCCACGCCCGGGGCGAGGAAACCGACGCCGACGCCGAGCAGGACGGCGCCGATCACGGCCAGATACAGATAGTGGGTACGGTCCCGGCGAGCGGCCACGGGGTCCTCCTCGTGCTGATGGGTGTCCACGTCCCGGTGGACTCCGCGACTATCCATCAGCCTGTGACCCGGGTCACCGTTGCGTGCGTTTCGTTCACGGCCGAACCGTGGGGCCCCGCTTCGGGTGGAGAACGATTCGGGAACGCAATGCCCCGGAGCAAATCCCGGCGTGCACACTTGCCGCATGCGCCTCCCGCACTTCCGCCCCCTCCCCCTGCCGCGGCCCCGCAGCTTGGCCGGCCAGCTCTTCGCGATGCAGGTCGTGCTGATGGCCGCGGTCGTGGCCGGCTGCGCGGTCTTCGCGTACGTCACGGACCGGGCGCAGGCCGAGGAGACCGCGCGCCGGCAGTCCACGGCGACCGCGACGGCGGTCGCCGGCTCGCCGTCCGTGGTGGCGGCGGTCCGCACCGCCGACCCGTCCGCCGCGCTCCAGCCGTACACGGAGGAGCTGCGCCGGCGGGCGGACGTGGCCTTCGTGGTGATCATGGCGCCGGACGGGACGCGGTGGACACACCCGGAGCCCGACCGGATCGGCCGCCACTACCTCGGGCACATCGAGCCGGCGCTGCGCGGCGAGACCTACTCGGAGACGTACCCGGGGACGCTCGGCCCGTCGGTGCGGACGATCACCCCGGTGCTCTCCGGCGGCCGGGTCGTCGCCCTGGTCAGCGCGGGCATCACCATCGAGCGGATCAGCGCGCAGGTACGGGAGCAGGTGGCCGCGCTGCTCGGGATGGCGGGCGCGGCGCTCGCGCTCGGCGGCGCCGGCACGTACGTGATCAACGCGCGGCTGCGGCGGCACACCCACGGGATGAACGCCGCCGAGCTGAGCCGGATGCACGACTACCACGAGGCCGCGCTGCACGCCGTCCGGGAGGGCCTGGTGATGCTCGACGGACGGCGCAGGATCGCACTGATCAACGACGGGGCGCGCGAGCTGCTCGGCCTGGACGAGGGGGTGGTCGGCCGGCCGGCGGCCGAGCTGGGGCTCCCGGCGCCGCTCACCGGGGCGCTGCTCTCCTCCGAGCCCCGGGTGGACGAGACCCATCTGACCGACGACCGGGTCCTCGTCGTCAACACCCGCCCGGTGGTGGGCGGGGAGCGGCGCGGCACCGTGGTGACGCTCCGCGACCGCACCGAACTCCAGGCCCTGTCAGGTGAGTTGGACTCCCAGCGGGGTTTCACCGAGGCGCTGCGCTCGCAGGCACACGAGGCGGCGAACCGGCTCCACACGGTGGTGTCGCTGATCGAACTCGGACGGGTGGCCGAGGCGGTGGAGTTCGCGACGGCCGAGCTGGAGCTGGCGCAGGCGCTCACCGACCGGGTGGTGGACGCGGTCGGCGAGCCGGTCCTCGCGGCGCTGCTGCTGGGCAAGGCGGCGCAGGCCAACGAGCGGGGCGTGGAGCTGGTCCTCACCGAGGACAGCCGGATCGACGACGGGCTGCTCCCGCCGGCGCTCGGGCCGCGGGACCTCGTCACCGTGCTGGGCAATCTCGTGGACAACGCGGTGGAGGCGGCGGGCGGCACCCCGCACGCGCGCGTGACGGTCACGGTGGCCGCCCGCTCCGGCGACGGCGAGCTGCTGCTCCGGGTCGGCGACAGCGGGCCCGGCGTCCGCCCCGCCGACCGGGACGCGGTGCTCGGCCGCGGCTGGTCGACCCGGGGCCCGGGCCGCGGGCTCGGCCTGGCGCTGGTCCGGCAGGCCGTCGTCCGCGCGGCCGGCACGCTCACCGTGGACGAGGCGCCGGAGGGCGGCGCCCGCTTCACGGTGCGCGTCCCGCTCCCCCGCACCCCCGCCGGAGGCGACGCGTGAGCGGGCCGCAGGAGATCCGGGTGCTCGTGGTCGAGGACGATCCGGTCGCCGCCGACGCGCACGCGCTGTACGCGGGCCGGGTGGAGGGCTTCCGGGTGGTCGGGGTGGCGCACTCGCGGGCGGCGGCGGTGCGGCTGCTCGACCGGATGCCCGTCGACCTGATCCTGCTCGACCTCTACCTGCCGGACGGCTACGGGCTCGCCCTGCTGCGGGCGCTGCGGGCCGCCGGGCACGGGGCGGACGTCATCGCGGTGACCTCGGCGCGCGATCTGGCCGTGGTGCGCGAGGGGGTCTCCCTCGGGGTGGTCCAGTACGTGCTCAAGCCCTTCGCCTTCGCCACCCTGCGGGACCGGCTGACCCGGTACGCCGAGTTCCGGGGCGCGGCCGGCGAGGCGTCCGGGCAGGACGAGGTCGACCGGGCGCTCGCGGCGCTGCGCGCCCCGCGGCCGGCGACCCTGCCGAAGGGGCTGAGCGGTCCGACCCTGGAGTCGGTCACCCGCTCGCTGCGCGAGGCGCCGGCCGGGCTGACCGCCGCGGAGGCGGGCGCGGCGGTGGGCATCTCGCGGATCACCGCCCGCCGCTACCTGGAGCACCTGGTCACCGAGGGCCGCGCGGTCCGCGCGCCCCAGTACGGCCAGATCGGCCGCCCGGAACTCCAGTACCGCTGGCGCGCCGACACCCGCTGACCGGGACGCCCGGCCCCGGGACCGCCCCTCCTCCGGCGCCTTGCCCCCTCCCGGAGCGACCGGGGCGGCGCGCACCCTCCGGGCTCCGCCGGCGCGGAACCCGTACCCCGCCCAGAGCCTCGGGCCCGGAGCCCGCACCCCTCCTGGAGCCGCCGGCCCGCAGCCCGCACCCGGAGCCCTCGTCGCGAGGCCCGCGCGCCGGGCCGCCGACCTCATCCCGCTCACCGGACGTCACCGTCCGATTACCGGCCGGTTCCCACCTTCCTCCAGGCTGTGGCCTCAGATGAACGCACCGTAGCCATCGGTCGCCCCGCGTGCCTACCGTGGCGTGGTGCACCATCCCTCTCCTCCCTTCGACGCCCCGGCCGCGCGCCGCCTGCGTCAGGGGCTCGGCATGGCACCGGGCCATGTCGCGTACGGCCTGCGCGCCCAGTACGGCCTCTTCGTCACGCCCGACACCGTCGCCGCCTGGGAGCGCGGCACCCTCACGCCGAGCGAACAGGAGCTGACCGCGCTCGCGGGCGTCCTGTGGTGCTCGCCCGCCGATCTGATCGCCGTCGCCTCCACCCTGCGGGAGCACCGGGTGGCCCGCGGGCTCTCCGTGGAGGACCTCGCCCGGCAGGTGGGCGTCGCCGCGCACGCGTACCGCCGGATGGAGGACGAGGGCAGCTGGAAGGGCACCGAGCGGCAGACGGCCGCGCTCGCCCAGGTGCTCGGCCTCGGCCCGCGGGCGCTGATCACGGCCACCGGCGGCGACGGCCGCCTCGCGGAGCTGCTGCGGGACGCGGCGACGACCCGCTGGCAGGCGTACGTGAAACCGGCCGTCCGGATGCTGCCGCTGCCCCGGCGGGTGCTGGAGCCCGCGCTCGCGCGGCTGCACGCCGAGTACCACGCCCACATGGCGGCGACGTCCAGCTGGGGCGCCTCCGGGGCGACCGGCGACGAGGGCCGGGCCTATCTGGAGGCGATCACCGACCACTTCTGGGCGGCGGTGGGGCACTAGGCCGTCTCTTCCGGCTCATGCCGGGCTCGCGACGCCTGGCACGCACCCTCGCCGCGTTGTGGTCGGTCGCCGACTCCCCCGGCCACCAGCTGGGAGGTGCCCCCACCGCGTCGACTCCCTCCTCCGCCTTGCGAGCGCACGCACCCGACGCCGCTCCCCGATCCGGCCCGGTCTGAAAGAAACGACCTTGGCCCCGGGAAACGGAGGACGGAGGTCCCGCCCTGCGGGACCTCCGTCGCTGCGTGTCCGGCACGGTCAGAAGACCGACTCGGCCTCGCGGATCCGGTCCGCCGGGACCGTCTTCAGCTGGGTGATGGCCTCGGCCAGCGGCACCATCTTCACGTCGGTGCCGCGCAGCGCGGTCATGTTGCCGAAGTCGCCGCGGTGCACGGCCTCCACCGCGTGCCAGCCGAAGCGGGTGGCGAGGACGCGGTCGTACGCCGTCGGGGTGCCGCCGCGCTGGACGTGGCCGAGGATGACCGGGCGGGCCTCCTTGCCGAGCCGCCGCTCCAGCTCGTAGGCGAGGGCGGTGCCGATGCCCTGGAAGCGCTCGTGGCCGAACTGGTCGATCTCGCCCTTGCCGTAGTCCATCGTGCCGTCGGCCGGGTGGGCGCCCTCGGCGACGCAGATGACCGCGAACTTCTTGCCGCGGGAGAAGCGCTCCTCGACCATCTTGACCAGGTCGGCCGGGTCGAAGGGGCGCTCGGGGAGGCAGATGCCGTGGGCGCCGCCGGCCATGCCGGACTCCAGCGCGATCCAGCCGGCGTGGCGGCCCATCACCTCGACGACCATCACCCGCTGGTGGGACTCGGCGGTGGTCTTCAGCCGGTCCATCGCCTCGGTGGCGACGCCGACGGCGGTGTCGAAGCCGAAGGTGCGGTCGGTCGACGAGATGTCGTTGTCGATCGTCTTGGGGACGCCGACGACCGGCACGCCCGCGTCGGAGAGCATCCGGGCGGCGGTCAGCGTGCCCTCGCCGCCGATCGGGATGAGCGCGTCGAAGCCGCTCTTCTCGACCAGCGCCTTGGCGTTGTCGCAGGCGGCGGCGAAGCGGTCGCGCTCCAGGCGGGAGGAGCCGAGGATGGTGCCGCCGCGGGCGAGGATGCCGCTGACGGCGTTGAGGTCGAGGGGGCGGTAGCGGCCGTCGAGGAGTCCGGCGTAACCGTCCTCGAAGCCGATGACCTCGTCCCCGTAGTGGGTCACGGCCCGGTGCACGACCGACCGGATCACTGCGTTCAGGCCGGGGCAGTCGCCGCCTGCGGTGAGGACTCCGATGCGCATCGTGCTGTGTCTCCTGCTCGGTCGCGGTCCGTTCAAGCCGTTCCGATTCTCACACGACCGATCCCTCCGGGGCGCTCCCCGCCGCACCGCGCGTGCCGGGAGCGGGGCCGAACGGGGGCCTTTCGTCCCCCCGGGAGGGCCTTTCGTACAGCGGGCGACCTACCCAGGTGCAGGGGTATTGTCAAGGGGGTAATGCCACCCTGTCGGCTTCTTTTCGAGATCGAAGGTTGACAGGGGCGACGCAGGGCGAGGGCCGGGCCCCGAGGACGGGCCGGGCCCTCACGCAGGACGGCCCTTCCACGGGACGGGCCCCTTCCGCAGGACTGGACAGGAGACCACGGCGTGACGCGCAGCGTGTACGTGACCGGGATCGACCGCGGGGACGGCCGCCAGGTCGTCGAGCTGGGAGTCATGGAGCTCCTCACCCGACAGGTGGACCGGGTGGGGGTGTTCCGCCCCCTGGTGCACGACGGCCCGGACCGTCTCTTCGACCTGCTGCGCGCCCGCTACCGGCTGACCCAGGACCCCGCCACGGTCTACGGCATGGACTACCACGAGGCGTCCGCCCTCCAGGCCGAACAGGGCACCGACGAACTGGTCTCCCGGCTGGTCGACCGCTTCCACGCGGTCGCCCGCGACTACGAGGTCGTCCTCGTCCTCGGCACCGACTTCGCCGCCACCCAGCTCCCCGACGAGCTGGCCCTCAACGCCCGCCTGGCGAACGAGTTCGGCGCCTCCGTCATCCCCGTCGTCGGCGGCAAGGGCCAGCCCTCCGAGTCGGTGCGCGCCGAGGCCCGCAACGCCTTCCGGGCCTACGACGGCCTCGGCTGCGACGTCCTCGCGATGGTCGTCAACCGGGTGGCGGCCGAGGACCGCGAGACCATCGCCGAGCGGCTGACCGCCCGGCTCCCGGTGCCCTGCTACGTCCTCCCGGACGAGCCGGCGCTCGCCGCCCCCACCGTCGCCCAGATCACCCACGCGCTCGGCGCGACCGTCGTCCTCGGCGACGACGCCGGGCTCGCCCGCGACGCCCTGGACTTCGTCTTCGGCGGCGCGATGCTGCCGAACTTCCTCAACGCGCTGACCCCCGGCTGCCTGGTCGTCACCCCCGGGGACCGCGCCGACCTGGTCGTGGGGGCGCTCGCCGCCCACTCTGCCGGTACGCCCCCGATCGCCGGCGTCCTGCTCACCCTGGACGAGCGGCCCACCGACGCGATCCTCACCCTGGCCGCCCGGCTCGCCCCCGGCACCCCGGTGATCTCCGTCGCCGGCAACAGCTTCCCCACCGCCGCCGAACTCTTCGCCCTGGAGGGCAAGCTCAACGCGGCCACCCCGCGCAAGGCGGAGACCGCGCTCGGCCTCTTCGAACGGCACGTGGACACCGCCGACCTGCTCAAGCGGATCTCGGTGGCGCCCAGCGGCCGGGTCACCCCGATGATGTTCGAGCACGAGCTGCTGGAGCAGGCCCGGGCCGACCGGCGCCGGGTGGTGCTGCCCGAGGGCACCGAGGAGCGGGTGCTGCGCGCCGCCGACGTGCTGCTGCGCCGCGACGTCTGCGACCTCACCCTGCTCGGCGACGTCGAGGCCATCCGCAAGAAGGCCGCCGACCTGAGCGTGGACCTGCGGGACACCCAGCTGATCGACCCGCAGACCTCCGAGCTGCGGGACGACTTCGCCGCGAAGTACGCCGCGCTCCGCGCCCACAAGGGCGTCACGGTGGAGCTGGCGTACGACGTCGTCTCGGACGTCAACTACTTCGGCACCCTGATGGTCCAGGAGGGCCTGGCCGACGGCATGGTCTCCGGCGCGGTCCACTCCACCGCGGCGACCATCCGCCCGGCCTTCGAGATCATCAAGACCAAGCCGGACGCCTCGATCGTCTCCTCGGTCTTCTTCATGTGCCTGGCCGACAAGGTGCTGGTGTACGGCGACTGCGCGGTCAACCCGGACCCGGACGCGGAGCAGCTCGCGGACATCGCCGTGCAGTCGGCGGCCACCGCGGCCCGCTTCGGCGTCGACCCGCGGATCGCGATGCTCTCGTACTCCACCGGCACCTCCGGGTCCGGCGCCGACGTCGACAAGGTCCGCGAGGCCACCAAGCTGGTCCGCGAGACGCACCCGGCGCTGCGGATCGAGGGCCCGATCCAGTACGACGCGGCCGTGGAGCCCTCCGTGGCGGCCACCAAGCTGCCCGGCTCGGAGGTCGCCGGCCAGGCGACGGTGCTGATCTTCCCGGACCTCAACACCGGCAACAACACCTACAAGGCAGTGCAGCGTTCGGCCGGCGCCGTCGCCGTCGGCCCGGTCCTGCAGGGCCTGCGCAAGCCGGTCAACGACCTCTCGCGCGGCGCCCTCGTCAGCGACATCGTCAACACGGTCGCGATCACGGCCATCCAGTCCCAGGTCCCCGCCCCGGCTGAGGAGCTTCCCGCATGACCGGCACCCCCACCCGCGTCCTCGTCCTGAACTCCGGCTCCTCCTCGGTGAAGTACCAGCTCCTCGACATGCGCGACGGCGACCGGCTCGCGCAGGGCCTGGTGGAGCGGATCGGCGAGGAGACCTCCCGGCTCGCCCACACCCCGCTCCTGGGCGGCGCGAAGCGGGAGCGGACCGGGCCGATCCCCGACCACGCGGCGGCGCTGAAGGCGGTCGCCGAGGAGCTGGCGGCGGACGGCCTCGGCCTGGACTCCCCCGAGCTGGCCGCGATCGGCCACCGGGTGGTGCACGGCGGGCTGCGCTTCACCGAGCCGACGGTCATCGACGAGGAGGTGATCGCCGAGATCGAACGCCTCGTGCCGGTGGCGCCGCTGCACAACCCGGCGAACCTGATCGGCATCCGCACGGCCATGGCGCTCCGCCCCGACCTGCCGCAGGTCGCCGTCTTCGACACCGCCTTCCACACCACGATGCCGGAGGCGGCGGCCCGGTACGCGATCGACGTGGAGACCGCCGACGCGCACCGGATCCGCCGCTACGGCTTCCACGGCACCTCGCACGCGTACGTCTCCCGGGCGACGGCGAAGCTGCTCGGCAAGGAGCCCGGGGAGGTGAACGTGATCGTGCTCCACCTCGGCAACGGCGCCTCCGCCTCGGCGGTGCGCGGCGGCCGCTGCGTGGACACCTCGATGGGCCTGACCCCGCTGGAGGGCCTGGTCATGGGCACCCGCTCGGGCGACATCGACCCGGCGGTCACCTTCCACCTCAGGCGGGTGGCGGGCATGTCGACCGACGAGATCGACGTCCTGCTCAACAAGAGGTCCGGGCTCGTCGGACTCTGCGGCGACAACGACATGCGGGAGATCCGCCGCCGGATCGACGAGGGCGACGAGCGGGCCGCGCTCGCCTTCGACGTCTACGTCCACCGGCTGAAGAAGTACATCGGCGCGTACTACGCGGTCCTCGGCCGGGTCGACGCGGTGGCCTTCACCGCGGGCGTGGGCGAGAACGCGGCGCCGGTGCGGGAGGCGGCCATCGCCGGTCTGGAGGAGCTGGGCCTCGCCGTGGACGCCGGTCTCAACGCCGTACGGTCGGACGAGCCGCGGATCATCTCGCCCGAGTACGCCCGGGTCGCGGTGGCCGTGGTGCCGACCGACGAGGAGCTGGAGATCGCCCGTCAGAGCTACGCACTCGTGAGCGGGTAGCCACTCGAAGGAGTGAACGCCTGAGCGGGACCCCGCCCATTTGTACTTTCCGCCAGCCGGAATATTCCGCAGTGAAACAAACCGATAGGATCCGCCTCATGCGCCGTTCCAAAATCGTCTGCACGCTGGGCCCCGCCGTCGACTCGTACGAGCAGCTGAAGGCTCTCATCGAGGCCGGCATGAACGTGGCCCGTTTCAACATGAGCCACGGGACCCAGGCAGAGCACCAGGAGCGGTACGACCGTCTCCGCAAGGCCGCCGCCGACACCGGCCGCGCCGTCGGTGTGCTGGCCGACCTCCAGGGCCCCAAGATCCGGCTGGAGACCTTCGCGGAGGGTCCGGTCGAGCTGGTCCGCGGGGACGAGTTCACCATCACCACCGAGGACGTCCCCGGCGACAAGTCCGTCTGCGGCACCACCTACAAGGGCCTCCCGGGCGACGTCTCCAAGGGCGACCAGGTCCTCATCAACGACGGCAACGTCGAGCTGCGGGTCGTCGAGGTCGACGGGCCCCGGGTCAAGACGGTCGTCATCGAGGGCGGCGTGATCTCCGACCACAAGGGCATCAACCTGCCCGGCGCGGCGGTCAACGTCCCGGCCCTCTCCGAGAAGGACGTCGAGGACCTCCGCTTCGCGCTCCGGATGGGCTGCGACATGGTCGCGCTCTCCTTCGTCCGCGACGCCGCCGACGTCAAGGACGTCCACAAGGTGATGGACGAGGAGGGCCGCCGGGTCCCCGTCATCGCCAAGGTCGAGAAGCCGCAGGCCGTCGAGAACATGGCCGAGGTCGTCGCCGCCTTCGACGCCGTCATGGTCGCCCGCGGCGACCTCGCCGTCGAGTACCCGCTGGAGCGGGTGCCGATGGTGCAGAAGCGGCTCGTCGAGATGTGCCGCCGGAACGCCAAGCCGGTCATCGTCGCCACCCAGATGATGGAGTCGATGATCACCAACTCGCGGCCGACCCGCGCCGAGGCGAGCGACGTCGCCAACGCCATCCTGGACGGTGCCGACGCGGTCATGCTCTCCGCCGAGTCGAGTGTCGGCGCCTACCCGATCGAGACCGTCAAGACGATGTCGAAGATCGTCGCCGCGGCCGAGGAGGAGCTGCTCTCCAAGGGCCTCCAGCCCCTGGTCCCGGGCAAGAAGCCGCGCACCCAGGGCGGCTCGGTCGCCCGCGCGGCCTGCGAGATCGCCGACTTCCTCGGCGGCAAGGCGCTGATCGCCTTCACCCAGTCCGGCGACACGGCCCGCCGCCTCTCCCGCTACCGGACGCAGCAGCCGATCCTCGCCTTCACGACGGACGCGAACACCCGCAACCAGCTCACCCTGAGCTGGGGCGTCGAGTCCTTCCTGGTGCCCTTCGTCGACAACACCGACGCGATGGTCGACCTCGTCGACGCCGAGCTGCTCAAGCTCCAGCGCTACAACGAGGGCGACACCATGATCATCACCGCCGGCTCGCCCCCCGGCGTCCCCGGCACCACCAACATGGTCCGCGTGCACCACCTGGGCGGCGGCGAGCGCGCCTGACGCGCACCCCGCACGGCACCATGGCGAAGCCCCCGTCCGACGGATCGGACGGGGGCTTCGCCCTGTGCGGCTCCCGGGGTGGTACGGGGGTCAGGCCGGCTCGACGGTGTTGCGGAGGTCCTCCACGTGGAGGTTGCCGCCGAACTGGCCCGCCTGCTTGAGCTTCACGTTGGTGAAGAAAACCGCCGGGAGGTCCAGCGGCGGCGGGGACTCCGGGCCGAAGGTGATCGGGATGATGCCCAGGAGGTTGCCCTTCAGCTCCTCCGTGTACATCGTCACCGTGCCGCCGGTGATGGTCGACGTCGAGCCGCGCCGGGAGCGGACGTGGCCGACGCGGCCCTCGGAGTGCTCGGTGATCTGGTGCAGGTCCTTGATGCCCACGTAGGTCGCGGTGAACTTCAGGACCTTCTTCTCCTGGCCGCCGTAGGTCTTCACCTCGACGATGCCGTGGTACTTCAGACCGCTGAGCGTGAGCATCGTGCTCTCCAGGCGCCACGGCTCGTCCGGCAGCAGCGGGATGCCCGGCTCCAGCTCGGCCGCCGCGAGCGCCGCGTCGTCGCGCTCGGGGCACGGGAAGCGGGGCTTGGCGCCGTCGGGTATGTCGGTGTCCCGCTTGGCGTCCAGGCCCTTGACGCCCTCGTCGAGCTCCGCGACCTCGACGCCGGCCTGCTTCGCGGCCTTCTCGATGGCGGCCTTGGTCTTCGCGGCGGCGGCGTCGGCCTTGGAGGCGGCCGTGTCGGCCGTCGTCCTCGTGTCGGCCGTGTCCGTCCGCTCCGCGGGCGCCTCGGTGGGCGCCGGCTCGTCCTCCGTGGCCGCCTTCTGCTGCGGCGCGGCCGTCGTCGCCGACGGGGCCGGGGCGGGCGTCGCGGTGGCGGACGGGGTCGCCGTCGGCTCCCGGTCCGGCGCCAGGCCGTCGAAGAAGTCCGTGATGGCGTCGCCGACGCCCAGCGGGTCGAGCGGGTTGACCGACGTCGTGGGCGTGGGCGTCGGGGCGGGCGCGGCCGTGGTCGCGCCGGCGGCGGACGCCGGCAGGGCGGACGCGGTCGCCGTCGGCTCGGGGGCCGCCGTGGCGGTGGGCGCGGCGGTCGCGGTCGCGGACGGGGTCGCCGCCGGCTCGTCGGACGGCTCGGTCGGCTCGGACGGCTTCGTGGCCGTGGCCGTCGGTTCCGGCTTCGCGGTCTCGGTGGCCTTCGCCGTGGGCGTGGCCGTCGTCTCCTCCGCCGCCGGCTCGTCGGAGCGGGTCACACAGGGGCCGGGGGCGAAGGGGATGTCCTTCTCGTCGGCCAGGGCGGGACTGGGCGCCAGGCCCATGCCCATGAGCACCGCGGTCGGCATGGCGGCGAGCGCCATGGCCTTGCCCGCGGGGCCCTGGATCCTGTTCAGCAGCGTCTTGCGAGGGGCCGCGTGGCGCGGCCCGCTCCTCCCGAGGCCCTGCTGGGTCTCGTCACCCCGCACTGTTCCTCCCGCCGTTGGCGTCGATCGTCGTGTCGGTCGCCGGCCCGTACGCCTCGCGCTGCTCCGGGACCCCGGCCGCCAGGACGGTCTCGGGCTCGGAGTCGGCGTCGTACGCGGTCTCCTCGGAGGCCGCCGGCTCACCGTCGTGCTCCGCGTCGCCGGTCTTCTCGACCGGCGGGGCGGGTGCCCAGGCCGCGGACATGCCGCCGCCGACGAGGGCGAACAAGAACCCGATGACGAGACCGCCGAAGTTCGACACGGGGATGGAGACCAGGCCGAGCACGATCGCCGCGATGCCCGCGAAGACCCGGACGACGGGCTGGAACCACATCGTCAGGCCGAGGGTGAAGAGCAGGACGCCGATGATCAGCGCACCGGCTCCGGCGGTCGTGGCCATGGCCAGGGTGATGTTGCCGAGGCGTACGTCCCCGTACGGGAGGTAGGCGATCGGCACGCTGGCGAAGATCGTGAACAGGCCCGCCCAGAAGGGCCGGGTCTGCCGCCAGACCTTGAACCGGTTCTCCTTGCGGACTTCGGGGGAGGCAGGGGTCTCGGCGCTCATGGAAAACAGCTCCCTGGAAGCGGTGTTGCTGAGAAAGGTGAGGAGACCGGGGCTGGCCCGGTGCAGGTGCGGGCCGCCGGAACGGCCCGCACCCCGGAGCACCAGGTCAGTCCTGGAAGCACTCCTTCTCGGTGCCCCGGTGCAGGGACAGCTTGAGGTCGGGGAGCTTGAAGGTGGCGGCCGTGGTGGCCCACGCCTTCTGCTTGACGTTGGTCAGGACGACCTCTTCGGCGCGCTGCGCGAAGCCGTTCGGGTTGGCCTTGGTGTTGGGCTGGATGCCCTGGCCGCCGTCGTACTTCGGCAGTCCGCCGGCCGCGACGCCGATGTCGATGTTCTTGAAGTCGGCGTCGGCGTCCAGGTAGGAGACATCGAGGTAGATGTCCTTGGCCTGGACCTTGTCCGCGTCCGCGCCGCTCTTCGCGGCGGCCTTGCCGGCCTCCAGGCGCAGGGTGATGTCACCCAGGCCCAGGACCGGGGTCACGACGGACTGGCACATGTTGGTGATCTTGGCGGTGTCGAAGCCGGAGACCGCGACCGGAGCGGCGAACGGCTTGCCCTCCAGGTCCTTGCCCTGGTCGACGCTGCCGTACTGGACGAACTCGGTGCCCTCGAGCTTGTCCGTCGTGACCTTGAACTCCTGGCCGGAGATCGCGAAGGACGCGGCGAGCGCGCCCTGCGCCAGGCCGACACCGATCGCGGCCGTGGCCGCCAGGCTCGGGACCATGACGACGGCGAACCGCTTCCATCTGGTCCCGCCACGAACCTGGGAACTCATGAGAATCCTCCTTCTCGGACGTACATCTCCAGCAGGGGCCCGGGGCCCGTCCTGGGATGGGAGAAGAGCTACGTCCTCGGGAAGGAGAGCGCCGAGGCATCAGGAGACGCGACGCGCGTCCGGATCACCGGCGATCACCCCCGAGCGACAACCATGTGCCGCGCGTGCGCACGGCCCGGTGGACAGGTCCTGCCCGGTGGGAGCAGGAACCCCCCTGTCCGATGGCCGGCAGCCTGGGGCGCCGGCCCGCCCGGTGGGGACCCGCGCCGCGCGTCCCAGGCGGTTGCCGGGGCGTGCGGTTCGGACCGAGCGTGGCCGATCGTGGTCCATTCCCGGCGCCCGCACAAGGGGTTCATTACTCGCTAGTAACGGACGCGTGACCGCGCCATGGCGTGATGCCGTCGGGCGGGCACGCAGGGTGGGGGCGCGAGGTGCGGAAAATCCGCTTATAGGAGGGGGAACCCGGACAGACCCACGGGTTCGATTTACTGCAAGTAACAGCGGCCGCGATTATCAAGATTTGGTAAAGCGCGGCCGCCGATTGTCACCGTGTCGCCAGATCGTCGGACGATCCGGCACCCTCCCCCGCCCTGAGCAGGCGCTTAGTCCCAGGCCGGGGAGCAGGGGCTCAGAACAGCACGCGCGCCAGCGCCTGCCGGGCCGCGATCACCCGCGGGTCCTCGGGGCCGATCACCTCGAACAGCTCGAGGAGGCGGAGCCGTGCCGTGTTCCGGTCGTCGCCGAAGGTCCGGCCGACCGTCTCGACCAGCCGCCCGAAGGCGTCCTGCACATGACCGCCCGCCAGATCCAGGTCGGCGGCGGCGATCTGCGCCTCGACGTCCGCCGGGTGGTCGGCCGCGTTCTTCCGCACCGCCTGCGGGTCCATGCCCTGCACGCGCTGCAGCAGCTCGGCCTGGGCGAGGCCCAGCCTGGCCTCGGGGTGCTCGGGGTCGTCGGCCAGCACGTTCTTGTACGCCTGCACCGCGCCGGCCAGATCGCCCGCGTCCAGGGCGGACATGGCCGCCTCCAGGAGGGCGTCGTACGGACCGGCGACCGGCCGCGCCGCCTCGGAGCCGGCCGCGTCCCGGTCCACCGTGAGGCCGGTGAGACCGAAGCGCTCCTCGCCGACGTGGATCAGCTGGTCGAGGGTCTCGCGGATCTGCGCCTCCGGCACCGCGCCCTGGAAGAGGGGCAGGGCCTGGCCGGCGACGACCGCGAAAACGGCCGGAATTCCCTGGATGCCGAACTGCTGCATCAGCATCTGGTTGGCGTCGACGTCGATCTTCGCGAGCAGGAAACGGCCGTCGTACTCCACGGCCAGCCGCTCCAGGAGCGGACCCAGCTGCTTGCACGGCTCGCACCACTCGGCCCAGAAGTCGAGGACGACCGGGACCTCGGCGGAGCGCTGGAGCACATCGCGCTCGAAGCCCGCCTCGTCGACGTCGATCACGAGGGCGGAGGGCGGCACCGCCGCGGGTCCGCCGTGGCGCGCCGCCTCGGCGCGCGCCTGCTCCGCCTTCGCCTTGGCCTCTCCGGCCGCCTTCACCGCGGCGAGGTCGACGACGCCGCTCATGGACATGTTTCGGGGCTGCATGAGTACATCCTCCCCCTTCCGCGCGCGGAACCGGTAAGCCATGGCTGAACAGCGCCCTCCGCCGAGGGCGCCCGTACCCGCCGGGTCCCCACCCGGCGGTCCTGCATGGTTGTCGCTCAGGCCGCTCGATGCCTTTCGCTACGGGTCGTAGCGTAATGGCCGGGGCCGGGCCCGGGGGAGCATCCGGCCGTGAACTGCCTCACACGTCGGGCCTCTGGCGCCCTACCTACCGGCGAGTATGGTCGTCGTTCATGTGTAGCCGCACCACCCCCCGTACCGGCCGCCCCCGCTCCACCGAGGCCGACGCGGCCATCCTGGAGGCGACCCGCGCGGCCCTGGTGGAGCTGGGCTGGTCGAAACTCACCATGGGCGACGTCGCCGGCCGTGCCGGAGTCGCCAAGACCACCCTGTACCGCCGCTGGGCCAACAAGAACGAACTGGTCGTCGACGCCGTCGCCGTCCTCTTCGATGAACTCGAACTGCCCGACCTGGGTTCCCTCCAGGCCGACATCGAGCATGTGGTCCTCCAGTTCGCCGCCCTCCTGGAGCGGCCGGAGACCAAGACCGCGCTGATGGCCGTCGTCGCCGAGTCGACCCGGGACGTGCCGCTGCGGGAGCGGATCCGCACCTCCATCGTGGAACGCCAGAAACGGCTGGTCCTCGACGGCCGGCGGCGGGCGCAGGAGCGCGGCGAACTCCCCGCGGACCGGGATCCGGTGGCCGTGGACGCGACCGACGACCTGATCTTCGACGTGGTCGCCGGCGCGGTGGTGCACCGGGCGCTGGTGAGCGCCGAGCCGGTGGACGGCCAGTGGGTGGCCCGGCTCTCCGCGCTGCTGGTGGGGGGCCTGGGCGCGGTGGCGCTGCTGGGCTAGCGTGCCCGCATGATCACTCGTACGGACAACCCGCTCTCCGCGGCGGTGCGCGCCCTGCTGGACGACCCGAACCACGCCGTCCTGGCCACGATCCAGCCGGACGGCTCCCCGCAGACCTCGGTGGTGTGGGTGGGCCGGGACGGCGACGACGTCCTGATCTCCAGCCAGGAAGGCCGCCGCAAGGTCAAGAACGTCCGGGCCGACGCCCGGGTCTCCCTCACCCTCCTCGACCGGCGCGACCCCGACCGCTACGCGGAGATACGCGGCACGGCCACGGTCGCCGAGGACGAGGGCCGGGCCCTGGCGGTGGCGCTGGCGGAGAAGTACGAGGGCGCCGGCGCCGGGCAGGAGTACCTGGACCTGCCGCCGGAGAAGGTCCGGGTGACGCTCCGGATCACCCCGTCGAAGGTGCTGGGCTCGGTCCGCTGACGCGGGCGCGCGAAGGGCCGGTACGGAGTCCCGTACCGGCCCTTCGCGCTGTCGCCGGACCGGCTCAGAAGCCGGCGGGCTCCACGTACACGCCCCACTCGTCGCGGAGCACGTCGCAGATCTCGCCGAGGGTGGCCTCGGCGCGGACCGCGTCGAGCATCGGCGGGATCATGTTGGAGCCGTCCCGGGCCGCCGCCAGCATGGCGTCGAGGGAGGCGCGGACCGCGGCCTCGTCGCGCCGGCCCTTGCGCTCGCCGAGGACCCGGACCTGCTCCCACTCGACCTCGTGGCTGACCCGCAGGATCTCCAGGTCGCCGGTGACCGAGCCGTGGTGGACGTTGACGCCCACGACCTTCTTCTCGCCCTTCTCCAGGGCCTGCTGGTAGCGGAAGGCGGACTCGGCGATCTCGCCGGTGAACCAGCCGTCCTCGATGCCGCGCAGGATGCCGGAGGTGATCGGGCCGATCGGGTGCTGACCGTCCGGGTGGGCGCGCAGGCCGCGCTCCTTGATCTGGTCGAAGATCTTCTCGGCGTCGGCCTCGATGCGGTCGGTGAGCTGCTCGACGTACCAGGAACCGCCCAGCGGGTCGGCCACGTTGGCGACGCCGGTCTCCTCCATCAGCACCTGCTGGGTGCGGAGCGCGATCTCGGCGGCCTGCTCGCTGGGGAGCGCGAGGGTCTCGTCGAGCGCGTTGGTGTGGAGGGAGTTGGTGCCGCCGAGGACGGCGGAGAGGGCCTCGACCGCGGTCCGCACGACGTTGTTGTACGGCTGCTGGGCGGTGAGCGAGACGCCGGCGGTCTGGGTGTGGAAGCGGAGCCACTGCGCCTTGTCGGTCTTGGCGCCGTAGACCTCCTTCATCCAGCGGGCCCAGATCCGGCGGGCGGCGCGGAACTTGGCGATCTCCTCGAAGAAGTCGAGGTGCGCGTCGAAGAAGAAGGAGAGGCCGGGCGCGAAGACGTCGACGTCGAGGCCGCGGGAGAGGCCGAGCTCGACGTAGCCGAAGCCGTCGGCGAGGGTGTACGCCAGCTCCTGCGCGGCCGTCGCCCCGGCCTCGCGGATGTGGTAGCCGGAGACGGAGAGCGGCTTGTACGCGGGGATGCCCTGCGCGCAGTGCTCCATCAGGTCGCCGATGAGGCGCAGGTGCGGCTCGGGCGGGAAGAGCCACTCCTTCTGCGCGATGTACTCCTTGAAGATGTCGGTCTGGAGCGTGCCGTTGAGCACGGCCGGATCGACGCCCTGGCGCTCGGCGGCGACCAGGTACATGCAGAAGACGGGGACCGCGGGGCCGGAGATCGTCATCGATGTGGTGACGTCGCCGAGCGGGATGTCCTTGAAGAGGACCTCCATGTCGGCGGCGGAGTCGATGGCGACGCCGCAGTGGCCGACCTCGCCGAGCGAGCGGGGGTCGTCGGAGTCGCGGCCCATCAGGGTGGGCATGTCGAAGGCGACCGAGAGTCCGCCGCCGCCGGCGGCGAGGATCATCTTGTACCGCTCGTTGGTCTGCTCGGCGTTGCCGAAGCCGGCGAACTGGCGGATGGTCCAGGTGCGGCCGCGGTAGCCGGTGGGGTGGAGGCCCCGGGTGAAGGGGTACTCGCCCGGCCAGCCGATGCGCTCGAACCCCTCGTAGCTGTCTCCGGGGCGGGGCCCGTAGACGGGCTCGACCGGGTCGCCGGAGAGCGTGGTGAAGTCGGCGTCCCGCTTGCGGGCCTTGTCGTAACGGGCCTGCCAGCGACGGCGGCCTTCCTCGATGGCGTCAGCGTCCATGCCTTCGAATTTACTAGGACGTCCTAGTAAATGTCGACGGCAGACCCCCGCACATCTGTGCGGGGGTGGGTGTCAGGCGTTGGCGGGAACCGGCTGCGCGCCGCTGACCAGCGGCTTCACCTCGGCGACGACCTTGCGCTCGACGAAGAAGGCGGCGAAGGGGATCGTGCCGGAGAGCAGCACCCACACGATCTTGCCGAACGACCAGCGGGCCTTGGAGCCCAGGTCGAAGGCGAAGACGAGGTAGACGATGTACAGGACACCGTGCAGCTGGGAGACCGCGAAGGTCAGGTCCTCGCCGGTGTCGAAGCCGTACTTGGCGACCATGCAGCCGCAGAGCACGAGCAGCATGACGGCGGTCACGTACGCCATGACGCGGTAGCGGGTCAGCACGCTGGATTTCATGCCGTCGAGCGTAACCGCCCGTTCCGGGCGATCTTCGCCGGGGTCAGCCCTCGTCGAAGTCGTGCGCCGCGACCCGCAGGGGGCGCAGCAGGGCGAAGATCTCGGCGCACTCCTCGGCGTCGTACGCGCCCAGGCCGAACTCCATCTCCATCAGGTCGCGGGTGGCGGACTCGACCACCTCGCGACCCTTCTCGGTGATGGAGGCGAGGGTGCCGCGCCCGTCGTTGGGGTTGGGGCGCTTGTCGACCAGGCCCGACTTCACCAGGCGGTCCACCGTGTTCGTCACCGAGGTGGGGTGGACCATCAGCCGCTCGCCGATCTTCGACATCGGCAGCTCGCCCTCCTTGGAGAAGGTCAGCAGCACCAGGGCCTCGTAGCGGGCGAAGGTCAGCCCGTACGGCTTGACCACGGCGTCCACCTCGGCCAGCAGGATCTGGTGGGCGCGCATGATCGAGGTGATCGCGGCCATCGAGGGGACCGGGCCCCAGCGCTTCTGCCAGAGTTCGTCGGCGCGGGCGATGGGGTCGAAGGGGAGACTGAGCGGCTTCGGCACGCTCCGACCTTACCGACTGGTCATATGGCGGTCAGCCCCGTCTCATCTTTCGGCCGGCCGCCGCGCGGCTCTCGGCCAGCAGGGCGGCGACGGCGACGGTGGCGAGGACCCCGGCGCCCGCGACGGTCAGGTGGACGGGGACGAACTCGGCGACCAGCCCGGCGCCGGCCATGCCGACGCCCTGGACGGTCATCATCCCGGCCGTCATGAGGGTCATGGCCCTCCCCCGCCGCTCCTCCGGGACGGCGGCG
Organism: Streptomyces roseofulvus; assembly: GCF_039534915.1. Classification (NCBI taxonomy): domain Bacteria; kingdom Bacillati; phylum Actinomycetota; class Actinomycetes; order Kitasatosporales; family Streptomycetaceae; genus Streptomyces; species Streptomyces roseofulvus. The sequence goes on along the minus strand of NZ_BAAAWE010000001.1, from coordinate 5,587,416 downwards.
ACGAACCAGGCGTCGAGCCCGAGGGTGTACGCGCCGGCGGCGCCGGCCAGCACGAGGGCGAGCGCGGCGAGCGCGGGGCCGGGGCGGAGCGCGTAGAGGAGGAAGGGGAGGAAGCCGGCGAGGAGGAGCGGGGCGACCAGCCGGGAGCGGGTGGCGGGGCGCAGCACGGCGCCGGCCAGCAGCTCGCCGGCGATGGTGCCGACGGGCATGGCGCACATGAGGAGGCCGAGGGCGGCGGTGGAGACGCCGAGCTCGTCCGCGTAGGGCGCGGCGAGGGCCTCCGGGACGACGACGAAGAGCGGCGGCACCCAGAAGAGCAGCATCAGGGCCCGGATCCGCCGGTCCCGCAGCAGTGACCAGGTGGCGCCGAGGCCCTCGCGCCGGTCCGCGGCGCGGGCGGGCCGGCGGGCGGTGCCGAGGCGCAGCAGGAGCGCGGAGAGGAGGAAGGTGCCGGCGGTGAGGGCGATGGCGCCGCGCGGGGGCACGGCGGTGAGCAGGACGCCGCCGACGCCGAAGCCGGCGAGCAGGGCGGACTGGGAGACGATCCGGAGGAGGGAGCGGCCGAGGACGAAGAGGTCGCCGTCGCCCAGGATGTCGGCGAGCGTCGCCATCCGCGTCCCCTGGAAGACGGGCGCGACGGCGGCGACGGCGCAGCGCAGCGCGAGGAGCCCGGCGACCGGGGTGGCGGGCAGCACCATCAGCGCGACGGCCCCGGCGCAGACCAGGTCGCAGACGACGAGCACCCGGCGGGGCGGGTGCCGGTCGGCGAGCCCGGCCAGCAGGGTGCCGCCGAGGAGGTACGGGAGGAAGCCGAGGGCGAAGGTGAGGGAGGAGAGCAGCGGGGAGCGCGTGAGGTCGTAGACGAGCACGGTGAGCGCGATCTCGCTGACGACGAGCCCGAGCAGTGACAGCAGGTGCGCCCCGAACACCCACCGGAACTCCCGGACCCGGAAGACGGCGGCGTAACCGGTCGGGGAGGCGTCGGCGGCTCCGGCCGCGGGCGCGGCCGTGGGCTCCGGCGGGGGCGGGGTCTCGGACGCGGCGGCGGCGGTGGGTGTGGTCGGGGGCATGGCCGCAGCCTGCGGTGCGGGGGCCGCCGGGCCTAGACTTTCGGCTCCAGCCGAATCTTGGGGGCCCGGGTGCCGTATCACCTCGTCTTCGGTGAGGCCGATCCGCTGCGGATCCGGTTCGCCGTGTCGCCGCTGTGGGAGACCCAGTCGGCCGTGCGGGTGCTCGCGCGGCCGGGGCAGCAGGGGTACCACCTGCCGTGGCTGCGGCGGATCGGCGGGGCGGCGCGGGAGCTGGAGCTGGCGCCGCTGCAGCTGCTCATGCCGGTGCGGGGGCATTCGCCGGACTTCCTGTACCCGCCGCCGCTGGGGCCCGCCGCCTCCTTCGAGGAGGAGCTGGCCGCCGTGCGGGCGGTCGATCCGGCGCTGGTCGGGCCGGATCTCGCCCGGGCGCTGGCCGGTACGCCGGGGGCGGCGGAGAGCGCGGAGGGCCGGCGGCTGCTCGCCGACCCCGCGGGCGCGGTGGAGCGGCTGGCGGATCTGCTGGAGGCCGCCTGGGAGGCGCTGATCGCCCCGCACTGGCCCCGGCTGCGGGCGCTGCTCGAAGCGGACGTCGCGTACCACTCGCGGCGGCTGGCGGAGGGCGGTCTGGAGCGGCTGCTGGGCGAGCTGCACCCGTCCTTCACCTGGGACCCGGAGGCGGCGGTCCTGGAGGTGGGCGGCTACCGCGGCGAGCACGTGCGGGCGCTGGGCGGGCAGGGGCTCGTGCTGATGCCGTCGGTGTTCATCTGGCCGGAGGTGGTGAGCGGTTTCGAGGAGCCGTGGCAGCCGACGGTGGTGTATCCGGTGCGCGGGATCGGCGGGCTGTGGACGGAGTCGCGGGAGCGGACGCCGGAGGCCCTGGCCCGGCTGCTCGGCCCGGTCCGGGCGGACGTGCTGTGCGCGCTCGACGAGCCGACGGGGACGACGGCCCTCGCGCACCGACTGGGGCGGGCGCCGTCGTCGGTCTCGGCGCACCTCTCCGTGCTGCGGGACGCGGGGCTGCTGACCGCGCGCCGTTACGGCCACCAGGTGCTGTACGAGCGGACGCCGCTGGGGATCGCGGTGTCGCAGCCGGACGTCGGCTGACCGTCATGTCACGATACGTCCCGTTGGTTCCGCCACCGCCACTCCCCTGTGCTGCCGACCCTGGGGGCCGGATGTCCCGCCGTACCACCGCCACCGCCTTCGCCCTCGCGACCGTCCTGCTGCTGACCGGTGGCGGATGCTCCTCCGACGGGCCCGCCCCCTCCCCCGTCGGCCCGCCCGCGACGAAGGGCGAGGCCCCGGCGCCCACCGGCGGTTCGCCGTTCTGGGTGGACCCGGAGAGCGACGCGGCGAAGCAGGTGCGCCAGTACGAGGCGCAGGGCCGCACCGACGACGCCCGGGTGCTGAAGCGGATCTCGGAGCAGCCGGTCGCGGACTGGCCGGCCGGGGACGACCCGGTGCCGGAGATCCTGCGGGCGGTGCGCGGGGCGACGGCCGAGAACCGGACGGCGGTCTTCGTGGCGTACAACATCCCGCACCGGGACTGCGGCATGTACTCGGCGGGCGGGGCGCCCGACGGGCAGGCGTACCGGGAGTGGGTGGACGCCTTCGCGTCGGCGATCGGGGACGCCTCGGCGGTGGTGGTGCTCGAACCGGACGCGGTGCCGCACATGGTGGACGGCTGCACGCCGGGCCAGTACCACGAGGAGCGGTCGCGGCTGCTGACGGAGGCGATCGAGCGGCTGAAGCGGCAGCCGCGGACCCGGGTCTACCTGGACGCGGGGAACCCGGCGTGGATCGACGATCCGGGGAAGCTGGTGGAGCCGCTGCGGCGGGCGGGGATCTCCCGCGCGGACGGCTTCTCGCTGAACGTGTCGAACTTCCAGACCAACGCCGCGGTGCGGGACTTCGGGGCGACCCTGTCGGGGCTGCTCGGCGGGATGCACTTCACGATCGACACCAGCCGGAACGGCGCCGGCCCCCTCCCGGGCGACCGGGCGGATGCCTGGTGCAATCCCCCGGGCCGGTCGCTCGGCGTGCCGCCGACGGACCGGACCGGGGACGCGCTGGTGGACGCGTATCTGTGGATCAAGCGTCCGGGGGACTCGGACGGGCAGTGCCGGGGCGGCCCGGCGGCCGGGACCTGGTGGCCGGACTACGCGCTCGGTCTCGCCCGCCGCGCGGAGTCCTGACCGTGTCCGGCGTCAGTCCCCCTTCACCTGGACCCAGGTGGCCTCCGAGGGGATGCCGGCGTCGTCGGTGACGAAGAGCATGTACCAGCCGGGCGGCACGAGGGTGCGGTCCTCGGGGGCGTCCACGGTGACGGTGAGCCCGTCCTTGCCCCTGGTCAGCTCCAGGGCCACCGAGCGCTGTTCGACGTCGGTGGTGTGGGTGACGGCGCTGGGCCGCATGAGGCGGGCCTTGGCGATCCGGCCTGCGTCCTTGGTCTTGAAGGTGGCGCGGCCGTTCCGGTCGAGCTCCCGCGGGCCCTCGCCGAGGGTCGGCCGGTCGGCGCCGGCCTTGTGCAGGTAGGGCGGGGTGAAGACCTCGATGCGCTGCTCGAAGGTGCCGAGCTTGGTGTTGTCCTTGTCGTCGAAGAGCGGGTCGGAGCCGAAGGTGGCGACCCGGCCGTCGGGCAGCAGCAGCGCCTCCGAGTGGTAGTTGCGGCCGACGGTGGGGTCGGCGGCGGCCGCGAAGGCGTTGGCGGCGGGGTCGTAGAACTGGGCCTTGAGGATGTCGCTGCCGCCGCGGCCGCGGTAGTCGCGCGAGCCGCCGGTGGTGAAGACGGTGTCGTCGGGGAGCAGGACGCTGCTGAGGTAGCGGGTGCCCTGCGGGAGGGCGGGGCCGTCCCGGAAGGTCGGGCTGTCGGTGTTCAGGTCGACGATGGAGGTGCGCGCGGTGGACTTGGCGGACTCGCCGACCCCGCCGCCGCCGAGGACCATCACCTTCTGCGCCTGCGCCGGCGGCAGGATCAGCGAGGCGGAGGTCTCCAGCTGGTCGGGGTCGGTCAGGCCCGGCAGGGTGGTGAACTTGTTGGTCTTCAGGTCCCACAGGCCCGGCGCGCGGCCCTTCTCGGCGGGCCCGTAGCCGGCGTTGGAGCCGGTGTAGAGGAGCTTGCCGCCCTTGGTGAGGAAGAGCGAGGGGTAGGTGGGGAAGTAGCGGAAGGGGCCCTTGCTCCACTTCTTGGTGACGGGGTCGTAGATCTCGTTGTCGCCGGGGACGACGTCGCCGACGTCGTTGAGCCCGGAGACGGCGAGGACCTTGCCGTCCTGGAGGCCGACGAGGGTCGGGTACCAGCGGGCGTCCTTCATCGGGGCGACCGGGATGTACTTCTCCGCCTTGGGGTCGAACTCGTAGGCGGCCTTGATGCCCTGGAAGTCCTGCTTCTCGGTGGTGAGCTTCTGGGCGAGGCCGTACACGTTGTCCGCCTGCTCGCCCTTGAGCCCGACGACCTCGTACTGGGCGGCCTCGGTGGTGAGGCCCTGCGGGCCCTCCTCGACGGCCTCGACGAAGACCCGGGCCTCGGCCGCGGTCACCTTGGTCTTCCACGGCTTCATCTGGCCGCTCTTGAAGTACGAGATCTCGAACTCGCGCTTCGCCTTGGGGACGGTGACGTCGGTGGTGGTCACGTACTCGACCCCGGACGGGGAGCGGAAGCGGGTGCCCTTCTTCAGCGTGACGGCCTTGTCGGGGCTCTCGTTCTTCACCCGCATCCCGCCGCCGGCCTTCTTGACCCCGCCGTCGAGGACCTCGTAGCGGGCGGTGCCGCCGGCCACCAGGAGCCGCCCGTCGGGGAGCTGGCTGTGGCCGGCGCAGAAGAAGTCCTCGGGGGTGGGGATCTTCTTGAAGGTGTTCTTCACCGGGTCCCACAGGACGGTGTCGAAGGTCCCCGCGTCGAAGTTCTTCTGGTTGTTGCCGGAGCCGGCGATCAGCAGCACCTTGCCGGTGTGCAGCAGGGCGGCGTGGATGGCGTTGATCCGGGCCCCGTCGGGGACGGAGACGCCGCCCCAGGAGCCGTACTTCTTCTTGTAGCCGGGCTGGGCGATCTTGTAGGCGTGGTACTTCTCCGAGGCGAAGGAGACGGCGGCGGGGGCGTTGAGCGCCGCGAGGACGACGACGGCGCCGCTGCCGAGCAGGGTCTTCTTGAACTTCTTGGACGGCCGGTAGGCCATGGATCAGTTCCCTCCGGTCGTCGTGGGCGCGGGGGTCGCGGGCGGGTGCGGGGGCAGGGGCGGGAACTGCGGCAGCGGCGGTACGGTGCGCAGCTCGATCCCCTTCGGGGCGAGGGCGAGACGGCGGTCGCGGGTCCGCGTGCGGGCCCGCTCGCGGAGCGCCCGGGCCCGCCGGTCACGCAGCAGGGTCCAGGTCCAGACGGTGACCGGGGCGAGCGCGATGACCAGGGCGAGGACCGCCCAGGTGCGCATGGCCGCGTGGGTGTGGTCGAAGCGGACCGAGGCCACCAGGGAGGCGACGAGGACGACCGCCCAGTAGAGGTGGATGCGGAAGGTGAGGACCCGGTCGGGGCTGGCGGCGCCGCCCTTGGGGGTGACGACGAAGCGACCGCGGGTGCGCAGCAGCGCGGAGCCGAGGGACTTCAGGTAGATGGGCGCGGAGAGCGCGGACATCACCATGCCGGCGAGGCCGCCGGAGCCCTCGGGTTCGTGCGGGGAGACGTTGTGGCGGCGGTTCCAGAGGTAGAGGCCGATCTGGAGGGCGACGGCGTCGCTGTAGATCATGAGCCAGACCTGGGAGGAGACCTGGGTGCCGGAGGCGCCGAGCCACAGGTAGAGGACGCAGCTGAGGATGCCGAGCAGCCAGTTGACGGCCGTCATGGGGTAGTAGACGAGCATCAGCGTGTAGTTGAGGAGGCGGCCGGGCGGCATGCTGAACGGCGCCTTCCAGTACTGCTTGATGATCGTCTCGTACGTCCCCCGGGACCAGCGGAGCTGCTGGGTGAAGAAGTCCGTCCAGGACTCGGGGCCCTCGCCGACGGCGAGCACGTCGGGGGTGTAGACGGAGCGCCAGCGGCGGCCGGTGGCCGGGTTCTTGCGGCGGTGCAGCTCGAAGCCGGTGGCCATGTCCTCGGTGATGGAGTCGTAGAGGCCGCCGATCTGCTTGAGCGCGGCGATCCGGACGACGTTGTTGGTGCCGACGAACATGGGGGCGCGGTAGCGGTTCCCGGCGCGCTGGATGAGCGCGTGGAAGAGGAACTGCTGGGACTCGGCGGCCTTGGTGACGGCACCGGTGTAGTTGCCGTAGACCTGCGGTCCGACGACGAAGGCGATGTCGGGGTCGCGGAAGTAGCCGAGCATCCGCTCCAGGAAGTTCGGGAGCGGGACGTGGTCGGTGTCGACCGAGGCGAAGTAGTCGTAGGCGTCGCCGTGCATGGCGAGCCAGGCGTTGTAGTTGCCGTGCTTGGTCTTCGCCTTGTGGGGGCCCTTGCGGCGGTTCCACTCGGGCACGCCGGCCCGGGTGAAGTGCCGGACGCCGAGTTCGGCGCAGAGGGCCTTGGCCTCGTCGGAGTCGCCCTCGTCGAGGAGCCAGACGTGCAGGGTGCCGTCGTGCCGCATGCGGACGGCGGCCTCCAGGGTGCCGCGCACCATGGCGAGGGGTTCCTTGCCGGGCACGTACGTGGTGAGGAAGGCGACCCGGGTGCCCTTCGCGGGGTACACCGGGACGGGGTCGCGGGCGACCATGGTGGCGTGCGCGATCGAGGTGACGTTCACCAGCATGAAGAGGCAGATGAGGCCGATCGACACGAGCATCACCGTGTCGTACGGCACCCGCCAGGTGTCGTCGCCCTCGCGGACGGTCCAGTGGGTGGGCCAGACCAGGTAGGCCAGGAGCACCGCGGAGAGCAGCGGCGCGAGGGCCATGAGGAGGACGGCTCGTATTCGGTGCGGTTCCTTCGAGAGCAGACTCGTGTACTGCACCTGGTACTCCGCCGTGTCCGGTTCCGTGAGGGGACCGGCGAGTCGGCTGTAGGTGTCGTAGTCGTAGCCTCCCGGCCGCACGGTGCCTCCAGCTGTCGTCGATCGGGTCGATATCCCCACGAAAAGGGACATCATCCGGCGTGTCGACTGGAGTACTCCGAGTGAGGGCGTTCTAGCGCCCCCGTCCACCCGATCGACGCAGCGTGTAGGCGACCGCCTTCCGCGCCACCGGGTTCAGCTCCTCCACCGCGGCGATCAGCGCGCCCAGCTGCTCCAGCGCGGTCAGGGCCGCCTCGGCGCCCTCCGGGTCGACGCCCTCGTAGAGTTCGAGCCCGACGAAGGAGGCGGCCACGGCCCGGGCCAGCCCGGCGGGGTCGGCGAAGCCGTCCAGCGGGGTGCCGGCGAGCACCCGCCGCAGCACGGCCTCGATCTCCTCGACCCACAGGTCGAGCCCGGCGGCGGTGGCGGGCGCGAGCCTGGGGTGGCTCTGGGCGCCGGCCAGCAGCTGGGCGAGGACGGCGACGTGCCCGGCGTCCCGCTCCTCCTCGTGCATCCGGCGGCCGAAGGCGAGCAGCTCGGTGAGACCGGTGACGGCCCGGAGCCGGTCGCGGTGGCGGGCCACCCGCTGCTCGGCCCCGCGCCGGCAGGCGGCGGCGAGCAGCTCGTCGACGGACCCGAAGTGGTAGAAGACCAGCGCCTGGTTGACCCCCGCGGCGGCGGCGACGGACCGGGCGGAGGTCCCGGTGATCCCGTGCTCGACGAGCGATCGCAGCGCGCCGTCGAGCAGCTTCTCGCGGGTCTCCCGCCCCTTGGCGTCCTGAGCCATCCCACCCCTTCCCGCGGACGCGGCGCGCCGCCGGCCCGGTGGCACTCCCCCGCGGAGACACCGGCGCCGGCGGTGGCCGGAGAACGGGGTCACCCCGTCTTGAGCGCTCGCTCAAGGAGGACGGTAGCGGATGTTGAGCATCCGCTCAAAGTCTCCCCGGGAAACGACGAAGCCCCTGGCCGGAGGGCCAGGGGCGTCGGATGCGGCGGACTCAGCCGGCCAGGTGGCGCTCCACCGTCTCGACCTTGGCGGTGAGACCGTCGGTCACGCCGGGCCGGATGTCGGCCTTGAGGACGAGGGAGACGCGCGGGGCACGGGCCTCGACGGCCGCGACGGCCCGCTTCACCACGTCCATGACCTCGTCCCACTCCCCCTCGACGCTGGTGAACATGGCGTCGGTGCGGTTCGGCAGGCCGGACTCGCGGACCACCCGGACGGCGTCGGCGACGTACGCGCCGACCTCCTCGCCGACACCGAGCGGGGTGACGGAGAACGCGACGATCACGCCTTCACCGCGCCCTCGGCGGCCTCGGCGCGGGCCCGGGAGGCGACGACGGCCGCCTCGGCCTCGGCCTTCAGCTTGCGGTCGGCGAAGAAGCCGCCGAAGGGCAGGACGGAGAGGACGAAGTAGACCGCCGCGGTGCCGAAGCTCCACTTGGTGCGGTTCCAGGCGTCCAGCCAGAAGAGCACGTACAGCACGAAGAGCAGGCCGTGGACGGCGCCCATCACCGGCACCGCGTTGAAGTCCGTGGTCCGCTTCAGCACCGAGCAGACCAGCAGGAGCAGGAACGAGACGGCCTCGGGCGCGGAGACGAGCCGGAGGCGGTGGAGCGAGGAAGCGGTCTTGAGGTCCACGGAGGGGTCACCTTCGTTCGAGCCGATGAGCAGGCTGCCGAGCCGATCTTGTGAACGGATGCACAAGGGCGGGCGGGTCCATTGTGCATGCCGACTTTGCTGTCTCTTTATCCGGGTCCCCGCTACCTTCGACCGGTGGCTACGTTCCGACTCCAAGGCAGCAAGGTGCTCGCCGTGACGATGACCGGCGACGCCGTCAAGGCGAAGAACGGCTCGATGGTCGCCTACGACGGGCAGATGGCGTTCAAGAAGATGAGCGGCGGCGGGGAGGGCCTGCGCGGCATGGTCACCCGGCGGCTGACCGGGGAGCAGATGGAGGTGATGGAGGTCAGGGGCCAGGGGACCTGCTGGTTCGCCGACCGGGCCTCCGAGATCAACCTCGTCCAGCTGCACGGCGACAAGCTGTGGGTGGAGGCGAGCAACCTGCTCTGCACCGACGCGGGGCTGCGCACCGGCACCACCTTCACCGGGCTGCGCGGCGGCGCGACCGGCAACGGCCTCTTCACCACCACGGTGGAGGGCACCGGCCAGGCGGCGATCATGTCCGACGGCCCGGCGACGGTGCTCCGGGTGACCCCGCAGTACCCGCTGTCGGTCGACCCGGGCGCGTACATCGCCCACCAGGGCAACCTCCAGCAGCACTTCCAGTCGGGTGTGACCTTCCGCACCCTGATCGGCGAGGGCGGCGGCGAGGCGTTCCAGATCCGCTTCGAGGGCGACGGCCTCGTCTATGTGCAGCCGAGCGAGCGCAACACGATCGGAGGGGACGTCTAGTGCCGTTCCGTGAGATCAACTCGAAGATGGTCGAGGCGACCGTGATCCCCGGTCAGCGCCTCTTCAGTCAGCGCGGCGCGATGCTCGCGTACCGCGGGGACGTCACGTTCACGCCGAACATGGCGGGCGGTCAGGGCGGCCTGATGTCGATGATCGGCCGCCGGGTGGCCGGCGAGGCGACGCCGCTGATGACCGTGGAGGGCAGCGGCACCGTGATGTTCGGGCACGGCGGCCACCACATCCAGGTGATCGCGCTGACCGGCGACACCCTCTACGTGGAGGCGGACCGGCTGCTCGCCTTCGACGGCACCCTGGAGCAGGGCACCATGTTCATGGGCTCGCAGGGCGGCGTGATGGGGCTGGTCCGCGGCCAGGTGACCGGCCAGGGCCTCTTCACCACGACCCTCAAGGGCCACGGCTCGGTGGCGGTCATGGCGCACGGCGGGGTGATCGAGCTGCCGATCACGCCGGGCCGTCCGGTGCACGTCGACCCGCAGGCGTACGTGGCCCACCACGGCGACGTCCGCAACAAGCTCTCGACGGCGCTGGGCTGGCGGGACATGGTGGGCCGCGGCTCCGGCGAGGCGTTCCAGCTGGAGCTCAGCGGCAGCGGTGCGGTGTACGTCCAGGCGTCGGAGGAGAAGCTGTGAGCACCCCTGTCATCCACGATCCGCACACCCTGCCGTCGGACGACAACGTCAACGCGTACACCTTCTGCGTGGAGCTGAAGGGCTCCCCCTGGTTCCTGCAGAAGGGGAAGATGATCGCCTACTACGGGCGGATCGAGTTCAACGGGATCGGGCACGGACGGCTCGACCGGCTGGTGCGGACCGCCTTCCACTCGCCGCTGCACGCGAGCGACTGGGTGGTGGCCGAGGGCACCGGCAAGATGCTGCTGGCGGACCGGGCCTTCGACGTGAACTCGTACGACCTGGACGAGGGCAACCTGACGATCCGTTCGGGGAACCTGCTGGCCTACCAGCCGACGCTGGCGCTGAAGCAGTCGATCGTGCCGGGCTTCGTGACGCTGATCGGCACGGGCAAGTTCGTGGCCGCGTCGAACGGGCCGGTGGTCTTCATGGAGCCGCCGCTGCGGGTGGACCCGCAGGCGCTGGTCGGCTGGGCGGACTGCCCCTCCCCCTGCCACCACTACGACCACGCCTACCTGACGGGCGTGATGGGCGGCGTGCGGGCCCTGACGGGCATCGGGGGCTCCTCGGGCGAGGAGCACCAGTTCGAGTTCGTCGGCGCGGGCACGGTGCTGCTCCAGTCGACGGAGCTGCTGATGGCGGAGCGGGCGATCGGCGGTCCGCCGGCCCAGGCGGGGGTGCCGGGCGGGCACGGAGCGCACGGTTCCGGCCAGGCGGCGCAGGGTGCGGTACCGCGCCTTCCCGGCCAGCTGGGCGACCTGCAGCGGCGCTTCGGGCTGTGAGCGGTACTCTGCGGAGCGTGACGCGTCGAACGGCCGCGCGGGGCGCGCGGCCGGCCTGGCGGGTGCCGAGCGTCACCCCGCAGATATCGTCAAGTATTCAACTTCTTAGGTAGAATCCACTCTATGGACACCGAGACGGCCACTCCCTGGCTCACCGACGCCGAGCAGTGCGCGTGGCGCACCTTCCTCGACGTCCAGAGAATGCTGACGCACCAGCTGGAGCGGGACCTCCAGCCCTTCGGCCTGACCATGAACGACTACGAGATCCTCGTCAACCTCTCGGAGTCCGCCGAGCGCAGGCTCCGCATGAGCGACCTCGCCACCGCCACCCTCCAGTCCAAGAGCCGCCTCTCCCACCAGATCACCCGGATGGAGAACGCCGGCCTGGTCGAGCGGGTGAACTGCGAGTCCGACCGGCGCGGCCTGTACGCCGTCCTCACCGACCACGGCATGGAGACCATGCGCAAGGTCGCCCCGCACCACGTGGAGTCGGTCCGCGACCACTTCATCGACCGGCTCACCCCGGAGGCGCTCGGCGACCTCCACGAGTCGCTGAAGCCGGTCGCCGAGCGGCTCCGCGGCAAGCGCGGCAAGCCGTGACCTGACAGAGATGCGCGGAAGGGCCTCCCCGAGGACGGGGAGGCCCTTCCGCGTTCCGGCCGGCCGGGGCCGGCCGGTCAGTTGCCGGTCAGGCTCGCCAGGAGCTCGTCGGAGGCCGCGTACGGGTCGAGCGCGCCGGTCGCGATCCGCTCGGCCAGCGCGTCGAGCCGCCGGTCCCCGTGCAGGTCGCCGATCCGCTCGCGCAGCGCCGTGATGGTGATGGTCTCCACCTCGCGGGCCGCCCGCGCCTTCCGGCGCTCCGCCAGCACCCCGTGCTCCTCCATCCAGGCCCGGTGCTTCTCCAGGGCCTCCACCAGCTCGTCCACGCCCTCGCCGCGCGCCGCGACCGTCTTCACGATCGGCGGCCGCCAGTCGCCCGGGCCGCGGGCCTCGCCGAGGCCCAGCATGTGGTTGAGCTCGCGGGCGGTGGCGTCGGCGCCGTCCCGGTCGGCCTTGTTGACCACGTACACGTCGCCGATCTCCAGGATGCCCGCCTTGGCGGCCTGGATGCCGTCGCCCATGCCCGGGGCCAGCAGCACCACCGAGGTGTCCGCCTGCCCGGCGATCTCCACCTCGGACTGGCCGACGCCGACGGTCTCCACCAGGATCACGTCGCAGCCGGCCGCGTCGAGCACCCGGATGGCCTGCGGGGCGGACCAGGCGAGACCGCCCAGGTGCCCGCGGGTGGCCATCGAGCGGATGTAGACGCCGGGGTCGGAGGCGTGCTCCGACATCCGCACCCGGTCGCCGAGGAGCGCGCCGCCGCTGAACGGCGAGGACGGGTCGACGGCGAGCACGCCGACCCGCTTCCCGGCCCTGCGGTACGCGGTCACCAGCGCCGAGGTCGACGTCGACTTGCCGACGCCGGGCGAGCCGGTCAGGCCCACCACGTAGGCGTTGCCGGTGAGCGGGGCCAGCGCCGCCATCACCTCGCGCAGCTGCGGCGACGCCCCCTCCACGAGCGAGATCAGCCGGGCCACGGCCCGCGGCCGGCCCTCCCGTGCCTGGGCGACCAGAGCGGGGACGTCCACCATGCGTGTTTCTCCCTGTGACGTGGTGCTGTCTTACTTGCCGGCGACGCGGATGATCAGGGCGTCGCCCTGACCGCCGCCGCCGCACAGCGCGGCCGCGCCGATGCCGCCGCCGCGCCGCTTCAGCTCCAGGGCGAGGTGGAGCACCACACGGGCACCGGACATGCCGATCGGGTGTCCGAGCGCGATGGCGCCGCCGTTGACGTTCACCTTTTCCGGGGACACGCCGAGGTCCTTCATGGACTGCACGGCGACCGCGGCGAACGCCTCGTTGATCTCGATCAGGTCGAGGTCGTCGACGGTCAGGCCGTCCTTCTTCAGGGCGTGCCGGATGGCGTTGGACGGCTGCGACTGGAGCGAGTTGTCCGGGCCGGCCACGTTGCCGTGGGCGCCGATCTCGGCGATCCACTCCAGGCCCAGCTCCTCCGCCTTGGCCTTGCTCATCACGACCACGGCGGCGGCGCCGTCGGAGATCTGCGAGGAGGTGCCGGCGGTGATCGTGCCGTCCTTGGCGAAGGCCGGGCGGAGCTTGCCGAGGGACTCGACGGTCGTCTCGGCGCGGACGCCCTCGTCCTTCGCGAAGACCACCGGCTCGCCCTTGCGCTGCGGGATCTCGACCGGGGTGATCTCGGCCTCGAAGACGCCGTTCTTCTGGGCGGCGGCGGCGCGCTGGTGCGACAGGGCGGCGATCTCGTCCTGCGCAGCGCGGTCGATGCCGAGGCGGGTGTTGTGCTTCTCGGTGGACTCGCCCATCGCGATGTTCTCGAAGGCGTCGGTCAGACCGTCGTACGCCATCGCGTCGAGCATCTCGATCGCGCCGTACTTGAACCCCTGGCGGGACTTCGGCAGCAGGTGCGGGGCGTTGGTCATGGACTCCTGGCCACCGGCGACGATCACGTCGAACTCGCCGGCGCGGATCAGCTGGTCGGCCAGCGCGATGGCGTCCAGGCCCGACAGACACACCTTGTTGACGGTGAGGGCGGGGACGTTCATCGGGATGCCGGCCTTGACCGCGGCCTGGCGGGCGGGGATCTGCCCGGCGCCCGCCTGGAGCACCTGGCCCATGATCACGTACTGCACCTGGTCGCCGCCGATGCCGGCCCGGTCGAGCGCGGCCTTGATGGCGAAGCCGCCCAGGTCGGCGCCGGAGAAGGAGGCGAGCGAGCCGAGCAGGCGACCCATGGGCGTGCGGGCGCCCGCGACGATCACTGAGGTGGTACCGGTCGTTCCAGACATGAGGCACGGCCCCTTGGGGATGAGGAGTGAACGAGGGTTTACCGCCAATGTACTGAGCGGTGCGGCGCGAGGTCACCGGCCTGCCGGTGTGACGGCGCGCACGTTGCGTAACCACCCCGCCGGGGGTGCACTGGAGCCATGCTGACGCGTATCGACCACATCGGGATCGCCTGCTTCGACCTGGACAGGACCGTCGAGTTCTACCGTGCCACGTACGGCTTCGAGGTCTACCACTCGGAGGTCAACGAGGAGCAGGGCGTCCGCGAGGCCATGCTCAGGATCAACGCCACGGACGACGGCGGCGCCTCCTACCTCCAGCTCCTGGAGCCCACCCGCGAGGACTCCGCGGTGGGCAAGTGGCTGGCCAAGAACGGCGAGGGCGTCCACCACATCGCCTTCGGCACCGCGGACGTCGACGGCGACGCCGAGGCGATCCGCGGCAAGGGCGTCCGGGTGCTCTACGACGAGCCGCGGACGGGCTCGATGGGCTCCCGGATCACCTTCCTCCACCCCAAGGACTGCCACGGCGTCCTCACCGAACTGGTCACCTCGGCACCGGCTTCCGCTGACCACTCCTCAGCGGAGCACTGACCTCCGTATTCCCGGCCCGGTAGAGTGGGCGACTCCGGGCCGGGGCCGGTCGGGGCCGTTCGCGCGGCACCGTAGTCGGGATGTCGGGGTCGTCCGATCTGCCACGATTCCCCGGGGGGCCGTTCTGTCCAGCTGAACGGTGCTCGTCGGAAAGTTGCGACCGGGTTGGGGACTCCCCTGCTCGCAGAGCTCGGGGAAGGATGGACCGCGCAGTGCGGGGCTACGAACGCCAGGAGAGCCACCGAGCTGAAGACGACCATCTCTCGCGGTTCGAAGCCGAGATGGACCGGCTGAAGAAGGAGCGAGAGAAGGCCGTCCAGCACGCCGAGGACCTCGGCTACCAGGTCGAGGTCTTGCGTGCCAAGCTCCACGAGGCGCGGCGCACCATCGCGTCCCGGCCCGCCTACGACAGCGCGGACATCGGCTACCAGGCCGAGCAGATGCTGCGGAACGCGCAGGCGCAGGCCGAGCAGCTCCGCCAGGACGCCGAGCGCGAGCTGCGCGAGGCCCGGGCGCAGACCCAGCGGATCCTCCAGGAGCACGCCGAGCACCAGGCCCGGCTCCAGGCCGAGCTGCACAACGAGGCCGTCCAGCGCCGCCAGCAGCTCGACCAGGAGCTGAACGAGCGCCGCCAGACCGTCGAGGCGCACGTCAACGAGAACGTGGCCTGGGCCGAACAGCTGCGCGCCCGCACCGAGTCCCAGGCCCGCCGCCTGATGGACGAGGCCCGCGCCGAGGCCGAGCAGTCGCTCGCCGCCGCCCGCGCCGAGGCCGCCCGCCTCACCGAGGAGACCGGCCGTCGCGTCGGCGCCGAGGCGGAGGCCGCCCGCGCCGAGGCCGAAGCGATTCTGCTGCGCGCCCGCAAGGACGCCGAGCGGCTGATGACCACCGCCTCCACCCAGGCGCAGGAGGCCACCGGCCACGCCGAGCAGCTCCGGACCGCCGCCGTCGCCGAGACCGACCAGGCCCGCCGCCAGGCCGCCGAGCTGACCCGCGCCGCCGAGCAGCGGATGCAGGAGGCCGACGAGAAGCTGCGGCAGGCCCGCGCCGAGGCCGACAAGGCGCTCGCGGAGGCCAAGGACGCCGCCGCGAAGACGATCGCCTCCGCCGACTCCGTCAACGAGCAGCGCACCCGCACCGCCAAGTCCGAGATCGCCCGGCTGGTCGGCGAGGCCACCGAGAAGGCGGAGCAGCTCAAGGCCGAGGCCGAGGAGAAGCTCCGCGAGGCCACCGCGCACTCCGAGAAGGTCCTCGCCGAGGCCACCGAGAAGGCCCGCGCCAGCGCCGCCGAGGACTCGGCCGCCGCGCTCGCCAAGGCCGCACGCAGCGCCGAGGAGATCCTCAGCAAGGCGTCCGAGGACGCCGCCGAGACCACCCGCAAGGCGTCCGAGGAGGCCGAGCGGATCCGCCGCGAGGCGGAGACCGAGGCCGACCGGCTGCGCTCCCGCGCCGAGGAGCAGGCCGACGAGCTGCTCGGCTCGGCCAAGGACGACACCAAGGAGTACCGGGCCAAGACCGTCGAGCTCCAGGAGGAGGCCCGGCGGCTGCGCGGCGAGGCCGAGCAGCTGCGCGCCGAGGCCATCGCCGAGGGCGAGCGGATCCGCGGCGAGGCCCGCCGCGAGGCCGTCCAGCAGATCGAGGAGGCGGCGAAGACCGCCGAGGAGCTGCTGGCCAAGGCGAGGGGCGACGCCGACGAGCTGCGCGCCAACGCCGGCGCGGAGAGCGAGAAGGTCAAGTCGGAGGCGATGGAGCGCGCCCAGACGCTCCGGACCCAGGCCGAGGAGACCCTGGAGCGGACCCGCGCCGAGGCGGAGCGGCTGCGCGCCGAGTCCGAGGAGCAGGCCGAGTCGGTCCGGGAGTCGGCCGAGAAGGCCGCCGCCGAGCTGCGCGCGGACGCCGAGCGGGCCGCCGAGGCCCGCCGGGCCGAGGCCGCCGAGGAGCTGACCCGGCTGCACGCCGACGCCGAGGCGAAGCTGGCCGCGGCCGGGCAGGAGCTGACCGACGCCCGCGCGGAGGGCGAGCGGATCCGACGCGAGGCCGCCGAGGAGACCGAGCGGCTGCGGACCGAGGGCGCCGAGCGGATCAGGGCGCTGCGGGAGCAGGCCGAGCAGGAGGCCGAGCGGCTGCGGGCCGAGGCCGCCGCGGACGCGTCGGCGTCCCGCGCCGAGGCCGAGGCGACCGCGCAGCGGCTCACCTCCGAGGCGGAGACCGAGGCCGAGCGGCTGCGGTCGGAGGCCCAGGAGACCGCCGACCGGGTACGGGCCGAGGCCGCGGCCGCCGCCGAGCGGGTGGCCGCCGAGGCCGCCGAGGCGCTGTCCGCCGCCCAGGAGGAGGCCGTCCGGCGCCGCCGGGAGGCCGAGGAGACGCTGGAGTCGGCCCGTTCCGAGGCAGGCCGGGAGCGGGAGCACGCCCGCGAGCAGTCCGAGGAGCTCCTCGCCGCCGCCCGCAAGCGGGTGGAGGAGGCGCAGGCCGAGGCGCAGCGCCTGGTCGAGGAGGCGGACGCGCGGGCGACCGAGATGGTCGGCGCCGCGGAGCAGACCGCGCAGGAGGTCCGCGACTCGGTCGCCGGGCTGCGCGAGCAGGCCGAGGAGGAGATCGCCGGGCTGCGCTCGGCCGCGGAGCACGCGGCGGAGCGGACCCGGACCGAGGCGCAGGAGGAGGCGGACCGGGTCCGCGCCGACGCGTACGAGGAGCGGGAGCGGGCGTCGGAGGACGCGGCCCGCACGCGCGCGCGTGCGCAGGAGGAGTCCGACGCGGCGAAGGCGCTGGCCGAGCGGACGGTCGGGGACGCGATCGCGGAGGCGGAGAAGCTCCGTTCGGACACCGCCGAGTACGCGCAGCGGGTGCGGACCGAGGCGACGGACGCGCTGGCGTCGGCCGAGCAGGACGCGGCCCGGACCCGGGCGGACGCCCGGGAGGACGCCAACCGGATCCGTTCGGAGGCGGCCGAGAAGGCCGAGGGCGTGGTCGGCGAGGCGACGGCCGAGGCGGAGCGGATCGCGGCGGAGGCCGAGCGGGTCCTCGACGAGGCCCGGCAGGCCGCCGACAAGCGCCGCCAGGACGCCGCCGAACAGGCCGACACCCTCGTCGGCGAGGCGACCGCCGAAGCCGAGCGGATCGCGGCGGAGGCCGAGCGGGTCCTCGACGAGGCCCGGCAGGCCGCCGACAAGCGCCGCCAGGACGCCGCCGAACAGGCCGACACCCTCGTCGGCGAGGCGACCGCCGAAGCCGAGCGGATCACCGCCGAGGCGGCCGAGCTGTGGGAGACCACCGAGCGGGACGCGGCCCGGCTGCGCACCGAGGCCGAGCAGGTCAAGACGGACGGCGAGGCGCACGCCCAGGCGCTGCGGACCGCGGCCCTGGCCGACGCCGAGCAGATCCTGGACGAGGCCCGTCAGGCCGCCGACAAGCGCCGCCAGGACGCCGCCGAACAGGCCGACGCCCTGGTCGCCGAGGCGACGGCGGAGGCCGGCCGGATCACCGACGAGGCCGGCGAGCTGGCCGACTCGGTGACCGCCGACGCCCGGGCCGAGGCCGAGCGGACGATCGCGGACGCCGCGGGCGAGGCCGAACGGCTGCGGGCCGAGGGCGCCGAGGCGCTGGAGTCGGCCCGTCAGGACGCCGAGCGGATCCGTACGGAGTCGGCGCGGGTCAGGGAGGACGCCGAGGCGGCGGCCGAGCAGATGCGCGCGGAGGCCCGCGAGGAGGCCGACCGCACCCTGGACGAGGCCCGCGAGGCCGGCGCGAAGAAGCGCGCGGACGCGGCCGAGCAGGCCGACCAGCTGATCGCCAAGGCCCGGGAGGAGGCGCTGCGCGCCACCGCCGAGGCGGAGACGCAGGCGGACACGATGGTCGGCGCCGCCCGCAAGGAGGCCGACCGGATCGTCGCCGAGGCGACCGTCGAGGGCAACGCGCTGGTGGAGAAGGCGCGGACCGACGCGGACGAACTCCTGGTCGGGGCGCGGAAGGACGCGACCGACATAAGGGAGCGGGCCGAGGAGCTGCGGGGCCGGATCGAGGGCGAGATCGAGGAGCTGCACGAGCGGGCGCGGCGCGAGTCGGCCGAGCAGATGAAGACGGCCGGCGAGCGCGTCGACAAGCTGGTGAAGGCCGCGGAGGAGCAGCGGGCCGAGGCCGCGGAGAAGGCCAAGGAGATGGTCTCCGAGGCGAGTTCGGAGGCGAGCAAGGTCCGCATCGCGGCCGTCCGGAAGGCGGACGCGCTGCTCAAGGAGGCCGAGCAGAAGAAGAGTTCGCTGATCGCCGAGGGGGAGCGGATCAAGGCGGAGGCCGAGCGGCTCAAGGTGGAGGCGGAGGCCGAGGCGGACCGGCTGGTCGAGGAGGGCCGGCGCGAGCTGGAGACGCTGACCCGTCGCCGTACCGACATCAATGCCGAGATCTCCCGTGTCCAGGACGTGCTGGAGGCGTTGGAGTCTTTCGAGACTCCGTCGGCGGGGGCGAAGGACGGGCTCAAGGCGGGCGCTTCCTCGGGTTCCACTCGTTCGAGTGGCAAGTCCCAGGACGGCTAGCCACTCAAAAGGCTGGACATTCTCCAGATCAAACGGGCATACGCTCGATGACACGCCGCTTCGGCCCCTAGGATTCCCTCTAACACCTCACCGGTCTCATTCGACAGGAACCCCATGAGCGACACTTCCTCCCCCTTCGGCTTCGAGCTCGTGCGGCGTGGTTACGACCGCGGTCAGGTGGACGACCGCATTACCAAGCTCGTCGCCGACCGTGACAGCGCACTGGGCCGCATCACCTCCCTGGAGAAGCGCATCGAGGAGCTTCACCTCGAAACGCAGAACGCCCAGGCGCAGGTGACCGACGCGGAGCCGTCGTACGCCGGTCTCGGCGCGCGCGTCGAGAAGATCCTCCGTCTCGCCGAGGAGGAGGCGAAGGACCTGCGCGAGGAGGCCCGTCGCGCCGCCGAGCAGCACCGCGAGCTGGCCGAGTCGGCCGCCCAGCAGGTGCGGAACGACGCGGAGTCGTTCGCCGCCGAGCGCAAGGCCAAGGCCGAGGACGAGGGCGTCCGGATCGTCGAGAAGGCCCAGGGTGAGGCCAACTCGCTGCGGGCCGAGGCGCAGAAGGACGCGCAGTCGAAGCGCGAGGAGGCGGACGCCCTCTTCGAGGAGACCCGCGCCAAGGCCGCCCAGGCCGCCGCGGACTTCGAGACCAACCTGGCCAAGCGCCGCGAGCAGTCCGAGCGCGACCTGGCGTCCCGTCAGGCCAAGGCCGAGAAGCGCCTCGCCGAGATCGAGCACCGCGCCGAGCAGCTCCGCCTGGAGGCCGAGAAGCTCCGCACGGACGCCGAGCGCCGGGCCCGCCAGACGGTGGAGACCGCGCAGCGCCAGGCCGAGGACATCGTGGCCGACGCCAACGCCAAGGCGGACCGGATCCGCTCGGAATCGGAGCGCGAGCTCGCCGCGCTGACGAACCGCCGCGACTCCATCAACGCGCAGCTGACCAACGTCCGCGAGATGCTGGCGACGCTGACCGGTGCCGCGGTGGCCGCGGCCGGTTCCCCGCTGGACGAGGAGCGCTCCGCCGGCGTGCCGGCCCAGCAGACCCGCTGAGGCCCCGCCCGCCGTCGCGCCTTCGAACCCCCCGTCACTCCGGTGGCGGGGGGTTTCGCGCGCCCTTAGCTTGGTACGCATGATCGAGCTTGACGGGCTGACGAAGCGGTACGGGACGAAGACGGCGGTCGATCATCTCTCCTTCCGGGTCCGGCCGGGCATGATCACCGGCTTCCTGGGGCCCAACGGGGCGGGGAAGTCGACGACGATGCGGATGATGCTCGATCTGGACAACCCCACGAGCGGGACGGTGCGGATCGACGGCCGGCACTACCGCGAGCTGGACGAGCCGCTGAAGTACATCGGGGCCCTGCTCGACGCCAAGGCGATGCACGGGGGCCGGTCGGCGTACAACAACCTGCTGTGTCTGGCGCAGTCGAACCGGATCCCGGAGAGCCGGGTGGCCGAGGTGCTGGACCTGGTGGGTCTGACGGCGGTGGCGCGGAAGAAGTCGAAGGGCTTCTCGCTGGGCATGGGGCAGCGGCTCGGCATCGCGTCGGCGCTGCTCGGCGATCCCGAGATCCTGATGTTCGACGAACCCGTCAATGGTCTGGACCCCGAGGGAATTCACTGGATCCGCAATCTGATGAAGTCGCTGGCCGCGGAAGGCAGAACGATCTTCGTCTCCAGTCATCTCATGAGTGAAATGGCGCTGACGGCAGATCATCTGATCGTGATCGGGCAGGGAAAACTGCTGGCCGACATGTCCATGGCCGATTTCATCCAGCGGAATTCGCGGAGTTTCGTCCGGCTCCGCTCTCCCCAGCAGGAACGGCTGCGGGACGTGCTCCACGCCGACGGATTCGTGGTGGTCGAGGCCGGGAACGGGACCCTGGAGGTCGACGGCGCCACCACCGAGCGGCTGGGCGAGCTGGCGGCGGCGCACCAGCTGACGCTGCACGAGCTGAGCGCCCAGCGCGCCTCCCTGGAGGAGGCGTTCATGCAGATGACGGCGGGCGCCGTGGAGTACCACGCGCACGGCACCGACACGCACGGCGGCGGGCCCGCCGCGCCCGGCCCCGCGTGGGGCGCGCACTCCGGCTGGGGACCCGCGCAGGACCCCGGGGCCGGCTCGACCACCGAGGGGGTCTGATCCATGGCAGCGGTACCGGCGGTCCTGCAGTCCGAGTGGACCAAGATCCGGACGGTCTCGTCGACGGTCTGGACCCTGGCGAGCGCGCTGATCGTCACGGTGGCGATGAGCGCGGCGCTCTCGGCGGTCCTCAACTCGACCTTCGACGACCTGTCCGAGCTGGAGCGGGCCACCTTCGACCCGACCTTCGTCAGCTTCTCCGGGATGGTCCTCGGCCAGCTGGCGATGGTGGTCTTCGGCGTCCTCGTGGTGGGGACCGAGTACTCCTCGGGCATGATCCGCACCTCGCTCGCCGCCGTCCCCCAGCGGGCCACCTTCCTCTTCTCCAAGATCGCGGTGGCGGGGGTGCTGGCCCTGGTGGTCGGCCTGGTCACGAGCTTCCTGTCCTTCTTCCTCGGGCAGGCGCTGCTCGGCGAGCACCGGACGACGATCGGCGCGGACAACGTGCTGCGGGCGGTGGTCGGCGGCGGGATCTACATGGGGCTGATCGCGGTCTTCTCGATGGGCGTGGCGGCGATGCTCCGCTCCTCGATGCTGTCGCTCGGCATCCTGGTGCCGTTCTTCTTCCTGATCTCGCAGATCCTGTCGGCGGTGCCGAAGGCGAAGGAGGTCGCCAGGTACTTCCCCGACCAGGCCGGCTCCAAGATCATGCAGGTGGTGCCGGACGCGCTGGGCTCGGAGAAGGCGCCGTACGGGCCGTGGGGCGGGCTCGGGATCATGCTGGCGTGGGTGGCGGCCGCGCTGATCGGCGGCTACCTGGTGCTGAAGCGGCGGGACGCCTGAGGACCGGGGCGCGCCCTCGGGGCCCGTCCCGGATTTCTCCCTGAGGTTTCGCTTCGGTCTCGCTTCGCCGGAGCGGGAACCGTTCCTGGCTGGATAAGCTCCTGACTCGTACGGGGGCCTTCCGGCCGCGCGCCGCCCTGCCCCTTCGCACACCACCGACCTGTCGATGGGGCTGGAGAATGATCGAGGCAGTCGGCCTGACCAAGCGCTACGGCGCGAAGACGGCCGTGTACAACCTTTCCTTCCAGGTGAGGCCGGGTGTCGTCACCGGCTTCCTGGGCCCGAACGGCTCCGGCAAGTCGACCACCATGCGCATGATCCTCGGCCTGGACCAGCCGACGTCCGGCCATGTGACGATCGGCGGCCACCCCTTCCGGCAGCTGCCGAACGCGCCCCGGCAGGTCGGCGCCCTCCTCGACGCCAAGGCCGTGCACGGCGGCCGCAGCGCCCGCAACCACCTCCTGTCGCTGGCCCAGCTGGCCGGCATCCCGGCCCGCCGGGTGGACGAGGTGCTGGGCGTGGTGGGCCTCC
This sequence comes from Streptomyces roseofulvus, assembly GCF_039534915.1. Lineage (NCBI taxonomy): Bacteria > Bacillati > Actinomycetota > Actinomycetes > Kitasatosporales > Streptomycetaceae > Streptomyces > Streptomyces roseofulvus. Next base: position 5,565,121 of record NZ_BAAAWE010000001.1, on the reverse strand, counting down.
AGGACGTGGCGAGGCGCCGCTCCAAGGGATTCTCGCTCGGCATGGGCCAGCGGCTCGGCATCGCCGCCGCGCTGCTCGGCGACCCGCAGGTGCTGCTCTTCGACGAGCCGGTCAACGGCCTGGACCCGGAGGGCATCCTCTGGGTCCGCAACCTGATGAAGAAGCTGGCCGCCGAGGGCCGCACGGTCTTCGTCTCCAGCCACCTCATGAGCGAGATGGCGCTGACGGCGGACCACCTGATCGTGATCGGCCGGGGCCAGCTCCTCTCCGACATGCCGGTGAAGCAGTTCATCTCGGCGAACTCGGCGGACTTCGCCCGGGTCCGCGTCCCGGACGGCGAGGCCGGTCCCCGGGAGAAGCTGTCCCGGGTGCTGGTCGAGTCCGGCGGCCAGGTCCTCTCCGAGCCGGACGGGGCGCTGCGCGTCACCGGCCTGCCGCTGCCGAGGATCAGCGACCTGGCGCACGAGGCGGGCGTACGGCTCTGGGAGCTGTCCCCGCACCAGGCGTCGCTGGAGGAGGCGTACATGCGGCTGACGCAGGGCGCCGTGGACTACCGCTCCAGCGACGACAAGCTGGCCCACCTCCAGGCCCCGCCGCAGCCCGGCCGGCCGGGGTACGGGATGCCGCCGCAGCCGCCGCTCCCGACGGAGGTGCCGCAGCAGGGCTGGTACGCCCCGCCGCCGCCCGGCCAGAACCCGTACGCGGCCCCGCAGCCGCCCGCCGCCGCGCCGGGCACGCCGCCGCCCGCCCCGCAGCCGAGCCTCCAGAAGCCGAGCGACACCACCGAGGACGCCCGATGACCGCCCCGACGCCGACCCCGACGCCTCCGCCGCCGTACGGCTACGTCTCCCCCATCCCGGTGCGCCGGGCGCACCTCGGGGACGCGCTCGCCTCGGAGTGGACGAAGATCCGCTCGGTGCGGTCGACCATGTGGACGCTGGGGACGATGGTCCTGCTGATGCTGGTGATCGGCCTGGCGGTGGCCGCCGTCGCCGCCACCGAGGGCGGCAACATGGGCGAGGAGTCGGCGCTGCCGCTGGGCTTCTTCGGGATGCTGCCGGCGTCGATCTGCGTGATCACGCTGGGCGTGCTGACCATCTCGTCCGAGTACGGGACGGGCATGATCCGGACCACGCTGACCGCGTGCCCGAGCCGGGCCCGGGTGCTGACGGCCAAGGCGGTCGTCTTCTTCCTGCTGGTCTTCACGGTGACCCTGGTGGTCGCGTTCGCGGTGGCGACCGCGCAGGTCGCGATGGTGGACGCGGCGGAGCCGACGGGCGCGGAGTGGGCGCGGGCCACGGTCGGCGCGGCCGGCTTCCTGGCGGTGCTCGGCCTGCTGTCGATGGCGGTGGGCGCGCTGGTGCGGCACTCGGCCGGGGCGATCACGGTGATGATCGGTCTGCTGCTGCTGCCGCTGGTGGCGGCCCTGTTCATGTTCTCGCCGGCGCTGAAGGGGATCCAGGAGGCGCTCTTCACCTACTCGATCCCCTCCCAGATGATCGCGCTGTACTCCGCGGAGCCACCGTTCGGCGACAGCGGCCCGGCGGGCTGGGAGGCGCTGTTCACCCTCACGGGCATCGCGGCGGTGGTCCTGGGCGCCGCGTACGCGCTGCTGAACAGCCGGGACGTCTGAGCCTCAGTACTTCGGCGCGTTGCGGGACCGCTGCACCCGGGTGGTGCGGCGGTCCTTCGCGTTCCAGCACGCCTTGTGCCAGTGGCGGCGGTCGTCGACGCCGCCGTACTCGGGCCAGGCGACGACGTGCGGGGCGCCGGGCGGGATCTCCTGGTCGCAGCCGGGGCAGCGGTAGCGCTTGCCCGGGGAGCTGGCGCCGGCGACGAGGCGGACGTACCACTCCTCGCCCTGCCAGGTCTCGGTGCGCTGGGAGCCGCCGTACCGGTCGTCGCGGTCCTCCTGCGCCGCCGGCTTGGCGGAGCGGCGGGGGCGGTGGTGACGCGGGGACACAGCACACCTCACGGAGTCGGGGAACACGGACCGTTCTTCCCAGCGTACGGGCCGCGACGGGCTGCCCGGGGCCCCCGTCCGGACGCCCGGACCGAAAATCGCAAGAACTTCATGTTCGGCCGTTGCCTTTGGCACGTGTCAGACGTTGTTGCCGTAGGAGGGGGAGTGAACGCGTCGGCCGCGAGGAGGCAGAAGGCGATGCGCGTAGGGACATTCGTTCTGGCGGCTCAGTTTCCGGGCCAGGGGCAGGGAGAGGCGCTGCACCGTGCGGTGCGGACCGCCGAGGTGGCCGAGGAGGCGGGCCTGGACTCGGTCTGGCTGGCCGAGCACCATTTCGTACCGTACGGCGTGTGCCCGTCGGCCGTGACGCTGGCGGCGCTGCTGCTCGGGCGCACCCGGCGGCTGCGGGTGGGCACGGCGGTGAGCGTGCTGCCGACCGTCCACCCGGTCGCGCTGGGCGAGCAGGCGGCGCTGCTGCACATCGCCTCGGGCGGCAGATTCACCCTCGGGGTGGGGCGTGGCGGGCCGTGGGTGGACCTGGAGGTGTTCGGCGCGGGTCTGGAGGCGTACGAGCGGGGTTTCCCCGAGGCGCTCGACCTGTTGCTGCGCTGGCTCACCGAGGCGCGGGTGGGTGCCGAGGGAGAACGATTCTCCTTCCGTGAGGTGGCCGTGGTGCCCCGGGCCGGCGAGCTGATCGGCGGCGAGCCGTCGCCGGAGGTCGTCGTCGCCTGCACCTCGCAGAAGAGCGTGCGGCTGGCGGCCGAGCGCGGGCTGCCGATGCTCCTCGGCATGCACTGCGGCGACGAGGCCAAGGCGGAGATGGTCACGGCCTGGGCGCGCTGGGCGCGGGAGGCCGGGCGGGATCCGGACGAGATCGCGCGGATCGGCGCCGGGCACGTCTCCGCGGGTGTCGTGCAGCTCGCGGACCGCACGCAGGAGGCGGCGGAGACGCTGGTGAAGGCGATGCCGGGCTGGCTGAAGCAGGGGCTGGACGCGCATGTGACGGTGGACGGCCGGCACCGGGCGATGCGGGACCCGGTGGCGTACACCGAGCTGCTCTGCTCGCTGCACCCGGTCGGCACCCCGTCGCTGGCGGCGGACCGGCTGGCGGCGACCGCGGAGCGCACCGGCATCACCCGCTTCGCGCTGCTCGCCGAGGGCTCCGGCGATCTCGCCGGCACCGAGGAGAACCTGCGGCGGCTCGGCGCCGAGGTCCTGCCCCGCCTGGACTGAGGGCCGGGACCCGCCGCCGCTCCGGCGTCCCCGCGGGACGGTGCGTGTCGGCACGCACCGATCGCGGCTCCCGCTCCGCGGAGCGGCGGCGTTCGAGTCCCGGTGGATCCCGGTGACGACGGCCGGGCTCAGCAGTCGCGCAGTTCCGGCGACTGGTTGAGCAGCTGTCCCCGGATCGAGGTGAAGCGGGCGAGGCGCTCGTCCACCGCCGGGTCCAGCGGGAAGACCGCCACCCGGTGGCAGTTCTGGAAGGCCAGACGCACCCCGAAGTGACGCTGGAGCGCTCCGCGGATCGCGTCGCTCGCCAGCGCGCGCAGCAGCTGACCACGTGCCTGCTCGTTCGGCGGCGGCGTCTGGTTGTCGGCGAACTCGCCGCCTTCCACCTCCAGCTGGGCCACCAGAGAACTGATCATCTCCCACGCGAAGGGCAGGGAGGTCCGGACGCAGTCGACGAAGGCGGCTTCGTCGACCTCGCCTCGCTCGGCCTGTTCCAACAGTGCCGGTGAGACGTCGAGCGACATGGGTTCTCCTCTCGCGACCCCGCGGACGGGGTCTGTGCGGGCAGGGTCGAGGACCGACGTACGCCACGCAGCGTGCACGGACGACGACCTCCAGCTTCCACGGTAAGCGCGCGGTCCGGCCCGCACCAGGCGATTGGGCACACAACAGGCCGATAACCGACGGGTGTTCGTCTCACTCGGGTGCCCGAATCGCGTAGAAGGGCGCTCCTCTTGTAGCGTTGGCGACCATGCGTCTCGTCATTGCCCGTTGCTCCGTGGACTACGCGGGCCGGCTCACGGCCCATCTGCCCTCCGCGCCCCGTCTGATCCTGATCAAGGCAGACGGCAGCGTCTCGATCCACGCGGACGACCGGGCGTACAAACCGCTCAACTGGATGTCGCCGCCGTGCACCCTGAAGGAGGGTGCCGATGGTGAGGCCGGCGTCTGGACCGTGATCAACAAAGCGGGCGAGAAACTGATCATCACGATGGAGGAGATCCTCCACGACTCGTCCCACGAACTGGGCGTGGACCCGGGTCTGATCAAGGACGGCGTCGAGGCGCACCTCCAGGAGCTGCTGGCCGACCGCATCGAGACGCTGGGCGAGGGCTGGACCCTGGTCCGCCGCGAGTACCCGACGGCGATCGGCCCGGTCGACATCCTCTGCCGGGACGCGGACGGCGCCACGGTCGCGGTCGAGATCAAGCGGCGCGGCGAGATCGACGGCGTCGAGCAGCTGACCCGGTATCTGGAGCTGCTCAACCGCGATCCGCACCTCGCCCCGGTCAAGGGCATCTTCGCGGCCCAGGAGATCAAGCCGCAGGCGCGGGTCCTCGCGACGGACCGCGGGATCGACTGCGTGGTGCTCGACTACGACGCCCTGCGCGGCATCGAGGACGACAAGCTGCGGCTGTTCTAGCACGGTACGGCGAAGGGGACGGCCCCGGGCGCGTGGAGCGCCCGGGGCCGTCCCCTTCCGCGTCGCGGTCTCAGCTCACGGTGGCGGTGTCGGAGGCGGTGGGGGTGCCGTCGAGGGTGGAGGAGGCGGAGTTGCTCGGGGCCTCGCTGCTCGACGTCTCGCTCGGCGTCGACGTGGGGGACGGGGGCTGGGAGGTCGTGGTCGGCTCGGGATCCGGACTGGTCGACGGCGACGAGGGCGACGAGGACGGCGACGACGAGGTCGGCTTCGGTCCCGTGGTCGAGGACGGCGGCCGGGTCGTGGTCGGCCGGCCCGGCGGCGGGGTCGTCGGCGCGTCCGTCGTCCCCGTCCCGGTGCCCGGCGCGCTGGTGGCCGTCGGGTCCGGTTCGCCGGAGGTGCTGGTGGACGGCGAGCCCGTCGCCGTCGGGTCCGTGGCGGAGCCGGACGGGGTGGTGCCCGGGGTGGTGGGGCCGGGCGAGCCGGAGGTGCCGGGCGTGCCGGTCTCGGTCGGCTCGCCGGGCTCGCCGTCCGCCGGGGCCCCGTCGTCGGTGCCGGGGACGTCGCCGACGCCCTGGTCGGCGGTGGTGTCGGTGGTGACGGTGCCGGAGGTCGGCGTGTCGTCGTTGCCGGAGGTGGCGCCGAGCGTGACGACGGTGCCGAGGACGGCGACCAGGAGGAGGCCGGCGCCGACGGCGGCGAGGTTGCGGCGGGTGCCGTCGAGGATGCCCGCCTTGAGGCTCCGGCGGGGTTCGTCCGCCGGCGTCGTCTCGGGGCGGGTGATGAGGGTGGGGCCCTGGTCCGCGAAGTCGGGGAAGGCCGGGAAGGCGGGCGGGGTGACGGCGCCGGTGCCGGCGGCGGGGACCGGGGGCAGCAGTGCGGTCGGCGGCTCGGCGGGGGCCGGGGCGGCGGCCCGGGCGGCGGGCACGCCGCGCGGCGGGGAGTCGGTACGGGACGGCAGCGGCGGCTGCGGCGGCTCCTGCCCGCGGCCGAGGTCGGCGACGAGGGCGAGCGCCCGGCGGCCGGCGACGGTGCCGCGCTTGTCGGCGAGGACGCCGCGCAGGCCGATGGACGCCTCCAGTTCGGCGCGGGCGCGGGCGAGGTTGCCGGCGCAGAGGGCGAGGACGCCGAGTTCGTGGTGGAAGTACGCCTCCTCGGCGACGTCCCCGGCGAGCCGGGCGGCCTCCTGGCCGGAACGCAGGGCGCGCTCCCAGGCGCCCCAGTGGAGGCCGGCGGCGAAGGCGGGGGCCGCGGCCCGGGCGAGGGCGACGGCGGTGGCGCGGGGCCCGTCGCCGGCCTCGCCGGATCCGGCCGCTTCCCCGCTCGGGTCGCCGGCCGCGCCGCCCGGCGTACCGCCGACGAGGGCGGCGAGGGCGGCGAGCAGGGCGTCGGACTCGGCGGCGGCCCGGTCGGGGCCGACCGAGGGGTGGCCGGCCCACCAGGCGTAGTGCTGGGCGGCGGTGTGGACGCGGTCGGCGGCGTCGAGGCCGTAGCCGTGGGCGAGGAGCTGGGTGAGGACTCCGCCGGCGAGCCGGTAGCGGGGGCCGACGGGGGTGAGCAGGCCGCAGGCGCGGAGCTCGCCGAGGGCCGCGTCGGCGTGGGTGTCGCCGACGAGGGCCGGGAGGTGGGCGTGGTGCGGGAGTTCGCCGCCGAGGGCGACGGCGAAGCGGAGGGTGGTCTGGGCGGAGCGGCTGAGCCGGGAGGCGAGCAGCGCGGCGGGGGCGGCGCCCTCGCCGAGGCTGGGCAGCGGCACCTCGTGCAGCTCGACGTCGGGGTCCTCGTACGGGTCGGCGGCGGGGCCGGTGGAGCCGGTGCCCGGTCCCGTGCCGGACGGGCCGAACGCCTCCTCCAGCGCGCCGAAGGCGTCGAACTCGGCGGGGGTGACGCGCAGCCGGTCGCGCTGCCGGAGCAGGGCGCCGGCCTGGACGAAGCGGAGGGCCAGGCCCTCGGACTCGAACCAGAGGTCGCCGGCCCAGTTGGCCTCCTCGTCGGTGAGGCGGCGGCCGACGGCGGCCTCCAGGAGGGCGAGGGAGGCGGCGCGGCCGAGGCCGGGGAGGGCGACCTCCTCGATCGGGGCGTCGGCCGAGGGGGCGGGGACGCCGGGGGCGGCGGCGAGGAGGAAGGCGCACTCGGGGGCGGCGGCGAGCAGCTCGTCGAGGGCGGCGCCGCCGAACTCCAGGTCGTCCACGACGACGACGGCGCCGATGCCGGCGAGGTCGGCGCGGAGCCCGTCGGGGTCGGGCCGGTGGTGGGGGGCGTGCAGGACGGCGGTGCGGAGCTCGTGGAGGAGTTCGCCGGTGGTGCGGTGGTGGCCGGAGAGGCGGACGACGCCGTCCGGGGCGAGCGTGGCGCAGTCGTCGGCGACGGCGTCGAGAAGGGCGGTGCGGCCGGAGCCGTCGGGGCCGGTGAGGCGGGCGCTGCGGCCGCGCGTCAGGGTCTCGGTGAGCCGGGCACGCTGCTCCTCGCGTTCCAGGAGGGGCAGCTCGGGGGCGGCGGGGCCGGGCGGCGCGGGGACGGTGGCGGCGCGGGCGGCCTCGGCGCGCTCCTCGGGGGTGCGGCGGCGTGCGGCGGGGGGTTCCTCGCCGGGCGGGCACGCCTCGATCTCGCTGCCGTCGACGGGGTTGACGGTGAGCAGCAGTCCGCCGGAGACGATCCGGGTGACGCGCGCGCGGGCGGGTGCCGCGGCGGCGCGCTCGGGCAGGGCGGTGGGCTGTGCGGGGCGGGCGTCCTCGGCCGCGGTGTCGTGACCGGACTCGTCCGGCCCCCGGTGTATCGGGTCCATGGTCAAAGCCCCCAAGAGCGGTGGTGCGGAGCCCGCCGGCTGGGTGTGTCGAAGGGGTGCGGGCGACCGAACCCTAGACGGTCGCGGGGCGCCCGGGAACAGCCGGGGTGCCGTCGAGCCCAAGACGTCACGGTCTTGTGAGGATTGAGCGTGACGCCTGGTTCGCACAGGGGCTTCACAGACGGTTCACCCCCGGGGCCGGGCCGCGGGCCGTCCGTTCAGACGCGGGGCAGCGACTCCAGGGCGAGGCCGCCCTCGATGGCGAGGATGCGGTGGAGGCGGGTGGCCACGAGGAGCCGCTGCATCTGCGGCGGCACCCCGCGCAGGACGAGCCGGCGGCCGCAGCGGCCGGCCCGCCGGTGGGCGCCCATGATCACGCCGAGCCCGGTCGCGTCCCAGGAGTCGAGCCCGGTCAGGTCGAGCACCAGGTCGCCGACGCCGTCGTCGACGGCCGAGTGCAGGACCGTACGGGCGTCCGCCGCGCTGCGGACGTCGAGGCGGCCCCCGACGACCAGCTCGACGTGGTCGCCCCTGATGTGCATAGTCGCTCCCCGGGAAATGCTCCGTCTTCGCAACAACTGACTGCTGCCTCGGCAGATACGTTGCGCCTTGTCAGCAAACCGATACCGAAATTCACCCCGCGGAGTGATGCGGGATGGCGTACTGCGCTCAGTACGTGTAGAAGCCCTGCCCGCTCTTGCGGCCGATGTCACCCGCGTCCACCATCCGGCGCATCAGCTCCGGCGGCGCGAACTTCTCGTCCTGGGACTCGGTGTAGATGTTGTTCGCCGCGTTGACCAGGATGTCGATGCCGGTGAGGTCGGCGGTGGCGAGCGGGCCCATGGCGTGGCCGAAGCCCAGCTTGCAGGCGATGTCGATGTCCTCGGCGGTGGCGACGCCGGACTCGTACAGCTTGGCGGCCTCGACGACGAGGGCGGAGATCAGGCGGGTGGTGACGAAGCCGGCGACGTCGCGGTTGACGACGATGCAGGTCTTGCCGACGGACTCGGCGAACGCGCGGGCGGTGGCCAGGGTCTCGTCGCTCGTCTTGTGGCCGCGGACGAGCTCGACGAGCTGCATCATCGGCACCGGCGAGAAGAAGTGGACGCCGACGACGGCCTCCGGGCGCCCGGTCACCGCGGCGATCTTGGTGATCGGGATCGCGGAGGTGTTGGAGGCGAGGACGGCGCCGTCCTTGACGATCTTGTCGAGCGAGCGGAAGATCTCGTGCTTCACGTCGAGGTTCTCGAAGACGGCCTCGACGACGACGTCCGCGTCGGCCACGGCGTCGAGTTCGGTGGTGGCGGTGATCCGGCCGAGCGCCGCCTCGGCGTCCTCGGCGGTGAGCCGGCCCTTGGCGACGAACTTGTCGTACGACGCCTTGATGCCGTCGGTGCCGCGGGTCAGGGCGGTGTCGGTGACGTCGCGCAGGACGACGTCCCAGCCGGCCTGGGCCGAGACCTGAGCGATGCCGGACCCCATGAGTCCGGCCCCGATGACGGCGAGCTTCCCAGCCACGAATTCCACCCCTCAACACCTGTTCACTTCTGGCTCTCCGGCGGAGATTAGCGGGCCCGGGGCGCCATGTGACCGTGAAGTAATGCGCGTCACGCTCTCTTTGACGGACGTCACACTCGCGACACCCCCGTGGGGCCCGACGGCCCGGACGGCGGCGCGGCTCCCGGCCGGTGCGGGGCGTGCGGGGCGGGCGTCTCAGCCCTCGCGCACGGCGTACGCCAGGACCCCGCCAGACCCTGCGCTCCCCGTTCCAGATCTTCTTCGGCGCCCTGATGCCGCTGCTCTACCTGCTCCTCTTCGGGCCGCTGCTCACCGGGCTGCCGCTCGGCCGCGAGGGCGACTTCTGGTGGACGCGGTGCGGGAGGCGTACCTCGGGCACTACACGAGCCCGGCCATGCTCTCCGGGGTGCTGGTCGCCGCCGCCCTGACGGCGCTCGCCGTGACGGTCGGCACACGCGCGTTCCGGAGCGCCGGAGCGTAACTAGGCTGGTCCCATGGTCAATCTGACGCGCATCTACACCCGCACCGGCGACCAGGGCACGACGGCCCTGGGCGACATGAGCCGCACCGCCAAGACCGATCTGCGGATCGCGGCCTACGCCGACGCCAACGAGGCCAACGCCGTCATCGGCACCGCCATCGCGCTCGGCCGGCTCGACGAGGGCGTGGTGAAGGTCCTCGTCCGGGTCCAGAACGACCTGTTCGACGTGGGCGCGGACCTCGCCACCCCGGTCGTCGAGAACCCGGAGTACCCGCCGCTGCGGGTGGAGCAGTCGTACGTCGACAAGCTGGAGGCGGACTGCGACCGCTTCCTGGAGGAGCTGGACAAGCTGCGCTCCTTCATCCTGCCCGGCGGCACGCCCGGCGCGGCCCTGCTGCACCAGGCGTGCACGGTGGTCCGGCGGGCCGAGCGCTCGACCTGGGCCGCCATGGAGGTGCACGGCGAGACGATGAACCCGCTCACCGCGACCTACCTCAACCGCCTCTCAGACCTGCTCTTCATCCTTGCGCGGGTGGCGAACAAGGGGGTCGGGGACGTGCTCTGGGTCCCGGGCGGGGAGCGCTGAGCTCCGCTCCCGGCCTGCCTCCGGGTCGCCCGCCGGGGCCTTCTTCGGCCAGACCGCGTAGCTGAGGGCGATCAGGCCGTGGATGCCGACGGCCCGCCAGACTCCGCCGATCGAGGCCTCCAGCTTCGAGGTGTCGCCGGCGGCGCCGACGTACCGGACGGCGGCGAGGAGCAGCGCGGAGGCGACGGCGCCGGCGACCAGCGTGCCGAGCCAGATCTGGGCCTCGTGGCGGGCGCGCGCCATGCCGTGGCGGGGCGGCTTCGGGGGCGGCGGGCCGCCGCCGAAGCGGTGGGCGGCGTGGCCGTCGAGCCACTTCACGGTGCGGTGCCCGTGTCCGACGGTGTAGCCGATGTAGATCGCGGCGAGGCCGTGCCGCCAGCTGGGCTCGGCGCCGTTCCTGAGGTCGATCGCGGAGACGACCAGGAGCAGGACCTCCAGGAGGGGCTCGCACAGCAGCAGCGCCGCGCCCAGCCTCGGCATGCGCAGCAGGTAGCGGGCGCCGAGTCCGGCGGCCAGCAGGACCCAGAACCCCACCTCGCAGACCACGATCATCGTGACGATCACGGGCTTCCCCTTTCCTTCCCCCGTCGGTTCCCTCCCAGCGTCCCGTGCGGGCGGGCCCGGATCGTCGTCGCGGGTGAGGAAACCCGCCTACATCCTTCGATGGAGGCGCGCCCGGGCCCGGATCGGCCCGGACGCCGACGTCCGGGGGCCGGCGGGCGTGTTGGATGGGTACGTGACCCTCCCCCGCCCGCACCGCCATGACGTGCTCATCGCCCTCGCCGGTCTCTCCGTCGGCGTGCTGCTCTGGTCGTACGGGCTGTACACCACCGGCGACCGCGTCTTCGACCAGCGCTGGGCGGCGCTCGTCCCGCTGTCGGCGATGGCCGTGGCGGAGGCGCTGCGCCGGGCGGCCCCGCAGACCGCGCTGCTCCTGGGCACCCTGGCCATCGTGGGCGACCAGTTCACCAACGGGAACCTGGCCACGGTCCTGATGTTCACGGACGTCGTCTACGCGGCGGTCGTCTACGGCACCCCGGCGCAGGCGCGCCGCATCCCGTACACCACCGCGCTGGTCACCGTCGCCGCCACGGCGGCGTTCCTGGTCTGGTGGCAGAACGCGATCGCCCTGCTGGTCGGCGTCATCACCGGCATGGTCTCCTTCCTTCCCGCCGTCACCGGTTCGATCGTGCGCAACCACCGCGAGGCCGCCGAGGCCGCCCGGCTGCGCGCCGAGCAGACGGCGCTGCTGGCCGAGATGGACCGGGCCCAGGCGGTGGTGGCGGAGCGGGCGCGGATGGCGCGGGAGCTGCACGACATGGTGGCCAACCACCTCTCGGCGATCGCGATCCACTCGACGGCGGCGCTCTCCCTGGACGATCCCGGTACCACCCGGCAGGCGCTGTCGGTGATCCGGGAGAACAGCGTGGCGGGGCTCGCGGAGATGCGGCGGCTGATCGGGCTGTTGCGGGACAGCGGCGCGGAGGCCGAGCCGGCCGCGACGGCGACCCTGGCGGGTCTCGACGCGCTCGTCGGGCAGGCGCGGGCGAACGGCACGGCCGGCGGGCTGCGCTTCACCCTGGACGACGCCCGGCGGGAGGGTCCGGGACTGCCGGCGCCGGTGGAGCTGGCCGCGTACCGGATCGTGCAGGAGTCGCTGACGAACGCGCTGAAGCACGCGGTGCCGGGCGAGGTCCGGGTGGCGCTGGCGCACCGGGACGGGGCGCTGCGGGTGACGGTGACGAGCCCGTACGGGCAGCGGCCGGGGCCGCGCGCGCCGGGGTCGGGGGCGGGCCTGGTGGGCATGCGGGAGCGGGTGGCGCTGCTCGGCGGCTCCCTGGAGGCCGGTCCGGTGACCGGGGACGGGGGCGCGGAGGTGTGGCGGGTGCGGGCGGAGCTGCCCGTGGGAGCGAGCGAGGAGGAGCGGGCATGACGGTGCGGGTGGTGGTGGCCGAGGACCAGGCGGCGGTACGGGCCGGGCTGGTGCTGATCCTGGGCAGCGCGCCGGACATCGAGGTGGTCGGGGAGGCCGAGGACGGCGAGCGGGCGGTGGAGCTGGCCCGGGAGCTCCGCCCCGACCTGGTGCTGATGGATGTGCAGATGCCCCGGATGGACGGGGTGACGGCGACCCGTCTGGTGGTGGCGGAGGGGCTCGCGGACGTGCTCGTGCTGACCACCTTCGACCTGGACGAGTACGTCTTCGGGGCGCTGCGGGCGGGGGCGTCGGGCTTCCTGCTGAAGAACGCGGACGCGCGGGAGCTGGTCGAGGCGGTCCGGACGGTGGCGCGGGGGGAGGGACTGATCGCGCCGGCGGTGACCCGGCGGCTGATCGCGGAGTTCGCCTCCCCGTCGCCGCCGGTACGGAGTGACCCGGCGGCCCTGGACGGGCTGACGCCGCGCGAGCGGGAGGTGCTGGCGGCGCTGGGGGCGGGGCTGTCGAACGCGGAGGTGGCGGTCCGCCTGGACATGGCGGAGGCGACGGTGAAGACGCACGTCAGCAAGGTGCTGGGGAAGCTGGGGCTGCGCAGCCGGGTCCAAGCGGCGGTCCTGGCACGGGAGTTGGGCCTTCAGTAGACCGGAAGCGACGTTGGTCTGGACCTCTTGACGATTGGTCCAGACCTTCCTACGCTCGCGGGGCGCGCGCAACTCTCCACGGACCACCCCCACCCCGAACGTCCGCAACTTGAGGAGCACCGTTGAGCACTCAAGCACCGACGCGCCGAAGAGGACTCAAGGCGAAGGCCGCCGCCGGCCTGACCGCCCTGGCCCTCCCCCTCGCCGCGATGGTCGGCCTCGCCTCCCCCGCGGAGGCCGCCACCTCGGTCACCGCGACCTATACCAAGACCCAGGACTGGGGCACCGGCTTCGGCGCCAACTGGACCATCAAGAACACCGGCACCACCACCATCTCCTCCTGGAACCTGGAGTGGGACTACCCCTCCGGCACCAGGGTCACCTCCGCGTGGGACGCCACCGTCACCAACAGCGGCGACCACTGGACCGCCAAGAACGTCGGCTGGAACGGCACCCTGGCCCCCGGCGCCTCCGTCTCCTTCGGCTACAACGGCACCGGCTCCGGCGCCCCCTCCGGCTGCAAGATCAACGGCGCCTCCTGCGACGGCACCCAGCAGCCGGGCGACGCCCCGCCCTCGGCCCCCGGCACCCCGACCGCCTCGAACGTCACCGACACCTCGGTGAAGCTCAGCTGGGGCGCGGCCACCGACGACAAGGGCGTCAAGAACTACGACGTCCTGCGCGACGGCACCAAGGTGACCACCACCACGGGCCTCACCTACACGGACCAGGGCCTCACCGCCGGCACCGACTACAGCTACACCGTCGTCGCCCGCGACACCGCCGACCAGACCGGCCCCGCCGCCGGCCCCGTCGCGGTCCGCACCACCGGCGGCGGCACCCAGCCCCCGCCGAAGGCCGTCAAGATGGGCTACTTCACCAACTGGGGCGTCTACGGCCGCAACTACCACGTGAAGAACATCGTGACCTCGGGCTCCGCGTCCAAGATCACCCACATCAACTACGCCTTCGGCAACGTCCAGGGCGGCAAGTGCACCATCGGCGACGCCTACGCCGACTACGACAAGGCCTACACCGCCGACCAGTCCGTCGACGGCGTCGCCGACACCTGGGACCAGCCGCTGCGCGGCAACTTCAACCAGCTGCGCAAGCTGAAGAAGGCGTACCCGAACATCAAGATCCTCTGGTCCTTCGGCGGCTGGACCTGGTCCGGCGGCTTCGGCCAGGCCGTGCAGAACCCGGCCGCGTTCGCGCAGTCCTGCTACGACCTGGTCGAGGACCCGCGCTGGGCCGACGTCTTCGACGGCATCGACCTGGACTGGGAGTACCCGAACGCCTGCGGTCTCACCTGTGACACCAGCGGCGCCGCGTCCTTCAAGAACATGATGCAGGCCATGCGCGCCAAGTTCGGCGCCAACAACCTGGTCACCGCGGCCGTCACGGCCGACGCCTCCGCCGGCGGCAAGATCGACGCCGCCGACTACGCGGGCGCCGCGCCGTACTACGACTGGCTCAACGTGATGACGTACGACTTCTTCGGCGCCTGGGAGGCGAAGGGCCCGACCGCCCCGCACTCCCCGCTGACCTCGTACGCCGGCATCCCGCAGGCGGGCTTCAACTCCGCCGAGGCGATCGCCAAGTTCAAGGCCAAGGGCGTCCCGGCGAACAAGCTGCTGCTCGGCATCGGCTTCTACGGCCGCGGCTGGACCGGCGTCACCCAGTCCGCCCCCGGCGGCACGGCGACCGGCCCGGCGCAGGGCACCTACGAGCAGGGCATCGAGGACTACAAGGTCCTCAAGACCTCCTGCCCGTCCAACGGCACCGTCGCCGGCACCGCCTACGCCCACTGCGGCACCAACTGGTGGAGCTACGACACCCCCGCCACCGTCACCTCCAAGATGAGCTGGGCCAAGAACCAGGGCCTCGGCGGCGCCTTCTTCTGGGAGTTCAGCGGTGACACCACCAACGGCGAACTCGTGAACGCCATCAACGGCGGACTGAGCTAGCACCCCGGGCACGACGAAGCGGGGGACGGTGCAGCACACCGTCCCCCGCTTCAGCCGTTCTACGCGACGTTCACCCTCTGGCCGGGAGGCGCCGCCTCCAGCCAGGCCATGAAGCCGGTCCGGGCGTCCTCGCTCATCGCGAGCTCCAGCCGGACCCCGTTGTACATGCAGGGCTGGATCACCGAGTCGGACAGGAGCGCCAGCTCCTCCTCGCCCTCCGGCATCCGGCGCTCCAGGGCCACGATGGCCGAGCGCTCCAGGAACCGGCGCGGCCGGGGCGCGTACGAGAAGACCCGGAACCAGGCGATCTCGTCACCGCTGTACCGGGCCACGCCGTACACCCAGCCCTTGCCGGACAGGTCCGGCTCCTCCGGAACGTCCCAGCGCAGCGAACAGTCGAAGGTGCCGCCGGCCCGCTGGATCAGCCGCCGGCGCAAGCCGAAGACGAAGAGCCCGATCACCACCAGTGCGACGACCAGGCCGCACACGAGCAGCGCGAGGAACATCTTCACCGACCTCCTCGCTGCGTCCCGTGACCGGCGCCGCCGGCCTCACCGAATACAACCTGCATCTGCATCGCCTCAGCCGCGGCACGGTCTGGAACATTCCAGCCGTGCCGCGGCTGAGGGCACTACTCTTCGGTCGCGGGTCCGCTAGCGGACCGCTACCGCGCGCAGCCGGACCTCGGCGCGCCGCTCGGCGGCGGCGTCCTCGTCCGACTTCGCACGCTCCAGCGCGCGCTCGGCGCGCTGGGCGTCGATCTCGTCCGCCAGCTCGGCGATCTCCGCCAGCAGCGACAGCTTGTCGTCCGCGAAGGAGATGAAACCGCCGTGGACGGCGGCCACGACGGTGGCGCCCTCGCTCGTGCGGATGGTCACCGGGCCCGACTCCAGCACACCGAGCAGCGGCTGGTGACCGGGCATGACGCCGATGTCGCCGGAGGTGGTACGCGCGATGACCAGGGTGGCCTCGCCGGACCAGACACTCCGGTCCGCGGCGACCAGCTCGACATGCAGCTCAGCAGCCAAGGGTGGGCTCCTCGGTTCACCACCCGGCGGGCCGGCCGGGTGTTGGGTCAAAGTCTAGTAGGGCGCCCGGCACCGAAGTGCCGGAGCCCGCCCCCGGCGGGTGAGAGCCGGAGGATGCAGCTAGGGGGCGTGGTGAGGGGGGCGGGAGCGGATCCCGCCCCCCTCGGGCGAGCACGGGGCTCAGGAGACGCCGAGCTCCTTGGCGTTCTTCTTGAGGTCCTCGAGACCACCACACATGAAGAAGGCCTGCTCCGGGAAGTGGTCGAACTCACCGTCGCAGATCGCGTTGAACGCGGCGATCGACTCGTCGAGCGGAACGTCCGAACCGTCCACACCGGTGAACTGCTTGGCGGCGTGGGTGTTCTGCGACAGGAAGCGCTCGACACGGCGGGCGCGGTGGACGACGAGCTTGTCCTCCTCGCTCAGCTCGTCGATACCGAGGATCGCGATGATGTCCTGGAGGTCCTTGTACTTCTGCAGGATGCCCTTGACGCGCATGGCGGCGTCGTAGTGGTCCTGCGCGATGTAGCGCGGGTCCAGGATCCGGGACGTGGAGTCCAGCGGGTCCACGGCCGGGTAGATGCCCTTCTCGGAGATCGGACGGGAGAGAACCGTCGTCGCGTCGAGGTGGGCGAAGGTGGTCGCCGGCGCCGGGTCGGTGAGGTCGTCGGCGGGGACGTAGATCGCCTGCATCGAGGTGATCGAGTGACCACGGGTCGAGGTGATGCGCTCCTGGAGGAGACCCATCTCGTCGGCCAGGTTCGGCTGGTAACCCACCGCGGAGGGCATACGGCCGAGCAGGGTCGACACCTCGGAACCGGCCTGGGTGAAGCGGAAGATGTTGTCGATGAAGAACAGCACGTCCTGCTTCTGCACATCGCGGAAGTACTCCGCCATGGTCAGACCGGCGAGGGCCACACGGAGACGGGTGCCCGGGGGCTCGTCCATCTGGCCGAAGACCAGGGCGGTCTTGTCGAGGACGCCCGAGTCCTCCATCTCCGCGATGAGGTCGTTGCCCTCACGCGTACGCTCGCCGACACCGGCGAACACGGAAACACCCTCGTGCAGCTTGGCCACACGCATGATCATTTCCTGGATCAGAACGGTCTTGCCGACACCGGCGCCACCGAACAGACCGATCTTTCCACCCTTGACGTACGGGGTGAGAAGGTCGACGACCTTCAGGCCGGTCTCGAACATCTCGGTCTTCGACTCGAGCTGGTCGAACGCCGGGGCCTTGCGGTGGATGGACCAGCGCTCGCCGACCTCGGACTCGGCCTCCGGCTCGTTCAGGATCTGACCGAGCGTGTTGAACACGCGGCCCTTGGTGACGTCGCCGACGGGCACCGTGATGCCGTCGCCGGTGTCGACCACGGGGGCCTGGCGGACCAGACCGTCGGTGGGCTGCATCGAGATGGTGCGGACCATGCCGTCACCGAGGTGCTGCGCGACCTCGAGGGTCAGCGTCTTGGTGCCCTCGCCGGCCGAGTCCGGAACCTCGACGTTCAGCGCGTTGTAGATCTCCGGCATCGCGTCGACGGGGAACTCCACGTCGACGACCGGGCCGATGACCCGGGCGACGCGGCCCGTGGCAGCGGCGGTCTCAACAGAGGTCGTCATTACTTGTCACTCCCCGCGGTCGCGTCGGCCAGGGCTGCGGAGCCACCGACGATCTCGCTGATTTCCTGGGTGATTTCGGCCTGTCGGGCCGCGTTGGCAAGTCGGGTCAGGCTGGTGATCAGCTCGCCCGCGTTGTCGGTCGCCGACTTCATCGCGCGCCGCGTCGCGGCGTGCTTCGACGCCGACGACTGGAGCAGCGCGTTGTAGATGCGGCTCTCGACGTAGCGCGGCAGGAGGGCGTCCAGGACGTCCTCCGCCGACGGCTCGAAGTCGTACAGCGGACGGAGCGTGTCCGTCTCGCCGGCCTCCTTCGCCACCTCGTCGAGGCTGAGGGGCAGCAGCCGGGCCTCGACCGCCGTCTGCGTCATCATCGAGACGAACTCGGTGTAGACGATGTGGAGCTCGTCCACACCACCCTCGGCCGTCGCCTTCTCGATCGCCTCGATCAGCGGCTCGCCGATCCGCTTGGCGTCCGCGTACGTCGGCTCGTCCGTGAAGCCCGCCCACGTGTCGGCCAGCTTGCGCTCACGGAAGTTGAAGTGCGCGATGCCACGACGGCCGACGACGTAGATGTCGACCGCCTTGCCCTCGCCCTCCAGCCGCTTGATGAGCTGCTCCGCCGCCTTGATGGCGTTGGAGTTGAAGGCGCCGGCCAGGCCGCGGTCGCTCGACAGGAGCAGAACCGCGGCGCGGGTCGGGTTCTCGGCCTCGGTGGTCAGCGGGTGCTTGTCGTTGGCGCCCGTGGCCACCGCGGTCACCGCGCGGGTGAGCTCGGTGGCGTACGGGGTCGACGACTGCACCTTGCGCTGAGCCTTGACCACGCGCGAGGCGGCGATCATCTCCATCGCCTTGGTGATCTTCTTCGTCGCGGTGACGGATTTGATGCGACGCTTGTAGACCCGGAGCTGCGCTCCCATGAGTCAGGTCCCTTCCGTCGTCACTTCGAGACGTTGACGGCGGCGGGAGCGGCAGCGTCCTCGCCGAGCAGCTTGCCGTCAGAGGTCTCGAACTGCTTCTTGAACTCCGCGATGGCGTCGGCCACGGCCGTCAGGGTGTCGTCCGACATCTTCTTGCCCTCGCGGATGGAGGTCATGAGGCCGGAGTGGTTCTGGCGGAGGTACGCCAGGAGCTCGGCCTCGAAGCGACGGATGTCGGCGACCGGGACGTCGTCCATCTTGCCGGTGGTGCCGGCCCAGACGGAGACGACCTGGTTCTCGGTCGGCATCGGCTGGTACTGAGCCTGCTTGAGCAGCTCGACCATCCGCTGACCGCGCTCCAGCTGCGCCTTCGAGGCCGCGTCCAGGTCGGAACCGAAGGCGGCGAACGCCTCCAGCTCACGGAACTGGGCGAGGTCCACGCGGAGGCGACCGGCGATCTGCTTCATGGCCGGGTGCTGGGCGGAGCCACCGACACGGGAGACCGAGATACCGACGTTCAGGGCCGGGCGCTGGCCGGCGTTGAACAGGTCGGACTCCAGGAAGCACTGGCCGTCGGTGATGGAGATGACGTTGGTCGGGATGAACGCCGAGACGTCGTTGGCCTTGGTCTCGACGATCGGCAGACCGGTCATCGAGCCGGCACCCAGCTCGTCCGAGAGCTTGGCGCAGCGCTCGAGCAGGCGGGAGTGCAGGTAGAAGACGTCACCCGGGTAGGCCTCGCGGCCCGGCGGACGGCGCAGCAGCAGCGACACGGCGCGGTAGGCGTCGGCCTGCTTCGACAGGTCGTCGAAGACGATCAGGACGTGCTTGCCCTGGTACATCCAGTGCTGGCCGATGGCCGAGCCGGTGTACGGGGCGAGGTACTTGAAGCCGGCCGGGTCGGACGCCGGGGCGGCGACGATCGTCGTGTACTCGAGCGCGCCGGCCTCCTCCAGGGCGCCGCGCACGGACGCGATGGTGGAGCCCTTCTGGCCGACGGCGACGTAGATGCAGCGGACCTGCTTGTTCACGTCGCCCGAGCGCCAGTTGTCGCGCTGGTTGATGATCGTGTCGACGGCCAGGGCGGTCTTGCCCGTCTGGCGGTCGCCGATGATCAGCTGACGCTGGCCGCGGCCGACCGGGGTCATGGCGTCGACGGCCTTGTAGCCGGTCTCCATCGGCTCGTGGACCGACTTACGGGCCATGACGCCCGGGGCCTGCAGCTCGAGGGCGCGGCGGCCCTCGGTCGCGATCTCGCCGAGACCGTCGATCGGGTTGCCGAGCGGGTCGACGACGCGACCCAGGTATCCCTCGCCGACGCCGACGGAGAGGACCTCGCCGGTGCGCTGCACCGACTGCCCCTCCTCGATGCCGCTGAACTCGCCGAGGACGATCGCGCCGATCTCGCGCTCTTCGAGGTTCAGCGCGAGGCCGAGGGTGCCGTCCTCGAACTTCAGCAGCTCGTTCGCCATGGCCGAGGGAAGACCCTCGACCTTCGCGATGCCGTCGCCGGCCAGGCTGACCGTGCCGACCTCCTCGCGCGAGGCCGCGTCCGGCTGGTACGACTGGACGAAGGTCTCCAGTGCGTCCCGGATCTCCTCCGGCCGGATCGTGAGCTCCGCCATCTGGGTTCCCTGCTCTCCTTGTTGGGCCCGAAGTTTCTTAAGGGGTCTGGGGGCCGACCCCCAGGAATCTTCTGCAATCTCTGCACGGCCCAACCGGGCCGCTGTGATGCGTGTTGTGTTGCCGGCGGCTGCTGCCGTCAGCCGGCCAGCCGCCGCTTCGCCTCGCCGAGGCGCTCGGAGACCGTGCCGTCGATGACCTCGTCACCGACTCGCACCGAGATCCCGCCGAGGACCGCGGGGTCCACGTCCAGGTTCAGGTGCATCTCGCGGCCGTACAGCTTCGCGAGGACGCCTCCGAGGCGCTGCTTCTGCTGATCGGTCAGCGGGACCGCCGAGGTGACGACGGCGACCATCCGGTCCCGGCGCGCCGCGGCGAGCTTGGACAGGGACTCGAGTCCCGCTTCCAGGCTACGTCCCCGGGGCTGGGTCACCAGACGGACGACCAGACGCTCGGTGGTCGAGTGGGCCTTTCCGCCGAGCAGGCTGCGGAGCAGCTCGCCCTTGGCGGTGGCCGTGGCGGTCTTGTCCGTCAGCGCCGAGCGGAGCTCGGTGCTGGAGGACACGATCCGGCCGAACCGGAACAGCTCGTCCTCGACGGAGTCGAGGGCGCCCGCCTTCTGGGCCGCGGTGAGGTCGGCGGTGTTCGCCAGCTCCTCGACCGAGTCGACCAGGTCGCGCGAGCGCGACCAGCGGGACCGGACCATGCCGGAGACCAGATCGACGGTCTCCCCGCCCACCTGACCGGTCAGGAGTCGCTGCGCGAGCTCGGCCTTGGCCTCACCCGCCTGCGCGGGGTCGGTCAGGACCCGGCGCAGCGACACCTCGCGGTCGAGCAGGGCGGTGACTGCGGCCAGCTCGTCCGCCAGCTTCGTCGCGTCGACCGAGGTGTTGTCGGTCAGCGCGTCGAGGGACTCGCGGGCGGCGGCCAGTGCCTCACGGCTCGCTCCGTTCATCGGACGGCCTCAGCCTTCTCCTCGAGCTCGTCGAGGAAGCGGTCGATCGTGCGGCTCTGGAGGGCGGTGTCCTGGAGGGACTCGCCGACCAGCTTGCCGGCCAGGTCGCTGGCGAGCTTGCCGACGTCCTGGCGCAGGGAGGCGGCCGCGGCCTTGCGGTCGGCCTCGATCTGCGTGTGGCCGGCGGCGATGATCTCCTCGCGCTGGCGCTGGCCCTCCGCCTTCATCTCCTGGATGATCGCGGTGCCCTGCTCCGTCGCCTCCTGGCGGAGACGCGCGGCCTCGTGGCGGGCCTCGGCAAGCTGTGCCTTGTACTGCTCCAGCACACTCTGAGCCTCGATCTGGGCCGACTCGGCCTTCTCGATGCCACCCTCGATGGCCTCGCGGCGCTCGACCAGAACCTTGTTGATGTTCGGGAGGAGCTTCTTGGCGAGGAAGCCGAAGACGATGACGAAGGCGATCAGGCCGATGACGAGCTCGTCAAGATGCGGGAGGAGGGGGGGCTGGGGCTCCCCCTCGGCCGCAAGAAGCAGAGCGTTCACATCAGTGCCTTCCGTGAAAATGTGGCTGTCGTCGAGAAGCAGGCTTAGTAGACGAAGCCCATGACGATGCCGATGAGGGCGAGCGCCTCACAGAAGGCGAAACCCATGATCTGGTTGGTGCGGATCAGGCCGGCCGCCTCGGGCTGGCGGGCGAGGGCCTGGGTGCCGTTACCGAAGATGATGCCGACGCCGACGCCGGGGCCGATCGCGGCGAGGCCGTAACCGATGGCGGCGACGTTGCCTTCGACAGCAGCAAGGGTCTGGAGAGCGGACATGCCGGTTCTTCCTTCTCTTTCAAGGACCCGGTGGGGGTTGGCCACCGGAGACTGCGGGGTGGGTGGAGGAGCTGGTCCGTGGCAGGGGGCTCAGTGGTGCTCGGAGAGCGCGCCCTGGACGTAGCTGCAGGCCAGGAGGACGAAGACGTACGCCTGGACGGCCTGGATGAAGAGCTCGAAGGCGGTCATCACGAGGACCATCACGAAGGACGTGCCCGCGTAGACGACGCCGATGCCGTTGAGCAGGTACCAGGAGGCCAGCGAGAACATCACGATCAGCAGGTGACCGGCGAACATGTTCGCGAACAGTCGGACCGCGTGCGTGAAGGGCCGGATGATCAGGTTCGAGAAGAACTCGAGGACGACGACCAGCGGCAGGATCGGGCCGAGCGACTTGTCCCAGCCGACGATGTTCTTCCAGCCGCCGACGAAGCCGTGCTTCTTGAAGGTCAGCGTCACCCAGAGCACGTAGACGATCAGCGCGAGGGCCGCCGGGAAGGCGATCAGCGAGGTGACCGGGAACTGGGCGAGCGGGATGATCGACCAGAGGTTCATCATCCAGACGAGGAAGAACATCGAGACCATGAAGGGGACGTACTTCTCGCCGTCCTTCTTGCCGATGATCTCGTAGACGATGCCGCGGCGCACGAAGTCGTAACCGGCCTCGCCGACCATCTGCATCTTGCCGGGGACCAGCTTCGGCTTGCGGAAGGCCGCCCAGAAGAAACCGACCACCACGACCGAGCTCAGGACCGCGAGCAGCATGGGCTTGGTCAGCTCGAAGCTGCCCCACGTCGCGATCGGCTCGTAGATGAACGTGTGCAGGCCCGGAGCCGGGAAGCCACATCCGGTGAAGATGTGGCAATCCGGGTCGAAGGCAAGCGTCTGGTCAGCACTCACCGCGGGCTCCTTCAGCGTGGCGCATAGGTACGGCAACCTCGTTGTGTCGGCGCGGCGCGCAGCCGCGGGTCGGCACTGGACTGGTCTTACGGATAAGGGGGCGGCGGTTCGGCATCGAGCCTCGCGCTGGGACAGGCGCCGCTTCGGATGCCCGCGCCCGCAGTGCCGCAGTTGGCACCGGACGATAGCAGGAAGCAGAACGCGTCTTTATACCGGCCCTACCCCTCACGGCTTCGAACCCGTTTTCTCGGGCTCGACGTACGCGATCTTGGCCTTCATGTAGGCACGGGCCTGGGCCGCGACCCACACCACGGTCGCCGCGAGCAGCGTGAAGGCGAACGCCTTGAAGTCGAACACCGTGGTGCCCTTCAGCAAGGCCAGGAAGACGAAGAGAACCAGCAGCTGGGTCGTGTAGAGCAAGAGCCCCATGGCCTGGAACAGCTGCGGAAGTTTCTTTGCCGTCCGCTGGAGCACCAGCATCCCGATGCCCATGAAGAGGATCACGACCAGGGTGCCGAGCACGGCGCCGATCGCCCCCTTCCCGCCGGCGACGATCCCGCTGACGACCGTGGCGATGGCGCCGACGGCGGCAGTGGGTACGACGGCCGAGAGAAGAAGGCGTGCGTCGGTGGAAGGCATGGCGGTGTCTCCGCTTGCTGGAGGGGGCGATGGTGTCGTCAGGGACGAGCGTATGCCCGGTCCGAGGTGGGTCTCGGGGCCAACAGACCGTCGCACTACGGTCTTTCGGCACTGTCGCCGGGTCTCGTGAACCGTATCACAAACTATTTGAATAGGTCTTTACTCATGGGTGTGCCAACTGTCACACATGAGGGCTACAACGCGCGGTTGTGCGCGACAGCGAGGTGGCTTGTCTGGTATTGGGCGCCGCTGCGGCATTCGGACGGGCGTCCTTGACGCCACGTCAACTCGGCGTTCCGGCCTTCCGCCGGTCGGAGAAGCGCGAACGGTGACCGATGGCCGTCGAGCCGTGCAGCCCGGCCGGCACCGGAACCCGCTCGTCCGCGGCGGCCTCGTGCTCCGGCTCCGGTTCGGGCACCGGCTTGCGGCGCCGGTACCGCGGCGGGACGACGGCCTCCGCCCAGCGGGGCGCCCGCGGCGAGAAGCGCGGCAGCAGGAGGAGCACCAGACCGATGGCGCTCAGCACGGTGATGACCAGCACGATCCACATCGACGTCGAGTGCACCGAGTACGCGAGCGTGCCGAAGGCGATCAGCGCCGACCAGAAGTACATGATCAGCACCGCCCGGCTGTGCGAGTGGCCGATCTCCAGGAGCCGGTGGTGCAGGTGGCCGCGGTCGGCGGCGAAGGGCGACTGGCCCTTCCAGGTGCGCCGCACGATCGCCAGGACCAGGTCGGTCATCGGGATCGCGATGATGGTCAGCGGCAGGATCAGCGGGATGAAGACCGGCAGGGCCGCGTGGGTGGCCTCGCGGGTCGAGCCCTCGAAGATCTTCAGGGTGTCGGGGTCCACCTGGCCGGTGATCGAGATGGCGGACGCGGCCAGGATCAGCCCGATCAGCATCGAGCCGGAGTCGCCCATGAAGATCCGCGCCGGGTGCATGTTGTGCGGGAGGAAGCCCAGGCACATGCCCATGAGGATCGCGGCGAAGAGGGTCGCGGGGGCCGCCGCCTCGATCGTGTAGCCGTACCAGAGCCGGTACGCGTACAGGAAGAAGGCGCCGGTGGCGATGCAGACCATGCCGGCGGCGAGGCCGTCGAGGCCGTCCACGAAGTTGACCGCGTTGATCGTGAGGACCACCAGGGCGACCGTCAGCAGCGTGCCCTGCCACTGGGTCAGGGCGACCGTGCCGACGCCGGGGATGGGCAGCCACAGGATCGTCAGGCCCTGCGCCACCATGACGCCGGCCGAGATCATCTGGGCGCCCAGCTTGATCAGCGCGTCCAGTTCGAACTTGTCGTCCAGGACGCCGATCAGCCAGATCAGCGCGGCGCCGGAGAGCAGCGCCCGCGGCTCGTTCGACTGGTCGAAGACGCTGTTGAGGTTCTGGAGGTGGTCGGCGACGAGCAGGCCCGCGCAGAGACCGAAGAACATGGCGATGCCACCGAGCCGCGGAGTCGGTTCTCGGTGCACGTCCCGCGCGCGGATCTCCGGCATCGCGCCGGTCGCGATGGCGAACTTCCGCACCGGACCGGTCAGCAGATAGGTCACCGCGGCCGTGACACAGAGCGTCAGCAGGTAATCACGCACGGGCTGTCCCCACAGGAATCGCTGGCCATCTCAGCCCCACACCCTAGCCGTGCCGTCCATGTGGTTGGAGACACCGGGGGCCGCGGAACGGTTGCGGCCGCCCCCGGCTCACCGTCCATACGGGGGAAAACTCCTGGTCAGCTCGCGTACCTCGGCCCGTACCCGAGCCGTCTCCTCCGGTTCATCGCGCAGCGCCGCGGTGAACAGGGCGGCGATCCTGGCCATCTCCGGGGCGCCCATCCCCTGCGTGGTGATCGCGGCGGTGCCCAGCCGGATCCCGCGCCCGTCCCCGTAGGGCAGCGCGCAGGTGTCCAGGACCATGCCGGCCGCGGCGAGCCGGGCGCGGGCGGTGCGGCCGTCGACGTCGAGCGGGGAGGGGTCGGCGGTGATGAGGTGGGTGTCGGTGCCGCCGGTGGTCAGCGCGAAGCCCTCCGCGGCGAGCGCGGCCGCCAGCACGCGCGCGTGGTCGACCACCCGATGGGCGTACGCGGTGAACGCCGGAGTGGACGCCTCCCCCAGGGCCACCGCCTTCGCGGCGATGGTGTGCATCTGGGCGCCGCCCTGGGTGAACGGGAAGACGGCACGGTCCACCCGCTCGGCCAGCTCCGCCGTGCACAGCACCATCCCGCCGCGCGGGCCGCGGAGCACCTTGTGGGTGGTGGCGCAGACGACGTCGGCGTACGGCACCGGGTTCGGCGCCGCTCCCCCGGCGACCAGCCCGATGGGGTGGGCGGCGTCGGCGATCAGATAGGCGCCGACCTCGTCGGCGACGGCCCGGAAGAGGGCGTAGTCGGGGTGGCGGGGGTAGGAGATCGAGCCGCAGACGATCGCCTTCGGCCGGTGGTGACGCGCGAGCGCGGCGAGCTGCTCGTAGTCGATGAGCCCGGTCTCGGGGTCGACGCCGTACGGGACGAAGTCGAACCAGCGGCCGGAGAAGTTCGCCGGCGAACCGTGGGTGAGGTGCCCGCCCTGGTCCAGGCCCAGGGCGAGGACCGTGTCACCGGGCCTGAGAAGGGCCGCGTACGCCGCCAGGACGGCCGAGGAGCCCGAGTGCGGCTGCAGGTTCGCGTGATCCGCTCCGAAGAGCGCGGTGGCCCGTTCCACGGCGATCCGCTCGGCGGCGTCGGCGTACGCGCAGCCGCCGTGGTACCGGGCGCCGGGGTACCCCTCGGCGTACTTGTTCGCGAGCGGCGACCCCAGCGTCGCGAGCACCGCCGGCGAGGTGAAGTTCTCCGCCGCGATCAGCTGCAGCGTCTCGGCCTGCCGCCGCGCCTCCCCGAGCAGCACGTCGGCGATCTCCGGATCCTGCCGCCGCAGGACGTCGAGGACCTCATCGGGTGGCGCGCTGACGGACATGGCTGACTCCGTGCCTGGAGGGACGTAGCACCAATGTAGGCGCGCGGTCCCCCCCGCGCCCCCTGGACGTCACCCCCGCGTCGGGACGCCCGTCAGGGCCGTGACGACCGGGAGCCTGTCCTGGACGCGCCCTCTCGCACCGATCGGCCCCGGGGGCCTCCCGGGCTTCGGGGCGCTGCGTCGGCCTCCGGCCGCCGGGGCCGGGGCAGCAGGGCCGCGCTCCCCCGTCACCCCCGCGTCGGGACACCCGTCAGGGCCGTGACGACCGGGAGCCTGTCCCGGACGCGCCCTCTCGCACCGATCGGCCCCGGGGGGCCTCCCGGGCTTCGGGGCGCTGCGTCGGCCTCCGGCCGCCGGGGCCGGGGCAGCAGGGCCGCGCTCCCGCGTCACCCCCGCGTCGGGACGCCCGTCAGGGCCGTGACGACCGGGAGCCTGTCCTGGACGCGCCCACTCGCACCGATCGGCCCCGGGGGGCCTCCCCGGCTTCGGGGCGCTGCGTCGGCCTCCGGCCGCCGGGACCGGGGCAGCAGGGCCGCGCTCCCGCGTCACCCCCGCGTCGGGACGCCCGTCAGGGCCGTGACGACCGGGTCCAGGGCCTCCTGGATCTCGTCGCCGATGGAGCGGAAGACCGTGATGGGGGCGCCGTAGGGGTCGTTGACCTCGTCCGCTTCTGCGGAGGGGGCCAGGAGCCACCCGCGTAGAGCCGCGGCCGCGCGGACCAGGGCGCGCGCGCGTTCGACCACGCCGTCGCGCGGGTCCGGGAGGGTGGCGGGGTCGATGGCGCGGACCAGCCGGGTGAACTCCTTCAGGGTGAAGGTGCGCAGGCCGGCCGAGTGGCCCATCGAGATGACCTGCGCGCGGTGGTCGCGGGTCGCGGTGAGGACGAGGTCGGCGCGGATGACGTGCTCGTCGAGGAGCTCGCGCCCGACGAAGCCGCTGTGGTCGGCGCCGAAGTCGGCGAGGACCAGTTCCGCGTTGGTCTCCATGGGGGCGCCCTCGTGGCCCCAGGTGCCGGCGCTCTCCACGATGAGGCCCCGGCCGAGCCCGTCGCCGAGCCGCTGGCCCAGGGCGTGGCGGGTCAGCCGCTCGGTGATGGGCGAGCGGCAGACGTTGCCGGTGCTGACGTGGAGGATGCGGAAGGTGCCGACGTGCTGCTCGTACCCCGCTATGCCACGCCCCTCAGGGGCGGTCAACTGGCCACCTCGAGGTCGGGTACGACCTTGCGGAGCTCCTCCGGTGACAGCGCGCCCTCGCGCAGCAGCACCGGGACCTTGCCCGTGACGTCGACGATGGAGGAGGGGACGATGCCCGGGGTCGGGCCGCCGTCGAGGTAGACGGAGACCGCGTCGCCGAGCATCTGCTGGGCGGCGTCGCAGTCCTCCGGCGCGGGGTGCCCGGCGGCGTTCGCCGAGGTGACGGCCATCGGGCCGACCTCGGTGAGCAGCTCGATGGCGACCGGGTGGAGCGGCATCCGGATGGCGACGGTGCCGCGGCTGTCGCCGAGGTCCCACATGAGGGACGGCTGGTGCCGGGCGACCAGGGTCAGCGGACCGGGCCAGAACGCGTCGACGAGCTCCCACGCCTGCTCGGAGAAGTCGGTGACCAGGCCGTGCAGGGTGTTCGGGGAGCCGATGAGGACGGGCAGGGGCATGCCGCGGCCCCGGCCCTTCGCGGTGGCGAGGTCCGCGACGGCCTCGCTGGAGAAGGCGTCCGCGCCGAGTCCGTACACGGTGTCGGTGGGGAGCACGACGAGCTCGCCGCGGCGGACGGCCGACGCGGCTTCGCGCAGGCCGGTCGCGCGGTCGGTCGCCTCGTTGCAGTCGTATCGGCGTGCCATCAGTCGCGCTCCTCCTCTGTGGTGGTGCGGTGCCGGCTCATGGCATCGCCTTGCGGGCGGTCGCGAAGCGCGGCCGGTTGTTGAGGTCGGGGTGGTCGGCGGCGTCCGCCCAGCCGGCCTCCTCGTTGAAGATCCACGGCACCTGGCCGCCCTGGGTGTCCGCGTGCTCGATGACGACGAGGCCGCCGGGGCGGAGCAGCCGGTGCGCGGTGCGCTCGATGCCGCGGATGGTGTCGAGGCCGTCCTCGCCGGAGAAGAGGGCCATCTCGGGGTCGTGGTCGCGGGCCTCGGGGGCGACGTACTCCCACTCGGTGAGGGGGATGTACGGCGGGTTGGAGATGACCAGGTCGACCTGGCCGTTGAGCTCCGGGAGCGCGGTGAGCGCGTCGCCCTGGTGGACGGTGACGCGGGAGCCCTCGGCGTTCTTCCGGGTCCAGACGAGGGCGTCCTCGGACAGCTCGACGGCGTGGACCCGGGAGCGCGGCACCTCCTGGGCCATCGCGAGGGCGATGGCGCCGGAGCCGGTGCACAGGTCGACGATGAGCGGCTCGACCACGTCCATGGCGCGGACGGCGTCTATGGCCCAGCCGACCACGGACTCGGTCTCCGGGCGGGGCACGAAGACGCCGGGGCCGACCTGCAGCTCCAGGTAGCGGAAGAACGCCCGCCCGGTGATGTGCTGCAGGGGTTCGCGCGCCTCGCGGCGGGCGATGGCCTCCCAGTAGCGGGCGTCGAAGTCGGCGTCCTTGACGTTGTGCAGCTCCCCCCGCTTGACGCCGTGCACGAACGCGGCGAGCTCCTCGGCGTCGAAACGCGGTGAGGGAACGCCGGCGTCGGCCAGCCGCTGGGTGGCCTGGGCCACCTCGGCGAGCAGCAGGTTCACGCGGTCCTCCGTGGTGCGGGGTGGGGCTGGGGAACGGCCTTGCTCAGGTCGCGGCGAGCTTCGCCGCCGAGTCGGCGTCGACGCACGCCTGGATGACGGCGTCGAGCTCGCCGTCGAGGACCTGGTCGAGGTTGTACGCCTTGAAGCCGACGCGGTGGTCGGAGATGCGGTTCTCCGGGAAGTTGTACGTGCGGATCTTCTCGGAGCGGTCGACCGTGCGGACCTGGCTGCGGCGGGCGTCGGCGGCCTCGGCCTCGGCCTTCTCCTGGGCGGCGGCGAGGAGCCGGGAGCGCAGGATGCGCATGGCCTGCTCCTTGTTCTGGAGCTGGCTCTTCTCGTTCTGGCAGGAGGCGACGATGCCGGTCGGCAGGTGGGTGATGCGGACCGCGGAGTCGGTGGTGTTGACCGACTGGCCGCCGGGGCCGGAGGAGCGGTAGACGTCGATGCGCAGGTCGTTGGCGTGGATCTCGACGTCGACCTCCTCGGCCTCCGGGGTGACGAGCACGCCGGCGGCGGAGGTGTGGATGCGGCCCTGCGACTCGGTGGCGGGCACGCGCTGCACGCGGTGGACGCCGCCCTCGTACTTGAGACGGGCCCAGACGCCCTGGCCGGGCTCGGTGGCGCCGTTGCCGCCCTTGGTCTTCACGGCGACCTGGACGTCCTTGTAGCCGCCGAGCTCGGACTCGGTGGCGTCGATGATCTCGGTCTTCCAGCCGACGCGCTCGGCGTAGCGGAGGTACATCCGGAGCAGGTCACCGGCGAACAGGGCGGACTCGTCGCCGCCGGCGCCGGCCTTGATCTCCAGGATGACGTCCTTGTCGTCGCTGGGGTCGCGCGGGATCAGCAGGAGGCGGAGCTTCTCGGTGAGCTCCTCGCGCTGCTTCTCCAGCTCCTTGACCTCGGCGGCGAAGTCGGGATCGTCGTGCGCGAACTCGCGCGCGGTCTCGATGTCGTCCCCGGTCTGCTTCCAGGAGCGGTACGTGCCGACGATCGGGGTCAGCTCGGCGTAGCGCTTGTTCAGCTTGCGCGCGTTGGCCTGGTCGGCGTGGACCGACGGGTCGGCGAGCTTCTTCTCGAGGTCGGCGTGCTCGCCGACCAGTTCCTCGACCGCCTCGAACATCTTCGGGCTCCTGGTTTCGTCAGTTGCTACGGGGACGCCAAAGCGCCGGTCCCGGCCGCCCCGCTCGGGGGCGGCCGATGACCGGCGCGGGGGCTCGCTACTTCTTGGCGGAGCCGGCGGCCTTGCCGAAGCGGGCCTCGAAGCGGGCGACGCGGCCACCCGTGTCGAGGATCTTCTGCTTGCCCGTGTAGAACGGGTGGCACTCGGAGCAGACCTCGGCACGGATGGTGCCCTCGGTGAGGGTGCTGCGGGTGGTGAACGACGCGCCACAGGTGCAGCTGACCTGGGTCTCGACGTACTCGGGGTGAATCTCGCGCTTCAAGGTGTCTCCTAGTTCCGGGAGGGCGCCGGGTCGTCGCCGCGGGTTGCGGCGGACGTGAACCGGGGCCGACGTACCAGTCTGCCAGGACCGGCCGCATCTCCCCAAACCGGGGTGCGAGCGCCGGTATTCCCCGGGGGTCCGCGGGGCTAGCGGACGACGCCGTCGGCCTTGCCCGTGGCGGTGTCCTTCGTGGCGGAGGCGGGGATCGGGAGGTCGCCCTCGAGGGCCGTCCAGACCTGCTTCGCCTTCTCCTCGACGGGCACGACCCGGTTGGGGTCCACGGGGTCGTACCGGACGGGGAGGGTCACCATGTGGACGTTCCCGGCGGAGATGCCGGTGAGGCCCTGGGCGAAGCCCATCAGCTCCTGGACGGAGTCGAGCTCGGAGTCCGGGGTGATGGCCTTGGTGGCGGCGTCGGCGACGTCCAGGAGCTTCTTGGGGTTGGTGCCGAGGCCGATGCCCTTGACCTGGTCGATGAACGCCTTCATGAAGGCCTGCTGGAGCTGGATGCGGCCGAGGTCGCTGCCGTCGCCGACGCTCTTGCGGGTGCGGACCAGGCCGAGGGACTGCTCGCCGTCCAGGGTGTGGGTGCCGGGCTCCAGGTCGAGATGGCTCTTGGAGTCCCTGATGGCCCGGGTGGTGGTGATCTCGACGCCGCCGAGGGTGTCGATGAGCTTCTTGAAGCCGGTGAAGTCGACCTCGATGTAGTGGTCCATGCGGATGCCGGACATCGCCTCGACGGTCTTGACGGCGCAGGCGGGGCCGCCGACCTCATACGCGGTGTTGAACATGGCGCGGCTCTCGCCGGCGACCTCGGTGCCCCGTCCGTCGGTGCAGGCGGGGCGGTCGACGAGGGTGTCGCGCGGGATGGAGACGACGCTCGCCTTCTTGTGGCCCTCGTAGACGTGGACGACCATCGCGGTGTCGGAGCGGGCGCCGCCCTCGTCCTTGCCGTAGGCGCCGTTGTCGCCGGAGCGGGAGTCGGAGCCGAGGACGAGGATGTCCATCGAGCCGTTGTCGACGTTCTTGGGGCGGTCGGTGCCCAGCTGGGCGTTGATGTCGACGCCCTGGATGTTCCCGTCGAGCTTGAGGAACACGTAGCCGAGTCCGGCGCCGGCCAGGACGAGCACGGCGGTGGCGCCGGACACGGCTATGCCCACCCGGCGGCGGCGTTTGGCGGGCGGTTTGCGGCGGCGTCCGGTGGCGCCTCCGCGTGCGCGCCCGCTCTGGTTCTGCTCGGTCATCGTCTTCCCTCGGGCCTATGGTTCACCTTTTGTGACGGCGAAGCACCCGAAAGGGTTGCATACGGACCTGTGAGGTTTCGGTGAGCGAGCTGCCGACAACGCGCTGTGCCCGCCACTCGATGAGTGGCGGGCACAGTGTTCGCGCAGGTCACGAACGGATCTCGGCCCTGGGGCCGGCCTCCGTCGTGTGACCGAGGTCTCCTCGGCGACCTCAGTCGTTGTTGCCGCCCGGCGTCGTCTTCTGGATCTGCAGCAGGAACTCGCCGTTCGACTTCGTCTGCTTGAGCTTGTCCAGGAGCAGCTCGATGGCCTGCTGCTGGTCGAGCGCGTGCAGCACGCGGCGGAGCTTCCAGGTGACGGCGAGCTCGTCGCTGCCGAGGAGGATCTCCTCCTTGCGGGTGCCCGAGGCGTCGACGTCGACGGCCGGGAAGATCCGCTTGTCGGCGAGCTTCCGGTCGAGCTTGAGCTCCATGTTGCCGGTGCCCTTGAACTCCTCGAAGATCACCTCGTCCATGCGCGAGCCGGTGTCGACCAGCGCGGTGGCCAGGATGGTCAGCGAGCCGCCGTCCTCGATGTTGCGCGCGGCACCGAAGAAGCGCTTCGGCGGGTAGAGCGCGGTCGAGTCGACACCACCGGACAGGATGCGGCCGGAGGCGGGCGCCGCGAGGTTGTACGCGCGGCCCAGGCGGGTGATGGAGTCCAGCAGGACGACCACGTCGTGACCCAGCTCGACGAGACGCTTGGCGCGCTCGATGGCCAGCTCGGCGACGGTGGTGTGGTCCTCGGCGGGGCGGTCGAAGGTCGAGGAGATGACCTCGCCCTTCACCGACCGCTGCATGTCGGTGACCTCTTCCGGACGCTCGTCGACCAGGACGACCATCAGGTGGCACTCGGGGTTGTTGTGGGTGATCGCGTTGGCGATCGCCTGCATGATCATGGTCTTGCCGGTCTTCGGCGGGGCCACGATCAGACCGCGCTGGCCCTTGCCGATCGGCGACACGAGGTCGATGATCCGCGTGGTCAGCACGCCCGGGTCGGTCTCCAGGCGGAGCCGGTCCTGCGGGTAGAGCGGGGTCAGCTTGTTGAACTCGGGGCGGCCGCGGCCGGAGTCCGGCGCCATGCCGTTGACCGAGTCCAGGCGGACCAGCGCGTTGAACTTCTCGCGGCGCTCGCCCTCCTTCGGCTGGCGGACCGCGCCGGTGAGGTGGTCGCCCTTGCGCAGACCGCTCTTGCGGACCTGGGCGAGGGAGACGTACACGTCGTTCGGACCGGGCAGGTAGCCGGAGGTCCGGATGAACGCGTAGTTGTCGAGGATGTCGAGGATGCCCGCGACGGGGATCAGGACGTCGTCGTCGGAGACCTGCGGCTCGCCGGCGGCGAACTCGTCGCGCCCGCGACGCCCGCGGCGGTCGCGGTAGCGGCCGCGCCGGCCGCGGCGGCCGCCCTCGAAGTCGTCGTCGTCCTGGAAGCCGCCCTGCGGCCCCTGGCCCTGGCCCTGCTGCTGCCCCTGGCCCTGGCCCTGGCGCTGCTGGTCCTTGCGCTGGCCGCCGCCCTGCTGCTGGTCGTCGCCCTTGCCGCGCTCGCGCTGGCGGTCGCGGCGGTCACGGCGGTCCCGGCGGCTGCGGCCCTCGGCGCCGTCGACGGCGGCCTCGGCCTTGTCGCCCTGCGGCTCGCCCTTGGCCTCGGTACGCGTCTCGGCCTTGACGGCCTGCGCGCCCTCGGCGCCCTCCGGCGAACCGGCGGGGGCGGTGGCACGGCGGCGGCGGCGCTCGCCGGCCGGCTGCTCGTCGGCCTGCTCGGCGGACTTCGACGGCTGGCCCGGGATGTCGATCTGCTGCTGGGCGGGGGCCGGCTCGGCCTTCTCCGCCTTCGGCGCGGCGGCCTCGGCGGTCTCGCCCGTGCGGGCCTTGGAGGTGGCGCGGCGCTTCGGCTTGGTCTCGGCGGCGGCCTCGGCCTTGGCGGGGGCGGCGGAGCCGGAACCGGCCTGCGCCTCCTTGATGACCTCGATCAGCTGGCTCTTGCGCATCCGCGCGGTGCCCCTGATGCCGAGGCCGGACGCGACCTGCTGCAGCTCGGCCAGGACCATGCCCTCGAGGCCGGTGCCGGAGCGGCGGCGCCGTGCGGTGCCGCCACTGGCAGCACCTGCGGCGGGCGCGGCGGCGTCGACGGTCTCGTCGGCAGTCACGCCCATCAGATCGGTGGTGTCGCTCACGAAGGGTCCTTCCCTGGAGCGGACGTCGGCCCTGTGGCTCGGCGACCGGTTGTGCTGTCCGGCAGCGGTCCTGGTTGGCGGACCGTGTCCGGGGCGGTGGTCCCGCCGGGATGCGGCGAGAGGAGAGAAAACGTGCTGTGGGTCCGGCCCGAGCGCCCCCTGCTCGGCCCTCGCATGGGAAGAGCGAGGGGTGTCGTGCCGGTTCCGGAGCGTGCTCGAAACTGCTCAGGCAGGCTGCTCAGGCAGTTGGGGAGGCTCCCGGAAGAATGGGTGGTCCCTGAGGGGACACTCCGCACCGCTCCACAAAGAGGTCGGGTGCAGACTTGAGGTTAACACTACCGGCTCCAACAAACATTCCCCCTCTCACTCACCGGCAATCGCGTGTTCAGGACGCTGCCCGGCGTCCCGTACGGCGTCCGCCGCCGCGCCCTCAGGGCGCCAGCGGCAGCACGCTCGCTCCGGACGCGTCGAGGTCGAGCCGGTTGGCGGCCCAGCCCTCGCCCGCGAGCAGGGCGACCTTGTCGGCCGTCCCGTTGTCGGCCAGCGCGAGGACCGTGGGGCCCGCGCCGGAGATGACCGCGGGCACGCCGTCCGCCCGCAGCCGGTTCACCAGTGCGATGCTCTCCGGCATCGCGGGGGCCCGGTACTCCTGGTGCAGCCGGTCCTCGGTGGCCGCGAGCAGCAGCTCGGGGCGGCGGGTCAGGGCCTCGACGAGGAGGGCGGCGCGACCGGCGTTGGCGGCGGCGTCGACGTGCGGGACGGTGCGCGGCAGCAGGCCCCGGGCGGTCTCGGTCAGCACCGGCTTCCCGGGCACGAAAACCACCGGAACGATGGAATCCGAGGGATCCATCCTGATCGCCCGCGCGGCGCCGGCCTCGGTCCACGCGAGGGTGAAGCCGCCGAGCAGACAGGCGGCGACGTTGTCGGGGTGGCCCTCGATCTCGGTGGCCAGCTCCAGGAGGGCGGCCTCGTCGAGCTTGGCGTCCCCGCCTATGGTCACGGCGCGGGCGGCGACGATGCCGGCGCAGATGGCGGCGGAGGAGGAGCCGAGGCCGCGGCCGTGCGGGATGCGGTTGGCGCAGACGACCTCAAGGCCGCGCGGCTGCCCGCCGAGCAGGTCGAAGGCCGTGCGCAGGGAGCGTACGAGCAGGTGCTTCTCGTCGCGCGGGAGCGTCTCGGCGCCCTCGCCGGCGATGTCGACGTGCAGCCCGGAGTCGGCGACCCGGACGACGACGTCGTCGTAGAGGCCCAGCGACAGGCCGAAGGCGTCGAAGCCCGGGCCGAGGTTGGCGCTGGTGGCGGGGACGCGCACCCGTACGGCGGCGGCGCGGAACGCGGGACCGGCCATCGCTCGATGACTCTCCTTGACTGCGGCAACGGGGTGTTCAAGAGAAGTGCTGGGGAACCCGGGGGGCCGTTTCGGCCGTTCGGTCGCGAGGAGGCGACCACGGCGACGACACCGCGCATATGCGCCGGGGCGGGTTCGGTACAGCCTATCGAAGGAAGGTTCTGTGGCGACATAGGGCGCACGGGAGGCGCACGATGCGTGTCGCGCGCCAACCTGTGCGCCTATGTACGTTCCTGATCGGGTTTCGACCAGGGGCCTCACCCGGCCGGGGGAACTTCCGCTCGTTCCCGAGCATCCGCTCCCCCGTCCGGGGCATCGGGATCAGGCCAGTCCGAGCCGCTCGGCGGCGGCCGCGGCGTCCACCGGGACGGTGACCGGCTGCGGGGCGCCGGCGACGGCCCAGTCGGGGTCCTTCAGGCCGTTCCCGGTGACCGTGCAGACGATCCGCTGGCCCGGGTCGACCTTGCCCTGCTCGGCGGCCTTCAGCAGACCGGCGACCGAGGCGGCCGAGGCGGGCTCCACGAAGACGCCCTCCTGCGCGGCCAACAGGCGGTAGGCGCGCAGGATCTCACGGTCCGTCACCTCGTCGATGAAGCCGCCCGACTCGTCGCGCGCGGCGATCGCGTACTGCCACGAGGCCGGGTTGCCGATGCGGATCGCGGTGGCGATGGTCGACGGGTCCTTGACGACCTCGCCGCGCACCAGCGGGGCCGAACCGGACGCCTGGAAGCCCCACATCCGCGGCCGGTGGGTGGCCATACCGTCGGCGGCGTACTCGGTGTAGCCCTTCCAGTAGGCCGTGATGTTGCCGGCGTTGCCGACGGGCAGCACGTGGATGTCGGGGGCGTCGCCCAGCATGTCCACGATCTCGAACGCGGCGGTCTTCTGGCCCTCGATGCGGACCGGGTTGACCGAATTGACCAGCGCCACCGGGTAGTTCTCGGAGAGCGAGCGGGCCAGCGTCAGGCAGTCGTCGAAGTTGCCGTCGACCTGGAGGATCTTCGCGCCGTGCACGAGGGCCTGGCCCATCTTGCCCAGCGCGATCTTGCCCTGGGGCACCAGCACGGCCGAGACCATCCCGGCCCGCACCGCGTACGCGGCGGCGGAGGCGGAGGTGTTGCCGGTGGAGGCGCAGATGACCGCCTTGGCGCCCTCCTCCTTGGCCCGGGTGATGGCCATCGTCATGCCCCGGTCCTTGAAGGAGCCGGTGGGGTTGGCGCCCTCGACCTTGAGGTGCACCTCGCAGCCCGTGCGCTCGGAGAGGACCTGAGCGGGGACGAGCGGCGTGCCGCCCTCACGGAGCGTGACGACCGGCGTCGTGTCCGTGACCGGAAGGCGGTCCCGGTACTCCTCGATGATGCCGCGCCACTGGTGGGTGCCCTGGTTGGTCATGGGTCCTTACTCCCCTTCAACACGCATGATGCTGGCGACACCGCGCACGGTGTCGAGCTTGCGCAGCGCCTCGACCGTCCCGGAGAGGGCGGCGTCGGCCGCGCGGTGGGTGACGACGACGAGGGACGCCTCGCCGTCCTTGCCCTGCTGGCGCACGGTATCGATCGATACGCCGTGCTCGGCGAAGACCGTCGCGACCTGGGCGAGGACGCCCGGCTTGTCGGCCACGTCGAGACTGATGTGGTACCGCGTCACCACGTCGCCCATGGGGCTCACGGGCAGCTGGGTGTACGCGGACTCGCCGGGGCCCGTCGCCTCGTTGAGACGGTTGCGGCAGACGGCGACGATGTCGCCGAGGACGGCCGAGGCGGTCGGCGAGCCGCCGGCGCCGGGGCCGTAGAACATGAGCCGCCCGGCGGCCTCCGCCTCGACGAAGACCGCGTTGTACGCCTCGCGGACGGAGGCCAGCGGGTGGCTCAGCGGGATCATCGCGGGGTGCACGCGCGCGGTGACGGACCCGCCGTCGGCGGCCCGCTCGCAGATCGCGAGCAGCTTGATGGTGCAGCCCATCTGCCTGGCGGAGGCGAAGTCGGCGGCGGTGACCTCGGTCATGCCCTCGCGGTAGACGTCGTCGAGGCGCACGCGCGTGTGGAAGGCGATCCCGGCGAGGATGGCGGCCTTGGCGGCGGCGTCGAAGCCCTCCACGTCGGCGGTCGGGTCGGCCTCGGCGTACCCGAGCGCGGTGGCCTCGTCCAGGGCCTCCTGGTAGCCGGCGCCGGTCGAGTCCATCTTGTCGAGGATGAAGTTGGTGGTGCCGTTGACGATGCCCATCACCCGGTTGATCTTGTCGCCGGCGAGGGACTCGCGGAGCGGCCGGATCAGCGGGATGGCGCCGGCGACGGCGGCCTCGTAGTAGAGGTCCTGCCCGTGCTGCTCGGCGGCCGCGTAGAGGGTCGCGCCGTCCTGGGCGAGCAGCGCCTTGTTGGCGGAGACCACGGAGGCGCCGTGCTCGAAGGCGGTGGTGATGAGGGTGCGGGCCGGCTCGATCCCGCCGATGACCTCGACGACGACGTCGATGTCCCCGCGTTTGACCAGGGCGGTCGCGTCGGTGGTGATCAGGGCGGGGTCGATGCCGCCGCGGACCTTGTCGGGCCGGCGGACGGCCACGCCGGCGAGCTCGATCGGCGCGCCGATGCGCGCGGCGAGGTCGTCGGCGTGCGTCGTCATGATGCGCGCCACCTCGGAGCCGACAACTCCACAGCCCAGCAGCGCCACCTTCAGCGGACGCGTACGCATCATCCGACCTCGTTTCTCGTACTTCTGATTCGTATCTCTACGGTTCTGGCGGGGGTGGGAACCAGTCTCACTCACCGGACGGACGATTCAGCCGCCCGTCCGGATCCTGAGACATCGATTCCACCACTCGACTATTTCATCAGCCGACGTCGAGACGCAGGAGATCTTCCTCCGTCTCGCGCCGGACGATGACCCTTGCTTCGCCGTCCCGGACCGCCACCACGGGCGGCCGGAGGGCGTGGTTGTAGTTGCTCGCCATGGAGCGGCAGTAGGCGCCGGTGGCGGGCACGGCGATGAGGTCGCCGGGCGCCAGGTCGGCGGGGAGGAAGGCGTCGCGCACGACGATGTCGCCGCTCTCGCAGTGCTTGCCGACGACCCGGGAGAGCATCGGCTCGGCGTCGCTGACGCGCGAGACGAGGCTGACGCTGTACTCGGCGTCGTAGAGGGCGGTGCGGATGTTGTCCGACATGCCGCCGTCCACGCTCACGTACGTGCGCAGCCCGTCGAGGGGCTTGATGGTGCCGACCCGGTACAGGGTGAAGGCGGTCGGGCCGACGATGGCGCGGCCCGGCTCGACGGAGATCCGGGGGGTGCGCAGTCCGGCGGACTCGCACTCGCGCGTCACGATCTCGCTGAGCGCCTTGGCGATCTCGTGCGGCTCGCGCGGGTCGTCCTCGGAGGTGTACGCGATGCCGAGGCCGCCGCCGAGGTCGATCTCGGGCAGCTCGACGCCGTGCTCGTCGCGCACCTCGGCGAGGAGCTGGACGACGCGGCGGGCGGAGACCTCGAAGCCGGCCATGTCGAAGATCTGGGAGCCGATGTGCGAGTGGATGCCGATGAGCTCCAGGCCGTCGAGCTTCAGCGCCCGGCGTACGGCCTCGGCGGCCTGTCCGCCGGCGAGGGCGATGCCGAACTTCTGGTCCTCGTGGGCGGTGGCGATGAACTCGTGGGTGTGCGCCTCCACGCCCACGGTCACCCGGATCTGGACGCGCTGCCGCTTGCCGAGGGACTGGGCGATGTGGGAGACCCGGACGATCTCCTGGAAGGAGTCGAGGACGATCCGGCCGACGCCGGCCTCGACGGCCCGCCGGATCTCGGCCTCGCTCTTGTTGTTGCCGTGGAAGGCGATCCGCTCGGCGGGCATCCCGGCGGAGAGGGCGGTGGCAAGCTCGCCGCCGGAGCAGACGTCGAGGTTGAGCCCCTCCTCGTGCAGCCAGCGGACGATGGCGCGGGAGAGGAACGCCTTGCCGGCGTAGAAGACGTCGGCGTCCGGCCCGAAGGCCTCGGCCCAGGCGCGGCAGCGGGTACGGAAGTCGGTCTCGTCGAGGAAGTAGGCGGGGGTCCCGAACTCCTCGGCGAGGTCGGTGACGCGGAGTCCGCCGATGGTCGCGATCCCCTGCTCGTCGCGGGCGACGGTCCGCGCCCACACCTTGGGGTCGAGCGTGTTCAGGTCGGCGGGCGGCGCGGTGTAGTGGCCCTCGGGGAGGACGTCGGCGTGCCGGGGGCCGGCGGGGTGGGCGGAACGGCTCATGTCTGGTCAGCTCTTTCAGATCCGGTCGGGTGCGCTGATGCCGAGCACGGAGAGGCCACCGGCGAGCACCGTCCCGGCGGCTTCGGCGAGCGCGAGCCGGGAGCGGTGGGCGGCCGAGGGTTTCTCGTCGCCGAGCGGCAGAACGGTGTGCTGGAAGCCGAGCAGCGCGTCGGCGACGGCTTCGAGGTGCCGGGCGACCCGGTCGGGGGCGCGGTGGCGGGCGGCGGCGAGGAGGACGCCGGGGTGGTCGCGGAGCAGCGCGGGGAGCGGGTCGTCGACCTCGGTCTCGTATCCGGGGAGGACGCCGAGCCGGGCGCCGTTGGCGAGGAGCCGCCGGGTCCGGGAGTGGGCGTACTGGACGCGGAAGAGCGCGTTGCGCTCGT
The DNA here is from genome assembly GCF_039534915.1 of Streptomyces roseofulvus. Classification (NCBI taxonomy): domain Bacteria; kingdom Bacillati; phylum Actinomycetota; class Actinomycetes; order Kitasatosporales; family Streptomycetaceae; genus Streptomyces; species Streptomyces roseofulvus. The sequence goes on along the minus strand of NZ_BAAAWE010000001.1, from coordinate 5,525,586 downwards.
GCCGTACGAGGAGCGGGGGCCCGTCGAGGGGCCGGTCGTGGGGCGCGGCCCGCAGCAGCCGCCACCGGGCGGCGTCGGTCCCCAGCGCGTCGACGTCGTACGTACCGGGGTGGACGTACGGCCGCTCGCCGCCGGCCTCGACGCGGGCGTCGGCGCCCTGGCCGCGCAGCAGCCCGGTGAGGCAGCCGGCGACGACGGCGGCGCGGGCCTCGGCCGGCGGCGCGAACCGCACGGCCTGCCCGGCGAGCGCGTCGCCCTGCCCGTACGAGAGCCCGGCGGCGCGGACGGCCCGGACGAGTGCGGCGCCGTCCTGCGGGCGGAGGGTGAAGTTCAGGAAGCCGGGCCCGGTGATGTCCACGGCGAGGATCCCGGCGGCGCCGTCCAGCCGCTCCTTGAGCAGCGAGGCGATGTCGAGCGCGGGCCGCCCGGCGGGCCGCGCGAGGGTGAGGGCGACGCTGCTGGCGTACTCCCCCACCCCTCCGGGCCGGGCCTTCTCGACCTTGACGCGCGAGGGGACGTCGACCCGCAGCGCACCGTCGTCGACCGCACGGCGCACGGCGTGCTGCACGGTGAGGGAGAGGTCCGCGGGGGTCACGGTCCCAGCCTAGGGGAGGAGGGGGGGCGGAACGCGAACCGGTTTCGCCATCCGGGCACCTGCCCGGCGGTCCCGGCGGGATCCGCGGGGCGACGGGGGTCGTCGCGCCCCCTGCTCACCGCCCCGGGCGCACGCTCCCGGCCGCGGGTCTGCCCTGGCCGCCGTCCCCTGCGGACGGCTCCTCTCCCGCGTCGGGCGCACCGGCCTGTCGCCGCTGCCGGGGCTCCCGGTGCAGCAGCTGCCGGACGACCCGTACGAGCTCCGCCGGCTCGAAGGGCTTGGCGAGGAAGGCGTCCGCGGCCGGGGCGGCCTCGCCCTCCCCGCAGGCGCTGATGATGGCGACGGGCAGATGCCGGGTCCGCGGGTCCTCCCGCAGCTTCTGGGCGGTCTTGATGCCGTCGAGCCGTGGCATGACCACATCGAGGGTGACGACGTCGGGCCGGACGCGGTGCACGACGTCCAGACACTCGGCACCATCGGCCGCGGTCACGACCTCGAACCCCTCGAGTTCGAGATTGACCCTGATCAACTGCCGGATGACCTTGTTGTCGTCGACAACGAGCACCCGCCCGGGCATGCCTGACACGTGAACGAGAGTAGGCCGCCCCGAGGGGCTGCGTCCGGGTTTTGCCCACTTCCGACCCCTGCGAGCGAACACCCCCCTGGTGACGCCCCGGAAATACCTGTTCACAGGCACCCCGCGAGAGCTGGTAAGGTTTCACCCGTCGCCGCCAAGCAGCGACGAAGCCCCCGTAGCTCAGGGGATAGAGCAACGGCCTCCGGAGCCGTGTGCGCAGGTTCGAATCCTGCCGGGGGCACTTCGCAGAAGTGCCACACAGACCCCGTGATCAGCGGAAACGCTGAAAACGGGGTCTTGTTGTATGTGCAGGCGTATGCCGGGGTGAGCGGCCGTGCGACAGGGGTCGCGGCCTATTCGCGGCCTGGGCCGTGGGGTGTCGGCGCAGGTCAGGGCCGGGACTCGGGTGACGAACGAGGGGGAGCAACGGATGGGTTCGGGAGCCGAGGAGACCGCGGCGGAGCCGGTTCGACCGGCGTGGGTGCTGACCCCGTTGGAGAGCGTCGGCCCTCTGCGCTTCGGCATGTCCGCCGACGAGGTCCGCGCCGCTCTTCCGGAAGCCGTCGAGTTGAGCCGCTTCTCCGCCGAGCCCTCCTACCCGGAGATCTACGGCCTCCAGCTCGGCTTCCACCCAGCGGTGCCGGCTGTCTACGCATACTTCGAGGGCACCGGCCGCCTCTTCTGCGTGGCTGCCGACGCCGCCCACGGACCGCGCGTGACTCTGGACGGGCTGGAGCTGACCGGTCGCGTGCCTGCCGTACTCCAGGAGACCGTCCTGGACCTTCATTCCTCGGGCACTCACCACGTGTCGTACGGTCCGCGAGGCAATCCGGGGATCAACGACGTCGGCATGGTCCTGCGCGTCCAGGACACCGAGGACGGGATCCTGACCCGGCCCGTTCTTGTGGGCCGCGAGTGGGCGGACCGCTGCACCGACGACTGGGAGGGATCCGTTCCCGAGTGCGAGTGGCTGGGCCGTCAGTGGTACGTGTACGAGGGGTCGGACATGTACCCCCATCCCCGATACGCGACGAACTGGCCGGCAGGGTGGACTGCTCCGTTCTAGGCGGGGAGGAGAACGCAGAAGGCCCCCGGACAGGTCCAGGGGCCAAAGCGCGTGGGCTTCACGCAGTGCTACTCGCCGACGTCGCCGGTGACGGCCGAAGCGCTGGGCAACGACCCTCGAATCTCCTTCGAGACCCTGCCTGACGGACGCTGGGCACTCAACGAGCGAGAGAGCAGCACCGTCCACACCCCCCAGCGACAACCCCGAAGACCCGATGCCGACGGACATCGCCTACCTCGGCAGACTGCCCAGGCCCGACAGGCGAGGCACCTTCCTCCTCATCGCCGGCGTGCACGCAGCCGGTTCACTCGGCGCGGCTCACTTCCTGTCCGAGAACATCGCCGACATCTACAAGCAGGCGGGCACTGCCCCGTTCTCGATGGTCATCGCCGCCGACTTCGAGCCGGGTACGAAGACGATCGTGGGCAGCCGAGCCGTGACCGACGTCCTGCACCACGAACCGGCCTAACGTGCTCGTTACCGAATCCAGCGTCCCGCGCCCCCACGGGGCCAACGAAGACTTCGCGATCTCCGGCCCCACCGCGGCCGTGGTCCTGGACGGCGCCGGCATGGCACCCGGGATGGAGTCCGGGTGCCGTCATGGCGTGGCTTGGTACGTCGAGCAGCTGGGCAGGCGCATGCATGCCGAGGCAGCCCGGCAGGACTCTCCTCTAGCCGACTGCCTTGCCGCGGCCATCGAGTCGACCGCCAAACTCCACCGCCACACCTGCGCAATCGACGACCCCCTTTCGCCCTCGGCAACGGTGGCCATCACACGGGTACGAGACGACGCATTCGAATGGCTCGTCCTCGGAGACTGCACGGTCCTCATCGACGTTGGCGGAACAGCCCAAGCCCACTCAGATGACCGCCTGGCCCACGTAGCTCCAAAAGCCCGCCAGCTCCTCGCGACACGAACCCCAGGGACCCCAGAACGCCAGAAGGCCCACGAAGCCCTAGTCCACGAAGAACGCACACGGCGCAACACACCAGGCGGGTACTGGGTAGCGGCAGCCGACCCAACGGCGGCACACGAAGCACTCACAGGCATGGAGAAGGTGTCTCACACCCGGCGCGCGGCTCTCCTGACAGACGGTGCGGCAAGGCTCGTCACGACCTTCCACCAGACCGACTGGACTGGCTGTCTGGATCTCCTCAGCGACTACGGCCCCGACCACGTCATCCGCAAAGTCCGCGAAGCGGAGAAGCCCGACCCCGATCTCGGCCGGTGGCCCAGGAGCAAGCAGCACGACGACGCCACGGTCGCCTACGTCCGCCCTTAGGGCTGTTACAGATTTCTCTACCTCATCAAGGCACCCGCCGCGCACGGCGCGGCGCGCGCGGCCCGTCGCCCGGGCCTGCGCTCCTGTCTTCGCCCCGCTCCAGCCCGGCCGCCGGCCGCACGCCTGACAGCTTGGGTTGATGGGTGGTGAACCCGCGATGCGGTCGACGCGGTACGCGGGTACGGCTGAAGACCATGCCTCCGGCGGGGGCGCTCAGGCTCCGGGATGGAGGGGGCTCGTACGCGGGTGCCGGCCGTGCGGTGTTGCGGTGGGGAGCTCCCATCCCATCTGCCGTCGACCCAGGCAGAGCCGAGCAGACACGGCACCGGGCGTCCAGGTCGTTCGTCCAGTGGGGCGCTCCACCTGGACGCCCGGCACCGCGCCTGCTCCACGGTGTGTGGGTCGACGGCAGACGGGATGGGAGCTGGGGAGGATGGGGCAGGGGTGGCAGTTCGTCTTCTGCACCGCCCCTTGGTCTCAGCGTCGGCGCCGGCCCAACGTTGGAAGGCCACCAGACACAGTCCGAACGCTGCTGCTCTTTTCAGCAACCGGCGAAGCCCCAGGGAGCGGCGTACTGCGCCAGCCCGGCTCTCCGGGCTCAGTGGCTTCCGCTTGATAGTCTTCGACGAGCTTCCGAAGGGCGCGCCGACCTTCCTCTGCGTCATCCAGGCCGGTTAGCTGACGGACGGCCCCCCTGGAGCGCGTGAGCAAGTCCTGGACGTACACCGGATTCTTCGGCAGCTCGATGGTTGTGTGCCGTATCCCAGCGATGGGATGCAGAGCCACTCGCGGCTCTCCCCGTTCGTCGATCCACAACCACACACGAATCTGTGGCCAATGCTCATGAACGCTTGCGTCACCCATCCCGGCATGGTGCCCGGCCCAGTTCTCCCTGGGAAGAGGGCGTGGACCCCCGTGCCCCATCCGTGCCCGAGCACGCGGGGAGTCACGGGCAATCACAGTGCCGAACGGGCCTCGGGCACGGAAACGGCCCCTGACCGTATGAACTGGTCAGAGGCCGTTCACCTGCGCGGTGGGTGTGGGATTTGAACCCACGGTGACTCGCGCCACGACAGTTTTCAAGATTCCCTCAAAGAGCGATCTCCCATTTGAGGGTTCATCACCCCTTTCGCCCGAGCAGACAGACCCGCACCTCAATATATGGAAAGTGGCGGCACCTTCACCCTCAAACCCGCCTCGCGCAATTTCTGCTGCCAGTTCACCTCTATCTCCGCAAGGCTACGACGGAGCTCTCCCCACCCTTCAATGGAATTTGGAAATTCTTCTCCCCTGGCCCAAGCACCCATCAACATCCGGGTTTCACTCCTGGAAAGAAAACCCACCTCTGCGATCGAGTACCCGCCCACGTCCCCATCTGTGGCGATGTCGAGGATGTAGCATATCTCGGCGACACGTTGACGCAGCTCGGCATCGAGGATAAATGACTGCTCGAAACCCAACGTCAAGCATATCTTGGTGACACTCAGCACCGTTTCCTCATTGGCTTGATCCACGAGCCTGATTGGGTTTTCAAGATAGGCGGATAAAATGTTTTCTACGGCAACCCTCTCCCTGGCCTCCTTCTCTCTCCTGCTATCGTCTTCAATGGCCTGACTTCGAGCAATATTTGCGTCCTCTAGGGCCTCCTGTCGGGCTATCTGCGCTTGCCGACGAGCTCCCATCCTTCCAATAGTTTCACCACCCAATCCGATTAGTCCACCGAGAAGGACAGTTACGATTGTCCCCCATTCCATATTCCCTCCCTGCTTAAGAACCGCATCTTGCAAGGATGCCGATCGATATCCGCACTTCCCAAGTGCGGCCAGCGCAGTGCGCGGCCACGAGTGGAAGGCAGGCTCTCGGCTAACCATCCCCACGCGCGAGAGTCGGCATGCATCATCGCCAACGACGGTCTTCAACCGCTCTCCTGAAGCGGTGCTCGATCGTGCCTCACGCCCTCTTGGCGCACTGATGCGACATGCCTGAAACCCAGGACTAGCGATCCAGGGCGGCACGATACTAAGCGCAGCCAAGGGAGGGGTGTGTTGCCGATGTTGAGACGGTGGGCACAGCGACGCCACGACAAGGCACAAGCGGAGTACTGGCAAAGCATGGAGCCGGTACTTGAGCCTGAGGAACAGAAAGTTGCTACTGCGCCTGCTCTGAACCTTTGGGACGGCCCACAGCAGGGCGTTCTCTTCCTCACGGACCGCGCCATCTACTGGGGCGCCTGGTTGGGGCAAGGGAGGCAGACCAGGCCCATGTTCGTCCAGGAGCTCCGAGAGTGTCCAAGTGTGCGGATCGGCGAACAGGGCACGTTGGACGTAGCAGTTAGCGGTGAGCACCCAGGATCGTTCGCATCGTTTGCGCCGGCCCCCGGCGCTCAGTGGAGCTTCACCGAGTTCTGTAGAAGCTTCGGTCAAGTCATAGAGAGCAGCAGGCCACTGCCCCAGGCTGACGAGAGTTCTACGGAGACTAGGTAGCAGGCCCCGGACGTCTCGCTGGAGTAACCGCCAGTGCGATGCGCGGCCTACCCGTGGACGGCGAAGGCACGCCGATGCGCTCGCGCGCGTCTGACCAGCGGTAATGCACAGAATGCACGCGCCCTCCGGAGCCGTGTGCGCAGGTTCGAATCCTGCCGGGGGCACTTCGTGAGAAGTGCCGGAAGGACCCCGTGGTCAGCGGAAACGCTGACACGGGGTCCTTTTGCGTGGGCGTGGGTCGGGCTGGGGGTGTGCCCCCGGCGGGTGGCCGGGGGCACGGTGTCACGTCACTTGACGTTGACGGCCTTCCAGGCGGCGTTGACCGCGTTGTACTCGGGGGAGGTCGCGCCGTAGAGGTCCGAGGCCGCCGAGAGGGTGGCGGTGCGGGCGCCGGCGTAGGTGGTGGAGGAGGTCATGTAGGTGGTGAGGGCCTTGTACCAGATCTGGTAGGCCTTCTCGCGGCCTATGCCGGTGAGGGTGGAGTTGTCGTAGGTCGGGGAGTTGTAGGTGACCCCGTTGATCGTCTTGGTGCCGCTGCCCTCCGCCAGGAGGTAGAAGAAGTGGTTGGCCGGGCCCGAGGAGTAGTGGACGTCGAGGCGGCCGAGGCTGCTGGACCAGTAGTCGGCGGAGTTGCCGTCCCGGCTGGGCTTGTCCATGTAGCGGAGCGGGGTGCCGTTGCCGCGGATGTCGATCTTCTCGCCGATGAGGTAGTCGCCCGCGTCGGAGGCGTTGTCGGCGTAGAACTCGACCGAGGTCCCGAGGATGTCGGAGGTCGCCTCGTTGAGGCCGCCGGACTCCTTGCTGTAGCGGAGGTTCGCCGTGGAGGCGGTGAGGCCGTGGGTCATCTCGTGGCCGGCGACGTCGAGGGAGGTCAGCGGCTTGGCGTTGCCGGCGCCGTCTCCGTACGTCATGCAGAAGCAGGAGTCGGACCAGAAGGCGTTGACGTACGCGTTGCCGTAGTGGACGCGGGAGTAGGCGGCGACGCCGTCGCCGCGGATGCCGTTGCGGCCCAGCTCGTTCTTGTAGAAGTCCCAGGTGACGGCCGCGCCGTAGTGGGCGTCGGCGGCCGCGGTCTCGCGGTTGCTCGCCAGGCCGTTGCCCCAGGTGTCGGTGGAGTTGGTGAAGAGGGTGCCGGTGCCGCTGGTGGCGCCCTTCAGGTCGTACGTCTTGTGGCCGCCGCGGGCGGCGTCGGTGAGGGTGAAGCCGGGCGAGGTGCCGAGGGTGACCTGGCCGCTGTACTGGGTGTTGCCGACGCCCGTCTCGATCGCCTCGTAGGAGTGCAGCTCCTTGCCGGTGGTGGCGTCCGTGATGACGTGGCGCTCGCTCGGCGTGCCGTCGTGCTGGTGGCCCGTCTCCACGGTCTCCCACGCGAGGACGGGCTTGCCGCCGGCCGCCCAGATCACCTTGCGGGCGCCTTCGCGCGCGCGGACGGCGGACGCCGTGGTCGGCACGGAGATGCGGGCCGAGGTCGCCTTGGTGGTGGAGCGGGCGCCGTTCTTCTTCTGGTGGACCACGAGGTCGCCGCCGAGGACCGGCAGGCCGTCGTAGGTGCGCTCGTACCGCGTGTGGACGGTGCCGTCCGCGTCCTTGACGACGTCGCGGACGACCAGCTTCTCCCGGTCGGCGAGGCCGATCGCCTGGGCGGTGGCGGCGGCCGAGGCCTGGGCCTGCTGGATCGCGGCGGCCCGCTGGGGGGCGCTGAGGACGAGGGCGGTGGCCCCGGCCTCGGTGCCGGTCTCGTTGACGACCGCGGCTCCGGCGGTGCCCGTCTGGACTCCGACGACGACCATGGCGGCCGAGGCGACGAGGGCGGCGGTGCGGACGACGGTCCGGCGGTGCGAGGACTGCTGGCGGATCACGCGGGCTCCTTCGCTGAAACGCGTGGGGGTTCATGTGGGGGGTGACGCGGAGGGGAGCGTGCCAGGAGAACGCGCTGTTTGACAGGTATACAACAAGAATTTGACCATCTGTTGTCCGAAGGACGGCGCGGGGTGTCCGCTATGCGGCATGTCAACCGGGCGCGGGGCGCGCGGAGTTCGGGCATGACTCGGGCCCCCTGCCTCCGGGGGGGAGGAGGCAGGGGGCCCGTGGCCGTGGCGGTTCCGGGGCGCCGGCCCGGGTCAGGCCGTGCGCTTCTTCGGGGTCGCCTTCCTGGACGTCGCCTTCTTCGCCGCAGCCGTCTTCTTCGTCGTCGCGGTCGTCTTCTTCGCGGCTGCCGTCTTCTTCGCCGCCGTCGTCTTCCTGGCCGCCGGCGCCTTCTTGGCGGTCGTCTTCTTCGCCTTGATGTCCGTGACCTCGGCCGGCTCGCCGCGGGCCTCCTTCGCCTCGCGGACGCTCTTCTCCAGCGCCGCCATCAGGTCGATCACCTGGCCGCCGCCGCCCTCCCCGCCCGGCTCCGGGGGTGCCACGCCCGCGCCGCCCGCCGCCTTCGCCGCGATCATCTCCTCCACGGCCTCGCGGTAGTCGTCGTGGAGGGTGCTGAGGTCGACCTCGCCGAGGGTGGCCATCAGGGCGTCCGCCAGGTCGAGTTCGGCGTCACGGACCGTGACCGGGGTCTCCGGGGCCACGCCCTCCGGCGCGCGGATCTCGTCGGGCCAGAGCAGGCCGTGCATGGCGATCACGTCGTCCACGACCCGGAGCATGCCCAGCCGCTCCCGGCCCCGCAGCGCGTACTTCGCCACCGCCACCTTGTCGCTGCGCTTCAGCGCCTCCCGCAGGAGCGTGTACGGCTTGGCGGCCGGGACGCCGTTCGCCGAGAGGTAGTACGCGGCGTCCATCTGGAGCGGGTCGATATCGGCCGCCGGGACGAAGGCCACGATCTCGATCGTCTTGGCCGTGGGCAGCGGCAGCGCGGCCAGGTCCTCGTCGGTGATCGGGATCATGGTCCCGTCGGCGTCCTCGTACGCCTTCCCGATCTCGGCCTGCGTGACCTCCTCGCCGTCCAGCTCGCAGACCTTCCGGTAGCGGATCCGGCCGCCGTCCGCGGCGTGGATCTGGCGGAAGGAGACGGACCGGCTCTCCGTGGCGTTCACGAGCTTGATCGGAATGCTGACCAGGCCGAAGGATATGGCGCCGTTCCAGATCGATCGCACGGTTCGCTCCCTTCGTACCGGTTTGAGGGGAAACATGGGAGCCTCATCGTATGACGCCCATCACAGAGGTGGCGGGGCGGCGCATCACGCTCAGTAACCTCGGCAAGGTCATCCACCCCGCCACGGGCACCACCAAGGGCGAGCTGATGCACTACTACGCCACCGTCGAGGCCGCGATCCTGCCGCATCTGCGCGACCGGCCCGTCTCCTTCCTGCGCTATCCGGACGGGCCGGGCGGGCAGCTCTTCTTCACCAAGAATCCGCCGCCCGGTACGCCCGCCTGGGTGGCGACCACGCCCGTGCCGCGCACCGAGGACCCGCGCGCCCGGCAGGTGATGGTCCAGGACCTGCCGTCGCTGGTGTGGGCGTCGAACCTGGTCGTCGAGTTCCACACGCCGCAGTGGACCGCCTCCTCCCCCGCCGTCGCCGACCGGCTCGTCCTCGACCTCGACCCGGGGCCGCCGGCCACCGTCGTCGACTGCTGCCGGATCGCGCTCCACCTGCGCGAGCGGCTCGCCGCGGACGGTCTTACCGCCTTCGCCAAGACCTCCGGCGCCAAGGGGCTGCACCTGCTGGTCCCGGTGGTGCCGACGCCGTCCGGGCAGGTCTCCGCGTACGCGAAGCGGCTCGCCGTCGAGGCGGAGGCGGAGCTGCCGCGGCTGGTCACGCACCGGATGACGAAGGCCCTGCGCGCCGGGAAGGTCTTCGTCGACCACAGCCAGAACGCCGCCGCCAAGACCACCGCCACCCCCTACACCCTCCGGGCCCGCGAGCGGCCCACCGTCTCCGCGCCGGTCACCTGGGAGGAGGTCGAGGCGTGCGCGGACCCCGCGGACCTGGCCTTCGTGATGGACGACATCGCGCCACGTCTGGAGCGGTACGGGGAGCTGCTGGGACCCCTGTTCGACGCGGGGCGGGCGGGGGACGTGCCATGAACGACGGCAGCGGTGGTGGCGGTCGGAGCGGCGTCGTGCTCGTGCCGCCGGTGGACGTCATGCGGCCGCGGCCGGCGGACGAGATCCCCGCGCAGGCGCCGCCGCCGCGGGAGCTCCAGTACTCCCTCAAGCTCGACGGTTTCCGGGCGCTCGCCTTCGTCCTGGAGGGCGGGCGGGTGGTGCTCCAGTCGCGGTCCCGGCGTGACCTCGCCCCCGAGTTCCCGGACATCGCGGCGGCGCTGGCGGCCCGGCTGCCGCCCGGGATCGTGCTGGACGGGGAGCTGTGCGCGTACCGCGAGGGGCGGCTCAGCTTCACCGACCTGCTGCGATCGCACGCCGACCGGGTGCGGACCGGGGTGCCCGTCTCGTACATCGCCTTCGACCTGCTCGCCGTGCCCGGCCGGGACGTCCGGGCGCTGCCGCTGCGGGACCGGTGGGAGCTGCTGGGCACGGCGCTGCGCGAGGCCGGGCCGCCGGTGCAGCGGGTGCTGGCGACGGACGACGAGGAGACCGCGCGCGCCTGGTTCCGGGATCTGCGGGAGGCGGGGGTGGAGGGGGTCGTGGCCAAGGCGATGGGCTCGGCGTACCGCTCCGGTGCCACCTGGGCCTGGCGGAAGGTGCGGCACTCCGAGACCGTGGACGCGGAGCTGATCGGGCTGGTCGGCCCGGCCGGGCGGCCCCGCGCCCTGCTGGTCCGGCTGCCGGACGGGCGGACCCTGACGACGGTGCCACGGCTGACCCCGATGCAGTCCCGGCAGGTCGGGGAGCGGGTCGCGGAGGCCGGCGCCGGGCTGACGGCGGAGACCGACCCCGAGCACGGGCCGGTGCTGCGGCTCGCCCGGCCGCAGGCGGTGGAGCTGCGGCAGGCCGCGGGGCGACAGACCGGCACGCCGGCGTTCGTACGGTTCCGGGGCGAGGGCGTCTGAACTCTCCCCTCCCGCGCGGCCTGTACGCGCGCGCGTGCGGACGGCCTGACGCCACGCTCCCGCGCGACCCGTACGCGCGCATGCGCGCGAGGGTGCAGCATCTGCCCCCGGCATCCCGCACGCGCGCGTGCGTGGAGCCGTTTTGGCGGACAACGGCGGGTCCGCGCACCGTACATGGCGGAAACCGAGCGCAACGTTCCACAGCGGTGGGGCGGGTGGCGCCGGTTCGGCGTCGATGTCCTTCCTGTGGTGCACACTTGCTGCCTGATGGAGGGGCTCACGGGGAAGGCGGCCTGGCAATGCTGACGGGGATCGAGGAGGTCGACTGGGCCTCGCTGGGGCACGCCTACGGCCCCGCGGACGACGTGCCGGCACTGCTCCGCGGTCTCGCCTCGCCCGACCCCGCCGAGCGGGAGGCCGGCCTCGACGGCATGTACGGGGCGGTCCACCACCAGGGGGACGTGTACGACTCCACCCTCGCCTGCATCCCCTTCCTCCTCGAACTGGTCGCCGACCCCGCCGTCCAGGACCGCGGCGGCATCGTCGAACTGCTCACCAGCATCGGCGGGATCGAGCTCGACGACGAGGACGACGACCTGGCCGGACCGGCCGGGCCCGGCGCAGGCGACGACGGGTTCGTCCCGGCCGCGAACTTCGCGATGGCGGCGGCCGCGGTGGCCGCGGGCGCCGACGTCTTCCTGAGCCTGGTCGACGACGCCGACCCGGAGGTGCGGCTCGCGGCTCCGGTGGCGCTGGCGTCGCTGCACCCGGACCCCGCGCGCGTGCTGACCCTGCTGCGGGAGCGGCTGACGGTGGAGCCGGACACGGAGGTGCGGCTCGCGCTGGTCGAGGCGGTGGGGCGGATCGCGCTGCGGCACGCCTCGCTGTCCGCCGAGACCGTCGACTGGCTGGCCTGGCTGGCGCGGGCGGCCCAGGACCCGGGGCTGCGGCTCGCGGCGCTCGCGCAGCTCGCGCGATGTTCGCCCGGCCGGATCCCGGACGACATCGTGGGGCGCGTGACGGCGCTCCTGGAGGAGATCCGGACGGCGCCGGAGCCCGACGACGGGGGTGGCGAGCCGGGTCCCGCGCGGATGCCGGTGACGCTCGTGGGGCAGGTGCGCGAGCTGCTCGAAGAGCAGGTGGCGGGGCGGCGGACGCCGTGGACGGAGGAGCTGCTGCGGACCCTGCACGGCGCGCTGGACGACCGGGTGGACGACCGGATCGCGCTGATCACGGCGCAGCTGCGCAGCCCCGACCCGGGGCAGCGGTCGGACGCGATCTGGCTGTGCGGCGGGCTGATACGGCTCTGGCGGGGGCGGTACGAGGAGGTGGTGCGGCTCGTCGGCGAGCAGCTCGCCGATCCGGACGCGCGGCTCCGGGACGCCGCGACCTCCTTCCTGGGGCGGCTCTTCGAGCGGGCGGCGCCGGCGGCCGACGCGCTCGCGGGCGTGCTGGCACGGGGACCCGTCGGGGCTCCGGCCGCGTCCGGCGGGCCGGCGGATCTGACCGGCAGGACCGGACGGGACGGCGCGCTGCTGGCGCTGGCGCGGAGCGGCGACGCCCGTGCCGTACCGCTGCTCGCGCGGGCCCTCGAGGGGCCGGGCGAGGTGCGGCGGGAGCTGCTGTACGCGGTGGACGGCCTCGGGCCGGCCGCGGCGGGGCTCGCGCCGCTGCTGCGGCGGCGGCTGGCGGCGGTGGAGCTGGACGAGGACCTGTACGACCGGGCGGCGCCGCTGCTGTACGCGCTGGCGGCGGTACGGGGCGGCCAGGCGCTGCCCGAGGTGCTGCGGCTGCTGCGCGGGGCGCCGGAGCACCGGCGCGAGTGGGTGCGGGAGGCGGCGGCGCGGACGCTCGGGGCGTTCGGGCCCATGGCCCGGGAGGCCGTACCGGAGCTGCGGGAGCTGCTGGCCGCGGACTCGGCGACGGTCGCCACGGCGGCGGCGCGCGCCCTGTGGGAGGTCGAGGGCGACGCGGACGCGGTGGTGCCGGCGCTGGTGCGGTGGCTGCGGCCGGGTGCGGCGGGCGCCGACCGGTGCGCGGCGGCACAGGCGCTGGGCGCGATCGGCCCGGCGGCGGCCGGGGCGGCGCGGGCGCTGCGGCCGGGGCTGACCTCGCGTGACCTGTGGGAGCGGGTGCGGTGCGCGGCGGCCCTGTGGCGGGTGTCCGGGGAGACGGAGCGGACGCTGCCGGTGCTGCTCGCGGCCTGGGAGGAGAACCGGCACGCGCGCGTGGACATCGCCGAGTGCCTGGCCGAGATGGGCCCCGCGGCGGCGGAGGCCCAGCTGCCGGTCCTCACCGAGCTGACCCGCCGCCGGCGGCACAACGCCCGGGAGGGCGCCTCCGGCAGCCATGACATCCACCAGGACGAGAAGCTCCTGACGCTGTGCCGGGCGACGCTGGCCCGGATGGAGCGCCGGGACGGCGGTCTCTAGGACGGGCTCTGTGCGGCGGGGCGGCGCTCTCTCGCTCGGGCTCTGTCCGGCGGGACGGCGGCCTCCAAAGGGGAATCTGTCCGGGCGGGACGGCGTGGCGTCTTCATGGAGACGCCCCGATGGACCGGCTTCTCGGCGAAGCCGATGAAGGGACCCGCCAGGGGGATGTGCGGCGACCCGGCCGGCGACCCGGTCGTCCGGGGCTGGGCCCGCCCGAGAGGTACGCGACAGCCGCCGGGGCCGGCTTCGCCGCAGTCGGCCGCGCGTCTTCCCGGCCGCCCACGTGCTGAGCCATTCCCGCCCCCGTTCGTTCGAATGACAATTCCGGCAATCAAACAATAGGGGATTCCGCATATCGTTCTTACCGATACCGGCCGATACGGAGGAGCAGCGTGAGACCCCTGACCGTCGGGCTCGCCGCGGCCCTCGCGCTGGGCGCGCTCCTGACCGGCTGCAACGGCGAGGGCGGCCTCAGGAGCGACGGTCCGGTCGAGACAGCGGTGGGGCCGGTGCGGCTCTGGCCGGAGCTGCCGCCCGCGTCGGACCCGCCCGTCGACTACGGGGAGACGGACACCGCCCGGGTCCCGGGCATCACCGTGCGCGGGGCCGACGTGCGGACCGTGGACGCGGTCGCGGTGGTCCGGGCCGAGGTGGCCGCCCACCCGGACACGTACAGCGGCGCCGACGGGGTCTACGAGGAGACCGCCCGGGCCATCCTCGCCTGCGACACCGAGCCGGCGGCCTGCCCGGTGCTCTCGCCGTACTACCGGGACCTCACGGGGAACGGCCGGGACGAGCTGATCGTCGGGATCCGGATGCCCGAGCAGCAGGTCGCCGTCCGGGTGTACCTCGCCGAGCGGGGCGGGCTCACCCGGGTGATGTCCACCGTCGAGCAGGTGATCAGCGTGGAGCTGGCCGGCCGGGACCTGATCGTCCGGGCCGCCTCGGCGGGCATCCCGGGGTACGAGTACCGCACCGCGTGGTCGTGGGACGAGCGGCAGCACAGCATGCTTCCGGCGCGCGACGAGATCGTGCCCGTACGGACGCCGTCGGCGGCCCCGCGCGGCGCCTCCCCGCGTCCGGAGCCGGCCCCCGGTCCGGAGCAGACCCCTGGCCCGGAGCAGACCCCCGGTCCGGAGCAGGCACCCCGCCCGCAGCAGGCACCCCGCCCGGAGCCGGCCCCGTGACCGCGCGCCGCGCCCGCCGGCCCCGGGCGCCCGCCTGGACGGCGACGCTCACCTGGAAGGCCGCGGTCTTCATCGCCGTGATGTGCTGCGCGCTGGCCGCGCTGCTCGGCACGCTGGTGCACGTCTCGGTGACCGAGCAGACCGAACGGGACGCGCGGGAGAAGGCGCTGGCCCGGCTGGTGGAGGTGACCCGGCTGTACGAGGCGGGCGAGCCGCTGCCGCCGTTCGCCGGGCTCGACCCGGACGGGCTGCCGGAGCCGCTGCGGCGGCTGACGGCGCGCGGCGAGCGCGGCACCATGGTCGCCGACCACGAGGGCCGGCCCACCATGTGGGCGGCGGGCCCGGCGGACGGGCACGCCCTCGCCGTCCGGGTCGACCACAGCCTCGGCGCGGGGACCCTCGACGCCCTGGACCGGTCGATCGTCGGCTCCTCGGTCCTCGCGATCGCGGCGACCCTGGCCGTCGGCGTCGCGGCCGTCACCCGGGTCACCCGGCGGCTGCACGCCACCGCGCAGGTGGCCCGCCGGATCACCGCGGGCGACCTGGACGCGCGCGTGGACGACCCCCGGACGAAGGACCCCCGGCGCCCGCAGGACGAGGTGGCGACGGTCTCCGGCGCGCTGGACACCATGGCGTCCTCGCTCCAGCGCAAGCTCCAGAGCGAGCAGCGGTTCACGGCGGACGTGGCCCATGAGCTGCGCACCCCGCTGACCGGGCTGTCGGCCGCCGCCGAACTGCTGCCGGAGGGGCGGCCGGCGGAGCTGGTGCGGGACCGGGTGCGGGCGATGCGGGGGCTGACCGAGGACCTCCTGGAGATCTCCCGCCTGGACGCCCGTACCGAGACGGTCGATCTCGCGGTGCACGACCTCGGGCCGCTGGTCGAGCGGGTGGTGCGCGCCTCGGGCACCGCCACGGAGGTGCGGATCGTCCGGGACGCGGAGGTCGAGACCGACCGGCGGCGCCTGGAGCGCGTCCTCGGCAACCTGGTCGCCAACGCGCACCGGCACGGCCGCCCGCCGGTGGTGGTGACCGTGGACGGGCCGGCGGTGGCCGTGCGGGACCACGGGCCGGGCTATCCGGAGTACCTCCTCGCCTCCGGCCCGCAGCGCTTCCGCACCGAGAGCGGCGCGAAGGGGCACGGTCTCGGGCTGACGATCGCGGTGGGGCAGGCGGCGGTGATCGGAGCGGAGCTGGCCTTCGCGAACGCCCCGGAGGGCGGCGCCGAGGCGCGGATCCGGCTGCCGGAGTACGTACGGCTCGCGGACGACGGCCCGGAGGGATGAACGGCCGGGCGGGACGAACGGCGGGGCGGATGCGCGGCCGGCAGAGACCCGCAGCCCGGAGGGGAGCGGCCGGGCGGGATGAACGGCCCGTGGCGAGGAACGGCCCGGAGGGATCGACACCCCGGAGGGATCGACAGCCTCACGGCACACCGTCACACAAAAGGGACATACGGCATACGGCTTGCTACGTTGCCGACCATGACCGCACCTCGGACCACGGACGCGCCTCCGGCCGCGCCGCCGCCCGGCGTCCGGGGCCCCAAGCGGCGCGGGGTGGAACTGGTGCTGCTCCTCGGCGCCGTCCTCATCTCCGTCTGCGGCTACGCCGAGGTGGGCTTCGCCCACGACGGGGCCGTGCCGCCGGACGCCGCCCGGTACGGGGCGGGGCTCGGGCTCCTCGCGCTGCTCGCGCACCTCGCCGTGCGGTTCCGGGCCCCGTACGCCGATCCGCTCCTGCTGCCGATCGCCCTGCTGCTCAACGGGCTCGGTCTGGTGCTGATCTACCGGCTGGACCTGGAGACCCCCCACGACCTGGCGGCCACCACCCAGCTGGTGTGGTCGACGCTCGGCGTCGCGCTCTTCATCGTGGTCGTCCTCGTGCTGCGCGACCACCGCGCCCTCCAGGGGTACGCGTACGTCTCCGTCGCCGCCGCGCTCGCCCTGATGATCCTGCCGATCTTCTTCCCGGCGGTGAACGGGGCCAGGATCTGGATCCGGATCGGCGGGCTCTCCTTCCAGCCGGGCGAGTTCGCGAAGATCCTGCTGGCGGTCTTCTTCGCCGCGTACCTCTCCGCCAACCTCAGCGCGCTCGCGTACGCCGGCCGCCGGATCTGGAAGTTCCAGTTCCCTACCTGGCGGGTGCTCGGGCCGATCGTGGCGATCTGGCTGCTCAGCGTCGGCGTGCTCGTCCTGGAGCGGGACCTCGGCACCTCGCTGCTCTTCTTCGGCCTCTTCGTGATCATGCTGTACGTGGCCACCGGGCGGACCGGCTGGATCGCGATCGGGCTGCTGCTGGCCGCCGCGGGGGCCTTCCTGATCGGCTCCGTCGAGCCGCACGTGCACGGCCGGGTGGAGGACTGGCTCGATCCGTACGCCTCCATCCGGGCAGGCCACGGGCCCGGGCAGCTCGCCCAGTCGCTCTTCGCCTTCGCCGCCGGCGGGATGCTCGGCACCGGCCTCGGCCTCGGCCACTCGGTCCTCATCGGCTTCGCCGCCAAGTCGGACTTCATCCTGGCGACGGCCGGCGAGGAGCTGGGGCTGGTCGGGCTCACCGCGCTCTTCCTGCTGTACGCGCTCTTCGTCGCGCGCGGCTACCGGGCCGGGCTGGCGCTGCGGGACCCCTTCGGGCGGCTGCTCGCGGTGGGGCTGGCGTCGATCGTGGCGCTCCAGGTCTTCGTGATCGCGGGCGGGGTGATGGGGCTGATCCCGCTGACCGGCATGGCGATGCCGTTCCTGGCGCAGGGCGGTTCGTCGGTGGTGACCAACTGGGTGATCGTGGCGCTGCTGATCCGGGTCAGCGACTCCGCGCGGGCCCCGCTGCCCGAGGCCGCCGAGACCGGCGAGACGGGCGAGCCGGCCCGGGTGGAGGCCGGCCGGTGATCCGGTACATCCGGCGGGCCGCCGCGCTCTGTCTGCTGCTGCTCGCCGCACTGCTGGTCAACGCGGTCCGGGTGATGCTGGTCGAGGCCGGCGAACTGGACGCGAATCCGGCCAACCGGCGGGGGTCTATCGCCCGTTGGGCCGAGCCGCGCGGCGAGATCGTCGTCGACGGGAAGCCGGTGACCGGCTCCCGGGACAGCGGCGAGCAGCTGCGCTGGGAGCGGACCTACCGCCGGGGTCCGCTGTACGCGCCGGTGACCGGCTACGCCTCCCAGACGTACGGCACCACGATGGTCGAGCACGCGGAGGACGGGATCCTCGCCGGCACCGACCCGATGCTGGCGCCGCTGCCGCTGTGGAACGACCTCACCCGGGGCCGCTCCCCCGGCGGCGACGTGGTGACGACGATCCGCGCGCCGATGCAGGAGGCCGCCTACCGGGGGCTCGACGGCAAGCGCGGCGCGGTCGTCGCGCTCGAACCGTCGAGCGGGCGGATCCTGGCGCTGGTCTCCTCCCCCTCGTACGAGCCGGGCGTGCTCTCCGGCACCGGCCCGGACGTGAAGGACGCCTGGACCCGGCTGACCACCTCGCCGAACCAGCCGATGCTCAACCGGGCGCTGCGGCAGACCTATCCGCCCGGCTCCACCTTCAAGATCGTGACCGCGGCGGCGGCGCTGGACGCGGGGGTGGTGCGGGACGTGGACGCGCCGACGGACACGCCGGACCCCTTCGTGCTGCCCGGCACCCGGCAGGTGCTGCCGAACTCGGCCCGGGGGTGCGAGGACGCCTCGCTCGCGTACGCCCTCCAGTGGTCCTGCAACACGGTGATGGCCGGGCTCGGCGTGGACGTGGGCCTGGCCGGGATGGTGGAGGCGGCGGAACGGTTCGGCTTCGACGACACGACGCTGCGGGTGCCGTCCTGGGTGGCGAAGTCCACCTTCGACCGCGACATGAGCCCTGACCAGCTGGCGCTGTCGTCGATCGGGCAGTTCAACACCACGGCGACCCCGCTGCAGATGGCGATGGTGGCGGCGGCGGTCGCCAACACCGGGGAGATCGCGCAGCCGTACCTGGTGGACCGGACGACGACCTCCGGCGGCGCGACCGTGGACCGCACCCCGCGCCGCACCCACCGGCAGGCGATGAGCCCGTCGACCGCGCTGCAGCTGCAGCGGCTGATGGTGAAGGCGGTGGACGAGGGGACGGGCGCGAACGCGGCGATCCCAGGGGCCCGGGTCGGCGGCAAGACGGGCACCGCGCAGCACGGCCTCGGCAACACGGGCACCCCGTACGCCTGGTTCATCGCCTGGGCGCAGGCGGAGGACTCGGGGCGGCCGGCGGTGGCGGTGGCGGTGGTCGTGGAGGACGCGGAGGCGTCCCGCACGGACATCAGCGGCGGCGGCAGCGCGGCGCCGATCGCCCGCGACGTGATGCGGGAGGCCCTGCGCCTGGAGGCGGAGTCCCGCGCGTCCGGCACGCCGGGCGCCCGAGGAACCCGCGGGACCGACCCCCCGCCCCGGCCGCACGGGCCCCCGGGCACCCGCCCGGCCCCTCGCCCGGCCGACCCGCCGGCCACCCGGCCGAGGACCATCCCGCCGTCTCCCCCGCCCCGCCCGCGCGGAGCGCCGGGAACGGCCGGCACGCCCTGATCCCGGCACCGGCCGGCGCGCCGGTGGCGCGCTACCCCTCCGCCGCGCCGGCCTCGATCGCCCGCTCCACCTCGGCGACCCGTTCCCGCTCCTCCGCCGCGAAGCGTTCCGCGTCCAGGTGGTCCGCGATCTCCTCGTCCTGGGTCATCAGGAGGTCGAGGTTGGAGTCGCCGAGGTCGAAGACGCCCATGTCGAGGTAGGCCCTCTGGAGGCGTTCGCCCCAGAGGCCGATGTCCTTGACGCAGGGCACGATCCGGCTGAACAGCAGCTTCCGGAAGAGGTGCAGGAACTCGCTCTGCTCGCTGAACTCCTCCGCCTCCTTGCGTCCGACGCCGAAGTTCTCCAGGACCTCGACCCCGCGGAGCCGGTCGCGCATCAGGTAGCAGCCCTCGATGACGAACTCCTCGCGCTCGCGCAGTTCGGCGTCGGTGAGCTGCCGGTAGTGGTCGCGCAGGGCCATCCGGCCGAAGGCCACGTGCCGGGCCTCGTCCTGCATGACGTACGCGAGGATCTGCTTCGGCAGCGGCTTGTCGGTGGTGTCGCGGATCATGCCGAAGGCGGCGAGGGCCAGGCCCTCGATGAGCACCTGCATGCCGAGGTAGGGCATGTCCCAGCGGGAGTCGCGGAGGGTGTCGTCGAGGAGGCTCTGGAGGTCGTCGTTGATCGGGTACAGCATCCCGATCTTCTCGTGCAGGAAACGGCCGTAG
The DNA here is from genome assembly GCF_039534915.1 of Streptomyces roseofulvus. Lineage (NCBI taxonomy): Bacteria > Bacillati > Actinomycetota > Actinomycetes > Kitasatosporales > Streptomycetaceae > Streptomyces > Streptomyces roseofulvus. The sequence continues at coordinate 5,505,772 of NZ_BAAAWE010000001.1, read as the reverse complement.
ATCTCGGCGTGCCGGGCCTCGTCCATGGTCTGGGTGGCGGAGTAGAACTTGGCGTCGAGGTCGGGCGCGGACTCGACGATCCGGGCGGCGCAGACCATGGCGCCCTGCTCGCCGTGGAGGAACTGGCTGAAGTTCCAGGAGGCGTAGTGGCGGCGCAGCTCGCCCTTGTCCTTCTCGGTGAGCTTGGCCCAGTGCCGGGTGCCGTACAGGGCGAGCGCTTCGTCGGGGGTGCCGAGCGGGTCGTACGGGTCGACCTCCAGCGCCCAGTCGATGCGGCGGGCGCCGTCCCACTGCTTGTCCTTGCCCTTCTGGTACAGCGCGAGGAGCCGGTCACGGCCGGCGTCGGCCATGTCGTACTCCCAGGAGAAGCGGGCCTCTCCGGTGGCCGGGATCTCCCGGCCGGGTCCGGACGGGGGGTTCACGTAGAGCTCGTGCGTCGACATCGACCACTCCTTCCGGCCTGACGGCTTGTCAGCCGCTGCCAGCAGGCTCACACGTTGCTGGACGAAGCGTCAACAAGTCGCGCGGGAGGGATTGACGGGCTTGCTGACGGGCAGTCTGATAGCGAGTGACCGACGGTAACCCGACCCGCCGCCCCCGAGGTGCCTCCGCCATGAGTCCCTTCACCGAACCCGACCTCACCCTGCTGCGGGACGCGCTGGGGCCGCTCCGCGACCGTGAGCGGCTCGCCGAACGGCTTCTGGAGTCCTCCCGCAAGCACTCCCACGACCCCGACGCCGAACTCGACTGGGACGCGCCCTTCGAGGACGGGAAGTGGTACTGGCCGCCGGAGCTGGTCTCGCTCTACGGGACCCCGCTGTGGCACCGGATGTCCGAGGAGCAGCGGATCGCCCTCTCCCGCCACGAGGCCGCCTCGCTCGCCTCGCTGGGCATCTGGTTCGAGATCATCCTGATGCAGCTGCTCGTCCGGCACATCTACGACAAGTCGCTGACCAGCCATCACGTGGGGTACGCCCTCACCGAGATCGCCGACGAGTGCCGCCACTCCATGATGTTCGCCCGGCTGATCCGCAAGAGCGGGACCGGCGAGTACCCGGTGCCGCGGGTCTACCACAACCTCGCCCGCGTCCTGAAGACCGTCTCCACCACCCCCGGTTCCTTCGCCGCCACCCTGCTCGGCGAGGAGATCCTCGACTGGATGCAGCGGCTGACCTTCCCTGACGAGCGGGTCCAGCCGCTGGTGCGCGGGGTCACCCGGATCCACGTGGTCGAGGAGGCCCGGCACGTGCGGTACGCCCGCGAGGAGCTGCGCCGCCAGATGGTGACGGCCCCGCGCTGGGAGCGCGAGTTCACCCGGCTCAGCTGCGGCGAGGCCGCCCGGGTCTTCTCCACCTGCTTCGTCAACCCGGCGGTGTACGACGCGGTGGGCCTGGACCGGCGGCAGGCGGTCGCCCAGGTGCGGGCGAGCGGGCACCGGCGGGAGGTCATGCAGACCGGCGCCCGGCGCCTGACGGACTTCCTCGACGACATCGGCGTCCTGCGCGGCCCGGGCCGCCGTCTGTGGCGCTCCTCGGGACTGCTGGCCTGACCGACGACGACCGGGGCGGGTTCCGGCCAGGGCTCCGGAGCGACGCGGGTGCGGGTTCCGGACTGGCGCCGGGTGCGGGTTCCGGACTGGTTTCGGGCAGGGGTCCGGAGGGGGTGGTACCGGGGTTACGCTGCGGGCATGACGAGCGCCGCCTCTCCCGCGTACCGCCGGCTCAGCGTCGAGGAGCGGCGCGGCCAGCTCCTGGAGGCCGCGCTCGGGCTGTTCGCGCACCGGGCCCCCGAGGACGTGTCGCTCGACGACGTCGCCGAGGCCGCCGGGGTCTCCCGGCCGCTGGTCTACCGCTACTTCCCCGGCGGCAAGCAGCAGCTGTACGAGGCCGCCCTGCGCTCCTCGGCCGAGGCCCTGAACCGCTGCTTCGCCGAGCCGGCGGAGGGCCCGCCCACCGAGCGGCTCGGCCGGGTCCTCGACCGCTATCTGGCCTTCGTGGACGGCCACGACGCCGGTTTCAGCGCGCTGCTGCGCGGCGGGAGCGTCGTGGAGACCGCCCACACCGCCGCGATCGTGGACGAGGTGCGGCGGGCCGCGGCCGGGCAGATCTTCGTGCACCTGGGCGTGGAGCGGCCGGGCGGGCGGCTCGGGATGCTGGTCCGCACCTGGATCGCGGCCGTGGAGGCGGCCTCCCTCCTCTGGCTCGGCGACGGCAAGCGGCCGGACGCCGGCGAGCTGCGCGACTGGCTGGTCGACCACCTCGTCGCGCTCCTCGCCGCGAGCTCCGCGCGCGACCCGGAGACCGCGGAGGTCGTCCGGCGGCTGCTCGCCCAGGAGACCCCCGACGGTCCGGTCGCCGACCTCGCCCGCCGTCTGGTGCCGCTCGCCGGCGAGGCGGGGCACCTGCTCTGACCGCCCGTGCCGGGCGCGGCCGGGAGAGACTGGTGGGGTGAGAAGCGAGAACACCCCCTTCCGCGGCGGCCCGCTCGACGGGCGGGTGCTGCCCATCCTGCTCGGCGCGACCGGCCACCCGCCGAAGTGGTACGAGGTGCCGGTGCCGGCCCACGACGGCCGGCCGCCCGTGCTGTACACGTACCGGCGCGAGCCCGCGGGCCACACCAAGCGGCTCGGCCTCCAGCGCGGCTGGGTCTACGAGTACGCCCCCGAGGGCCGTGAGCGGCGCGAGCTGAAGTGGCCGTGGTCCAAGCCGAGCCCCCGGCCCGCCACGCCCGACGAGAGCGACGAGAGCGGAGCCTCCGGCGGAGGGCCGAACGGGTGAGCCGGGAAGGCGCGCCCCACTTCGTACGGTAATCGGATGAATTGACGCGCCATGATGCCTCCGGAGCCCGCTCTGGAGGTGGTGGTGACGTGTCGCGAAGGCTGCTGCGCACGGTCTGTACGGGAGCGCTGGCCGCGCTGACGGCCCTGGCCGGCACGGCGGCGGCCGTGCCCGTACCGCCCGACCCCCCGGCGGACCCGCCCGCCGGGTCGGCGCCCGTGGCCTGGGCCGATCCGGCGGCGGAACCGGTCGGCCCGGTGGACCCGGACGCGGACACCGGTCCGGCCGAAGTGCCCGCTCCCGCCGCCGCGACCCCTCCCACGGCGGAGACCGACGACGCCGCCGCGCTCGCGCCCTCCGGAGGGGGCTCCGTGGCGACGCTGCTCACCCGGCTCCGCACCCTCTACCGGCGGGCCGAGGAGGCCACGGAGCGGTACAACGCCGCCGAGGAGGCGCTGCGGCTGCAGAACGCCGACACCCGGCGGGTCACCGCCGACCTGGAGAGCGCCCGCAGCGCGCTCGCGCGGGGCCGGGCCGAGGCGGGGCGGCTGGCCCGCGAGCAGTACCAGGGCCGGGGGGCCGGGTACGCCTCCCCGCTGCGGCTGCTCTTCGCCCCGGACCCCCAGTCGGCGCTCGACGCCCGGCATCTGATGGACCGCACGGCCCGCGACCGGGCCTCCGCCGTGCCCCGGCTCCAGGCCGCCGAGCGCCGGGCCGCCGCGCTGGCCGCCGCCTCCCGCACCGCGCTCGGCCGGCAGAAGACGCTCGCCGACCGGCAGCGGACCCGGCGGGACGAGGTGCGGCGGAAGCTCGCCGAGGTCGAGGGGCTGCTCGCCTCGCTCTCCGCCGAGCAGCTGGCGCGCCTGACCGAGCTGGAACGGGCCGAGACGGCCGGCGCCCAGCGCGAACTCCTCGACTCCGGCGTCCTCGACCCCACCCTCACCCCGTCCCGGGCGGGCGCGGAGGCGCTGGCCTTCGCGGTCGGCGAGCTCGGCAAACCGTACGAGTGGGGCGCCGAGGGCCCGGACAGCTACGACTGCTCGGGCCTGACGCAGCGGGCGTGGGCGGCGGCCGGCCGGGAGATCCCGCGCACCAGCCAGGAGCAGTGGGCGCGGCTGCCCCGGGTGGCGCTGGGCGAGCTGCGCCCCGGGGACCTGGTGGTGTACTTCCCGGGCGCCACGCACGTGGCCCTCTACCTGGGCGAGGGCCTGGTCGTGCAGGCTCCGCGGCCGGGCGGCCGGGTGAAGGTCTCCCCCGTCGCGGCGAACCCGCTGCTCGGGGCCGTACGGCCCGATCCCGGCGGCACGGCCCTGCCGTCGTACACCCCGCCGGTCCTCCCGGAGGGCGCCCGGGAGGGCTCGGACGAGGGGTACGACCGGGGGGCGGACGGGGAGTCCGACGGAGGGTCCGAGGGCGGCGGTCAGGCTCCGGCGACCGACGCCAGGTAGGCGGACGCCTTCTCCGGGTCGAAGAAGAAGTCCTCGAAGTCGGCCGGGTCGTCGAAGCCGTTGGCGAAGCGGTCGGCGACCGGCTGGAGCTGTCCGGCCGCGCCGAGCAGGTTCAGGACGTGCTCCGGCGGCGGCGCCAGCATGGCGTTGGTCCACTTGGTGACCGGCTCGGCGGTCTTCCAGTAGCGGTCGAACGCGGACCGCATCCACTCCTCGTCGAAGGGCCGGTCGCCGTGCTCGACGATGGCCGCGAGGTAGGCGGCGGCGCACTTGGACGCCGAGTTGGAGCCCTGGCCGGTGATCGGGTCGTTGGCGACGACGACGTCGGCGACGCCGAGGACCAGGCCGCCGCCGGGGAGCCGGCCGATCGGGTTGCGGACGGTCGGCGCGTACCGGCCGGCGAGGGTGCCGCCGGCGTCGGTGAGCTCGACCCGGGTCGCGCGCGCGTACTCCCAGGGCAGGAACTTCTCCATCAGCTCCAGCGTCAGCGCCAGGTGCTCGGAGGGGTCCTTGACGCCCTGGAAGGCGTCGACGGGGCCGCCGGGAATGCCCTCCCAGAAGAGGATGTCGGCGCGGCCGCCGAGGGTGAGCGTCGGCATCACGAAGAGCTCGCCGACGCCCGGCACGATGTTGCAGCGGACCGCGTCGAAGTCGGGGTGCTCGGGGCGGGGGCCGAGGCCGTGGACGTACGCGACGGCGAGCGCGCGCTGCGGTTCGGCGTACGGGGAGCGGGCGGCGTCGCGGCCGAACATGGAGACCAGCTCGCCCTTGCCGGCGGCGACGAGCACCAGGTCGTAGCGGCCCGCGAAGTAGTCGAGGTCGCCGACGGCCGCGCCGTGGATGACGAGCTGTCCGCCGCGCTGGACGAAGGTCTCCATCCAGCCGGCCATCTTCACGCGCTGGTCGACGGACTGGGCGTAGCCGTCGAGCTTGCCGACCCAGTCGATCAGCCGGGCGGACTCGGGGCCGGCGACGGAGACGCCGAGGCCCTCGATCCTCGGGGCCTGGGACTCCCAGAAGTTCAGGCCGAGGTCGCGCTCGTGCCCGAGCGCGGTGTCGAACATGCACTGGGTGGACATGACGCGGCCGGAGCGGATCTCGTCCGCGGTCCGGTTCGACATCAGGGTGACCTCGTAGCCGTGGGACTGGAGGCCGAGGGCGAGCTGGAGACCGGACTGTCCGGCGCCGACTATGAGTATCTTCCGCATGGGTGGAGCTCCTGGCGAGAACGGGGACGGTGGGGGCGGCTACTCGGGCGTCGCGGAGAGCGCGTGCTCGACCATGGCGAGCAGGGTCTCGACGACGCTGTAGCGCTTGCGCGCGTCCATGATCACCACAGGGACCTCGGGGGTGATCGTCAGGGCCTCCCTGACGTCCTCCGGCTCGAACCGCTCGGTGCCCTCGAAGTGGTTGACGGCGACGACGTACGGCAGGCCGCAGCTCTCGAAGTAGTCGAGCGCCGGGAAGCAGTCCGTGAGGCGGCGGGTGTCGGCGAGCACGATCGCCCCGATCGCGCCGCGCACGAGGTCGTCCCACATGAACCAGAAGCGCTGCTGGCCCGGGGTGCCGAAGACGTACAGCACCAGGTCGTTGTCGAGCGTGATCCGGCCGAAGTCCATCGCCACGGTGGTGGTGAGCTTGTCCGGGGTGGCGGTGAGGTCGTCGGTCTCCTCGCTCGCCCGGGTCATCAGCGCCTCGGTCTGGAGCGGGGTGATCTCCGAGACCGCGCGGACGAAGGTGGTCTTGCCGACGCCGAAGCCGCCCGCGACCACGATCTTCGTCGCGATCGGGGCGCGGGAGTGGTCGAGCTGCCAGTCCTGGGCGCCGTCCTCGGGATCGGGTTCCTCGGGGTCGGATTCCCCGGTGACCGGCCCGGGCTGGGCGGGGATGGCGGCGGGGGGGACGGTCGCCGCCGGGGAGGCGGCGGGGGTGTCGACGGCGGTGTCGACGGCGGTGGCGTCAGAGACGACGGAGTCCACTCAGCACCCTTTCGAGGAGCGCGCGGTCGGGCTGGCCGGTGCCGTGACCGGTCCCGTACACACGGATCTTTCCCTGGTCGGCCAGGTCGCTGAGCAGCACCCGGACGACACCCAACGGCATCTTGAGGAGGGCCGAGATCTCCGCCACGGTCCGCATCCGGCGGCAGATCTCGACGATGGCCCGCATCTCGGGCATCAGCCCGCGCGGGCCGGGGCCGCCGTCCGTGAGGACCTTGCGGGCGATCGGCGCCTCCAGGGCGGCGACGAAGGTCTCGACGAGCAGCACGTGCCCGAAGCGGGTGCGGCCGCCGGTCAGCGAGTACGGGCGCACGCGCGCGGGGCGCCGTCCTTCGCCCCGCGTCGGCAGCCGGTGGGCGGCGGTCAGCGAGCTCACCGGTAGGTCTCCATCGACTTGCGCAGCTCGCTGCGGACTTCGGGGGTGAGGACGTGTCCGGCCCGGCCCACGAAGAGCGCCATGTGGTACGCGACGACGCTCATGTCGCAGTCGGGGGTGGCGTGCACGCCGAGCAGCGATCCGTCGCTGATCGACATGACGAAGACGCTGCCCTCCTCCATGGCGACCATGGTCTGCTTCACACCGCCGCCGTCCATGAGCCGCGCGGCGCCGACGGTGAGGCTGCCGATGCCGGAGACGATGGTGGCCAGGTCGGCGCTGGAGCCGCGCGGGCCCCGGGGGCGGGCGGGCCCGTCGGCGGCCGGGTCCGGGCGCTCGTCGGGGTCGGAGGAGAGCAGCAGGAGCCCGTCGGAGGAGACGACGGCGACCGAGCGGACGCCGGGCACCTCCTCCACCAGGTTGCCCAGCAGCCATTGCAGGTTGCGGGCCTCCGTGCTCAGTCCGTACGTGCTCGTGGTGCTCGTGGTGCTCGTTCCCGTGGCGGTCAACTGCGTGCCTCCTCGACTGTGTCCCCCGTCATCTCCTCTGTGCGCGCGGTGCTTCCTGCTGCTATCTCCGCCTCGACGTCGCGGCGCCCTGCGACGGCGCCGCGGTGGAAGCCGCCCAGACGGCGGCGGAGCGCCTCGGCGTCCACCGCGCCCTGGCGGGGAGCGGTGGGCCCGGCGGGGGCGCGGACCACCTGCGGGGTGCGCTTGGGCAGGCCCTTGTCGGTCACGCGCTCCCACTGCGCGGGCCGCGGTCCGGGCACCTGCGGGTCGTCGACGGGCCCGGCCTGCTCCGGCACGGGCGCGACCGGCGGCTCGGCGGCCCGCTCGTGGCGGTCCGGCTCGGGCGGCGGGTCGGGGAGCCGCACCTGGAGCGTCGTCTCGGAGACGGACTCCACGGGCTGCGGCTCGGCGGCCGGTACGTGCTGCGGCTCGGTGGTCGTGACGGGCTGCGGCTCGTACGGCTCAGGGGCGGGCGCCTCGGGGCCGGCCTCGTACGCGGGCGCGGTCTCGGCCTCGTACACCGGCTCGGGCTCGGGCTCCGCCTCGTACACCGGCTCGGGCTCCGGCTCCGCCTCGTACACCGGCTCGGGCTCCGGCTCGTACGGCGGCGCGGGCTCCGGCTCGTACGGCGGCGCGGGCTCCGGCTCGTACGGCGGCGCGGGCTCCGTGGTGGTGGCCGGCTCGGACTCCGCCTCGCGGAAGGCGCGTTCCGCCGCGTCCACGAGCGGGTCGCGGCTGCGGGACGGAAGCGCGTTGGAGTTGGCCTCGGCCTCCGAGCCGGGGAGGTGGAGCACGGGTACGGCGCCGGTGCCCGCGATCCGTACCGGCTCGGGAACGGCGGCCTGCGGCGCGGTCGGCAGCAGCGGCAGCGGCAGCACCACGACGGCGGCGGTGCCGCCCGGCTTCTGCTCCCGCAGCTCGACGCCGACGCCGTGGCGGGCGGCGAGCAGGGCGACGACGCGCATGCCGAGGCCCTCGCCGTCGAACGCCTCCGGATCGGCGGCGGCGAGGCGGGCGTTGAGGTCGGCGCGCCGGTGCTCGGGGATCCCTATGCCGGAGTCCTGGACCGAAAGCATCACCTCGCCGGTCTCCAGGAGCCAGCCGGAGAGCTGGACCTCGGCGTCCGGCGGGGAAAACGCGGTGGCGTTCTCCAGGAGTTCGGCGACGAGGTGGCTGAGGTCGTCGGCGGCGAAGCCGGCGAGCTGCGCGTGCGGGGGCAGCGACTGGATGGTGACCCGCTCGTACCGCTCGATCTCGCTGACGGCGGCGCGCAGCACGTCGACCAGCGGGACGGGGCCGGTGTGGCCGTGGACGTGCTCGTGACCGGCGAGGACCAGCAGGTTCTCGCTGTGGCGGCGCATGACGGTCGCCATGTGGTCGAGCTTGAAGAGGGTGGCGAGGCGGTCCGGGTCCTGCTCGCGCTCCTCCAGCTTCTCGATGACCCCGAGCTGCCGGTCGACCAGGCCGAGGCTGCGCAGCGAGAGGTTGACGAAGGTGTGCTGGACGGTGCCGCGGAGCCGTTCGAGGTCGGCGGTGAGCACGGCGATCCGGCCCTGGAGCTCGGCGCGCTGGGCGGCGAGTTCGGCCTGGGCGGCCTCCTCGGCGGCGACCAGGCCGGCCCGCTCGCCGGTGAGCCGGCCGGTGTGGGCGGCGAGGGCGGCGAGCTGTCCGTGGAGGGTGTTGAGGGAGCGGACGACCTGGGCGAACTCGTCGTTGCGGCCGGTGAAGCGGACGGCTTCCTCGGTGGCCGGGTCCGGTGCGGCGGCGAGCCGGGCGGCGCCGAGGCGGAGCACGGCGAGCGGCCGGGTGAGGCTGCGGGCGACGTAGGTGGAGACGCCGACGGCGAGCAGCAGGCAGCCGCCGAGGAAGGCGAGGCGCAGTTCGAGGGCGGTGACGTCGTCGTCGCGCAGGGCGGTGAGCCGTTCGACCCGCTTGGCGGCGAGGGCGGACTCGACGCCGCGCATCTGCTCGATGCGGGCGGAGAGCGCCGCGTCGAGGCCGGACGGGGAGGTCCGGGTCTCGCCCTCGGAGAGGGTGGGCTGGTCGGTGAGCCGGCCGAGGGCCTGTTCGGCGGTCTTGACCTCGGGTCCGGCGACGGTCGCGGCGAGGGAGTCGCGGGCGGCGGGGCCGGCGGACCGGTCGAAGTCGCCGAGGGCGGCGAGTTCGCGGACGCGGGCCTGCTGGGCGGCGGCGCTCAGCTGGTCGCGGGCGCGCTCGGCCTCTTCCTTGCCCTCGGGCTCGTCGGCGACGTAGGTGCCGGTGGTGGCGTCGTAGTGGAGGTCGCCGCTGGGCTCGGGCTGCGGGACGGCGAGCGCGGCGAGGAGGAGACCGCGGGTGGCGGACGCCTGCTCGACGGCGCGGCCGAGGTCGGCGGGGGCGCGGCCGGTGCCGGTGAGGCCGGGGTCGGTGGCGCGCGGCGGGGTCCGCTCGGCGAGCTCGTCGGCGAGGTCCTGCAGCTTGGCGATGACGTCGCTGTACGCCTTGTGGGCCTCCAGGGCCGTGCCCTTGCCGGTGACGGCGGTGCGGCGGACGGAGGTGATGCCGGCGAGTTCGCGGCGGAGCGCGTCGGGGGCGGCGGAGCGGATCTCGTCGATCTGGCGGTCGACCCGGGTGGACTTGGCGGGGGTGAGGGTCCGCCGGTCCTTCTTCGGGCCGGTCTGCTCGTCGCGGCCGGCCGCCACGAAGGCGACGACCTCGTCACGCTCGTCGGCGAGGGAGTGGGCGAGGGTGACGGCCTGCCGGTCGAGCTCGGCGAGGGTCACCAGGCGCCGGGACTCGTTCAGTTCGGTGGAGGCGGTGAGGACGGCGGGGGCGCCGGCGCCGAGGACGATGACGCCGACGAGGGCGACACCGGCGACGAGGCGGTTGCGGACGCGCTTGGTACGACCGCCGGGGGTCGGCGCGGGCGCACCGCCGGCGGGTACGCCGGCTGCGGGCGTGCCGACGGCGGGTACGCCGGTGCCCGCTCCGGTGCCGACTCCGGCTCCGGCGGACGGCGTGCTTCCCGTGTTCGACGGGGTGCCCGGGGTCGGCGGCTCACCGGGGGTCTGGCTCCGCGCGCCGTTCATGCTCCGAGGCCGCTTCTTCTGCACCGGTGCTCGCATTCTTGACTCGTCCGCCCACACAGCAGAGGTGACGGCCGGTCACGAGGTTCCGCCCCCCACCCTGGTACGGCTTCCGACCATTCCAGCGCTTCTCGACAGGGGACGGGCATCGGCCGCTCCGCCACCCGAACGAGTGAACAACACTCCTGAGTTGGCGAACAACTTCCGGTGACCGCCGCCAGTGGCATGTGCGGGGCCTCGGCTGGATCTTCGGGGCGGGCTTTGGCAGGATGCCCGCCCGCAGCTCGCCGGAGCTGACGGTTCCGCCGTCCGGACGGGCCACCGCTGGTTGGTACAGGCCATTTTCGGCCCTTTGCAGGTGTTGTGAAGACCGTGCGCGAGCCGGGCACACTGGACATCATGCGCAGCGAAGTCGCCACCCTCCCCGGCAGCCGCGAACGCCCCAACGAGGACTGGGCCGCCGCAGCTCTGCCCGCCTCGGGCGACGGCGGGACGCTGGTCCTCCTGGACGGGGTGACCCCTCCCCGGGGTGATGACGGATGTGTGCACACGGTGCCGTGGTTCACCGCGCGGCTCGGCGGCGCTTTGACCGAACTGTCCGCTTCCCGCGCCGATCTGACGCTGTCCGAGATCCTGTCCCTGGCAATCCGGCGCACCGCGGAGCTCCACGCGGACAGCTGTGACCTTTCTCACGTGCGCACGCCTCAGGCGACGGTGGTGCTCGCGCGGTGGGACACGGAGGCGGTGGACCACCTCGTCCTGTCCGACTCGGTGCTGCTGCTCCAGGCGCCGGACGGCTCGGCCCGGGCGGTGCGGGACGACCGGCTGGACCGGATCCCGCGCGAGGTGCTCCGCTCGCACGAGGCGACGGACCGGCTGCGGAACCGGGAGGGCGGCTTCTTCACGGCGGCCGCGGACCCGTCGGTGGCGGAGCGGGCGGTGACCGGTACGACCCCGCTGGCGGAGGTCCGGGCGCTGGCGGCGCTCACGGACGGGGCCAGCCGCTGGGTGGAGCTGTTCGGGGCGGGCGACTGGACGGAGTGCGCCCGGGTCCTGGCGAAGGAGGGCCCGTCGGGACTGCTCCAGCGGGTACGGGCGCTGGAGACGGCGGACGCGGTGGCGGGCGGGGCCCGCCGCCGGAAGACCCACGACGACGCGACGGGCGTGTACGTGGCGTTCTGACGCGGGTTCGGTTCAGCCTTCCGAGCGCTGGTTGAACTGCTGCAGCAGCCGGGCCAGTTCGGCGACCTCGGCGCGGTCCCAGTCGGCGAGCTTGCGGACGTACCGGCCGCGGCGGGCGTCGCGGACGTGCCGGAAGCGGTCGCGGCCCTCGTCGGTGAGCCGGACCAGGGAGGCCCGCCCGTCGGCGGGGTCGGGGTCACGGGCGACCAGACCGAGCTGTTCGAGGGCGCGCAGCTGGCGGCTCATGGTCGCCTTGCCGACGCCGAAGTAGGCGGAGAGCTCGGTGGCGCGCTGCGGCCCGGCGTCGTCGAGCCGCACGAAGAGCCCGTACGCGGACGACTCCAGCTCCGGATGAACCTCCCGCGCCATCTCGCCGGACTGCGCACGCGCCCGGCGCAGGAACACGGCGAGCTCCCGCTCCAGCGCGAGAAACTCCCGCTCGGCAGGCCCCCCTTCGGGCACCGCCCCACCGACGGCCGCCGCGCCACGGCCGTCACCGCGCCCGGCCGACGCACGACCGCCGACCGCCCCGTCGGCGGCGCCGCCGACGGACTCGCCGCCGGGGACGGTGCCACCGGCGACCGGTCCGGCGGCACCGGCCCCTTCGGCTGCCGGCCCGGCGGTGACGCCGCCGCCGGAGGACTCGCCGGCGGTGACAGTGCCGCCGGAGGTCGACCCGGCAGTCACGGCGCCGTCGGCGGGCTCCCCGTCACTGTCGCTGCCGCCGGCGGTGACGGCCCGCCCCTCGGCGGACCTCCCGCCCGTGAGGGCGCCATCGGCCGCCCCGGCGGCCTCCCTGGCCGCGGCGGGCTCGTCGGCGTGAGGGCCTCCGGGCGACCCGCCGGCCGGGGGGTGCGCAGGGGCGCCGTCCATGCCGGGACCGCCCGCACGCGCGGCGGGGGCGCCGGGGGTTTCCCGGGGCGTGGCGCCGTCTTCACCGGCCGTACCGCCTGTGCGCACGCCGCACCTCCCACGCGTGTTTCGTCGGCTGAAAGTTTCCCGCTGCCGCGGGCATCGCCGCAGCTCCTTCAGTATTTCGCAGGAGTAGACCAACGGCGGAACCCAGGCCCTCTTCCACCCCGGCTGTCTACGTGCGTAGAGTCGCCGACGAGCACGTGACTGACATGTCCACACCACCCCCACGACCCCTCGGGAGTCACGCCATGCGTGTGCGCAGATCCGTCTCCACCACCCTGCTCGCCGGCCTCGCGGCCACCGCCCTCGTCCTGCCCCTCGCCGGCCAGGCCGGCGCCGCCGACCCCCAGGCCCGCGCCGCCGCCCCCGCGCGCGGCACCGCCCACATGGGCATGGGCGTCCTCAAGCACGACGGCCGGGGCGCCACCGAGTCCGGCGGCGTCTCCACCCTCGCCACCTGGACGGAGGGCGTCGACGTCTCCAGCCACCAGGGCAACGTCGCCTGGTCCACCCTCTGGAACAGCGGCGTGAAGTGGGCCTACGTCAAGGCGACGGAGGGCACGTACTACAAGAACACCTACTTCACGCAGCAGTACAACGGCTCGTACAACGTCGGCATGATCCGGGGCACGTACCACTTCGCCACCCCGGACACCACGACCGGCACCGCCCAGGCCGACTACTTCGTCAACAACGGCGGCGGCTGGTCCCGGGACGGCAAGACCCTCCCCGGCGTCCTCGACATCGAGTGGAACCCGTACGGCGCCACCTGCTACGGCAAGACCCAGTCGGGGATGGTCACCTGGATCCGCGACTTCCTCAACCGGTACAAGGCCCGCACCGGCCGCGACGCCGTCATCTACACCGCGACCAGCTGGTGGAAGCAGTGCACCGGCAACTACTCCGGCTTCGCCTCGACCAACCCGCTGTGGATCGCGCGGTACGCCTCCGAGGTCGGCGAACTCCCGGCCGGCTGGCCGTACTACACGATGTGGCAGTACACCTCGTCCGGCCCGACGGTCGGCGACCACAACCACTTCAACGGTGACCTCTCACGGGTCCAGGCGCTCGCGAACGGCTGACGCGCGCGCAGCGCGCGCGAAGAACACGGCACACGGCGGTTCCGGGGCTGCGGCGGCTTCCCCGGGGCCGCCGTTCCGCGCGCTCAGGGGCTTTTTCCGCCCACACCCTTGCCCATTGGTATGGACCAATGCGAGTCTCTATCCCGGTCGCCCGGGTTTCAACTTCCGTGCGCCCCGCGCGCGTTGCTCGTTCCGTACTCCCCCACGCACGAGAGAGAGCCCCCGCATGCCGTCCACCCGCCGCACCGCCGCCGGCGTCGCCGCCCTGTCCGCCGCCGCCGCACTCGTCGGCCTCACCCCCACCACCGCCGCCGCCCACGGAGCCGTCTTCAACCCCGTGAGCCGGGTCGCCGCCTGCTACGCCGAGGGACCCGAGAGCCCCGACTCGCAGGTGTGCAAGGACCTCGTCGCCGACTCCGGCACCCAGCCGCTCTACGACTGGAACGAGGTCAACATCGCCAACGCCGACGGCAACCACCGGGCCCTCATCCCCGACGGCAAGCTCTGCTCGGCCAACCGCGAGAAGTACCGGGCCCTCGACTGGGCGCGGACCGACTGGCCCGCCACCGCCGTCAGCGCCGGCGCCTTCGGCTTCAGGATCCGCGCCACCGCCGCCCACTCCGGCCGGATGACCATGTACGTCACCAAGGCGGGCTTCGACCCGACGCAGCCGCTCAAGTGGTCCGACCTCGACTCCACCCCGGTCGCCGTGTACGACACCACCCGCACCGCCACCGACGGCTACTACTCCTTCACCGGCAACCTGCCCGCCCGCACCGGCCGCCACATCGTCTACATGGTCTGGCAGCGCAATGACAGCCCCGAGGCGTTCTACAGCTGCTCGGACGTCACCTTCGGCGCGGCCGCCGCCTCCGCCACCGCGCTGAAGGCCGAGGCGCCGACCGAGGCCGAACTGGCCGCCGGCGCCGAGCTGTCCACCGTGAGCCACGCGGGCCACGGCGGCGACGAGCAGCCGCCGGCGCTCTCCGCCGAGGCCGCCGCCGCCCCCGACTCCCCGCTGCCGCTCGCCCTGGCCGGCGCGGGCGCGCTCGCCGTCTTCGGCGCGGGCAGCCTGCTCCTGGGCCGCCGCCGCGACTCTTCCGCCTCCTAGGCGGACTCCCCCGCCTGGCCCCCCGGAGTCCACCTCCGGGGGGCGTTTTCGCGCCATCTGTGCGAGGACGGGTGGAAGACGGGACGTTCGTGGACACCCTTGGAGAAAGCACGTTCGAACGCCCGTCAGCGCACCACCGTCCGCCCGTGAAGGAGAGCGCTCCATGCGGAACCAGCAGCGGTGGATCTACCACCGCGGGGAAGGGCTGCGCACGTTCGGGGTGGAGGAGGAGCTCCTCCTGGTCGATCCCGAGACCGGGCTCCCGCAGCCCGTCGCCGGCACCGTCACCGAGATCGCCGCCTGGCACGCCGACGCCGGGCCGCGCACCGAGGGCCTGGAACCGGCGAAGCCCGAGTTGTACGCCGAGCAGCTGGAGATCGGCACCGCCCCCTGCACCACCACCCCCGAGCTCGCCGACCAGCTGCGGCGGGCCAGGCTCGCCGCCGCCGCCGCGGCCAAGGAGGCCGGGGTGGCGGTCGCGGCCCTCGCGACCCCGCCCGTGGACTTCGGCCCCCTGCTCACCCCGGACGACCGCTACCGGCGGATCCACGACCGGTACGCCCACCTCGTCGACGAGGAGTACGCCTGCGCCTGCCACGTCCACGTCCACCTCGGTTCGCCCGAGGAGGGGGTGGCGGTGCTCGACCGGATCCGCCCGTGGCTCGCCCCGCTCCTCGCGCTCAGCGCCAACTCCCCGTACTTCCAGGGCGTCGACACCGGCTACGCGAGCTGGCGCCACCAGCTCTGGCAGCGCTGGCCGATGTCCGGCCCGAGCGAGCTGTACGGGGACGTGGAGGCGTACGAGCGGACCACCCGCGAGATGCTCGCCAGCGACGTGCTCGTCGACGACCACATGGTCTACTTCGACGCCCGGCTCTCCCGCCGCTACCCGACGGTGGAGATCCGGGTCGGCGACGTCTGCCTGGACGTGGAGGACACCGTCCTGCTCGCCGTGCTGAGCCGCGCCCTGGTGGAGACCGCGGCCCGCGACTGGCGGCGGGGGCTGCTCCCCGACCCGGTGTCGACGGTGGTGCTGCGGCTCGCCGCCTGGCGGGCCAGCCGGTACGGGCTCGGCGGCGAGCTGCTCGACCCGCGGAGCTGGCGGCCGGCGCCGGCCGGCGAGGTGCTGCACACCCTGCTCGACCACGTCCGCCCGGCCCTGGAGGACGCGGGCGACCGCGAGCGCGCCGAGGCCGGCGTCGCGCGGCTGCTCGCCCGGGGCACCGGGGCGGACCTCCAGCGGGCCGCGCACGCCGGCGACCCCTCGCTGGCCTCGGTGATCGTCGAGGCCGTGCGCCGTACGACCCCGGCCTGAGCACGGGCGAGGCCCCCGGTACGCGCGCGTACCGGGGGCCTCGTCGTCGGTGCGGGTCAGGCGGCGACCGGCACGGGGACCTCCGCCGGGGCCAGGGCGATCTCCAGCACCTGGCGGACGTCGGTCACCGGGTGGACCTCCAGCTTCTCCAGGACCTCGGCCGGGACGTCGTCCAGGTCGGCCTCGTTCCGCTTGGGGATGACCACCGTGGTGATCCCGGCCCGGTGCGCGGCGAGCAGCTTCTGCTTCAGGCCGCCGATGGGCAGGACCCGGCCGGTGAGGGAGACCTCGCCGGTCATGGCCACGTCGGTGCGGACCAGCCGGCCGCTCAGCAGCGAGGCCAGCGCGGTCGTCATGGTGATGCCCGCGCTCGGACCGTCCTTCGGGACCGCGCCGGCCGGGAAGTGGATGTGCACGCCCCGGTCCTTCAGACCGGTCACGGGCAGCTCCAGCTCCGCGCCGTGCGAGCGGAGGAAGGAGAGCGCGATCTGCGCGGACTCCTTCATGACGTCGCCCAGCTGGCCGGTGAGGGTCAGCCCGGCGGCGCCGGTCTCCGGGTCGGCGAGGGACGCCTCGACGAAGAGGACGTCACCGCCGGCGCCGGTCACGGCCAGGCCGGTGGCGACACCGGGCACGGCGGTCCGCCGCTCGGCCGGGTCCTGGGCGGACTCGGGCACGTGGTGCGGACGCCCGATCAGGGCCCGCAGGTCCTCGGGCGTGACCGTGAACGGCAGCTCGCGGTCGCCGAGTTCGTGCTGGGCCGCCACCTTGCGGAGCAGTCGGGCGATGGCCCGCTCCAGGGTGCGGACGCCGGCCTCCCGGGTGTACTCGCCGGCCAGCTTCCGCAGCGACGCCTCCTCCAGGGCGACCTCGCCGGGCTCCAGGCCGGCCCGCTCCAGCTGCCGGGGCAGCAGGTGGTCGCGGGCGATGACGACCTTCTCGTCCTCGGTGTAGCCGTCGAGGCGGACCAGCTCCATGCGGTCGAGCAGGGCCTCCGGGATGGCCTCCAGGACGTTGGCCGTCGCCAGGAAGACGACGTCGCTGAGGTCGAGTTCGACCTCCAGGTAGTGGTCGCGGAAGGTGTGGTTCTGCGCCGGGTCGAGGACTTCGAGCAGGGCCGCGGCGGGGTCGCCGCGGAAGTCGGAGCCGACCTTGTCGATCTCGTCGAGGAGGACGACCGGGTTCATCGAGCCGGCCTCCTTGATGGCGCGGACGATCCGGCCGGGCAGGGCGCCCACGTACGTCCGCCGGTGGCCGCGGATCTCGGCCTCGTCGCGGACGCCGCCGAGGGCGACCCGGACGAACTTCCGGCCCATGGCGTGGGCGACGGACTCGCCGAGCGAGGTCTTGCCGACGCCGGGCGGGCCGACGAGCGCGAGCACGGCGCCGCCGCGCCGTCCGCCGACGACGCCGAGTCCGCGCTCGGAGCGCCGCTTGCGCACGGCCAGGTACTCGGTGATGCGCTCCTTCACGTCCTCCAGGCCCGCGTGCTCGGCGTCCAGGACGGCCTTGGCGCCCTGGATGTCGTACCGGTCCTCGGTCCGCTCGTTCCACGGCAGTTCGAGGACGGTGTCGAGCCAGGTCCGGATCCAGGAGCCCTCGGGCGACTGGTCGCTGGAACGCTCCAGCTTGTCGACCTCCTTGAGCGCGGCCTCGCGGACCGCCTCGGGCAGGTCGGCGGCCTCCACGCGGGCGCGGTAGTCGTCGGACTCCTCGCCCTCCTTCTCGCCGTTCAGCTCGCGCAGCTCCTTGCGGACGGCTTCGAGCTGGCGGCGGAGCAGGAACTCGCGCTGCTGCTTGTCGACGCCCTCCTGGACGTCCTTGGCGATGGTCTCGGCGACGTCCTGCTCGGCGAGGTGCTCGCGGAGCTGGGCGGTGGCGAGCCGGAGGCGGGCGACCGGGTCGGCGGTCTCCAGGAGGGCGACCTTCTGCTCGACGGTGAGGAAGGGTGAGTAGCCGGAGTTGTCGGCGAGCGCGCCGACGCCGTCGATCTGCTGCACCCGGTCGACGACCTGCCAGGCGCCGCGCTTCTTCAGCCAGCTGGTGGCGAGCGCCTTGTACTCGGTGACCAGCTCGGTCACGGAGCCGGGGAGCGGCTCGGGAACGGTCTCCTCGACCACGGTCCCCTCGACCCACAGGGCCGCGCCGGGCCCGGTGGTGCCGGCCCCGATCCGCACGCGTCCGATGCCCCGGATCAGCGCGCCCGGGTCGCCGTCCGACAGGCGTCCCACCTGCTCGACGATGCCGAGCACACCGGTCCCGGCGTACGTCCCGTCCACGCGCGGCACCAGCAGCACGCGCGGCTTGCCGCCGGCCCCGCGGGCGGCGGCCTGGGCGGCCTCGACGGCGGCCCGGACCTCGTTGTCCGACAGATCGAGCGGCACGACCATCCCGGGCAGCACGACCTCGTCATCGAGCGGCAGCACAGGCAGAGTGAGCGGCACGGACGGCTTGGAGACAGAAGCCATGATCTCCCCTTCGGCAGTCAAGTTGAGCTATGCCGACTCAATGCATGTGAGCGCGGGATTGTTCCCCGGGGGTTGTTCGCTGTGAGCGATCATGCCGGGAGTGTCCGGTACTGGTCGACCTTGCATAGGTCAGCTTTAGGCTGCACGTGATCTTGCATAGGTCAGCGTGACCTTGCATCGAGAGGCGGGGTTAGCTGCTCGTGGTGCATGCGTTAGGGGTGGTACCGGGCGGCGTGACAGGGCCTCCGGCGGAGGGCTTCGAGGTCGGGTACATCGATCTAGGCGGGTCGGAATACCGGCGTCCGCTTTCGGATGTGTGGGCGACGCGGTTCGAGGACGTCGTACCGGTGCGCGAGTTCAAGTCGTACAAGGGGCAGCGGCATCTGCCGGGGCTGTGGTGGTCGTCGACGGCCGGCGGGCACATCGGGTACGAGTCGTGGCTGGAGCGCGATCACGTGATGCTGCTGGACTTCGACCCGACCGTGGTGGGGGTGTCCTCCCAGCCGTTCTGGCTGTTCTGGGCATCGGACGGCGGCAAGGGCATCTCGCACGCGCCGGACTACTTTGCCCGCCGTGACGACGGCACTGCGGTCGTGATCGACTGCCGCCCGGCGAACCGGCGGGGTCCTCGGGACTGGGTGAAGTTCGAGGCGACGCGGGCGGCCTGCGACCAGGTGGGATGGGAGTTCCGGCTGGTGGGGGACCCGGACGAGATCGTGGTGCGCAACGTGCGGTGGCTTGCGGGCTACCGCACTCCGCGGCACCGGGTGGAGCCGGTGGCCTCCGTGCTGCGGGAGGTGTTCGCCGAGCCTCTGCCGCTGATGGACGGGGCCGCGGCGGTGGGGGATCCGATCGCGGTGCTGCCGGTGTTGTTCCATCTGCTGTGGTCGCACGAGCTTGTGGTGGATGTGTCGGTGCCGCTGCACGCCGCCTCGCTCGTGTCGTCGGGAGTGGTGCGGTGATGGGCGGCCAGAACGCCTCGGTGCTACGGCCCGGGGACTGGATCACCTACAACGACAGCGACCACCAGGTGGTGGCACTCGCGGGGACGTCGGTACGACTGCGCTCGCAGGATGGGGCGGAGTCGGTGGTGCTGGCCTCGTATCTGATGACGGCGCCGGACTTCGCGGTCACCGGCACGGAGTCGCTTCCTGCGGTGGAGCCGTTCGGCCTGCTGGCGACGCTGTCGGAGGCCGCGGGGGCGGCTGCGCGCGAGTGGGAACGCCACATCGTGGAGGTGGAGACCGGGCTACCGCCCGGCGCCGGGCCGGGCACGCCCGCGCGGCCGGAGTACGACCCTGCGTCCCGTTCGCTGGTGGAGCGAGCCCAGGCGAAGGCGGATGAGCTGGGTGTGAGTCTTCGCACGGTGCAGGGCAAGCGGTCTCGCTATGCCCAGCAGGGGTTGTGGGGTCTGGTCGACCAGCGTCTGGTGCGGATGTCGGAGGCGACGGGGCGGGCGGATGCCCGGCTGGTGGCGGTGATCAGGGAGGCTCTGGACGCGGAAACGCACACGTCGACGGGGACCCGGTCCCGGCTGATCCGCAGGGTGATCAAGATGGTGGAGGCCACCCACGGCGAGGGAGTGGTGCCGCTGCCGAGCAAGAACACCTTCTACAAGCTCGTCGACGCGCTCTCCGCCGGTCGGCACTCCTTCGGCTCGGCGGTCACGCGGCGCCAGACGGCGAACCGCCCACAGGGGCCGTTCACGCCGACGTTCGCGGACCGGCCCGGAGAACAGGTGCAGATCGACTCCACCCCGCTGGACGTGATGGTGGTGCTGGATTCCGGTCTGACGGCTCGCGCGGATCTGACGATCGCGGTCGACGTCGCGACTCGCACGATCTGCGCGGCTGTGCTGCGGCCGGTGGGCACGAAGGCGGTGGACGCCTCGCTGCTGCTGGCCCGGATGCTGGTGCCCGAGCCGATGCGGCCGGGCTGGTCCCAGTCGCTTCGGATGGCGGCCTCGCGGATGCCGCACCGGCGGCTGCTGGCCGCGGACACGCGGATGGAACAAGCCGCGGCGAAGCCGGTGATCGTGCCGGACACCGTCGTCATCGACGGCGGGAAGGTCTTCATTTCCGACACGTTCATCCGGGCCTGCGACCGTCTCGGTGTCTCAGTGCAGAGATCGCGCCCACGGACGCCTACCGACAAGGCCATCGTGGAGGCCACGTTCTCGGCGATCAACACACTGTTCTGCCAGCACCTCGCCGGCTACACGGGACCGAACGTCTCCCGCCGGGGCGAGCGCGTCGAAGAGCAGGCCGTCTGGACCATCCCCGAACTCCAGGACCTTCTGGACGAGTGGCTGCTGGCCGGGTGGCAGGCCAGGCCGCACGACAGCCTGCGCGACCCGTTCCGGCCGAAGAAGGCGATGTCACCCAACGACAAGTACGCCTCACTGGTGGCAGCCTGCGGCTATCTGCCGCTGGTGCTGCGGGGCGAGGACTACCTGGAACTGCTTCCGGTGGCCTGGCGGGCCGTCAACGACTACGGCATTCGGATCAACTACCGCACCTATGACTGTGCAGACCTGGGGCCCTGGCGGCGCCAGCACTCCGGACACGCCGCGAAACGCGGACTCTGGGAAGTGCACTACGACCCCTACGACCTGTCCCATGTGTTCGTACGCACCCAGCAGGGCTGGATCACCGTCCCCTGGGTCCACCTGCCCTTGGTCAACGCACCGTTCGCGGACTTCACCTGGAGCCACGCCCGCCGCCTGGCCACCGGGGCCGGCCTGGACGACACCAACGAAGCGGTCGTTGCCCGGGTGCTGGACGAACTACTGACCCGGGCCGAGCACGGCCCGGACAAGCACACCGCCAAGGTCGTGGGCCGCACCCGAGCCGCGGCCACCGTCCACGCGCCCGCCTCGGCACCCGAGAGCGAAACCGAAGCAGCACCCAAACCGAGGGCCGAGGCCCAGCCGTCCGCGACGGTGGTGCCCTTCGGGGTCTTCGACGCCCACGCAGAAGCCGAAAGGTGGCTATGAGCAAGCCCTCCCCGTCCCGCACCCCGGACACGGACACGGCCGCGGAGGCTCCGCCGGACAGCCCGCTGACCACCAAGGAGGGCTGGAGGCACTTCGTCGAGCACGAGCCCGTGCCGCCCGGCCTGCTCTCGGCCGCCGAGTGGACTGCGCTGAGCAGGCGGGAGCGGATGCGCGAGGACGAACGGCGCCGGGAGTATCACGCCGATCTCCCGATGGTGAACACCCCCACCATCCGCAAGGTCATCGCCACCTCCCGGCTGCTGATCCAGCTCAACCGCAACCAGATCTCCGCTCGCCGCGGTGTGATCCTGTCTGGTGCCTCAGGCACTGGGAAGACCACCGCTCTGACCCAGCTGGGGCGGGCGCACGAACTCGCCATCCGCAAGCGGCATCCCCGCGACCTGAGCCGACTCCCGGTCGTCTACGTGACTGTTCCGCCGGCAGCCACGCCGAAGATGCTCGCGATGGAGTTCGCCCGGTTCTTCGGCCTGTCCTTCCCCACCCGGGCCAACGTCACCGACATCGTGGACGCGGTCTGCGCGACCGCCGCGCATGTCCATGTCGACCTCGTACTCGTCGACGAGCTCCACAATCTGAACCTCGCGACCCGGTCCGGTGCCGAGGCATCCGACCAGCTGAAGTACTTCGCCGAGCGACTGCCCGCCACGTTCGCCTACGCGGGCATCGACATCGAGTCCCGGGGCCTGTTCGCCGGCACCCGCGGCCGTCAGATCGCCGGACGCTTCGTCGTCATCCCCGCAGCCCCGTTCTCCCACGCCACCGATCAGGACCACGACACGTGGCGGGCCCTGGTCGGGACCCTGGAATCCATGCTCCGGCTGCACAACCACGCCCCAGGCACACTCACCGAGCTGAGCGAGTACGTCTTCCACCGCACCGGCGGCATGATCGGCAGCCTCTCCCAGCTCATCCGGGGCGCCGCGGTACTGGCCATCGAGGACGAGAGCGAACGCATCACCGAGGACCTCCTCGCACTCGTCCCGATCGACTTCGCCGCCGAGCAGTCCGAGAAGCTCACAGCGCCGGCCAAGCCCGCCTCCCGGCGAAGGCGGGCGGCCTGATGCTCGTGCGTCGCCTGCCCGACCCTGTTCCCCCTGCCCAGCATGAGGTCGCGGCTTCCTACATCGGCCGACTGGCCACACTCCACGGCCTCGATATCAACGATCTCTGGGTCCAAGTCACTCAGCGCGAGCAGTCCGGCGGGATGCGCCGGGTCATCGTCCCCGAGCGGCTCGCAGCCCTCACCGGCCGGACCATTCACGCCCTCGCGGGAGCCCTTCCGGAGCTGCGCGATCCAGAGCCGAACTGGGCCATGTTCCGCCATCAGCCACAAACCGGCTGCCACCGCTGCGACTCCAAGCATCCCGGCGGAAAGGTGACCCGGCTCCTCCCACACCATCGCTACGTATGTCTCCGGCACCGCACCTGGATCGGGCCACCTGACGTCAATCAGCCCGCCGCCGACCTCAGCGAGATTCCCGCCATCGTCCACTCCCAGCGCCGTCATCTGCGAATACTGAGCCGTCGCGGCTGGGCCGCCACCTACGACGCGGTGCTGACCGCCTTCAGCTTCTGCGGACATATCTGGGACACCCCCAACCCTCCCGAGGACCGTCGGCATGTCTGGCATACCTGGGACGCGCGCGCTCGTGCCCTTATTCCGGACGATGACGAATCGACGGCCTTTCGCGCCTACAGCACGTCGAAGCTGTTCGCCGCCGTCTATCCCGAGGCCATAGACCTGGCCGTGCTCATCGCCGCGCCCTACTGGCGCCAGCGCGCGAACGGAACCCTCATCGAACAGTTCCAGTTCCTCGACGAGGTCAGCCGCCGGGTCAGCTACCCCTACACGGACAAGCCCGAATTCGGCGACGCCATAGCGCACTGGGCCATTGCCGATTCCTGGCGCCCGCCCTCGGCTCCCACGAACACCTACTCCCCCGCGCGACTAAGAGGGCTCCTTCCGTCCCTTCACGCAACGCAAGCCAGGCGGCACGAGCAGAGTGCCCTCTGGTTCAGCCGGAAACGCAAGGCGGGTTCCCCACTACTCCGTCACCTACACGTCCGCCCAGTCGTCGACCGCGCTTGGGCCCCGGACTACGAACGGACCGAGGGAGCCATCTGGCACAGCAAGAGAACCGACCAGCAGTTCCTCGATCAAATAGCGCGTGAAATCATGAAGCAGACACGCCGCACACCATCAGATCCGGCCTCGCCCACCGATCGATCCAGTCCACATACGACCTCAGGGCTGAGCTGAGCTGGGCATACGAACCGGCATCACTCCAAGGACGAGGTTCTCCATGGCCTCGGGCATACGACCGAACCTGGCCAGCCAGTTGACGACGACATACAACTCGCCGTGCTCGTCAAGGCCGAGGAAGGCGTGGCCGTGGTCGAGTTCCCCCAGCGGAAAGAGGTGCCGCCCAATCTCCTCTCCCCATTCGCCGAAACGGTCGTCTTCGCCCAGCGCAAGCAGTGGGTCGAGTTCGAATGGTTCTCTCGCTCTGGTGATGCCTGAGCCACCGCTAACAACTGTCAGTCCACCGAACTCGCGCAGGAATTCCTCGGCAGCGGAATGAATACGGAAGCCGTCTGCTTCCAGGCGCTCTCGCCACACTGTCGTGTCAACGTTCCGCCCCGGATACCAGCCCGCATCACGCAGCACCGCCTCCACCTCGGCCGACCAGACGTGCGACCCCTTCGTCTGCGCTGCCCGCTGGTCGCGAACAAGTCGGGCCGCGAACGCGACTGCCTCGGCAGGATCGGTCGTTTCGAAGGCGACACGGTCTCCCCGATCAGAGCGGTCCACTACCGAATAGGAATCTGGACGGGCGAACATCGCGGGGAGTGGTTCCCGGCCCCAGTCCTCCCAGTTGTCCGATGTCGACACACTCAGCTGCTGCATCGACATCCAGGGATACATCGAACTCAGCAACGGCTCACGCGCAGCCGCCTGCAGCAACAACCCCAGGGACGGGGAAGACTGGTCCTCCCCGTCAGGTTGGGGAGGGTACTCCTCCAGGAGCTCCGCCCAAGCCTGTGCGCGCTTCGCACCTTCAGATCCCATGCCCCGACGATGCTGCACCCTCTCCGACGTCGTCAACGACGAAATCGTGCCGGTCCCGGCCACGCAAGATGCAAGGTTGTTCTGGGCAGAGGGGCCGCGCATCGCCCAGTTCAACTCTTCGAGCCGCACGTCACCACGCTGGCCCCTGGCAACGTCACATCGGATCGGACAGAGGCCCCGGTTTCCGGCCCCGTCGCGTGTTCCGGCTGCGCCCCGGCGCGGGGCCGGGCATGCTCGGGCCCATGAAGTCTCGTGTGCGGCGTGGACGGGTGTGGGGCGCGGTGCCGGCGGTCGCGGCGGCGCTGGTGGTCGCGGTGGGCGGGTGCGCCGACGCCGACGCCCCGCCGGTCCCGGACCCGAGCGGGAGCGCGGCGAGCACGGAGGCCACCGCCGACCCGCGCTCCGGGGCCGTGCTCGTCGAGGTCGGCGTGAGCGGAGGCTTCGCCGGCGTGGACAACCGCCTCGTGGTGCGCGAGGACGGAAGCTGGACCGTCCGGTCCGGGAACGGCGAGCCGCGCACCGGACGGATGACCGCCGCCGACCTCGCCGAGCTGCGCGCCGCCCTCGACGACCCCGCCTACGCGCGCGTGCCCGAACAGCCCACCGGCCCGCCCGTCGCCGACGGTTTCCGGTACGCCGTGACCTACCACGACCGGACGGTCGTGGCGGGCGACGGCGACCGGCCCGCCGCCCTCCAGCGCGTCTTCGACGCCCTCCCGGACGGCGGCCCGCCGACCTCTCCGTGACACGGTCCGCGCCCCCGTGAACCGCCCGGGGCCCGCCGCGCGATAGAGGGCGTGAGACTGTCACGCCTCGCACGGGGAGGCCCCGCCGGGGGCGAGGGGGACGCCGTCTCCGCTCCCGCGCGGCGCCGGCCGCGCCGGCCGTCGGACTGTCCGCCCTGGTCCTGCCGGGTCCGGCGGCGGATTTCGGCGCGCCCGCCGCCGTACGGAACACGCTCGGGCTCACCGGTCTCGCGGCCGGGGCGCGGTCGAGCCGGCTGCCGCCGGTGACGTACACCGGGCGGTGCATCTGACGCCGCCGGACGCCGGGGCGGCGGTCCGGTGGGGGTGAGTGCTGCGGCCGGGGCCGGAGGGCGCGGCCTGGGCGGTGGCCTGCGGTCTGCTGGGTGCGGGGGCGGGCCCGTACGCGGGGCGGGGCCGCGGCCGGGCCAGCCGGCCGGGGGGCTGGGGACCCGGGGCTACTCGGGTGTCGCGCGGATCGCCGCGTACTGGCGCTGGAGGTAGTCCCGCACCCGGGCGGGCATGTCGAGGGAGTCCGGGTCGAGGGCCCACTGGAGCTGCAGGCCGTCCATGACGGCCACATACTCCCGGGCGACGCCCTCGCAGTCGATGTCCGGGCGGAGTTCGCCGCGCCGGACGGCCTCCTCCAGGCGTTCGACGCTGTGCGCGAGCACGCGCGCGTACCGGTCCTTGAAGTACGCGTGGGCGGGGTGGCCGACGCTGCCGGACTCGCCGACGAGGACGTTGAACATGCGGACGATGCCGGGGCGCCGGGTGTTCTCCTCGATCAGCCGGACGAGGGCGTCGAGGAAGGCCGCGTACGACTCCGGTTCGGTGCCGAAGAGGCGCTCGACGTCGTGCTCCTCGCTCTGCGCCAGGACCGAGAGGAGCAGGTCCTCCTTGCTGCGGAAGTGGTGCAGCAGGCCGCCCTGGGTGATGCCGCAGTCGTGGGCGATGCGGGCGAGGGAGGAGGCGTGGAAGCCCCACTGCCCGAAGTGGTCGACGGCGGTGTCCAGGATCAGCCGGCGGCGGGCGTCGCCGACGGCGTAGCTGCCGCGACCTGCGTTTTTACCGCTCGCGGTGACCTTCTTCTCCGGCATGCGGACACCTTAGCCGGGGCCCCGACCGACCCCCCGGGTCTGTGATCCGGCTCACAGATGACAAACCTAGTACCTACTCGGTTTTCGCGCTTAGCCTGTGCCCGTCGAGGACGGCGCCGCCCCCCGGCGGAGCCCCGCACAGGTTCCGGGGCGCGGCACGCCGGCCCCTCGGCCCCGTCCGCTCGGTCACGAAAGGCAGGTACGGACGCGATGCACCCCTTTCAGGACGCCGGTCGCCCCGTGGACGAGCGCGCGGAGGACCCGCTCTCCCGGATGACACCGGAGGAGAAGGCGGCCCTCGGCGTCGCCTTCGGCCGCGCCCGCCCCGAGGGCCGCCTCCCGTTCGAACTGGCGCACTCGATGGCCGCGGTCGGCGCGGCCCGGCCGGACGTACCGAACGGCACGGAGGCTCCGGTGGTCCCGTACGGGCACGGCCTGACGCTCTGAGCCGCCGAGCCGGACATCGCATCCGAGATATCGGATCCAGGACATCGGATCCGGGATCCAGGACATCGGAACCGGCCACAGACCGCGGGGATCCTGACGCCCCCGCGCGATCCGGGGCCCGCCCGTGGGGGGCCGGGCCCCGGATCCCCCCCCGAGATGTCATGCCCACGAAAGGACGCACCGCCATGCGCCGTACCCTCGCGCTGACCACCGCAGCGGCCGTACTCGCCGGCCTGGGCGCCACCGCCTACGCGACCACTCCCGCCGCGGAGCGGGCGCACGACGGGCGCCGCCCGCTCGCCGGGCTGCGGATCCTCCTCTCCAACGACGACTCCATGCGGGCCGCGAAGTCGAGCAACTCGGACGGGCTCGGCCTGTACGAGCTCCGCCGCGCGATGTGCGCGGCGGGGGCCGACGTCGTGGTGATGGCGCCCTGGCAGGTGCAGTCCGGCAAGGGCACGGCCGTGACCAACGGCGGCGCCCTGACCGCCCAGCGCCGCACCGCGCTGCCCGCCGGGTACGAGGGCGACTGCGCGGGGGCGCCCTCCGGTGGCGCCGTCTTCGGCGTCTGCCTCGCCGAGGGCGGCTGCGCGCCGGACTCCCCCAGCGCGACCCCCGCGGACACCGTGAAGCTGGCCCTGCGCGGGGGCCTGGCGGCGAAGGTCGGCTGGAAGGGCGCTCCCGACCTGGTCCTCACCGGCATCAACTCGGGTCCGAACATCGCCGCGAGCGTCAACGACTCGGGCACCGTCGGCGCGGCCGTGGCCGCGATCGACCAGGACGTCCCGGCGATCGCGTTCTCCTCGTCCGGCGACGAGAGCCAGCTGTACTTCCCCCGCGAGAACTACCGGGCGCACGCCGAGTTCGGCGCGCGGTTCGTCGCGGGGCTGAGGGAGCGGGGACTGCTGACCTCCGCCTTCGCCCTGAAGGTCGACTACCCGGACGTGAGCGCCGGACAGCGGGCGAAGGCCCCGGTGTGGACCCGGGTCGGTGACGGGGCGGTCGTCTACCACGCGTACGAGCAGCGCGGGGCGGGCGACACCTTCGACATCGCGCTCGGCCTGTGCGAGGGGGACGAGAGCGAGGGCGAGTGCGTCGAGCACCGCGCGGACGCGGACTCGACCTGGCTGCTGGGCGAGGGCCACGTGACCGTCGCCCCGATCACCTGGGACCGCACGTACGGCACCCCGGTCGACGCCCGGCGCGAGCTGAAGGCGGTGCAGCGGTACGTGGAGCGCGAGGCGCCGCGCCCGTAGCGGGCGGTGCCGCTCCGTCACCCGTCGCCTCCGAAACGTGTTTGTCCCGGCCGTCCGCGCTCCGCGAGGATGGCCGGGACGACGCGTACCGCACGACGAGACACGGAGTGATCATGAACAGCCCCGTCACCCTCGACCGCCGCGAGGGCCCGTACGGAGAGGTCGTGCTGCGGCGCCGGGACGCCGGGGACCGCACCGACTTCGAGATCATCGCCAACGGCACCTTCCTGATGGACACCTCCGACGGGCGCTCCGAGCGGCTGCTCGTGGACGCGGCGATGGAGGCGCTCCCCGCGCGGGCGCGCGCGGGCGCGTCCGTCCTGATCGGCGGGCTCGGCGTCGGCTTCTCCCTCGCGCACGCCGCCGCCGACCCGCGCTGGGGGCGGATCGCGGTCGTCGAGCGGGAGGAGGCCATCATCGACTGGCACCGGAGCGGCCCGCTCGCCGCGCTCTCCGGGCGCGCGCTCGCCGACGAGCGGACCGTGATCCTGCACACGGACCTGGTGACGTACCTGGAGACGTCCGGCGACACCTATGACGCGCTCTGTCTGGACATCGACAACGGTCCGGACTGGACGGTCACCGAGGACAACGAATCCCTGTACGGGGCCCGGGGGTTGGCGTCCTGCGCGGCCCGGCTGAACCCCGGCGGAGTGCTCGCCGTGTGGTCGGCGCGACCGTCCGGCGATTTCGAGGAGTCCTTGCGGAATGCCGGGTTCAGCGGGGTACGGACGGAAGAGATCCCCGTTGCCCGGGGCGTCCCCGACGTGGTCCACCTCGGCATCCGGCCTGCGTAGCCGGGACGCCGCCGGTACCTCTAGGCTGCTGCACCGACATCGGCGACGCGAGGCGGGGCAATGGAGCAGACACACACCACTCACCAGGGTGCGGCGACTCCGGGGGCCCAGCGGCGCGTCCTGGTCGTCGAGGACGACGCGACGATCGTGGAGGCGGTCTCCGCCCGGCTGCGCGCCGAGGGATTCCTGGTCCAGACGGCGACCGACGGCCCGGCGGCCGTCGAGGCGGCCGAGGCGTGGCAGCCGGACCTGATGGTGCTCGACGTGATGCTGCCCGGCTTCGACGGCCTGGAGGTCTGCCGCCGGGTGCAGGCGCAGCGTCCGGTGCCGGTCCTGATGCTCACGGCGCGGGACGACGAGACCGACATGCTGGTCGGGCTGGGCGTCGGCGCCGACGACTACATGACGAAGCCTTTCTCCATGCGTGAGCTGGCCGCCCGGGTGCACGTGCTGCTGCGCCGGGTGGAGCGGGCCGCGCTCGCCGCCGTGACCCCGCGCAGCGGGATACTGCGGCTGGGCGAGCTGGAGATCGACCACGCGCAGCGCCGGGTCCGGGTGCGGGCGGAGGACGTCCATCTGACGCCGACCGAGTTCGACCTGCTGGTCTGTCTGGCCAACACCCCGCGCGCGGTGCTCTCCCGGGAGCAGCTGCTGGCCGAGGTGTGGGACTGGGCGGACGCCTCCGGCACCCGGACCGTGGACAGCCACATCAAGGCGCTGCGCCGGAAGATCGGCGCCGAGCGGATCCGTACGGTGCACGGGGTCGGGTACGCGCTGGAGACCCCGGCGCCGTGAGCCGGCCGGGGCGGCGCACCGGAGGGGCCCGGCGCCGGATCGTGATCTCGATCAAGACGAAGCTGGGCGCGCTGGTCGTCGGGGCGGTGCTGCTGACCTCGGGGCTCGCCCTGGTGGCGATCCGGACGTCCACCGAGTTCCGGTACATCACGATCTTCGCGATGATCGCGACCCTGCTGATCACGCAGTTCGTGGCGCAGTCGCTGACGGCGCCGCTGGACGAGATGAACACGGTGGCGGGGTCGATCTCGCGCGGGGACTTCTCGCGGCGGGTGCGGGGCGCGGACCGGCGCGACGAGCTGGGCGACCTGGCGTCGACGATCAACCGCATGGCGGACGACCTGGAGGCCGTGGACCGGCACCGCAAGGAACTGGTCGCCAATGTCTCGCACGAGCTGCGCACGCCGATCGCGGCGCTGCGCGCGGTGCTGGAGAACGTGGTCGACGGGGTCTCGGAGGCCGATCCGGAGACGATGCGGTCGGCGCTGAAGCAGACCGAGCGGCTGGGCCGGCTGGTGGAGACGCTGCTCGACCTGTCGCGGCTCGACAACGGTGTCGTCCAGCTGCGGGCGCGCCGTTTCGAGGTGTGGCCCTATCTGTCCGGGGTGCTGCGGGAGGCGAATCTGGCCGCCGCGCAGCGCGGTCTGCCGTCGACGTCCGGCCTGCACCGGCGTACGGACGTGCATCTGCACCTGGACGTGTCGCCGTCCGACCTGACCGCGTACGCGGACGTGGAGCGGCTGCACCAGGTGATGGCGAACCTGATCGACAACGCGGTGAAGCACTCCCCGCCGCACGGGCGCGTGACGGTGCGGGCCCGGCGCGGCCCGTACCCGGAGTCGCTGGAGCTGGTGGTCGAGGACGAGGGTCCGGGCATCCCGGAGCAGGAGCGGCACAAGGTCTTCGAGCGGTTCAACCGGGGTACGGCTCCGGACCGGCAGGGGCCGGGGAGCGACGGGGGCACGGGGCTCGGGCTGGCGATCGCGCGCTGGGCGGTGGATCTGCACGGTGGCGGGATCGGCGTGGCCGAATCGTCACGCGGGTGCCGCATCCGCGTCACTCTTCCGGGCAGCCTTCCCGTCCGCGATTGACGTAGGGTTCGAACCGGAAGCGAACGTTCTGCGTGATCAGTGGCAGGACGTGGTCAGGGAACGGCCGAAGGGGGCCGTAGCCCGCGCTTTTCCGTACCCTCACCGAGGGGGAACCCCGCTTGTTTCCCGCCATTCACGGTGTCGAAACACGCCGTCAAGTGTGACTTGCGCGACGTTGGAGTGCCCGGCCTGCACGTCCCGGCCGGACAGGCGTAGCCTTTATTTCCGCTGTCCATCACCTTGCGAAGCGGAAGAGGGCGGTTGCCGCCGTGTCGTCTCAGTCCCCCAGTACCCCGAGCTCCCCGGCCGACCAAGACGGGCGTGGCGTGAGCCCCGCAGCCGCCTTCGGTGCCAATGAGTGGCTCGTCGACGAGATCTACCAGCAGTACCTCCAGGACCCGAATTCGGTCGATCGTGCCTGGTGGGACTTCTTCGCCGACTACAAGCCGGGTGCGGCGGAGACCCCGTCCGCCCCGGCCGCCACCACGACGACCGCGCCCTCGGCGCAGCAGGCGGGCCCCGCACAGGCCGCACCTGCCGCTCCGGCCGCCGCCGTCCCCGCCCCGGCCCCGGCGCCCGCCGCCGCCCCCGCCGCGGCTCCGGCGAAGCCCGCTCCGGCCGCCGTGAAGCCGGCCCCGGCCGCCGCTCCGGCGCCCGCCAAGGCCGCCCCGGCCGCCGAGGCGCCCGCCGGCCCCGAGCTGATCACGCTCCGCGGCCCGGCCGCCGCGGTCGCGAAGAACATGAACGCCTCGCTGGAGATGCCGACGGCCACGTCCGTCCGCGCCGTCCCGGTGAAGCTCCTGTTCGACAACCGGATCGTCATCAACAACCACCTGAAGCGCGCCCGGGGCGGGAAGATCTCCTTCACCCACCTCATCGGCTACGCCATGGTGCAGGCGATCAAGGCCATGCCGTCGATGAACTACTCCTTCGCGGAGAAGGACGGCAAGCCGACCCTGGTCAAGCCGGAGCACGTGAACTTCGGTCTCGCCATCGACCTGGTGAAGCCGAACGGCGACCGCCAGCTCGTCGTCGCGGGCATCAAGAAGGCCGAGACGCTCAACTTCTTCGAGTTCTGGCAGGCGTACGAGGACATCGTCAAGCGCGCCCGCGTGGGCAAGCTGACGATGGAGGACTTCTCCGGCGTCACCGTCTCCCTGACCAACCCCGGCGGCCTCGGCACGGTCCACTCCGTGCCGCGTCTGATGCCCGGACAGTCGGTCATCATGGGCGTCGGCTCGATGGACTACCCCGCCGAGTTCCAGGGCACCTCCCAGGACACCCTGAACAAGCTGGGCATCTCCAAGGTCATGACCCTGACCTCGACCTACGACCACCGGGTCATCCAGGGTGCCGCCTCCGGCGAGTTCCTGCGGATCGTCGCGAACCTCCTCCTCGGCGAGAACGACTTCTACGACGAGATCTTCAAGTCGCTGCGGATCCCCTACGAGCCGGTCCGCTGGCTCAAGGACATCGACGCCTCCCACGACGACGACGTCACCAAGGCCGCCCGCGTCTTCGAGCTGATCCACTCCTACCGGGTCCGCGGCCACGTCATGGCCGACACCGACCCGCTGGAGTACAAGCAGCGCAAGCACCCCGACCTGGACATCACCGAGCACGGCCTCACCCTGTGGGACCTGGAGCGCGAGTTCGCGGTCGGCGGCTTCGCCGGCAAGTCGATGATGAAGCTCCGCGACATCCTCGGCGTCCTGCGCGACTCGTACTGCCGCACCACCGGCATCGAGTTCATGCACATCCAGGACCCGAAGCAGCGCAAGTGGATCCAGGACCGCGTCGAGCGTCCCCACGCGCGCGTGGAGCGCGAGGAGCAGCTCCGCATCCTCCGCCGCCTGAACGCGGCCGAGGCGTTCGAGACCTTCCTGCAGACGAAGTACGTCGGCCAGAAGCGCTTCTCCCTGGAGGGCGGCGAATCCGTCATCCCGCTGCTCGACGCGGTCATCGACTCCGCCGCCGAGTCCCGCCTCGACGAGGTCGTCATCGGCATGGCCCACCGCGGCCGCCTCAACGTCCTCGCGAACATCGTCGGCAAGTCGTACGCGCAGATCTTCCGCGAGTTCGAGGGCAACCTCGACCCGAAGTCGATGCACGGCTCCGGCGACGTCAAGTACCACCTGGGCGCCGAGGGCACCTTCACCGGTCTCGACGGCGAGGAGATCAAGGTCTCCCTGGTCGCCAACCCCTCCCACCTGGAGGCGGTCGACCCGGTCCTGGAGGGTGTCGTCCGCGCCAAGCAGGACGTCATCAACAAGGGCGGCACGGACTTCACCGTCCTCCCGGTGGCGCTGCACGGCGACGCGGCCTTCGCGGGCCAGGGCGTGGTGGCCGAGACCCTGAACATGTCGCAGCTGCGCGGCTACCGCACCGGCGGCACGGTCCACATCGTCATCAACAACCAGGTCGGCTTCACGGCGGCTCCCGAGTCGTCGCGCTCCTCCATGTACGCCACCGACGTGGCCCGCATGATCGAGGCGCCGATCTTCCACGTGAACGGCGACGACCCGGAGGCCGTGGTCCGCGTCGCGCGGCTCGCCTTCGAGTTCCGCCAGACGTTCAACAAGGACGTCGTGATCGACCTCATCTGCTACCGCCGCCGCGGTCACAACGAGGGCGACAACCCGCAGTTCACCAACCCGCAGATGTACAACCTGATCGACAAGAAGCGTTCGGTGCGCAAGCTGTACACCGAGTCGCTCATCGGTCGCGGCGACATCACCCTGGAGGAGGCGGAGCAGGCGCTCCAGGACTTCCAGGGCCAGCTGGAGAAGGTGTTCGCGGAGGTCCGCGAGGCCACCGCCGCCCCGGCGCCGACCCATGTGCCGGACGTCCAGGCCGAGTTCCCCGTCGCCGTCACCACCGCGGTCTCCCAGGAGGTCGTGAAGCGGATCGCCGAGTCGCAGACCAACATCCCCGAGCGGGTCACGGTCCACCCGCGTCTGCTGCCCCAGCTGCAGCGCCGCGCGGCCTCGATCGACGACGGCACCATCGACTGGGGCTTCGGCGAGACCCTCGCCATCGGCTCCCTGCTGATGGAGGGCACCCCGGTCCGCCTGTCGGGCCAGGACTCCCGCCGCGGCACCTTCGGCCAGCGCCACGCGGTCCTGGTCGACCAGGAGACCGGCGAGGACTACACCCCGCTGCTCTACCTGACCGAGGACCAGGCCCACTTCAACGTCTACGACTCGCTGCTCAGCGAGTACGCGGCGATGGGCTTCGAGTACGGCTACTCGCTGGCCCGCCCGAGCTCCCTGGTGGTCTGGGAGGCGCAGTTCGGCGACTTCGTCAACGGCGCCCAGACCGTCGTCGACGAGTTCATCTCCTCGGCCGAGCAGAAGTGGGGCCAGACCTCCGGCGTCACCCTGCTCCTGCCGCACGGCTACGAGGGCCAGGGCCCGGACCACTCGTCCGCCCGTCCCGAGCGCTTCCTCCAGATGTGCGCCCAGGACAACATGACGGTCGCCATGCCGACGCTGCCGTCGAACTACTTCCACCTCCTGCGCTGGCAGGTGCACAACCCGCACCACAAGCCGCTCATCGTCTTCACCCCGAAGTCGATGCTGCGCCTGAAGGCCGCGGCGTCCAAGGTGGAGGAGTTCACCACCGGCGGCTTCCGCCCGGTGATCGGCGACACGACGGTCGCCCCGGCCGACGTCCGCAAGGTCGTCTTCTGCGCCGGCAAGGTCTACTACGACCTGGAGGCCGAGCGGCAGAAGCGCGGCGACAAGGAGACCGCGATCATCCGTCTGGAGCGCCTGTACCCGCTGCCGGGTGCCGAGCTCCAGGCCGAGATCGCCAAGTACCCGAACGCCGCGAAGTACATCTGGGCGCAGGAGGAGCCGGCGAACCAGGGTGCGTGGCCGTTCATCGCGCTCAACCTGATCGACCACCTCGACCTGGCGGTCGGCGCGGACATCCCGGCGGGCGAGCGCCTGCGCCGGATCTCCCGCCCGCACTCCTCGTCCCCGGCGGTCGGCTCGGCCAAGCGTCACCAGGCGGAGCAGCAGCAGCTGGTCAACGAGGTCTTCGACGCCTGACGTCGGCACCCCGTACGGAGGCCCGGCACCCCACCTGGGGTGCCGGGCCTCCGGCCTGTCCGGGCGGGCCTATCCTGGAACGCATGTACTTCACCGACCGTGGCATCGAGGAACTGGAGAAGCGGCGCGGCGAGGAGGAGGTCACCTTCGAGTGGCTCGCCGAGCAGCTGCGGACCTTCGTCGATCTCAACCCCGACTTCGAGGTGCCGGTCGAGCGCCTCGCGACCTGGCTGGCCCGTCTCGACGACGAGGACGACGACGAGTAGGCACACACCTGCCGGAAGGCCCCTTCCCCCGCGCGGGGGAAGGGGCCTTCCGTCGTTCGGCGCGGGTCAGTGCTCGCGCAGCCGGTCGTAGGCGAGGCCGAGGGCGCCGTGGGCGACGAGGACGGCTCCTGCGGCGGTCCAGCCGCCGGAGCGCCGCCTGAGCCCCCACAGGAGCAGCGGCACGCCCACGGCGAGCTGGGCGCCGCCCAGGAGGCGCGCGCGGGGGCCGCGGACGTACGGGCCGAGGGGGCCCTCCTCCACGGCGTCGAGCTCGTCGAGGACGGCTCCCCGCCATCCGGGCCACTCCAGCTGCTCGGCGCCGTCGGCGAGGGCCGCCTCGCGGAGCCGGTCGGGGGCGTCGCCGGGGTCGACGCCGGCGGGCAGGTCGAGGCCGGTGCGGGCGAGGACGGCGACGAGGCCGACCAGACGGGTACGGGCGTCGGCCTCCGGGTCGGGGAGGGTGAGCGGCTCCAGGGCCTGGACGTCGAGGACGGGGTCGAGGCCGAGGCGGTCGGCGAAGGTGCGCATGGCCTCGTCCTCGCCGACCGGGGTGCCGTCCGCGAGCCAGGTGTAGCCGACGGTGCGACGGAA